>JADJDT010000034.1 GCA_016702545.1 Pseudomonadota bacterium | reverse complement strand
CGCGACCGTCGCGCACCGGTCGAAGCTTCCGTCGGCCCACAGGATGAGATGCTCTGTCTTGCTCATTGGTCGCCTCCTCTGCCGCCACAGCCGGCCAGTGAATGCCCCACTGCCCCCTTGATGCCCCCCGTCTTTTTCGTGGTAGGGCAGTCGCATTCGTCTTTTGTACCAACTAGTTAGCCCAAATTGCCCCCATTGCCCCCTGAAAACGAGATGACCAAAACCCCCAGCGTGTAGCGCATACGTAGAGCCCCTGGGGGTATGTTGTGTATTTCTTAGAGGTATAGAGGGTAATAGTGGATAACCATGCTCAACATATGACCTTTTTAGATGCCCTACCTGTATCCCTACCTGAGCCCCACCAGGCACCCACGGGGCAGCGACATGAGCGATTGATCGATTCCTATTCATCATCGGCTGCCCCCTGTGCGCCTGGCACCCACCGCCACGCGCGCTGACCGTCGATCATGGTGCGAACGCGCACATACCCCGACACGCGCAGCAGCTCGGCCGCCCGCATCTCGTCGCCCCGCCGTATCTGGTGCCGCTCGTGGCCGAGCGCTCGCAGCAGCTCGAGGATCTGCACTGGCTGGCCCCGCCGCTCCGGCGCCGACAGCCACTCGTCCACCCACGGCTGGAGCGAGTCGCCGATGGTGTGGTACTCGGCCTCATGCGCCAGCCGCGCCCGCTCGGCCTCTGTGGGCCACCAGGACGCGCCTGCGAGCACCTCCGATATGGCCTGCCCCCATAGCTGCGTCGCGTCCGCTGCCGCCCTGGCGGGCTCGCAGCGCCCGCACAGCAGCGTGTACCACCGCCGCAGCCCCATCGCCTCGGTGAGCCACCCGCCCGCCTCTGGGTTGAGCGTCACGACCATCGCGCAACGTCGCGGAACGTCTACGCTATTCCGTTCGTAGATCCACCTAAGGCTGTCCGTAGGCCGCGACAGGAACGCCTTGACCCTATTGCCGTCAGCCCTGCGGAATGCGTCTAACTCGTCGATTTCTACCAGGAATTTACCGCTGAGGAATCGCGCCGACTCCTCGCCCGTGAGCGGCGGAAGCCCGCGCAAGAACCACTGCCCGCGTGGGCAGAGCGCCTCCACCGTGGTACTCTTGCCCACACCCTCTGCCCCTGTGAGCACGAGCACGCTGTCAGCCTTCGCGCCAGGGTAGATTGCCCTCGCCGCAGCGCTCAAAAACCACAGCCTTACAGCCAGTTGCGCCGTTTCACCTGGCGCGCCGAAGTAGGTCGCGGCGGCCGTCCCGAGGCGGTCAACCCGGTCCCACGCCGAGGCCGCGCCCATGGCCCACTGGTGCAGCGTGTCGTGATGCACCAGCCGCGAAATCTGCCGCAGCCCGCTCCGCACGTGAGACACGTCCCACCGGCCCTGTGGCCATGCCGCCGACATCCATCCCAGGATGGCACCCTCGACGCCGTCGTCCACCACCACCCCAGCGTCCACCGGCAGCAGCCCCGGCCCGCTCGGCAGCTCGGCCGTTGTCACGAGCTGGCCACGGAAGTTGTCGTAACTGATTTTCCCGCGCAGTTCCGGGTCGTTGGCTAGTATAACCGCTGCCGCCGCATGGTCGACGGCGTGAATTAGTGTCATCCCGTCGCGCCCGTAGCGCCACCGCAGCGGGAGCGCCTGGCGCGCCAGGGCCAGCTCGGCCGCGCGCTTCTCGTCGTCGCTCAGCTCGACGGGCTCGACGGGCTCCGTCGCCACCCGCAGCGCAGGCCGCCCAGCCCCGCCCGGTAGCGCCGGCCGCTCGGGCCGCTGCCGTGGGTGCGCCGCGCTGGCCCGCTCGGCTGACCGCACCGTCGCAGTCACCTCGCCGGCCGACAGCCCGGCCCCCACCGCCACGGCCGCCACGCGGTCGATTGCGGCGGCCTCGAGCTCGCCGCCGGCCACGAACTGACCGACGGCGAATGCCGCCCGGTTGAGCGCCACGTTGCGCTGGCCGACAGGGGCCGCAGCTATCCGCCGTTCTTCAGCCGCCAGCGCCGCCAGCCCATAGCGCGTGCTCTCGCCGCTCGGTGCTGCGCGCACCACCGGCGCAGCGACCGCCACGGGCTTGTCGGCCGGTCGCTCGAGCACCTCCGGCCACGCCGCGACGAGGTCGCCGTAGTCGTACGTCGCCGACGAGCTGGACACCACCTCGACGGCCACCGGCTCACCCTTGCGGTGCCGGTACCCAGGCAGCCGCATCACGCGCACGGCATCGGTCGCCGCCGCGTCGCCGCCGCACGCCTGCGCTGCCCGGCGGCAGAGCGACGTGAGTGCCGCCGCGTCGACGTCCGCGCCGTCCGCAAGGCGCCAGTACGCATGGTGCCCCGCTGCCGTGCGCACCACGGCGGTCGGCTCTGGCTGGCCGTCGAGCCAGTCCAGCCCTGGCCTGTCGACGTCCACCCACACCGCGCGCGCGTGGCGGTAGTTTGCCAGCTTGCGGCCTACCCCGTCGCACGCTGACACGTCCAGAATACACCGGCGCCCATCGCGTTGAGCGCCGCGAGCTGGTCGGCGCAGCTCGCCAGTGTGGCGTGGATTACGCGCGCGAGGTGGCGCCGCTTCTTCGAGCTGTCGTCAAAGCACTGGAATGTGACTGGATCGTCTGGCCCGACCCCGAACAGCGCGAGGAAATCAGCGGCGGTCCGCGCCGCGTCCGCAGCCATCAGGCCGCCTCGACGGCTTCACTCACCTCAATCATCGCCAGTCCCGTGCATACGAGCACGCGGATGGCCTCGCTCCGCGTCGGCTCTGTCCCGCTCATCGGGTGGCGGTTGGTGCGCCGCCACTTGTCGAGCGCGCGAACGTGCGCCGGGTCCATTCGCACCCACACCATCGTTGATTTATTTGACTTTTTCGTAGCAGCCATTTCGTCACCTCCGCTTGTGAAGCTACGCTATAATAGGACGCGTGTCAAGCATTGTCATGCAGCGAAAATAAATCTTGACACGCCGCTCCGCTCCGCGTAGAACAGAACGTAACACGGCCCATACCGGGCCGCGAAACACCAAGGAGAGTAGCCATGAACGTGAAAGACCTCATCAGCGGTAAGTACCTGTCGGCAAAGGACATGGTCGGCCAGCGCGTGCTCGCGACGCTCGACATTTGCCAGATCGAGGAATTCGAGAACAAGAACACGGGCGGTACTGATTCGCGGCCGGTCGTGTACTTCGAGGATTTGGATCAAGGGATGGTGCTCAACAAGACGAATCTCAAGGTACTTGCTCGCGAATTCGGCGAAGAGACAAGCGCGTGGAAGGGCAAGCGAGTCCTCGTCACCACGCACAAGGTCAAGACCCCGGCCGGCGCCGAGGTGGACGGCCTGCGGATCGAGCCGTGGGCTGAGCCGGTCGCCGCCGCGCCGAGGGCCGCGCGTCGCGGGACTCCCGCACCTGCGCCGACGCCGACACAGGCCGTCACGCCGCGCGAGGACCTGAGCCAGACCGACAACATCCCCTTCTAGGCGCGATTGCCAGCCCACGCTGCAAGTCGCGGCGTGGGCTGGCGTGAAAGGTGGTGCACCATGATCGCGATACGCGCAAGCTCGCTGGGCCGCCGCTGCGGCGTCTTCGGCGCGCTGTCTGAGTCGTTGCCGCGCGATGCTGGCCAGTCCGAGGCCATGGCGCGCGGGACGCAGATCCACGCCGATATCGAGGCCGCCGTCAAGGCGCGGCCGAAGGACCCGCTCCACGAGGTCATCCGCAGCCTCGGGTATGTCGCCGCAGCAGACGCGATGCTCGCGCGACTGACCTCCGATGCTCGGCCCGTTGATCTCCGGCCACGCGCTCAGAGGTCAGCATGGCAGCAGTGTTTGACGGTGCGGTGCTCCACGGTACGGCCGATGCAATCGACATCCGCGAGGATTACGACGACGAACCGTTCGCCGTCGTCGTCGACTGGAAAACAGGCCAATGCGGCGGGCTGCCGCCGATCTACGATGACCGACAAATGCGCGCGTATGCCTACCTAGCATCCGAAAAGTACGGGATGCCCGCCTACGTCATGCGCGTCCAGCTCGACACCGGCATCGTCGACGTGCTCGACCTGCGCAGCGAGGACGACGATGCCGACAACCGCATCACCGTCGAGGCCGCCGTGGCGTGGCACGTCGAGCACCACGGCGAGCCAGCGGGTGGCGCTACGTGCACGCACTGTCCCATCAGGACGCACTGCCGCCACTACTGCGCCGGCGTCGTCAAGGCCGTACCGGAGCTGGCGACCATCACCAATCACGATGGCGTGCCGGTAATCGCTACCGACGAGGATGCCCGTCGCGTCGCGATGGTGCTACGGCCCGCCAGGGCGGCGCTCGACCGCCTTGAGAAGGAGCTCCGCGCGTGGGTGGAGGACCGCGGCGCCGTCGAGGATACGGGCCGTGCGCGCACCTGGGGGCATGCGCTGCGGCTGCGGGATGTCATCTCCGACCACGCTGCGCTGCTCGCCGAGCTGGCCAGCGAGACAGACGACGGCCGCGCGTGGTCGACGGCCGCGACGACCAAGACGGGCGTGCTGAGGGCGCTGATGGACGGAGGGCTAACCACGGCCCGAGGCGCTCGCTTGGTGGGAGGTGCGGCGCGAGATGGGGCTGATCAGCAAGAAGGCAACGGACGTCTGGGGGTGGTCCGATGAGTAGCCGCCGCACCAAGGCAGACCTCGAGGCAGAGCTGGTATGCATGATGTGGAGGCTTGACACGGCGGTGACCGGCAGGGTCGAAGCCGAGCGCATGCTAAAGTCGCGGCGCGCCGAGGTGGATGAGGCTATGCAGAACGTTAAGCGAGTCGAGCGTGCGCTCGACGCCCTCGACGGTGCGGCCCCGGTGCAGCTTGGGAACGAGTGGTCCGATGAGTAGCGCTTGGGTTGGCATCGATCCAGGCGCTCGTGGCGCCATCGCCGTCGTCTGCGCGCTCGACATGCCGGTCCAGTGTCCAGCGGGTGCGCTAGCAGTGTCCGATATGCTCGCCATCCTATGGCGAAACAGGGATGTCGTCGTGGTCTGCATCGAGCACCAGCGCGCCTATGGCGGCCAGGGCGTCGTGTCGTCTTGCGCGCTCGGTCAGGCATACGGATGGATACGCGGCGTCGTCGATGCGTGGGCCGGATATGCAGGGTCGGCAGCACACCTCGTGGCACCGCATGAGTGGCAGCCCGCGATTCTGGGCCGCCGCGTGAAGGGCGGCCCAACCGCCAAGGAGCGTGCGCTCGTCGTCGCGGCCGAGGCTGCGCCAGGCATCGCGCTGCGGACTCCGCGCGGGCGCGTGCTGGACGGCCGAGCGGACGCTATCTGCATCGCGCTGTACGCGCGCAAGATGTGGGGGGAGGGATGATGATGATGATGTCAAGCGAATACCTGGACGAGTCAGACCGCTACTCGCAGCAGCAAGTCGACGATGATGCCGCGTGGCTGGCCGAGCACGCCAGCGCCGAGCGCTACGTGATCGAGCATGGTGAGGCATGGCTGGTCGTCGACGAGCCGGAAAGGATGGTGCACGATGTCTAGCGAGAGTGCAGCGCAGAGCCTACCGGACGCCGTAGCCGCATGGCTACAGACCGTCGCCGATACGGTGCGCGAGCGCAATGCGACGTACGGCGACAGCGCGATAGACCCGATACGGGTCTTCTCGCGAGCGTCGAGCGACGAGCAGCTGCGGGTGAGGATAGATGACAAGCTGTCCCGCGTGGCGCGTGGCGCTGGCGCGACACCCGACACGCTGGTAGACCTGGCGGGTTACATCGCCATCTTGGCAGTGGCGCAGCAGCGCGCCGAGGCCGCTTCCGAAGCGCAGCTGTGCATCCCGTACGTCGAGGATGCGACGCCGCCAGCGCCGCCTCCGCCAGCGAAGCCTCAGCAGCCCGCTACCGACGCAACCGCATGCCTGCGGCCGAATCGCGCGCCAGTGCTCGTGTCGTCCGCGATGCCGGATGATGACTCGCACTCGCTCACCCATCACCAAGAGCTGTCGCCGCTGACGGGCGTCCAGTCGGTCGCTGAGGCGCTCACGCTGGCCAGCAAGATTAGGTGCGGCGGGAATACGGGAGGGCGGTAAGGGGTGACGGACGGCCCAGAGGCCGGGGGGGGGGGCCGGGGGGCGCCCCCCGCCGGCCCGGCTGCCGACAGTTGGGCTACCGATACGCCACTTCCGCGCCCGTAGCAGGGTCATAGCTCCACCGCCTCGGTGCCCCCTTGGCGCGCGTCGCAGGCGCCCAAACGCCGACATGTATTTTGAGCGACCCGCGCCGGTGGCCGATGCTAATCCCGCGCACCATGTCCGTTCGGTCGGCCAGCCAGATAGGGTCGATCACCGCCTCCACAGCAGCGTCGAGCCGCGACCCGTCGCGCGCCATGATGTCCACAGCCGATGCCGTGACGTGGTCGCTGCCGGGCTTCTCGTTCGCGTTGCTGACCGCTGCGTTGTAGGCTCCGGGCCTCCACCAGTGCAGCACCTCCAGCGGGCCAGCGATGGCGCGCAGTGACTCTGCGATGTGGAGCACGCATGCCAGGCGAGGCCACGCGACGCGCGCCGGCAGCAACAGGGGCTCGTCTGGCGTGCCGCTGCTGCGCGGCAGCTCGACGGCCAGCCGCGCGTCGAGAGCTGACGGTCGCTCGACGTGCGACACCTCGCGACCGCAAAAATGCTCGATGCCGCACTGCCGGAGGTACATCGTCAGTCCGATGTCCGAGCGCGGGTACTCATACGGGTTTGGAGGCTCGGAGCGCGTCACGAGCCGAATCAGCGACCAGTGCTCGTCGCGCACCACGTCCGCGTAGGACACATCCGAGGCGAGGTCGACCGTGTCAGCCATCCTTCACCGCCGAGGCTGCCGCTGCGGCTTCGGCGGCTGCGTCGGTGAGCACGTCCAGCCGCACGGCCTCTGCGGCCTGGCGGATTTGCGTCGCCGTCACAGCCCCGCCCGTGTCGCGCCAGGCCCGCACGAGCCGAACCGCGAAGTCGAGCGCGCCAACCACGAGGTCCAGCACCAGTGCGTTTGCCATTTTCACTTGCCACCCCCTGTCGCCTGTCGCGCCATTTCCGCCGCTACCATACCAGACCGCACCAGCTCCGCCACAATCGTCTCGGCCCGCTGCCGGTCGCCTGCCGCGACAGCGTCTATCGCCGCCGCCGACAGCGACTCAGCCGCGAGCACCGCCGCTGCGATAGCAGCGCGCGTCTCGTGGCACCGCGCCCAGTCTGGGCACGCCTCGCGCGTCTTGCCGGCCTCGCCGCACTCCACGGCCGCCGCTAGGCACCTGGCATGTAGCACGGGCCTGGCTGCCCCCCAGGCGGCCTGCACGGCCTCGTGCGTGCGAGCAGCCGACCGCTCGACCGTCTGCGCCCACGTGGGGCCACAGCTCGCCAGGGGCAGCAGCATCGCGATGATGGCGAGCGTCGACGGGCCTGATCTCGACGGCCCGAGCGGAGGGTGCGAGGTCAGCGGCAGCTTGAACTGCCCAGATCCAGTCGCGACGTTTTTGCTCACGACGAACGACAGCATCTCGGCGACCCAGAGCAGGATGCGCCGCACGGGCGTATGCGCGAGCGTCCAGTGCTCGCTCATCCCATTCGCCAAGCGCGCCGAGCAGGCTCGATACGAGCCCGAGCACTACTGCATGATCCGCAATCCACTGGAGCATGGTCACCTCCCCATCACCGCCGTGACGGTGTCGCGAGGCGCAGCCGCGCCTCGATGTTGGCCAGCCGGTCGCGCAGCTCAGCGACCTGCCTGGCGGTTGTGTCGTCGCACCTGAGCTGCGATGCGCGAATGTCCTGATGGGATTGCGCCGAGCGGTCATGCTCGGCCGTCGACTCGCGGGCCATGGTGCGCATCGAGGCATCGATGTCGCGCACCAGCGCCGCCATGCCTGCGCCGCTGCCGCCCAGAGCGAGCAGCAGCCCGACCGTCACAGGCCAGGCCTTCCAGTCGCGCCGCAGCGACGACCCGTCATCACGCGCCGCGCGCTCTTCGAGGTCGCGCTGGGTGACTGCCCGGTGAACGTGGTCGGTGAACCGGCCCATTGACAGCCTCCGGTCGCTCGCATCCTAGCATGGTCTGGACGCGAAGCATAGCGCCCTGTCGCGCCTCGACGTGGCCAGCCAGCGCCGCCGCCGAGTAGCGCGTGCGCGCCGTGGCCTCGTCGTCATAGACCTCGACGCGATACTCGTCGCCGCGCTCCCACTGGACGGCCCAGCGCTTCTGGCCGCCGCAACGTGCTGCTGGCCAGCGGCGAAGCGTGATCAGATCGTGCATGATCATAGGTCCTGCCCCAAGCTGTTGATTTCGACGTGTAGATCAAATTCCAGTAGCGTCACGATGCCAGGATACGTGTCAGCTCCGTCCGCGCCGAGTCGCGACACCACCCATTCCATGCACGCCGAGAGCCCGATGCCTACGCCAGATAGCGGACCAAAGCTGACGATCTGGTGAATAGGCTGGCCGCCTACGTGCGCCGCCACAACCTGATCGGCAGTTACGGTCGTGTAGGCTGCCGGCCGCGCTGCGTTGATGTTGGCGGTCCGGTAACTGAGTTGCCATCGTGCTATGTCATTCGGCGCAACTGGATTGGTCATCCCGTACACATGCACATGAGGCACGATATCCGAGTCTGTCATACGCCCGTGAGGCATTTGCGCCACCCCGGCTATCACGTTAGTCTTCGACGCCGAAAACTCAAGTAGACCAGTAGACGCGTTGCGCGCTGGGTCGCTTGCAGCCCCCGGCGGGTTGATCCCCTGCGCAGGGTAACGTAGGTCCTCCGTCTGCCCCGCCATGGCCTTGCGCAGCCACTCGGACATATTCGCCGTGAGCCCGTGGGGCGGCTGCATGTTGCGCACGCTTCCGTATCGTGTCACGGACATCCCCCTACTTGTGGCGTGTCGACGTAGGTATTGCTCGCGATGTCAATCGCGTCTGCCGTGGTGCGCGAGCACCACCGCGCGTGCCGACGAATGTGTTGCCGGTTGCGACGTTGCCGGCGTCGTCGCCATTCAGCAGTCCAAACACCCCCTCGCCGCCATCGGTGAAGGCGCTTCCCGTGAGCGTGATACGGCCAGCGTTCGCGCTGAGCGTGATCGTCCCCTCGCTATGACCAAGCAGCGCGTCGCCTAGCTGATTAGTCCTGATAGTGGTGATCGAGTCGATCGTGTCGTCGTATCCGCTGCTACAGCTCTTATGCACTGCGCTCCCGGCCAGGTCGACGAAGCGCGAATTGACGAGCGTCGTGCCGCAAATCGTAAACGCCTCGGCCGGCGTGTCGTGCACGTAGACGCCCGTAACGGTCGCGCTCTTGATAGCTCCGACATCCTGGTACCGCCAGTCGTGCACGTACGTGTTACACGCTGCGTTGCCGTCGAATTCCATGCCTTCGATCACCATGCCAGGTGTGTGTCCTGGCGTTCCTGTGCCGTCTAGCTGGCGTATCTGCTGCCAGACGACGGATACGCGCCATCCTGCGCTCGCAGTATAACCCAGAGGGGCGCTGATTCGCATATGCGTTGCGTCGCTCGGCGCGGCAGCGATAGACGACGCCCAGATGGACGGCTCATAGCCGTTGCTCGGCGCGATGAATACAAGGCGGCCGTTGGTGAAGCCCGATGTTGACGCGACTGTGATGTCAACGCCGACCGGCGATAGGTCCTCCGTCAGTGTGGTACTGACCTGGCACGCTCGCTTCAGCCCACCGCCGCGGTATATGATGTTGTCGTATAGGTTCAGCGTATCGGTCTGGTCGTAGACACGATCGAATATGACGATAGCGCCAGCATCCGCACGCGAGTGATACGTCACGGCAGAGATAGCATCCTGGTCTGTCGCGCTCGCCGCAATGTAGTAGTCGGCGTGCCAGACGTGCGGTGTGCCTAGCGGGCGAAGGTAGTACGTCCCCGTGCTGGCGCGCACGCACACCCCGCCGTCATCCGCAGAGCAGCCGCCTGCGTTGAATCTCCCGCCCGATACGGCATGCGTTAGCACGACGCACGTTGCCGCTCCTGCGCGCCCGGAATGCCGCGATGGTGTCCACTCGCGCGCACTCTGCGTTTGCGGGGTTGGCGGTCCTGCGCCGCGTCCATGACGTCGTCGGATACCTCAGCGATGCGTCTGCAGACGCGCTGAGCAATCGAAGCTGAGCGCGATGATGATAAGCGCGGTCGCGACACGCGTCACCGTCATACTCCCATCGCCGTGTTGTACCTCTCGAGCGCCCACGCTGCGAGCGCTGGCTTGTCGCTCGCGTCGAGCCACCCGTTAGCTTTCCACATCGCGGCTAGTGCGATAGATGATGCGCATGACGGCCCGGACGCGTTGACGGCGCCAACGAAAGTTGCCGTCGAAGATGTCAGCGTCGTTAGCGCCGTGGGGTCAAACGAGGTGCCCTGAAGCACTCCGTCTTTGGCGCAGTAGACCCCGGTGGACGAGCTCCTATCGACGCCTACGACTAGATGCGTCCAGGTGGCTGCGGCGATGTTCCAGCTCGACACCACGGTCGTCGCTGAATACCTAAGTGACAGCTTCGCACTCGTCGACGCGCTGTAGACCATCCATCCCTGCGTTGTCGTGCCCCTTTTCGCAATGGCAAAATCAAGCGCCGTTGGGCCTGGCTTTAGCCACAACTCGAAGAACATGTCCTCGGTTGTGACGTCGCCTGCCGTCGTATCCGGGCTCGACGAGAAATACTTGCCCGACCCGTAATTGCATAGGACGCCGGCATCTTCGGCGGCAACCGCCTCTGTCGGAGCGTCGACGATCGTGGGGGCCGCACCGGTGCCAGCGAGCGCGAGCGTAGGCCCGGCATCGCCTACCCACGTAGTCCCGTTGTAGGAGGACCCAACGTAGAACAGCGACGGCGCGATCGTCTGGCCATAGAGCACCGCAGAGCGTGCCAGGGCCGATATGCCATCCGCTGTGACAGCACCCGCTTCCGGCCACGCCGAGCGCACCGATGCTCGTCGCAGTGCGCCGTCTCTCACCGACCCTCCGCGCGTGATCATGCGTCGCATGCGTGGCCCCCCTACTGCCTGGTGCGGCAGGCCACGATTGACAGCGTTGCGGCGGCCCCGCCACTGGTACGCGTGTACACGACGCGGATGCGAGAATACCAGCCCACGAGCGCGCCAAACGACGAATTGACGCCGCTCGATACGGCGTAGGTCGTTGACGTCGTGCCGTCTGGTAGCACCATCTCGATGTCATCCCAGGTCGTGCCGTCGTTGCTGCCCTGCACCTTGATCGTGCCGACAGCGTCGGCGTTCGCCGCGACGACGAATTGCAGCAGCACGCCAGCGCGGCCGAGCACGCGAAAATCGCCGCTCGTCCATGTCGCTCCGAGCGTCCCTACAGACTCATTCGCCTCGCCGTATTTCCACGTCATGCCTAACCTCCCTTGCCTGAAAGTGCCAATTGCGCGGCCCCTAGCTGTGTCTGCGTCGATCGGCCCAGCGTCGCACTAGCGCGCGCCATGCCTCGCGTGAGCGGACCATCATCATCGGCCGCGCCGTCAGTCGCGCGCTGCAGCGCTGCCACTGACTCGCGCACGGCGGCCACGTCGCCCACGAGCAGTTGCATGTTGCGCCGCAGCCCTGGCGATATCGACTCGCTGCTTCGCCGCGTGAGCGCCTGGCGCGCGTCGGCGACGACCATCGCATAGACCTCGGGGTAGACCCGGCGCAGCACGTCCACATCCTCGCGCGTGAGCGCGTCTGGCACGCCAAGGCGCGACGTGATCGACCGAGGGTCGCCCACCGCTGATAGCGTGCGGCCCAGCGCATCGCGCCCCTGGCGCGTCGTTGCGGCGCTTGCAGCGTCTCGCACCACTGCCGCGCGTGACGCCTGGTACTGCGCCATCCGCGACGCCATGTCGTCCGGCATGCCCGCGTCGCGATAGCCTGCCAGGGCATCGCTCTCGACGGCGGCAGGGTCGTTGTGCTCGGCGAGCGCGCTCTCGCGGATCGTCTCCGCGTCATCCGCGCTGAGCCGCAGCGTCGCTCCCACGAGCGCAGCGCGGGCAGCGCGGCCGTAGCGCGCAGCACCAGCGGAGCCCGCTGCCATGAGCCTGCCCACCGCAGCACCGGCGACGCGCTGCAGCGTGGGCGACGTGAGCGCAGCGCCGATGATGGCGCCAGGGACGCCGCCGACTGCGGCGCCGAGGATGGTCGGCGCGCTCTTCGACGCGAAAATTGGGCGAGGTCTCCGCGCGTCTCACTCGCTGCCATCGCCTCGAGCACCTCGCGCGAAATGGGCGTTTGCGTGGCCTGCAGCGATGCCGCGCGCTCTGCTGCCGTCGCCGTCCCTGGCGTCGTCGTGACCTCGGTCACGGTCCTGTCGCGCAAGCTCGTGGCCCCGCGCATCGTACTGACATCGCTCTTCGCGGCCTCGCTCGCCTCGCGCGCATAGGTCGAGGTCGCATCGTCGAGCGACCCGGTAACGGTCTTGCGCGTGCCAGCGCCGGCCGAGAGCATCTCCGTACCGTCGAGCGCGTAGGCCGCCCTGCGCTGCTCGCTGGCCACGCGGCGCGCGCTGCCGATACGCTCCTCTAGCACGTCGCGGTACAGCGCCAGCTCGGCGAGCTGCCGGTCGCCGCTGTCGGGCGTGATGCCCATGCGCGCACCAGGGACCGTCGAGCCAACGTTCCAGTAGCGGCGTAGCTCGCGCCTGAGCGTCTGGGCTACGCCCTCGGTCTTCTGGACCTCCCGTGGTGTCGCGGATGCGCTCTTTCTCGGTGCGGCGCGTGGCGGCCCTCTTGGCGAGGCTGGGAACCATCTCGGCATCGATGGCGCCAATCTCCGCGCCGATGGCCTTGATGCGCTGTTCGCTTCTCGCCACGGCCTCGCGACCGGCATCGTCCAGCGTCCCGTCGCGCATGCGCTGCCGCAGCCCGCCGAGCACGCCCTTGATGCCGTCCAGCTCGCGCTGGAGCTCGATGCGGGCGGTCATCCCGCCAGTCACGCCAGCGCCGCCGTGCTCGAGCATGTCGGCCGCGAATCGCGCTGCGACGCTGGGCTTGGCGCCGATCGACGCCACGCGCTCTGCCACGCTCGCCACGCCGCGCGCTGCGACGCCCGCGCCTGCGACGCCCAATGTTGTGAGTGCGCCGAGTGCGGCGCCCCCTACCACGTCACGCGCGATGCTGCGCGCATCGGTCGGCCCCTCGTCGAGCGAGTAGCGCGTGAGCGCCTGGCCCGCCCCGACGAGCGCCGCCCTCGACAGCCGACGCGACAGCGCGCGTCGCGAGTGCGGCCAGCTTGCCCCCGGCTGGCACCGCGCCGGCGATACGTGCTGCGAGCGCACCCGCGCGCGCCACTGGCGCGCCAGGGATGAGCGCAGACGCGACACCGCCGGCAGCCTCGAATCCGATGCTCGTGATGGGATTCTCGCTGCGCAGCCCGGATAGCGTCTGAGGCGCTACGGTGCCAGTCTCGGTCAGCAGGTAGTCCGACGCGCCAAGCGTGGCCCCTCGCAGCGCAGCAGCGCCAGCGGCGGGCCCACGGGCGGTCATACTGCGCCGCGCGCTCCTCTGCTGCGGCGTCGGCCTCGTCGATCGGTACGTATCGCTCGGCGTCGGCGCCAGCAGCGACCGGCAGGCGCACCACCGACCCCGAGCGCGTGTCGATGTAGGGGCGCGCCGTGTCGGCCATCACTCGGCCTTCCGCGACAGCCTAGCGATACCCTCTGCCCTCGCGCGCTTGA
>JADJDT010000033.1 GCA_016702545.1 Pseudomonadota bacterium | reverse complement strand
CTGTAGCTCAGCCGCACGCTTGACGCGCTCGAAGTCGATCCGCGGCCGGTTCTCGGCCGGGATGTCGAGCTCGCAGAACACCGCCCGGCGGCGGATGTCGGCCAGCGCCTCGAGGAAGGACTTCTCGGGGTCCTTGGCCGCGTCGACCAGCACGGCGCGCCCGGTGCCGCCCGCCGCTGCGATGTCGTTGAGGGCGGTGAGCTGCTTGCCCACGCCGACGACGAAGACCGAGAGGCTCGGCGTGCCGCGCGCCGCCGCGCGGGCGACGGCCACCGCGTTGGCCAAGGTGTTGGGCAGCCCGCCCACGACACCCTCGCCCTGGCGGTCGTTGAGACAGCTCGTGTCCGGCACGCCGTCGGTGGCGAGCACGATGATGGGGCGCCGATCGGGGTGGTCCGTGGCCCACTTGCGCAGGTAGGCTGTCACGCCCTCGAGCACCGGCACGATCGGCGTCAGGCCGGAGCGGCCGCGCTTCTCGAGGGAGCTCGTAATGGCAGCGGCGGCGCCGGGAAGGTTGGCGATGCCCTGGGCCGGCGCGACGTAGCGCGACACGTCGCAGGCGCTCGGCAGCAGCGGGAAGTACTGCAGCCCGACCCCCAGTCCAGCGAAGTCGGGTTGCGCGACGAAGGCTTTGATCGCCTCGCTGACGGCCAGCCACTTGGTGGAGGCGCCGACGGGATCGTCCGGGTCAAGGGTAGTCCATCGATCCCGAGGTGTCGATCGCCAACATCATGTCGAGCGGCCGCAGCTCGATCGGCAGGGCGCTGGTGGCGCAGGCCTCGCTGGCGGCGTCGGCGTCGGCGCGCGCGACGCGCGCGTCCGCGCGGGCGTCGCTGCCGGCGGCGTCCAGCACGCGGCCGTCGAAGGGTCGCCTCCGCGGTAGCTCGTCACCACAAGCAGCGGTGGCCAGCAGGAAGAGCCCCAGGGCCCCCTGCGCGGCGAGCGCGAGGGCTCCGCCTGCGTGCGGCGCGAGGTTTTCTGGTGCGCGTGAACCATGCGTAGCCGTCCCTCCCATTGCCGCAGTGGATTAGCCGCTGCAGTTGATGAAGCCGCCGCAACCGTCCGGTATCTGGTCGCCGGTCTTCTTCGTACCGTCGGAATAGACGCACGACAGATCCGGCGTGCATCCGCACTTCTTCGTGGTGGCGTCGCAGTGATCGTACGAGTTCGAGCAGACGCAGGAGATCTCCGCCTGGCCGCAGCTCTGCAGCTTGCGTGCCCCCGCGCGCGACGCCGCCCGCTGGACACTGCAGCGCGGTGCAGCACTGGCCGTTGGTGGGATTGCAGACCTTCCCGCTCTCGCAACCGCAGCTAAGGGTGCCGGCACAGCGGTCGGTTTGCGCGTTGAGCCGGCAGTCGAAGGTGCCGCCCGGCGAGCAGGTCCGCGCGTTGCACTGACAGGTGCCGCTCACGCAGGTGTTGTTGTCGCGATTGCCGCTGGTCGTGCAGTTACAGGTCAGGTTGCTGCCGTCGCCGCGCGGGAAGCGCGCGTCGGCGACGGTGCTGCAGCGCTGGCCCGGAAGACCCGTGGTGAAGTCGCCACAGGTGGCCGCGCGCTCGCAGCGGCTCGTACCCGCGTTACAGAAGAGGCCGCTGCCGCAGCAGTTGCTGACCTCGCCGGTGCAGGTGTTGGTGGACTGACAGGGGCCACCGGCGCCCGTGCACTGGGAGGCGGAGGCACAGCAGGTGCCGGTCTCGCCGGCTACCGCGCGACGACCGCCAACTGAGCAGACGGCGTTCCCAATGCAGTTACAGGGACCGAAGGTGCCTCCGCAAGTGTCATCGCGGCTGTCGACGACGCAGGGCGATCCCGCGGTGCCCGTATAGCCCGGCAGGCCGGTTCCGCAGGTGCGCGGCTGACAGCAGGTGGTGTTGTCCCCGAGGCACACCTGGCCGCTGGGACAGCAATCCACGGCGCTGCCGTCACAGGGATTGGTGCCACGGCAGCGGCCGATCCCGCTCGCCGCGGTGCAGGCAGCGCCGCGATCGAAGACGCAGCACTGTCCCTGCTCGCCCAGGGCGACGGGGCGCGGACCGCCCAGGCCAGCCGGCACGATGCAAGTACCGGGGGACTGGCATGGGCAGAACTGATCAGCGCCGCAGGCGTCCGTCTTCCACCCGCAGACCTCATCGGCTGCGCCGCTGCTGCAGCTCGCCCTGGCGCAGCAGCGCTTCAAACTCTGGTTGCAATACTCGCTGGCGCCGGTACACGCGCAGCTCAGGGTGCCACCGCAACCGCTCGAGGTGCCGCTGAGCGTGCAGTCGCTGCAGCTGTTCGCATTGCATTTGCAGGTGCCCGCCTGCGAGTCCGTCGGTGTGGAATCGTCGCAGCTATTCTTGGCCAGCCCGTTGCTGACGCGGCACAGGCAGGCGAGGAAGGTGCCGTCCCCCTTGGGGAAGGCCTTGGACGCAGCACCCAGCACGCTGCACTTGTCCCCCACCCCGCCGTTGGCGACATAGCTCGCGCAGGTCTTGATCGCCAGGCAGGTGCCGACGACGCCGGCGGCGCTGGTCGAGCACGCCCCGCCACCGGCGCAGTTGCAGCTCGTCAGCTTGCCGCCGCAGCCGTCGTCGAGCTGCTGCCCGCACTTGCCGGTGTACTCGGGCGACGTCGCATTTCTTGGGGGTGCAAGGTGGTCCGCACTTGTGGTTCGCGCGGCAGACCTGTCCGCTGGGGCAGGTGCCGCAACTCACCGTCTCCCCGCAGGCGGTGGTGAGCTTCTCGCCCGGCAGCAGGCACTCGTAGCCGAAGGAGATGCAGTTGACGGAGGGAGGCGGTGCGGAACAGCGGTTGCCGAGGCCGCTGATGCCGCACTGCTGGCCCGTGGGGCAGCCGCCGCAGTTGACCATCCCGCCGCAGCCATCGGAGACGGGGTCGCACTCGGCCCCGCGCGCCGCACAGATCTCGGCCTTGGGCGCCGGCGTGCAGCGCGGCTCGCAGACGTGGAGCGTGGTGTTGCAGGTCTCGCTCGCGGGACAGCTCCCGCAGTTGGTCGTGCTGGTCTTGGCGCCGCAACCGAGCCAGACGTCACCGCATTCAAAGCCCAGATCGGCGCACTTGAGCTTCGCCGGGCAGGCCTCGCACCTGTGCGTGCCGGCGTTGCAGATCTTGCCGGCCGGACAGGTGCCACAGTCGACGAAGAGGCCGCAGGTGTTCCGCAGCTCGCCGCACTCGGCGCCGAGCTGGATGCACGTGGTCAGCGGGGTCACGCACTCGTGGGTGACGAGGTTGCAGACCTTGCCGCTCGCCGTGCACCCCCCGCACTGCAGCGTGCGCCCCGTGCAGCGGTCGTAGACGGGGCCGCACAGCTGGCCGCACTCGGTGTATTTCGGCACGCAGGTGCCGCCGTCGTCCTGGCGGGCGAGCGCGGATCGGGCAGGAAGCTGGAGTCGCGCAGTGGCGGCCGGGTGTCGCGTCGCGTGGCATCGGCGGCTCCCGCACCGGCGTCGACGCGCCCGCCGCCGAGGGTGCCGTTCGAGCAGCCCGCCCCATCAACGGCCAGAACGGCGCCGAGCAGCAGCGCCGTGAGCAGCGCGGCCGGGGAGCGCCAGGCGCTGCATCCTAGGCTGAGGCGCGGCGCCGAGGAATCGAGCTCAGGTCGGTGCATCATGGTCGCTGCCCCTTCGCGCCGCTGGAGCGGCACGCCACACGAGGATCCTCTGGACCGCATTCAGACAATGACCACCATTATAAGGAACGAACCCGCTGTTGGGAAGCTGACTCATTCGGTGCGTCTGGTCGGCCCTCAGGCCGGCGGCGTTCGGTGGGCCTCGCGACCGGGGTCGCCGAAGAGCCGATGCTGGCGAATGTAGTCACAGACCGCGCGCGGGACCAAGTGATCGACCGCCAACCCGTGCGCCAGTCGCCACCGCACCTCCGTGGAGCTGACGGTCGCCAGCGGCAGGCCTGCGCCCGTGGCCGAATGGCCCGCGCGACCGACGACGACGAGCGGTACCAACCGCTCGAGCTCGTCGAAGCGGTACCAGTCCGGGGTCTGGCTCAGCACGTCGGCGCCGACCACCAGGCTGAAGGCGTGCTGCGGGTGCCGTGCGATCAGGTGCTGGAAGGTGACGAGGGTGCGGCTGGGAGCGCGCAGCTCGGCCTCCAGCGTGCAGACCTCGATCGCGCCGCTCGCGAAGGGCGCGGCCGTCAGGTGGCACATCGCTACACGATGTTCGAAGGGGGCGAGGGGGCTTGTCGAAGGCGTGCCGGAAGACCGGCAGCAGCCACACGGCCTCGGCCTGGTCCGTGCCGAGCGCCCAGGCGCAAATCAGCTGGTGGCCGAGATGCGGCGGGTTGAAGCTCCCGCCGAGGATCGCGATGCGGCTCATCGGTGCGGACTCTCGCAGCAGGGCGATCAGTCGTAAAGCAGGAAGGGGCGGCGCCGCAGCGCAAAGGTCTGCTCGGCCGCGGCCCAGTCGGCCGTGAGCTGCTCGAGGGTCGCGCCGACGGCGAGGCCCTGGCGCAACCAGGGGCCACCGGCGAGCAGATCGATCGCGGGTCGATCGTCGACGAACTCGTAGGGCTCCGTGCGCCAGGCGCAAGCCTCCGGCGCCTGCCGCCACAGCGCAGCCAGCAGGGCCACCCCGCTGCGCAGCGCGGTGAAGGCCCCGGGCTCCGTGACGTGCAGCTGCACGCCGCCGCAGAGCCGACCCTGGTGCTTGTGGAAGCTCGGGACGAAGCCCAGGGGGCGCCAGGCCACACCGGGCAGCGCCAGGGCAGTGAGCTCGGCAGCCAGGCGCCGACCATCGACCCATGGCGCCCCGACGATCTCGAAGGGCCGCGTGGTCCCGCGTCCCTCGCTGACGTTGGTGCCCTCGAGCAGACAGCCTCCCGGATAGGCCAAGGCCGTGTCCGGGGTCGGCATGTTGGGCGAGGGCAGGACCCAGGGCAGGCCGGTCGCGTCGAAGCGCAGCGCGCGACGCCAACCACGCAGCGGCAAGACCTCGAGCTCGAGGTCGAGCTGCAGCTCGGCGCACGTCAGCCGCGCCAGCTCGCCGATGGTCAGGCCGTGGCGCACGGGCAGCGCGTGCAGCCCGACGAAGGACTCGAAGCCGGGGGCGATCGACGGCCCCTCGATCGCTTCGCCGCCGAGCGGATTCGGCCGGTCGAGCACCAGCACCGGCGTGCCGGTCGTGGCGCAGGCGCGCATCGCCAGTAGCATCGTCCAGACGAAGGTGTAGTAGCGGCTGCCGACGTCTTGCAGATCGACGACCAGCAGGTCGAGCTCGCGCAGCCACTCGGGACGCGGCGTCAGCGCAGCGAGCGAGTGACCGTAGAGGCTGTAGACGGGGACGCCGAGGCGCGGATGCACCAGCGAATCGACCCCCACCATGTCCTGGGCCGCGCCGTCGATGCCGTGCTCCGGGGCGAAGAGCGCCACCAGGCGCGCCCCTGCCGCAAGCAAGCCCTCGCTGGCGTGGCGCAGCTGGGGGTCCACCGCCGCCGGATGGCAGAGCAACCCGACGCGGCGGCCGCGGACGCGCGACCCAGCATCGTCGACGAGCCGCGCGAGCCCGGTCTGGACCACGGTCTGCGCTCAGCCGATGCGGATCGGCTGCAGGCTGACGCGGCCGCCGCTCGAGCGCACGACGAAGCGCACCAGGTGGCACTTGTGCTTGGCCTTGAGCATCGCCTCGTTGGCGCGCAGCTTCTGCGTCAGGCCCTCGAGCGTGATGCCCTCGAGCGAGAGATTGGCGCCTTGGCGGGCGTCCAGATACTCGCGGTGGATGCGCGCGTAATAGGCCGCCTCCGGCTCGGCGGCGAGGCGCTGCACGTCGATGCCGACGTTGACGGCCGGCATCGCGTCGACCGCAATCACATCGGCGCGCCACGACTGGTCCTCGTCGGCACTCTCCCCCGGCTCGGGGCGTCCGAGCAGGCGGGCCATCATCACGTTGAGCGCGTTGGCCAGACCCTCGAATTCCTGCAGCGTGTCGAAGGTGTAGTCGAGGTTGCCGCTGATGACCTCGCTGACCCCGAGCTCAAGTCGATCCTCGGCGCTGACGAAGTGGCGCGTGACGAACCACTTGACGACGAAGACGGTCAACAAGACCAGCAGGCCGAAGAGCGCGATGAGGTAGCGCGCGCGCGTCACAGGCGCGAGGCGTTGGTCGAGGTTGGCGAGCACGGCCAACCCCACCAGGTGCTGGCTGGTGCCGCCGATGATCTCGGCCCGCTTGCCGCTGTCGAGGATCCGCGTGCTGAGTTGCACCCCGAGGATCCATACGGCCTCGGGCAGCGGCGCGACCGCGGCGACGTAGGCGCTCCCCTGCACGTCCTCCATCAGGAAGGGCTCGCTGGGCTTGCCCTGCGTCAGAGCCTGATGGGCGCTGCTCCCTGCGCGCGTCAGCCCGTCGCTCAAGACCTTGATCTTGAGCGCATCCTCGCCCTGCCCGGCCGAGAAACTCGACGCCCGGACGCTGTTGTCCATCACGTAGATCACGTCGGTGCCCACGACCTCGGCGTCCTCACGCGCCTCGGCGGAGGTGAAGTCGTAGGCGATGGCGACCGCGCCGACGACCTGACCCTGATCGGTGAGCGGCGCGGCGGCGGCCCGCATCATGCGGTCCTTCATGATCCACACGTCGCTGGCGGAGCGCCCCGAGAGCGCGCGGTGGATCGAAGGATAGGGGAGCTTTTCGCCGTACATGTCCTCGAGGCTGAGATCGCGCGCCACCACCGCCCCGCGCTTGTCGAGCACGGCGAAGAAGTGCGCCTTGCGGCCACTCTCGCGCAGCAGTCGGTCGATGGCGTTGATTTCCTTGAAGACCTCCTGCCGGCGCGAGAGCTCGTCCGGGATCTGCACGACGCGCACGAGCTCGCGCAGGTGCGCGATTTGCTGCACCAGGGCCACGAGATCATAGGCGCGCAGGCGCTGGATCTTGGCCACCAGGGAGGTGGCGCGCCGGACGTCGTCCTGGGCCTGCTCCCGCACGCGCCGCGCCCACGGCGGAATGACCGCCACGTAGAGCAGCACGGTCACACCCAGCACGATCAGGAAGGCGCTGAGTCCGATCTTCCCCTTGAATGTCGCCATCCGGCACTCCTCGTGGCTGCGGTCGATCGTCACCGACGGTAGCTCGGAATCGCGCTCGCCATCGCGCTCGCCATCGCGCTCGCCATCGCGCTCGCCATCGCGCTCGCCATCGCGCTCGCCATCGCGCTCGCCATCGCGCTCGCCATCGCGTCCTCGCGCGGGCCGCGTGTCCCCTCTGCCGCCGCGCCGGACTCAGGCTCCCAACTGTGCCTCAGGCTCCCAGCTGGGGCCTTTCTCCGGCGCCGAGCGTCCGCACGGCGCGTGGCACGCTGCGCGAAGCGTCTATCACCGTGGCCCGAGCGTGCCGCGGAGGCTACGCTGGCGCGTCGCGCTCGGTCAAGGAAGACGCGGCACTGGCGCACCGCGGCGGCCTCCAACCGAGGCACGGGCCGACGGCGTGCGCGAGGGCTGGCGCCGTGGTCGGCGATGCCCGGCCCACCAGGCGCAGCGGAGGCCTTCTTCGTCAGGGATCGGTGGCCGTCGCTCGCGCGGGCGGAAGAGCCGTCGCTCGCGCGGGCGGAAGAGGCGGCCGCGGTGCGGGCAGCCGGGCGGCCTCCCCCGGCGGTGGGGCGTTTGCGGCCGGCGCCCTGAACCGCACTCACGCTCGCATCCCTCACGGTCGCTTCACTCACGCTCGAAGGCATCGGTCAACTCCAGGCAGCGCTCGTTGCTGAGCTGCGAGATGACCGCGCAGTAGTGCAAGGCGAGGCCGTGCAGCAGGTCGCTGCGCTGGTAGTCGGCCCGCGCCGTGCTGACGTAGAGGGTGCTCGTCGGCGCCTCGTAGCGGGGGCTGGACCAACCCTCGTGCGCCGCGAAGACCGCGTCCGGCATCAACGCCAGGTGCAGCGGCCGTCGCGGCACGGGCAGATCGATGCCCTCGCGCCGCAGCAAGGCCACGTAGGCGCGATGCGCGCGGGTGCAGAGCGCCTCGAGGGCGCCAACGTCGACGGGTGTCTGGGACAGCACATGGATGTCGCCCTGCCGCTGGTCGATGACCCAGCGCAGGCCGCGCGCCACGGGATCCAAGGGCGGCCAGACCACCGCTGCCAAGCCGGTCGAGCTGCCGTGGGGCGCTCCGCGCGTGCGCAGCGGTGGATCGCTCAGCAGCGCCCACAGGATGGCCGCGATCGAGAGCCCGATCAGCCCGAGGGCCAGCACCACCTGACGCAGATCGCGGCCCGGGGGCCGGCGCCGCTGACTGCGCGGCAACGCCGCCGCGGGCGCGAGCTCGGCGCCGAACGCGGCCAGGGCGGCCGAGCTCGTCACGCGGCGCGACGGGGTGCCGATCGGCACGGCCTTGAGGGCCCGTACGAACTCTCGCGCGTTGGCGAAACGATCCTCGACGCGCTTCTCCATCGCTCGCGCCAGCGCCTGCTCGAATTCGGGCGGCACGGCGGCCAGCTCGCTGACGGGTCGCGGCGCATCCACCAGGTGGCGGCGCATGATCTCGAAGTGCGTGTCGCCATCGAAGGGCGGCTGGCCGGCGCAGGCCTCGTAGAGCGTGACGCCGAGCGCGTACAGGTCGCAGCGGTGATCGACCGGCTTGCCCCGCACCTGCTCGGGTGCCATGTAACGCACGGTGCCCATCGTCTGGCCGGTCTGCGTCAGCTTCGTCGATCCGACGATCTTGGCGATGCCGAAGTCCATCACCTTCACGGCGCCGTCGCCGCGAATGACGATGTTCGAGGGCTTGATGTCGCGGTGCACCACCCCTCGGTCGTGGGCGTACTCGAGCGCGTAGAGCGTCTCGAGGCCGATCGCCACCACGTCGTTGCAGGGTAGGCGTCCCTGACGTGCGATCAGCGTGTCGAGCGCCTCGCCCTCCGCCAGCTGCATCACCAGGTAGAGGTGCCCCTCGCCCTCGAGCAGGTTGTAGAGCGTGACGATGTTGGGGTGTTCGAGCCGCGCCAGCGTGCGCGCCTCCTCGATGAAGCGCGCCTTGACGTCGCTCTGCGTCGCCAGCTCGGGCGACAGGATCTTGATCGCGACCTCCTGGTCGGTCAGCAGATGGCGACCGCGATAGACGGTAGCCATCCCGCCCTTGCCCAGCGGCTCGACCAGGCGATAGGTACCCATCAGGTCGCGACCGACCCGCGGGTCCGCTGCGCTGGGGCCGATCGCTTCGCCGGCGAGGGCACTCGGAATCATCGGGCCGCATTCTTACCCGGAATCGTCGGCAGGACCAACCAGTCTGCGGGTCCGGGAGGCGCTAAATTCGCCTTGCTGCTGCTGCGCGTCCTAAGATCGCCGCCGACGCCTTCGACGTCGGTTGCATGGGACGGGTTTCACGAACAAGGGAAGGAGGGCGCATGCTTTCCAAGGCGAGCAACGACCATCGCGCGAACAACGACCATCGGACGGCGGGGCGCGTCGCCGTCGATCTCCTGCTGAACAAGTACATGGGCGGCCGACCACACCTCGCCCGGGCCTCGAACCTCAGCCGCCGCGGACTGCTGGTCCATCGGCTCTTCGAGCCACGGAGCGACGAGCGGGCGATTGGCCTCCAGTTCCAGCTGCCGAGCTGCGATCGCGTGATCACCTGCGCCGGGCGGATCGTGCACAGCCACCCGTGGATCGAGGCCGACGGCATCGAGCTGACGGATGTGGCGCCACAGCACCAGCGGCTGATCGACGCCTTCCTGGAACGTCACGCGGGCGGGCCCGCGATCGCGCGCTAGGCCCAGAACAAGCGCGTCCCGCGCGTCACAACCCCTGCGTCGAGGGCCTAATGCGGCGGGCGCCGGCAGCGGGCGGCGAGGGCTGTTTCGACGGCGGTGCTCGAGCTCAGGGCCAAGAGGGCCGGCCCGCGCGGCCCGACGGGGTCCTCCAGCTCCGCCACGCGCCGCGTCGTCTCGGCACAGATGGCTCGCGCCAGCTCCTTTGCGGCCGGATCGCGACGGCGCAGGAGCGCGTCCAGGGCGGCCTGACGGCCCGCCTCGTGCTCGGCGACGAGGGCGGCCGACGACGGGGGACGCGCTGGACGGAAGTCCGGAAAGGCGCGCGCGAGCCGTAGCTGCCAGTGGGCCAGCAGGTCGGCGACGCGTCGGCGCAGCGGCGCGACCAGGTCGTCGGGCGAGGCCAGCGCGAGGCCCACGCCGATCACGAAGAGCTCGCGCTCGGCGAGGGTCGCGGCGGGCTCGGCCTCGGGTGCCAGCTCGAGCGGGAAGACCTGCTCGAGCTGACTCACGCGCGCCGCGGCGGCGCGAGCGAAGCGGTGGGCATCGGCCTGCGCGTCGCGCGTTCGCGCGGCCGTGCTCAGCAGCAGGAAGCTCGCGGCGAGGGCCTGCTCGCCCTGCTCGGCCAGGCGTCGCAAGGCCCAGCGTCCGCGTTGGCGCTGGGCCGCATCGCCGCCGAGCAGGGCGAGCAGCGCCGTGCGCTGCACGGTCCCTGGGTCCTCCGTGCCAGCGTTCGCAGACTCGGGGGGCGCCGCTTCCTCGTCGACCAGCAGGCGCTCGGCGGGCGGCAGGCGCTCGGCGGGCGGCAGGCGCGGCCTGAGCCAGCGTTCGCGCGTCGCGGGCGCCAGACGCTCGATCCAGCGCCCCAGCGCCTCGGCCGCCGACCAGACCTCGACGAGGCGCGCGGAGGCGGCGAGCGGCCCGAGGCGCTCACCGACGACCGCGTCACGGCTCCAGCCGAGCGCCTCGGCGGCGACCCAGAGCTCCAGCGGGTCCGTGCTCGTGCGTGCCCGCTGCCACGCGCGCCGCCCGCCCACCGGCCGCCAGGGGGTGGCTGCAGCGGCCCGTGCGGCCAGCTCGCTGCAGGCCGGCCGATGGGCTGTGCACCAAAGCACGAAGGGATCGGCCTGGCCCGATCGGTAGCGGGCCAGCGCCCGCAGCCGTCGCAGATCGAGGGTCGCGAGCGCCTGGTCGCGCTGACGCTCGCTTACCAGCTGCTCCAGCTCCGCGACTCGTGGGTCGTTGGGGAAGCGCGCGGTGAGGACCGCCAGGTCGGTGGGATCGGCAGTCGCGCGCACGGCGCGCACCAGCAGCTCCGCCAGCCGGCGATCGGCCCGGGCCTCCCACGGGGTCCCGGCGTGGCGCCGAACGAAGGCCAGCAGTCGCTCGGGATCGTCGGCCAATCGGGCGTATTCGGCTCCCGCCAGCGCCTCACGGATGCGCGCCGTCCAGGGCGGGTGTTGCGGATAGCGCTCGAGGAAGGCGTGCAGCGCGGCGGGCGTCGGGTCAACGAGCGCGCGCTGCGCTGCCAGCGCCACCAGGCGCTGCGCCGCCACGCGGCCCGCTCGCGTCGTACCGTAGCGCTCGACGACCAGCTCGAGCTCGGCCCGCGCCTGGGCCCGCGCCAGCGCCAGTCGACCCAGGCGCTCACGTGCCTCCGCGGCGAAGCGCCCTGCCGGGAAGACCTCGAGGTATTGGCGATACCCGAGCGGGCGATCGGCGCGCAGGGCCGCGCGGTAGGTGGCCTGCTCGAGCCGCTGGCTGGCCTCGGCCGCGTGCCCCCCGTGGGGGTGACGCGCCAAGAAGCCGCGATACGCCGACACCGTTCCGGCGCGCTGCGCGCCCTGCCAGCGCGCCCCCTCGCAGCCCGTGAGCGCGACCAGGCAAGCCACCACGATCGTTTTTGCGCCGTCGGCCGGCTTGACATGGATCATCGGCGGTTCTTAGACTCCGGCCGCTTGATAACAGCGCGAAGCGCGCGTGATCGCAAGGCTGTCGATGGGAGCTGTTAGCGCGGCGAACCACCAGCGGTGAGGCAGCCGCGCGGAAGCTCGCGCTTACCCGGCGGATGGAGGACGTTCCTTGGACGAGAAGACGAAGCGCCCGACTGGTGACCTCAGCGACCTGAAGGCTCGCCTTGGCTTGAAGCAGACGCCGGGGGTGGCGTCGGACCAGACGCCGACGGCACCGGCGCAGCCCGCCATCCGGCCGAGCGCACGCGCGGCGACCGGCACCGGCTCGGCGGTGATTCCGCCGCCCAGCATCGTCGGCCCGACGGGCCAGTATCAGGTGGTGGCTCCGCCCGCCGAGGTCCGACGCGATCCCTACGCCGCCGTGCAAGCTGCGTCGCCGAGCGGCCATGCGCCGCTAATCGTCGATCGCGGGCCACCGCTGGCGATTCCGGAGACGCGCAAGAGTCAGTGGCCGTGGATCGGCGGCGCGGTGGCCGTGCTGCTGCTGGGCCTCGCGGCAGGCCACGCCTCGGGAAGCATCTTCCACGCGGGCAAGCTCTATAACCGGACGATCGAGGACGCCCAGCGCGTCAAGCAGGAGGTTGAGAAGCTGGCGCAGCTCGACCGGCAGGTGGTCGGCGCCGTGGGCGAGAGCATGCGCCGCAACGCGCAACGCGCGGCCTTCGACGCCGCGCTGGTCACGGCGCTGAAGGAGCTCCAGGCAGCCTCGCCCTACGCCAACTCGGAGGGCATGCGTCGCGTCGAGAACACGCTCTTTCGCACCAACTACGCGATGATGGACGACCTGCTGATCAGCCGGCTGTTCAACTACTACAACAACACGCTGCGCCTGGTCCGGGCGGTCGAGGACTTCGTCGACCACGCCGAGAGCAAGCGGGCGCAAATCGAGACCTACCTCAAGGAGGGCGCGGAGAGCGCGGCGCGCAAGTACGGCATCGTGCTGGTCGAGGACAAGGGGTCGTTCTTCTTGGGCTCGCTCGTCGAGGTCGGTGGGCCCTACTGCGCCAATGAGAAGGCCACCGCCGCGCAGAAATGTAGCCTCGCCGAGATCCAGGGCTTCGAGGTGCGCGCCAGCGGAGGCAAGACCTGGTCGCGCCGCCCCGGCAAGCCGGCCAAGGGCGGGATCCTCTCGGACCTCGTGGTGCCGATCGTCCCCGACGCCGAGTGGCAGTCGGTCGCTGGCGCCAAGCCGGGCTTCCTCGCGCACGAGCTCTACCTCTCGCGGCTGTCGGCCCTGGTGAGCCTCAGCGCCTTGGTCGAGAAGGACCGCAAGCCGCTGCTGGAGAGCCTGGACCAGCAAGCCAGTCGTCCCCCGCTGTTCGCGCTCTGATTGCGCCAGCGTCCCCGGCGAGTCTCGTCGATGCCCCCTGGCAGCGCGCAGCGCGTGGTCGTCGCCAATCCGGCGGACGGCGGTTTCTTCTACTGGCTGCTCAAGCTCTACGGCTTCGCCGCCTGCGGGCTCGTGGCGGCCCTCGGTGCCGCCCTCCCCTCCTGCTACCTGCTGCTGGCCGCGACGGGCCCCGAGCCCCCGGATCTGGGCCGCTACGCCGATACCGCCGCGATCGAGTCGCGTATCACCGCCAGCGACGGCACCGTGCTGGCACGCTTCGCCAAGGAGCGGCGCTACCTGGTGGGGCTCGGCGAGTTACCGCAGACCCTGCTCCGGGCGCTGGTCGCGATCGAGGATCGCAACTTCTATCACCACGGCGGCGTCGACCTGCGTGGCATCGTGCGCGCGGCCTGGGCCAACCTGCGCGCCGGGCGGATGCGCCAGGGCGGCAGCACGATCACCCAGCAGGTGGCCAAGAGCTTGCTCTCGCCCGAGCGATCGTTGGGGCGCAAGCTCAACGAGATCGTGCTGGCGCGCCGCATCGAGGCGCGGCACACCAAGGACGAGATCCTCTACTACTACTTGAACCACGTCTATCTCGGCAGCCGAGCCTACGGGGTACGCGCGGCCTCCCGCGAATACTTCGACAAGGAGCCGGCGCGCCTGACCTTGGCCGAGAGCGCCCTCTTGGCCGGGTTGGTCCAGGCGCCCTCGCGCTTCTCGCCGCGCGTCAGTCCAGAGCGGGCGCGCGAGCGCCGCGCGCAGGTGCTGCAAGCGATGGTCGCCGCCGGCTACATCCGCGCGGGCGAGGCCGACCAGGCGCGGCGCGAGCCGATCGTGCTTGGGCGGCGTCGCGCCGAGCTGGATCCGCTGCGCTGGCTGGCACCGCACTTCGCGGAGCAGGTCCGTCGCGAGCTGACGCAGCGCTATGGGTCCGAACGACTGGCCACCGCCGGCTGGCAGGTCAGCACGACGGTCGATCTCGGGCTGGCGGCGCTGATCCGTGGGCAGACCTGGCAGGCCGTGCGGGCCCTGGACAAGCGGCAGGGCTGGCGCGGACCGGTGGCACGGATTGCGGGCACCGCGGAGCGCGAGCAGCTCCTGGCCCGCATGGGCGCCCTCTACGAGCTGGGGACGCTGCGGCCCGATCGGCTCTACCTGGCGCTGGTCCAGCAGGTCGAGGGCGGTCGCGCGCTGGGCCGCATCGGTTCGCGACGCATCACCATCCCGCTCGCGCTGATGACCTGGGCCGCGCCCTATTCGCGCACCGATCCGGAGAACGAGCGCACGATCGGCGCCGCCAGCGAGGCGTTGCGCCCCGGCGACCTGGTTTGGGTCAGCGCGCCGCCGCCGTGGATGCGCCCGCGGGCCTGGGGCTCGGCCCAGGATGCCGTGCCGACGATGGGGCTCGAGCAGATCCCGCGCATCGAGGGCGCGATGCTGCTCTATGACCACCAGAGCGGCTACGTGCTGGCGGGCGTCGGGGGCCTGGACTTCGACCGCAGCGCCTTCGACCGCACGGTGCAGGCCTGTCGGCAGCCGGGCAGCACCTTCAAGCCGATCTACTACTCGCTGGCGCTCGACGGCGACAAGTTCTCGATGGGCACAATCCTCAAGGACAAGCCCTATGTGCCCGAGCCAGGCGAGGAGTGGAACCCGCAGAACATCCACGGCACGCTCAACGGTCAGGTGACGCTGCACTTCGCGCTGATTCGCTCGCTGAACCTGCCCTCGATCGAGTTGCTAGCGGCGGTCGGTGCGCAAGCCACCGCGCGCTGGGCCCGGCGCCTCGGCTTCACCACCGAGTTGGTCGCCGACAAGGGTCTGGCCCTCGGCGCCAGCTGCGTGCGGATCGACGAGCTGACGCGGGCCTTTGCCACCTTCGCCCGGGGTGGCACCCGGCGCGACTTGCAGTACGTGCGCCAGCTGCGCGATCGCCGCGGCCTGCTGCTCGAGGACCACACCATCGTCGAAGATCCCTGGCTCAGCGAGGGTGAGCGCCTGGATCGCCTGTGGGCCACGGCGCGGGACGAGGCCCCGCGCGTGATCGATCCGCGCACGGCCTTCCTGACCACGCGCCTGCTGCGGGATACCGTGCGCGCGGGCATCGCCGCGCGCTGTCGCATCGTGCCCGCCCCCACCGCCGGCAAGGGCGGTACGAGCAGCGACACGCTGGACCTGTGGTTCAGCGGCTTCACCTCGCAGTGGGCCGCGACGGCGTGGCTTGGCGACGACACCAACGAGCGGCCGCTCGGTGCCAAGGAGGCGAGCTACACGGCGGCCATCCCGCTGTGGGCGAACGTCATGCGGGCGGCCGTGGGACAGCGCCCGCAGCGCGAGCTACCGCTGTCGCGTCCGCCCGGCCTGGAGCGCTCGGCGATCGACCTGCTCTCGGGGGGGCCGCCACAAGCAGGCCAGCCTTCGGTCGAGATCTACTATAAGCCGGGGACCTTCGCGCCACGGCGACCGGCGAGCTGAACCTTCGCCCCTAGGAGCCTTTCGGGAGATGTCGCGAGCCGCCCGAGCGCAAGGCGCGGCGCTGCCAGCCTGGCGCCAGCCAGGCGCCGCCCGCCGAGCCGCAGGCGAGGGGTTCACCGGAGCGCAGCGTACGGGCTGGTACGCGACCCGCAGCCCGCAGCGATCGGGCGGATCACGACTTCCGCCGAGCACGTCTAGCGGGGTGGGGACGGGGGTGCGGCGGGGGCCTGCTCGTTGCGTGGCAGGGGCGTGGTTTGGCCCGTCAGCCGATCGACGACGTTCTCCTCGACGCTGCTCGAGCCGCCAGCCGGCCGCAGCACGCTCTCGACCAGGATGTCGCGCCGCTGCCGAGGGGTGCGCACCAGCTTGCGGGCCTCGCGAACGCGCTCTCGGCCAGCGACGTCGGCGAGCCCCAGGCAGAAGTTGCCGAAGAACCGAGTGTTGTCGATCGCCCGCAGCGCGGTCCCGTTGATCGGCGGCCAGCGCAGGTACGCCGGGACCGGATCCCCCTTGATCGTCGTGCGGAACTTACGCTCGGCGGCGCCGAAGCGACGTTCCATCATCGCGGCAAAATCATCGAAGGTCTTGCCCTTGTACAGGTCGCTGTTGAAGGCGATGTAGATCTTCCACAGCCGCCCCGAGTGAAAGAAGTAGAAGCGGCGATCGCGCTTGCCCCAGCGTAGGGCCATGCTCTCACCGCTGTGGTGCGCGAACTCCTTGTCGATCAGCGAGATGTCCCACGGTGTGGCCTGGCCCTCGAAGCGCACGTAGTTCTTGCGCAACACGGCGAGGTCGTCCGTGAGCTGCCGACGCAGCTGGTCCTGCTCGAGCGGCTCCTTGGTCTCGGCGAGGCGCGGGGCGAAGTCGGCGCGGGCCTCCTGCTCGAGGATCGCCAACACCTGCGCCGGGGACATGCCCCACTTGTACTTGCCGAGCAGTGACAAGAGCTCTTGGGCCACGGCGGGCGTCGCCGCCCGTGGCGGTGGTGCCGCCTGACGCTTCGCGGGGCGCTGGAGCCGCGCTGCTGCGGAGGCGATCGGCCCTGCTGCCGCCAGCGCTGTCGCCAACACCAGCGCCGCAAGGCCTCCGCGGCGCAATCCTGCATGCATGAGTCACCTCGTGTCGCGATGGCCGAGACGCCGACCGAACGGCCTACTCTACCACCGGCGTCCGCGCGGGTGCAGCAATCGCAGCGGCCTGGTCGTCGGCAGACCGTGGCGCGGCCGGCAGGCCGGCCAGCGGTGGTGGGCCGAGCGGTGGCGGTGGGGCTGCGGCCTCCGCCGCCTCGTCGGGGCGGTCGGGATCGACCCGGGGCGTGCCTGCGGTGCTGATCAGCACCGTATCGGCGGGAGCGGTACGGTCCTCGAGGGCTTCGTCCGGCTCGGCGGCGCTCGGCCGCCGCGCGGCGGTTGCGCGAGCGACGGCCTCGAGCTGGTGCGCGGGCACACCGCGCCGTTCCGCCAGCAGCAGCGCCCGCGCGTCCGTCGCGTAACGCGAGGGCTCGCCGGGTCCGCTGAAGTCGACCCAGAACGCCGGGCGCTCGCGCACGTCGAGATGCACGAAGGGCGACCCGGTGTAGTAACCGACGCCGATGTTGCGCCGCGAGGCCAGCAGGAAGTCGCGCAGCTGGCGGTTGCCGACGCCCTCGATGCGGAAGTCGAGCGCCTGACCCCGCGTGTGGTAGCTGCGCCTCAGGCGAGCGACGCGGCGGTCGCGAAAAGCGCTATAGAAGAGAATCGGCCGGTCGCCGAAGTGACGGGCGACCCGGTAGACCTCGGTGAGCAAGCGCGCGGCAATGGCGTGGCGTCGACCCGTGTGATGGCAGCGCAGGAACAGCGCCACGCGGCGCAGGATGCCCGGCAGCAAGCGGCCGCGCCGATCGTAGAGCCGGAGGGTCAAACGCGGTTGGTTAGGGGCGTTGACGCTGACGAGGGTCAAGGGCGGCCAGCGATCGACCCGCGCGGCACGCCGGGGCCGATGGGCACGGCGGACCCGCCCGTCGCGGCTCGCCCTGCGCGTGGCCCCCGGCACAGCCCTCGCCCTCGACACGCGCGCAGCCTTCGGCTTCGAGACGCGCGCAGCCTTCGCGCCCGAGACGCGCGCAGCGTCCGCTCCTGAGCAGAGCGTCGCCCCGAGGAGCATGCCGAGCGCGGTACGCAGCAGCCAGCGGTGCATAGGATCCAGCACTAAGGCAGCTCTTCGGGTCTGTCAAATTCGCGACTCGCCTCGGGCCTCGGTGACCAGCCGGTCGAGCAGGGTGAGCGCCTCGAGTGGGGTCAGGCGGTCCGTGGCGATGGCCCGGAGCTCCGCCACCAGGGCGTGGGTGGCGGCGGGGGGCGCGTCGAGCGTCAAGCTCAGCTGGGGGGTCGGCGCCGTGTCGCGCGGGCGAACGTGCAGCGGCAGCTCGGCCGCCTGCTCGCGGCCCTCGAGCGTGGCCAGCACCTGGCGTGCGCGCGCGATCACGGCGGAGGGCAGGCCGGCCAGGCGAGCGACCTCGATGCCGTAGGAGCGGCTCGCGGGTCCCGGTACGAGTTGGTGCAGGAAGACGACGCGCCCCTGCCACTCCTGCACCGCCACGCTGCAGTTGTGCGCGCGCGGCTTGACGGCGGCGAGCTGACACAGCTCGTGGTAGTGGGTGGCGAAGAGCGTGCGGCTGCCGATGCGGTCGTGCAGATACTCGGCGACGGCCCAGGCGATGCTGATCCCGTCATAGGTCGAAGTCCCGCGACCGATCTCGTCCAGGACGACGAGGCTGCGGGCGCTGGCGTGGCGCAGGATCGCCGCCGACTCGCGCATCTCGACCATGAAGGTGCTCTCTCCGCGCGCCAGGTTGTCGCTCGCTCCGACGCGCGTGAAGATGCGATCGACGACCCCGAGTCGGGCCCGCCGACACGGCACGAACGAGCCGATCTGAGCCAACAGCGCGATCAGCGCCACCTGGCGGATGACCGTCGACTTACCGGCCATGTTGGGGCCGGTGATGATCAGCATCGTGCCCGTGCTGCCATCGAGCCTGAGGTCATTGGCGACGAACTGCCCGGCGGGCAGGAAGCGCTCGACCACCGGATGGCGGCCCTGCTCGATCTCGAGCGTCGGCGAGTCGTCGACCAGCGGTCGGCAGTAATTGTGAGCCTGCGCGACCTCGGCCAACGCGCAGAGCACGTCCAACCAGGCCAAGCGCTCGGCGGCGGCCTTGATGCGTCCGGCCTGCGCGCCGACCTCGCGCCGGAGCTGCTCGAAGAGCTGCTGCTCGAGCGCGTTGCGCCGATCCTGCGCGCCGAGCACTCGCAGCTCATAGTCCTGTAGCTCGGCGGTGCTGAAGCGCTCGGCATTCAGCGTGCTGTGCTTGCGCTGGAAGTCGTCGGGCACGTGTCGCAGGTTCGCCTTCGTCACCTCGATGTAGTAGCCGACGACGCGGTTGAAGCGCACCTTGAGCGAGGCGATGCCGGTGCGATTGCGCAGGGCGGTCTCGAGCTGCGCGATCGCCGTACGCCCGCCCTCGGCCAGCTCCACCAGCTCGTCGAGCTCGGCGCTGACGCCCGGGCGAAAGACGCCGCCCTCGCGCGCCGTGGGCGGTGCGTCGTCGAGCAACGCGGTTTCGATGCGCTCGGCGACCTCGGCCAGCAGGTCGTCCGGCCAGCGCAGCAGCTCGGGTAGCTCGCCGGCCAGCGTGCGGGCGGTGGCCTCCGCCAGCGCCCGGGCCAGCAGGGGCAATTGCCGCAGCGAGTGACCGAGCCGGCGCAGCTCGCGTGGGGTCGCCGCCTCGAGGACCGCGCGGGCCGTCAGCCGCTCCACGTCGGCCACCTCGCGCAGGGCCTCGCGCGTCTGGCGGCGCAGCTCGGGCTGCTCGAAGAGCAGCTCGACGGCGTCCTGCCGCCGCCGGATCGCGGCCACCTCGCGCAGGGGACGCGCTAGCAGCTGGCGCAGCAGCCGCGAGCCCATCGGCGTGGTCGTGCGGTCGAGGACCCACAGCAGCGAGCCGTGGGTGGTGCGCTCGGCACTGCCGCTCAGCACCTCGAGGTTGACGAGCGTGGCCTCGTCGAGCTGCAGGTGGTCGGCCGGTTGATAGAAGACGGTGCGACATGCGGGCACGCCCCGCACCGGCTGCGTGCTGGCCGCGTACTGCAGCGCGATCCCGGCCGCACCGACGGCGGGTCCTGCGCGAGCGAGCGCCGCCGCCTCGAGCGGGGCATCGCTCTGGGCCCGCAGCAGCGCCAGCGCGGCCTCGGCGCTGAGGGCCGCGCCCGGCGCCACGAGGTGCCACACGCCGCCGACCGCGAGGCGCAGCTCGGTCAGGCGCGCGCCGAGCGTGTCGTCGTGCAGCACCTCTTTCGGGCGCAGCCGCGCCAGCTCATCCAGCAGCGCCGCCGTGTCCTCGAGCTGCGTCAGCCGGAGCTCGAAGGTCGAGAGATCGAGCGCGGCAAGACCGGCGGCCTCAGCACCCTCGGCGTGCAGCGCGACGAGGAAGTTATTGCAGCGCGCATCGAGGTGGTCGGTGTCGAGCACGACGCCCGGCGTGACCACCTCCGTGACCTCGCGGCGCGTCAGGCCGCGCGCCAGGCGGGGGTCCTCGACCTGCTCGCAGATCGCGACCTTGAAGCCGGCATCGAGCAGCTTGCGCACATAGCCCTTGGCGGCGTGGTGCGGCACCCCGCACATCGGTACCGGATCGGGCTGGTGCTTGTCGCGGCTGGTCAGCGTCAGCGCCAGCGTCTGAGCGGCGACGACGGCGTCGTTGAAGAACATCTCGTAGAAGTCGCCCAGCCGGAACAGCAGGATCGCGTCCGGATAGCGCTGCTTGATCTCGAGGTACTGCCGCATCAGCGGCGTATCGACCCCGCCCCGTGCCATCGGCGTCTGCTCCCAGCGACGCGCGACTCAAGCACGTTCAGTGCGGGCCTGCAAACCGCCTCCGAGACCGAGAACAAGCGCGCTTTGGCGCAAGCCCTGTGTTCTCGGGCTAGGGCGTGTCCCTGAATGAGTAGATCCGTTGACGTGGTCGTTGACGGCGACGACGACGGCGACGGTTGTTGAGCCGACGGGCGAGCATCGAGGAGTTTGGATCAGTTAGCGAATCGGCGAGGAAAGAACTGGTTTAGTCGCTCGAGGCTCGGCGATGGAATGCGCCGCAATCCTCGACGCTCTCAGGCTCCTATCGACCCTTACAGATGCAGAATACAACAACGCCAGCGACTTACGTGCTCGTATAGTCGCCATGCTAACCAAGCTTTGCCGCTGAACAGCCGTCGCCGTCGCCGTCGCCGTCAACGTCAATGTCAACGGGATTACGGCCGTGCAATTCAGGGACAGGCCCTAGGCCCGAAACGAGCGCGGGAGGCGCTTGTTTTGGGCCTAATTGCGGGCGACGTAGGCGATCACGCCGTTGGAACGCTCGAAGTGCTGCTTGGCGTCGACGGCCTGTTCCCAGCTCTTGTAGCGTCCCAGGCGTACGCGGTACCAGGTGCCACGCCCGGGCACCTCGGCCTGCACGAGCTGCGGGTGCAGGCCGCGGCGCTCGAGCTGACGGAGGAACTGCTGCGCCTCGAGGCGATCTTGGAACGCGCTGACCTGCAGCGAATAGTCGCCCTCGGCGGCCGCGGGGGCGACCGCGATCGGCACGCTCGGCAGCGCAGCGGGCGGGGTCGCGGCCCGTCGCGAGGCGGGCGCGGCGGCGATCGCGCGCGGCAGGACGCGGGGCGGTGCTGCGACCTGCTGGCGGGCCGGCGCAGGCGCGACCTCCTGCTGCGCTGCGGCAGGAAGGGGGGGCGCGACGTTGGCCGGCGTCGCGGGCCCCGCCGCGGCGCTGGGTGCCGGGGCGGACGGCGGCAGCGGGTCGCGCCGAGCGGCGCCCGTGGCACCGGTCGTCAGCGCCTCGGGGAAGCTGAGCGCATCCGCGTGATCCTGCTCTCCGGCGCTGAGCTGATCGAGCAGGGCCAGTGGATCGGTCTGGGCCTGCGGCACGACGTCACCCTGCACGCGCTTGCCGACGACGATGCCGAGCACGAAGGCCAGCGTCAACGCCAGCGCCGCGGCGGCGAAGAGCGCAAAAACCTGCCGACTGTCGAGCGACAGCTCGACGCGATCGCGCCACTTCTCTTGGTCGCGCATCAGGATCACCCCTCGCAGGGCAATCTAGCGGCCGCGGCGATCCCACGCAAAAAAACAGGCTCGCGGTCGACCGGCTCAGCGCACCTGGAAGTCTCTTTGCAGCGCGGCGGCGGACTGGCTCAAGCGCCGCACCTGACCCTGGCCGCCGGTCGTCGAGAGGTCGGCCGGCAGCCCGCTGTCGGCGACGTAGACGTAGCCGTCGGGCCCCGTCACCAGCGCCGCGGGCAAGGCGAGCTGCGCCGTGCTGCTGGCCACGGTGAAGGGCGCGAAGGCGTTGCGCAGCGTCAACGCGATCGTCAGCCCGCGCTGGGGCAGCGGCGGTTGCTCGCGCAGCACCGTGGCGGTGCTGCTGGCGCGGTTGAGCGTGGCATCGGCGAGGTGACTGAGGCCCAGGCTGAGGCCGAGCTGGGGGTTGCGGAAGTGCAACACCGTCGCCGGCGAGGGCTCCGTCACGCTGGCACTGGCCTGCTCGGACTGCTTCGCCGTGAAGCCCGTGTAGCCCTGGTCGGACAGGCGTTCGAGGCAGGGGTTGGGGTCCGGCGTCTCCAAGGGACCGGGCGTGCGGCGACAGACCGGTCCGGTCAGCAGCGGATAGTTCGCGCCGTCGATCGGCAGGCGATTCTCGAGCAGCGGATCCGCGGTCGGGTCGGCCCGGCAGACCCCCGTCCGGGGATCGGCGCTCCAGCGAGAGAAGCCCCCCAGCACGAAGCTCCGACCGGCGCGCACTTCATAGGGCTGCAGCGCGGCGAAGCAGGGGCTCGGCCGCAGGCAGCGCCCGGCGAGGCCGGAGAGGCTCGAGCAGCGCCAGCCGCGGTCCACGCAGGTCTTCGCCGCGGCCTCGGAGCTGACGCGGCGGCACTCGGTGGCCGGGTCCGGGCAGTCGCTGGCGCGTTGACACGAACGCTCGAGGCCTTCCTCCGCCGGCCGGCAGTCTGCATCGACCGTACAGGCGCGAGCCGCTTCGCCGGGCAAGGGATCGATCGGCGCCGGGACGACGGTGCAGATCGGTGGCCCGCCGCTGAGCGGCGTGGCGCATTGCTCGCCCTCGGCGCAGCCCACCGGCGGTGACGCCTGGGGCGCGCAACCGGCACGGAAGCACTCGCCGCGCAGCAGGCTCAGATCCGGGCGCGTGGGCAGCGCGCGATCCTCGAGCGCGCAGGCGTAGTCGGGCTCGCAGTCGGCGTTGTCGCGGCAGCCGCCGGCCGGCTGCTCGGCCTGCTTGACCACGGGCTGGCGCTCGACGGGCAACAGATCCAGCACCAACTCGCCGACCCGTGCCTGCCGCACGAGGAACTCGCGCGCCCCGCGCAGCCACGGGCTGCACTGCCGGAACTGCTCATCCTGGCGGTCGCGATCGAGGCACAGCCCCGTATCGGTCTGTTGCGCCACGGGCTTGCGGCAGAGCTGGCCGTCGGGGCAGTCGTCAGCGCTGCGGCAGCCGCTCAGCGCCACGATATCGCCGTGCTGCCGCACCCGCCCCTGGTCCTCGAGGCGGCCGTGGACGCCGCTCGCGCACAGATCGACGCCGCGGTCGTCGAGCAGCAGCTCCCCACCGCGCAGCACCAGCTGGCCCGAGATGCGTGTCAGCAGGGTCGGCTCGTAGAGCAGGCGCCAATCGGTCGCCAGGGCCTCGCCCGGCGCGCGCAGGGTGATGCCCTGATTGGCCAGCGCTTGGCCGCCGAGGCTGTTGACCACCACCGGCACCCCGCCGCTCCCGGCGCCGCTGATCGTCGCGACCTGCGCCGACGGGCCGATGTCGGCCAGGCCCTGCTGCTCGTTGCGCAGCCGGTGCGGGAGGTGCAGTTGCGATACCGGCGAGCCGGCGGCGTCGACGTAGGTGTCGTCCTCGACATCGAGGACGACGACGCTGCCGTCGGAGTACGCCACCAGGGCGAAGGTGCCGATCAACGGCGTGGCGAGGGGGCCGGTGACCTGGGTCGAGGTCGTCGCGCTGGTGCTGGTGGACGGCGGCACCTGCACGAAGGCCACATCCCGCGGCACCAGCCGTCCGAGCGCGAGGCCCGGGCCGAGGGCGCCGACGCGCCGCGGCGGCCCCTCGTCGGCGACGAAGCAACCCGCTTGCGCCGCGGGCACGGTCTCGTCCAGGCGCGCGAGGTCGAGGTTCATCTCGCACTCGCGCTCGCGCTCGACGGAGATCGCGCGCACGGTGTGATCAGCGGCGATCGCGTAGAGGAAACGACCAAACTGCCGGGTCGGCGGGCTGAGGCGCAGCCGCGTGGTGCGCGCCCCCTCGCCCTCCAGCACGATGCGGCGGGGCGCGCCGAAGCCACCGTCGCTGCCCACGTCGACCACGCTGACGAAGTTGGCGCCGGCCGCGGAGACGAACAACCGCCGGCCGTCCTCCGTCAGGGCGAGCCCCGTCGGTCGCACCCTGCCGGTGGGCTGCACGCTGGTGGTGCCCGTCGTCGAGGGCGGAGCCGTCGCGTCGGCAGGCCCCGCGTCGGCGGCCGGGCGCGCGTCGATGGTGCGGCGCGCGTCGATGGTGCCACCGTCGCGGATCGCCGCGTCGGCGCGCTGAGCCCCGTCAGGCGCGATCGCGCTGTCCCCTGCCCCGGCGCTCCCTCCGTCCGCCCGATCGACATTGCCGCCGTCGATGGGGCCCAACCCCTCACCATGCGGTGAGCACTCGCGCGGGCAGCGCGGCTCGCTCGTCAGCTCGAAGCCGCGCGGCGTGAGCACCAAGCCCTGGATCACGCGACCCGTGGCCAGATCGATCTCAGCCACGAGGTCACAGCCGGGGAAGGTGACGTAGGCGTGCCGCGCGCCGTCGATCGCACAGCCCTGCGGATCTGTGGCGGCGCCGCTCGCTGCCGTCGCCGTCGCGGGGACGAGGCGGAGCTCGTGGGGCCGCGCCAGCAGGGGGCCTGCAGCGGTGCGCGGAAGCACGCGCCGCACGACGGCTCCCGTCGCGACCGCCGCCGTCGGACAGACGCGCGTCAGCTCGGCCGGTCGGCGCACCGTCGATCGGCAGGCGGCCAGCACCAGCGCGGGCAGGTCGAGCACGGCGAGGTCGCAGGAGCCCTCGTTGGCGCTGACCGCTTGGCAGCCATCCGTGGTGGTCTGCAGATCAGTGGGCTGAGCCCCGACCGGCACGAAGCCGAAGCCGGCATTGGGCTCGAGGTCCAGCAGCGGCTCGGTGGTGGTCGTGGCGACGAAGAGCGCCACGTCGCCGCGACTGCCGTTGGCCACCAACCCAAAGAGCGAGTATTCCGGCGCCGTGGTGGCGCTCGCCGGCGCCGCGCATTGCCCGAGCGGCTGGGCCGCCGGAAGCCCGCTGGCGCCCGCGCGCCCCATGCAGGCCAGCGCCAGCGCGCTCGGCCGACCGAGGTTGAGCGTGGTCGTACGCACCGGATCGCTGCCACAGGACCCCAGCAGCAGCGCGCCACAGGTTCCCAGCAGCAGCCCGGGCGCGGTTGGCCGGCAGCGCGACGCCCTCATAGGTCACCCACCAGATCGCGGCGCGTGCCCAGGCGCAGCACCATGCGGCCAAAGGCCGGGTGCTGCGGATCGAGGTCGATCACGCCGACGGTATTCTCGAGGAAGTTGCTGATGAACGCGCGCGGGTGTTGGCGGAGGCAGCGCTGACCTGCGCAGCGCGCGTCCACGTCAGGGCAATCGGCGGCGGTGCCACAGGGCTGCAAGCTGCCGACGTCGAGGGCGAGGGTGGTCGGTCCGCGGCCGGTGGCGATCTGGCCCAGCAGCGCGCCCTGCGCCAGGTCGACCACGGCGATGCCGTCCTCCGCGAAGCAGGTCACATAGGCCACCTGTCGGCTCGGATCGTCGAGGCTCGCGGGGTGCGGCCCGAGCGTCACGGCCGATGGCCCGACGCAGAGATCGGTGACCCAGAGCGCCTGGCCAAAGCTCGTGCGGCTCTCGGCCGCGCCAGGCGTCCCGGTCATCTGCAGGGCGAGCAGCGCCGGTGGCTGCTGGCTCGCCACGTAGAGCATCTGACCGCCGGGGCCAAAGGCCAGACCCCGCAGATCGTTGCCGGGATCGAGGACCGAGGGGGCTAGGCGTTCGGTCACGATCAGGCGCCGGGCGTCGCGCACGACGAAGGACGAGAGCGTGTTGTCGAAGCGGCTGCTGACCCACACGCGCGCGCTGAGGTCGCCCGGTCGGCTGCTGACCACACCGTAGCCGCCGCCCACGGGCGTGCTGCCCCCGAACAGGCCGCTGCGCTCGTCCTGCAGGCGCACGCCTTCGGGCGAGGAGGCGAGCACGGAGACCTCGCCCCCCTCCAGGTGCGACAGATAAATGTGCGCCAGGTCAGCGGGCGGCGGTTCGCAGCAGGCGCTGGCTTGTCCGGCGACACAGGCCTGCTCGGGCGGGCAGCTGCAGGACGGCGCCGGCACCAGACCATCGCGACAGGTGCGCCGCGTACCATCCGCGGCGCGGTAAACGGCCACCGCGGCATTGACCTCGATGCCGAAGGGCTCGGGTGGAATGCGCGCGTCGGTGCGCTCGGAGGTCGTGACGCGATGGGTCGCATCGCAGTCCCAGACCGGACAATCAGCGTCGAGACCGACGCCGCCGCAGCCGGCGCTGACGCCAGCGTGACAACGCAGGTCCACGCCGCCATCGTCCAGCTCGACGATCTCGGCCCAGCCGAGCTGGCTCTGCCCGCGCACCGGGGTGAGCAGCCGTCGGCTGCTGGAGAGCTCGTGGAGGCGCAACTCGCCGGGGAAGTCGCCCAGACGCAGGGTGGCCGAGGGCACCACGAATTGCTCGGCGGGACACTGCCAGCGATCGATCTCGATCGGATCGGGCGCGCAACGCAGCGCCTGCCCGGCGACGGCCTGAGCGGTGGCGCTCAGATCGTCCGGGAGGCGGCTGAGATCGAGGGCGGTAAGGGTCCCGCCGCTGTAACGAAGATCGGCGTTGGCGTTGGTGACGAAGAGCCGGACACGCCGCCGGTCGACGAGCCCAGTCGACGGGTCACGACCCCAGTCGAGCAAGAGCCCGCTCGGAAAGTAGAGCTGATCGCGCGGCGGTGGGGTGCCGCGCTCCTCGCTGGCGCAACCGCTGGCCAACGCGAGCAAGGCGCCACAGAACAGCGTGGCGCCGGCCGCGCCGACCCGCAGGCGGGCCAGCGCGGCGTGCGCCCGAATCACTCGACGCCCAGCGCCGCCTGCGCCGCGGCCAGGCGCGCGATCGGCACGCGGTAGGGGGAGCAGCTGACGTAGTCCATCCCGATGCGATGACAGAAACGAACCGACGCCGGCTCGCCGCCGTGCTCGCCGCAGATGCCGACCTTGAGCCCCTTGCGCTGGGCTCGGCCCTTCTCCAGGCCCATCCGCATCAGCTGGCCCATGCCCTCCTGATCGATGGAAACGAAGGGGTCGATCTTGTAGATGCCGCGGTCGAGGTAGTCGGGCAGGAAGCGCCCGCCGTCGTCGCGCGACAAGCCGTAGGTCGTCTGCGTCAGGTCGTTGGTGCCGAAGGAGAAGAACTCGGCGTGCTCGGCGATCTTGTCGGCCACCAGGCAGGCCCTGGGCAGCTCGATCATCGTGCCGATCATGTAGTCGACCTGGACCTGCGTCTCGTTGATCACGCCCTCGGCCGCGCGCAGGGCCAGCTCACGCATGCTCTGCATCTCCTGCGCATGTCCGACCAGCGGGATCATGATCTCGGCCCGGACGTTGATGCCGGACTTCTTCACGGCGCAGGCGGCCTCGACGATCGCCTGGACCTGCATCGTGTAGATCTCGGGATAGCTCACGCCGAGCCGGCAACCGCGGTGGCCGAGCATCGGGTTGAACTCGTGCAGCGAGGCGACGCGGGCGCGAATCTTCTCCGGTGAGACCTCCATCTCACGAGCGAGCTCGAGGATGTCGGACTCCTTCTGCGGCAGGAACTCGTGCAGCGGCGGATCGAGCAGGCGCACGGTCACGGGGCGATCCTGCATCGCGCGGAAGATGCCCTCGAAGTCGGCGCGCTGAATCGGCCGCAGCCGCTCGAGCGCCCGACGGCGATCGTCGAGCGTGTCGGAGAGGATCATCTTGCGGAAGGCCTTGATCCGCTCGCCGCCGAAGAACATGTGCTCCGTGCGACAGAGGCCGATACCCTCGGCGCCGAAGGCGATCGCCTCGGCCGCTTGATCAGGCTGGTCCGCGTTGGTGCGCACGCGGATCGTGCGCAGCTCGTCGGCCCAGGTCATCAGCTTGTCGTAGCGCTGGTAGCTGGGCGAGCTCTCGGGCTTGGCGGTCTTGAGCAGCAGGACCTGCAGCACCTCCGAGGGAATCGTCTTGAGCTGGCCTTGCATCACCTCGCCGCTCGAGCCGTCGATCGAGAGCCAATCGCCCTCTTTGACCGTCTTGCCGCCGACCTGCATCGTGCCGGCGTTGTAGTCGATCTGCAGGGCCGAGCAGCCGACGACGCAGACGGTGCCCATCTGGCGCGCGACGAGGGCCGCGTGCGAGGTCATGCCGCCCTGGGCGGTAAGGATGCCCTCGGCCGCCTTCATGCCCGCGATGTCCTCGGGGCTGGTCTCGATGCGCACGAGGATCACGCGCTCGCCGCGCTTGGCCCAGTCGACCGCGTCAGGCGCGGAGAAAACCACGCGTCCCGAGGCGGCACCCGGACCGGCGTTGAGCCCCTTGGCCAACAACCGGCCCTCCTTGACGGCGGCCGTCCGGTCGGCGCCATCGAAGATCGGACGCAGCAGCTGATTGAGCTGGTCGGGATCGACGCGCTTGACGGCCTCACGCTTGTCGATGATGCCCTCGTCGACCATCTCCACCGCGATGCGGATCGCCGCCGAGCCCGTGCGCTTGCCGACGCGGGTCTGCAGCATCCACAGCCGGCCGTCCTCGATCGTGAACTCCATGTCCTGCATGTCGCGGTAGTGGCGCTCGAGGCGCTTGTAGATCGCCTCCAGCTCGGAGTAGGCCTTGGGCATCAGGTCGTTGAGCTTGGCGATCGGCTCGGGCGTGCGCGTCCCGGCGACGACATCCTCGCCCTGCGCGTTGATCAAGAACTCGCCGTAGAACCGGTTCTCACCGGTGGCCGGGTCACGCGTGAAGGCCACGCCGGTGCCCGAGTTGTCGCCGGAGTTGCCGAAGACCATCGCTTGCACGTTGACCGCCGTCCCCCACTCCTCGGGGATGCGGTACATGCGGCGGTATTCGTTGGCGCGGTCGTTGTGCCAAGAGCGGAACACCGCACCGACGGCGCCCCAGAGCTGCTCCTCGGGGCTGTCGGGGAAGGCGTGTCCGGTGCGCTTGAGGATCGCTTCCTTGAAGCGCGCGACGAGATCCTTGAGGTCGGCCGCCGTCAGGTCGGTGTCGAACTGAGCCTTGCGCTCCTGCTTCTTGGCGTGGAGGATGACCTCGAAGGGGTCCTGCTCGTGCTTGCCCTCGGGCTTCAGCCCGAGCACCACGTCGCCGTACATGCTGACGAAGCGGCGATAGCTGTCATAGGCGAAGCGCTCGTTCTGCGTCTGCTTGATCAGCCCCTGGACCGTCTGGTCGTTGAGCCCGAGGTTGAGCACGGTGTCCATCATGCCGGGCATCGAGCTGCGCGCGCCCGAGCGCACCGAGAAGAGCAGCGGATTCTGATTGTCGCCGAACTTGCGACCCATGATCTGCTCGACGCTGCGCAGCGCCGTCTCGACCGCCGCCTTGAGCGCCGGCGGGTAGCTGTGGTCGTGCTGGTAGTAGTAGTTGCAGACCTCGGTCGTGATCGTGAAGCCCGGGGGCACCGGAATGCCGAGATTCGTCATCTCCGCCAGGTTGGCGCCCTTGCCGCCGAGCAGGTTCTTCATCTCCGCCTTGCCGTCGGCCTTGCCCGCGCCGAAGGCGTAGACGTACTTCGCGTCGCTCATTCCGTCCTCCATCAGTTCCCGGACGCCGTAGATCGCGCCCCGAGCTATTGAGCCGCCCCGAGCCCTCTTGGGCCCTTCTGAGCCTGGTTCCTTCCGAGCCTGCTGCTGTCCGACTTCCGTCGGCATTCTTCCGTTCTTCGGTCCGACTCTTCTGTCCGACTTCTCTTCTGTCCGACTTCTCTTCTGGCCGACTTCCGTCGGACCTCCGTCGGACCTCCGTCTGAGCCGGCTTTTGCGTCCGGCTCAGTGCGATCGAAAAGCCTGTCTTGGCCGGCACCTCGAGCGCCAGCGTCGCGGACCTTTATCACTCCGCAATCCGCGCTGTCAACGCCGCGTGACGCCTCGCGCGACGCGTCCCCCTCAGGCCTCCCTCTCGACGGGTGGGGTCGTCGCGCCGGCCGCGGCCGGCGGGAGGCCGGGCGCGGTGGCCTCCGTGAGCTCGATCAGGAAGTCCAGCGCTCGTGGCCGTCGACCGAGGTGGTGCTGGACGACCAGCAGCATCAGGTCGCGCAGCTCGCGTTGCACCCCCGCCGGGGCCCCGCCAGCAGCGTCCATCAGGGGTCGATCGCGCAGCGCCAGCAGCGCCTGCTGGGCCGCCCCCGAAAGCGACCAGCCCGTGGGCCCACAGGGGCTGCAGACCACGCCGCCCTCGGCGACGGAGAAGCTGAGCGCCGCGTTGCCGGCGGCTGCGCCGCAGCGCACGCAACGATCGAGGCACGGCACCAACCCCACCGCGCGCAGGACCTGCAGCTCGAAGGCGCGCAGCAGCCCGGCGGACGGTCGTTGCGACGCCAGGGTCGCGAGCCCGTCCACGACCAGCGCGAACAGCTCGGGCTCCCGTTGGTCGGCCGGCCACAGTTCGCGCGCCAGCTCGAGCAGGTAGCTGCCGTGGGCGAGCTTGATCACGTCGCGCGCGATGCTCGTGCCGTAGTCGTCCGTCGGGTCGAAGCGCTCGAGGGTGGCCAGGCGGCCGTCGCGGCCCAGTCTCAGCGCGGCGCGGCCGACGACGAAGAGGTCGAGCGCCGCGCCGAAGCGCCGCCGGCTGCGCCGCGCGCCGCGCGCGAGGGCCGCGACCTTGCCCACGTCGCGCGTGAGCAAGGTCAGGACGCGATCGGCTTCGCCATAGTCGACCGACCGGGAGACCAGCGCCGCGGTGGTCACGGCGGTGGGGAGGGTCATCGAGGGGCTCGGGGCGTGCGGCGCGCGGGCTCAGCCGACGCCGTGCCGCTGGGACTGCGGCGCCTCTCGCGAAGCAGCGCGTCCCGAAGCCTCACGCGCTGCAGCATCGCCTGCGGGACGATCGCACGCGGCGCGGGGCGAGGCCTCCGGTCCGCCGCCCCACAGCACGGAGAAGGTGATCGTCGCGATGATCAACAGCAGGATGACGAAGAGCGCGAACCCCAAGCGGTGCGGTAGGTCCCGCGTGGCAGCGGGTAGCGCGACCGGGGGATCGACGCGCTGCTGTTCCTGTCGCTGCACCAGAGCGAGGGTGTCGTTGAAGCGCTGGGCGGCCTGCTCGGCGATGCCGAGGTGCCGCGCATAGGCTCGCACGAAGCCGCGCACGAAGATCGTCGCTGGCAGACTCTCCCAGCGACCAGCCTCGAGGGCCTCCAGCGCGCGCAGCGGGACCTTCGTGGCGTCGGCGATCTCCGACAGTGGGATCCGCTGCAGCTCACGCTCGGCGCGCAAATAGCCGCCCAGCTCGGTTCTAGCCTGAATGCCGACTTCTGCGTGCATGTTCTCCGAATACCTCGTGCCGCACTGCACTCGGACCGCGTTCCGGCGCGCGGAGCCACGCCCGGGGTCACGGTTTGATCGATCAGCCACTCAGAGCGTCCGCGCGTGACGCCGACACTCGAACGAAACGCAGCTCTTCGGATCGCTCGCCACGCACTGCGCGAATTGCTCGCGCGCCTGCGCGAGACTGCCCTGCTTCGCGTAGGCCTGACCGAGGTAGAACGACGCCTCCTGAATCGAGCAGGTGGCATCGCCTGCCGCCTGCTTCAGCTCCTCGATCGCCTCGGACCAACGTTGCTGCGCCAGGTAGACGCGCCCGAGGCGAAAGTGGCCCAGGCAAAACGCCGAGCGGTGAAAGAGCGCCTGGCGCAAGTCACGAGCGGCGCGCGGCAGATTGCCGACCTCGAACTCGGCCCAGGCGCGGTTGGCCAGCGCGAGGTGCTGACCGGCGAAGAGCACGTTGTCCAGCGCCTCGCCGCACAGCCGGATGGCCTCGGCGTAGCGCTTGAAGTGCAACTCGACGTTGGCCAGAGCGTTGAGCGCCTCGGAGTCCGTCCGCTCGTCCCGCCGGGCCAACGCCACGCTGCGCAGCAGGTACTTGCCTGCCAACTGAAAGGCCTCGTCGGCGGCCTGGCTCTGCTCGGTGGCGGCCATGCCCGTCAGGCAGCGCCCCTGCTGGCCGTAGTTCAGCGCGTAGATGCCCTCGGTGAGGAAGATCACGCCCAGCAGATAGTGAGCCTCTTGGTTCTCGTCGTCGTAGTGGATGGCCCGCAGCAGCTCGGACTTCGCCGCCTGCGGGGCGCGCTTGCCGAAGTAGTCGGCACCGAGTCGGAGGTGGGCCTGCGAGAGTGAGGGGTTGCGGGTCGGCTGCGAGGCGCAAGCGCCGACGGCGATCGCCAGCAGCCCGATCGCGACCGGTGCGACCACGGCACGCCACCCAGCCGGGCGCCCCGGCGCGGCCGCGCGATCCACACCGAACGTTGGGCTCTCACACGCGATCCGCATGATCTCGTTGCCGATCCAGTAAAGCTTATGATTTCCGGCTTGGTAGCAAAGGTGGCCGCCGGTTGTCAAGGGTCCGGCGATCCAGCGCGAGGTGATCCCGGATCGCGCGATCCGGGATCGCGAGATCCAGCGCGGTCGGCGCCAGGGGACTCCTCGCCCTGCGCGCACGCCGGCCGTGGTCGCCCGCGCGCGAGGCCGTTATACTGAGAACTCGGGCGCCTGGCGCTGGCGCTCCCGATCGCCGCAGGCCGCTGAAGGAGGCTTCGATGAGCATTTGCTTCGCCTTCCTATGCAACGATGCCGGCCTTTCGACCACCGCGCAGGCGGCGTTTCGCCAGGCCCTCACGGTCGACGGCGGAGCCCCTCACGGCTGGGGTTGGAGCTACTACCAGGCAGGAGAGCCGCTGCTGCGCAAGCAGCCACGAGGACTGCGGGCGGAGCCGCTCGACCTCTGCGCGCGCATGGCGCACCTGCGTACCCATCTGGTGATCGGCCAGGTGGCGGGGCCGACCGCCGAGCCGCGGACGATGGAGAACACGCAGCCGTTCCGCTTTCGCAACTGGACCTATTGCCAGATCGGGGCGATCCCGCGCCTCGAGGAGGTGCTCCCCGAGCTGCTGCGCGCGATCCCCGATTTCATGCGCCGCAACATCCACGGCGCCAGCGCGGGCGAGCTCCTCTTCCACCTGTTCTTGGCCTTCCTCAACGACGCTGGCCGGCTCGATGATGACCAGCTTCCAGCGCAGCAGGCCAGCGCGGCGCTGGGCTCGGCGCTCACCTACCTCGATCGGCTGCAGCGCGACCACGGTGGACCGGCCACCGAGCTGTGCTGCCTGGCGACCAACGGCAAGGTCGTGCTGGCGACGCGTCGCGGTCTACCGCTGGCGCTGGCGCGCCACAGCGCGTACCTCAACGTCGGGCGCGATGTCGACGAGCGGCGGCTGAGCTATCCACACCTCAAGTCGATCGTGATCATCGGCGGTCGCGCCTTCGCGGGCGCCGGCTGGGAGACGATCGCCGATCACACGAGCGTGTGCGTCGATCCGAGCCTCAACATCGAGCACTGCCCGGGCAGCGCTTGAAGGCCGCGCCACGGCCCAGCGGCGCGGGTGCGCTCTGGGCAGGACTGGTCGCCAGCCTCGTGGGTGTGCTGCTGGCGCTCGCCTCGCGCGCTACCTGCGCGGCCCGGGGTGGGTCTACGCACTTTGGGGGGTCGGTGCCGCTCTAGGGCTCGCGGCGGCGCTGGGGCTGGCGCTGGCGCTGCAGCGTTGGGATCCAGGGTCCTGGAGCTGTTGGGTCGCGTTGGCGCTCGCCTGCGGGGCGGCCGGCGGGCGCCTGGCGTTACGCGTGACGACCCGCCTCGAGGGCGCTCTACCACCGACGATCGACCTGCCGCGCGTGGCGATCGCCAGCGGCAGCGTCGCTTGGGGATTGATGGCGCTGCTTTGGGGCACGCATGGCCTGGCGCAGCAGCTCGAGGCCCCAGCGGCGCCGGGCGGCCGCCGCTGGCCGGCGTCGATCGCGGCGGGTCTGGCAGTGGTCTTGGCTTTGCACAGCGCGGCGCCCTTTTGGCGCCTGCTGGGCCTGGAGATCAACCACTGGACCGTGGGAGGCCTCTTCGGCCTGGCCGCGACGGCCTACGCGATCGAGCTGGGCTATCGCCGGCTGCGGCGTCGCTGAGGCGCGCCCAGGCACCCTTGGCCCGCGGGTGCAGCTGGGCTACTCTGCGGGCGGCGGGGTTCGGCTGGGGGTGCAGCGTGAACGGTACGATTCTCGACGAGCTGGCCGCGAGTGGCGATGGCGTGCCGGCAGCCGACTTGGTAGAGCGCTGCCGGCGCACCCCGGCGCTGCTCCACACCGTCTCGGAGTGCCTGCGCAGCGGGCTGCCCCAGGCCCGCCTCGCCGCGGCGCGCTTGCTCGTGGCGGTGGCCGAGCAGCGCCCGGACCTGGGGGCCGACTTCATCAAGGATCTGATCGAGACCAGTCGTCATCCGACGGCGAAGCTGGCCAAGATCGGCTTCGAGGGCCTCGCCGTGGTCGTCTCGGCGGATCCCGCCACGATCTTCGCCGAGCGCGATCCGTTGCTCGCACGCGCGCGGGCGGGCGGCCCACTGGGGCTCGGCGCGCTCAAGGTGCTGGCCGCCCTCTGTGCCCAGGGGCCGAACTATCGCGGCAAGCTGCTGCCGGCGGCGATTCGCGTGCTGCAGGGCGTACCCGCCGGCGAGCTCCCCAAATGGGTCGCTGCGCTGGTCCCGGGCTGCGCCGGCTCGGAGGACGGGGCCAAGCGGCTGCAGCGCGAACTGGAGCCACGGCTGGCGGAGCTGGATGCCGGCGCCCGGGCGAAGATCGAGCGACAGGTGGTCAAGGCCGGCCGCCCGGCGCCAGCGCGCGGCCCGGGTGGGCGCAGCGTGTCGCGCTGAGCCTCCGCCGGCGATGAGCGCCCCGCCTGACGCTGCCCCGTCGCTCGGCACCGCTGGCGCCGAGCGGGCCGCTAGCGCCGAGCCTTCGGCCAGCACGACCGCCGTCGGGCGCGGCGACGGTCCCGGGGACATCGACTGCGGCGCGCTGCCGCGGATCTTTGGCGACTACACGCTGCTCGACCGGCTGGCCAGCGGGGGCATGGGCCAGGTATATCGCGCCGCGCGGCGCGAGGCCGGTCCCGACGCCCCGCCCGTCGCGATCAAACGCGTCCTGCCGGAGCTGGCCGCGGACGCGGACTTCATCGCGCGTTTCGTCAGCGAGGCGCAGATCGCCCGCACGCTCGATCACCCCAACATCGTCCGTGTACTGGAGCATGGCGAGCTCGGCGGCGAGCACTACCTGGTGATGGAGTTCATCGACGGGGCGGACCTGGCGGCGCTGCTGGCCGCTTGTGCGCGGCGGGCGCTGCCCCTGCCGCTCCCTGCGGCGCTGATGATCGCGGTGGCGATGGCGCGTGGGCTCGGGGCAGCCCACCGGCGGCGCGTGGGCGAGCAGCCCGCGCCGGTGGTGCATCGCGATATCAGTCCGCAGAACGTGCTGGTGGCCCGAGATGGCACCGTCAAGGTCACCGACTTCGGCATCGCCCAACGACGTCTTTTCCGCGGCCGTCGTGCTCTTCGAGATGCTCGCCGGGCGCCCGCTCTTTCCAGGCAACAGCGCCGAGCAGATTCTGCGACAGGTGGCCAGCGCAGCGCTGCCGCAGCCGCGCGAGGCCTTGCCCGACTGTCCGCCGGCCCTGACGGAGCTCCTGACCGAGGCCCTCGACCGTGATCCCGAGCGCCGGCAGGCCGACGGCGCGGTGCTGGCCGCGGCGCTCGAGCAGGTGCAGCGCGACGAGGCCCCGCACTATGGCGCTGAGGACCTCGGCCGGCTGGTGCAGGCGCTGGCGGCCCATCAGCCGAGCGCGGCAGCGGCCGCCACGACGGCCGCTGCCGCGCCACTGGTGGCGCCCGATCGGGGAGGCGAGCTACCGCGCGCGGCCTCGACGGACTGGGCGCTGGCCCATCCCGATCCCCAGGCCCCCACGCTGCTGCTGGAGGCGCCGGGCGGGCCGCCGCCGCCGTCCTCCGTGGGGGGCGGGCGCGGGTGGCCCACGAGCAGGGCTGCCGACCGCCGCGGCCTGCGAGCCCCCTGGCGCTGGCGCGGGACGGGGTTGGTGGTGACGGCCGCGCTCCTTGGCGCGGGCGCAGGTCTCTGGATCGGCAGCCGGCGGGCGCCGGAGCTCGCGCCGGCCGCAGGGCCCTCGAGCAGCGCCGAACGGGGTGGCGCGGGCCTCACGGGGCCACACTGGCGCGTCGCCGTGCGCCGCGTGCTGGCCGATGCTAAGACCGGCCTGCCCCCGGGGACGAGGGCCGCGCCGGCCGTGGTCGCCTTCGAGGTCTCGATCACCCGCAACGGCCGAGCGAGGCCGGACGCCGTGCGTTGGCTGTATTTGCGGCGGGGCCCAAGGGGCGTGCGCGTGACCCCGTTGTGGACGACGGCCGGCCGGGCCCTGCCGATTGCGGCCTTCCCGGCGCCCCCCGGCGACGGAGCGCTCAGCCTCGGCCTGCTGGCGCCCGACCCGGAGGGCAGCGAGCTCGCGGCGCCGCGATCACGCTGAGGTCGGATCGCGCTGAGGACGCCGTGCCGAGGACGGATCATGCTGAGGACGCCATGCTGAGGACGCCATGCTGAGGATTGGGTGACGGCGTGCGGGCGTGCGCGAGCTGTGGCAGCGAGTATGCCGAGGACCTGAGCTTCTGTCCGCGCGACGGCACGCCCCTGCCGTCACTGCTGGCGCAAGCGCCCGCCGCCCGCGTCGGATCGGTGCTGGCGGGGCAAATCGAGCTGCGCGAGCCCTGCGGCACGGGCTCAATGGGCACGGTCTTTCGCGCCTGGCAGAGCACCATGGAGCGCGACGTCGCGGTCAAAGTGCTGCGGCGGGAGCTACTGGCGACGCCGACGCTGGTGCGACGTTTCTACCGCGAGGCTCGCGCCGCCGCCCGGCTCTCGCATCCGAACATCGTCGTCGTGCACGCGCTCGGCGAGACGGCCGAGCAGTTGCCCTTCATCGTGATGGAGTACGTGGCCGGCGAGAGTCTGGCGCAGCTCTGTCAGCAGCAGGGCGCCCTGCCCGTCCCACGAGCGCTGGGGATCGCGCGGCAGATCGCTTCGGCGCTGGTGGAGGCCCACGAGCACGACGTCGTGCACCGCGATCTCAAGCCGGCCAATATCCTGCTCCAGCGGCGCAGCAGTGGCGGCGATTGCGTCAAGGTGGTCGACTTCGGCATCGCCAAAATAGTCTCTGATGGGGCCTGCGACGGCGAGCAGAGCCAGCTCACGCAGACCGGCGCGATCTTCGGCACGCCCCACTACCTCGCGCCCGAGCAGGCCGCAGGCGCCGACGTCGACGGCCGGGCCGATCTCTATGCCCTCGGAGTGATCCTCTTCCTGATGTTGACGGGCCGCTTGCCCTTCCCCAACCCGAACGGCCTGGAGGTGTTGGTGCAACAGCTCCAGGAGCCCCCGCCGCGGCCGCGCGATCTGGCGCCTCATTTGTCGGCTGAGCTGGAGGCGTTGGTGTTGCGCGCCCTGCGCAAGGACCGAGCGCAACGCTGGCCGACCGCGGCGGCGTTGCACGAGGCGCTGCTCGCGCTCGAGGGCGACGCTGCGGCAGCGGCCGGCGGGCGCGGCGGGATCCGCAGCACCTCGGCGCTGGCGCCGCCGATCGTGGGGGCACGGGCTGCTGTGGCGGGCGGCCCCCAGTGCGAGGGAGGCGTGCGGTGCGAAGGAGGCGTGCCAGCCACGCTGGTACCCTGGGGGGGGCGTCGATCGACCTGGGCCGGGAGCCTGGTGCTGGCCGCAGCGCTCGGCGCTACGGCGGGGGCGCTGACCATCCGTGCGCTGGGGCAGGCCTCGATCCCGACCCTGCCGGCAGTGGCCGTGCCGGCGACGCGGGACGCCGTGCCACCCCCGAGCGCACGTTACACGCCGTCGCCCGCCGAGGCCGGGGACGCCGAGGACGCCGAAGAGGCCGACGAGGTCGAGGCCCCCCCAGCGCCTGCCCCAGCGCTGAGCGCCGCGCCGCGCGCAGCGGCCGCAGCGCGGGCGCCACGAGGGGCGGCGCCGACGCCCGGTCGGACGGGCGCGCGATCGGCTGCGCTCGCATCGGCGCTGGGATCGGTGGGGCGTCCGGCGCCGGAGGCGACCCCTGCGCCGCTGTCGGCGCCGGGGCCCACGCCGGACGCGGGCGCCGCGGGGTCGATGATCCCTGTGGAGGTCGCACCGCTTGGTAGCGACCCGCAACTCGCCGCCGACCGATCGGCTCCGGACGCACCAGCGGATGCGGGCACCCCAGCCCTGCCGCTCGATGCCGCGGCGGCCGAGCGCGAAGCGCCGCTACCCTGAAGCCCGGCCGCGCGCGCGTGGTGGCTAACAGCATTTTAAGGAGGTTGGCGGAAATTAGCTTGCCAGGTTGGCGGTCGAGGCGCCCGTGCGGCAAGGCGCGAGGAGGGCGCGTACTGCCTGTACGCAACCGACGAGCAACGCAGACGCGCGGGATGGATCGGCCGCTCAAGTTGGTAAGATAATTTCGGCCAGCCTATTATGAAGCTTCACGCCGCATGCTTGATCTGCACTTCGCAACCGAGCTGGCCGAGGCGCCGCACGAGGCGGTTGATCACCTTGGTCTTATCCAGGCGGTCGAAGTGGTCGTGCCCGAGGTCGCGGTACTCGACGCCGTCGCGGAGCATGTAATACGCGGCGGTCAAGATGGAGGCGGCCACGGCGAGGATGGCCTTCTTGGGTCCGCGCCGGGCCTTGAGGCGCAGGAACTGGCTGCGCAAGTAGCAGTCCTTCTTACGGGCAGCGGCCCATGCTGCGGTGACGAGGGTCGTCTTGAGCCAGGTGCCGCTCTTGCGTACCCTGGTGGAACGTCGCTTGCCGGCGCTCTCGTCGTTCCTGGGGCACAGGCCGGCCCAGGAGACGAGGTGCCCCGCCGTGGGGAAGCGCGACATGTCGGCACCGATCCGGCAACGATGACGTGCGCCACAACGTCACTGATACCCGGGATCGTCTTGAGCAGATCGACCGCGTAGGAGATCGGTGCCAGCGCTTTTCCCACAGCAGCATCGACCTGCTCGAGCGCCGTCTCCAGCGCCGCAATAAGGTCGAGGTGCAGCTTGAGCAACGTGCGATGGTGGGCCGTCATGTGGCCACGCAGCGCCTCGATGAGCTCTGCGCGTTTCTTGCGAGCTTTGCCCTTCGCGAGGTCGGCGAGTCGCTCGGGATCGTCCTCGCCGTCGATGATCGCCGCGAGCATTGCACGGCCGCTCAGGCACAGCACGTCGGACAGGACGCTGGCGACCTTGATGTTCGCGGTCTCCAGCACCTTCTGGATGCGCAACGAGTGCTGCGAGATCTCGCGCACGAGCTGCTTGCGGGTGCGGGTCAGGTCCCGCAGCTCCTGGATCTGCGCGGGCGGGACGAAGCTGTTGCGGATGAGGCCGTGCGCAAGCAGGTCGGCGACCCACATCGCGTCGTTCACGTCTGTCTTGCGGCCAGGCACGTTGCGGATGTGCTGCGCGTTGGCCAGCACGAGCTCAAACTGAGCCTCGAGCAGGTGCCAGACCGGCTTCCAGTAGACGCCGGTGGCTCCATCGCGACGTGCGTGCAGCCGAAGGACTCCAGCCAGTCCGACAGCTCCAGCAGCTCGCGCGTGGTGGTTCCGGAACGTCCTCACCTCGTGTGCCTTCGAGGCGGTGACGCATCGGACGCAGGCGACGACCGTGTCCTTGTGCACGTCGAGCCCGGCGCAGCGGGGGTAGAGCACTTGCATGGGACTTCCTCCTGTCAGCGGCGCCGGGAGGAGCCCTCGTCATCGAATTCTATTATCCGCGCTCCACGGCCTCGCGGCCGATCGACGCAATCCCGGGTGCTCGCAGGGCTCCGGGTCCAACTCCTAAACGGGCTCGGGGCACCAAGACCAAACCGACCTCGTTCCCAGCGCACCTGCGCATCGTACGCCCACACGCAGGCCTTGCGAACGAGCATCCGCTTCATCCACCAGGGTCGGCCGCTGCGGCCGATGGGCAACTCCTAAGGGCTCGCGACCTGTGTCGCCGCCGGATCGAGCCAGCACGCGCTACGCGCGCCGATCGGGAAACAGACGTAGGGTTGAGCGGGCGTGTTGTCGCGACAGCCGTCGCCCGCGGGGTCCGCGCGGGGATCGCAACCGCCGGCCAAACAAACGCTGAGGCCGCTGCCCCCGCTGCCGAGACCGAAACAGGCGCTACCGGCCGGGCAGCTCCAGCTGCCCCCCCAGCGGCAGCCGACCACCGTGCAGTAGCCCCCGGGCACGTCCGATCCGGCGGCCGGGGCTGGCAGCCAGCGGGTCAGGCAATGCTGCCCGGGGCCGCAGTCGCCGCTAGCCTGGCAAGGGGACCCCACCGCCGCGGCGATGCGCCCGAGGTTGCGGCAGACGCCGGCGTCGGCGTCGCAGCGCACGTCCGGCGTGGCCGGATTACGGTCACCGCAGTCGGCGTCCGCGGCGCACCGGGCGGTATCGCAGACGGCGCTGGTGCCCGTGCGCAGCGCCGAGAGCGGATCGCAGCTCAGGGTCGGCAGGGGGCACGGAGCGCCCCCCGCGGGCGCGCAGACCGGCAGGCAAGCGGTCGTGGACAGCGTGGTCTGGCCGGCCTCGAGGACGGTGCAGGCGGTCTGGGTCGGACAGTTGTCCTCGCGGCGCGCCGTCGTCACGTCCTCGCGGGTGCAGCCGGGCAAACCACAGATCCTGCTCTCGGAGCCGACGATGCGCAGGCAGAGCGCCTGCCGCGGACAGACGCCAGCGTCGCCTCCGCAAGCGCTGCCGACGACGCCCGAGAGTGCGCTGTCGCCCAGCGCCAGATCCGGCAACCGGACCGCGTCCAGTCGGACTCCCGCGTCGACCGGCGGTGCGGCGCTCGGTGTGGCCGCGCAGGCCGCGAGCAGCAGGCAGGCCACCGTCTTCCACCCCAGGCGGAGCGCGCACGCGGGCGCTCGGATCACCATCGGCCACACGCCGGCGCTCCTCACAGCGGTGGCCCCGACGGTGTGGTGTCGAAGCAGTAGCCCGCCGCGGCGGCCGGCTCTGCCGTCGCTTCCCCGTCCAGATCGCGGCAGACCATCGCCGTCGGATTGCCGGGCAGGCCGAGCCGGTCGCAGCCGAAGCCGAGCTCGGTGATCGCCGCGCAGCTGAAGCGCAGACCAAAGTCACAGACCGGCGCGCTGGTGACCGGGCGGCCGTTGGCCAGGGCAACGCGGTTCCAGGCGCGGCACTCGAAGTCGCCGTAGCGATCGGCCGTCACGCCGCGGCACCCCCCCGCCTCGCGCGGATCGCAGCTGCGCTGGCACCAGCCTGCCGGATAGAGGCCGTTGCAGGTCGACCCCGTGGGACAGGCGTAGGCGCTGAGCGACGGGAAGGCGCAGCCCTCGATCGTGCAGTAGCCGTTGCGGCCGAGGATGCCGCAAGGGCCCGCGGCGCAGCGGCCGGTGGGGAGGCACTGCCCACTACAACACTCGCTCCCCCGCGCGCAGGTCGCACCGCCGGCCTTGAGCTGCGTGGCGAGATCGACCTCGAGCGCGCAGAACATGCTGGCGCCACATTCGAGGTCGGAGCGACAGGGATCGCCGACCTGTGCCGCCGCGGTGAACGAGCCGGCGGCCTGGCGCGGCGCGCAAAGGCCCGACGCGCGATCACAGCGACCCGCGCGTACGCACAGCCCCGTGCTGCTACCCGCGCGATCGGCGAGACACTCGCCTCCCGACGCACAGGCCGGGGCAGCTACCTGGCAGGCCTCGGCCGTGGTGACCAGACAGTCTCGATCGCCGCTGCAGCCCAGTGACAGGCAGATGGCGACATTGCGCGGGGTCTGCAGCACCGAGGCCGGCTGGCACGAGAGCGGGGCGGCGCAATCGTTGGCGCCGAGACGAGGCTCGCATTGCTGCATGCAGAGGTTGAGCGTGCTGGCGGCGGTCCCCTGCCCCGCGAGCTCGACGCTGGCGCAGACGTGGCGCTGCGGGGTCGGGCAGTCGTCCTCGATCGCCAGCGTCAAAGGGTTGTCGGGGCGGCAGCCACAGGTGCAGACCCCCGTCGCGTCGTCGAGTTGCAGACAAAGGCCTTGCTTGCCGCATTGCTCATCGTTGCGACACACGCGACCGATCACCGCCGGATCGCAGTACGCGCCGATCCTCGCGTCCGACGGCCCGCCATCGCGCCGCGCGCCCGCGCTGTCCAGACGGCGAGCATCGGGGATGCTTGCCGGGTCGCCATCACCGCAGCCAGGGTGCAGCGCCGCCAAGAGCAGCGCGCCGCAGCACGCGATCATCATCGTCCACCGCGAACGGGGCATCGGTCCTCCCAGATCGGCCACGCAAATCGTGAGCAGGCGAGGCGCGGCACTATAGCACCCGGGAGCGCTCAGCGGGCGCCGCGGAGTGTGCTAGACAGGGCACATGCGGCTGCGCTCGTCCCCTTCCCGTGTCAGCCTGCTGCTGGCGGTGGCCAGTTGCGGCCTCGCCGCGGTCGGGTCGAAGGCAGCACGGGCGGATGAGGGCGCGGTGCTGCTGCCTTCGACCCGGCCGGGGGGGCGCCACGTGCTCCGACCGCTGGTCACCGAGGGGTATCTCGACCTCGAGCTGGTGGTCGAGGGCGGGCTGCTGCGCCCCGTGTCGCTGCGGGAGGGGCGGCTGCCCCGGCCGGCGCTGCTCCCGCGCTATCGCGGTCCCTTCGAGCTGCGGATCTTCGCCGGCCGCGAGCTGCTCGACGTGATCGGTTTCAGCTGCGCCTTGACCCTGAGCGGCGGCGGCGCGCAGGGCGGCGACGCGACCGACGCCGAGCACCGGCTGGACCGCGCCCTCGCCAGCGCCGTGCGCGCGCGCACCACCGTGCGGCTGCCCTTCGTGGCGAGCGTGACGGCGATCGAGTTCTACGACAGCCGCAACCGCTCGACCCAGCGCTGGCCGATCACGCGGCTGCGACGGCTGCCGCCAGGCGCGGCGGTCCGCGCTGCAGCCGCTCGCGACGGCGGGGCCGCCCGCCGCTCGGCCGAGTAGCGGCAATCAGGGCGCGGAGGCCTCTGGCAGCGGTTTGCGGTCGTCGCTCCGCGTACGTGCGCGGAGATAGATGAAGAGCGCTTGTCCGGCCGACACGATCGGGACCGCCAGCAGTGCGCCGGCCGCGCCGCCGGTGTTCTGTCCCGCCACCACGGCGAAGATCACCAGCACCGGGTGCAGGCGGGTGGCCGAGCCGAGGATCTTCGGGTTGAGCACGTTGGCCTCGACCAGGTGGATGCCGACGATCCACGCGAAGGCCAGCAGGCCGCGCGTCAGATCGAGGCCCTCGCTGCCGGAGACCAGCGCTACGACCACGATCGGGATCGTCGACAGGATCGAGCCGAAGATCGGGATCAGGCTCATCAGCCCCGCCAGCAGCGCGAGCAGCACGGTGTATTTGACGGAGATCAGGGCCAGCCCGAGGCCGGTCAGCAGCGCGTTGACCAGACAAATGACCAGCTGCCCGCGAATCGCCCCGCTCAGCGCGCGATCGATCTCGGAGACCACCTGGTCGAAGTCGCGGTGGTAGACCCGCGGCACCAGGTTGCGCAGCGCCTGCAGGATGCGGTCGGTGTCGAGCAGCAGGAAGGCGCTGATCATCAAGACCAGGATGAAGCCCGAGATCGCGTGCAACAGCCCCACGAGCGCCTGCTGCACCCAGCCGAGCAGCTGCTCGACGGAGGTCTCCGACGAGCTGACGAGCTCGCTTAAATGGCGTCGTACGGCGCCTTGCGGCGCCGCGCGTTGGCCCGAGGCTGAGGCGGAGGGCCCGCGGAGGATCCAGCGCTGGTCGCCCTGGCGCACCAGCTCGAGCTCCAGACCCCGCGTATCGACGGCGGTGCTCCCGTCGGCGAGGTGGCGCAGGCGCAGCGCCCCGTGGGCCTCGGCCGCGGCCGGCGACGGGGTCGCGAGCGGCGGCGTTTCGTCCACCTCGCCCAGGGTGGTGGCCAGCCAGCGCTCCAAGGGCGGGAGCCAACTCCGCTGCAGCTTGCGGGTGAGCTGCGGGGCCTCGCGCACGATGCGCTTGAGATCGGTGCCCAGGCGCGGCACGAAGACGACGAAGAAGAGCCCCAGCAGCCCGACCAGCACGCTGTAGACGGCCAGCAGCCAGATTGCTCGCGGGAGCTGGCGACCGGCCACGCGGGTGGCGCACAAGACCCGTAGCAGCGGGGCCAGCATGTAGGTCAGCACGAGGCCGATCACGAAGGGCAGGATGACCTGGCGAAAGACAACGATCGCGACCAGGACGAAGAGGAAGAAACCCCAGAGGCGGGCGGTGCTGCGCAGCCAGCCCCAGAAGGTCTCGGCCCGCGTCTCGCCGCGCGTCTCGAGCTCGATCTCGGGACGCGCGACGGGCTCGGGTGGTGGCTCAGGTCGTTGGGTGCTCGTCACAGCGGGATGGCAGTTGCCCTGGCGCTCCAGCGGCTCGGTCTAGCGCTCGAGCTCGCTGTCGTCGCCCTCGCCGTCGGCGTCGTCGCCCTGGCCGCCGGCCAGCTTGATGTTGGCCAGCTTGCTCTTGAACACATCGGCCAGCGTGGCGCGCTCGCCGCCGGGCGCGAAGCCCTGGACGTCGGCCAGCTCGTCGCGACGCGTGGCCGCCTTGAGGCTCAGCGCGATGCGGCGGTCGTCGACGTCTACGGTGATGATCTCGGCGCGCAGCTTGTCCCCTGGGTTGACCAGCTTGCGGGGATCGTCGACGCGGTCGTCGGCGAACTCCGAGACGTGGATCAGCCCCTCGATGCCGCGCTCGAGCTCGACGAAGCAGCCGAACTCGACGACCTTCTTGGCCACGACCTCGAGGACCTTGCCCATCGGGTAGTCGTGCGGAATCCGATCCCACGGATCCGGGATGACCTGCTTGATGCCGAGCGAGATCTTCGGCTTGTCACCCTCCATGTCGATGTTGAGCACGACGGCCTCGACCTCGTCGCCCTTCTGATAGAGCTCGGAGGGGTGCTTGATGCGCTGGGTCCAGGACAGATCGGAGATGTGCACCAGTCCGTCGATGCCCTCCTCGATCTCGAGGAAGATGCCGAAGTCGGCGATGTTGCGCACGATGCCGTTGACGATCGAGCCCAGCGGGTACTTCTCGGTCAGCGTCTCGTAGGGATTGGGCTCGAGCTGCTTCATGCCGAGGCTGATGCGGCTGTTCTTCGCATCCACGTCGAGGACCACCGCCTCGATCTCGTCGCCGATCGACACCACCTTCGACGGGTGCTTGACGCGGCGGGTCCAGCTCATCTCGGAGACGTGGATCAGCCCCTCGATGCCCTGCTCCAGCTCGACGAACGCGCCGTAGTCCTTGAGGCTGACGACCTTGCCGCGCACCTGCGCGCCGATCGGGAAGCGCTCCTCGACGTGCGTCCAGGGATCCTCGCTGATCTGCTTCAGGCCGAGCGAAACGCGCTCGGTGTCCGAGTTGTACTTGAGGACCTTGACGCGCACGCGGTCGCCGACCTTGAACAGCTCGGAGGGGTGGTTGACGCGGCCCCACGACATATCGGTGATGTGCAGCAAACCGTCGATGCCGCCCAGGTCCACGAAGGCGCCGTACTCGGTGAGGTTCTTGACCACGCCGTCGACGATCTTCCCCTCCTCGAGGTTGCCCAGCGTCGCTTCCTTGAGCTCGGCGCGCTCGCGCTCGAGCAGCGCCCGCCGGCTGAGGACGATGTTGCCGCGCTTCTTGTTGAACTTGATGACCTTGAACTTATGGGTCTGGCCGAGGAACGAGTCGAGGTTGCGCACCGGCCGCAGGTCTACCTGGGAGCCGGGCAGGAAGGCCTTGACGCCGCCACGAATCGCCACCGCGAGCCCGCCCTTGACGCGCGCGGTGATCGTGCCCTCGATCAGCTCGTCGCGCTCGCAGGCGGCGCTGATCTCGTCCCAGACCTTGAGCTTGTCGGCCTTTTCCTTGCTGAGGACGATCAGCCCGTCGTCGTCTTCGCGGCTCTCGAGCAGCACGTCCACCTCGTCGCCGCTGGCGACGTGGATCTTGCCGTCGGTGCCGACGAACTCGTCGAGCGGGATCTGGCCCTCGGACTTGAAGCCGATGTCGACGACCACGCACTCCTTGCTGACGTGGATCACGCGACCGCGGACGATCTCGCCCTCGTTGTAGTCGTTGGCGAGCTGGCTCTCTTCGAAGAGCACCGTGAAGCTCTCGGGCCCACCCGTGCTCTCTTCAATCTGCTGTCTGCTTACGTCGACCATGTGCTCTACGGAGGCTCCCCGGGGCGCGGCGCCCCATGCTCGGTCTATCGGAGAGACGTTCGGTCTCTCGGAGGGACCCTGGCTCGCCGCACGAAGCCCGTGCGCGAGTGCGCGTTTTCGACGCCCGCGCAGGCCCTCCGCGCGAACGCCAACTTCCGACGCGAACGCGACCAAGCGCCCGCAAAGTTGGCGCAACTTACGCGCCGCCCCTAGGGCTTGTCAACCGCGCCGCGCGGCGTCCAGCCGCGCTGGACCTCGGCCAGTGCCGCGGGCGCGATCAGCGCCGCGGACGGGGCCGCGGCGGCAGCGCCGGTCGCCGCCAGCACGCGGACCTGCCGCCCCTCGCAGCGTAGCCGGTCGGTGGCGGCGAGCTGCAACACGGCCGGCAGCAGCCGGTGCTCCTGCGCCAGGATGCGCTGCTGCAGCCGCTCGGCGTCGTCGTCCTCGAGCACGGGCACCGCGGCCTGCGCGATGATCGGGCCGCTGTCGGTGCCCTCGTCGACGAAATGCACGGTGCAGCCCGCCAGCTTGACGCCGTAGGCGAAGGCCTGCGCTTGGGCCTCGAGGCCGGGGAAGGCGGGCAGCAGCGACGGGTGGATGTTGATCACCCGCTGCGGAAAGGCGCGCAGGAAGTGCCCCGAGAGCAGGCGCATGAAGCCCGCCAGCACGACCCACTCGACATCCTCGGCGCGCAGCGCGTCGATCAACGCCTGCTCGAAGGCCTCGCGGCTGGCGTGCTCACGCGCGCCGATCACCCGCGCGGGCACCCCGGCGGCGCGCGCGCGCTCGAGCGCGTAGGCCTGCGCGCGATTGCTGATCACCAGCGCCACGTCGACGTCGATCTCGTGCCGCTGCGAGGCGTCGAGGATCGCCTGCAGGTTGGTTCCGCTGCCGGAGACCAGCACGCCCAGGCGCAAGCGCGGGCGTGCGCTCATGGCGCGATCAGCTCCACCGCGCGCTCGCCGCGCTCGATGATCGCGCCGACGACCCGTGCGCCGACCGCGGCGCCGGCCGCGACCGCCGCGTCAGCCTGGTCCGCGGGCACCACCACGAGCATGCCCAGGCCCATGTTGAAGGTGCGCCACATCTCCTCGGGCGCGACGCGCCCGCGCTCGGCGATCAGCCGCATCACCGGCGGAACCGTCCAGCGGGCGAGCTCGAGCCGCCAGGCGAGCGTGGCCGGAATGACGCGCGGCGGATTGTCGATCAGCCCGCCGCCGGTGATGTGGGCGACCGCGCGCAGCTCGACGGCCGCGCGCAGCTGCCGCAGCGCCTCGACGTAGATGCGCGTCGGCGTCATCAGCTCGTCGGCGAGGCTGCGCCCGAGCTCGGGCACGAGGGCCTGCCAATCGGTCTGATCGTCGACCAGGGCGCGCCGCGCGAGCGAATAGCCGTTGGAGTGCAGCCCGGTCGAGGGCAGCCCGATCACGGCGTCGCCGGCGCGCACGCTGTGGCCGTCGATCAGCGCCTCGCGCGTCACCGTGCCGACGACGAAGCCGGCCAGATCGTACTCACCCGGCGCGTAGAGGCCCGGCAGCTCGGCGGTCTCGCCGCCCACCAGGGCACAGCCGCCCTGGCGGCAGCCCTCGGTGATACCGCGGATCAGCGCCTCGCCGACCTCGACGTCCAGGCGACCCATCGCCAGGTAGTCGAGGAAGCAGAGCGGTGTGGCGCCGCAGCAGAGCAGGTCGTTGACGTTCATCGCCACCAGATCGATGCCCACCGTGTCGTGGCGCCCGGTGGCGAAGGCGACCTTGAGCTTGGTGCCCACGCCGTCGCAGCTGGTGACCAGGAGCGGCCCCTGCCCGCCCGGCAACGCGACGAGGCTGGCGAAGCCACCGATCCCCGCCACGACCTGCCCGCCGTGCGTCGTGCGCGCCAGGCGCCCGATGCGGCGAATCAGCTCGTCGGCGGCGTCGATATCCACGCCCGCGGCGCGATAGGTCAGAGGATGGGCATTGCCCTGGGATGCGGACGCGCTCATCTGTGGCTTCCGTTGATCTGCGGCTTCCGTTGATCGCTGTGGCTGGGGCGCCGCCGAGCAGCGCGGGCGCGACCCTAGCCGCGGGGCACGGGCCCCGTCAATCGCCGCACCCACAGGGGTGGTGCTCGGCCGGCGTCGAGTCCGCTGAGGCGCAGGCCCCACCGCCGCAGCACTCGCGGGCCGCCGTGCCGGCGCTGGGCCAGCCCTGGCGCTGGGCCGCCGAGGGCGTCGGTACCAGGCCCGAGGCCTGCTCCTTGGCGGCGGCGACCCGGCAGGCCCAGGCGGAGGGTCCCAGCAGCTCGCCGTGCTCGTCCAGCGCCAGCGCCGCGCAGCGGTTGCAGTAGCCGAACTTCTCGCAGCCGCTGCAGTGCGTCAGGTCGCCGGCGGTCAGGCCGCGCAGGCGCGTGAGCAGGGGCGAGTCGCGCCAGATGCTCGCGAAGGGCTGCTGCCGCACGTTGCCGACCGGCGTCCGCAGGCTGCCGCAGGCGTAGACATCGCCGTAGGGGCCAATCAGACAGCTCCGGCGCCCGATCGCGCAGATCGGCGCATCGGCGCGCGGCAGCTCCGGCGCGGCGGTGCCGAAGCGTCGCAGCTCGCTGCGCGCGTAGAAGCGGACGATTTGCTCCTGGCTCAGCCGCTGCTGCGTCGGCTCCAGCGCGCCATCGTGGCGCGGCGTCAGGGTCAGGTCGGCGACGAAGGGGACCCCCAGCTCGGCGGCGAGATCGCGCAGCCCCTCGTAGCTCTCGAAGTTCGCCGCCATCACGGGGCACTTGATCAGCACCGGGATGCCGGCCGCGCGCAGGCGATCGAGGGCCAGCCGCGTGCGGCGGTGGGAGCCGGCGCGCTGCGTGATGCCGTCGTGGACCTGCGGATCGAGGCTGTAGAGCGAGAGCTCGACGCGCCAGGGCTGGAGCTCGGCCAGCCGCGTGACGAGGCGCGGGCTGAGCAGCGTGCCCGTGGTCAGCAGCGAGATCGCCAGGCCCAGCTCGCGGGCGCGCGTCAGCACCGTCCACAGGTCGGGGCGCAGGAAGACCTCACCACCGGTGAAGGAAAGGAAGAGGCAGCCCGCTGCATGCAGCTGCTCGACCAGGCTCAGCAGCTCGGCCGTGCTCAGCTCGTCCGGGCGGCTGTCCCAGCGGTGGTGGTCATGCAGGTAGCAGTGCGAGCACGAGAGATGGCAGCGGTGCGTGACCTCGATCATCGCCCGCACCGGCTGCGCCGCCAGCCCGGCGAAGCCGAAGACCCGCTGCAGGGGGCTCGGAGGCGCCGTTGCGGCGGGCGCGGGCACTAGTGCTCCTCCACGCCGCGAAAGAGCGCGTATTGGCGTAGCAGTCCCGCAACGCGGGATCGCCCGGCCCTCTTCTTCAGCGGCGCGAGATGCTCGGTCACCTTGATGTCTCCGTGGACGCCGGGCTCGAAGACCAGCGATAGCTGGTTCGGGCCCCTGCGACCCTTCTCGTCACGCTCGAGACCGACGCAAACGGTGCCGGCGCGGGAGCCGGCAGCGATGACGAAGCTCTGGCCAACGAGGTCGCCGTAGGTCCGAATCGCGGCGGGATCTGGGGGGTCGCGGACCACCACCAACGTTCCACCGACCAGCATCGGGTAGTACCGTTGGCCCGGCCTGCGGCCCAGGCCTTTTCCCCGTGGCGACCACTCGCCCGAGCGCCGCCGTCTGTCTTTGCGGGTGGACCCCACGAGTCCGACGCGCCGCGCTCGCCAGCCGCGGCACCGTGGTCAGGCGCGTCGTCTGCACGCGTGCGCGAGTTCGAGAACGTCGGGTGGGCCGGTGGCGCGGGCAAGGCGCGACCGGCCGCGTGGGTCCTGCACCCGGGAGCAGGGAGCCGATCAGGACGATCGCG
>JADJDT010000032.1 GCA_016702545.1 Pseudomonadota bacterium | reverse complement strand
GTCTTGAAGTGCAGGATGACTTCGATCACCCGGCGTCCGCCGGACAGTGCGCTCGGACGGGAGTAAGCGATCGCCGTCAGCGGCGCACCGTCGGCCAGTTGGCGCGCGACGACCTCGCAGAGGTGAGGATCGCGGATCACCAGGTACTGAGGGCGCGGTGGGCCCCGGCCAACCCATAGCGCTATTCAGCTGCGCGATCACGTCGAAGGTCTGCTTTATCAGCCGGTAAATCAAAGCGACTCTCATCGATGTCCCGGCTGTTGATCGATCGCGCAAACTCGCGCGGTCGAAGCTTTGCAGACCCGCTAACAGACGGTGGGCAACATTGCGCCCGTTGCACTCCAGCATGCTTCGTTTTCCAGCTATGCGCCCGATCATCACGTCGAGATTTGACGGGCCTTGTCGGGGCGCACGGTGGACAGCACCCACTTGAGGTGGTCGCGTCCGCGGCTTTCACGAGCGAAGGCGTCCACCGGCACCGAGAAGGCTTCCAGCACACCTCGTGTTGCGAGACAGTCGTTTCGGGCGCCGTGAGGACCGGCGTGCAGAGCGCCTTCCTATCACTTCTGTGCTTAACGGCTTTCGTCCCGGCTGGTGCGCGATCTCTTCTCGAGGCCGAGCGTCGGGACCCGCGGCCGGATCCGCCGACGGCACACACCGGGACGGGGCGATCTCAGCCTGCGCTGCCGCACAGCCGGGACACCCGCCCCGCACGATCCAGGCCGCAGCCACATCGAAGCAGAGGAGGAGGGAACGCGGGCGCTGCGATCGCTGCGCCCGGTACGCCTGCGAGAACCGGAGCATGCGCAAGGGCTGAGGCATTACGCAGCATCGGTTTATCCTCGCCAGTTACGGATTTGCCAGCACCGCAACGTCGACCTGGACCTGCCGTCCGGGTACGCGTCTGCCGCCTCAATACGCGCCATTACTCGCCAAGTCGATCCACCTGCACGCGAGCGCGACCAAGCGAACCCTCGCCTGCGGGTCCGGGGGCGACGGCTGGCTGACGCCAGGCGGGCAGTGCGCGGCGCACTAATCGTTGTGCGCCGGATTTGGGGTGGGCCGCGAGAAATTGCGCCTTTTCCGGGCGGGGGATGGATCATGCCCCGTGAACGCTTGCTGGAATCCTTCGAGGCGGCGCTCAGAACCCAGGCGCGGCTCTTGAGGATCGGCGCCATCCCGGCACGCAAGGCGGCCCGCATCGAGAACACGAGGGCCAGGCGCAACGCGGCCATGACCATCCTAAGGTGCTGCCGGAGCGGTGCCTGCGGCTGATCACGCCGCGACGGGTGGTCCGAGGCCGCTGCCTTGTTGGGGGTCGGTCGCTGCCGTATGTTTGCCGGGCGTGGGGGAAGCAGCATCGTGCCCAGCGATCCGATGATCGGCCAGCGTATCGGCAACTACGTGATCACCGCGCCCCTGCAAGAGGGCGGGATGAGCACGGTCTATGTGGCCGAGCACCCGGAGATCGGGCGCCGCGTGGCGGTCAAGGTCGTCAGCGCCGCGCTCAGCGATCAAGCTGACGCGGTCGATCGCTTCCTCGCCGAGGCCCGCGCGATCTCACGCCTCGACCACCCGAGCATCATCACGATCTACGACTTCGGCCGCACCGAACGCGGCCAGCTCTACTACGTGATGGAGCTGCTGCGCGGCCGCGAGCTGGCGGCCCTGATGGCCGAGCGCGGGCCGATGCGGTCGCATGAGGTGCTGCCTTATGTGCAGCAGGTCTGCGTCGCGCTGCAGGTGGCCCACGACCACGGCATCGTGCATCGCGATCTCAAGCCGGAGAATGTCTTCGTGCTCGACCGCGAGCCGCTCGCGCTCAAGCTGCTGGATTTTGGTATCGCCAAGATCCAGGGCCGCGACGGTGAGACGAACCCCAACCGGACGGTCGCCGGCATGGTGATGGGCACGCCCTTCACGATCGCCCCCGAGCAGGCCGCGGGCCGCCCCGACCTGATCAGCGCACGCACGGACCTCTATTCGCTCGGCGCCGTGGTCTACTGGATGCTGGCCGGTCATCCGCCCTTCGCCTCCGAGGCCACGGCGCTGGTGCTCGCGCAACACATCCGCGATCCGCCCCCACCCCTGAGCCGTGTGGCGCCCCACGTCGGCCCGGTGGTCGCCGAGCTGGTCGAGCGCTGCCTGGCCAAGACGCCGGCGCAACGCCCCGCCTCGGCGACCGAGCTGAGCGTCGCCTTTGCCGCGGCGGTCGCGGCCGATGGGGCTGCGGGCGCCAGCGGCAGCGCGCTCAGCAGCGACGCGGTGCTGGCCCAGACGATGGACGAGACGCGCGTCCGTCGCCGCAGCCTGCCGGCGGCGGCACGTCGCAGCGCGCCGCCCGTGCTGCCGCCAGCGGACGACTCGACGCCCACCGACAGGGGCGCTCCGGCGGGCGGCGAGAGCTTGGACGCCAGCGCCCACTCCGCCGCCGGCGCCGACAGCGTCCACGACACGGACAGCCACAGCTGGGACGCCTCGCACGACAGCTATAGCTTGCCTGCGACGCGACGCGCCGTGCGACCGGAGCCCATCCCGCGGCCGCGCGTCTCACGCTGGGCGTGGGTCGGTGGTGCCGCACTCGTGGTCCTGGCGGGTGCCACCTTATGGGTCTGGAGCGCGGCGCCCGCGCGCCGGCCGACGACCCCCGCGAACTCGGGGGCCGTGCCCTCTGCGGGCGTCGCGCCGGCGGGGGGCCCTCTCGTGCCGACGCCGGCGGCGAGCGCGATCCCGCAGGTGTCGACCGATCCGGCACCGAGTGGGCGACTGCGCACGGTCGAGATCACGGCGCTCGATTTCGAGGGCCGGTGTCGGCTGCGCGTGGAGGGCGGGCGTTCCGTGGAGCAGCCGCTGCCGTGCCAGCTTCAGCTCAGTCTGGGTCAGGAGGTCGAGCTCGAGGTCTTGCGCGTCGGCTACGCGGCCTTTCGCCGGCGCTGGCGCGTGCTGCGCGACGAGCGCCTCGTGCTGCGGGCACTGGCTGCGGCGCAGCGCATCGTCGAGGTCAAGAGGCCGGGGGCGCGCGCGGTCGAGGATGCCACGGCGGCTGACCTCGACCCCCTCTGGCCCGAGGTCGACGTGGGCCTGCCGGCGCCGGGGCGGGCGCCTTCGCGGCGTCGTTCGGCTTCCGATCGCGCTCCGCGTTCGCCTGGAGCCGGTGGCGGCACGCCACGACGGAGCGATTCCGCCGGGGAGGGCGCGCCGCCCCTGCTCGGCGAGGACACGGCGGCGTTCTGAGCGGGCGCCTAGAGTACCGAACGGGTTGAACACCGTGACGAAACGCGCAGTTGCGAGGTGATGTCGGGCGCGCGAGGAGCGAGCAGCGCAGCGCTACTTGAGGTAGCGCGAGCAGCGCAGCGACGAGCCCGCCCGAGATCGCCCGCAAATGCGCGTTGCAGTAGGTGTTTCAACTCGATCGGTGCTCCAGGCTCGCTTCAACGGGAGGGTCGCGCCGCGCCGTCGTGTTGCGCGGCTGCGCCGCACGTTCCGCGCCTGAAGGCGTCGTGGTAACGTCCGCGTCGCTCGCGTTGGGTGCATGCGCTCGTACCTTCTCACGTCGCTGATGGTCCTCTTGCTGGTGCAGGTGCCGCGCGTCGGCGGCGCGGCCGCCGAGAGCGCCGAGGCTCTGCGCCAATCCAAGACGCTCTTCGAGGCCGCGCGCGTCGAATACCGCGCGGGGCGCTATCGGCCCGCGCTGGAGCTGTTCACGCGCGCGCTGCAGCTGACCTGGCGGCCGAGCATCGTGCTCAATCTTGCGCAATGCCACCGCCGGCTCGGCAACGACGAGGCCGCGCTCGCGCACTACCGCCAGTATCTGGCGCATTGGTCGCGCGCCGCGCCCCGGCGACCGCCGCCCTTCGAGACGGAGGTGCGGCGCCACATCGCGACGCTGAGCGCCAAGCTCGAGCGCCGGCGGAGCGCGCCGGTGGCCACGGCGCCCGCGAGCCCGGAGATCGGCCCCGCGGCGGCGCCCGTGACCTCCGAGGCCTGGCAGGTCGAGCCGCCGAGCGCGAGCACGGGTCAGGGAGAGCTGTTGCTCGTCGGCCTGCCGAAGGGCGCGTGGGTGCGCGTCGATGGTGAGCTGCGGGCCCAGGCGACCGATGCCGAGCTGCACTTCACGCTGATGCCGGGTGACCACGAGCTGGAGGTCCAGGCCGAGGGCTTCTCGGCCTGGCGCAGGGTGCTGCAGCTGACGGCGGGCCAGCGGCGGCGCGAGAGCGTCGTGCTGCTGCCCGTGCGTGCACCGGCCCGACTATGGCTCGTGGCCGGCATCGGCAGCGGCGCGCTGGCGCTGTCGGCGGAGGTGCTGGCCCTCTACTTCACCGCCAAGGCCAACCGCGAGCTCCGCAGCAGCCTGGCCTTCGACGGCTACCGCTCCCGCGCGATCGCCTCGCATGTCGCGGCCGGCGTGCTCGCTGGGAGCAGTGCCCTGAGCTTCTGGCTCTGGTATCGCGCGCAGAACGCAGCGGAGACGCCGGCAGTATCTTCCGGTCAGGTGTCGTCCGGTCCGGCGTTGTCGCTGCTGCCCAGCCGCACCGGGGCTGTGCTGGTCGGACAGGTGCTGTTTTGACGCTGGCGCGCGCGGTCTGCGCCGGCGAGGTGGCGGCCCTGGCGCGCGTGGCGCGGTCGCTGCTGCGCCCGCACGCCGACAACTTTGTGGCGCGACCCTGGGGCGGGCGGAGGCTGGCGCCCTACAAGGGCGTGGCCGGGCCGGAGGGGACGGAGGCCGGCGGCCCCTGGGGCGAGGCCTTCGAGGTGGCGGCCTGCGACGCTGACCCCGAGGCGCGCGCGCACCCGAGCCGCGTGACGCTCGCCGATGGCTCGACAATGCTGCTGCCGGAGCTGCTGCGCCACGCGGGGGCGGCCGTGTTGGGGTCAGCCTATTTCGCGACGCACGGCCCGCAGCTGTCGCTGCTGCCCAAGACCTTGGCGATCGGCGAGCTGCTCTCGGTGCAGTCCCATCCCACCGGTTTCACCGAGGCCTATGTGGTGATCGACTGCGCGCCGGGCGCGACGCTGCGGCTCGGCTTCGCTGGCGCGCTCGATCCGGTGCAGTGGGGCGCGCGCCTGGCCGCCGGGTTGGCGCGGCAGCGGGCGCTGACGGGCCTGCTGCGGGCCGACGCCGACCTCGGCGCGCTGCAGCGCCTCGTTGGTCCCTGGCTCTCGGCCGGCGAGCGATCGATGGCCGGCGATGATCCACCCGAGCTCGAGCGTTGGTTGCGCGAGCCTGCGCTGCGGCCGCAGGCGCAGGCGCTGCTCGCCGAGCTGCGGAGCTCCTACTGGGAGGTGCTCGGCGCGCTGAACGAGATCCCGCTGCGTCCCGGCCTGGTGGTGCACAACGCCAATCCTCTGCGGGTGACGCGGGCCCCGGGCCACCCGCGCTCGGCTGAGGTTCACGCGCTGGGCAATCCCCAGGGCCGGGAGGCGCTGCTGCTCGAGGTGCGGCGACCCGGTCCGACCTTCCGCGCGTGGGATCACGTACGCTGGCCGGTGCGCGAGATCGCGATCGCACCGGCCTTGGCCGCGCTGAGCTTCGTCCCGACCGCGCCCGCCGACTTCATCGTCGAGCCGCGCGCGTTCGCCGGCCAGCCCGGGGTCTGGCGCTCGGTCGAGGACGACGCCTTCGTGCTCGACCACCTGCGGCCGACCGCCGGGCTGTCGGTGACGGTGGGCCCGAGCGAGGTGTTCCAGCTGCTTCACGCGCTGCGCGGCGCGGTCGCGGTCGCGCTCGAGGACGGCACGGAGCTGGGCCTGCTGCGCGCCGGCGAGTCGGCGTTGGTGCCAGCGCGACTCGGCCCGCTGCGGCTGGTCGCGCGCGAGGGGCCGGTCGAGGTGGTGCAGGTGCATCCGCGCTAGGGCCTGTCCCTGAATTGCACGGCCGTAATCCCGTTGACGTTGACGGCGACGGCGACGGCTGTTCAGCGGCAAAGCTTGGTTAGCATGGCGACTATACGAGCAAGTAAGTCGCCAGCTTTGTTGTATTCTGCATCTGTAAGGGTCGATAGTGCTCGCCGATTCGCTAACTGATCCAAACTCCTCGATGCTCGCCTGTCGGCTCAACTGTCGTCGCCGTCGCCGTCGCCGTCAACGACCACGTCAACGAATTCAGGGACAGGCCCTAGTAATGACTCAGAAGCGCAGAGCCTGGGCGCTGGCGCATTGCGTGCGGGCCGTCTCCCGCCAGCCGGCGCCGCTCAGCGCCGCGGCCAGCTCGACCGCGACGTGGCGCGGCTCGACGCCCAGCGCGGCATTGCGGCCGAGCCCCGAGATGCAAGAGGGACAGGTGGTCAGCACGACCGCTGGCCGCTCTGGGGCGGGGCGGGCCGCGAGCGCGGGCAAGAGCGCCGTGCGCTTGCGATGCAGCATGGCGTTGGCGATGTCGGGTCGTGACAGCGCCAGCGTGCCCGCCTCCGAGCAGCAGTGCGCGATCGGCTCGAGGCGGTAGCCGCCGAGCTCGGCGAGCAGGGCGGGCGCGCGGCCCTGCAGGCCATCATGACAAGGCGTGTGATAGAGCAGGGCGCCCTCGGGCGGGCGCAGGCGCAGTCCGCGGTCGTGCGCGAGCCGCAGCAGATCGACCACCGGGGCGCCGAAGATCTTCTGCGCCTCCATGCCGCCCAGCGCCTCGTGACAGGTGCCGCAGGTGACGACCACGGCCTCGAAGCTGAGGTGCGCCAGCATCTCGCGGATCTGCGAGAAGACGATCGTGTCGCGCAGCGTCTGCCGGCCGTGCGGCACGCGAGCGGCGTTGGCCCAGGCCGGGAAACCGCAGCAGAGGAAGGGCGGCGGCAGCACGACGCGCAGTCCCAGCGTCTGCAGCACGTGGAGCGCGGCCAGTCCGATCGAGCCGTAGAGACGCTCGGAGCCGCAACCCGGGAAATAGAGCACGGTCCCACTAGGAGCCTGTCGGGAAATTGCTGCGCCACCCGATCGCTGCGTTGCGGCTGTGCTCCGGTGCTCACGTACCGGCCCGTACGTTCCGCTCCGGTGCTCGCCGCGCCTTGCGCTCGGGCGGCTCGCGACATTTCCCGACAGGCTCCCAGCCGCCTCGGCGGGCTCGAGGACCAGCGCCTCGTTGGGGCCGCAGGGTGGCAGCAGATCGCGCAGCGTCGTGCGCTCGGCGCGCGGTCCGGGCGCGGCCAGCATTTGCCGCGCATAGGAGGCCGGCGGGCGATCGGTGCCCTCGACGTCGGTGCTCTCGCCCAGCGCGCCAGCGAGGCTGCGCTGCAACGCACCGCCCCAGCGCACCACCCCGGTGCGAAAGACGGCGTTGAAGGTCGGCGAGCGGCTGTCGAGGTAGCGCAGCGTGGCCCGCGCCGCCAGCCGGCGGCGCTTGTGTCCGCGTGCCGCGAGGATCTCGCGCTCGAGCACACTGACCGCGCCGGTGTCGATACCGACCGGGCAGGGCTTGAGGCACTTGTGACAGATCGTGCAGTGGTCGGCCACCTGCTCGAGGTGCCGGAGCAGCTGGAACGAGTCGGAGTGTTCCCGCTGGGCCTCGTAGAGCAGGGCCTCGATCAGCGCGCCGATCGCCAGGTTCTTGTTGCGCGGGTGAAAGAACAGCCCGCGCGCCGGATGGAACACGCAGCAGTCGGGCTTGCACTTGCCGCAGCGAATACAGGCGGCGATCTTGAGCGCCAGCTGCTCGAGCTTGCCGTGCTGCAGGATGCGCGCCTCGAGCTCGAGCAGCTTGAAGGAGGGCGTGAAGATCAGGGCCGCGGCGCGCCGATCGGCGAGCTTGCCCGGATTCATCAGCCCCTCCGGATCGAGCTCACGACGGTGCGCGGCCAGGGCCTCTAGCGCGTCGTCCCCCAGGTACTTGAGCTTGGTCACGCCAATGCCGTGCTCGCCCGAGCACACCCCGCCGAGCTGGGCGACCTTGGCCATCAGTCGATCGACGAGCTGCTCGGCGCGCCGCATCATCTCGCGGTCGCTCGACATCACCGGGATGTTGACGTGCACGTTGCCGTCGCCGGCATGCATGTGGGTCGCGAGCACGAGCAGGCGCCGGCGCTCGTCTTCCCAACAGGCCTCCAAGGCGGCGGCCAGCGCTGCGTAGCCGCGAAGATACTCGAGGAGGTCCCGCTTGAGCTCACCGAGCAGCGTCAGCTCCCGCAAGGCCGGCACGCTGGCGCTCGCCAGCGCCTCCAGCGCCCGCGCGCAGCGCGTCAGGGCCCCCGTCGCGCGCTCGGCGGGCAGCGACCCGTCCTCGCCGCGGGCCGCGCGCGTCGCGTCTTCGAGTAGGTGCTGGAGGCGCAGCACCAGGGCGCGCTGGTTGTGGCGCTCCTCGTCGACGTTGACCTCCGCGCACCAAGCGGCCAGGGCGGCCAGCGCGCCGAGCGGCACCACGGTGTCCTCGTTGAGCTTGAAGGCGTTGGTGCGGGCCGCGATCGCCCCGAGCTGCTTGCGGTCGGCCCAGAAGCGCGCGGCCTCGGCCGCGTCGGCCGCGACGAAGAGCTCGGTGTTGCCGTGGCGCGCGAGCAGCTCGCGCACCTTCTCGACACCGCGGGCGACCTGCGCCCCGTCGTGACCGACGACGTCGACCAGCAGCACCGCCTTGGGGATCGCCGCGCGCGGCGCCTTGACGCGATAGCCGATCGCCCGGACGTACTCGTCGTCGAAGTGCTCGAGCGCCTGCAACACCTCCTCACCGCGGTTGGGGAAGGCGCGCGAGAGCTCGAGGATCACGCGACTGGCCTCCTCCATGTCCTCGCCGAAGAACTCGAGGCAGAGCGTCGCCGTCGCCCGATAGCGCGGGTAGAGCACGAACTCCGCCGCGGTGATGACGCCGTCCGTGCCCTCCTTCTGCAGCCCCGGCAGCCCTCCGAGCGCCTTGTTGGTGATGTCCTTCCACAGCCCCGGACGCCGGAGCTGGTCACCGCGCAGCGCCACCGTGCGCTGCACCGCGCCGCTGGCGTCGACGACCTGCCAGCGCACGAGGTCCTCCGGCAGGATCTTGCGGCGCGGATGGTCGAGGCGGCGCACGGTCCAGACCTGGCCGTTCGCCAGGGCCAGCCGCCAGGCGAGCAGATTGTCGATACAGGTGCCCCACAGCACCGCCGTCTTGCCGCCGGCGTTCTCGGCGATGTTGCCGCCGATGGTGCAGGCCCAGGCGCTGGTGGGATCGGTGGCGAAGACGTAGTCGTGCCGCGCGGCCGCCTCGATCGCGCGCTCGGTGACCACGCCCGCCTCGACGACCAGCACCGGCAGGGGCTCGACGCGACCATCGGGGAAGGGCAGCTCGCGCTGCTCGACGCCGACGATGCGATCCAGCTTCTCGGTGTTGATCAGCGCGCAGCCGGCGCTGAGGGGTACCGCGCCGCCGGTGAGGCCCGTGCCGGCGCCGCGCGGAATCGCCGCCAGTCCCAGCGCGCCGAGCGCCCGCAGCAACGGGCCGACCTGCTCCTCGCGGGAGGGCGTGACCACCACGCGCGGCAGAACAGGCGCCAGTCCGTGGCGTCCGTCGCGTGCGAGACGAGCGTGAAGGGGTCGAAGAGCACGTTCTGCTGGCCGACGATCGGCGCCAGCGCGGTGACGATGCGGCGGCGCTCGCGTGCCGCTCCGCCGAGCTCATGGGCGAAGTGCGCCAGCAGCTCCCGCGTGGTGGTCAGCACCTCGAGCACCAGGGGATCCCCGCCGCTGCTGCTCTCGACGATGGCGAGCTCGGTCGCCAGCCGCCGCAGCAGGCGCGCCCGGCGCCGCGGTGCATCGAGCAGCTCCTGGTAGAGAAAGGCGTTGCGGCGATGGACGAAGAGGTCGCCGAAGATCCGTAGCAGCAGGCGAGCCGAGCGGCCGGTCACCCGGCGCGCGCGCAGCTGCTCGAGGCGCTCCCAGAGGGCTTCGCCGCCGAGAAACGTGGCCACCAGGCGGTCGTCGGCCGAGGTGTAGTTGAAGGGAATCTCGCGCAGTGCGGCGTCCATCGCGCTGCAGTCTAGATCAGGCGGGCCGCCAGCGGCGAGCGCGTTGCTGGGCGGCGGCGCAGGGGCGCGGGCGTTGGCTTCAGGCGCAAGTCGTGTGCATAAGAGACGCCTTGGCGTGAGCGAGGATCGCGGTGCCCTACGCCGTCAAAGAGCTGTTCTACACGCTGCAGGGTGAGGGGGCGCAGGCCGGGCGGCCGGCGGTCTTCTGCCGCTTCGCCGGCTGCAATTTGTGGTCGGGGCGCGAGGTCGATCGAGCCGCGGCGATCTGCCGGTTCTGTGACACGGACTTCGTCGGCACCGACGGGGTGGGGGGCGGGCGCTATGGCGCCGCGGCGGCGCTCGCCGCGGCAGCGGCGGCGCGCTGGCCCGCGGCCGGCGGTGCGGCGGAGCGCTTCGTCGTCTGCACCGGCGGCGAGCCGCTGCTGCAGCTCGATGGCCCGCTGATCGCGGCCTTCCACGCCTGTGGGTTCGCGGTCGCGGTCGAGACCAACGGCACCTGCGTGGCGCCACCGGGACTCGACTGGATCTGCGTCAGCCCGAAGGCCGGCGCTGAGCTGCTGCAGCGTCAGGGGGACGAGCTTAAGCTGGTCTACCCGCAACTCGGCGCGGAGCCCGAGCGCTTCGCGGCGCTAGACTTCCGCCACTTCTTCGTGCAACCGCTAGACGGAAAGGAGCGCCGGCGTCACACCGAGGCGGCGCTGCGCTTCTGTCTCGCGCATCCGCGCTGGCGGCTCAGCCTCCAGCTGCACAAGCTACTGGGGATTCCGTAAAGGCGAATGGGGAGTCCATGAAGGCGACGACGATGGAGATCTTCGAGGAGTTCACGATCGAGGCTGCGCATCGGCTGCCGCAGGTTCCGGCGGGTCACAAGTGCGCCCGGCTGCATGGCCACTCGTTCCGCATCGCCCTGCATGTGCGCGGCGCCGTCGACGAGACGACGGGCTGGGTGATGGACTTCGCCGAGCTCAACCAGGCCTTCGCTCCGCTGCACGAGCAGCTCGACCATCGCCTGCTCAACGAGGTCGAGGGCCTCGAGAACCCCACCAGCGAACAGCTCGCGCGCTGGATCTGGCAGCGCCTCAAACCCGCCCTGCCGGGCCTCAGCCAGATCGTGCTGCGCGAGACCTGCACGGCCGGCTGCGTCTATCGCGGCGAGGGCTGAGGTTCACCCGAAACTTGACCCTCGGCACAGCGCAACGGATCCTCGCCGACAGGCGCCCGCGCGTCGCCCGCTGCCGGGGCGGCGGTGGCGCCCCTGCCGAGGAGCAACCAACATGTGCCCGAGAGCCTGCGCCCTAATTTGTTTGCTGGGTACCGGTGTGCTGGGTGCCCGTGTGCCGGGTGGGTTCGCGCTGACTGGCGTGGCCCGCGCCGCGGGGCGCGGAGCCGCGGCAGCGCCCACGCGCGCGAGCGCGACACGGGGGCCCGTGACCTACGCTGGCGTCAGCCCAGAGGCCGGCGAGCCGCCCCCTCAGGCCCGGCCGGCCGGAGACCTGCAGCTGATCACCTGGCCCGGCTTTCGCTCAGGTGGGGCGCAGGGCGACGAGGTCTTTCTGCAGCTCACGGGTGCCGTCCCCTACAGCAGTCGCGTCCGCGGAGCGGTGGTGGAGATCACCCTGAGCAAGGTCCAGGTGGCGCTGCGCAACAACCTGCGCCGCGTACTGACCGCGCAGTTCGGCGGCGTCGTCTCCAGCTTCAAGCTCCACGCGCAGAAGGGTCACCGCGTGCGCCTCGAGATCAGGCTCGCGCGCCCGCTCACGCCGACGATCACGACCGACCAGCGCGGTGCCTACACCTTCCTGCGCGTGGCCTTCCCCGGCAGGTAGCGCCTTCCCTGGCAAGCAGCGCCATCCCCGATACCTAGGCCGAAAACAAGCGCGTTTGAGCGCAGGCCGTTTGTTCTCGGGCTAGACGAGCCGACAGGCGAGCATGCTGGGGTGCTGGCGCGGGGTGAAGGCGCGGGGATTCACTCCCCGCGACGAGGGGGCTTTGCGAAAGCCCCCTGAGTCAGCTCTGGGCCCAAACCGAGCGCGTGCCGCGCTTGTCTTGGGCCCAGAGCGCTCGTTCCGATCAGCCCCGCGCGCCGCGGCGGCTGCCGCCGGCCGCCCGCAGGGTCGCGGCGCAGGCCGCGAGCTTCGCCGCGCTCTTGTGGCCCGGGGCGTCCTCGACGCCCGAGTTGAGGTCGAGCGCCCACAGGCCGAGGGCCTCGGCCTCGGCGAGGTTGGCGGGGCCCAGGCCGCCGGCCAGCAACAGCTCGGCCCGCGTCGCCTCCGACAGCGCAGCGAGCCCCCGCCAGTCGAAGGACGCACCGGTGCCCCCGCGCTGGCTGCCGCGCTGGCTGTCGAGCAGCACGCGGTCGGCACCGAGCGCAGCGGCCGCCGGGAGCGTGAAAGCCGCGCGCGCGGGACCCTCGAGCGGCACGCCGACCGCCTTCCAAAGCGCGCAGGGGGTCGGCAGCGCGCCACGCAGCGCGGCGAGCACTTCCGGCGGCTCGTGGCCGTGGAGCTGCACGGCGTCCAGCGCCAGCGTCGTCGCGTGCGCCGCCATCGTAGCGGGCTCGGCATCGACGAAGACCCCCGCCCACTGCAGCTCCGGCACGGCCGTGCGCAGGGCAGCCGCCTGCTCCAGCGTGACGGCGCGTGGGGAGTGCGGCGCGAAGATCAGTCCACCCCAAGTGGCACCGGCTTGCCAGGCCGTCCGGGCGTCCGCGGCCCGCGTCAGCCCGCAGACCTTGAGCCGGCCCACGACCAGCTCACGGGCCGCGCGGCCCAGGTCGGCGCGCCGCATCAGGCTGCTACCGACGAGGAAGGCGTCGACCAAGGGCCGCAGGCGCCGTACGTCAGCGCGCGTGCGGATTCCCGACTCCGCCACCAGCGTCACGTCGGGCGGCACCAGCGGGGCCAGCCGCTCGGTGGTCTCGAGCCTGACCTCCAGCGTCGCGAGGTCGCGGTTGTTGATGCCGATCAGCGTGGCCCCGGCCCGCAGCGCGCGCGCCAGCTCGGCCTCGTCGCGGACCTCCACCAGCGCGTCCATGCCCAGCGTGCCCGCCAACGCCAGGCACTCGCGAAGGAGCGCGTCATCGAGCACCGAGAGCATCAACAGCACGGCGTCCGCGCCCCAGCGCCGCGCCTCGAAGAGCTGGTAGGGGTCGACGACGAAGTCCTTGCAGAGCAGGGGCAGCGTCACGGCCGCGCGGACCTGCGCCAGGTGTTCGAGGCTGCCGCCGAAGAAGGGCTCGTCCGTCAGCACGGAGATCGCGCTCGCCACCTCGGCGTAGCTGCGCGCCAGCGCCGCGGGATCGTAGTCCGCGCGCAGCACGCCGCCCGAGGGTGCCCGGTGCTTGCATTCGAGGATGTAGCCGCAGGGTGTGGTGCGTAGCGTTTGCCGCAGACTGCGCGTGGTCGGAGCGAGACCCTCGCGCAGCCGTTCCAAGGGCAGCAGCTCGCGGCGCCGGCGCAGCGCTTCGCGCTTGGCCACGACGATACGCTCGAGCACGCTCACGAGCCGAGGTCCTGCTGGGATAGCGCCGCCCAGCGCGCCAGCCGCCGCGCCGCGCCACCCTGCGCCAGACCCTCGAGCGCGAGCCCCACGCCCTCCCGCAGGTCCGCCGCGCGTCCGCTGATCCACAGTAGCGCACCGGCGTTGAGCGCCACGACCTCGCGCTGGGCCCGTTGGGCGCCACCGGCCAGCACGTCGACCAGCCACAGGGCGTTCTCCGCCGCCTCTCCGCCCCGCAGCGCCTCGAGCGCTTGGGGCTCCAGGCCCGCGTCGGCCGGCTGGAGCTGCAGCCGCTCGACGTGGCCCGCGCGCGCCAGCGCCGCCGTCGTCGGCCCGTGCAGGGCGATCTCGTCGAGGCCGGAGCCGTGCACGACCAACGCGGCCTCACAGCCGAGCAGGCCGAGCGTGCGCGCCAGCGGCTCGCAGAGCGCCGGGTCGGGGACACCCACCAGTTGCCAATGCGGCCGCGCCGGATTGGCGAGCGGGCCGACGAGATTGAAGATCGTGCGCACGCGCAGCGCGCGCCGCACGGGCATCGCGTGCCGCATCCCGGCGTGATACTGCGGGGCGAAGAGGAAGCACACGCCGAGCTGGTCGAGGCAGCGGCGCGAGACGGCGGCGCTGGCGTCGATCTTCACGCCGCAGCGCTCGAGCACATCGGCCGAGCCGCAGCGCGAGGAGACCGAGCGGTTGCCGTGCTTGACCATCGGTAGCCCGAGCTCGGCGAGGAGCAGGGCCACGGCCGTCGAGATGTTGAGCGTTCCGGCCCCGTCGCCGCCCGTGCCGCAGCTGTCCGCGACGCGCAACCCGCCGGTGTCGAAGGGCTGCGCCGCGGCGCGCAGCGCCTCGGCGAGACCCGCGATCTCCTCGGGGGTCTCGCCCTTGGCCTTGAGGGCGATCAGCAGCGCGGCCAGCTCGACCTCGCTGACGCCGCCAGCCAGGACGCGGTTGAAGACCTCCTGCACGCGCTCGCGGCGCAGCGAGTCGCCGGCGCAGAGGGCCTCCAGCAGCTCACGCATCGCCAGGTCCTGCGCTGCCCGCGCTCCCCGGCGGCATCCAGTCGGCGGCCCAGGCCAGCACGCGCTCGATCAACGCGCTGCCGTGCGGCGTCAGGATCGACTCGGGGTGGAACTGCACGCCGATCACCGGCGCGCTGCGGTGCGCCACCGCCATCACCAGCTGGCGGTAGCGCGCGACGACCTCCAGGGTCTCGGGCAGGCGCGTGGCCACCAGCGAATGATAGCGCCCGACCTGCAGCGGACGCGGTAGCCCGGCCAGCACGCTCTGCCCCTCGTGATCGATCCAGACCGCCTTGCCGTGCACGATCTCACCCGCGGGTCCGACGACGCCGCCGAGCGCCTGCACGATCGCCTGTAGACCGAGGCAGACGCCGAAGATCGGCACTCGGCCGCAGGCCGCCTGCACCAGCGCCTGGCAGCAGCCCGCGTCCTCGGGGCGGCCCGGTCCCGGCGAGATCACGATCAAGCGCGGCGCGGGCAGCGCCAGGGCCAGCTCGAGCGCGCGCTCGGCGGTGACGTCGTTGCGCCAGACCTCCACCCGGGCCCCGCGGCGGCGCAGCTCGTCGACGAGGTTGAAGGTGAAGGAGTCATAGTTGTCGATCAACAACACGTTGACCGGCGCCGTTGCGCTCATGGCGTTGCCTCCGGCCCGATCGCATCGAGCACCGCCTGGGCCTTGCGTCGGGTCTCGTCGGCCTCGGCCGCCGGATCCGAGTCGTAGACCACCCCCGCGCCCGCGCGCACATAGGCTCGACCGTCGCGCACCAGCGCCGCGCGAATGATGATGCCCGTGTCCATCCGCCCGTCGGCGGTCAGATAGCCGACGGCGCCGCCATAGGGGCCGCGGCGCGTGGTCTCGTATTGGCGCAGGAGCTGCGCGGCGCGCACCTTGGGTGCCCCGACCAAGGTGCCCATGTTCATCGTCGCGACGTAGGCGTGCAGGGCATCGAGCTCGCGGCGCAACAGGCCGCTGACGTGCGAGACCAGGTGCATCACGTGCGAATAGCGTTCGACCTGCAGCAGCGCCTCGATCCGGCGCGTGCCGCTCTCGCTGACCCGCGCGACGTCGTTGCGGGCCAGATCGACGAGCATCATGTGCTCGGCCACTTCCTTCTCGCTCAGCCGCAGCTCCGCTTCGCGGCGGCTGTCGAGGTCGAAGTCGATCGGCCCGTGGGCCTCGGTGCGGCCGCGCGGGCGGGTACCCGCGATCGGGCGAATGTGAACGCGCGGCGGTTGACCCTCGACCGCGACGGCGGTCTCGGGCGACGTGCCGAACAACACCCCGGCGCTGCCGTTGAGATAGAACATGTAGGGGCTGGGGTTGGCGGCGCGCAGCCGGCGGTAGGCCGCGAGCGGCGCCCGGCAGGGCACGGAGAAGGTGCGCGACGGGACAATCTGAAAGACGTCGCCGGCGACGATGTGGTGCTTCAACCGCGCGACCAACGCGGCATAGGCCGCGTCGTCCATGTCGACCGTGGGCGCGGGGCTCGCGTGGGCCGCGCGCACCGGCGCCGCCACGGGCTCGCTGGCGCGCGCGGCCTGATCGAGGCCCTCGACCAGCCGCACCACGCCAGAGACGGCATCGCCGTAGGCGCTCGAGGTCTGGTCGCCACCGAAGAGGTGCACGACCACGGTGGCCGTGCCGTGCTCGTGGTCGAGCCAGATCAGCCGGTCGGGCAGGAAGAACTCGTAGTCCGGCCAGCCCGTCGGGTCGGCGGCCGCCGCGGGCAGCGGCTCATAGCTCTCGAGCAGGTCGTAGGCGAAGGTGCCGAGCAACAGCGGCGCGGCCGAGGGCTGCTCGATGCGCTCGACGAGGCCCCGACCGAGGGCGCGCAGCACGTCGACCGGCGAGGGAGCGTGCAGGCGCTGCTCCTCGCTGCCGCTCGCCAGCGGCGGGAAGCGGCAGCGCAGCGTGTCGTCGGTGTGCGTCACCTCCTCGGCGCCCGGGAGCCGCTCGGCCAACCAGGGCAGCAGCAGCTGCCCGTGGGGCCCCAGCGCCCGCACCGTCACCTCGCGACCGCGGCAGACGATCTGCAACGCGCTGCGCACCACCAGCAACGACTTGCCCGCGGAGGCCGCCGAATCGGGGGTCTCCGCCGTTTCGAGCAGGGCCGTGCCGAGACGCGTCGGGTCGTCGCAGCAAGAGCGAAAGGCCTCGATCGGATCGGGGCAGAGCGTGACGTTGCGCAGCAGCGTCCGCCGTTGACTGGCCGCCAGGGTCATGACCTCGCTCATAGGGTCCGTCCGACCGCCGTGACGATCGCGCGCAGGCCAATCATCAGCTCGCGGAACTGCTGCGGGTAGAGCGACTGCGCGCCGTCGGAGAGCGCCTGCGCCGGATCGGGGTGCACCTCGACGAGGATGCCGTCGGCGCCGCAGGCCGCCGCCGCGCGCGCCATCGGCGCCACCAGCTCGCGACGCCCGGTGCCGTGCGAGGGGTCGACCAGCACCGGCAGGTGACTGCGCTGCTTGAGATAGGGCACGGCGCTGAGGTCGAGGGTGTTGCGCGTGGCCGTCTCGAAGGTGCGGATGCCGCGCTCGCAGAGGATCACCGCGCCGTTGCCCTCGCTGACGACGTACTCGGCCGCCAGCAGCAGGTCCTTGACCTCCGCGGCCATGCCGCGCTTGAGCAGCACGGGCTTGCGCTGCTGGCCGAGCGCCTTGAGCAGACTGTAGTTCTGCATATTGCGTGCGCCGACCTGGAAGGCGTCGGCGTAGGCCGCGATCACCTCGATGTCGGCGGTCTCGACGACCTCGGTGACACAGGGCAGGCCGACGGCGCGCGCGGCCGCCGCCAGCAGCTCGAGGCCCTCCCGGCCGAGCCCCTGGAAGGCGTAGGGGCTGCTGCGCGGCTTGAACGCACCGCCCCGCAGACCGTTCGCGCCGGCGCGCTGCACGACCTCGGCGGCCTGCGTCATCTGCTCGCGGCTCTCCACGGCGCAGGGGCCCGCGATCACGACGAAGCGGTTGGAGCCGACCGGCAGCTCGCCGATGTTGACGATTGTGTCGTGGGGGTGGAAGTCGCGGCTGACGAGCTTGTGCGCGCTGGGCACCAGGGTCACGCTCTCGACCTGGGGATGGCTCTCGAGGCGCAGGCTGGCGAGCAGCCGCTCGTCGCCGATCGCGCCGATCGCCAGGCGCTCGTCGCCCGGGAGATAGAGCGGCTTGCAGCCGGCGGCGCTGAGACGCTGCACCAGCGACTCGACCTGGTCGCGGCTCGTGCCGGGCTTGAAGACGATGATCGCGGCAGGTCCTCGTGAGGGTCGGTGCTCGGCGGGGGCGGCGCAGGCCGCGTCGACGAGCGCGAAGAAAGGGGTCGTCGGCAGCGGCAGCTCGAGGGTGGCCGCGGTCTCCTGCTGCAGCCGGGCGAGCGCTTGCTGTTGCGGCGCGTCGAGCCCGAGGCCGAGCGCTTGCTGCACCGCCCGGCGGCGCGCGACCAGTCGCAGCAGCTCGCCGTCGCAGAAGGCCAGCTCGGCCAGCTGCTGCGCGCTCGAGCCCGCCGCGGCCGTCAGGGCCTGCTGGCGCAGCATCGCGTCACAGAGCACCAGCGCCATCATCGCCTCGGCCACCGGCACGACGCGCGGGCAGATGCAGGGATCGTGACGCCCCGGCACCCGCAGCGTGCGCGCTCGACCCGCGGTGTCGATGGTCTGCTGCTCGTGGCGAATCGAAGAGGTCGGCTTGACCGCCAGCCGCGCGACGATCGCCGCGCCGCTCGAGATCCCGCCGAGCAGGCCCCCCATGTGGTTGGAGGCGAAGCCCGTCGGCAGGATCGGATCGTTGGCCTGCGAGCCGCGCAGGGCCGCCAGCGCGAAGCCGTCGCCGATCTCGACGCCCTTGACCGCGCCGATCGAGAGCATCGCCGCGCCGAGCTGGGCGTCGAGCTTGAGGAAGACAGGATCGCCCCAGCCGGCCGGGACGCCCTCGGCAATCACCTCGACCACGCCGCCCAGCGAATCGCCGTCCTTGCGCGCCGCCAGGATCGCCGCCGTCATCCGCTCGGCCGCCGCGGCATCGGCGCAGCGCACGTCGTTGCGCTCGATCTCGGCAGGGTCGAAGGTCTCTGCTGTCACCGTGCCGATGCGGACGACGTGGCCGCGAATCGTCACGCCCGCCTCCCGCTCCAGCAGCTGCCGAGCCACCGCGCCGGCCGCCACGCGAGCGACCGTCTCGCGCCCGGAGGTGCGTCCGCCGCCGCGCCAGTCACGGATGCCGAACTTGCGCCACCAGGTCAGGTCGGCGTGGCCGGGCCGAAAGACGTCGTGCCACTCGGCGTAGTGCTGTGAGCGGGCGTCGCGATTGCGGACGATGATCGCGATCGGCGCGCCGGTGGTCTGGCCCTCGAACACGCCCGAGAGCAGCTCGAGCTGGTCGCCCTCTTTGCGTGGGCTGGTCAGAGGGCTGGTCCCGGGACGCCGGCGGTCGAGCTCGTGCTGGATCGCCTCGAGGTCGACCGGGAGACCCGGGCGCACGCCGTCGATCACCACGCCCAGGGCGGGGCCGTGACTCTCGCCGAAGGTCGTGACGCGAAAGTTATCGCCGAAGGTATTGGATGACATGCGCCTGCCTCGATTCCCCTCGGAGGCTAACCTAGCACTACTGGGCGGCCGGCGCGTCTGGTGGTACGCCAGTGCTCGGCGATGCGTTCGGCCAGCGTGTCGGGGTCGGCCGAGGCGGTGTCGAGCACCAGGCTGGCGACCGCGCGATAGAGCGGCTCCCGCTGCGCTCGCAGGGTCCCGAGCTCCTCGACGATCGGTTGCCCCGTGAGGCTCGGGCGGTCGCTGCCGGCGATGCGCTCGGCAAGCACCGCGAGCGGCGCGTCGAGCCAGATCGTCACGCGCTCGGCCAGGCACGCGCGGACCTCGGCGTCGAGCACGGCGCCGCCCCCGGTGGCCAGCACCAGGCGCTCGCGCTGCAGCAGGTCCTCGATCAACAACGAGCGCTCGCGCCGGCGAAAGCCCGCGGGGCCCTCCTGGGCGAAGATCTCCGCTACGCGCCGCCCCTCGCGGCGCTCGAGCTCCGCGTCGGCGTCGAGCCAGTCGAGGCCGAGCCGAGCCGCGACCCGCGGGGCGAGCGCGCTCTTTCCGCTGCCGCGCAGGCCGACCAGCGCCGGGCCCCAGATCGCACCCGCGAACGCCTGTGCCTGCTCGCCCGGGCTCTTGCTCACGGCTCCCACCGCCTCGATCTGGCCCAAGGCCTACGCGCCGCGCAGCTGCGCCAGGACGTCCCAGAACTGCGGGAAGGACTTGGCGACGCAGTCGGGCTCGGCCACGGTGATGTGCTCCAGGCGCAAGGAGAGCAGGCCAAAGGCCATCGCCATGCGGTGGTCGTTGGCGGGCTCGAGGGTCACCGGAGCGTGCGCCGCCCCGCGCCACGGGTGAATCACCAGCCCGTCGAGGCGCTCCGTCACCTCGATGCCGGCGCGGGCGAGCTGCTGGCACAGCACGGCGATGCGGTCGCTCTCCTTGATCCGCGCGTGCGCCACCCCGGTGATGGTGGTCGGATGGCTGGCGAAGCTGGCGAGCGCCGCCAGGGGTGCGATCAGGTCCGGGGTCGGAGCGAGATCGATGTGGTGGGGTTGGGGCCGGCGCAGCTCCTCCAGCAGCTCGACGAAGATCGCGTCCCCTTGCAGCGAGTGGGCGATATCGACCAGCCCGGGGATGTGGAGCGGCCGGCGCAGCAGCTCGCCCGCCGCGAGCAGGAAGGCCGCTGTCGACCAGTCGGGTTCGACGGCGACGTGCGTCGTGCGATAGGGCTGCCGGCCCACGAGCAGCCGTCCGGAGCTGATCCAGCGCACGTCGGCGCCGGCGCGCCGCATCATCTCTGCCGTCATCTGCAGGTAGGGCAGCGAGACCGCGGGTCCGCTCAGCGTCAGCTCCAGCCCCGCTGGCAGCCGCGGACCGACCAGCAGCAACCCGCTGGCGTATTGGCTCGACTGGGAGGCGTCGATCGTGACGCGCGTCCCGATCGCCGCCGCGCCGCGCTGCAAGACCACGGGCGGGCAGCCCTCGCGACCCAGATAGCGCGCCTGCACGCCGAGCTGCGCCAACGCTCCCACCAAGGGACCGATCGGGCGCTCGCGCATGCGGGCATCGCCGTCGAGCTGCAGCGCGCCGTCCACCACCAGCGCCAGGCAGCTGGCGAAGCGCATCGCCGTGCCCGCGTTGCCGACATAGAGCGGCTGGCCCGTGCTCCGCAGCTCGGCGGGTGGGTCGACCCTGACGCGCGCGCCCTCCCACTCGATCCTGACGCCGAGCTCGCGCAGCAGCGCCGTCAGATGGCGCGAATCGTCGCACTCCAGCGCGCCGTCGAGCTGCACCGGCGCTTCGGCCAGGGCGGCGATCAGCAGGGCGCGCTGCGTCATGCTCTTGCTGCCCGGACAATGCAGCGTCAGCGGCTGCTCAGCGCCTGCCATCTTCGCCCCCACGCCGCGCCTGGCGGCCTTGTGTCGCGTCCGCGCGCTGATAGCCGCTGCAGTCGCGGAGCTCGTCGACCGTCACCGGCTCGCCGGTGATCCAGCTCATTTGCTCGGCGCCCTGGGCCAGCCACATCTCTTGCGGCGCGATCCCGGCGGCGCCCTCGGCGCGGCTCTGCGCCAGCAGCGCGGACGGCTCCGTGCCGAGCGCGAGCTCGAAGACGACCGCCTTGCGCAGCGGCTGCCCGGTGGGCCACGGCGTGGCGTCGCCGCCGGTCAGCGGCGTGGCGTTGATCAGCACGGTGGCGGGGTCCTGGGCCCGGTCCTCCCAGGCGACGAAGTCCTCGTCGGGCCGCAGCAGCGCCCGGGCCGGCTGCTCCCGCCGCGCGCTGACCGCCACCTTGAGGTCGAGCGCGCGGCAGGCCAGCGCCGCCGCCCGCGCCGCGCCACCGGCGCCGAGCACCAGCGCGCGGGTGCCTCCCGCCGGTGGCGACGTGCGCGCGAGCAGCGCACGCAGCGGCTCGCGCACCCCGGTGATGTCGCTGTTGGTGGCCTCGACGCCACCGGCGCCGAAGCGCAACGAATTGGCCGCCTGCGCCTGCTGGGCCCGTTGATCGGCCCCCGCCCCGGCGTAGGCCAGCGCCGCGGCCTTGTGCGGCATCGTCACGGCGAGGCCCAGCGCGCCGTGCGCGCGCAGCAGCTCGAAGGCCTGCTGCGGCTGAGCGGTGATCACGGGGAAATAGCTCCAGGGCCATCCACGCCGGCGAAAGAGCCGATTGTAGACCGTGGGGCCCGGGGAGGCGGTGACCTGCGGTCCACCCACGACGGCGAGGAAGGGGAGCGTGGCGCTCGCCGGCAGGCCGAGCTGGAGCGCTTGCTCGAGCGAGAGCTGCCCGGGAGCCGTGTGGCTGTCGGCGTCCGCGCCGACGTAGGTCCACGGCGCGCCAAAGGCCGGGTAGCGGCAGCGCGAGAGCAGGCCCGCGGGCCCCATGCCCACCAGCAACGTCGGCAGCGTGGCGTGGCGGCGCAGCGCCTCGAGCCGCACCAGGGCCGCTGCATCCTCGACGGTGGCGGCGAGCTTGAGCACCTCACCGACGCCACGATTGGCCAGCGCGGCGAAGCGCCGCTCGAGATCGGCGGGGATCCCGGCGAAGTGATGTTCCGAGAGCACCAGGCGCGTGCTGCCGCTGATCCGTGCCAGCGCGCGCAGGGTGCTGTCGTCGCAGTCGGCCTCGACGTCGAGATAGGCCACGCCACACGCCGCGGCCTGCTCGAGCAGCCGCAGCCGCTCGGTCTCGCTGCCGATGAAGGATCCGCCCTCGCGCGCCGGCCGACAGCAGACCAAGAGTCGAGGGGCGTGGCGACGCAGCAGCGCCCAGACGCGGTCGACGGGCGGCGTCAGCGCGTCGAGACGCACCTCCTGCAGCAAGGCCGCGGGCCGGCCCGTCGTGTCCCCGAGGGTCGGGAGCTCCTGGGCGCGCGCCGTGGCGAAGACGTGGTCCAGACGCAGCTGCAGCAGCTCGACCGAGGTTTCCTTGCCGGTAACGCAGAGCATTCGTCATGACCTCTTCGCGGGGCGAGTGGCCCCGGTGGGCGAGTTCAACGGACCGGCTCCCACAGCTCGGCCAAGAGTTCGATCGGGGTCGGTAGCGCCCAGCGCCCCGCAGCCTCGTGCATCTGCCCCAAGCGCGCGGGCAGCGCGCAGTGCACCACGCCAGCGCGCGTCTTCTTGTCGTGCCCGAGCAGCTCGCGCACGGCCGCGAAGGGTAGCGGGGGCGCGGTGGGCAGGCCGAGCGTGGCGAGCAGCCGTTCGAGCCGCTCACGATCGGCGACGGGGAAGCCGCACAGGCGCTCCGCGACGCGCGCCTCGACGACCATGCCGATCGCCACCGCGGCCCCGTGGGCCACGGCATGCGCGCTCGCCGCCTCGATCGCGTGCGCGACCGTGTGGCCGAAGTTCAACACCTGCCGGAAGGCCTGCTCGCGCTCATCGCGGCTGACCACCTCGGCCTTGATCTGCACGCAGCGCGCGAGCAGTGGTCGCGGCAAGGGCGCGTCGCCCACGCGGGCGTCGGCCCAGGCCTCGAGCGCGGCGAAGAGCGGCGCGTCCGCGAGCACGGCGTGCTTGACCGCCTCCGCCAGCCCGTTGCGCAGCTCGGCTGCCGGCAGCGAGGCGAGCGCGGCGCAGTCGATCAGCACGGCGCGTGGCTGGTGGAAGGTGCCGATCAGGTTCTTGCCCTGCGCGGTGTTGACCCCCGTCTTGCCGCCGATCGCCGCATCGACCTGCGCCAGCAGGCTGGTCGCGACGTTGACGTGGGCCACGCCGCGCAGCAGCGTCGAGGCGACGAAGCCGGCGACGTCGAGCGCGATGCCGCCACCGACGCCGACGACACAACCACCGCGCTCGAACCCCGCCTCCAGCAGGCAGTCCTCGAGCTGCTGCTTGGTCGCGCGCGTCTTGTGCGCCTCGCCGGCCGGGAAGGCCAGCTGCAGCACCTCGCCGCAGCGCGGCGCCAGCGCGGCGGCCAGCGCCGGGCCGAAGCGGGGGAGGGTGTTGCTGTCGCCGATCAGCGCCGCTTGGCGCCAGCGCGCGTCCCACAGCTGCGCGAGCAGCGCCGGTGCGTCGTCGCCGCAGAGCACGGGGTAGCTGCCGCCGGCGGTCTGGACTTGGGCGATCGGGTCCATGTCGACGCACTTCCTCCGGGGGACGCTGCCGGCGGGCGCAGGGGCCGGCCGGCTAAGTCATACCTATTATCACCGTCATACCTGTGGGCGATGGCTGCCCGTGGCCGACGGTTGCGCGCTCAGACGCTGAGGGTCCAGCCCCAGCGATCGGCCTCGGCGCCGCTCTGGATCGCCCGCAGCGCCGCACGGAGCTTGGGGGCCAGCGTCGGTGGGCCGCAGCGATGCACGCGACCGTCGGCGAGCGCGAGCTCCGCCACACTACGCACCGTCCACGCCGTGCCCGTGCAGAAGCACTCTGCGCCCTCGGTGATCACCTCGTCGAGCGTCAGCGCCTGCTCGGCGACGGGGATGCCCCACTCCGCCGCGAGGGTCAGCACGCTGGCGCGTGTGATGCCGGCCAGCACGGTGTCGTCGGTGGCCGGCGTGACCAGCGCGCCGCTGCGCAGCCAGCAAAACACGTTGGAGCCGCTCGTCTCCTGCAAGAGCGGTGGCCCGCCACCGCTGGGCACCAGCGTGTAGAGCACGTCGGCGCAGCCCTGCTGCTGAGCCTGCTGTTTATGCACCAGGCCGCCCGGGTAGTTGCCCATCGCCTTGGCCGCGCCGGTCCCGCCGGGGGCTACGCGACTGAAGGGCAGCACCTTGAGCCGTAGGCCGTGCTCGAGCGCTTGCGGGGCGTGGTAGTCGCCGACGGGGCTGCCGTAGACGACCACGCGATAGCGGCTGCCGGTCCCCAGACCGAGCATCGGCGCGATGCCGTGCTCGAGCGGACGCAGATAGAAGGTGCCCCGCCCGGCCGGCGGCACGAAGCGCTCGTTGGCCCGGACGACGGTCCGCACCGCGTCGAGGAAGCGCTCGTGCGGAAAGGGCAGCAGCTGTAGGCGCTCGGCCGAGCGACGGAAGCGCTCGGCATGGTCATGCGGGCGAAAGAGCAACAGGCGGCCATCGCTGGTGCGCTCGGCCTTGAGGCCCTCGAAGATGCCGCAGGCATAAGAGAGCACCGCGGCGGCCGGTGCGAGGCTCAGGGGCCGATCGCCGGCCACCGCCTCACCGGGGCCCCAGGTCGCTCCGGCCACGGCGCCGTTTCCTTGGGCCAGGCAAGCGTCGCCCTGGGCCAGGTTAGCGTCGCCCTCGGCCAGGTAATACGCATCGGTCGCGTGATGGCCGAAGCCCAGGTTGTCCCAGTTCGGGATCGGAGCCGTCATCGCCCAGGTCCTCGCTCAGCCTCGTCAGACACGGCGCGGGTACACGCCCAGCACCTTGAGCATGCCGCAGATCTCTTCCAGATGGCCGAGCGCCCGCTGACCCTTGTTGGCGAAGTCGTCGGTCACGAAATCGACGTAGAACAGGTACTCCCAGGTCCGCCCCGGCAGCGGCCGCGACTCGATCTTCGTCAGGTCGAGGTTGCGCAGCGCGAATACCGCCAGCGCCTTGAATAGCGCACCTCGCTCGTTCTTCAGCGAGAGCGCGACGGAGACCTTGAGGTCGCCGGGCGGCCATTCGGTCAGCGGCTCGCGGCTGAGCACGGCGAAGCGCGTGTAGTTGTGCTCGTGGTCCTGCATCTCCTCGCGCAGCACGTGCATGCCGTAGACCTGCGCCGCCAGCGGGCTGGCCAGAGCCGCCGCGTCGCGGCGCCCGGACTCGGCCAGCAGCTTGACGGCCCCCGCCGTGTCGTAGGCCACCTCGCTGGTCAAGCCGAGCGCGCGCAGGCGGTGCTCACACTGGGCGAGCGCCTGCGGATGCGAGAGCACCACGCGCACGTCCTCGATCGCCACCCCGGGCGCGGCGATCAGACAGTGCGCCACCCGCAGCGCGTGCTCGGCGACGATATGCAGGGAATGGCGGATCAGCAGGTCGTAGACGCGATGAATCGTGCCCGCGAGCGAGTTCTCGACCGGTACGACGCCCCGCTCGGCCGCGCCCGAGGCCACGCTGGCGAAGACCTCGTCGAAGTCGACGCAGGGCAGCACCTCGACCGTCGGTCCGAGCAGCGCCTGCGCGGCGAGGTGCGAGTAGGCCCCGCGCTCGCCCTGGAAGGCCACCCGCGCGCTCATCGCCGCGCCTCGGGGGCGGCTGACTTCGGCGTGGTCTCTGCCGCCGCGCCCCCGCTCGGGCGTCGCGGCCAGTGCCGCTCCGGCCGCAGCGCCGCCGCCCGGCCCAGGTAGACGTGCTCGAGCTCAGCCTGGGTGCGCGTCGTGTTCCAATGCAGCAGGATGCGGATGCAGCGCTCTGGGGCGCCAGGGACGGCGATCTCGGTCATGCAGAGCAGCGCGGCGTCGCCCAGCCCGAGCTCGCGGGCCGCGGTGGCCGGATGGGCCGCGTCGAGGTCGGGTGTGGCCGCGAAGAGCACGCTGGCGATGTCCTCGGCCACGATCGCGTTCGCGTCGAGCATCGCCTGCAGCAGCTCGCGGGTCGCCGCCGTGATCGCCGCCGCCGTGTTCTCCGCGACGCAAGTGGCGCCGCGTACCCCACGGCAGGCCAGTCCCGTGCTCATGCGCTCGCCCTCGTTCTCGGCCCGGCCCGATCGATGGGCCCCGGGGCCCCGTGCCCGCCCGGCCGCTTGGCGGCGCATTATACACGGCCGCCGCGCCCGCACGAGTGCGACCCGCGCAGCCGCGCGTTCCGACCGTTACGGGCAACGCGGGAGGGGGCGGCGGCCGGCCGCGCGCGAGCACAGGGGCGGATATTCGTGTAGAAGAGGGCCGATGTCGTTGCAGTGGTATCCGGGGCACATGGGCAAGGCTCGCCGCGAGCTGGCGGCGCTGATGCCCTCGCAGGACGTGGTGATCGAGGTGCTCGACGCGCGCCTGCCCGCAGCCAGCTCGAACCCGGTGATCACCGAGCTGCGGGGCGACAAACCCTGCATCAAGGTGCTCAGCAAGAGCGATCTCGCCGATCCGGCCGTGACCCGGGCCTGGCTGCGACACCTCGAGGCCGAGCCCCGGGTGGCCGCGTTCGCCGCGAGCACGGAGCGGCCGCAGCTCACGCGGACGCGGATCGCCCAGCTCTGCCACGGCCTGGCGCGTCATCGCGGTCCGCATAAGTTGGTTCGGGCGTTGATCGCGGGCGTTCCCAACGCGGGCAAGTCGACGCTGATCAACACGCTGATGGGTCGTGTGGTCGCCAAGGTCGGGGACAAGCCGGCCGTCACGAAGCGACAACAGGCCGTCACGCTCCAGAGCGGGATGACGCTCACCGACAACCCGGGACTGCTGTGGCCGAAGATCGAGGACGAAGGGGCGGCGCTGCGGCTCGCGCTGGCCGGGGCGATCCCCGACACCGCGATCGACTACCTGACGCTCGCGATGTTCGGCGCGCGCTTCCTGCTCGAGCGCTACCCTGAGTGCTTGGTCGCGCGCTACAAGCTCGCGGCGACGCCGCCCACTGCCGAGGCGCTGCTGACCGAGATCGGCCGCCGGCGCGGTGGGCTGGGCAAGGGCGGTACGGTCGAGCTGCACCGGGCGGCGGAGATCTTCGTCCGCGAGTTCCGCGCCGGGGCGATCGGGCCGATCAGCCTCGAAGCACCGCCGGCCTGAACCCTGAACCCTGAACCCTGAACCCTGAACCCTGAAGCAGCGTCAGCCTGGGCCCCCCAGGGTCCAGATCTCGCGGCCGCTCTTGAGGCACTTCTTGTGGATCGTGACGTGCTCGGCGCCCTCGGCCTCGGCCAGCAGCAGGAGCTCGGCCACGTCCTCCGGCGTTCCATCGCAGAACCCCATGGGGCGCGGGTTATTGGGCAGCACGAGCTGAATCTTGAACTCGCCGCGGCCCCAGCGGGTCTGCGTGGCGTTGTCGTAGGGGTAGATCACGAGGTCGCGCCCGGCTGCGCGCTCGCGAGGGCAGTGGCAGGGGGGAGATCCAAGGCGCCCTCGCCGACGACGGGGGCGATCAAGCCTTCTTCTTCGGCTGCTTGTCCAGCTTGCGCTTGTCCTCTTGCTCCTTCTTGACCGCCTTCTGCTTCTGCTCCTTCGTCTTGTCCCTCTTTCCGCCTTTGTCGCCCATCGAGCCTCTCCTTGCTGCTGCGTTGCGTTGCCGCCCATCTCCGCTGCGCCGGAACGATAGTCCCTTCTCCGCAGCACGTCCATCGGGCCGGAGTGGCCCAGGGTGATCGCCAACGTCGTGCGCAACTCCGGACAGAGGGGGCGGGGTCGTTGCCATGGGGGAGGCAGGTTCGCTAGGGGCTGTCCGGGTCGTAGCCGAGGTTCGGCGCGAGCCAGCGCTCGGCGGTGGCCAGGGTGATGCCCTTGCGCGCGGCGTAGGCGACGAGCTGATCGCGACCGAGCTTGCCGACGGCGAAGTAGCGCGACTCGGGGTGCGCCAGATAGAGCCCGCAGACTGCCGCCGCAGGCAGCATCGCGTAGCTCTCGGTCAGCGTGATGCCGGTGGCCGCCTCGACGCCAAGCAGCTCGAAGAGCGCGCGCTTCTCGGTGTGGTCCGGGCACGCGGGATAGCCCGGGGCCGGGCGGATGCCCCGGTAGCGCTCCTTGAGCAGCTCGCTCTTGCTGAGGCCCTCGTCGGCGCCGTAACCCCATTCGACGCGGCCGCGCTCGTGCAGCGCCTCGGCGAAGGCCTCCGCCAGGCGGTCCGCCAGGGCCTTGGCCAGGATCGCTTGGTAGTCGTCGTGGTCGGCCTCGAAGCGCGCGACCAGCCTGTCGAGACGCAGGCCGGCCGTGACGGCGAAGGCGCCGATGTAGTCGGCGAGCCCGCTCTCACGGGGGGCGACGAAGTCGGCGAGGGCGAGACAGTTGCGCTCAGCCCCGCGCGCCTGCTGCTGGCGCAGCGTGTGGAGGCGCAGCCGCTCCTGCGTGCGCGTGTCATCGGTGAAGACGACGATATCGTCGCCGTCGGCGCAGGCCGGGAAGAAGCCGTAGACGCCGCGGGCCTCGATCAGCGCCTCGTCGACGAGCCGGGCCAGCAGCCGCTGCGCCTGGGCGAAGAGCTCGCGCGCGACCGGCCCCGTCTGCGGGTGATCGAGCAGCTCGGGGTAGACCCCGCGCAGCTCCCAGGCGTGGAAGAAGGGGGTCCAGTCGATGTAGTCGACGAGCGCGGCCAGTGGAAAGGGCGCCAGCGTGCGCGTGCCGAGCCAGCTCGGTCGCGCGCAGGCAGCGGCCTCCCAGCGCAGCGCCGGCCGCTGGGTGAGCGCCTGGGCATAGGACAGCAGCGTCGGCCGCTCGGCGCGGGCCGCGTGCTGGATCCGTAGCTGCTCCTGCGATGCCTGGGTCTCGGCGACGAAGGCGCCGCATTTCGTCTCGCTCAGCAGCGCGCCGACGACGCCGACGGCGCGGGAGGCGTCGGCGACGTGCACCGTGGGAGCGCCGTAGCGGGGCGCGATCTTCACGGCGGTGTGAGCCCGGCTGGTCGTCGCGCCGCCGATCAGCAACGGCACCTTGAGCCCTTGCCGCTGGAGCTCGCTGGCTACATGCGTCATCTCCTCGAGCGAGGGCGTGATCAGCCCGCTGAGGCCGACAATCTGCACGCCCTCGTCCGTCGCTCGCTGCAGGATCGTGGCCGCCGGCACCATCACGCCCAGGTCGATGATCTGGTAGCCGTTGCACTGCAGCACCACGCCGACGATGTTCTTGCCGATGTCGTGCACGTCGCCCTTGACCGTGGCGAGCAGGATCTTGGGCGCCTGCCGCGGCCCCGCGCCGGGCGCGCGCGCTGCTCGGCCGCCATCGCGGGCTCGAGCTGCGCCACGGCCTGCTTCATCACGCGGGCGCTCTTGACCACCTGCGGCAGGAACATCTTGCCGCTGCCGAAGAGGTCGCCGACGGTGCGCATGCCGTCCATCAGCGGCCCCTCGATCACCGCCAGCGCGCTGCCACAATCGGCCAGCGCCGCGGCGACGTCGGGCGCGAGTTGCTCCACCAGCCCATGAACCACGGCATGAGCCAGGCGCTGCTCGACGGGCAGCTCGCGCCAGCTCTCGGACCGGACCGCGTCGGGTGCCCGCGCGCCGAGCGTGGCGGCGAGGGCGATCAGCCGCTCCGTGGCGTCGGGGCGGCGGTTGAGCAGCACGTCCTCGACGTGCTCGCGCAGCGCCGCGGGCAGGTCGGCGTAGAGCGCGAGCTGGCCCGCATTGACGATCGCCAGATCGAGGCCGGCCTGGCGCCCGTGGTAGAGGAAGGCGGCGTGCATCGCCTCGCGCAGCACCTCGTTGCCGCGAAACGCGAACGAGACGTTGCTCACGCCCGCCGAGACCTTGACGTTGGGCAACTCGGCCTTGATCTGTCGGGTGGCGGCGAAGAACGAGAGCGCATAGTCAGCGTGCTCTTCGATGCCGGTGCCGACGGTCAAGACGTTGGGGTCGAAGCAGATGTCCTGCTCGGGGAAGCCGACGGTCTGCGTCAGCAGCGTGTGCGCCCGGCGCGCGATCGCCACGCGGCGGGCGGTGGTCGTCGCTTGTCCTTCCTCGTCGAAGGCCATCACCACCACGGCCGCACCGTAGCGGCGAATCAGCCGCGCCTGCTCGCAGAAGACCTGCTCGCCCTCCTTGAGGCTGATCGAGTTGACGATGCCCTTGCCCTGCAGGCACTTCAGCCCGGCCTCGAGCACGCTCCACTTGGAGCTGTCGATCATCACCGGAATACGGGCGACGTCGGGCTCGGCGCCGATCAAATTAAGGAAGTGCGTCATCGCCTGCTCGGAGTCGAGCAGGGCCTCGTCCATATTGACGTCGAGGACGTTGGCCCCGCCCTCGACCTGGGCGCGGGCCACGGCCACCGCCTGGTCGAGCTGCCCCTGCTTGATCAGGCGCGCGAAGCGGCGCGACCCCGTGACGTTGGTGCGCTCGCCGATCAGGATCAGGTTGCTGTCGGGGCGCACGGTCAGCGCCTCGAGGCCGGCGAGCTGGGTGTGAGGCGGTGCGGTGGGCACGCGGCGCGGCGGGCAGTCGGCGACCGCCGCCGCGATCGCCGCGATGTGCTCGGGGCGCGTCCCGCAGCAGCCGCCGACCAGGTTCAGCAACCCCTCGCGCGCCAGCTCGCCCAGCACGGCCGCCAGCTGCTCCGGGGTCTCGTCATAGCCGCCAAAGGCATTGGGCAGTCCCGCATTGGGGTAGCAGGCGACGTGGGTGTGGGCGACGCGGGCCAGCGCCTCGACGTGGGGACGCATCTGCAGGGCGCCGAGCGCGCAGTTGAGGCCGACGGCGAGCGGGCGCGCGTGGGCGATCGAGATCCAGGCCGCCTCGAGCGTCTGGCCGGCCAGCGTGCGGCCGCTGGCGTCGGTGACGGTGAGCGAGGCCAGCACCGGGACGCGGCGGCCGAGCTCGGCGAAGACCTGCTCGATGGCGAAGAGCGCCGCCTTGAGGTTGAGCGTGTCGATGCTGGTCTCGGGCTGGAGCAGATCGACGCCGCCCGCGAGCAGCCCGCGCACCTGCTCGGCGTAGGCCGCGACCAGCTGGTCGAAGGTCACGGCGCGGTGCGCGGGGTTGTTCACGTCCGGCGAGAGCGAGGCGGTGCGATTGGTCGGTCCGATCGATCCGGCGACGAAGAGCGGCCGCTGGGGGGCGCGGCGCGCGACGGTGGCGACCGCTCGTCGCGCCACCTCCGCGGCGGCGACGTTGATCGCGTGGACCTGGTGCTGCAGCCCGTAGTCGGCGAGCGAGATCGCCTGGGCGTTGAAGCTGTTGGTCTCGATGATGTCGGCGCCCGCCTCGAGGAAGCTGCAATGGATCGACTCGATCAGCGCCGGCTGCGTCAGCACCAGCACGTCGTTGCAGCCCTTGAGCTCGTGCGGATGGTCCGTCAGCAGGGCGCCGCGGAAGTCGACCTCGTCGAGACCGTGCGTCTGAATCATCGTGCCCATCGCCCCGTCGAGCACGACGATGCGCTGGCGCAGCAGCTCGGTGAGCGTTGAGTGCGGGTTCATCGGGGCTCCCCGGGTTAGGCGCCATCGTGCGTTTCTCTGGCGTGCGGCTGGCGCGCGGCTCGGCGGCCGCAGGGTCGTCGTGGAGGCCGCCACGGTCGCGGGGTAGCAGGGGCGGCCCGAGGTCCGGCCGTCGAGGCGCGTGGCCGCCAGGCGGCGCTTGAGGCGCGCCGGGGGCGAGGGCGGCTGGAGCGGCGCGCTGTCGGCGCTGCCGCCGCAGCAGGACGGCGCGCTCTGCGCCTGCTCCGGGGCCGGCGGGTCGGTGCCGAGCGCGGTCAGCGGGGCGAGGAAACGCCGCGGGCCCTGCCGCAGCAGCGAGGCGGCGTAGAGCGCCGCCAGGGCAGTGAGGCCGAGCAGCGGGCCGCCGTGCAGGGCATGGTGATGCGCCAGGCGGGTCGCGCCGCCGGCGGCGCGGGCGCGAGCACCAGGTTGACCAGCCAGCCCAGTCCGACGGCGAGGCCACCGACGCAGAGGCCGAAGATCGCGGCCGTGCGCCGGCCGTGAAGCTGGGTCAGCACGCCGAAGGTGCTGACGTTGGTCGCCGGTCCGGTGAGCAGGAAGGCGATCGCGGCGCCCGGGGAGGCGCCCTTGGCCAGCAGCATCGCGACGATCGGGGTCGCGCCGCTCGCGCAGACGTAGCTCGGCACGCCGATCAGCGCCAGCAACGGGACCTCCAGCGCGCGCGGAATCGCGGCGATCCAGCGCGCGTCGATCAGCTGCGCGCCGAGGGCAGCGATGGCGAGGCCGAGCAGGATCCAGGGCGCCGTCCCGTCGACCATTTCGCCGAAGCCGCTGACCAGGGCCGCCCGCAAGCGCTGGCCGGGTGTCCCCCGTTTCGGTGCGTGTGCGCCCGCCGCTGGCGCAGGTGCGGCGGGCGCTGCCATCGTTCGACTGACCCACCACCCCGTCGCCAGGGCGACCAGCGCTGCGCAGACGATGCGCGCCACGGCCAGCTCCGCTCCGATCAGCGCAAAGGAGAGCAGGGCGGCGTCGATGCCGATCTCGGGCGTGGCGACCAGGAAGGCGAGCGCGGCGGCGGCTGGCGCGCCGCTGCGCACCAGGCCACGATAGAGGGGCAGCACGCCGCAGGAGCAGACCGGCAGCGGCATGCCGAGGGCGACACCGCGCAGCGCCTGCTCGAGGGGTCGCCCGCGGCCCAGCCACGCGATGCTGGCGGCCGGCAAGAAAGCGCTCGATCAACCCGGCCGCGAGATACGCCAGCAGCAGGGCCGGCGCGCTCTGTGCGGCCAGCGAAAGAAACACCTGGGCCAGGCCGTGGCCCTCGTGCGCCGGTTCGCATGGTGCTCGGTCACCAGCGTGTGCAAGCGCGAGCAGCAGCACGCCGGCCAGGGCACCCGCGCCGGCTGCGAGGTGGCTGTGGGGCGATTCGGGCCCGCTGCGGTGGGTGCGGTGCACGAGCACGTGCAGCAAGGAGCCCGACACCAGGCCCTCGAAGAGCCCGACGAGCGGCAGGTCGCCGTGGACCAGGGCGCCGGTGGCGACGAAGCCGGCGACCGTCGCGGCCGCCATGCTCGCCAGCACGGCGATCCGCACGGGCAGGCGGTAGGGCGTCAGCAGCAGCCACAGCACCAGGCCGACCGGCACGTTGTGCAAGGCGACGGCGAGCCCGAGCAGCGGGCTGCGCGCGATCGCCGCGCCGTCGAAGGCCGAGTGCAGTGCCAGGCCGAGGAGGGCCAGGACCAACGCGCCGGCGTGCGCCTTGTGGGCCGCGCGGCGCACGCGCCGCTCGACCCAGGTCGGTCCGAAGAAGCCGACCACCGCCGCCACGGCCGCACCCCAGCCCGCGTGCGCCGAACGCATCCGGCAGACCGTGCAGGAGCACGAGGCCGCAGACGCCGATCAGGCTGAAGCCGTCGATGGCCCCCAGCATCGCCGGCCGGCGGCGCACCACGCTGTGGATCAGCGGTCCGGTAAGCAGGGCGATCAGGCTGAGTACGAGCGTGGGCATCGGGTTGTTCTTGGGTCCGGCGCGCGCGCAGCATAGCCGCCGAGTAGGGGTGGTGCAACGCGAGGCCCCGCGGCCGCTCCACGGGTCGACCTCTGCGAGGGGTTCGGCGTCGTCGGAGCGCATCCGAAAGGGTCCGAAATAGATCGGCAGACGCGGCGCTGCTTGTGCTAGCGTGCCGCCGAATGGGCCGACGGCCGCGGCGTGCGCCGCGCAAGGAGGAGAGCAAATGATCACCCTGACGCGTACAACCGGGCTCGTGGCGCTGGTGGGGGCTGCGGCCCTGACCCTGGCGGGTTGTGCCCACACGGTTGCGGTCAACCGGTCGACGATCGTCCCCGGAGCGACGGGCAAGCTGACGGTCGAGAAGGACGACAGCGGCAACGCCAAGATCAAGCTCGAGGTCGCGCATTTGGCGCCGTCGAGCCAGCTCAGCCCGCCGCGGGCCGCCTACGTGGTCTGGGGTCAGACGCGCGATGGCCGGGCCTTCATGTTGGGTCAGCTCAAGGTCGATGACGAGTACAACGGCGCGTTCGAGGGCACGGCGCCGGTTACCTCGCTGCGCGTAATCGTCTCGGCCGAGGAGTCGACCGCCGCGACTCAGCCGAGCAGCCAGATCGTGCTCTCGACGGACAACTTCGAGGCGGATTGACACCGATGCCAGCAGCACTCCGGACATCATTCTCAGTCGCATCATTATTGTCAGTCGCATCATTCCCGGTCGCATCCCTGGTGGTGCCCGGTCAGCCGCGCCCTGCTGCTGCTGGCGCTGCTGGTCGCCCCTGCGGCTTGGGCCGCGCGCAGCGTCAATGTTCGGCTGCGGACCGTGCCACCCCGTGCGGTGGTCTACGTCGGCAGTCGCGCCAGTGGCGCGGTCGGTACGACGCCCACCCGCTGCGGCTGCCCCAGGGCCCGCAGCTCGTGATCGTCGAGCTGGCGGGTTACGACCCGCTGGAACAGACGATCAACGTGACGCGCAGCGACACCTTCACCTTCACGCTGGTGCGCAGCGTGCCTAAGGCGACGTTGCGCGTGGCTCCCGCGGCCGCCGAACAGGCGACCGGCATGGAACTGGCGGTCAACGGCAAGCCCGAGGGCGCCCTGCCGAGTAGCCTGACCGTCGCGCCCGGCAATTACCTGGTGGCGGTCAGCAAGGCCGGTTTCAAGCCCTGGCAGCAGTGGATCACCCTCGGCAGCGGCGAGCAGCGCCTCGTGACGGTGACGCTGGAGGCGCTCGCGCCGCAGACCGGAACGCTGCTGGTCGCCAGCAATGTTGCGGGGGCTCAGGTGCGCGTCGACGACCAGCCGGTCGGCGAGGCCCCGGCGCTGGTCGGCGGCCTGTCGGTGGGCCTGCATGCCGTGGCGGTGAGTGTCGAGGGACGTGAAGCGCAGACCGCCTCGGTGATGGTCGAGGCGGGCAAGACGGCGCGGGCGGTCTTGAACTTCGACCAGGTGCCGGTGGCCAAGACCGGCACCTTGCAGGTGCTGAGCGGCCAGCGCGGCCTCGACGTCTACGTCGATGGCGAATATCGCGGCAAGGCCCCGCTGACGCTGCGCGACGTGGCCGAGGGCACGCACCTGGTCATCGCCGAGCTGCCCGGCCATCAGCCGGTCGAGCAGCGCGTGGTTGTCGCGGCGGGGCAGCTCTATGCCCTGCGACTCGAGCTGCAGCCGGTGCTCGTGGCGCCGACGCCGGCGGTGGTCCCCGCGACCCCGACCGCCGGGGTCGCGCCCGGGTCGAAGCCGACGCCTCGCGCGACAACCCCGTCGACGCGCGCGCCCGTGGCGGCGGGACTGCCGCCGAGTGCGGCGCCCCGCAGGGTGCCGATCCATTTGGTCGGCGCCGATGAGAGCGACCCAGTCCTCCTCGGCGCCCAGCTCGTCTCGCCGCGCAACTTCACGGCCGATCTTGCGCTCGGGTTTCCCTACTGGGGCGAGGGGCGACTGACGACCGGGGTCTTCAGTCATGGCCACTACGGGCTCGACGCCGGCGTCGAGCTGCGTTCGACCGGCGCCTTCACCGAGTTCGATGCGATCACCAAGCTTCGCTTTCTCAATCATGAGGCGATCGCGGTCGCGGCGCTGCTGGCGTTGGGCGCGGGTGGGGGGCCCAACGGGCGCAACACCTTCTTCCTCAACGCCGGCGTCGTTGCCTCGCTGATCTTCAAGCGCGTGTTGACCTTCAGCGGCCGCGTCTACGGCAACTTCTACACCGATCGCCATTGCCCCAGCTCGGCCAAGAGCGGCGAGCTGGGCGTGTGCGCGGTCGACGGCGCGCGCGATCGCGACGGCGGGGCGCGCCTGATGCTCTCGGGTGCGCTCGAGATCCCGATGACGACGAATCTCGGGCTGCTGGCCGTGGTCGAGGGCGCCCCCTTCCAGGCGCAGCGCAAAGCCTTTCGTGACGCCTACTCTAGCCTGATGTTCGAGAGCGACCCGCGCATCTACGGTCGCCTCGGCGTGTCGTTCAAGTTCTGAGCGATCGTCGCCTCGCTGGGCGGCGCGGCGACCCCGGCCTCGGTAATCAACGCGGTCACGAGCTCGGCGGGCGTGACGTCGAAGGCGGGGTTCCGCACGGCGACGCCGATCGGCGCGACGAGTTGCCCGGAGAGCTGGGTCACCTCCGTGGCGTCGCGCTCCTCGATCGGAATCGTGGCACCGCTGGGCGTGGCGAGGTCGATCGTGGAGCGGGGCGCCGCGACGTAGAAGGGCAGGCCGTGGCGCCGGGCGAGCACCGCCACCATGTAGGTGCCGATCTTGTTGGCGACGTCGCCGTTGCGCGCCACGCGGTCCGCGCCGACGATGCAGCAGTCGATCGCGCCGCGCTGCATCAGGTGCCCGGCCATGTTGTCGCAGATCAGCGTGACGGGAATGCCGCTGCGCTGGAGCTCCCAGGCCGTCAGGCGGGCGCCCTGCAGCACCGGCCGCGTCTCGTCGGCGTAGACCTGGATGCGCTTGCCGGCCGCGACCGCGGCGCGGATCACGCCCAGGGCCGTGCCATAGCCCCCCGTCGCTAGCGCGCCCGCATTGCAGTGCGTCAAGACCCGCGCGCCATCGGGGAGCAGCGCGGCGCCGTGTTGGCCGATCGCGCGGCAGGCGGCGATATCTTCGCGCCAGATCGCCAGCGCCTCGCGCTCGAGCGCGTCGCGCACCGCCTCTACACCTTTCGCTACGTGCAGCTCGAAGACCCGCGCCTGGCGCTCGAGCGCCCAGAATAGATTGACCGCCGTGGGCCGTGAGGCCCGCAGCAGCGCGAGGCCACCGGCGAAGGCCCGGCGTAGCCCGCTCTCGTCGCTCGGATAGGCGCGGGCCCCGGCGGCAAGCGCCAGCGCCGCGGCGCAGCCGATCGCCGGCGCGCCGCGCACCACGAGCGAGCGAATCGCCTCGGCCACCTCGGCCTCGCTGCCATAGCTACGCCAGAGCTCCTCGCTCGGCAGCGCCCGCTGGTCCAGCAGAACAACGCGGCCCTCACTCCAGCGCAGCGGCGACAAGACCTCCTCCCAGCGGGGATCGGTCGGCGGCAGGGCCGCGGGATGCGCGGCGTCGCCGCGGAGATCGTCGTTGTTCAAGGCCATGGCTGATCCGCGAGGGTGGTGCGCCAGCATACCCCTGGGGGGGCGAGCGGGTCGAGCAAGTCAAGCCTCGGGGATCTCGCCGGCGAGGATCGCGCGTGGACCCTCGACCAGCAGCTGGCGTGCACCCGCGGGACCGAGGCGTCGCAGCAGCCACTCCAGGCCGGCCTTGCAGAAGGGGAGGTCGGACTCGCCGTGGGTGTCGCTGGTGACGGCATGCACGCGCTGCTTGAGCACCAGCCGGCGGGCGCGGCCGCGCGTGCTCCAGCCGCCCAGGCCGCCGAGCGCGCTGAGGTTGACCAACAAGGCCGCCTTCCCGGCGAGGGAGCCGAGGCGGGCGGGATCGTCGGCCAGCTCCGGCCAGCGTTCGAGGTGCGCGATCACTGGGAGCGAGCCGTGGAGCCGCAGCTCGAACAGGCGTTCGGCCAGCTGGGGTGGCAGGGCGTCGCGGGGGAACTCGAGCAGAAAGGCCCGCGCGCCGGTGTAGTGCGGCTGGGCTCCGGTCGGGTGGCGCGCAGCCAGCAGCTCGTCCCACATGTTCTCGCCGGCGGGGTCGGCGACGACCACCTTGCTACCCGCAGCGACCAAGGCGGCGCGGAGCGCGGCAGCCGCCGCGTGGCACTGCGCACGATTGGGCGTCCACCGTCCGGCGTATTGGTGCGGCGTCGGATGCAGCTCGGCGAAGCCGAGGCGCTCCAGCCCTTGCACCACCGCGACGGACTGCGCCAGCTCCGCCGGTCCGTCGTCGAGCCCTGGCAGCACATGACAGTGCAGATCGACCCAGCCCCCATGTGCGTTAGTCTGATCCATGACCGGGGGCGATTCTAACGAGGCTCCCTGCCGGTGCAAGTGCCCGCAGGGCGAGCGTGCGGTGCCGTGCCGTTGTCGGGGGAGTGCGGTCCGGGGAGTGGCGGTCCGGGGAGTGGCGGTGGAGCCGTAGCCGGGATTATGCTAAATGACAGCGTTGGCGCAGCCACGCCGATATCGAGCGATAGAGAGAGGGCAGGCGAACATGGCGGAACGTGATCCGAACTCGGTGCTGTTTTCGTTGAAGGAGCTGCGGCAGATCGAGGAGCAGCGCACCGCGGAAGAGAAGAAGGCGGTCCAGGACCGGATCGAGGCCGCACGGCGGGCAAAGGAAGAAGAGGAGCAGCAGGTCAAGGCGGCCGAGGCACGCCTGCAGCGAGCCGAGGAGGAGCGGGTCCAGCGGGAACGCGAGGCGCGCGAGCGGGCCGCCCGCGACGAGCGGATTCAGCTGGCCGAGGCCGAGAGCAGGGCGCGGATCGAGGCCGATATGCGGCTGCAGCAACACCGGGTGCAGGTCGAGGCGGAGGCGGAGGCGCGGTCGGGCGCCCATACGCTGCGCAAGATCGTGGTCACGGTGGTCGCGCTGGCGGTGGTGGTGCTGGCGGGGCTCGGGTACTTCCTCAAGGTGAAGTCGGACGAGAAGCAACGCGCCGAGGCCGCGCAGCAGCGCATCGCCCAGCAGATCGAGGCCCTCAAGCAGGAGTTCGCCCAGGCCCAAGCCCAGTTCGAGCAGGACCAGCGGGAGAGCGAGGAGCGCATGCTCGCGCTGGACAACAAGCTCAAGAACGCCAAGGACGCGGCGACCCGCGAGCTGCTGAGCAAGCAGCGCGCCGACGAGCGGGAGCGCGCCGCCAAGATCGCTGCAGCCCGCGTCAAGGCGGCCAACGACTATAATCGCAACGTCCGACAGGGCATCGGCGCGGGCGCCAGGAAGTGCCCACCCGACGACCCCCTCTGCGGACTCTAGTCTAGACCCCCTTCGCCTCGCGCTCAGCGCCTGCCTTGCCGGCCCGCGCCGGGAACCATCGACCCCAGCGCAGGCCGGTTCGCCAGCCCCTGATCGGGTCGCGCCCGCCTTGGGTGCGGGGTGCGACCGCGGCGGGGCAGGGCAGCCGGTGATCTGCCCGCCACGAGCAAGACCCTGTTATCGCGGGTAAAGGGGTGCCGAGTCCCGGTCGCCGGGCGGCTCTCTCGCGCGGCGGCGGCGGCCGCCCTAGCTGGCGCGCTTCTTGATAGTGCCGGTGGCTGTGAGCGTCTTCAGCGAAATCACCTGTGAGGCCTGCGGGACCGTGCACCGCAGTCGCCGCGATTGGCCCCGGACGCCGATCCATTACGTCTACCGCTGCAAGCGTTGCGGGGCAGCCATCCACTTCTCGGTCGCACAGCTACGCTGGCGCTTTTGCCCGACGCCAGGCCCGCAGTCGCCGGAGGACACCTCCCTGCAGACGATGCCCCTTCCGCTCGAGACCATCGGCGGCGAGGCCGACAGCGCGGGTGGCACCGGCGTTCGACCGAGGTGGACGCGGCGGCCGACGCGACGGGGCTTTAGTGCGGAGACGAACTCGCACTGAAGCTCACGCACAAGCCTTGCGGCCGTTCGCGTAGCGGTGTGGGGAGGCGCGTGGCGGTGTGGGGAGGCGGGCGAGGTCAGCGAAAGACGGTGAAGAGCTGGGTGCCACGCACCCGCTGCCCGTCGACCTCGAGCTCGAAGTAGCCGCTCTGAGCGCCGACCGGGATGCTCACCACCAACGCACTGCCGCCCGCCTGGACCTGCTTGGGCAGCGCCAGGCCGCCGAAGTAGACGGCGGCGTTCGGTCGGGCTGGCGACACCGTCAGCGTGACCTCGGTGCCGGCGGCACCGCTGGCGGGCGATACGGAGAAGCTGAGCACGGGCGCTGGCGATCGGAGGGTGAAGCCCAGCGACGAGGTGGCGCGGCGGTCGCCTGGGCCGACGAGCACGAAGGGCGCGGAGACGCCCGGCGTGATCACGACCTCGATGAAGTCGGCGCCGCGGGATCGTGCCGGCTGGAGGGTCTGGCCGAGGAAGATTTGGTCGGCCGGCAGGAAGTCGTGGCCGGTGATGCGCACGACGGTCCCCGGCAGGCCCTGGAGCGGGCTGAAACCGCTAATCTGCGCCGGGGCGAGCAGGGTGAAGCCGAGGGCGGAGGTGGCGCGGCGGCCGCCTGGGCCGACGAGGACGAAGGGCGCGGAGAGGCCGGGCGTGATCACCACGTTGATGAAATCGGCGCCGCGGGTCTGCGCGGGCTGGAGCGTTGGGCCAAGGAAGATTTGATCGTTGGGCAGAAAGCTCTGGCCCGTGACGCGCACGACCGTGCCCTGAGGGCCCTGGGTTGGGCTGAAGCTGGTGATCTGCGGCAGCGAGATCGTGAAGCCCAGCGAGGAGGCCGCTCGGCGGCCGCCGGGGCCGACGAGGACGAAGGGCGCGGAGACGCCGGGGGTGACCACGACGTCGATGAAGTCGGCGCCGCGGTTGCGTGCGGGCTGGAGCGTCTGACCGAGGAAGACCTGGTCAGCCGGCAGGAAGTGCTGGCCCGTGATGCGCACGACGGTGCCGGGTGGGCCTTGTGGCGGGCTGAAGCCGGTGACGACGGGACCGGTGCCGAGGGTGAAGCCGAGGGCGGAGGCGGCGCGGCGGCCGCCGGGGCCGACGAGGACGAAGGGCGCGGAGACGCCGGGGGTGACCACGACGTCGATGAAGTCGGCGCCGCGGTCGCGTGCCGGCTGGAGCGTCTGACCGAGGAAGATCTGGTCGGTGGGCAGAAAGTCGCGGCCGGTGATACGCACGACGGTGCCCTGCGGGCCCTGCAGGGGGCCAAAACCCGTGATCGTCGGGCCCGCGGCGTCCAGAGTGAAGCCGTAGGACGACTCCGCGATCAGCTGGTTCTGCCGCTGGAGGCGGAAGGTGGCGCTCGTGGCCTGGGCGGGCACCTCGATCAGCAGCTGGGTGCCGGACTGGGCGAAGACGCGACACTCACGGCCGCCGATCCAGACTCGATCACCGGCCGCGAAGCCGCGCCCGGTGATCGAGACAACGGCGCGTACGCCCCCGTGCAAGGGCATGAAGCCGGTGATCACCGTCGCGGTGGGGGGCGCCGGTGTCGGCACGGGTGCCGGTGGGGCGGTGCCGGTGGGCACGGGCGCCGGAGGGGTCGCGGGCGTCGGGTACTGCACCACGAAAGGCGGATCGAGCACGAGCTGGGTGTTGTCCCGGGCGATGACGATCAGCCGATCCGAGACCGCGCCCGCGGGGATGCGAACCACGAGCTGGGAGGGCTCCCGGCGCAGCAGCGCCAGGGGCCGGGCGCCGAGCAGCACGCGATCCACGAGGTCGAGCCGCGCACCGTTCAACGTGACGACCGTGGCCGGTGGACCGCTCGTCGGCCCGAAGTTCGTGACGACCGGTTGGCTACGCGGCGGGGCCGGCGGGGCCCGCCGCCGGACGCGCGTGCCGATGCTGCCTTCGATGCGGAAGCGCGCCTCCGCGCTGTCGGACGCGAAGACAGCCCAGAAGAAGACGGCACAGCCGGCGCCGCCCAGCAGCAGCCGCGTGACCCCGCGGGGGAAGAATCGCATTCGATGGCTGATCATCGGGAGCTCCTGAAAGGCTGGGGGGCAAGAGGCTGGGAGGCGGCGACCAGAGTCGAACTGGTGCGTGGAGGTTTTGCAAACCTCTGCCTTACCACTTGGCTACGCCGCCAAAATCCACGTGCAAAGGGTCTAGCCTCGGAGGCCTTGGGTCGTCAAGCCCGGATGCTGCGACCGCCCTGCTGACGGCCGGTCCCCACCTGGACAGCCGCGCGCCCCGCATGTTACACGCCCGAGCTCAGCCCACGGTGCCTTCAGCCCACAGCGAGTGGTGTGAGCGCGTCCCGGTTCAGACGCCGAAGCGGGGAGGGTGAACGATGTCATTTAGTGGCATGAAGGTGTTCTCGGCTACAAAAGCAAGGGATAGAGACGAACTCGGCGGGCGGGTCACGACGTGGTTGCGGGAGCACCCGGAGTGCGTCGTGATCGACAAGACGGTGACGCAGAGCTCGGATCGCGAATTCCATTGCCTGACGATTACTGTGTTCTTCAAGGATCGCGCCTGAGCCCTGCTGTCGGTGCTGCGCGCTGGCCACCAGCCGCGCGGCGTTTGCTTCGTCCCACGAAGAGGCTGGCGGGGGTGGGTCTGCACGGCGCCGCGCCGGCAAGGGCCTGGATCGAGCCGGCAGCCAGCGCTGGGTCTGGCGTGCTGCTCCGACGCCTCGACCGGCAGCCGCCCCTGGAGCTGCCCGCCACGCTCGATCATGCGGTGCCCGCCTTGGCCCAGACCCGCCTCGGCAGCGAAGCAGATGGGGTCGCCACGATCGAGCACCTGCTCTCGGCGCTCTGCGGCTGCGGCCTCTGGGACGCCGTGGTTTGCGTCGAGGGACCCGAGCTGCCGATTCTCGACGGCAGCTCGGCGAGCTGGGCCGCCGCGCTGAGCGAGGCCTGCGCGCCTGGCCTCGTCCCGCATACGGGACCGTCGTGGCGGATCGCCCGGCCCTGGCAAGACCAGAGCGGCACCGCGACGTGCCGGCTCACGCCTGGAGCCGTGGGGCAGGTCTGCTGCGCGTATTTGCGCGCGCACCCGGCCATCGGGGCGCAACGTGCGACCTGGACCGTCGGTGACCTTCCTCGCTACCTGTCGGAGATCGCCTCCGCGCGCACCTTCGGCTTCGCGGCCGACGCCGAGGCGCTGCGGCGCCGCGGCCTCGCGCGCGGGGCTGACCTGCACTGCGTGGTGGCCTTCGACGACACGGGTGTGGTCAACCCCGAGGGCCTGCGCTTCGCCGACGAGCCAGTGCGGCACAAGCTGCTCGACGCGATCGGCGACCTCGGGCTGCTCGGCGGACCCTTGCGCGGCACGGTCGAGCTGGCCGGATCGAGTCACCGCCACCTGCTGCGGAGCCTGCGCCGGGCCGTGGCCGAGGGCGCGGTGTGCCGGGAGTAGGGGATACCCCTGTTGTGGGCCGCCACGGCCGAGGGTCGGGGCCGCCGGCCGAGGCGAGCGCAGAGCGCGAACAGCAGCAGCAGTAGCCGCAGCAGCAGCCAGAGGGCGCCGCGCATGGCGCGCTGCCCCTCCCGACCATCGAAGCCTTCGACCGCCGCTTGCTCGGTCTCGGCCTGCGCTTCGAGGGCGTCGTCATCGGTGGCTCGGCGCTCGGGCTCATGGGCCCATCCAGCGGCCGCCGCGCGACCTCGACATCAATCACTTCTATTGGCGAATGTTCGCCCAAATACACTCTCCGTTGCCAGCGTAGGGCGCTCGGGCGTATGCTTCATTTTCTGAGGTGCAAGCATGCCCACGCTCCATCGCGGCAGAGTTGTGCGCGCGTTCGGATGGCTCTTGGTCGCAGGGCTGGCCCTTAGCCTGGGGTGCAGCGGGGGTGGTGGGGACCAGGCGCCGCCGATCGTGGGCGTGGCGGCGCGGGCGGCGACCAATGCCGCCAACAGCATGAACGCGATGAACGCGATGAACGCGATGAACGCGATGAACGCGATGAACGCGATGAACGCGATGAACGCGATGAACGCGATGAACGCGATGAACGCGATGAACGCGATGAACGCGATGAACGCGATGAACGAGCTCGAGCCGATCAGACGGATCAACGCGATCGACACCACGAACGGCGTCAGCACGGGCACCCTGCTCGCCGTGGGCGCGCTGCGCATCCCCTCGACCACGCTGACCGACCTCGGCCGCTACACGCTGGCGCAGACCGAGCTGCTCTGCCCGGCGACGCGCCTCCCGCATACCTTCGACCAGGGCACGCCGGGCGACCCCAGCGATGATATTGCGGCGCACCTGACCTTCCCGCGCTGGCTCGTGCTCAAGCAGCAGGTCGAGCGCGTGCGCGTGGCCTGCGCCACGCCGGTGCCAGGCACCTGCGGCAACGGCGTCCTCGATAGCGGCGAGCAGTGCGACACCGGCATCCCGCTCGGCGAGCCTGGCGCCTGCGAGACGGTCACCGTCGCGATCGACGAGGACCTCGACGGCAACGGCACGCCCGAGACGAGCGTCAGCTACGAGGTCTTCTCCGGCATCGGCCTGGCCTGCGCCGACCGCGCCTACCGCCCCTTCTTCCTCCACCCCACCACCGGCCCCGAGGCGACCTCCAGCCCCGAGACCTTCGGCACCTTCTTCCGCTACCTCTGCCTGCAGAGCTGGGACGAGGCCCAGGGCCAGGCCGTCTACCGCTGCGGCAAGGGCCTGCTCGCCGCCGGCGTCTCCGGCTACGCGGTCAAGGAGGGAACGCTCTCGGCCCGCCCGATCTACCTCTCGTCGCTGACCTGGGGCGACGGCGCCGGCAACGTCTGGGACCGCCACTGGCAGTTTCGCGAGCACCACATCGGCTCGATCCCCGAGCCCATCGCCGCCGGCCAGCAGATCGGCTACGCACTCGACGCCGCCTGGGGCCTCAACCCCCGCGACACGCACCCAGGCGGCGCGAGCAAGGAGCCGGACTACCTCGCGGCCCTCGCGCTCAAGACCGCCACCAACCGCACCGGCGTCACCGTCAGCCCCTACAACCGGGCCAACGCCACCGGCGGCCTCGGCTTCGACACGCGCGAGCTGAACCAGTGCGAGCCCGGCTACCACAGCGTTCCGGACCTCGCCTCCACCGGGGGGATCGAGCAGGGCATGCTGCTCAACCTTAGCGTCGCCGCCTGGTACCAGGACGGCTGCGCCTGGGCCCGCGACTGGGGCCTCCCCACGCTGCCCACCCAGCAGGTCGGCGGCTGCCAGGTCTTCGACATCGGGGGCGGAGCGCTGCAGGCCCGCATGGGCCTCAACCTCGGCGATAGCACCCCCCGCCGCTGCCCCAGCTTCGCCACCTGCGAGCCTGGCCAGAGCTGCTGCATCGGGCGCTTTGCGTTGGGTTCCGGTCACTCGTGCGCGGTGAAGTCAGATACGACCGTGTGGTGTTGGGGGAAGAACCAGTACGGCCA
>JADJDT010000031.1 GCA_016702545.1 Pseudomonadota bacterium | reverse complement strand
GCCACGAGCGCCAACGCCTGTAGAAGCGCGGTCGACACCACGGCGCCCCTGCCGGCTTCGCTCGTCGCAAGCAAAACCAACGGTGCGGTTGCGTGAAGCCGCCGTACTCGCTGGAGCAAGTCGAGCAGGGCACGATGGCGCCCGTGCTCCCCAATCTCCTCCAGGCGAGCCACGAGCAGGCGGGCGCCGACCGTTCTCTTTGACGGACTCGAAAGAAACCGCACCCCAGACGGCCAGTCGCCCTTGCGGTGGCGATCTGCGCTTGGGTAGCCTCGGCGGCGACGACTTCAACGGCGAGGTTCATGGCTACGTCTCCGGACCTGGGTCCTGGTCACAACTTTGGCTTCCCATTCCTCAAGCAACTCGGCTCGTGTGCTTCTCGACGGCCTTGATGATTCCGCGCCTATCTCGACCGCCCGGGCTGAACCCCAGACGACCTCGAACATTTCTTCGGCGCGACGCAGGAAGCGCACGCGGATCCCCAGTCACTGCTCGCCGCGTGAAAGTGCGGGGGCGATGGTCGTCGGAGTTGAACCAGATGTCGAGGCCGCTCAGGCTGAAGCACTCGACCTTGCCCACCGGGATCAGTGTGGCACATGCGGACATTGTGTCAAGCTTCAAGAAAAATGTCCGCTTGACCGCGCGCCTGCCGCGAAACCCGCCGCCGCAGCATTCTCCCATGCCGGGCGTCCCGGGCCCAGCCTGGATCATCGACTTGCTCCGACCCATCCTCTGCCCCGAGTGACGCTTCCCCTGCCCCTGCAGTTCCTGATCGCGATGATCGCCCACGCGATCAACACGCACCTGGCGCGCAGGGTCGAGTACCTCATCGAGGAGGTGCGCGTCATGCGGGGCCACCAGTCCCGAACCGGGGTTCGTGAAGAAGCACAGCGTCCTCGGTCGCCGCCAGGTGCTGCGGCAATCCACCTTCAGCTCACCCGAGCCTGAGCTAGCGCCGCCAGCCGAGCCCACGCGTGGCCGGCGGCAGCGTGGGCGCGCATCGAAGCGCTGGCACGCCTGCGCAGCTTCCTTGCAGGCTATCGTGAGGCCTGGCTCCGGTGGCGCGCTGGCGCACGCGGCGTGGTATTCCCTTCGGCACCTACGGACTGCGAGTGTACGCGGGCGTCTGCTGCGCCCAGGCTCCGTGAGCGGCCACGCGCCGCTCGTTCTCGCGTCCCCGAACGCCGTCACCCCCACCGCTCGCCGCAGCGCCTCGCCACCGGTTTGCCCTGCGCGAAAGACAAGAGCTGAAAGGCGCCGGTTGAACGTCCTCCCGGCCCATGAAATGGCGCCCGTCGCGCCGAAACGACAACCCCGTGCTCAGTCCCGTGCTCGGTCCCCCGTCCTCGCCGCGCCCGGCACCGTCATGCTTCTTTGCTTCTTCACGAACTCCGGTCGGGGCCCTTGGCGCTCTGCCCCGCGCGAGAGACAAGAGCTGGAAGGCGCCGGGTCGGGACCGCGCCGCGCGACAGACCCGCTGCGTCATGCTTCCTCACGAACCTCGGACGGGGAGCCTCTCTGTTCAAGAGCCCACAGAGGCGTCAGGGCGTTCATGCTCCTGAGTGGTCTCGAGGCGAACTCGACTTCTGTAAGCATGGTCAGATGAACGGGGCCCCGTAGATTCTCGTTGCGGTTTCAAGCGCAGCCGCAGAGCGTAGAACACATCGAGCGCCACTGTCGGGTCCGCCTTGACTACAGCGAGGATGTCAATGTCGCGGAAGGGCCTACCGAGAAAGGCTGATCCGAAACCGTACACAGCCTCAAGCCTGCTCTTTGCTGAAGTGATAGATTGGATTGCCATCCTTGTCGCGCTTGTGATAAGCGAAATACTCATCGGCCCATAGCGCTCCTGACATTTCATCTGTGACATAGAGGCCAATTCGCTCCGAAAGACAGTGCTGTTTTGCTTGTTCTGTGCAACTGCACCAACCGCCTCCAATGTAGATGATTGAAGGTTTCCCGAGCTCATTAATCACGCGTTGCACGGCAGTGAGGCCCATCGTATTCATTCAAACAGACAACCGAGAGGTGATCCATCTGCTTCTTTCGGTCAACTTCGCATACAAGATCGTCATGCCGCGTTGGCGCTCCACAGTTCCCGTGAGTTTTTAAGAGCCTCTCAAGCCAAGCGATATGGGAAAAGCTAACGTTCCAACTATTGCACCCGTTCTGGCTCATGGCAGCATTGCCTCCTCGAAACACACGGGAAACATCGGGTAGGTATCCAGTCGCGTGTATTGATGACACTCGAAGGCTTGCGCGTGAGTCTTGAATTGGAAGAACACTTCAGCTTCAGTTGAGTTCAAAAACGTGATATTGGCTTCGACTGCGTTAATGATTCTTGTATTGTTCGGGACGATTGTGTCTAGCTTCCGGAGCGCCCAGACTTCGTGCAGGTTAGAACCTGGATCGGCCTCGGCGAATGGGGACCGCGGCCCAAAGCTAGACAATAAAGTCTTGTTTTCGTTGAGTAGGAGAGCAACATAGGTCTTCAGCTCCGCCACGCTCTCATACGTCCGTGCGGTCAGGTTAGAACGGACGCGGGTTTCGTGCCCTTGCTTCCATTGGTGGAGCGTGGCGGCTGGGTAAGCTCCCGCGGGTGCCTTGTCCACGGTGCGGTGGCAAGTCGGGCAGAGCAAAACCAAGTTTTCATATTCATCGTTTCCACCGGTGTCACCTCCGCGTGGTCCAGTTGGGCTACTGGCTATGACATGGGCCATCTCGCCAACACTAAAGCCGCTGCCGTCCTTCAAGATGACCGTGAGGGCCGTGGGGCAAGATGGATTGGAGCAAGTACCTGCCGCACGGCCCCACAAGAGCTTGATTGTGTTGTCACTAATCGCCACTGGTGATGGTCCTGTGTAACCTAACGTTTGGACTCACCTGCGGGCGACAGACGGGGTAGCCGGCTGGCGAACGTCAGGTGGAGCGAAGGGTTAGACGCGATCATGCTTGAGCCTGACGCTCCTGTGCAACCTCTGAGAGCCGCCGAGCCGCGCCGGGGTTGCTTTTGCCCTCTGGCGGCGAAGGCTGGCGCGCACGGTTCGGGCGTGCGTCGAAGGGGAGCCTGGTCGCGGGCGCCCTTTGCCGCTTACCGTGAGCCGCGGGTTACGGCCGGCATTCGTCCGAGCCGGAGCCGGCTTTCGGACGAAGCGCCGAGGCGAGTGCTAGAACCGCGCGATCTGAGGCTGTCAGGAATTCTGTGTACGGGGCGGCGACGGTTGTTCATTCTGGGATAGGCGGGGACCCCCACCCGGGTTGATGTTCGATGTCGCCGGCGAGTCTCCTCCCGCCCGCATCCTCCCGCCCCGAGCCCGGGTGAGGGCCCCACACGATGGGCAGAACATCAACCCAGGTGCGGGTCCTCGCTCGTCCTCGCTCATCCGAACGCCGTCCCGCACCACCGCTCGCCGCAGCGCCTCGCCACAGCTCCGCCCCGCGCGCGAAACCAACCCCAAGAGCCGCCGCTGCAAGGTCGCCGCGGCCGATGCAGAGGCCCTGCCGCGCCCGAACGAACCGCACCGCTCGCCTTCGCTCGCCGTTCGCGGCAGCCCCGGTGGCTCATGCTTCTTCACGAACCCTGGTTCGGGAACTGACTCCCCATCCTCGACCAACTCCGAGGCTGGCCCATCGCGCCAGGAAGACCACGCAAGGCCAGGCTTTCCTCAAGACCAAGCCCTAACTGATCACAATGGGCGCGCTCGGAATGGAGTGCCCTTCAAAGATGGTGAACACTTGATACCGCAAAGACAAGAACTCCCCTGGTCATCAATTCGCAGAGGATTCAAGGTTCGGGATTTTAGAAGCCAGAGTCATTCGGCCAAAACAAATTCCATAACTGCGACAAGCTCTCGCCGATAAATCTCTTTCAATAGTTCGCCATCCGAGGCCCTGATAATAGGCCTCTTTGTTTGGCGTCATAAGATAGGCTCTTGTTATTTTGAGGCGATTCAGCTCAGATACAATTGATCTGCACAGCGCTGACCCAATTCCGTGCAATCGGAACTCGGGGAGCACATACACGCTGGCTAGCCAGGGTGTAAATTGCGGATGGGTGTCCATATCAGATGCCACCAAGCTTGCCGTTCCAATAGGTTGCCCCGATTCAAATGCGACCAAAGCGAGAGGAACTCCAGTTGAGCCTATTCGTTCGCTTAGTCTATCGATGGCCCTCTGATGCGAACTTCCAGGACTCAAATGCCCCCACTCTCGGAACAGCCAGCCCGCAACGGTCTCGACTACGTTTGGATCAGCTGGAATCGGCCTTATTTCCATGTTACGATTTCCGCGGGCACGAGCGCCCCTGTCAATAACACGAGCGCCCCTGTCAATAAAGGGAATCCTTTTACCTACCCCTAGTCATCAAGAACGAGCTTTAATGTCTAGGACTATCCAAACTCAATGTATTAGAGCTGAGCCCTTCGCCCGATTACCAAACCCGACCCGGGAGCCGGACCGGGGTTGATTTCGTCCTCTGGCGGCGAAGGCCAACGCGCGCCGCTGGCGCATCGATCAACCGGGGGCTGGTCGCCGGCGCTCTGAGACGACGCCCAATATTCTCAGGGCCACGGCCGGCATTCGGCTGACCCGGAGCCGGCTTTCGGATGAAGCCCCGAGGCGAGTGCTGGAACCGCGCGATTATCCGTCGTGACAGCTCAGGCACGGCGGTTGCTCAGCTCCGAGCGCCGCATGAGCCTTCCGCGGCCCGTGATCGCCGGTGAGACGATCATGATCTCGAGGCGCTGCACGCAGCGGCAGTTCCTGCTGCGCCCGTCGTCGGCGGTGAACGGCATCATCGGCTACTGCCTCGCGGTGGCAGCCGAGCGCTACGGCCTACGGCTCCACGCCTTCTGCGCGATGTCGAACCACCTGCACATCGTAGCCACCGACGTTCGCGGCGAGGCTCCCGAGTTTTGCCGCTGGATCTTCGAGTTCACGGCGAAGTGTCTCAAGGCCCATTGGGGCCGCTGGGAGAACCTGTGGGCCAGCGAGCAACCCTCGGTGGTGCGCCTCGCTGACGAGCAGGCCCAGCTCGCGAAGGCGGTCTACACGCTGACGAACCCCGTCGCCGCCGGTCTGGTGACGCAGCACCACCACTGGCCTGGCGTCATCAGCGTGCTCGCCCGGATGGCGCGTCCTCGCGTCTACAAGCGACCGGTCGGCTTCTTCCGCGAGCATGGTCCGCTGCCACGCCACGCGACGCTGACGATGGCGCCGCTGCCGGCCCTGGCCCACGCATCGCAGGAGCACTACCTCGCCACGCTCCGCGCCGCGGTGACCGCGCGGGAGGCTGAGCTTGCGCGGGAGCGCCAGAGGGCAGGCCGCAGCGTGCTCGGCCGTCGCCAGGTGCTGCGGCAATCCGCCTTCGGCTCACCCGGAAACGCCGAGCCGCGCCGGCAACCGAGCCCTCGCGTCGCCGGGGGCAACAAGTGGGCGCGCATCGAAGCGCTCGCACGCCTGCGCAGCTTCCTTGCGGGCTATCGCGAGGCCTGGCTCCAGTGGCGTGCAGGCGCCCGCGGCGTGGTATTCCCCTTCGGCACCTACGGACTGCGAGTGTACGCGGGCGTCTGCTGCGCCCAGGCTCCGTGAGCGGCCACGCGCCGCTCGTTCTCGCTGACCCGAACGCCGTCCCGCACCACCGCTCGCCGCAGCGCCTCGCCACAGCTCCGCCCCGCGCCCGAAACCAACCCCAAGAGCCGCCGCTGCAAGGTCGTCGCGGCCGATGCAGAGGCCCCTGCCGCGCCCGAACGAACCGCTCCGCTCGCCCTCGCTCGCCGTTCGCGGCAGCCCCGGTGGCTCATGCTTCTTCACGAACCCTGGTTCGGGACCTGGACCTGCGTGAACTGCGAGCCCTGGTCGGTGTTGAAGATGGTGGGGACCTGCGTGAACTGAACTGCGAGCCCTGGTCGGTGTTGAAGATGGTGGGGACCTGCGTGAACTGCGAGCCCTGGTCGGTGTTGAAGATGGTGGGGGCGCCGAAGCACTCGAGCGCCTCGTGCAGCGCCTCGACGCAGAAGCGGGTGTCGAGCGTGTTGGACAGCCGCCAGCTCAGGACGCGACGGCTGTACCAGTCGATGACCGCCACGAGATAGCCGAAGCCGTGAGCCATCGGGATGTAGGTGATGTCGGCGGCCCAGACCTGGTCCGGCCGACAGACATCGAGCCCCCGCAGCAGATAGGGGTAGACCGGGTGCTCAGGGGCCGGACGGCTGGTGTTCGGCTTGGGCACCATGGCCTCGATGCCCAGGCGCCGCATCAGCCGCTGCACCCGCTTGCGGTTGATGCGATGCCCTTCGCCGCGCAGTAGCTCGGCCAGCTTGCGGCTGCCGTAGAACGGGAACTTCAGGTGCAGCTGGTCCAGACGCAGCATCAGCGCCAGCTCGTCGACGCTGTCGGCCTCCGGCTCGTAGTACAGGCCCGAGCGGCTCACGCGCAGCAACTCGCACTGACGGCGGACCGAGGGCTGAGCCTCACGGTCCACCATCGTGCGCCGCTGCGCTAGCGGAGCCGCGCGAGCCCGTGTGCCAAAAAATCGCGCTCCACCGTCAGCTCGCCAATCTTCTGCAGCAGCTCCCGCTCGCGCTCGCCGCCGTGGTTCGGCTCGGCCTCGCGCTCGAAGGCCTGGGCTGCCTGCTCGACGAGCTGCCGCTTCCATTTGTAGATTTGGTTCGGATGCACGCTGTGGCGCCGCGCCAGCTCCGGGATGGTTTGCTGCTCGCGAATCGCCTCCAGCGCGACCTTCGCCTTGAACGCTGCCGTGTGTCGGGTCCGGGTGCTCTTCATCGCTGCTGCTCCTTCTTGTTGAACAGCAGGCTCCATTTACCACCTTAGCCCCTGGTCCAAATTCCGGGGTCCACTTCAGTAGCCGACGAGCCGTCGTACGATCGCTCCGTTCTTTTGCTCCACCCAGGCTTGGTCGTTCTTGCGGTAGGGCCGTGATCGCGTGAAGTCGATGCTGGCCTCGCGGCAGTAGGCAAGCATCACCTCGTTGAGGAACTCGCTGCCGTTGTCGGTGTCGATGCCGACCAGCGGGAAGGGCAGGAGCGGACGGAGTCTCGTGACGGTGTCGACGACGACCACCGCCTCCCTCACGGGAAGGGCCACGCACTCGGTCCACTCACTGGCGATATCCGTGAGCACCAGAGTGTGAGCGAAGCTGCCAGCCATGCTTTCGCCCGAGTGCGCGACGAGATCGACTTCCATGAAGCCAGGCAATGGCTCGTTCCAGTCCGAAAGGTGCGGATGGGCACCTTGCTACCAATCGCCGGTTTTGCGCTGGCGCGTTGGCGGCCACGCACGGCAAGGCGGGTCGGTGCCAGAAGGCGGTCGATCGTCGCTGCGCTGATCGCCAGAACGCGAGCACGTACGGCCTCGTCGAGCAGCAGGTGTCCATGGCGCTGCAGCGCCTCGAGCAGCACCGGAATCAGCGGCTTCAGCCGCTTGCCACATAGCCGGTCCGAGGCCTCCCAGAGCACGACCACGGATTCCCGTACGGCCTCGTCGTAGAGACGCAGGCGCGTGCGACGCACCCGCGTCAGCCGGGAATCGGCAGCGCTGAGCACCCTGATGGCATGTTTGCGATGATACCCGGTGATCGCGACGCACTCATCGAGGACGGTCTTCCTCTCCCCTCGACTCGCCTGCCTGTAGCGGTCAGCTACGGCGCGAAGCAACTCCCCCCGACCTGCGGAACCGATCTGCTTCCTCATGTGGCGCTCCTGCCGTCATGCGCGGCGGTAGCAGCTTACGTGAGGCAACAGGCCCGGCTGGGTAGTATCTCAGCCGAGGCAATGCGACCAACAAGTTTAGTTGTCGTCGATCACCTGCCGTCGGTCACAGGCAGCACTCGCGTAGAGACAACCGTGGTTGGACACAGCGCTAAGAAAGTGATCCAGGGCAACACGTAGGAAGTGATCCACCCGGGGCACCCCGGACCCGACTAGCATCGAGGTAATAAGGACTCATTGCTGGGCGGGGGAAGGATGCTCAGGATGGATCAGGTGCATGTTATTCGACACAAGGTGCTCGTAGAAGGGCTGAGTCGGCGGGAGGTCGCCCAGCAGCTCGGGCTGAGCCGCAACACGGTGCGCAAGTACGTGGAGCAAGACGAGCCGGGGCGCATCCGGCCAGCGATCAAACGGCAGCGGCCAGTGCTCGATCGGGTAGGACCGCGCGTCGAGGAGCTGCTCGAGGCCTGGTCGAGCCGCACGACGGCCAAGCAGCGCATCACAGCGACACGTGTGCACCAGCAGCTGGTCAGCGAAGGCGTGGCGGTCGGCGAGACCAGCGTGCGCAAGCTGGTGCGGCAATGGCGGCGGCTGCGCACAGAGGGCTTTGTGCCGCTGGTGCATCGCGCTGGCGATGAAGCGCAGGTCGACTTTTTCGAGGTCACGCTCGATCTGGCCGAGCAGCGCGTCAAGCGTTGGATGTTCTTGCTACGGCTGATGTACTCAGGCCGAGACGTGGCGTGGTTGTACGATCGGTGCGACCAGACAGCGTTTCTCGACGGACACGTGCGAGCGTTCGCGCATCTGGGCGGCGTGCCTACGCGGTGCGTCTACGACAATTTGTCGGCAGCGGTGCGGCGGGTGCTGTTTCCCGGGCGCGTGCTGACGCAGCGCTTCATGGCGCTATCGACGCACTACCTGTTCGAACCGTGCTTTGCGCGGGTGGGGACCGGACACGACAAAGGAGGCGTCGAGGGGCGCGGCAAGGGCATACGGCTGCAGCACCTGGTGCCTGTTCCTGCGGGCGAAACGCTCGAGCAGGTGTCTGCCGAGCTGCTCGAGCGCCTCGACACACAAGCGCAGCGGCGGCGCGATGCCCAGGGCCAGACCGTGATGCAGCGCTTCGCGCAGGAGTAGCCGGTGCTACGGCCGCTTCCCGCTCGACCCTTTGAGCCGCGCCTGGCCGTAGCGCTTCGTGCCAGCCGCAAGGCGCTGGTCACCTACCACGCCGAGACGTATTCGCTACCGAGCCACTGGCGGCTGCTCGACGTAATGGCGTACGTCGGGCCGAGCGACATTCGCTTCATCTGTCGCGAGGAGACGCAGCTTCGCCGTCGTGTCAGCGACACGAGCGCCACATCCGCTACAGCGACTATCTGGTCGAGCTGAGCCGCAAGCCACAAGCGGTACGTCAGGTCGCTCCAGAGCTGATGGCGGAGCTGGGCGAGCCCTTCGGCAGGCTGTGGACGCTGCTGGAGCAAACCCACGGTGGGCGCGAAGCCGGTCGCCTCCTGGCGCGGGTGCTCGCCGCGGTCGTCCAGCACGGCACCGAGGCGGTGGCCGCCGCGCTGACCACGGCGCTCGACGGCGGTCAGCACCACCTGCTCGAGCTCGCCGCGCTGCGCCGTGAGGCTGTACCGGCGGCTATCCCGGTGCCCGAGCCTCTCGCTCACTACGTCGTCGAGGCGGCGTGTGCCGCCGACTTCGACGCCTTTGCTGGCGCAGGTGCACGCATGAGCCACGCCGCCACCATCGCCATCATCGAAGGGCTGTGCAAGGAGCTCGCTGCCGACCATCGCCCGTCAGCTCGCCGCGGTCTGCCGCCAGGCCCAAGACGGCTCGTGGACCTACGAGGCCGTCGTCCAAGAGCTGCTATCGCTCGAGGTCACCACCCGCCAGCAAAACGTCGCCCACCGCCGCATCGCCGAGGCCCGTTTCCCCGACACCAAGACGCTCGACATGCTCGACTAGGCCGCGCTGCGGGGTGAGCAAACCAAAATCCAGGCCCTGTCCACCGGCCAATTCATCGATGATGCCGAGGATGTCGTCATCGTCGGCCCGATCGGCACCGGCAAGACGCACCTGGCGATCGCCCTGGGCGTCGAGGCGGCCAAGCGCCGCACCCGCGTCGCCTTCGTCCGCGTCGCCGACCTGGTCCGACAGCTCGTCGAGGCCCGTGACGAACGCCGTCTGCATCAGCTGCACCGCCACTACCAGCGCGCCGCTGCTGATCCTCGATGAGCTCGGCTTTGTCCCGCTCGACAAAGTCGAGGCCGAGCTGCTCTTCAACCTCCTCGCCGATCGCTATGAGCGCTGCTCCACTGTCGTTACCAGCAATCTAGCCTTCGGCGAGTGGGTGCAGGTCTTTGGCAGCGAGAAGCTCACCACGGCCTTGCTCGACCGCCTCGCTCATCACGCCCACATCCTCACGACCAAGGGCAAGTCCTACAGGAGCCAACGAACCGAGACCGCTTAACTCTCAACCGTGCCCAGGGTGGATCACTTTTAGCGTGCTGCCCTGGATCACTTTTTGGGCGTTGCATCCACGAGGTCGCGTCCCGCCAGTTGTTCTCTGTTCCAGCCCTACAGAATTCGACTCCCCGGCCGGACCTGATGGTGGTTGGCACCGCTGTTCAGCAGGCGCGAGATGCTGTCCGTCGCCGAGGACGACGACGCGGCGGTCCCGCCGCGCCGGGCCTTCTAGCCGCTGCAGCCGAGGCGGCATCACGTCCCTTCGCCCCCGAGCGCGTCGCCCGTCACCGCCCACAGCCCGAAGACCCAGAAGGGCGCGTGCTCGGCGACGCGGGCGTCGGTGACGTGACGGTAGGCGTCCGCGTCGTCCAACGTCACGAACAGGTGCCGATCGTTGAGCCGCGGCGCCCACGCCGCGCGCAGCTCGGCCGCGTGTCCGCTGTCGTAGGCGCAGTTCGAGAGCCCGCTCAGGCCCCAGACATCGCACACGTCGTAGCCGATCAGCGCCCAGCGCTCGCTGCACCGCTCCGGAAGAGGGTACGGCAGCGGCACGCGCTCCCCTGTCCACGGGTCGTAACCGCGATGCGCCTCGAGAAAGGAGCCGAGCCCCGCGCGTTCTCGCGCATGCACGGTGACCGCGACGAGCTCGCCTCGCGGCGTCTCGCCGAGCGCCGCAACCGCCTGGCCGAGCGCGGCCAGGTCCTCCCACAAATCCTGAAAGGGCCCCACCCACGCCGGCCGCGCCTGCACGGTGCCGTCGAAGATCGAGGGCCACACCGCCGAATCCGCCGAGCCCGGCTGCGCTACCTCACGGAGCAGGTACGCAGCACGTCGCTCGGCCGGCCACTCGTTCGAGAACACCCGCAGGTCGAAGCCCAACAGGCGCTCCTCCCACCGGATCGCTCGGCCCCTGCTCATCGACGCGCGCCTCCTGCAGTCGGTCAGACGGCCCGTACAATACCTCGTGAGGCCGGGGCGAGAGCGAGCCGGGTGAGAGCGAGCCCGATTCCGCGGCCCCTGTCAGGCGATCGGCAGGTCCCGCGACCCGCGCGTCGACGCCTCTCGTCGCGGACCGATGGCGAACTATAGAGGGTGCGGGCTCGCCGCAATGACACATACCCGAGACCGACATTGACGTGGGCACCGATCCTCATTCTGGCGAATTCGCTGTTAAGGATTCCCCGGGCACCAGAAGGAATCTCCGACGGCGGTGCCGGGCAACGGTGCGTGCCGGGCAACGGTGGGCAACGGTGCTGGGCAACGGTGCCAGCCGCCCGTTGATTCAGCCGCCCGTTGATTCAGCCACCCGTTGATGCAACCAGCCACCCGTTGATGCAACCACCCGTTGATGCAGCGCCGTCGGGCACCGTTGGTCGAGCCGGTCTGCCCGAGGGGTGGTGCCGGCCACCGTTGGTCGAGCCGACGGGCCGCGCGGTCGGTACTGACCGCGCGGTCGGGAAACATCCTCATCGCGCGGTGCTCCTGGAGCGCCTTCGCCGGATTGCGCCGGCTGCGCCTAACCCCGCCGGCAGCATCCACGCCCCACCCCGCCCCCCGCGCCGCCCTCACTCCCGCAAAAAATGACACGTATACCCGCCCGGGTTCTTCTCCACGTAGTCCTGGTGATAGCCCTCGGCCGGGTAGAAGCTGCTTGCCGCGACGATCGTCGTCACGACGGGGCGGGGCCACTTCTTGAATTGGTCGACTTGCTGCTTGACGCGTTCGGCGGTGCGGCGCTGGTCGTCGCTGTGGAAGAAGATGGTCGAGCGGTATTGCGTGCCGCGGTCGTTGCCCTGGCGGTCGACGGTGGTCGGATCGTGCAGGCGGAAGACGAAGGCGAGGAGCTGTTCGTAGCTCAGCCGGCGGGGATCGAAGCGCACCTGCACGGCCTCGGCGTGGCCGGTGGTGCCCTGCTTGACGTCCTCGTAGCGTGGAGGGTTGGTAGTCGGTTCCTGCACAAGATAACGTCTGGTGTTGCTTTGCGCAGGCTGTGACCAGTTCGGCGTGGTCGATGCTTGCGAAATGCAACGCCGGGTGTTATTCGGCGCAAGAGGTGACCAAGCATATGGGCTCCGCGAGAGACTACTTTGATGCACTGTCCGCTGCCGGCCGGCACCACTTCACACTGGCTGAGGCCGTGTCTGCGCTTGGCGGATCGGTCGTCGCAGTACGGGCTGCCCTACGCCGGGCGAGCCAGCGCAGCGAGGTCGCTTCGCCCCACCGCGGGTTCTTCGTGGTCGTGCCTCCGGAATACCGACGCCTTCGCTGCCTGCCGCCCGAGCAGTTCGTCCCGCAACTGATGAAGCACCTGGGAGAGCCGTACTACGTGGCCCTGCTTAGCGCCGCGGAGCTGCACGGCGCCGCGCACCATCGCCCGCAGCGCTTTCAGGTCATGGTCCCGAAGAACCGGCGACCCATCGCGTGCGGCGAAGCGCGGGTGCAGTTCGTGGCTCGGCACGATCTCGAGCGCACTCCGGTGGTGGAGCAGAACACGCCGCGGGGCAGGATGCGCGTATCGTCCCAGGAAGCCACCGCGCTGGAGATCGTCGGCTACGCAGACCAGTGCGGCGGGCTCGACAACGTCTCCTCCGTCCTGTCAGAGCTCGTCGAATCGTTGGCCCCGAAGAAACTCCTCGAGGCGGCGCGGCTCTGTCCCGTCGTCTGGTCGCAACGGCTCGGCTATCTGCTCGAGCTGGCTGGACGCGATGAGCTCGCGAGCGTGCTTGCGGATCATGTTCGTACCGAGGAGGCAACGCTCGCTCCGCTTGTGCGCGCCAGGTCGATGAAGGGCGCTCCGCGAGCCCAACGATGGAGGCTCGCCATCAATGCGAGCGTGGAGGCCGACCCGTGATCGCCAAGGACTACATCACCGCGTGGAGGCTCCACGCACCGTGGGTCTCCGACCACCAGGTCGAGCAGGACCTCGTTATCAGCCGTGCGCTCGCGCAGATTTTCGGCGTCGCCGAGATCGGGCGGCGGCTCGCGTTCCGTGGTGGCACCGCGCTTTACAAGCTCTACCTTCGCCCGGCCGCACGCTATTCCGAGGACATCGATCTGGTGCATGTGGTACCCGAGCCCATCGGTGACACCTTCGACGCTGTCCGGTCCGTGCTCGATCCGTGGCTCGGTACGCCCCGACGAGACCTCAAGGAAGGGCGAGTCAATCTCGTGTACCGATTCTCGTCCGAGGACCAGCCTCCGAAGGCGCTGCGCCTCAAAGTTGAGATCAACTCGCGAGAGCATTTCACCGAGCACGGCCACGTGCCGGCTCCCTTCGCCGTGGAATCCGAGTGGTGGAGCGGCAAGGCCGAGATCACGACGTACTCTCTGGATGAGTTACTCGGGACCAAGCTCCGCGCACTCTACCAGCGCCGCAAGGGACGCGACCTCTTCGACCTTTGGCTCGCGCTGACCACCGGCGGCGCTTCGGCCGAGCGGGTTGTCTCGTGCTTCGATCGCTACCTGCGTGAAGAGGGTCGGCGCGTGTCCCGCGCGGCTTTCGAAGAGAACCTCGCCGGCAAGCTCGCCGAGGCGCTCTTTCGGAGCGACATGACCGGACTGCTTCGCCCCGGCTTCGCCTGGGACATCGACGCGGCCGGTGCCTACGTCATGGAGAACCTGCTTACGCAGGCTCGACGGCGAGCCATGGAAGGGCACCCAGGAGCCCGAACCGGAAATGCCCAGGCGCAATGCGCCCAGGCCGGACGGTGCGCCAAGCGCCGGCGAGGGCTAGCCCGGGCGCCGGCATCCACGCCTCACCCAGCCCGCCCCCCGCGCCCCCACTCCCCCGCGCCCCCCTCACTCCCGCAAGAAATGACACGTATACCCGCCCGGGTTCTTCTCCAGGTAGTCCTGGTGATAGCCCTCGGCCGGGTAGAAGCTGCTGGCCGCGACGATCGTCGTCACGACGGGGCGGGGCCACTTCTTGGATTGGTCGACTTGCTGCTTGACGCGTTCGGCGGTACGGCGCTGGTCGTCGCTGTTCAAGAAGATGGTCGAGCGGTATTGCGTGCCGCGGTCGTTGCCCTGGCGGTCGAGGGTGGTCGGATCGTGCAGGCGGAAGAAGAAGGCGAGGAGCTGCTCGTAGCTCAGCCGGCGTGGGTCGAAGCGCACCTGCACGGCCTCGGCGTGGCCGGTGGTGCCCTGCTTGACGTCCTCGTAACGTGGCGCCTTCGTCGTGCCGCCGGTGTAGCCGACCTCCGTGTCGAGCACGCCCGGCAGTTTGCGTAGCAGCTCCTCGACGCCCCAGAAGCAGCCGCCGGCGAGGGTTGCGACCTCGACGGCTGGCTCGGCCTTCGTCGCCGAGGCCGGCTCCTCGCCGCCGCCCGGCGCAGCCTTGTTTGCGGCCATGGCGGGACCCGAAGGTTTGGCGCCGCCAAAGAGCGGTGCGTAGGCGCCGTAGCCTTCGGCCTGCAGGCGCGCGGCGGGGATGAAGCGCAGCGCCGCCGAGTTGATGCAGAAGCGCTGGCCCGCGGGCCCCGGGCCATCGTCGAAGACGTGACCCAGGTGGCTGTCACCGGCGCGCGAGCGCACCTCGACGCGCCGCATGCCGAGCTTGTGGTCCGCCCGCTCCGTGACGTGGGCGCCGTCGATCGGTCGCGTGAAGCTCGGCCAGCCGCTGCCCGAGTCGAACTTGTCGAGCGAGCTGAAGAGCGGCTCGCCCGTCGCCACGTCGACGTAAATGCCGGGCTCGTGGTGGTCCCAGTAGGTGTTACGGAAGGGGGCCTCGGTGGCATCTTCCTGCGTGACGCGAAACTGCTCGGGCGTCAGCACGCGCTGCAGGGTCTCCAGATCGGGCTTCTTGTAGCTGCTCATCGCTCGATGCTCTCCTGCGGCGGCTCCTGGGCCGGCTGCGGTGGCGGGCGTGGCTCGCGGCGCCGGCCGTGCCGCCCACAAGGTGAAAGCGAGCGTGCCGACGACAGCGACAGCGCTCAGCGTGGCGAGGGCGCGACGACGCATAGTGGACGACTCCGTGGCTAATGCCAGGCAAGCATGACCGCGGAGGGTGTCGTCGGCAAACGTGCGGCGGCAGAGCGGGGGGCGACGAGTCCGTGGGCGCGGGTCGCGCGGGGGGGGGGCGAGTTACTTCTTGGCGGCAGCGCCCGGCTTGCCCTTGGCGTCCGCCGGGGGCTCCGGCGGCTTCGCGAGCAGGTCAGCGCGCTTCTTGTTGAAGAGGCTGTCGCCGCTCCATGACGCGATCTTGACGACGAAGGGCGACTGGCCGCTCTTGGCGTAGTAGCGGTCGCTGTCCTTGACGCCGAGGCCGAGCACGAAGGTGCGCTGCACGGGCGCGGCTGCGGCTGGGGCGGGCGAGGGCACGGGCTGACCCACAGCGGCCGGGGTCGGCGTCGGTGCGGGCGCCGCCGGAGTCTCGGTGACCAAGGTCAGCAGGGCCTTGGGCGGGTTGAGCCCGAAGGCCGGATCGACGCTCTTGCCCACCGGCTGGTCAACGTTGATCGTGGTCGCCGAGCCGAGCAGCGACTCGATCTCGCTCTCGTTGACCGTCTCGCCCTTGGCCAGATCGGCGAGCGTCCACTTGCCATCTGCTCCCTTGCGGACTTCGACCTTGCCGTTGGCGTTGACCAGCGTCAGCGCCACGACGTCCTTGCGCTCGACCTTGAAGTACTCGGGCGCGATCCAGTCACTCGGCTGGGACCCGACGTCCCAGCTCGAGAGCTCGCTGGCGGCGTAGGTCTGCGCCTCGGTGGCGAAGCGGAAGTGCGCCTTCTTCACGCCGGGCGAGGTGCCGAGGAAGAAGGTCGTCGCCTTCGCTCCGGGCGCGCTCGGCGTCACCGTCACGCGCCGCGTGAACTTGTCGGCCGCCACCTCGAGCGCGTACTGGTGCTGCGGCTGGGTGGACACCGGCTCGGCGGCCGTCAGCGCCGCGAGCTTGCCGATCAGCTCGGTGACCTTGCTCTGCGTCACCGGATAGCCGCCACCGCTTGCCAGCACCCACTGCCCGCCCTCGCGGGCCAGCTCGACGCGATGCTGCTCACCGTCGGCGATCTCGAGCCGGCCGAGCGTCGCCGCGCTGACCTCGGGGAGCAGCTTGCGCGACGCCACGGTGGCGGTGCTGCCGCCGAAGAGCCTGGTAGCCGCGATGACCGCGAGCTGGGCCACGAAGAGCCCCAGCAGGATGCGATTGGCCTTACTCATCTCAAGCCTCCTTCGGACCGGCGTCGCCGGCGCCTGCGCCGCTCCGATGTGTCGCGCCGCCGGGCAGCGCCATCGGCTTGAGCGTGCGCCGCCGCACCAGCGTCAGCGCGACGATGGCGCCCAGCGCCAACGCGACGAACGCGTAGTTGCCGCCCTCCCAGGTCGATTGCGCCGCCGGCTCGAGCGGCCGCAGCGTGCGGGCATAGGCCCCGCGCGAGCGAATGCTCAGCAGATCGACGTCCTCGACGGCCCAGTCGAGCAGGTTCTGCACCAGCTGAAGATTGCCGGTGAAGCGGTCCGAGCCGGTCTGCCGCGACAGGTTGAGCACCGGGTCGCGGACGAAGTCCGCGCTGCCCACGACCGCCAGGCGCGCGTTCGGCAGCGATTGCTCGATCACGCCGGCGTTGGGGTCGCCCTTGGCCACGGCGCTCGGCACGGCCGCCGCGTCCTTGCCCTCACCGGCCGCGAGCAGGGGGTTCGCCTGCCCCTTGAAGCTGCTGACGAAGGCACCCTTGGCCGTCACCGCCAGCACCTGCCGGCCCACGCCCGAGGACGCCTCCTGACCGAAGCCCGCCTGCGGATAGCGGGCGAAGTCGGGCTGAATCGCGGCGCTCTCCTGCGTCCAGGCGTCCGCGCTCGAGCTCAGCAGCTCGGTCACCTCGACGCCGGGCCGCTTGCTGAGCTTGAGCGGCGAGACCCACTGCAGCGTGACACCCTGCAGGCCGCCGACGACCGGGCTGCCCTCGGCCATGCCGTCGGAGCGCACATCGACCCAGAAGGGGTAGCGCAGCAGCTGGACCTCACGAATCGTCAACCCCATCACGTTGCGCTCCACCGGCACCGGGAGCGCCTCGTTCTGCGGGTCGAGCACCAGCTTCTTCTGCAGCTCGATGCCCCAGCCGGCGAGCATCGGCTCGAGCTTGCTGTCGATCGCCCGCGCGCTCAGCCCCTCGACGTACTGGCCGAGCTGCAGGCCATAGGCGCCGGCGCAGACGATCACCGCGCCACCGCGCATCAGGTACTGGTCGATCGCGAAGCGCTGCTTGTCGTCGAGGTTCTCGGCGCCGATCACCAGCAACGCATCCACGTCGCCGGGCACGCGGCCGTCGCGCAGCGGCGTGTTCTTGACGGTGAAGCTCTCGCCGAGGCGCTGCTGCAAGAGCTGGTACTGCGGCTGCGGCTGCTGCTGCTCCTGCGGCATCATCGGATTGCGCGGACGCGGGCTCGCCGGGTCGCTCGTCACCAGACCCACGGTCTTGAGGAAGCCGGGGGCCACGCGCTTGAGCGCCGCCTCGAGCTCGCGGCGCAGGTCGGCCTCGCCGGTCTCGGGCGCGAAGAACAACGGCTCCGCCCGCGCACCGGCCGTGAGCACAGAGTGCAGGTAGAACGACTCGCCCGCGAGCAGCGAGGCCGCCAGCGGACGGATGCCGTACTTCTGCATGAGGTCGCGCCGCAAGCGCTGGTTGGCTGGTCCGCTGGGGTCGACCTGCTGAAAGACCAGCTTGCCGCCCGCCCGACGCCCGAGCTCGCCCGCCACCTTGGCCAGGCGCTCGGGCAGCGCGCGCAGGTTCTCGGGCAGCGTCTGCGGCGTGGCGTAGAAGGTCAGCCGCGCGGGCTCGGCCAGGCGCGCGAAGAGCTCCTCGAGCGGCTTGAAGCCGTAGACGACCTTCTTGATCGAGCGCGTCAGGTCATACTCGAGGTTGCGTAGCTTGACCTCGATGTCACGCATCCCCGTGACCTTGACCTCGATCAGGTCGTCGAAGCCGAGCGTCTCGTACTTGTCGCCGTATTTGACGAGGATGGTGAAGTACGAGTTGACGATGCCGGCCTCGTGCCTACTCGAAAACTGGAAGGGCATGCTCTTGATGCCGAAGTCCTCGTTGGCCTCCTTCTCGGCCGCGGGGCTCTCCTGCGGGTCGATGAACTCGGCCCGCACCTGCTTGCCACCGAGCGCCGCGTACTCGGCGAGGATGTCGCGGATGCGCGGCACCAGCGGCGCGAGCAAGGGATGCGTCTTGGCGGAGAAGTAGCCGCGGATCACCAGCGGCGCGCTCAGCCCCTGCAGCAGCTTCTTCGTCACCGGCGAGATGCTGTATTCGCCGCGCTCGGTCAGATCGAGCCGCGCACCACCGACGGCGGCGACGGCGACGTTGAGCGCCAGCAGGTTGGCGACGACCAGGCCGGCGCTCAGCTTCAGCGCGCTGCGGCGCGGCCGCGTGCTCGCACCCTGGCTCCAGCGCTTGCTCTCGAGCAACACGACGTTGAGGAAGAGGAAGCCGCCGATCAGCGTGGCGTAGTAGAAGATGTCGCGCAGGTCGAGCACACCGCGGCCGATGCTCTCGAAGCGGCTGCCGGTGCCGATCAGGCGCAGCACCTCGGCCAGGTGGTTGCCGGCGTAGTTGGCGACGAGATCGGAGCCGACGAGGTAGAGCCCACCGCAGGCGCCGATCGTCAGGAAGAGCGCCACGATCGGGTTGCCGGTGGCGGAGGACATGCAGAGCCCGATCGCGAGATAGGCCCCGGCGAGCAGCAGTGCCGCCAGGTAGCCGCCGAAGACCGGGCCCCAGTCGATGTCCCCGAGCCACGAGACGGTGAGCGGCAAGCCGATCGTCAGCGCCAGGGCCACGGCGACGAGCGCGAAGCCGGCGAGGAACTTGCCCAGCACCAGCCGGCTGGTGCGCACGGGCAAGGTCAGCAGCAGCTCGAGCGTGCCGCTGCGCTGCTCGTCACTCCAAAGCCGCATCGTCAGCGCGCCGACGAGGAACACCAACAACACCGGCAGCCACTCGAAGAGCGGCCGCACGTCGGCGAGATTGCGCTGGAAGAAGGGCTTGACCCAGAAGAAGACGAAGAGCGCGACGAAGAGGAACGTCGCGAGGAAGATCAACGCCACCGGAGAGAGGAAGTAGGCGCGCAGCTCTTTGCGCGCGATCGAGAGCACCTGTCTCATGCTGCTGCTCCTGCTTCGGTCGACGCGCCCGCGGTCGCGCGTCCCTCGACGATGCTGCGGAAGACGGATTCGAGTGTCTGCGGATCGTCGCGCAGCTCGGCCAGGCGCCAGCCCTGCTGACGCGCGACGTCATAGATCTTCGGGCAGAGGGCACCGTGCTCACCGGAGCCCGTCACGCGAAAGCTGGTGAAGCCCTCGACGCGGGCGCCGCAGCGCACCTCGCTGACGCCAGCGATGCGCTCGAGCGCGGGCCGCGCCTGGTCGGGATGGGCATCGATGCGGGCGACGGCCACGTCTCGGCTGCGCAGCGCATCGAGCCGAGCGTCGGCGAAGACGCGGCCCTCGTTGATCACCAACACGCGCTCACAGGTCAGCTCGACCTCGGGCAGGATGTGGGTCGAGAGCAGCACCGTGGCCTGCTTGGCGAGGCTCTTGATCAGGGCGCGGATCTCGACGATCTGGTTCGGGTCGAGACCCGACGGTGGGCTCGTCCAGGATCAGCACCGGCGGCTCGTGCACGATCGCCTGCGCCAGGCCGACCCGCTGCCGGTAGCCCTTGCTCAGCTCGCCGATCGGCCGCACCAGGTGGCTCTCCAGCCCGGTGCGCCGCACCGCCTCGCCGATCAGCGCGCCGCGCTGGTCGGCGCCGAGCTCCCGCAGATCAGCGACGAACTGCAGGTACTCCTGCACCACCATGTCGGGGTAGACCGGCGCGTTCTCCGGCAGGTAGCCGATGCGGCTCTGCACCGCCAGCGGGTCGGCCAGCACATCGATGCCGTCGACCACCGCCGAGCCCCCGCTGGGATGGAGATAACCGGTGAGGATCTTCATCAGCGTCGACTTGCCGGCGCCGTTGGGGCCCAGCAGGCCCACGACCTCGCCGGCGCCGATACTGAAGCTGGCCTCCTGCAGCGCCGGTACCTGCTCGTAGCTCTTGCTCAGGCTCTTTGCTTCGATCATGGCGTCCTCTCTGGGCTCTATGCCGGCCGGGGCGCGGCGTGCTACTCAACACGCCAAGCGCGGATTCATTCCCGGGGACGAGCCAAACTCCCGTGGAGGCGCGCACGGGCCCCAGCGATCGGAGCCCGCGACCACCACCAGCGCCGGCGGGCTCCTTACCACCGGCAGGGGCCAGGCGCTGGGACTTGTCCGCCGCAACCAGCGCCGCCCTTACCACGCGGCACCGGGCCTACGGCGTCACCACCTACGGCTCGCCCCCACCCCACCACGCACGCCTGGAGCTGCGCCTTGCTGCCTAACCTCTTCATCCCGAGCTACAAGCTGTTCGGCGTGCTGCCGATCGAGCCCTTCGGCGTGCTCGTCGCCCTCGCCGTGTGGGTCGGCTACAGCCTCGGTCGCCGGCGCGCGCGCCTGGTCGGGCTCGACGCGGAGCTCTGCGCCGATGGCATGGTCTGGATGGCGGTGATCGGCTTCGTCGTCGCCCACCTCGTCTCCGTGATCTTCTACTTCCCCGAGAAGATCCTGGAGGACCCGCTGGTGCTGGTCGCCGTCTGGAGCGGCATCTCGTCGTTTGGCGGGCTGCTCGGCGGCGTGGCGGCCGCCTGGTGGTTCTTCCGCCGCCACGGCGTCCCGGCGCTGCGCTACGCCGATGCCATCCTCTTCGGCTTCGTACCGGCGTGGATCCTCGGCCGCCTCGGCTGCACGATCGTCTTCGACCACAAGGGCCTGCCGACCGACTTCTGGCTCGGTATGGCGGACCGCGCCGGCGTCGTGCACCACAACCTCGGCCTCTACGAGATGCTCTTCGCGATCGGCCTGACGATCGTGCTCTACGCGCTGCGCGGTGTGCGCCGCGGCCCCGGCTTCCACTCGGGCCTGATGCTGCTGCTCTACTCGCCGGCGCGCTTCGGCCTCGACTGGCTCCGCACCGCCGACCGCCTCTACTGGGGCCTGACCCCCGGCCAGTACTTCGCCGTGCTGAGCTTCATGCTCGGCGCCGGCCTGCTGGTGCGCTCGCTGCGGCGCCAGCCTGGCACCCGAGCAGCCGCAGCGGCCCCTGGTCGAGGTCTTCGAGCAGGCGATCGAGGGCGCTGAGGAGCTGGTGGTTGCCATCTTGCTGATGCGAGGTGAGGGCGCGCTCGTACGCGGGCAGGTTGGCGCAGAACTGCTGTATCGCCGCGACGCTCAGCTCGGGGCAGTGCGCGCCGTAGCCTAGTCGCTCGAGGTAGAGCGCATTGAGGAGCTGCTCGAACTGCTTGCGCAGGGGCAGCGCCAGCAGCGGCTTGCCGAGATAGACGGCCTCGCCCATCAGCGAGAAGCCGCCGGGGGCGATCACCGCGCGGCAGCTCGCGAGGTCCGCCACGAAGCCCTGCTCGGAGAAGGGCCTGAGCTCGAGGCGGCCCAGCGTCTCGGTGCGATCGAAGCCGTAGACCCGGCAGGGCAAGTCGGCCTGCGCCAGGAGCTCGAGCAGGCGCTCGTCGCCGGCCGAGGTGCGGTAGACCAGCAGGTGCTCGCCGCGGCTCGGCGCCGCCTCCAGGATTGCGCGCCGCAGCACCGGCGGGTGCAGACTGGTGCGTGGCTTGCGCAGCGGGGGAAAGAAGAAGGTCGTGATCAGGTAGTGGTGGCAACCCGGCAGCTTGCTCTTGACCAGCGCCTTGGCGCTGGCGAAGTGCGCCTGCTGGTCGGCGGGGATCTCGACCTCGTGCGTGCAGCGGTGGATCACCTGCATGTTGTCGAGCGAGATCACTGGTCGCTCGTGCAGCTGGCCGAAGGCGTGAGCGAAGCTGTCGAAGTCGCTGATCACGACGTCGGGGCGGAAGTTGTCGGACAGGCGAAAGAACTCGTCGACGTTGCGCGTCAGCATCTGGGGCAGCCGCTTCACCGTCTGCCAGAAGGTCTGGCTGCGATCGACGGCGTCGCCCTCGAAGGCGATGCGGAAGCCCTCGATCTCGATCACCTGCGGGAAGCGGCGCTTGAGCCAAGCGTGGGCCTTGCCCGAGACCACCACGCGGACCTCGTGCGCGCGCGAGAGGTGCTCGAGCACGACGGCGCTCCGCGTCGCGTGGCCCATCCCCTCGCCGACGACGCCGTAGAGAATCTTCATCCGAGCTGAGCCCCCCCGCGATCGGCCTGTGGCATGATCGCGCCGGCGCCCGCGCGCAGCAAGCAGGGACGTGGACAGCGCGCACGTGGAGACCGGGGCGATCGTGGGTCGATGAGCCTGACCTTCTTCTCTGAGCTGGGGGGCGACGCGCTGCTGCGCCTCACCGAAGACGCGCGCGTGGTCGCGGCGCTGCAGCGCGCGGGCGCCGCGCTGGCGATCGCGATCGTCGATCTTTCGGACGCTCACCTGCGGGCGATGCTGCGGCTGCAGGACGCGGGCGTGCGGCTGACGGCCTGGCTCGTGCTCGAGCCGTCCCAGGGCTATTGGCTCAACGCGGATAACTTGCCCGCCGCCCGTCGCCGCTATCACGCCGTGCGGGACTGGCTGCGCGCCGGCGGGTTGGCGATCGAGGCGGTCGGCCTCGATATCGAACCGCCGATCGAGGACGCCACCGCCCTGCTGCACCGCGGGTCTCGCGCGCTCGGGGCGCTGCTGCGCCGCCGCCGCAGCGAGGCGAGCTGCGAGAGCGCGCGGCGGGGCTATGCCGAGCTCGTGCGCGAGATCAGGGCCGACGGCTTCGCGGTCGAGACCTATCAGCTGCCGCTCTTGCTCGACGAGCGAGCGACCGGCTCCTCAGTGCTGCAGCGCACGCTGGGCTTGGTCGACGTGGCGGCGGATCGCGAGGTGCTGATGCTCTACCGCAGTCTGCTCCCGGCACCGCTCGACGACTGGCTCGTCGCGGCCTACGGGCCCGAGGCTGAGGCGATCGCGGTCGGCATCACCGGCGGCGGGGTGCCCTTCGTGCTCGAGACGCTCGGTCCGCGGCTGCTGCGCGGGCCCCACTTGGTGCAGGAGCTGCGCCGGGCGCGCCGCTATACCGATCGGCTCTACGTCTTTTCGCTGGAAGGCTGCGTGCAGCAGGGCGAGCTCGAAGCGCTGTGCGCGACGGCGGTCGAGCCCGCCGCGCCCGAGCCCTTGGCGGAGCTCGCTGGCAGGCTCAGTCGGCGCGCCATCGGCGCGCTGCTGCGTCTGGCGCGGGTCTGGGGCCTTGACCCAGCCCCGGCTGAGCAGGCCGCTCCCGCTACCGCAAGCCACCCGCCGCAGCCCCAGGCCGCCGCGCGCACGCTATCCCGTTGACAGTGCGCGCGACCGACTTATCGAAGGGGCTGTGGCGCTGTCGTCACGACTGCCCGACGCATAAGGAGGTATGCCATGTGGACGCGCTGGAGTGAGCTCGACCGCACGTTCTCCGCGCTGGAGGACTATCGGCGGCGGATGGACCGCCTCTTCGACGACTACAATCGCCCGATCGAGGAGCGGGGCTTCTACGGCGGCGATTGGCCCGCGCTGAATCTCTATGATTCCGGGGGCAGCCTGGTGTTGCAGGCCGAGGTTCCTGGTCTCCCCGAGGACGCCATCGAGCTGACGCTCAACCAGGACGTGCTGACGCTGAGCGGCAAGCGGCAGGTCGCGCCGCCCGCCGGCTACTCGGTGCACCGACGTGAGCGCGGCAGCATCGAGTTCAGTCGCAGCCTGGCGCTACCCTGCAAGATCAACCCGGAGAAGGTCGCGGCGACCGTCAAGGACGGCGTGTTGACCGTGACGCTGGAGAAGGCCGCCGAGGCCCAGCCGCGGCACATCAAGGTCAAGGGGAGCTAGTTGCAGCGCCCTCGCGACAGGTCGCAGCGCTGAGCAAGGAGCAGATGGCCATGAACAACGAGCTGAACAAGCGCGAGCAACGCGCCGTGGAGACCGTGGAGCAGGAGCGCTGGCTGGCGCCTCCTGTCGATGTCTACGAGAACGAGCAGGAGTGGCTGCTGCTGGCCGACCTGCCCGGAGTGCAGCAAGATGGGCTGCGCCTGCACCTCGACCGCAGCGAGCTGCTGATCGAGGGGCGCCGCGCGGCCCCCGCCTCGGGTGCTCCCTTGGCCCGCGAGTTCGGCGGCGCCAGCTTTCGCCGCGTCTTCCAGCTGCCGAGCGGGGTCGATGCCGAGAAGGTCGCCGCCGAGGTCAAGTGCGGGGTGCTGACGCTGCACCTGCCGAAGACCGAGGCCCTGCGGCCACGCCGCGTCGCGGTCAAGGCCGGCTAGCTGGGCCGAGCGCCAGCGGCGCGCCTCCGCGGCGCGCCTTCGACCCCCATCCCGCCCGGAGCCCCTTGCCCCGCCCGTGGCCCGGGGCCCTGGATTTCTTGCACGCGCTATCGAGGACCCGGCGCCTCCCACAACGCCTCTTGAGCTTGGGCCCGGCTAGTGCTTGAATGCGCGCCGTCCAACCCCCCTTGATGGAGAAACCCACGATGATCCCTGCTCCGTGTCCGTCGGCCACCCGCCGCGTGGCCCGATCCTTCGTCGCCTTGCTTGCGGGCCTGATGCCGCTGCTCGCCAGCGCTGCCGCCTGGGCCAGCGAGGCCGACATCCGCATTCCCGACCTGACCCAGCAGACCTTCCTGGGCGGGATCAACGGCCACAACCTGCTGCTCGCCGGGCTCGGCATCTGCGCCGCGGGGCTGGTCTTCGGCATGGTGATCTTCGCGCGGGTCAAGGCCCTGCCCGTGCACCAGTCGATGCGCGAGGTCTCCGAGCTGATCTACGAGACCTGCAAGACCTACCTGCTGACGCAGGGCAAGTTCATCATGCTGCTGTGGGCCTTCATCGGCGTGATCATGGTGGTCTACTTCGGGGTGCTGAAGCCCGTCGGCGCGGCCAACGTGGTGATCATCGTGCTCTTCAGCCTGGTAGGCATCGCTGGCAGCTACGCCGTCGCCTGGTTCGGCGTGCGCATCAACACCTTCGCCAACTCGCGCACCGCCTTCGCCAGCTTCGCCGGCAAGCCCTACCCGACCTATGCGATCCCGCTGCAGGCGGGCATCAGCATCGGCACGCTGCTGATCAGCATCGAGCTGCTGATCATGCTGGCGATCCTGCTCTTCGTGCCCGCCGACCTGGCGGGCTTCTGCTTCATCGGCTTCGCCATCGGCGAGTCGCTCGGCGCCGCGGCGCTGCGCGTCGCCGGCGGCATCTTCACCAAGATCGCCGACATCGGCTCCGACCTGATGAAGATCGTCTTCAACATCAAGGAGGACGATGCCCGCAATCCGGGCGTGATCGCCGACTGCACGGGAGACAACGCCGGCGACTCGATCGGCCCGACGGCGGACGGCTTCGAGACCTACGGCGTGACCGGCGTGGCGCTGATCACCTTCATCCTGCTGGCGGTCAAGGACCCGGCGGTGCAGGTGCAGCTGCTGGTCTGGATCTTCGTCATGCGCGTGATGATGGTGCTGACCAGCACGGGCTCCTATGGGCTCAACGCGCTGATCGCCTCCGCCCGCTTCAAGAAGGCTGACCGCTTCAACTTCGAGACCCCCCTGACGACGCTGGTCTGGATCACCTCGCTGGTCTCCGTCGGCGTGACCTACCTCGTCTCCTACCTGCTGATCCCGGTGCTCGGACCGGCGCAGGACCCGACGCTGTGGTGGAAGCTCGCCACCATCATCACCTGCGGCACGCTCGCGGGTGCCATCATCCCCGAGCTGGTGAAGGTCTTCACCTCGACCCAGTCCGGGCATGTGCGTGAGGTGGTGACCTCCTCCAAGGAGGGCGGAGCCTCGCTCGGCATCCTCTCCGGCTTCGTCGCTGGCAACTTCAGCGCGTTCTGGCTCGGGATGGCCGTGCTCGCGCTGATGGCCATCGCCTACGGCGTCAGCAGCCAGGGTCTCGGCGAGCTGATGTCGGCCCCGGCGGTCTTCGCCTTCGGCCTGGTCGCCTTCGGCTTCCTCGGCATGGGCCCGGTGACGATCGCCGTCGACTCCTACGGCCCCGTCACCGACAACGCGCAGTCGGTCTACGAGCTCTCGACGATCGAGACGCGGCCGAACATCGCGGCCGAGATCAAGCAGCAGTTCGGCTTCGAGCCGCAGTTCGAGAAGGCCAAGGACTTGCTCGAAGAGAACGACGGCGCCGGCAACACCTTCAAGGCGACGGCCAAGCCGGTGCTGATCGGTACGGCGGTGGTCGGGGCGACCACGCTGATCTTTTCGATTATCTTGCTGCTCTTGGCCAAGCACGACGCCCCCCCGGAGTTCGCGGGAGAGTTGTCGCTGGCGAAGATGGACGAGCTGCTCAAGCTGGTCGGCCACTTCTTCTCGATCCTGCACGCCCCCTTCCTGTTAGGGCTGATCGCCGGCGGGGCCGTGATCTACTGGTTCGCCGGTGCGTCGACGCAGGCGGTCTCTACCGGCGCCTACCGCGCGGTCGAGTTCATCAAGGCCAACATCAAGCTCGACGACGGCTCCGAGCGCGCGTCGATCAGCGACAGCAAGAAGGTGGTCGAGATCTGCACGCGCTACGCGCAGCGCGGCATGTTCAACATCTTCGTCACGGTGTTCTTCACCACGCTGGCCTTCGCCTGCGTGGACGAGTACTTCTTCATCGGCTATCTGGTGTCGATCGCCATCTTCGGCCTCTACCAGGCGATCTTCATGGCCAACGCGGGCGGCGCCTGGGACAACGCCAAGAAGATCGTCGAGACCGAGCTGCGGCAGAAGGGCACGCCGCTGCATGCAGCGGTGGTGATCTGCGACACCGTCGGCGACCCCTTCAAGGACACGGCCTCGGTGGCGATGAACCCGATCATCAAGTTCACCACGCTCTTCGGCGTGCTGGCGGTGGAGCTGGCGATCGAGCTGTCCCAGGGCGTCAGGTTCGGCGCAGCGGCGGTCTTCTTCGCCGTGGCCCTGGTCTTCGTCTACCGCTCCTTCTACAAGATGCGCATCGAGATCGAGCCCAAGGCCGCGTGAGCGCCGGGACCGCGCTGCGGTCTCCCCGAGCCCCGCGCGCCGGCGACTGCGTTGGTCGGCGTTAGGTGGAGAGGGACTCGCCTCAACCGCCTCCGACCCAGTTTAGTGCCCGATGCGGGGCCAGCGGATGCGCGGGGTTTTGCGGCCCTGAGCGTTCAACAGCTCCGGCCTCGCATGTGACGCTGTTCCGTGAAGAAGCAACCCGGGAGCGGATCCTGAGGCTGCCAAGGTCCCTTGGCGCGGCGATCAAGTGGTCGGCGGTAGGGCGGTTGGGGACCAGCAGGCCAGGCGTCCGTCCAGCTTGATCCCGCAGCTGAAGCCGTTGCCGGCCGACACGGAGCGAAACTGTAGAGGTGGTGGCGTGGCCTCGCCGTTGGAGTTATCGCCCCAGCAGGTCACGCTTCCGGAGCGTTGCACCGCACAGTTGTGGCGATAGCCCGCCGACACCGAGGAGAAGACCCCGAGCGGGGGCGCGGCCCAGGACCGGGGATGTTTCCCCAGCACACCAGGGACCCATCTACCCGGACCCCGCAGGCGTGCTCGTACCCGACCGACACCGAGGAGAACGCTCCAGGCGGGGGTACCGCCTGGCCGTAGTCATTGCGCCCCCAGCACGCCAAGGCTTGGGTGTCTGCGCGCAACCCGCAAGAGAAGTAGTAGCCGGAGGCGACCGAGGAGAAGCGTCCCGTGGGCGGAGTGGTCGCGCCCTCGGCGTTGTCCCCCCAGCAAGCCAGCGTCCCTGCGGTCTGGACCCCGCAGCCGTGATGGGCACCCACCGCGACCGCGGAGAAGGACCCCGCCGGTGAAGGCCGGCTGTTGCCAAAGTTGTCCCAACAGGAGATCGCGCCCGTCGCCGTGCTGATCGCGCAGGCGTGAGCGGAACCCGCAGAGACCGACGCGAAGGACCCCGCCGGCGACGGAACCACCCCGCCCGGCCTGTCGTCGCCCCAGCAGCTCAGAGTCCCATCGGTCCTGACGCCACAGGCGAGCTTCCCGGTGGAGCTGGCGGAGACCGCCAGCGAGGTGAAGGCTCCGGACGGGGGCGCGGCATGGGCCCCCGGCGGCTCACCCCAGCAGGCCAGGGTCCCGTCCGTGCCCAGCGCGCAGGTGTAGTCAAGCCCGCCGCCACGGAGGTGAAGGCGCCGGCGAGCGGCTCTGTCGCGCCTCCGAAGCTGCCGGATCCCCAACAAACGAGCGTTTGATCGGTTCTTACGCCACAGGTGTGGACGTCGCCCGCACCCACGGAGGCGAAGGCCCTGGGAGCGGCGTGGCCGCGCCAGTCGCGTTGTATCCCCAGCAGACCAGCGTCCGGTCGGCGGATCTGATCCCGCAGGTGTGGGCCCACCCGGCCGTCAACGAGAGAAAGCGCACCGACGCCGGCGGAGTGGCCCGGCCGTCGCGGTTGTCCCCCCAGCAGGCCACGGTCCCGTCGGTCTTGATGCCGCAGGCGTGCCTGTCGCCAAGGGACACGGAGGAGAAGCTCCCGGCCGGCGGGTGCGTCGTGCCCGAGGACTCGCGCCCCCAGCAGGCCAGCGTCCGGTCCGCTTTGATCCCACACGCAAAGTCGCCCCCGGCTGCCACCGAGGTGAAGAGGCCGCTGGGCGGCGTCGCCTGGCCGGAGGCGTCGAAGCCCCAGCAGTCCACCGTGCCGCCGGCCCGGATTCCGCAGCTGAATTTGCCGCCTGTGGCGACCGACGTGAAGGAGCCGGCGGGCGGCGTGGCCCGGCCGTCGTAGTTGCCCCCCCAGCAGGCCAGCGTGCCGTCCATGCCCAGGGCGCAAGCGTGCTTGGTGGCGACCGAGACGGCCGAGACCCGCGGCACGAGCATGGTTTGGGCCTCGCAGCGTGGGCCGAAAGTGCCCGCGGGGCAGGGGCAGGATCGGTCGGAGGTGGCTGTCCCGGGGGCCTGGATCTGTTGCCACCGGGAGCAGGTCTTCCAGGGCGCACACGCGGCCGCGTTGCTCGCCGAGCTGAAGGTCTCGCTCGGACAGGCGGCGCAGCTCCGGTCGGTCGTGGGCGTGCCCTCGCTGGCGACGTACTGGCCGGCGACGCAGATGGTCTTGCGCAAGCAGACGGCCTGATTCTCCGCCGTAGAATAGGCACCGGCCGCGCACGGGGTGCACACGCGGTCGCGCGAATTGGACCCCGCGGCCGAGACGTAGCCTCCGCCGCGCAAGTGCCCCACGCCGTACACGACGCCGTATTCGCCACGGCGCTGAAGGTCCCGCTGGCACACGCGGCGCAGGTGCGGTCGACGGTGGTCGTACCCTCGCTGACGACGTATCGGCCCGTGCCGCAGGTGGTCTTGGGCGCGCACCAGTTCGTGGGGCTGCCGTCGTGGTCCCAGTAGCCAGCGGCGCGAGGCGACCGCCGGGGAGCTACCGCCCGGGCAGTAAGTGCCCGCGGCGCAGGTGCGGCAGGTCGGCGGCGCCGTACTTGTGCCCGGCGCGAGCTGCTCGGTCCCCGTCGTGCAGGCGGGGTGCCGCAGGCAGGTGCTTTGGTTGGGGCTAGTGCTGTAGTAGCCATCCGAGCAGGGGTAGCAAACGCGGTCGCTCGTAGCGCGGCCCTCGCTCCAGATGTAGGAACCCGCCGGGCAGGTGCGCCAGGCCGTGCAGGAGGCCGCGTTGGCCACGGCGCTGAAGGTCCCGCTGGCACACGCGGCGCAGCGGCGGTCTGCCGTGGTCGTACCCTCGCTGGCGACGTATTGTCCGGTGGTGCAGTTCGCCTTGCTCGCACAGTGCGTCGCGGCGCTGCCGTCGTGGTCCCAGCTGCCGGCCGCGCAGGCGACAGGCGCCGCGCTACCGCCCGCGCAATAGGTGCCTGCCGCGCAGGCGCGGCAAGCCGTGGGCGAGGTGCTGGTTCCCGGTGCGGTCTGCTCGGTACCCCTGGCGCAGGAGCCCTGCCACAGGCAGCTGGCCTGGTTGGGGTTAGCGCTGTAGTAGTCCTCCCAGCATGGGGTACAAACGCGGTCCCTCGTGGCACTGCCCTCGCTCCAGATGTAGGTACCCGCGACGCAGGTGCCCCACGCCGTACACGACACCGCATTCTCCAGGACGCTGAAGGTGCCGCTGGCACACGCGGCGCAGCGGCGGTCGGCGGTGGTCGTGCCCTCGCTGACGACGTACCCGCCCGCTCTGCAGGTGGTCTTGGTCGTGCAGGGCGTGGCGGCGCTGCCGTCGTGGTCCCAGGTGCCCGCCGCGCAGGCGACCGCGGGCACCGTGCCCCCCGCGCAATAGCTGCCCGCGCTGCAGGCATCGCAGGTGGGCGGCGCGGTGGGGGTCCCCGGCGCGGTCTGCTCGGTGCCCGCGGGGCAGGCCGGATGCGACGTACAGGTGCTTTGGTTGGGGTCAGCCGTGTAGCTGCCGTCCCAGCACGAGGCGCACACGCGGTCCCTCGTCGCGCTGGCCGCCGTCGAGACGTAGCTTCCCGCGACGCAGGTACGCCACGCCGCACAGGAGGCCGCATTGGCCAGGGCGCTGAAGGTGCCGCTGGCACACGCGGCGCAGCTGCGGTTGGCCGTGGCCCCACCCTCGCTCGTGACGTATTGGCCGGCGACGCAGGTGGTCTTGGTCGCACAAGCGGTCGCGGCGCTGCCGTCGTGGTCCCAGGTGCCCGCCGCGCAGGCCACAGGCGGGGCGCCACCGCCGGTGCAGTAGGTGCCTGCGGTGCAGGCGCGGCAGGTGGGCGGCGACGTGCTGGTCCCCGGCGCGGTCTGCTCGCTGCCCGCGGCGCAAGCGCCCTGGGGTAGGCAGGTGGCTTGGTTGGCGCCGGAGGTGTAGGTCCCGGCGGCGCAGGCGACGCAGCCGCGGTCGCGCGCGGCCGTCCCCTCGCTCGCCACGCGGCTTCCCGCGGCGCAGTCGGTCCAGGTTGCGCACGACGCGGCGTTGGTCACAACGCTGAAGGTACCGCTGGCGCACGCGGCGCAGCCGCGGTCGGTGGTGGTCGTGCCCTCGCGGACGACGTATTGGCCCGCGCTACAGGTGGTCTTGGGCACGCAGGCCGTCGCAGCGCTGGCGTCGTGGTCCCAGGTGCCGGCGCCGCAGGCGAGCGCGGGCGCCGTGCCGCCGGCGCAGTAGCTGCCCGCGCTGCAGGGGCCGCAGGTGGGCGGCGTGGTGGACGTACCGGGCGCCGTCTGCACGGTGCCCGCGGCGCAAGCCCCGTACGCGAGACAGGCGGTCTGGTTGAGGCCGGAGGTGAAGGTGTCGGCCGGGCACGGGGTGCACGCGCGGTCCCCCGTGGCGGTGCCATCGGTGGAGACGTAGCTTCCGGCGACGCAGTTGGTCCACCCCGTGCACGACGCGGCATTGGCGCGCGCACTGAAGGTGCCGCTGGCGCAGGCGGCGCAGAGCCGGTTGGCCGTGGTCGTGCCCTCGCTGGCGACAGATTGGCCGGCGACGCAGGTCGTCTTCGGCGCACAGGGGGTCGCGGCGCTGCCGTCGGCGTCCCAGCTATCGGCGGCGCAGGTGACCGGCCGTGCGGTGCCGCCCGCACAGAAGGCTCCCGCGGCGCAGGCGCGGCAGACCGGTGGAGCGCCGGCTGTTGCGGGGGCCGTTTGCTCGGTGCCGGCATCGCACGCGCTCGTCGGGAGACACCGCGCCTCGTTCGGTCCCGAGGTTTCGGTGCCCGCGGCGCAGGTGGCGCACGCGCGGCCGCCCGTGGCGCTGCCCTCGTTGATGACATAGGTGCCGGCCGCGCAGGTCGCCCAGCTCGCGCAGCTCGCCGCGTTGGCCTGCGCGCTGAAGGTGCCACTGGGGCAGGCGGAGCAGCTCCGATCAGCCGTCGGCGTGCCCTCGCTGCCCACGTATTGGCCGGCACTGCAGGTCGTCTTGGCGACGCAGGCGGTCGCCGCGCTGCCATCGTGGTCCCAGGTGCCTGCCGCACAAGGGCTGGCGGGCGTGGTGCTGCCCGCGCAATAGCTGCCCGCACTGCAGGGGCTGCAGGTGGGTGGCGTCGTGGCCGTACCGGGCGCCGTCTGCTCCGTGCCGGCGGCACAGGCCCCGTAGCCCACACAGCTCGTTTGGTTGGGGCCCGAGGTATACGCGCCCGCCGCGCAGGGCGTGCAAACACGGTCTCCCGTGCCGGTCCCCTCGGTCGAGACGAAGCTCCCCGCCTCGCAGGTGGTCCACGCGGCGCAGGAGGAGGCCTGGGTCTCGGCGCTGAAGGTACCGCTGGCACAGGCGGCACAGATGCGGTCAGCCGTCGTCGTACCTTCGCTCGCGACATATTCGCCAGCGTTGCAGCGCGTCCTCGGGATGCAGGCAGTCGCGGCACCGGCGTCGTCGTCCCAGCTACCCTCGGCGCACGCCACCGCGGGCAGGCTGCCGCCCGCGCAGTAGCTTCCGGCCGCGCAGGGCCGACACTCGGCCGGCGTCGCGGCGCTTCCCGGCGCGGTCTGCACCGTCCCGGCCGCGCACGCGCCCTGGGGCAAGCAAAGCGCTTGGTTCGGCCCGGAGGTGAAGGTCCCCGTGGGGCAGGCCGCGCAGCCGCGGTCCGCGGTGACGCTGCCCGTGCTGGCGACCTGGGTTCCCGCGGGGCAGTTCGTCCACTCGGTGCAGCGCGCGGCGTTGTCCGAGGTGCTGAAGGTCCCACTCGCGCAGGCGGCGCAGCTGCGGTCGGCCGTGGCCGTGGCCTCGCTGGCGACGTATTGGCCGGCGCTGCAGGTGGTCTTGTGCGCGCACTCGAGCTGGCCGTCACAGTCGCTGTCGATGGTGTCGCCGCACTGTTCTACCGTCGGTAGGCCTGCGCCCTCGCAGGGGCCCCACTCCCCGAACTCGTCCGCGCTCTCCCCGCGGCAGCGCTGCGTCCCAGCCACGCACGCGCCGACGCCCGACTGCGGCAGCGGAAAGCAGGGCTGGGTCTGCCCGGGGGCACAGGTGCAGCCCTCGTCGATGCGCCCGTCGCCGTCGTCGTCACGACCGTTCGAGCAGCGCTCGCGGCCATCCGGGGCCGCGCCGTTGTCCGGCCCCACCCCCGGGTCGTCGGTGCGCTCGTCGCCCGTTCCCGGGTCGCCCTTCACCAGGCGGCCCGAGTCCGAGCAGCCCACGGCCAGCAGCGCCAGCACGATCCAACCCGCACACCCCAGCACCATCCTCGTCCGCGCCATCACGAAGCCCTCCGTTTACCGCCCCAAGGGCGCAGAACCCCGCAGCAGCCTCGCCCCGCAGGGGAGGTCAGCGATCCGCGCCCAAACTCTCACCGTGGAGCCAGGGTGATCGACGCACGCAGCCCCCGCAAGCCCCCTGCCTGTGGGTCACGGCGGGGCGAGCGCTGCTTTCGGTGCGTCGGGAAGGCGATGGAGTGGCCGACGACCCGGCGCGTGGCCGCGAATCGGAAACCCAGCGGGGTGCGCCAGCGCCCGGCTAGTCGTTAGATCAATGCACGATTTAACTGCCGATTTGTATTCGCTCTCACCTTTCGTAGCGTGTGTGCTTGCTAGCCATTCACAACTCCTCGCGAAGTCATAGCTGCGTTCATGAATAGCCAAAAATGCATATATTGCTATTACTTCGCGCGTCGCCATTTTTTGTATTGCGGTTTTTATGTGTTTGCCATAATCTTTTTTTGCTTGCTATACACGCCGTCGTACAAGGAGGCAACCATGAAACAGCGGCTTCGCCCCCACCTTCTTCCTTCTTGCTCCAGCGCCTGGGTCGGCTCGCTGGGCCTCGCCCTGGTGGCATCGGGCTGCGCCGCGCCCCTCAGTGACGACAGCGCCCTCTCGCCGCCGGTCGCCACCCAGGGGCAGGCGGCGACCAATTCCATGAACGCGATGAACGCGATGAACGCGATGAACGCGATGAACGCGATGAACGCGATGAACGCGATGAACGCGATGAACGCGATGAACGCGATGAACGCGATGAACGCGATGAACGCGATGAACGCGATGAACGCGATGAACGCGATGAACGCGATGAACGCGATGAACGCGATGAACGCGATGAACGCGATGAACGCGATGAACAGCCTCAACCTCGGCAACGTGGCGGCACAGACCACGGCGATCGAGGACTTCTCGGCCTACACCTTCGCGCAGATCGACGCCCTCTGCCCGGCCACGCGGCTGGCGCACACCTTGCCCAGCGGCAAGGCGGTCGATCTGGTGCTGCCGAAGTTCCTCACGCTCAAGGACACGCTCGAGGCGGTCAAGGGACAGCAACGGCGTCGCCGTCACCGTCTCGATCACGGAAAACGGGGTACTGGTCACCTATCGTGTGCTCTCGGGCCAGGCCCTCGCCTGCGCCGACCGCGCCTACCGGCCCTTCTTCCTCAGCCCGACGCCGGTCGGCAGCACCGTGCTGAAGACCTACGAGGTGAGCGCGGCCAACGGCGGCATCCGCTACATGTGCCTCAAGCTCTTCGACCCGGCGACCAACGGCTCGCGCTACTTCTGCGGCAAGGGCATGCTCGCCGACGGCGTCACCGGCTACGCCGTCAAGAGCGGCACCAACTCGCCGCGACCCTTCTTCGTCTCGAGCCTGACCTGGGGCGGCAACACCTGGAGCCGGCACTTCGAGTTCCTCGAGGGCGGCCTCGGCTCGATCCCCGAGCGCTTCGCGCCCGACACCTCGACCGGCTATGCACAGGACTACGCCTGGAACCTCAACCCGCGCGACACGCACGCCGACGGCACCAGCAAGCAGGCGTCCTACATCGGCGCCATCGCCCTCAAGACCGCCACCAGCCGCAACGGCGTCTACGTCAGCCCCTACCGCAACGCCACCATCACCGGCGGCAAGAGCTTCTACAAGACTGAGCTGAACCAGTGCGAGGCGGGCTACCGCACCTACCCCGATTTGGCGACCGACGGTCAGCTCGAAGAGGGCATCTTGCCGCGGCTCTGGGTCGACGCTTGGTACGCCAACCCCTACAACGGCTGTAGCTGGGCGGCGGACTGGGGCCTGCCGGTAGCCGGGGCCTCGACTTACAGCACGACCTCGCTCAGCACGCCGTGCCGAACCTTTGCCATCGGCGCCTCGGGGCAGCCGACGATGGGCATCAACCTCCACGACACGGCCCAGCGCCGCTGCCCGACCTGGACCCAGTGCGATGTCGGCAGCTTCTGCTGCGCCGGCGGCGTCGCGATCGGCGAGAACTACACCTGCGTCGCCAAGACCGACGGCACGGCCTGGTGCTGGGGCTTCAGCAGCCAGCAGGGCACGCTCGGCAACAACGCCACCGCCTCCTCGCTGACGCCCGTGCAGGTGGTCAAGCGCGTCGTGAACACCAGCGGCACCACCTTCGAGCCGCTGACCGGTATCGTCGCGATCTTCGGCACCCCGAACACGAACGACCAAGTCCGCCTCAGGACCTGCGCGCGCCTCAAGGACGGCAGCCTGTGGTGCTGGGGCCACGAGTTCTCCGCGATCACGCCCTACGCCGCCCCGATCGCCGGCCTGACCGGCGTCGAGAAGGCCTCACTCGGCCAGTTCCATAGCTGCGCCGTCAAGACCGACGGCACCGTCGCCTGCTGGGGCGAGAACGGCTCCGGCGAGCTCGGCGACGGCACGAGGATCACGCGGAACACCCCCGCGGCGATCACGGCCATCAGCGGCGTCGTCGACGTCGGCACCGGTTCGGAGTCCACCTGCGCGCGCCGCAACGACGGCACGGTGTGGTGCTGGGGTTACAATGGTGGCGGGCAGCTCGGCGACGGAACGACGACCGGGCGGTTGACGCCGGTCCAGGTCACCGGGCTGAGCAACGTCGTGGCCCTGGCCACCGGCAGCTACCACAGCTGCGCCATCCGGCGCGTTGAGTTGGAAGGGGGCGGCTTCGCCCGGACCCTCTGGTGCTGGGGCAAGAACTGGTCCGGAACGCTAGGGGCTCCCGCGGCGGACCGGGGCGAGGTCGGCGGAATCTACCACTCGCTGGTTCCGCGCCAGGTGACAGCGCTGGGCTCGACCGTCGCCGAGGTGAACGCCGGCCATCAGATGACCTGCGCGCGCAAGCAGGACGGCACGCTGTGGTGCTTCGGCAACAACAACCAGGGCGCGCTCGGAACCAGCTCCGCCCTCTTCAGCTCTACGCCCTCGCTCCTCAGCCTGGGCAACGACGTGGGTGACCTGCTGGGCGGTTCCGAGCACTACTGCGCCCGGCGCAAGAGCAACGGCGCACTGCTCTGCTGGGGCAACAACCAACACGGCCAGCTCGGCCGCGGCAACGCCAGCGCCCTTGTTCGCACCCCGGCTGACGCCACCGTCCTCACCTGCCAATAGCCTCGCCTTGGCGCGCCGGCGCCCACGCCGGCGCGCTCCTGCCGACTCCCTGCGCATTACACGCCACGCCTCGGCCGCAAGCTTCCCTTGGCGCGAGGCCGCTGCTGGGTACCGCCTGCGGTCCCACCTCATTCAGAGCGGCCGCGGACCAGGAGTGCTCAGAGATCGACGTTGAAGCCCAGCGAGAGCGAGGCCAGGTGGGCCGAGGCGTCGTGCTGGCCGACGATCGGCGCGGTGGGGGCGGTGTCGGTGCCGGGGCCGACCATGAACTGGTAGGCGAGATCGACGCGCACGCCGCGCAGGCTGTAGCCGAGGCCGCAGGCCAGCAGGAAGCGGTCGACGTCGGGCAGGTCGGGGCCGACCGTTTCGGCCGGCACGGGGGTCTGGTCGAAGATGAAGCCCAGCCGCACCAGCAGCGCCCGCACCAGCTCGTATTGCACGCCCAGTCGCACGGCGTAGGTGTTGCGCCAGCGCTTGCTCTCGACCGAGCTGAGGTCGGGGTTGTCGAGGAAGTCGATGCGGAGCTCGTCGATCGTGCTCCAGGTCGTCAGATCGACGTTGGCGCTGAGACTTAGCCGCGGCAAGGGAAAGACGGCCAGCCCGAAGTAGATCGTATGCGGCAGGGTCATCGGCACCTCGACCGGCCCGTCGGTGAGCTGGGTGCGCAGCGCGAGCGGCACGGCGGCGGCGCTGCCATCCTTGCGGAACACACCCTGCCCGGAGAAGCCGAAGCGCACCGCGCTGCGGTAGCCGACCCCGACGTTGAGGCGCTGCGGGATCGCCGCGATCAGCAGGCCCGCCGTGGCGCCGAAGCCAACGTCGTCGCCGGAGAGCTCGACCTCGACGTCGTCCGCCGGATCGATCGAGATCGCGATGGCCCGCGCCAGGCTGACCTTGGCCTGGGCCACCACGAGGCCGGCGGCCAGCCCGACGCGCTCGTGCAGCCGTAGCGCCACCGTTGGATTGATGTACACCGACTGGAGGTCGATCTTCGCCACCAGGTTGCGACCCCACCAGGGCACGTCCCCGGCGACCGTGTCGTTCCAGGCCACGCCCAGCCCGAAGGGCGCATAGACGCCTAAACCGAAGGCGACCTCCTCGCGCCAACGGTAGCTGGCGAAGAGGGACGGCACGGGAAAGACTTGCCGTTTGGCGTCCACGCGCACGGGCTCGCCGCTGGCCGGAATCATCGTGTCATAGCCGAAGGCCGGGATGATCAACGAGAGGCTCGCCTCGGCGGCGAGCCCGCGCTGGAAGGCCAGCCCCGCCGGGTTGAAGGCGATGGCCGAGGGCCGATCGGCGATCGCGGTGACCGCGTTGCCCATGCCCAGATCCGCCGTCGACATCTCGTTGATTGCGAAACCGGCAGCGTGGACCTGCCCTGCCAGCAGCGACCCGACGAGGACGACCCCCGCGGCCCCGACCCCCCTGGAGCGCCGGACGGTTCGACTCCCGTCGCGAGGCTTGCCCTTGGAATCATTGGCGTCGTTGCTCGTCGGTTGCCTACCACCAGGTGGCGCCCTCCTCGCGCCTAGCCAACGATTCCCATGCCTTCGCCTCGCTCGGTCCGTCAAACCGTTCGGCGCTCTAGCGCCTGCCGCTCTCGATGGCTTGTTCATCGCGTGCTCCTCACGGCCCGACCGGGGGCTGGTTGCAGCGTGGCGGCGTCGCGACCAGGTCGGGCGTGCAGACCTGCCCCGTCCGCAGGAACTCGGCCGCCTGCTCTTGCGCCAAAGCCGTCGCCGCCGGCAGCCCCGGCTCGGGGCGCAGCAGGAAGCCGTGCCCTACTGCGTAGCTGCTCGGCGGCGTCGCCCCGCCGATCCAGCTCGCCAACGCCGTCTGCCGCTCCGGCGGGATCACCCCGTCCTTGCTGGCGAGCTGCGCCAGCACCTGCTTCGGTGGGACGGTCACCGCTGACCCCTGCTGCTGCGTCGCGACCAGGTCGGGCAGACTCGCCTGGGTCAGATACCGGGCGAAGTTGGCCGGGTCGCCGGGGTCGACGACCCACTGCAGGGTGTGGAAGAGCCGCAGCGCCTCGAGCGACCCGCGCCGCACGCCACGCTGCGCCAGCAGCGCGTCCACCGCCCCCGCGAAGTCGACATCCGGCGTGTCCTGGAAGATGCGCACGACGGGCGCTCCGCCCACGTTGAGCACGGCACGCTGCGGACCCGTGCCGCTGCTCAGGGGCTCGGTCGCCAGCACCAGGACGCCGAGGATCGATCCCAAGGAGTGCCCGAGGTAATGCACGCGTGCCGGATCGAGCACGACAGGGGCCGCGCCGCCGAGCCCCGCCGCTGCTCCGAGGCGCAGGCCACGCAAGAGCGCCGCCGCGTCGATCACGTGCTGGCGCAGGTTGTCGCGCAGGGCGAAGGGATTGCTCGCGGCGAGGAAGGCCGCGCCCGAAGCGTCGGGAATGCCATCGCCATCGCTGTCGGCGAGCTGGCCGGTGGCGCAGCGCCGCTCGGCGAGCGGCACGGCCAGCAGACGGGGCTCGGCCTCGCGCAGCCGCGTGCTGCAGGTGAAGGTCGGGCCGCGCGGCGGGCTCGCGCCCGGCGCCCCCGTGACGTCGCAGCGCCCCGGGACACCGACGGCCTCGGCCAGGCAGTCGCTATCCGCCGCGCAGCCGCACTCCGCGTGCCTGGTGCAGACACTGCGCGCGCCGTGAAAGACCGTGTCGAAGGCCAAGCTGGCCAACCCGGCCTGGGCCAGACGATCGGCCAGCGCCAAGAGGTAGCCCTTGCCGTCCGTCAGACCGTGCTGGAAGAGGACCACTGGCCAGCCGGCGGCGGGAGCGGTGCCGCTGGGCAGCACCAGCAGGAAGGGCACCGAGCTGAGCGCACCGGCGCCGGGATCGACGCGCAGCGCGTCGGTCGCCGGATCCAGGGCGTTCCAGCTCGTGAAGCGCCCCTCCCGCACCCAGGCGCCGATCGCGGAGCGCGCTGCGGCGGCGGGCCAGCCCTCGAAGCTCGTCGCCAGCGTCCCCGACCAGCGCGGGCGTCCCGCGTCGCTCGCCGCGAGCGTCTGGTAGGGCAGCGCGCGCAGCCGGGTCAAGGGCTCGGTGATCGACTGCGTGGTGAAGGTCCACAACAGCACCACGTCCTCGCGCGCGAGCTGCAACACGGGGTGGGCCTCGAGCAGGCGAAAGAGCGGGTCGTAGGCCGCGCGCAGCGGTTCGAGCCGCGCCGCGGTCGCGTCGTCGAGCACCGCGACGGTCGACTTGCCGCCGGCGTCCACCAGCGGGCTCGGATTACGCGCCAAGGCGAAGGCCGGCGACGCCACGACACGGCGACCCTGGTCGTCGGCCAGACCGCCACCCGACGCGCTGGTCAACGCTCCGGTTGTCGCCGCGGCCGTCGCCAACCTGCGGCGCGAGACCAACACCACGGCATAGCGGTGGCGTTCGGCCAGCGGCACGCGCGGGGTCATCGTCAACGCGCGGCCACCGACCTCGAGGCCGAAGGCCGCCGAGGTCGTCGCATCGCCCGGCGTGGTCAGATCGAAGAGCAGCAGCTCACCACCCGCGCTGAGGCTGCTCGCCGCGAGCGGCGCCGAGAACTCGGCGAAGTAGGAGGCCGTGGTCGAGCAACCGTCGAGGCCGTTGAGACCCCGGCGCAGCGCCCAGTCCGACGCCGGCTCGTCGACGTGGCGGCCGACGAAGGGTCGCCAGTCGCCGGTGACACCGGCACCACGGGTCGAGCACTGGCGCTGGGCCTGGCCGACCCGCAGCTCCTCGCGCTGGCAGGTGCCGAGCGCACAATCGGCGTTGCTGCTACAAGCGGGGCCGGGCACGGCGATCAGCGGCGCCGGGCGTCCCTGCGCGTCGGTGCGGGTCGTGTCGAAAATCAGGTCGTTGCCGGGGCCGGGCAGCACGCCGACTGCAGGATCGAAGAGCGCCTCGCTCATCCCGACCGTGGTGAAGCCCCAGGCCAGCACCACCTCCGCGCGCGGAATACCCGCCGCCTCGCCGAGCTGGAGCAAACGGTCGGTGCTGCGGCGCAGCTGTTCGAAGCTGCGTCGCGAGCTGAAGCTCGAGCCGCGCCGCCCGCACGCGCTGCTCCTCGGCGGGGCTCGGGCGCGGCCTCTGCCGCCTGCCGACGCGCGGTCGAGCTGATCAGCCCGACGTAGTTATAGGTGCAGCGCCGAGCCTCGGCATCCCACGCGCAAAGCCGATGCGACTGCGCCACCAGCTCGAAGAGCGGGGCGCGCACCAGCGCCTCGCCGTCACCCGCGGCGCGCGCCCCGCGCGTCAGCAATACGGCATAGGACTGTGCGCGTGCCCATGGCGCCGCGTTCTGCAAGACGACGCGATAGCCGGCGTTGGCGCAGCGTCCGCGGCTGGGCACGGCGGCGTTGGTGGCCACGCAGCGCTGCTCGGCGGCGCAGCCTGGCGCGGCCGCGCTCGGATCGCAGGGCCGCTGGGTCAGCACCGGACAGTCGAGCGTCCGCGTCGGTTCACTCGCGCGCAGCCGACCGACGGCCGTCGCCAGCACCCCCGCCTCGCGCGGCAGCGCCAGCACCTTGAGGCCATCCGCCACGCTGGCCGCATCCGGCGCCGCGGAGAAGCAGAGCGAGAGCGCGCTGGCGAGCGGGAAGCCGTCGAGGGTGTTGAGATAGCGGTCGAAGGCGGCCTGCGCCGGCCGCTGCGTCGCGTCGGCCACCGGCACCCGCAGCAGTCCCGTCTCTGCGTCACGCGCCAAATCGGTCGGCGCCGGCAGGACCCGCAGCGCGGGATCGAAAAGGGCCACCACCCGCCCGCTGGGTGTTGGTTGCGGATCGAGGTCCTTGGCGCAGGCCATGGCCCCGAGCAGCAGCAGCGGGACCACGACCCTCGTCCCGCCAGCAACCCGCGCCCACGTCTCGCTCGCCTTCATGCTGGCGTCCTCCCTCGCGCTGGGCTTCGCCCCGGTCCGGCGGCGCCGGTGCCGCCACACGCGCCCGACTCGACGGGGCCCCTCGACCGGCGCAGCGGCGGATGATCTCGCACTTCGCCCACGCGCACCAGCCCTGCGCCCCCGCGGGCGCGCCGCTTTACAGCATCCAGCGGGTGTCGTGACCGGCGCGCTCGAGCATCTGGCGCGCCAAGCGCTGCGCATGCCGCCGCAGCTCGCGTTCGTCGAGCGTGGTCAACTGGCCCGCGCGAACCACCACGCGGCCGTTGACGATCGTCGTATGGACCTGGTGAGAGAAGCCGCAGAGCAGCAGCGCCGCCAGCGGATCGCTCAGCGCGCCGGCGTAGTCCAGGCGGTCCATCTCGAAGACTGCCAGGTCGGCGGCCCAGCCGGCGGCCAGCACACCGATCGTCTCCCAGCCGAGCAGGCTGGCACCACCGCGGGTGGCCATGGCGAACACCTGGGGCACGGTCATCGCCCCCGCCCCGCCGTGCACGCGGTGGAGCAGCAGGCAATTGCGCAGCTCACCCACCATGTCCGAGCTGTCGTTCGAGGCGCTGCCATCGACGCCCAGCCCCACCCGCACGCCGCGCGCCAGCAGCTCCGGCACGCGGCAGATCCCCGACCGGAGACGCATGTTCGAGCTCGGGCAATGGGCGACGCCCGTACGGGTGCGAGCGAGCAGCGCCAGCTCGGCGTCGTCGAGGTGGACCGCATGGGCGAACCAGACATCTTCGCCAAGCCAGCCGCAGCGCTCCATCAACGCGAGCGGACGGCAGCCGAAGCGCTCCTGGCAGTAACGCTCTTCGTCGGTGGTCTCGGCCAGGTGCGTGTGCAGGCGCAGCCCTTGCGCCGCGCCAGCTCCGCACTGCGCGCCAACAGCGCGGGCGAGACGGAGAAGGGCGCGCAGGGCGCGAGCGCGATCCGTCGCATCGAGAGCGGCGAGGGGTCGTGGTGCGACGCCGCTTGCTCGCAGCTGCGCAGAATCGCCTCCTCGTCCTGCACCACCGCATCGGGCGGCAAGCCGCCCCCGCGCTGACCGACGGACATGCTGCCGCGGCTGGCGCAGAAGCGCAGGCCCAGCTCCCGCGCCGCATCGAGCTGCACCGCCACCAGGTCGGCATCCAGCGTCGGCGGGAACAGGTAGTGATGGTCGCTGGTGGTCGTGCAGCCCGTCAGCAGCAGCTCGGCACCGGCGAGCTGCGTGCCGACGCGCACCACGTCGGCAGTGAGGTGTTGCCAGATCGGGTAGAGCCCGCTGAGCCAAGCGAAGAGCCCGGCGTTCTGCACGGCCGGCACGGCGCGCTGCAGCGACTGATGCATGTGGTGGTGCGTGTTGACGAGGCCCGGCACCACCAGCTTGGTCGAGCAATCGAGCAGCTCGGCCTCGCCGCGGGGCAGGTTGTGCCCCACGTCGACGATGCGCGGACCGTCGATCAGCAGATCGACCCCACGTAGGCGGGTATCTGCCGCGTCGCCGACGACGAGGTGATAGATGTTGCGGAGCAGCAGTCGCTGAGCGCTCGGATGCATCGGCCCCGCTGATCAGCTCGCGCCGAAAGAGGCCTCGAAGAGCTGCTGCCCCTCGGCCGTCAACGCATAGAAGTGAGAGCTCCCCTCGCTGTGCGCGACCGCGATCGACGAGGGCTGACTGCGGCGGATGTAGCGCGCCACGTTCGGCGGCTCGAGCGTCACCGGGCAGCGCGCCATGATGATGCGCGCCATGTCGGCCGGGCGCAGCGGCCCCAGGCCTTCGAGCCGCGCGATGCCGAGCGACCAGATGATGCGCGCGAGGTAGGTACTGCCCTCGATCGCGTCGGTGGGCTGCAGCGCGCGCACCTGGCTCGAGCGCCCACGATCGCCCTCCAGCGCCACCTTTCGGCTCGGCCGACGCGGGGCGGCGGACGCCCCCGGGCCGCGCTTCGCCAGCTCGCCGCCTGCGGCAGCGGCCCCCGGGCCGCGTGCGGGCGGCTGCACGACTGGCGCGGGCGGCGGGCTCCCGGCCCTGGCGCCGCGCGGCGCGGACGCAGCGGGCGGCGCGGGCGGCGGGACGAAGGCGGTGCCCGGTTCGGCCGGCTCGCCCGTCAGCAGGGAGGTGACGCTCGCGGGTACGCCGAGCGACTGCGCGAGATCCGCCACGACCCGCAGGGTCGTCCACACCTGTGTCTTGACCTGCTCCACCAGCGACTGGGCCCGTTGCAGCATCCGACCCTCCTTCGAGCTACGCACGATCGCCTGGCGTTGTAGCGCAACTGGGCGCCGAAACTAACGGCGCTGCATGGGCCCAGTGCGTGCTCCGCAACAGCCTCCTGACGGAAACTCGCTCAGCACGCCGCCCGTCGCTTGCGGGTGGATGAAAGCGATCTGCGCGCCGTGCGCTCCCGCGCGCGGCTGCTCGTCGATCAACCGGCACCCCTGCTGCTTCAGCCGGGCCAGCACCCCGCCGACCTCGTCGACGCCATAGGCCAGGTGATGCAGACCCGGACCGCGGCGCTCGAGGAAGCGCGCGATCGGGCTGTCGGGGCGCGTCGGCTCGAGCAACTCGATCCGGTGTCCCCGACCTGAAAGATCGCCACGCGCACGCCCTGGTCGGCCACCTCTTCCTCGCCGATCAACTGCAGCCCGAGCTGGTCACGATAGAAGGGCACCTGGGCTGCGAGCTGCTCGACCGCGATGCCGATGTGGGAAACTTTGCGTACCGTCATCGTTGAAGCCTCCTGCTTGGCGCCTGTGCTTATAGCGTTTACGCGGCCGGCGGGCACCCCCCCCCGTGGAGCACTTGAGCACCTCCCAAACCTTCCACCGCTCGCGGCCTGGACCGCGTCGCGTGGGCGAGCGGCAGGTCGAGCGAAAAAGCCCACATCGAGCACACTCGCTCACCTTGACAAGGGCGACGATTCCGCGCCGAATGGGAGATTCGTGCGGTTGGTGCGGCGCAGCGGGTCGGCCGGCCGTCGACGATCCGCACGCCGTCGCCATCACGCTTGCCGTTACCGCGAGGTGGACTTCTTGACCTACGCTGCCCCTACCGCCGAGCGTCGCGTCGCACCACGTGCTCCGTGGTACGGCCAGGCCCTGCTGCACATGCAGCAGCGACGGCTCGGCTGCACCGTCGTCGATGTCAGCGCCAGCGGGCTGCTGGTGGTGCCGCCGGCCCGCGCGGCCAAGGGCGCGGCGCTGGAGATCGATCTCATGCTGCCGCCCCATCTGGAGCCGGTCCGGCTGGCGGCGGTCGTCGCCCGTGAGGGCGACGTGCATGGGCACTACGCCTGGGGGCTGCGCTTCGTCGATCCACCGCCGTCGTCGGGCAACGTCGCAACCACTCGTTTCAGGCGTGCGACAGCGCCTCGGCGCCGAGCACGCCGCGCTCCCGGCGGGCCCCGCCGCAGCGGCGCCCACGCCCAGCTCCCAGTACAGCCAGGTTCCCTCACCGCGCTTCCGCAGCGACCCGGCGGCGCGGGTCGTAGCCCCCGCGACCGCGGCGCCCGTGACAACCGCGCCGGCTGC
>JADJDT010000030.1 GCA_016702545.1 Pseudomonadota bacterium | reverse complement strand
CCACCGGGGCTGCCGCGAACGGCGAGCGAGGGCGAGCGGGGCGGTTCGTTCGGGCGCGGCAGGGGCCTCTCACGGGCATCGTCTCAGAGCGCCCGCGACCAGGCCCCCTTCGCCTCACGCCCCGGATCTCCGGTCCGGATCTCCCTGGGATCTCCTGGGCTCTCCTTCCGTCCAGATCTCCTTGCAGACTGCCGCAAGCTTGACCGGCGCTTCTGCACCGCCCTACCATCGTCGGATGCGATCTAGCGTGCTCCTTGCGGCGCTGTTGCTCGCCGGGTCGTGCCTGCGAAGCGGCTTTGGGGGCGTGACGGCCGCTGATAGCGGCGGGGCGGCAGCGCGAGACGCCGCGCCGCTCTGCAGCTGGGGGCCGTTCGGCGCTCCCGTCCCCGTCACCGAGGTGAACAGCTTCGACACCGATTGGGTTCCGTCCATCTCCAGCGACGGCCTCACGCTCTACCTCGGGTCGGCGCGGCCGCCCAGCCTGGCGGAGGACATCTGGGTCGCGCGACGCGCTGAGGTCACCTCCCCCTTCGACGCGCCCACGCTGCTCGCCACGGCCGGCGTCAACACGGCAGCGAACGAGAGGTCTCCCGCGCTCTCGGCAGACGGGCTCGAGTTCTACTTCGATCGCACGGCGGTCGGCCTCCTCGTCGCGCGGCGGAGCAGCCCGCTTGCGGACTTCGACGCCCCCACGGTGCTGCTGGGCGACGGCTACGGCGCTGCCCCCTCCCTCGACGGGCTGACGCTCTACTACACCACCGGCACGGAGACGAGCGAGCGCCTGGCCATCGCCAAGCGTCCCGATCGGGCCTCGCCCTTCGTCTTCCAGCGGCTAATCACGGAGCTCAACAGCATGGCCGCGGACGGCTGGCCGAGCCCCTCCTCCGATGGGCTCGAACTCTACTTCGAGTCGCACCGGACCGGGACCCCGCGCATCTGGGTCGCCCGTCGGATGCGCGAGGATGCCGCCTTCGACCCTCCCCAGCTCGTCAACGTGACCGTCCTCGGCGGTGAGTCGGACCCGGCGATCTCCGCGGACGGCAGCTTGCTCTACTTCGCGACCCGGACGGCCTCGCGGCAATATGAGATCTACGTAACCAGGCGGACGTGCCAGTGAGCTGCCGCCGAGCGAGAAGCCCGGGAAGAACGCTTCACCTTCGACCCGCTGCCGCTCGGGCTCGGCGGCCACGCGGAGGTCTACCGCCAGGGCCCCGACCCGTCTACCGACCGTCCGGATCGTTGCGCGGATCGTTGTAGCTCCACGGTAACCGTTCACGGCCCTCAATGCTCACAATTGCAGGTGAAGCTCGGATCCACTGCACGCGAGCGCGACCAAGCGCTCGCGCGGCGCGCACCCCGTGCCCCGCAGGGGCCGGGAAACGAGCCCGCAGGGCAAGAGCGAAGCGGTAACTTGTTGCGCGCCGGACTTGGGGGTGGGGCCCCGAAAAGTCACGCCCCATGGTCGAGGCGGTCGGGGCGGGGGATGGATCATCCGCCCGTGAACGGTTACCAGTCGAGTTCCTGAACAACAACCAGGGACCTGCTGGCCTGGACGCACAAGGGGATTCAAATGAGGACGAGCTGTCTGACGCGGACGATCGTCGCGCTCGTGGGCCTTGCGCTCGCGAGCGGATGTGGGGGGGACGAGGGGGTTGGAGATCCCGTCGAAGCGTACAGCGTGCTCCAGATCGAGAGCACGTTCGACGTTCAAGGTGACTTTGGCGACTCGGGCCTCGGCAAGTTGCTGGACATGTTCCGGGACATGTCAGACCACGACGAGGATCCGGGCCGTTTCGTCGTCGAGAAGGTGATCGAGAAGATCCCGGCGCCTCTCCGCTGGGCCGCCGAGCCGTTCGAAGCGGTGCTTGGCGCGGAGGTCAACGATCAGCTCGATGCGCTCGTGCCGGGCGCTGGGGACGAGATCCAGGCGATCGCCGGGGCGCTTTCGGATCGCGCGCGCAAGTTCGCGATCCGCTCCGTGCTTGACGTTGGGCTCGACGCCAAAGGGCGCAAGACCGGCACGCATCGGATCGAGACGATCATCCAGGTCTTCAAGGAGGCCCGCCTCGAACTCCCGGCGACCGAGCTCGGCGACAAGCTGGCCCCGGCGACGCGGATTCCGATCACGCTCGGGGCGGGCGAGTTCGAGATCAGCGAGCATCGGCTCAAGTTCCCGGCCGGAACGATGCTGTCGCGCGCGCTCCCGCGCCTCGTGATCCCGGGGGTGCTGGGCAAAGTGATCGAAAGCGCCGCGCTGATCGCGCGCTGGTTCGCCTGCGCCGACACAGCGGCGAAGGTGGCTGAGAAGTTGGACGACCCGAGGGCCGGCGCGATTGCGATGACGGCCTGCGCCAGCGCCTCGAAGAGCATCTCCGATCAGATCGAGGAACGTCTGGCGAAGATCGACGAAGAGGGGCGCCTGCGGCTCGAGGGCAGCGCGGATGAGGAGGGAGAGGGGACCTACCCCGCTGGCGGCTGGCGCGGGGCCTTCCGGATCGACAAGGAGGTCGAGGCGTCGATCGATCCGCAGCGAAACACCTTCAGCACGCAAGAACAAATGGCAACCCAGTGAGCCAGCATGACGTTGGTCCCCGTGCCGCGCCGTTCTCTGGCGTCCGCGCGCCCGGTCTGGGGCCGGCGATGGCCATGCGCCCGGTGTCGATCGGTGACGTGGCATCGGCGGAGAACCTGCGCCGAGATTACCTTCCAGTCAGGTTCTGTCCCTGGGGCTTCTATCGGGGAGCTGTACCTAGCACGGCTGTGTCGGGTTTCTCCCGAAGGCGAGGTCATTCTCGGCCTGGGCCATCCAGTCGGTCGCGCGGTTCCGCTCAGCCATGCGCTGGAGGCTGCCGCCGGAGGAAGTCCGGAAGGCATTCCCACCAGAGCCAGGGGTGGGGTCGCCAACGTTGGCATGACGCCCTGGAGCCCGAGGTCCGTGGGCCCCGTGTCCTCTAGCCCTTAAAAGGCGCGGTGGTCGGGTGCGCAGGAGACCTCCCTGCACGAAGAAGCACGTAGCACGACGCGAGGGCGACCAAGCCCTCGCGCGGCGCGCGCTAGCGCACCGACATTGGGGGTGGGGCGGCGAAGACCGCGTCTTCGCCGCTACCCGGCCTTCCGCGCGCACACTGGGCCGCGTGCCCTATGCTGGCGGCTTGAGCGGCGGTCCTTCACTTTGGCGAAGAGCGTCAGCGCGGGCAGGCCAACGCGGTGGTCTCTGCGCGGCCGGGCTGGCTGGGCTGCTCGCGCTCGCGGCCTGCGGGGACGGCGCCCCGCCGCTGCTGTGGGAGGCCCAGTCCGCGGCCGGTGCGCCGGTGTTCTTGCTCGGAACCTACCATTTCGGTCTCTCGGCGCGTGCCGACCTTCCCCCGGCGGTCTGGCGCCATCTCGAACGCGCCGCGCTCTTTCAGAACGAGGCGGACACACGCTTCGTCGATGCCAAGCGCTTGTTGCAGCAGGCGTCGCTGCCCGCGGGCCAGCGGCTGGACGAGCTACTGTCGCCGGCGGCGTTCGGCGAGCTCGTGCGCGTGCTCGAGCCCTTCCCCGCCAGCCAGCTCGCCACGCTGCGGCCGTGGCTGATCGGGTCGCTGATCGCGGCCGAGCTGATCCGGCCGCAGGAGGCCATCGACCTGAGCCTGCTCGACGCGGCGGAGCGCGCGGGCAAGCAGCTGCGCAGCTTCGAAACGCCTGATGAGCAGGTCGCGATGCTCAATCGGCTGCCGCTCGACGAGGCCCTCCCGGCGCTCGAGCAGCAGCTCGCCGACACGGAGCAGCTTTGCCGCGAGCTCGAGGCGCGCATCGCCGCCTATCGCCGCGACGACGCCCAGGCGCTGTCGGTTCGACTTCGCGCCCGGCACCGAGAGCTGAGATCTTGCTGCGCCAGCGCAACCTCGCCTGGCTGCCCCAGGTTGAGGCCCTGCTGCGGGGCAGCGAAGCGGCCTTCGTCGCCGTCGGCATCTCACATGTGCTCGGCCCCGAGGGGCTCGTCGCCCTGCTCAGCGCCCGCGGCTACTCGGTGCGGCGCGTGTGGTCACACGACTGACCGAAGGGGAAGGTGGCGTTGCGATCGCCGGGGCTCGCCGGCGGCGTCAGGTGTCGCGGCTGGGGGCGGCTGGGGGCCTTGGCCCTAAGCTTAGGAGGCTGGCGGAAATTAGCTTGCCAGGTTGGCGGTGGGACCAGCCCGCGCGGCAAGGCGCGAGGAGGGCGTCGCCCGCTGCGCAACCGACGCAACGCAGACGCCGGGATGGATCGGCCGCCGGTGAAGATACCGCCCCCTCTTGGACCAAAGGCGCTCAGCGCCTGAACCCCTGCGACATCTGGACGGTGGTCTTTGGCGAGAGGGGCCGGGCGTGGTCCGGTATCGCCCTCCCAGAACCCCGGCAGGTTGAAGGGGAGGCGGCAATGGCCGGAGGATCAGCATCGTGGCCCTGTGGCATCGAAGAGGCTCACGGCGACGACGGCCGCTGGGGACGCAGCCAGCGCCCGCCAGGCCGCCACGTCGAGCTCCGGGGTCCAAGCGCCCCGGGCCAGGCGTGCTCGGGCTCGACCCCCGCCGGTAGGGTCCCCCGCGCGCCGCAGCCAGTCGAGGAGCTGGTACTGCCGATGGGGCAGCAGGGGCCCCGCCGCGACCACGCGCCCTGGCGTCGCGGGGATGTGGACCTCCCCGTGAGCGATGACGGTGATGCACCTGCGCGGTGCTCTCCCCAGCTGCCGGCGCCGAGGTCGTAGCCGCGCTCGCCGTGCAGAGACTGGTCCATGCCGGCCATCTCGTCGCCGAAGCGTCCATGCCCAGGGGCCGATCGTCTTACTGGACCAGCACCATGCCAGCACCAGCGTGACGACCACGGAGACCGTGATCGAGACCAGCACGCCCTTGGTCTGGTACGCCTTCGAAAGCTGCGTCGCGACGCCATGGGCCGGCGTGCTGCGCAGGAAGAAGGAGAGCCCGAGCGCGCCGGTGCCGGCGACGCCGTGGATGCCGAAGACGTCGAGGGTGTCGTCGTAGCCCAGCCGGTTCTGGAGCTGGATCGCCGATAAGCAGCAGAGCGACGGATCAGGCCCAGGGCGATGGCGCCGGAGGGGCCGCACGTCGCCGGCGGCGGGCGCGTGATCGCGACCAGGCCGGCGAGGATGCCCGAGACCAGGCCGAGGGCCGTGACTTGCGGTGCACCACCGCCTCGATCAGCACCCCAGCCCAGCGCAGCAGCCGGCGGCGGCGGCGATCTGCGTCATCGTCAAAGTCGCCTGGGCCGGCCAGTCCGCTGCTGACCTGCGAGCCGGCGTTGAAGCCGAACCAGCTGACCCGCTGCAGCAGGCCTGCGCCCATCATCTCATCACCAGGTTGTTGGGGTGCATGGCGATGCGCGGGTATCCCCTGGCGGGCGCCGAGGAAGAAGGCGGCGACCAGCCCGGCGACGCCGGCCGAGATGTGGATCACGGTGCCACCGGCGAGGTCGAATAACCTCACCGGTGAGGAAAGCCGCCACCCCAGACGATATGCGCCAAGAAATTTGTGGGTCAGCAGGCTCCACAGCGTGATGAACACGACATACC
>JADJDT010000029.1 GCA_016702545.1 Pseudomonadota bacterium | reverse complement strand
TCAGGTTCCCCACCCGGTTGACGTTCCTAGGTCGAGGGTCTCCCACCCCAGGGGGATCGCGAAGTCTGAGGACGGAAGGCAGGCACAGCGCCCCGCAACCAAGACCGCGCGATCACGCGGCGGCCCGCTCCGCCGGGCTCATTCGCTGCGCCACCACGTAGAGCGTGGGGCAGCACAATCAGCGTCAGCAGCGTCGAGGGGTGACCAGCCCGCCCATCACCACCACCGCCAACGGCCGCTGGATGTCGGCGCCCGAGCCTGTCGCGTAGAGCATCGGCAGGTGGCCGATGAAGCTCGTCAGAGCGGTCATCAGCAGCGGCCGGAACCGCAGGTCGCAGCCCTTGGTCACCGTGTCGGCGACGGACCCGCCCTGCTTCGCGCAGCTGGCGAAAGAAGGCCACCAGCACGACGCCGTTCTGCACGGCAATGCCCAGCAGCACGATCAACGCGACCGCGGCCGAGACCGAGATCGGCAGCCGGAAGGCCACCGCCGCGACCACTCCGCCCAACAGCAGCGAAGGGCAGGTTGAGCAGCACGAGCAGGGCGTTCCAAAGCGACCGGAGCGCGAGGTAGAGCAGCACCACGACCAGGAGCAGCGCCACCGGCACGACGATGGCGAGCCGCCCCATCGCCCGTTGCTGGTTCTCGAACTGCCCGCCGTACTCGACGTGGTAGCCGGATGGGAGCTCGCTGACGATCGGCGCCAGGCGCGCCTGACCTCGGCGACGAAGCCCCCAGGTCTCGGCCGCGGATGTTGACCTCCGCCACCACGCGCCGCATCCCGTTCTCGCGGCTGACCTGGGCCGGCGCCTCGACCACCTTGAACTCGGCGATCTGCGCCAGCGGCACGCGTCGCCGCCCGGGGCGGTGGACCAGCAGGCCGCTCGAGCGCGGGCAGGTCGCCGCGCGGGCCCTCGGGAAACCTTACAACGACCGCGAACCGGCGCTGCTCCTCGATCAACGTCGTCGCCCGCCGGCCCGCCACTGCCGCCTCGATCGTGGCGTTGACCGCCGCGATCTGGATCCTGTGGCGAGGCGACCGCCTCGCGGTCGATCACCACATCGAGCTGGGACATCCCGGAGACCTGCCCGACCTTGACGTCCTGAGCGCCCTCGACCCCTTGCAGCGCTTTGCCACTGCGGTCAGCCACCCGCTTGAGCACGCCGAGGTCGGGGCCGAAGACCTTGGATCGTGAGGTCGCTCTTCACGCCTGAGATCAGCTCGTTGACCTGCAAGGCGATCGGCTGCGAGAAGGAGCAGCGCAGGCCGGGGATCTGGGCCAGCTCCGTGCTGGATCGCCTCGACCAGCTCCGACCTGCTGCGGCCGCCCCAGCGCTGGCGGGGCCTGAGCGTGATCAGACGTCCGTCTGCTCGGGCCCCATCGGTCCCTCCGAGATCCGGCCCGACCGGTCTTGCTTACCACGGTCTCGATCTCGGGGAACTGGCCTGACGCTGCTCGATGAAACGAGCGACCTTGACCGCCCCAGCGAGCGACGCGTTGGGCAAGCGCACGACGTTGACGGCGATCGAGCCCTCGTCGAGGGGCGGTATGAACTCGGTGCGGATGAGCGGCAGGAGCGCCAGCGACGCGACCAGCACCACCCCGCCAGCGCGAGCGTCAGCGCCGGCCGCCGGAGGGCGCCGCCGAGCAACCGCAGGTAGCGGCGTGGAGCCGGCGGATGAAGCCGAACCTGCCCTCGGGAGCCCGTGGCAGGACAGCCTCCGCGAGCACGGGGATCACCGTCAGCGCCACCCGCAGCGATACCAGCAGCGCGATCAGCATCGTCGCCGCGAGCGGGGCGGAACATCTTGCCCTCGATGCCATGGAGCGGGAAGAGCGGCAGCAGGATGATGGCGACGATCACCACCGAGAAGGCGACGGGCCGCGCGACCTCGACCAGCGCCGCGCCCACGACCTGTCGTCTGGTTCGCGCTGCGCTCGCCTGCGCGAGGTGGCGACGGATGTTCTCCACCACCACGATCGACGCATCGACCACCATGCCGACCGAGAAGGCGAGACCGCCCAGGCTCATCAGGTTCGAGCTGATCCCCGCGAGGCCCATCACGATGAAGCTGACGAGGAAGGTCAGCGGCAACGAGAGCACGACGATCAGCGCGGTGCGCAGCTCGGCGACGAAGAGGAAGAGGATCAGCACGACGAAGAGCCGCCCTCGAGCAGCGCATCGACCACCGTCTTGATACAGGCCTCGATCAGCGAGGTCCGGTCATAGAACACCTTGAGCCGCAGACCCGCGCGGGAGCGCCGCGGGTCGTACGGACGCCTCCTTGACCCGGCTGACGACCTCTTGAGCGTTCTCGCCCTTGAGCATGATGATCATGCCGGCCACGACCTCGCCCCCGGCCGTCGCGGGAGACCGCCCCTGCCGGGGCTCCGGCGCCGATCACGACGTCGGCCACGTCCCGCAGGTAGACGGGCGCCCCGTGGCGGGCCTTGAGCACGATGCGCTTGAGGTCCGGGATGTCCCTCAGCAAGCCCACGCCGCGCAGGGGTAGAGTTGCTCCCAGCCGCGCACCACGACGCCGCCGCCCGCGTTGGCGTTGCCTGTCGACCGCCCCACGACCTCGGCCACGGTCAGGTCGTACTTGAGCAGCCGCTCCGGGCGACACCAACACCTGGTACTGCTTGACCTCGCCACCGAAGCTGTTGACCTCATTGACGCCGGGGATCGGTTTGAGCAGGGGCGCGACGATCCAATCCTGGACCGTGCGCAGCTCCATCGGTCCCGCGCGATCGCCCTCGAGCGTGTACTGAAGGATCTCGCCGAGACCGGTGGAGATCGGCCCCAGCTCGGGCTCGACCTGCGGGGAAGCTGGTCACGAGCCATGCCGAGGCGCTCCGAAGACGACCTGCCGCGTCCAATAGGTATCGACCCCGTCCTCGAAGATGATGACCACCTGGGAGAGCTCGGTCTTGGAGAGCGACCGCACCTGCTTCACGCGCGGCAGGCCGCGCATCACCTGCTCGATCGGGTAGCTCACGCGTTGCTCGACGTCGACCGCCGCGAGGCCAGGCGCCTTGAGAGGATCATCACCTGCGTGTTGGTGACGTCGGGGAAGGCGTCGATCGGCAGGCGCCGCCAGGCCACGATGCCCGCGGCGATCAGCAGCGCGGTGCCGAGCAGCACCAGGAAGCGGTTCTTGAGGAGGAGGTTGACGACGGGCATGGTGGGCTCCGGTCAATCCGCGCAGCCGGCGCCCATCTTCGAGCGCAGGACGTCGGACTTCATCAGAAAGGCCCCTCGTGGCGACCACCGTCTGGGCCGGCCCGAAGCCCGCGCGATCTCCACCCACCCGGCCCAGCGGCGCCCCGCGACGACGGGTCGGCGCAGGTAGTAGTCGCCGTGGTGGTGGACGAAGACGAACGTTCTTCCCTCGTCCTCCAGCAGCGCCACGCGGGGACCACCAGGGTCTGCTCGGCCCCGGCAGAAAGAGCTGCAGCGCGGCGAACATCCCGGCCAGGAGCCGGCCATCTGGGTTCTTCACCGCAACCCGCACCTTCACCGTGCGCGAGGACTCGTCCATCGCCGGGCTGACCAGATCGACGGTCCCGGGGAAGCTCTCGCCAGGGTAGGCCCTGACGGCGATCGACGCCGTGAGCCGCTGTGCCGCCTGTCCCCTCGTCACCGTGGCGATGTCGCGCTCGTAAAGATCGGCCCAGACCCAGACCGTCGTGTTGTCACCCACGGTGACCAGTGGTTCATCGGTCTGGGCGACCTCGCCCGACACCGCGTGCATCACCAGCACGGACCCGTCGATCGGGGCGCGGAGCACCAACCGCCCGCGCGCGGCCCCCTGCGTCCCCAGGCGCCTGAGCTTGCCGCGCGCCCCCTCGGTGCGAATCGCGGCGGCCTCGCGCTCCTGCTGCGCCAGGAGGAACTCCTTCTCGGAGGCGATGTGCTCGCGGCGCAGCATGGACACCCGCTCGAAGTTGCGGCGGGCCAGCGTCAGCAGCCCGTGGGTTTCGAGGTAGGCGGCCTGCGCCTCCCCACCACGACGCTCTCGATCCTGACCAGCGCCTGGCCCTGCTTGACCCGGTCGCCGAGCGCGACGTGCACCTGCTTGACGATGCCCTGCACCTGCGAACTGACGTGGCCCACGCGTCGCTCGTCGAAGCGGATCTCACCCGTGAGCGCGATCGGCACCGCGACCCTCTGCTGCTCGGCCTTGACCGTCGTGATCAGCCCGCCCTGCATGAGGCTCGCGGGCGCGCGCACGAAGCCGACCTCGTAGCGACACTGGTCGCACTCGAAGGTCTTCTTCTGGTGCTCGCAGGTGCGCGCCACCAGCACCTCAACCGGGCTGTCGAGATCCGAGGGCGGCTTGGCCTCAGCCCCCTCCGGCTGGCCCTCGCCGTCCGATCGTCCGTGCTCCGCGTGGTCGTCGGCTGGGGCGGGCCTGGCGTTGGCGACCTCGCTTCGATCACCGCCGTGGCAGGACAGGCTCGCGGTCAGCAGGACCAGCGCGAGGGCATCGAGGGTGGGTCGAATACTCATTGAGGCTCCTCTCCGACCAGCGCGCGGAGACGGCTGCAGTCGATTTGGGCTTGCGCCAGCGCGCTCAGCTCGAGGCGGCGCGCGTCGAGCAGGGTCCGACGGGCGTCGATGACCTCGAGCAGGCTCGTCTCGCCGAGCTGGTAGGTCCTGGCCATCGTGGCCGCGGCGGTCGCCGCGCGCGGCACCACGTTGTTGCGGAAGCGGGTTGCGGTCAGGACCGCCGCCCGGCAGGCGGCCTGGGCCTCGACGATGCTCGCCGCGATCTCCAGTCGCGTGGCCTCGGCTTGCCTTTCGACCCGCCGCCAGCCTGGCCTCGGCCTGGGCGATCCGCCCGGCGTTCCAGTTGCCGAGCGGCAGGTCGACAGTGAGCCCGACCCCATAGGCTCGGCGATCGAGCTCGTGCAGCGTGAAACCGTTGACGGACAGCGCTGGGACACGCGCCATCCGCTCGGTGCCCACCTCCGCGGCGAGCAACCGTGCGCGCGCCCGAGCGACCCCCAGCGCCGGATGCGTCGCACGGGCCAGGGCCGTGTCGCGCGCCATGGCGCGGGGTAGCGTCTCCAGGTCGGCGACAGCGACGAGTGCCTGGCCCACGGGCAGGCCGACCCACAATGCGAGCTCAGCCTGGCGGGCCGCGCAGGCGACCCGTGCCGACTCCAGGTCGCTGGTGATCTTCTCGAGCTCGATCTCGACCCGGATCCCCTCCACGGGGCGAACCTCTCCCATCTCCACGCGCCGCCGGACCAGGCGAACGAGCGTCGAGGTCTGGCCCAGCAAGGCCTCGTGCGCCGCGACTCGGGCTTGCTCGTAGGCCAGGCTCCAGAACAGTGTCCTGAGCTGTACCAGCACGGCTCGCCTGAGCGCCTCGCTCTCGGCCACCGCCAGCTCGACTTCGCCCGCCGCCGCGTCGACCCGCGACCGGCGCTGGGCGAGCCAAGAGAGGGGCATCGTCAGCGCCAGCCCCACCTCGGCGCGCGAGGCGTCCCCGCTGCGCGCCCGCCCCTGGCCGACGCTGCCCGCCAGCGTCGGGTTGGGCACGGCTAGGGCCGCGTCGACGCCCCCGCGAGCCGCATCGACCAGCAGCCTGCCCGCGGCGAGTCGGGGATGCTGCTGCACCAGCCGAACGACGGCCGGCCAGTCGACGCTGACGGCGCTGGTGGAGGAGAGCCTCGAGGCTGCGGCCGGCGCGGCTACGGCAGCGACCGGGCCCGGGTTGGCCCGCGCCGGGCTGGCCAGCAGCAGGACGACGAACAGGAGCTGATCGCGCCTCCCAAGGGAGGCACGCAGGGCCGTGCAACGCATGGCAACCACCTGCAGGCAAGGACGCCCAAGGACACGTCGAGATCGCGCGAGCGACGGAGCTCAGGCGCGCGGCGGGTGGAAGATGCGAAAGGGGAGGTCGTTCGGTTGCACGTCGTCGGCATGCGAGACCCGACGCGGCTGCGATGACGGGGCCTGGGTCGTGATTCGCAGCGACAGGAAGGCCACCGCTGGCGCGTGACCGGGGCAGCACGAGCAGGGGCAAGTGGGATCGCAAGGATTGCCATCGTCGCCCGCGTCCGGGCACGTCGAGTGCGAGGTCGAGTGCAAGAAGGGGCGCGCCCGCTCCAGGCTCGCCGGCGCGAGCCACCAGGCGCCGGCCGCCGCGAAGACCACCACAGCGACCACTAGGGCCGGCGCGACGACCGGGCGCCCCAGCACACAGCGCACGCCGCGCGCCTCCGCCACGGGCCCTCGTCGCCGTAAGGTGGCGCAGTGGGGCTGCGCTCGCTGGATTCATGCCGTTCTCATAACGTGTGTAGACAACTCTATCGGCCTCACCACCTCTGTCAACCCGACCCGCTCGCGGGCGTCGCGTGCGCCGTTGAGTAGACCCGAGCGCAGACGGATAGTGGGAGGGGCCACGAGCCTGCGCGACGATCCATCGAGGCCATCCCCTTCGGAGCAAGCCCATGCGGTGGGAACACGCGAAGAGGCGGGACCGCTCCCCTCGCGCGCCAGGTTCTGATGGCCATTTTCTGCATGGCGGCCAGGGCAATTTTCGGGGTATAGGCGGCCTCATGGACACCTCGACTTCGTCGATCCCTCCCGCGCGTGCCGGCGAATATCAGCAGCGTGGCGACTACCATCGCGAGCCCGACCCGAGCTGGCGCTACTATCCGGTCTACGTCGAGAAGCTGGCGCGCGTCCGCGCGTACCTCGATCGGGTGCCGGCCGCGCAGGCTCGCATCCTCGATGTCGGCTGTGGCGAGGGCCTGCTCGTCGAGGAGTACCGCAAGCAGGGTCGGGACATTCAGGGACTCGACCTGCACTACAGCTCGCCCTTCGTCACGCGCGGGGACATCACCCAGCTGCCCTGGGAGCCCGGCAGCTTTGACCTGGTGCTGGCCCTCGATGTGATCGAGCACCTCGGCTATGCCACGCAGGCGCAGGCCTTCAGCGAGCTGGCCCGCGTGCTCAAGCCGGGCGGGCGCGCCTTGGTCTCGCTGCCCAACCTGGCCCATTTCGCCTCGCGCCTGGCCTTCCTCTTCGCCGGGCGCCTGCTGCGGACGTCGCAGGCCGAGCGCCATCCGGGCGACCGGCCGATCGCCGAGTACCTCGAGCTGATCAAGGACAGCGGCTTCGAGGTACTGAGCAGGCGCGGCGTCTTCCCGACCTTCCCGCTGATCTCCGCCCTGACCTGGTTCGCCCCCGCTCGCTCGCTGCCCCTGCACCGCCTGCTCAATGCCACCCTCGCCTGGCCGGGCTTCTGCTTCCTGAACTTGCTCGAGCTGCGCAAGCGGGCGTAGCCCGCCACGGGGCAACCCTTCGAAGGCCGCGCGCGCCGGTGGCGTCGCCCGCTACGAGCGGGCGGATCCTGGCCCGCTCTGCCCCCGGTCGACGGCGAGCTGCGCCGCTCGCGCCGAGACGATGTGACGCCTGAGCTCGCCATCGGGCAACGCGGGCAGCTCGGCGTCGGCGCGGGCCTCCGCCTGCTGGCGCTGGGCGGTTGAGACGTTCTCCTTCTCCGCGTCCGGCAGGCGCAAGGTCCCGCTCAGCGCGTCTGGCCGCGCGCGTCGCAGCTGGGCCGCCGCGACGAGGCGCATCGACTCGACCTCGCAGTCGGGCAGCTTGGCCCGGATGCGCACCACCAGCTCGGCCCGCAGGAAGCTGAGCTGGTGGAGCCAGGAGCTGTCGGCGACGGCCACGGTCAACGCACCATCGCGCAGGTCGAGCGGCCAGCAGTGGGCCGCGATGCGGGCGCCGACCAGCTCCGCCCAGCGCGCCGCGACCGCATGCTGCCGCAGCGGCATCTCGATGCCGCGCCGGCTGACCAGCCGCCGCAGGGCCTGCGCGACCGGCACGAGCACGCCACGTTTGGCGACCTGCTTCATCCCGCCCACGGTAACACGCCCGCCGCCCCCGTCACGGGCCTCGGCCCGCCGAAGCGCGGGGTTGGCAGGGCCGGGGCGTCTTGCCCCTATCTTGCCACGGGCGTTGACAGCGCCAAGCGGCGGCGGTCAATAATGCCGGCGTTCACCGCATTCACGCTCGAACGCGGCGCGCTCGGATCGCCGAGCCCCAACGAGACGAGGTTCGTTCATGCGCTATTGGCGTCACGTATCTGCTCGACCCCACACCTGGGCGCGGCGCGGGCTGTCTCTGGCCTTGCTGCTGGCCGCGCTGCTGGCCCCGGGCGCCGCGGGGGCCCAGGACAGCGCTACCCAACAGGCCAAGGATCACTTCGACGAGGGGCAGAACCTCTATTTGCAAGGCGACTTCCTCGCCGCCGCGCTGCGCTTTCGCAGCGCCTACGAGGCCAAGCCCTTCAGCGCGTTCCTCTTCAACGTCGCCGTCTGTTACGAGAAGAACAAGGACTTCCAGCGCGCGCTGGAGTTCTACGAGCGCTTCCTGGCCGCGGAGCCGCACAGCCAGGACCACAAGATGGTCGAAGCGCGCATCGGCGCCATTCGCAGCTATCTGAGTCCGCCTGTGCCGGTGGAGGCCCCCTCGACGGACAAGGCTTCGTCGGCGACCTCGCAGCCCACGAGTCAACCCGTGCAACCCGTGCAGCCCGCGCTCCCCACGCTGCCGCCGGTGCAGCCCAAGGGCCTGGTCGTCATCGAGTCCGCTCCCGAAGGGGCGGCGATCTACCTCGGCGACAAGAAGAACGGCATCTTCACCCGCGCGCCCTACACCGGCAGCCTGCCACCAGGCCAGCAGACGCTGATCATCGAGCTCAAGGACTTCACCACGGTGCGCAAGACCGTCAGCGTGCGCACCGATCGGCTGACCTACCTCTATTTTGCGCTGACCCCGCAGCGCAACCTCGGCTGGATCGAGGTCAAGGGCAACATCCCCGGCGCCAGCGTATTCTTCGACCAGCGCCAGTTCGGCGCGGTCGGGCACACGCCCTATAGCGGGTACCTCCTGCCCGGCCGCCGCAAGGTCGTCGTCGCGCGCGAGGGCTACGCCGACTTCGAGCGCCAGGTGAACGTCGTCGCCGGCCAAACCCACGTCGTCAACTTCACGCTCGAGCCGGTCCGCCACGGCTGGCTGCGCGTCACCGGACGCACGACGCGCGGGGCGCAGATCCGCGTGGATGGCCGGCTCGTCACCTGCAGCGGCACGCCCTGCCGCGCGGAGATCACCGTCGGCGACCACCGCGTGCGCCTCGAGCGCGAAGGTTTCAAGGCCTACGAGACGCGGATCAGCGTGTCCAAGGCCGAGGAGGTGCAACTCGCCGTGCGCCTCAACCCGGAGCCCTCGCGCACCAAGGCCTACGTTTCCTTCGGCATGGCGGCCGCATTGCTGGGCGTGGGCGTCGGCGCGGCGATCGTCAGCAACAAGCGCAAGGATGGCCTCGAGGCCGACATCAAGGGCGGCGCGCTGATCGATCGCTCGGACCGGCGCTTCCTCGAGGGTCGCGTGGCGGCCGTCGTGGCCGACTCGCTCTTCGCCCTCGGCGGCGTGGTCGGCGTACTGGGCGTCTATTACCTCGTGCGTAACGAGGGCCCGGACTCCTACGGCGAAACGGAGACACGCCGGGTGGCGCTGACCCCGGTACTCGGCCCGACCTTCGCCGGTGTCACCACAGAAGTGAGGTTCTGATGCTGCCTGCACGCACCACCACGACGAGAACGGGCCACCGCGTAGCACTCGCGCTGCTGCTCGGCGGCGCGAGCGCCGCCCTGTCGGCTTGCAGCTTCGGCCCCTTCGACGACCTCGAGCAGCGCGTGCCCGTCGCCCGCGTCGAGCGCGGCGGGGGTCTCAGCTCGGACTTCTTCGGCGGCCTGCTGCTCGGCACCGCGCTGCCCGCGGACGACGAGGGTGGCGTGCTGCTGGCGGCCGGCACCGGCAGTCGGCCCGGGCTGCTGAGCGCGCGCTTCGCCATCGACGGCAAGCACCGCGCGAGCGCGAGCAGCGGCAGCCAGTACAGCACCGCCCTCGACCTCGGCAACCACCAGCCGCGCAGCCTGGCGCGGGTGCTCACGGCCCCCGCCACGGACGAAGGGCCCTTCGCTTACGTCGGCGCCACCAGCGTCGGCAGCTCCAGCGTCGAGGCGGCGGGGCTGGTCGTGCTGGCCGACTTCCGCTCGTTCAAGGCGCTGGCGACCCTCCGGCCGGGCGACCTCGCGCCGGCAGCGGAAACACAGGCGGCGGATTTCGGCGCCGCGGTCGTGAGCTTCGCGCTGGCCCGCGACAGCAGCGGCAACGCCACCTCGCGGGGACTGCTGGTCGGCGGACGCGGGCGGCTGTGGGGCTATCTCTCCGACGATTGGGCCAACAAGCCGGCGCGGCACGTCATCGCTGGCACCGGCATCCCGGGCTGGCCCGCCACGGCGGCACCCGAGAGCACCTTCGTCACGCTGGCCGCGGGTAACCTGGACGGGAGCGCCGACGGGGCCGACGAGCTGGTGATCGCCGCACCCGACAGCAACTTCGTCGCCGTGCTGCGGCCCGGCGGCGGCCTGGCGACCTGCGCCGACGGGGCCAGCGGCTGCCCGCTGACCGTGCTCGCCCCGCCGGCCGGCGCCGCAGGCTTCGGCCGCTCCTTGCTCCTCACCAACCTCGACAGCGACCCGCAGTTCGAGCTGCTGGTCGGCGCGCCGAAGACCGCTGGCGGCACCGGCGCGGTCTATGTCTACGACTTCGATAGCAGCGGCGCCGCGACCCTACGCGTTACGGTCGCCGCTCCGGAGGCCGGCGAGGCCTTCGGTCAGGCGCTGGCGATCGGGCGCTTCGAGGGCAGCGATCGCGTGCTGCTCGCGGTCGGTGCCCCGACGGCCAGCGTCAAGGGCGCGGCGAGCGCGGGCCGCATCTACCTCTACAAGACCGCCGACCTCGTCGCCGGCGGCGAGCCCCCGACCAAGCTCGGCCTCGCGGAGCTGCGCGATGCCGAGGCCGGCCAGCTACTCGGTCAGGCGCTGACCACCCTGCCCTTTCGCCGCGCCGAGGTCTCGGCCGAACTGCTGACCAGCAACGGCACGGACGCCGCGCTGGTGTTCTTCGCCAACCTCACCGACCAGCAGCTCGACCTGCGCGTCCGTTGAGCCACGCGGGGCGCACTGGCCTGCCCGCTCGCCACACCCCCTCCCGCGCGAGACCGGTAACGCATGACTGACCTCAAGACAGTCCTCGTCGCGGACGATGAGCCGAGCCTGCGACGCGTGCTCGGCAGCATCATCCAACGCGAGGGCCATCGCGTGGTCACCGCCAGCGATGGGCAGGCCGCCCTGACCGCGCTGCGCAAGGGAGAGGTGCACACGATCATCACCGACCTGCGCATGCCGCAGCTCGACGGCATGGAGCTGCTCCGCCGCGCCATCGTCGAGTACCCCGACATCCCGGTGGTGATCCTCACGGCCCACGGCTCGGTCGACAGCGCCGTCGCCGCGGTCAAGCTCGGGGCCTTCGACTACCTCGAGAAGCCCTTCGAGCAGCAGCAGATCCAGCAGGTCCTGGCCAAGGCCCTGCGAACCAACGAGCTGCGTCGGCGCGAGATGCGACTCGGTGGCGCCGCGGCGACCAACGGGCGCTTCGGCCTGGTCGGCACCTCGGCGCCGATGCGCACGGTCTACAACGTGATCGAGAAGGTCGCTGACACGCCGTCGACGGTCCTGATCACGGGCGAGTCCGGCACGGGCAAGGAGCTGGTGGCCAAGGCCATCCACGAGCAGAGCGCACGCCACGACAAGGCCTTGATCAAGGTCAACTGCGCTGCCATCCCCGACGCGTTGATCGAGAGCGAGCTCTTCGGCCACGAGCGAGGCGCCTTCACCGGCGCGGTCAGCGCCAAACCCGGACGCTTCGAGCTGGCCGAGAGCGGCACGCTCTTCCTCGACGAGATCGGCGAGATCCCGCTCGAGATGCAGGTCAAGCTGCTGCGAGCCCTGCAGGACGGCGAGTTCGATCGCGTCGGCGGCATCAAGACGGTCAAGGTCGACGTGCGCCTGGTGACCGCGACCAACCGGGACCTCGGCAAGGAGGTCGAGAGCGGCCGCTTCCGCGAGGACCTGTTCTACCGGCTCAACGTCGTGCCGATCCACCTGCCGCCCCTGCGCGACCGTCGCGCCGACATCCCGCTGCTGGTCGATCACATCCTCGAGAAGTTCCGCAGCCGGCTGGGCAAGGACGTGCGCGCGCTCGACCCCGACGCGCTGGCCGTGCTCGCCACCCATGATTGGCCGGGCAACATCCGCGAGCTCGAGAACCTGCTCGAACGCACCATCCTCTTCTGCGAGCACGAAACGATCGCAGCGGCGGATTTGCCGGCCCCCCTCGGCGGCGGCACCAGCGAGCGACCCGCGCTCGTCACGGGCGATTCGAGCCTGAAGGAGATCGTGCGAGCAGAGACCGAGCGCGTCGAACGACAGCTGATTCTCAGCGCGCTCGAGGAAACCGGCGGCAACGTCACGCACGCGGCCAAGCGCCTCAAGATCAGCCGCAAGAGCCTGCAGAACAAAATGAAGGAACTCAGCCTGCGCGACCCCGAAGGCGGGGGCCAAAAAGGTTGACGGACAACGAACGCGCACGCTACTAAGGGCTCGTGATAAAACAGCTCGATCGTTGTGGCCGCCGATCCATCGCGTCCGCCAGCGTCGCTCCTCCTAGGTTTACCCCAGGTAGACCTTCGTCGTCGCTCCTTGCCGGCCGCGCGCCTCGACAGCCACAGTCGACCGATTTGTTTCGTCACGAGCCCTAACGAGCGCGAGCCTGGGCCAACGCCATGTATCTCTCCTTAGGATCCTGTCGGAGAATCGGCGCGCCTGCCGGTCGTGGCGTGGCGGCCGTGTTCGCGTGCTGCGTCGCGGCGACCCTGGGCGGGCGGCCTCCGGCGGCGCAGGCCGCGGACGTCACGGACCTGGCCAGCGGCTTCGAGCCCGGCGATGCGCTCGATGCGCGCGTCTCCCTCGACTACCGGCGTGCCCTCTATCGCGGTGCGATCGACCGCGAGGCCGTTGGCCGCGCCGCCGGCCAGACGGCGGTGCAACGGATCAAAGAGCTGCGCTTCAGCCAAACGCGGCATGTGCTGGCTCCGCGGCTGGAGATCGGCGTGTGGCGCGATCTTCAGCTCCACCTCGAGCTGCCGATCGTCGTCAGCGACGACCGCAGCCTGAGCTTCGCGCAGAACGGCGGCGCCCCCTGCGGCGATCCGCGCAGCACCAACTGCGTCACCCCGGAGAACTCCTCGCTGGTCCGCGACGGCTTCCTCGACGGCGGCCAGATGGCGCCCAATCAGGTGGCCGTCGGCAACGCCAGTGGCCCGGCCGGTGGCCTCGTACTGCCGACCCGCAGCGGCATCGACCAGATCTACCTGGGCATCGCCTGGGCACCGCTCAACCAACGCCGTGATCCGACCAAGCCAACCTGGGTCACGGGCTTCGAGGCGCGCCTCGCGGTCGGCTCGCCGATGGAGTACGACGCGACGACCGACCCGCGTGCGAACACCTCGGTGGGCCGCGGGCTGCACGAGCTTCGCCTTCACACCAGCGTCTCGCGCCGCTTCCGCTGGATCGAACCCTGGTTCAGCGCGTATTACATGGTCCCCATCGCGGCCAAGGATTCGCTCTTCGCCAAGACCGAGTTCCCGCGCTCCGGCCAGCAGCGCGCCACGCCCCAGCAAAGCGCGGGCGGCGAGATCGGCGCCGCCGTCGTGGCCTGGGAACGACCCGCTCAGCACTACGCCGTCACCATCGAGGGCAGCGCCGCCCTGCAGGCGACCTTCGAGGGACGGGGCTACTCGCCGATGTGGGAGGTCTTCGCCAATAGCCCGCGCCTCGCCCGCACCTGCCATCCGGCGCCGGGGGGCGCCGGCGGCCTGACGCCCTGGGACAACGGCACCTACTGCGCTACCGATACGGACCTCCTGCCTTATCCGGGCATCACCAGCATCGAGAATCACCTGGGCGTGACGGGAACGCTCGCCGTGCGCGCCCAGGTGACGCGCTGGGCGCAGCTGCGCCTCGGCCTGGCGCTCGGCCATGAGCAGTCGCACGCCATCACCTTCGCCAGCGTTGGGCGTGGGAGCGATCCAAACCAAGAGATCCAGATATCGGATCCGTTCCAGGTCAATCCCAGCTTCCAGCCGCTGATCGACACCGTGGGTCGTCGTTTTCGCGTCTCTGAGGTGACGACCTTCGACCTCTCCCTTGGGGCCGTCGCGATGTTCTGAGCCGCCCAGGCCCCTCGGCCCTGGAGCGCTCGTCGCCACGTCGGGAGTTCCCGGACCGCAGATCCGTCACGCCCGCCGATAATGTGAAATAATCACGGCAGTGCTCGCCCCGAACTATAAATTCGGCCCGTACAAGCTGGTGCGCCGGATCGCCGTCGGTGGCATGGCGGAGGTCTTCCTCGCGAAAAGCGAGGGCGTCGCCGGTTTCGAGAAGTACTGCGCGCTGAAGGTCATCCACCCCGATTTCGCCAGCGACGAAAGCTTCGTACAGATGCTGATCGAGGAGGCGAAGATCGCCGTCAGCCTCTCGCACGCCAACATCGCCCAGGTCTTCGAGCTCGGCCAGCTCGAGGGCACCTACTACATCGCGATGGAGTACGTGGAAGGCGCCGACCTGTTCCGTATCTTGCAGCGCCTGGGCGAGCAACGCGCGCTGGTGCCCTTCGACATCGCCACCTACATCGGCCAGCAGGTCGCCACCGGCCTGCACTACGCGCACAGCCAGCTGGACGAGGCGCGTCGCCCGCGCCAGATCGTGCACCGCGACATCAGCCCGCAGAACGTGCTGCTCTCGTATGCCGGCGAGGTGAAGATCGTCGACTTCGGCATCGCCAAGGCGGCCGACAGCCGGCGCCAGACCGAGGTCGGCGTCATCAAGGGCAAGTACCGCTACATGGCGCCCGAGCAGGCGCGTGGCGGCAGGGTCGACCACCGCACCGACATCTTCGCCGCGGGCGCGATCCTCTGGGAGGTGTTGACCGGCCGCCCGCTCTACACCGAGGAGCGCGCCGAGGCGCTGCTGCAGCTGGTGCGTGAGGCCGAGGTGCCTCTGCCCAGTCAGCTCCGCCCCGACCTCCCGACGGCGCTCGAGCAGATCGTGCTGCGCGCGCTGGCGCGCCGTCCGGAGGACCGCTGGAGCTCGGCGCTCGAGTTCCAGGGCCGCCTGACCGCCTTCCTCTCGTCCTATGCGCCCGATTTCACCGCCGACCGGGTCGCGCGCTTCGTGCAGAAGACCATCGGCAGCGTCCCCAACGCGGCGCCGCGCCCCCCGCGGCCGCCGACGGAGCTGAGCCCGGCGCGGGCCGAGGATGTCACGGCCACGCTCGGCGACGACCCACACGGGTTCTTCGACGATGGCGCGCTGACCGGTGATTTGGCGGGCGGCCCGATGTCGGGCGACCCCACCCTGGCCGACGCGACCTTCGGCCTGTTGGACGCGATCTCCTCCTCGCCGGAGGACGACGCGGTCACGCCCGTGCCGGCCCCGGCGCCCTTGGATCGAGGTAAGAGGCCCACGCCCACGCTGCACCAGGTGCTCGACTTCCCCCCCTACGCGGGACCCACTCGTGGACGCGCGGCCGCGTGGGGCGACGGCCCCCATCGGCGCTCGTCAGCGGTCAGCGAGCGACCGAGCACGGGGGACAGCCGGCGCGGTGCTGAGGCGCAGCTCACGAGGTCCCCCGGCAACCCCTCGAGGCCGCTGGCATCCGCTGATCTCGACGCCGGCGCACGCCCCGGTCTCTCGAGCCCAGGCCGGCCGCCGACGGGGCGCCCGCCCTCGGTGGCGGCCCGCGCCGCGCGGACCTCGGCGCTGCACCCGCTCGACCAGGCACTGCGACAGCAGGCCCGCCGACCCACCGGTGCGCGCGATCGCGGCGAGGGCACCTCCGGCCAGCGCCCGCACCGACTCGGCAGCGGGTTGTTCGGCGCCGGCCGCCCGCCAGAGCGCCACTTCACGAGCGGAGACGCCCCGCTCCCGCCGAGCCTGCGCGTCCGACCGCGACACACCGTGCGGCGCGTGTTCCTGGGCCTGGCCCTCGCGACCGGGGCCTTCGCCGCCGGCTGGGCCGCCTTCGACCGCTGGGATCCCTTCCCAGCGAATGCCGTGCTGGAGATCGTGTCGGTGCCCCCCGGTGCCGCCGTCGCGATCGATGGGCGCCCGCTCGGGCAGCCCACGCCCGTGACCGTCGGCCTGGCCCAGCCCCTGCGCCCCTTACTGGTGGCGCTGACGCTGAAGGGCTACCACCCGTGGAGCACCCGCACCGCCTTCCGCCCCCGCGAGCGCCGCCACCGGCTGGTCGCCTCGTTGACCGCCGCCAGCGGACGCCTGATCGTCGACTCGAATCCCCAGGGAGCCGAGGTCTACCTCAACCAGGTGCTGCGCGGCACGACGCCGCTGACCCTCTCCAACCTCGCGCTGACCGATCGCTTCACGATCGAGCTGCGCCAGCGCGGATATCAGAGCGAGCGCCGCGTGGTGCGTTGGGAGAGCGCCTCGGAACATCGGCTGAGCATCTCGCTGCGCCGAGCCGAGTAGCGCCCGGCTCAAGCGGCACGCGCGACTCCGGGACACATCTCCATGTTTACCTTGGTGTTTGACAGCTCGCGGCGGGCCGTGTTAGGCGGCCGGACGTGCCTATCTTGCTCTCGCTGCTGAGCGCTGCTGCGCATGCGTCGCCGCCGGTGATCGACATCGACGGGACCGTGTTGCTGCAGCTCACCGTGTTCCTTTTGGTCTTCCTGGTGCTGCGCCAGCTGGTCTTCCTGCCCCACCTAGCCCTGCGCCGCGAGCGGGCAGCGTTGGTCGGGGGGGCCCGCGCGCAGGCCGAGCAGCTGGCGCAAGCGTCTACTGCGGCCACCGAGGCCCACGCGCAGCGCGTGGCCGGGGCGCGCCAGCAAGCCAACGCCCAGCGCGTGAAACATCGCCTGAGCGCAGAGGCCAGCGCCCAGGGCCAGATCGCCGCTGCGCGACGAGCGGCCGAAGAGCAGCTCACCGCGGCTCGCGCCGTTCTGGCCAAGACTGCGCCAGCCGCCGCTCTGGCGCTGCGGGCGCGCGCCGACCAGCTGGCCGAAGAGATTGCAGCCAAGGTGCTTGGACGTCGCCCCTGACCCCATCGGCGCGTGGGCGCCGCAGAGAAAGATACGACCGTTGCCCCTAGCCCTCCCCCAGCAGGCCCAGCGCGGATCCTGCGGCTCGCGCCGCAGCGCTCGCGGCCGGGCGCTCGCGGTCGGGGTCTTCGCCAGCGCATGCCTCGCCTTCGGCGGCGCCGCGCCTTCGGCCAGCGCCGAATCCCTCGCGCCTGGGCACGCCCCTGGCCCCGGCCAGCCCGTGCATCCTCCGCCGCACAGCGCGGCCGAGACGCTCGCGCCGATCAACTGGTTCGGCTGCGGCGCGGACACCGTCGCGCACAGCGGACCGCCGCTGGCGCTGGCGCTGCTCAACTTCGCGCTGCTGCTGTGGCTCGTCGTGCGGCTCGGCCGCCGACCCCTGCGCATCTTCCTCGACACGCGCCGGCGCGAGCTCGAGGAGCAGATCGCCGAGGCCTCCCAACTGCGCGCCCAGGCCGAGCAACAGCTGGCTGCGGCCCAGCAGCAGCTCGGGCGCGTCGAGGGCGAGGTCGCCGAGCTGCTGGCCGCGGCGGCGCGCGACGCCGAGCACGAGCGCGAGCACCTGCTGAGCCAAGCGGCGGCGGAGGCGCAGCGCATCGTCGCCGGCGCCGAGCGGACCCTACGGCAGGAGGTCGATCGCATCCGGCGGCAGCTCGAGGTCGGCGCGATCGGGGCGGCGCTGGAGGCAGCCGAGCGCCTGCTACAGCAGAGCGTCACCGCCGACGACCGCCAGCGTTTGCAGGAGGAGTGCTTGGCCCAGCTCGGGCAACCCAGCGGCGGACCACGCCCATGATCGGCGGCCGCATCAGCCAGCGTTACGCCCACGCGATGCTGCGGCTGGCCGTCGACCAGCAGCGCGTCGACGAACTCGGCGAGCAGCTGCAGCAGCTCGCCGCGCTCTGGCAAGACCAGCGCGAGTTGCTCGACACGCTGGCGAACCCCAGCTACGCCGCGCCGCGGCGGCGGGCGCTGATCGAGCAGCTCGCGCAGCGCCTGCAGCTCCTGCCCGCGCTGCGCCAAGGTCTGCTGCTGCTGCTCGACCGCGGCCGCATCGCCCTGCTACCCGACATTGCGCGCAGCTACACCGCTGCCGCCGACCGCTACGCGGGCCGCGTGCGGGCCCACGTCACCAGCGCTACGCCCCTCGACCCTGAGGCCCAGGATCAGCTCACGCGCGCGCTGGAGCAGCGCACGGGCCTGCGCGTGCTACTGACGACAGCGGTCGATCCGGGGCTGATCGCCGGTCTGTCGACCCGCGTCGGGTCGCTGCTCTTCGACGGCAGCCTGCGCGCGCGGCTAGCGCGGCTACGCCAGGCTCTGCTCGAGGATAAGGTCTAGTCAAACCACGCGAGCGCCGCCACCGACTCGGCGGCCAAGGAATGACGATGCAGATACGCGCCGAAGAGATCAGCGACATCATCCGCCAGCAGATCGAGCACTACGATCAACGCGTGGCCGTGGTCGAGACCGGCACCGTGCTGACGGTCGGCGACAGCATCGCGCGCGTCTATGGGCTCGAAGGGGCGATGGCCGGCGAGCTGCTCGACTTCCCCAACGGCGTAAAGGGCCTCGCACTCAACCTCGAGGAGGGCAACGTCGGGGTGGCGCTCCTCGGCAAGGACACGCTGATCAAGGAGGGCGACCTGGTGCGACGCACCGGCCAGATCGCCCAGGTCCCCGTCGGCGAGGCGCTGGTCGGCCGCGTGGTCGACGCGCTCGGCCAGCCGATCGACGGCGCGGGCCCGCTGCACAGCACCAGCTTCAGCAAAATCGAGATCAAGGCGCCGGGCATCGTCAGGCGGCGCAGCGTGCACGAGCCCTTGCAGACCGGCGTCAAGGCGATCGACTCGATGATCCCGATCGGCCGCGGCCAGCGCGAGCTGATCATCGGCGACCGCCAGACGGGCAAGACGGCGCTGGCGGTCGACGCCATCGTCAACCAGCGCGGCAAGAACGTGTACTGCGTCTATGTCGCGATCGGCCAGAAGCAGTCGACTGTGGCTCAGGTCGTCGACAAGCTGCGCCACCTCGGGGCGATGGACTACACCGCCGTCGTGCTGGCGGGAGCAGCCGAGTCGGCGCCCCTGCAGTTCCTGGCGCCCTACACCGGGGTCGCGATCGGCGAGTACTTCATGAACAAGGGCGGCCACGCGCTGGTCGTCTACGACGACCTGAGCAAGCACGCCGTGGCCTACCGCCAGCTCTCGCTGCTGCTGCGCCGGCCGCCGGGCCGCGAGGCCTACCCTGGCGACGTGTTCTACCTGCACAGCCGCCTGCTGGAGCGCGCCGCCAAGCTGAGCGACGCCGAGGGCGGCGGTTCGCTGACGGCGCTGCCGATCATCGAGACCCAGGCGGGCGACGTCTCGGCCTACATCCCGACCAACGTCATCTCGATCACCGACGGGCAAATCTACCTCGAGGGCGATCTCTTCTACGCCGGTCAACGTCCAGCGGTGAACGCCGGCCTTTCGGTCAGCCGGGTCGGTGGCGCGGCCCAGATCAAGGCGATGAAGCAGGTCGCCGGCCAGCTCCGCCTCGACCTGGCGCGTTACCGTGACCTCGCGGCCTTCGCGCAGTTCGGCTCGGACCTGGACAAGGAGACCCAGCGTCAGCTCAACCGCGGCGCCCGACTGATGGAGCTGCTGAAGCAAGACCAGTACGCGCCGCTGCCGGTCGAGCAGCAGGTCGTCGTGCTCTTCGCCGGCTCGCAGGGCCTGCTCGACAACGTAGCCGTCAGCGACGTCCGACGCTTCGAGCGCGAGCTGCTGCTGTGGATCACGGACCACCACCTCGCTTTGCTCGATCAGATCCGCACGACGGGCGCCCTCTCGCAGGAGCTGAGCCAGCAGCTGCGGCAAGCGCTCGACACCTTCGGCGCCCAATTCAGCGCTGGCACCGACAACGCCAGCGCCAGCGCCGCTGCCAGCTGAGCACCTGACATGCCCGCGCTGAAAGACATCCGCCGCCGCATCGCCTCGGTCAAGAGCACGCAGAAGATCACGCGAGCGATGAAGCTCGTCGCGGCGGCCAAGCTGCGCCGAGCGCAGGGGGCCATCGTCGGCGCGCGCCCCTACGCGCGCAAGGTGGCCGAGATCGTCGCCGAGCTGGCACTGCGCGCGGAGCGCACCCAGCATCCGCTGCTCGCCGATCGCGAGCCGCAGCGCGTGCTGCTGGTGGTGCTGAGCGCCGACCGGGGGCTGTGCGGCGCCTTCAACACCAACATCATCCGCGCCACGGAGCACTTCCGCGAGCAGCTGAGCGCCGCGGGACAGACGGCCCAGCTCGTGGTCGTGGGCCGCAAGGGCCGCGACTACTACCGCTATCGGCGGGTCGCGCTCGAGGACTACCTGCCGGGGGTCGACACGAATAGCGCCATCCCCCGGGCCGAGGCGCTGGCCGCCCTCGTCAGCGATCACTTCATCAGCGGTCAGGTGGACCGGGTCTGCGTGGTCTACACCGCGTTCAAGTCGGCGATGAGCCAAGCGGTGGCGGTCGAGCAGCTCTTGCCCGTAGTGCCGGCCGCACGCACCGGCGGCGACGAAGCCCCGCTCGACTTCCTCTACGAGCCGAGCGAGCGCGAGCTCTTGGCGACGATGCTGCCGATCTACGTCCGCGTCGAGCTGCAGCGCGCGGCGCTGGAGGCGATTGCCTCGGAGCATGGCGCCCGCATGACCGCGATGGAGAATGCGACCACGAACGCGGCCGAGATGGCCCGCTCGCTGACGCTCGAGTACAACAAGGCGCGCCAGACGTCGATCACCAAGGAGCTGTTGGAGATCATCGCTGGCGCCGAGGCCCTGCGCTAGCACGGCCAGCGGCCCCCAGAGGACGAAGAAACCATGGACCGTACGAAGCAAGGGCGGATCAGTCAGGTCTTGGGCGCCGTCGTCGATGTCGTCTTCGACAGCCACCTGCCCCAGATTTACGGCGCGTTGACGGTGTCGAACCCGGCGATCGACGACCAGCCGAACAACCTCGTGCTCGAGGTGGCCCAGCACCTCGGCGAGCACACCGTGCGCACGATCGCGATGGACAGCACCGAGGGGCTGGTCCGCGGCATGCTGGTCACCGACACCGGCGACGTGATCCGCGTGCCGGTCGGGCGCGAGGTCCTCGGGCGCATCATCAACGTGATCGGCAAGCCGGTCGATCAGGCCGGCCCGCTGGGCGCCAAGGAGAACCGGCCGATCCACGCGGCCCCGCCCAAGTTCGTCAACCAGTCGACGAAGGTGGAGACCTTCCACACCGGGATCAAGGTCGTCGATCTGCTCTGTCCCTATCGGCGCGGCGGCAAGGTCGGCCTCTTCGGCGGCGCGGGGGTCGGCAAGACCGTGCTGCTGATGGAGCTGATCAACAACGTCGGCAAGGCGCACGGCGGCGTCTCCGTCTTCGCCGGTGTCGGCGAGCGGACGCGCGAGGGCAACGACCTGTGGCGTGACATGAAGGAGGCCGGCGTCCTCGACAAGATCGCGCTGGTCTACGGCCAGATGAACGAGCCGCCGGGCGCGCGCGCGCGCGTCGGGCTGTCCGCGCTCACCGTCGCCGAGTACTTCCGCGACGAAGAGGGGCAGGACGTGATGCTCTTCATCGACAATATCTTCCGTTTCACGCAGGCCAACTCCGAGGTGTCCGCGCTGCTCGGCCGCATGCCGAGCGCGGTCGGCTACCAGCCCACGCTCTCCACCGACCTCGGCGCGCTGCAGGAGCGCATCACCTCCACCGATCGCGGCTCGATCACCTCGGTCCAGGCCATCTACGTCCCGGCCGACGACCTGACCGACCCGGCGGCCGCGACCACCTTCGCGCACCTCGACGCGACCACCGTGCTCTCGCGTCAGATCTCCGAGATGGGGATCTATCCCGCGGTCGATCCGCTCGACTCGAGCTCGACCAACCTCAGCCCCGAGATCGTCGGCGAGGAGCACTACCAGGTGGCGCGGCGCGTCCAGCAGGTGCTGCAGCGCTACAAGGATCTGAAGGACATCATCGCCATCCTCGGGATGGACGAGCTCTCGGAGGAGGACAAGACGGCGGTGCGTCGCGCCCAGCGCATCCAGCTCTTCCTCTCGCAGCCCTTCCACGTCGCCGAGCAGTTCACCGGCCAGGCCGGGCGCCTGGTCGAGATCGCCGAGACCGTGCGCGGCTTCAAGGCGCTGGTCGACGGCGAGTGCGACGACCTCCCCCTCGACGCCTTCCGCTACGTCGGCGACATCACCGAGGCGCGCGCCAAGGCCGAGCGCCTGCGCCAAGAAGGAGGCGCCTAGGCCATGCTGCGCCTCGAGCTGGTGACGCCGAGCGGCGCCCTGGCAGACACCTCCGTCGACGAGCTCCGCCTGCCAGGCACCCTGGGAGAGCTCGGCGTGCTGCCGGGCCACCGGCCCTTGCTCGCCGCCCTGCGTTCGGGCGTGCTGGCCTGGCGCTGCGGCTCGCAGGAGACGACGCTGGCGATCGGGCCGGGCTTCGCCAAGGTCGGCGCCCTCGACAGTGTGCTCGTCGTCACCGAGCGCGCGCTGCGGGCCGATCAGATCGACCTGGACGCCGCGCGCCGCGCGTTGGCCGCGAGCCAGACGGCCCTCCAACAATGGTCCGCGCCGCTGACCAACGCCGATGACACGCCCGATCCCCAGTACGCCGCCCTGCTCGACGCCCTGCGCTGGGCCGAGGCCCAAATCGGCGCGGCCGCGAGCGCCACAGGGCCGCGCTAGACCCGAAGTAGACCCAGGACAAGCGCGTCCCGGGGAGTGAATCCCCGCGCCATCGCCCCGCGCCATCGCCCCGCGCAGAGCGGCGGCGAGGCGCCCCACCGACGGTTGCTCGCTGGCCCAGAGGTCCTCCCACCGGCCCCAATGGGCGTTGAGGCACCGAAGCGCTGTACCTGGCCGTGAGCTCGAAGAGCCAGCGGCAGAACTCGGCAGCCTCGCCGCGAAGGTCGGTAGCCAGGATGCGCAGGTGGTTCGACATCGCGCAGCAGGAACTGTCGCTGCGTGCAGCGCTGCGTGATCACGATCGTCTCACCGGCGGCGATCAAGGGACGGGGCAGACTGATGCGGCCTCTGCCCTCCGCAAGCGCCGGGCCCGATCCGGCACGTACTGTTCTCCCGCCCTTGGCACACCCGGAAGGCCGCCTCGTCCGGACCCCGGTCCGGCAGGCCCGGGCTACCGGCCTGCGGCACTCCCGTGCGGACCGAGCGGTGCGGACCGAGCGACCGAGGAAACCCGAGCGACCGAGCGGGCGGAGGAACCCTGGTTCGGACCGAGCCCGGGACCGAGCCCGGGACCGAGCCCCCCCGTGGTTCGGGACCCTCCCGCGGACCCTCCCCGGGGTCAGTAGACCGCGAAGCCGGCCATGACGCTGGGCACGAGTTGGCCGCCGTCAGCGCGCAGCGGCGCGGCGAAGCCCGTCCGCATGGTCAGCGCGAGGCGCGTAGTCACGTCGAGCTGGAGCAACGCGCCCGCGCCGAGAAAGCCCGATCCTCGAGCAGCCGTACCCCGCGCGCTTTCCTCGATCAGCCAGTCGTAGCCGCCTTGGCCGTAGACGCCCGCATGGAGCCGCGTTAGGCGCAGCGGCAACACCTGCGCCTCGAGCAGCAGTCGGGCATTGAGCACATCAAAGCCGAGGCTGTTCTGTCCCCACGCCAGCTCGGTACCACCGAGGATGCCGAGCTGCTGCAAGGGAAAGCCCCCGAAGACGATGTGCGAGGCAAAGCCCCAGGGCGCGCCGCGCGTGAGCGTACTCAGCTGGCTCGCGCCGAGCTCGACCGCATAGGCCCACCCCTTGCGATCGAGCGGAGCGCGTTGCAGCTCGACAACCAAGCCCTCGACTGGAGACACGAGCGCCTGCTTCGCCCACTCAGCGTGGCTCGGACCGAGCTGGTTGAGCGGCACCCAGCGATGCTCCTCCTTGGGCCCGATCAAGTGCACGGGATGCGTGCTGCCAAGGCGCGCCCACCCGTCGAACCGCGCGCCTTCGGTCGCTGCCAGAGCGATGCCTGCCACCGTCGCGACGGCGACCACGACCGCCGCGGCCCCCGCGAGGTCACCGATGTCGCCACCGCTGCCTGAGTTTCCGCCCGACCCGCTGCCTGACCCACCGCCCGTGCCACCGCGCGCGGTCGTGCCCCCACCGCGGCCCCGCGCGCCCGACTGCGCCCGTCCGCTCCCGGGCGGCGTCTTCACCGTGCTCGCGCCATGTGGCCCTGCTCGGGTCACCTGCAGGCGCCGATACCCGCCAGGGCCGTACGGCCCTGGCCCAGCAGGCCCTCGCCACAACAGGTCGACCTGCCCCTCGACGACCCACGGGGCGTGCCCCTCAGCGAGCGGAGGCGCATCGGCGAAGCTCTCGCCGAGCTGCTGCGTCACCCGCACCGACGCGCCACGCGACGCTGGCGCGAGTTGAGCCAGGCGACCGAGCTCGCGCTTCGAGATGGCGTAGGTGTCGCCCAGACAACCCGCGACCAGCAGCACGCTAAAGGCGGACAAACACGACAGCGCGTTGAACAAGCTAGCCTCCGAACTGCCCGTCTCGTGGCAGGGGGGACTGTTCGTCGCAGTGGATCGCCAACTGAGCAAGCCCTGTGTCGAGGCCTGCGTCAACGTTACGGCTCGTGATCTGCCGCGCTCCACTGCTAGTGGTGTGAAGCATGGCCATTGCGCCAGTATGCTGGCGTGCATTCGCGTTCTATGGTTATTGAGGCGACGCCACGCCCCGGGCCGCGCAGCAGGTTTTCGAGCCTCGATCGGGTTGACTCCCGTCGCGAGGCTTGCCCTTGGAGGCACAGGCATTGTCGCTCGTCGGTTGCCTGCCACCAGCAGGCGCCCTCCTCGCTTCGCGCCTGTGCCTCCAATGCCTTCGCCTCGCTCGGTCCGGCAACCCGATCGATGCTCTAGGGCGACAGGTTGTAGCGGTAGAGGACGCCGGTCGAGGTCCCGACATAGAGCATCGCCGCTCGCGTGTCGTAGGTCGGGCTGCCGACGGCCGCCGTGCCGGGGCCGACGGTCTGGGTGCTGAGGACGGCGCCGGTGGTGAGGCTGAGTTCGCGCAGCTTGCCGTCGGTGGCGCCGACGAAGAGGCTGTCGCGCTCGGGGATGGCGAGGGGCAGGCTGGCACCGGGGATCGGGGTGGTGGTCTTCCAGACCAGGGTGCCGTCGGCGTTGAGCAGGCGCAGGTGGCCGTCTGCCGTGGCGAAGAGCAGGCGGCCGGTGTGCGTCCCGCTCCAGAGCACGACGACGCCGGAGGCGATGGCGCTGCCGGCGGCGCAGGCGGTACCCAGCGCGTCGGTGGCGGTGCAGAAGGCCTGTTCGCTGCCGCCAAAGCTGGTGCAGCCGCTGCCCGTCGTGCTCCAGCAGCTGACGCCGTCGGCCGTGCGGACGCGGTGCAGGCGGCCGCTGTTGGTGCCGACGTAGAGGCTCGTCCGCGTGGTCTCGGCCAAGGTCGGCGAGGCATCGCTGTCGCCGAGGTTGCGGCTCCAGCTCACGGTGCCGGGCGTGGCGTCGCCCGCGTCCACCGCCCAGACGGTGGCGCCGCCGCTGAGGCTGGTGCTGGTGAGGAAGAGCTTTCGCGCCGTGGCGTCGTGAATCGGGCTGCCGCTGATCTGGCCCAGGTTGAGCGTGTCGGTCGCGCCGGCGCAGGAGCCATTGAGCACCCAGCGACAGGCGCCGGTCTTGGCGTCGAAGGCGAAGAGGCGGTTCTGCGCACCCGTGAGGTTGCGCGTGGCGAAGAAGGCCAGGTTGCGCGTGGGGGAGACCACGGGGGCCGCGACCAGCGCGGTGCCGAGGGGCTGGTTGCCCGCCAGGCCGCTGTTGCCGTCGGTCGTCCAGCGCAGGGCGCCGGTGGAGGCGTTGAGCGCGTAACCCAGGCCCGAGGCCGTGGCGGCGTAGAGGGTCTGGAAGCTCTCGCCCGGCAGCGGGCCGACGGGGCTGCGGCCTTGCACGGCGTCGGCGAGGCGCGCCGGGCTGTAGCGCGGCACGCGCGCCGTGGGGCTGAGGGCATAGAGCCAGCCGCTGTTGTTGCCGGTGAAGGCCACGCGCTGGCTCATCACCGCGCTGGGGATGATCGTCGGCGGCGCCAGGCTGGCGACCTCGGTGTCGTAGAGGATCGAGGGCTCCCAGGGCGGGATGCGCCGCACCACGGTGCCGCTGGCGCCGACCGCCACGCCCATCGTCCAGTCCGCCGGCAGCGTCACCCCGAGCAGCGTCTCCGAGGTGCCCGAGCTCTCCTGCGTCCACGAGGTGCCGCCGTTGGTCGTACGCAGCACCAGGCCGCCCTCGCCCACCGCCGTGCCGTGCAGGCCACCGAGCGGGAAGGCCAGCGAGTGCAGGGCCCCATGCACGCCGGTGGTCTGCGTGCTCCAGCTCGTGCCGCCGTTGGTCGTCTTGAGGATCGTGCCGTTGTCGCCGGCGGCGTAGCCCGTCTGCGCATCGACGAAGGCCAGCGCCCGCAGCGTGGCCGCCGTGCCCGAGCTGAGCGCCGCCCAGCTCGTGCCGCCGTTGCTGGTCTTGAGGATGGTGCCGCCGTCGCCGGCGGCGAAGCCCGTCTGCGCATCGACGAAGCGCAGCGCCCGCAGCGCCGCCGCCGTGCCGGAGGTCAGCGCCGTCCAGCTCGTGCCACCGTTGGTGGTCTTGAGCAGCACGCCGCCGTCGCCCGCGGCGAAGGCCGTCAGCGCATCGAGCAGCGCCAGCGCCCGCAGCGCGGCCGTGGTGCCCGAGGTCAGCGCCGTCCAGCTCAGGCCGCCATCGGTCGTCTTGAGCAGCACGCCGCCATCGCCCGCGACCAGGCCCGTCTGGGTGTCGAGGAAGGCCAGCGTCCCTAGCGTCGCGCCGTGTCGCGCTCAGCGCCGTCCAGCTCGCGCCGCTGTCCGTGCTCTTGAGCAGCGTCCCGTTGGTGCCCGCCGCAAAGCCCACGCTGGTGTTCACGGGGAAGCTCACGGCTTGCAGACTCGCGCTGATCGCCCCCGCCGGCTGCCCCCAGGCCGTGCCACCGCACGCCCCGCAATCACCCGGACACGAGCCGCAGCTCTCGCCCGCATCGCAGCTCGCGTTGCCGCAGACCGGCGCCGCGCAGGCCCCGCAGTCACCCGGGCAGCTGGTACACGTCTCCCCCGGCTCACAGCCGTGCTTGCCGCAGGTGGTGTAGCAGGTGCCGCAGTCACCCGGGCACAATGCGCAGGTCTCATCGGCCTCACAGCGCGCATTGCCGCAGGCCGAGGGCGTGCACGCGCCGCCTGGCATGCAGTCCGCCGAGCACGTCGTCGCATCCTCCAGCACCCCGTCGCAGACGCAGTCGCCGCACTTCGTGGCGCAATCGCGCGGACAGGCGCCGTTTCGCTGCTCATCGAACGCGCAAACCCCGTCACCGCAAACGGCAAGTGCCACGGGTGCCCACGCCGAGAGGCCGGTCGCGGCGCCGAGTTGGCCGTTGGTGTTGTAACCCCAGCACGACAGGGCCCCCTCGGTGTTGCGCACGCAGGTGTGCCAGTAGCCCAGGGCCACCTCAGCCACCGCGGTTCCCACCGCAGTGATCGCCACGGGACTCGAGCGCGCCAACGTCGTGCCGTCACCCAGTTGCCCCGCCGCGAGCGGGCCGCTGGAACTGGGGAAGGCCTTTCCCCCCCAACACCACAGACTGCCGTCGGTGCGCCGCACGCAAGTGTGCCAGTACCCGAGCAACACATCCTCGACCGCGGTGCCGAGGGCGGTCACCGCGACAGGACCGGTGCGCGCGACGGTCGTGCCGTCGCCGAGCTGGCCGTTACCATTGGCCCCCCAACACCACAGGCTGCCATCGGTGCGTTTTGCGCAGCTGTGGTAGCCGCCCAGCGCCAGACGCGCGACCGTGGTGCCGAGCGCCGTGACGGCGACCGGGCTCGGGCGCTGCACCAACGTGTTGTCGCCGAGCTGGCCATAGGAGTTGGATCCCCAGCACCACGCACTCCCATCGCTGCGCCTGGCGCAGCTGTGATACCAGCCGAGCGCCACGTCGAGAGCCGTCGTGCCCAGCACGGTGACGGCGGCGGGACTCGGGCGCTGCACCAACGTGTTGTCGCCGAGCTGACCATCGGAGTTGGATCCCCAGCACCACACGCTACCGTCGCTTCGGCGCGCACAGCTGTGGCGGCGGCCCAGGTCGAAGTCGACCACCGGCAGGCCGAGCGCGGTCACGGCCACCGGGCTCGGGCGAGTCGAGTAGCTACCGTCTCCCAGTTGGCCGTAGCCGTTGTAGCCCCAACACCACAAGCTGCCGTCTGCGTGCCGCGCACAGCCAAAGGAGAAGCCGAGCCCGATCTGAGTTGTGGTTGTGCCGAGCGCGGTCACCTCGACGGGGCCCAGCCGCGGAAGGGTCGTGCCGTCGCCGAGCGAACCCTCGGCGTTCTCTCCCCAACACCACACGCGTCCGTCGGTACGTCGAGCGCAGCTGTGGTAGGCCCCAGCGCGAGCGCGGCGTAGCGCTGGCGGTGGCAGTCGTCCGGGCAATTCGCCTCAGTCTCCGTGGCAGCGCAGCTGCCATCGCCGCAGCTTTGCTGCCGGCAATCAGCTTGGCAGCTTTCCGCCGTCTCGCTGGCGCTGCACACCCCGTCGCCGCATTCGCAGCGCAGGCTCCAGGCGCGCGTTGGCGTCGGGGCCGTGCGAGCCACCGATCCGTCACCGAGCGCGCCCCATCCGTTATCCCCCCAGCACCACAGCGTTCCATGACTGCGCCGCGCGCAGGTGTGCCAGGCGCCGACGGAGATCGCCGCGACGGTCGCGCCGAGCGCCGTGACGGCGACGGGGCTCGCTCGGCTGAATAGGTCCCATCGCCGAGCTGGCCGTAGGCGTTGCTTCCCCAACAGTAAACGCTGTTGTCGGCGCGCAGGGCGCAATTGTGCCCCGACCCTGCCACGACCTCCGAGCTCGCCGTGCCGAGCGCGGTCACCTGCGCCGGCTCCAAACGCCTGACCGTCGTGCCGTCGCCAAGCTGATAGTAGGTATTGTCGCCCCAACACCACACCGTGCCATTCGCGCGCCGGGCGCAGGTGTGGTACCGGCTGAGGGAGATGCGAGCCACCGTCGTGCCGAGGACGGTCACGGCCGCGGGGCTCGAGCGGCTGTTCTGAGTCCCCTCGCCAAGCTGGCCATACGCATTCCACCCCCAGCACGACAGACTGCCGTCAGCGAGGCGCGCGCAGGTGTGGTACCAACCGAGCGCGAAGTCGCTCACCATCGTGCCGAGCGCCGTGACGGCAACCGGGCTGGAGCGCGCGAGCGTCGTACCATCACCGAGCTGACCGTCCTCGTTCTCGCCCCAGCACCAGAGCGTCCCGTCCGCCCGCCGCGCGCAGCTGTGATACGCGCCAAGCTGCAGCTGCTCGACCGCCGTCGTCGTCCCGAGCGCCGTGATGGCAACGGGGCTCGGGCGGTCGAGCGTCGTCCCGTCACCCACCTGTCCTGAGCCGTTGTAGCCCCAGCACCAGGCGCTTCCGTCCGAGCGTCGCGCGCAGCTGTGGAGACCCCCGGGCGAGACGTCCAAGACCTTCGTCAGCGGACCACCCGTCTCCGATGCCACGACCGGCCCGGCCACGCCGCGTCCGCCACCGAAGGTGCCATCTCCGAGCTGACCCTGTTGGTTGTCGCCCCAGCACCACAGGGTCCCGTTGTTCTTGATGGCGCAGCTATGCCGATAACCCAGCGCAAACTGCCCGACGCAGCAGCTCTTGCCCGGTTCGCAGGTGGCGAAGCTGGGGCACCGGCGCGGAGTGGCATCGCCGAGGTTGAGACCCATCCGCGTCTGCAGGGGGCCGGCCCCAATGTCGAAGACCTGGCAGCTGCCGACCTGCTGCGTGGGCAGGGTGGGAAGGTTCCAGTCGCGGGCCCAGCTGCAGCCGTCCTGGTACCAGCCGGCGACGCTCAGGTTGAGCTGCATCCCCTGCTCGAGGCCTCCGGTGGAGGCGAGGTCGGGGACGCTGTGGTAGCCGGGCTCGCACTGGTTGAGCTCGCGGGCGTCGAAGCCGAGGCCGCCGGTGGCATTCGCCCGGTTGTAGGGGCTGACGGTGACGCCCGTGCGGTTGGTGGCGGTCTTGAGCGCGAGGGCCGCCAGGTAGTCGGGCTCCTTGCTCGCGCCACCCGGGTGCGTGTCACGCGGGTTGAGGCCCCAGGCGGCGTCGAGGGCGTAGCCGATCTGCTGGCCGGCGGCGATGGGCTCGGGGATCGAGCCGATGTGGTGCTCGCGAAACTGCCAGTGGCGGTCCCAGACGTTGCCGGCGCCGTCGCCCCAGGTCAGCGAGGAGAGGTAGATCGGGCGCGCCGAGAGCGTGCCCTCGCGCACGGCGTAGCCGGAGACGCCGGCGGCGAGCCGGCCCTTGCCGCAGCGGTAGACGGCCTTGCCCTGGGCCTCATCCCAGCTTTGGAGGCAGAGGTAGCGGAAGAAGGTGTTGAAGGTCTCGGGGCTGGAGGTGGCCTCGGGGCCGGTGGTGGGGTGCAGCAGGAAGGGGCGATAGGCGCGGTCGGCGCAGGCCAGGCCGATGCCGGAGAAGACCTCGTAGGTGACGCTCGTCTCGGGCGTACCGTTGCCGTCGAGGTCCTCGTCGATGGCGACGGTGACGGTCTGGCAGGCGCCCGGACTGCCCAGGGGGATGCCGGTGTCGCAGTCCTCGCCGCCGTCGACGACGCCGTTGCCGCAGGTGCCGGGCACCGGCGTGGCGCAGGCCACGCGCACGCGCTCGAACTGCTGCTTGAGCACCAGCCAGCGCGGGAAGGTCAGGTGCGCGGCGATGTCGTCGCTCGGGTCCCCCGGCGTGCCCTGGTCGAAGCTGTGCGGGAGGCGGGTCGCGGGGCAGAGCAGCTCGGTCTGCGCCAGCGTGTAGCGGCCAAGGTCGGTCAGCGTGGTCGAGGGGATGCGCAGCGCGCCGACGTCGAGCGGCGTGCCGGTCGTCACACTGTTGAGCGCGTTCATCGAGTTGAGCGCGTTCATCGAGTTGAGCGCGTTCATCGCATTGAGCGCGTTCATCGCGTTCATCGCGTTCATCGCGTTCATCGCGTTCATCGCGTTCATCGCGTTCATCGCGTTCATCGCGTTCATCGCGTTCATCGCGTTCATCGCGTTCATCGCGTTCATGCTGTTGGCGGCGTTGGTCGCCGCCCGCGCCGCCACGCCCACCACCGGCGGCGCCTGGTCCCCACCACCACCGCTGCAGCCCAGACCGGGGACGATCGCCGCCACGAGCAGCCCGCCCAGCGCGCACACACCTCTGACAAACTTAAGAGTACGCATGCTTGCCCCTCGCTCATTGACAGTAGTGCGGCGCTTCTTCATGCACAAGAACAGATATTATATCTTACATGTTCCAATGCTATCGCTGGTCGGTCTGCAGCGCCGACGGCGGCCCCTGCCCTCCGGGCCCTTCGGCGGTAGACTGGCGCCGATGAGCGACGCTCCGTTGCACGTCGGCCGGTTCTGGCACCACGAGGGTGATTGCGTGGTCTGCACGCTCTGCCCGCGCGGCTGCCGGCTGCGGGACGGGCAGCGCGCCTTCTGTTTCGTGCGACAGAACGTCGGCGGGCAAATGGTGCTGACGACCTACGGCCGCAGCACCGGCTTCTGCATCGACCCGATCGAGAAGAAGCCGCTCAACCACTTCTACCCGGGCAGCAGCGTGCTCTCCTTCGGCACCGCCGGCTGCAACCTCGGCTGTCGCTTCTGCCAGAACTGGAGCATCTCCAAGGCGCGCGAGGTCGAGATCCTGAGCGAGCACGCCCCCCCCGAGGCCATCGCGCAGACCGCCCTGCGGCTGGGGTGCAGGAGCGTCGCCTTCACCTACAACGACCCGGTGATCTTCGCCGAATACGCGATCGACACGGCGCGGGCCTGCCGGGCCCTCGGCGTCAAGACCGTGGCTGTGACGGCGGGCTACATCAGGCCCGAGGCGCGCGGCGAGTTCTTCGAGCCGATGGACGCGGCGAATGTCGACCTCAAGGCCTTCGCCCGGGACTTCTATCGGCGGCTGTGTTTTGCCGAGCTCCAACCGGTGCTGGACACGCTGGTCTGGATCCGCCGCGAGACGTCAGTTTGGCTCGAGGTGACCACGCTCTTGATCCCCGGCCAGAACGACAGCGAGGACGAGGTCGCGCGGCTCTGTGACTGGTTTGGCGCGAAGCTCGGCACCGAGGTGCCGCTGCACTTCACCGCCTTTCATCCCGACTTCGAGCTGCGCGACGCGCCCCCGACACCCGCGGCCACCCTCGCCCGCGCGCGGCGCCAGGCGCTCGCGGCCGGGCTCAAGCACGTTTACACCGGCAATGTTCACGATCGCGCGGGCCAGAGCACGAGCTGCGCCGGCTGCGGCGCGCTGTTGATCGAGCGCGACGGGTACACGCTCGGCCGCTACGCGCTGAGCGACACCGGCGTCTGCCAGGCCTGCGGCCGGCCCCTCGCCGGTCGCTTCGACGGCCCACCCGGCCGCTGGGGCTCCCGGCGGCAAGCGGTACGGATCACGCGCGCTGAGCGCGCGGGGTCTTGAGCTGTCTGACGCAGTTGCCCCACCAGCGCCGGTGAGCCTACGCTGGCGGCGGAAGGCCTCCGGAACGCGAGGCGCGGAGATCGCCGCGAATGAGCTCTGATGGACGCTATCGGCTCGTACGCACGATCGCGAGCGGCGGCATGGCCCAGGTCTATGAGGCCGTCCTGGTGGGTGCGCGCGGGTTCGAACGGCGCGTCGCGATCAAGCGCGTGCTGCCGCAGCACTCGCACGATCCGGCGATGCGCCGGATGTTCTTCGACGAGGCGCAGCTCGCGAGCCGCATGCACCACGGCAACATCGTCCAGATTCTCGACTACGGGGTCGTGGACGAGTGCGAGTTCATCGCGATGGAGTACGTGGACGGCGTCGACAGCAACAGAGCCATGCGAGCCGGCCTGGCCGCAGGATCGCCGCTCCCCGAAGGGATCGCCTTGCACATCATCTCGCAGGTCGCAGACGCCCTGCATTACGCGCACACGCTCCGCGCGGACGATGATCGGCCCGCCGGCATCATCCACCGGGATGTGGCGCCCGACAACGTGCTGCTCTCCTGGCAGGGGGACGTCAAGCTCTCGGATTTCGGCATCGCGCTCGCGTTGGGGGAGCGAGACCGCCGCACGCGCAGCGGCGTGATCAAGGGGAAACGCAGCTTCATGGCGCCGGAGCAGGCGCTCGGCCACCGCATCACGGTCGCTGCCGATGTCTATGCCCTCGGCGTGACCCTGCGTGCGCTGCTGGCGAGCGATACGCGGCCGCCTGGACCCGTTCCAGTGCCCGACATGTGCGGCGCCTCCGCGGCCGTCGTGGGGCTGATCGACGCCTGCACACAGCACGATCCGCAGGCGCGTCCGGCCGCCGAGGACATCGCCGAGCGCGCCGGCGAGCTCGTGGCGGCGACGCTTGGACGTGATGGGCGCGGCGCCCTGCGTGAGTGGCTCGAACCCTTGCAACCGAGGCTGAGTCGACGCAGTCCGTTCGATGAGGCCTTCGCGCTCGCTCTCGTCCCGCTCGGCGGGCGCGCGTTCACCGTCTCGCGCGCCGCCGACGCGGCCGTGGCGGGAGGCTGGCGGCCGATACGCGGGCAGAGGGACCTCGGGTGATCCCGAGTCTGGCGGTCACCCCAGCGCGAGACCTGGGCGAGGCGACGGCGCGATCCGCGCCTCGCACGCGTCGCCACTGGCCCGCGCTACTGGCCGCCTTGGTGCTCGGCGGGGCCACCGCGGCCGCGGCCTGGATCTGGCGCGGAGAGAGCCGCGAAACGTCACACGTCCCCACCTTCGAAGGGGCAACGCCGGGACGCGAGAGACAGCCGAGCAAGCCTCCTGCTGCTGGCGTGCCGCGGACAGCCACGCCCGAGCTCCCGGTCGCCAGGCCGTCGATCGCGACCAACCCAGTCGTCACCGGAGCGGCCACCCGCGCGGCGCAACCACCACCGACCGGCAGGCTACCGGCAGAAGCCGAGCGGCAGCGCGGACAGCGCGGCGAGGACACGGCGCGCGGTCGCCGCGCCGCACGTCGCGAGCTCCGCGTGGCGCGTTCCAGTGCCGTCCCTGAGCCCTCGGACCGGGGATGGCTGCGTGTCGGCGGGCTGAAGCTGGCAGGGGCCCGCGTGCTGATCGATGGTCGGCCCTCGGGTTATGCCCCCTTCGAACAGGAGCTCCCGGCCGGCGAGCATCGCCTGGTCGTCCTGGACGCGGAGAGCGGTCGCCCGCTCGTGGATCAGACGGTGCTGATCAACGGCTTTCACACCCGATCGAATCCTCAGCGGGTGCTGCGCTAGCCCCAAAACAAGCGCGTCCCGCGCTCGTTTTGGGCCCAGATATGACTCAGGGGGCTTTCGCAAAGCCCCCTCGTCGCGGGGAGCGAATCCCCGCGACTTCACCCCATAACGCTCGCCTTTCGGCCTGTCTAGCCCCAAAACGGCTCGCGCCGAAGCGCGCTTGTTTTGGGGCTAACGCAGCCCGTGGCGCCGCAGCAGGTTCAGCAGATAAGGACGATCCATCGCCGCTCGGCGCGCGGCCTGCGACGCGTTGCCTCCGCATTGCTTGATCAGCTCGCCAAGGTAGCCGCGTTCGAAGCGCGCGAGGGCTTCAGCACGTGCCTCCCGGTAGGGCGCGAGCGCGGTTGCCGCTTCGGCCGCGGCTAAGGGCGCCCCCAGCTCGTCGTGCTCGAGCTTCAAGGTACCGACGGCCAGCGCTGCCTCGACGACGTTCCGCAGCTCGCGAACGTTCCCGCTCCAGCGATGCGCGCTCATCGCCGCGAGGGCCGCAGACCCGAACCCGACGCCATCCAGGGCGCCGGTGAGCTGCTGCACGAAGTGAGCGACCAAGGGCTCGATATCCTCGGGCCGCTCGCGCAGCGGTGGGATGACCACCCTCGCCACCGCGAGCCGGTAGTACAGATCGGCGCGGAAGGTGCCCGCGTTGACCTCGGCGCGCAGGTCGCGGTTCGTCGCCGCGAGCACACGCACGTCAACCTCGATTTCGTGACGACCGCCCAGGCGGCGAAATCGCCGCCGCTCGAGCGCTCCCAGCAGCACGGGCTGCACATCGAGGGGCAGCTCGCCTACCTCATCCAGAAACACCGTCCCGCCGTGGGCGCGTTCGAACGCACCTGCGCGTTGACTTTCGGCACCGGTGAAGGCCCCGCGCTCGTGACCGAACAGCTCCGAGGCGATCAGCGTGGGCGGAAGCGAGCCACAATCGACCACCACGAAAGGTCGCTCGGCGTTGCCACCAAGCTCGTGGACCGCACGCGCGACGACCTCCTTGCCGGTGCCCGTCTCGCCCTGGATCAACACGGAAGCGCTCGTCGGAGCGAGCTTGCGCACCAACCTCGCGATCTCGACCAGCGCGGGGCTAACGCCGATCAACCCGGGCACCGGCGCCGCCCCGTGCCCTCATCGCTGCGGGCGGCGGCGCCATCTTCGAGGGCGAGCAGCGTTCGACCGACAAGCACGCGAGTGCCAGGGGGAACGACCGCGCGCTCGATGCGCAGCTCGCGCAGGTGGGTGCCGTTGCGGCTGCCCAGGTCGACGATCTGAATGCCGTCTTGGGCTTGTCCGAGCTCGAGATGGTAACGGCTGACGCTGGGATCCCGAAGGACGAGATCGTTGTCGGGCGCGCTGCCGATTGCGAGCGCCTTGCGGGACTGAGCCTCGCACGTCGCCCCAGCGTCAGCGCCCTCCAGCACCCTGACGCGCACCTTGCGGATAGCGTGGCCGCGGGCGGGCTGCGCATGCGTCTTCATCTATCTCTGCTTAACACGTCAGCTCCTTGGGCCACTAGCTGGCGGCCGAGAAGCGTTCGCAAAGACGACGTCAGTACACAATCGGACCCGCAGGCGGCGCGGGCGGATTCGCGGGCGGCGCGGGCGGATCGCCCGGAAGCTTCGCAGCCGGCGGCACCGGAGGCGTCGCGCGATTGCCGCACCTGACGGGGGCGCCGGTCGATCGACCGGAAGCTTCACAGCCGGTGGTAGCGGAGGCGCCGCGGGAGCGCCGCACCGGGCCGGGAGCGCAGGCCGATCGACCGGAAGGTTGGCAGCCGGCGGCACCGGAGGTGCCGCGTGACCGTCGCACCCAACGGGCGGAAGCCGCGGGAGATCCCGGGGAAGCATGCCGAAGGGCGGGGTGCCCGTCTGGACCTCGAGCGCGGGAGGCTTGGCGATGCAGCCAGCCGTCACGAGCGCCTCGTGGCAAACCCTCGCGTCCCTTGGTTCGGCGCATTCCGTCAGGCTGAGTATGCAGGTCTCGATCTTCTGGCACGCCTCCAACATACCGGCGCAGTTCTCGGCGCCCTTCTTCGTGCACTCCTCGGCCATCTCGTCACACGACAGTGGCTCGGCTGGGGGCGGGCCGGCGGGCACGGCGGGCGGCGGGGCGCACGCGTCGACGCTACCGACGCTCCCTGCCCGGGTTATGCAGATCTCGATGAACTTCGCACATGCCTCCTTCCCGGCGACGCTCACACAAACCTCGTAGCCTTTCTCGCATGCCTGCGGATTAGAGTGCTCGGCGAGGACCTTCTCCACCAGCGCATTCGTCTGGGTGTTCGGATCTTGCTCTCCGCCGCCGCAGGCAGCGAAAGCCGCGATCAAAACACATGACCCGATTCGACGTGTACCTCTCATGGATCTCCTCCTTGTCCAGTGGCCGATGCGGCCGTTTGGTTACGGAAGCAGGAGAATGCACGTCGCGTGCCCGGAGGCGGCCCCCCGGTTCCTCAAGAGAAAACAGTCTTCCCGCGTGCTGCTCTGTTGGTCAGGGCCTACGCATGGGCTGCGTTGGCCGTTGGAGCGCCACAACACCGCCCCTCGCCCGTCGCTACGGGAAGACCATCTCGTATTCGGGCTGGGCCGATCGGAGCAGCAGATAGACGATCGTCCCGGTGGCCGCCGCGGCACCCACTACGGCTCCCCAGAAGAGCGGTCGCTTGTACACTGGCGGCGGCATGGTACTCCCGCGCCACTCGTCAATCGCCGCACGAACGGCTTTGTCCGCGCTCGCCGCGCTCGAGGTCCGCTTCGGATCGACTACCGAGACCCGGCTCACGACGCGGCCGACGTGCCGATCGAAGAGCGCCGCGTGGCCCGCTCGCTTGCCGCGCCAGGCGAGGACCACGACCGAGGCTCCGTAGGCTGTCGCGGCAAGCCTTCCCAGCTCCGGACGGCCCGGGTCGGCGCCTCGCGCCAGGGCGTCCACGAGCTGCTCCGTGGCCTCGGGGCGGGCGGCCTCGTCCAGCGACGCATTCACGATCGTCCCGGCGCTGCTATCGTGCCAAACGGCCCTGGCTGCGTAGCCCAAGCGCCGCAGAACGACGACATGCTGACCCGGCAGCACATCGACCGAACAGGGTGTGGGCGAGCAGCGCCGCACGCCTCCGTCGACCGAGGCCTCGGCAGCGACAGGAACAGTGCGAACGAGCCAGGTCACGCGCCGCTGCGTGCGGAAGCCCCGGCGCACCTCCTCGGCCAGTCGTTGAAAATCGGGGCGCATCAGCCGAAGCGTCGCCGTGACGTCGAGCTCGTGGTTGAACAGGCGCGCGAGCAGTTGGCGCGCGAGCTCGACATTGTCCGCCCCGTGGGCGCATCCCGCGGCGAAGACACCTGCCGTGCTAGCCGACGCGCCCGCGCCGCGCTCGAGGAAGCGTTCGAAACTGAGATCCGGGCGCTGCAGCATGCCCAGGCAACGAAGGAAATCCGCCTCGAAGTAGGCCTCGCGAAGTCCGCTCATGGCTTGGTCCCCGCCCCGTCGCGGAGTTCCCAGACGCGGCAGCACGCGCTCCCCGCGCCAGATCGCGCGACCGAGCGCTCGCGCGCCGGTCACGAGTGGTTCGAGCGCGACGTCACCGATCGCCACGACCACGCCAACGGGATCGGCCCTTTCCTCGCCCGCCGCTGCCCACGCCGGCAGCAGGGTGAGTACGAGCGCAGCGCCCAGCGGATGCATCGACATGTTAGCTGCCAAGACAGCGCCAGAGGGCTGCCTTGTTGGCACCGACAGGCGGCGACGCACTGGCATCGGCCGGCACGTCATCCAGGCAGTGCAGGTCGAGCCTGTGTTGCCCACCCTCGTTCAAGACCGCGGGCGTGGGCGACATGGCGCACCCTCGCAGGATCGACCGTGTCTGGTCCCAGGTCCGGGGCAAGGCAGGTAGGCCAGGGCCTCCGGGAAGTGGCATCCGTGACAGCTGCCAGGCCCCCTCCGCGCCGGCCAGGACGGTCGCGAGCAAATTCAAATCAGCGTCCTTGCAGTCGCAGATTCGATCGCTGTCGCTGAGGGGCCCGACGGGCTGGCCGGTCAGCTCCAGCGCGAGCACGCGCACGCAGTAGTGCCCCGAGTCGAGATCGGGCAGGCGGGTGCCTGAAAGCGCGGCGCGCAGACCCTCGGGGCTGGGAGGCAGCGCGTCCCGGCAGCTGCAACGCCGGACGGCCAGAGCGCAGAGCCGTTGGTTGATGCCCAAGCACGATGGCTCCCCGCCGCTCCCGCTAGCGAGCGCCGGATAGACCTCCACAACCCAGGCATTCATCGGCCGAGCTTGCCCGTCGACCGTCGCCTTGCACGCCGTCGAGGTCGTGCGCTCGATCACGACGCTCGTCTCGACCGCGCTGCCACAACCCCAACCCCCAACGAGAACGATCAGAGCTAAGAGCCGAGCCCGGCTCCAGGCCAGGCGGTCCGAGGTCGATGTAAAGCTACGCGACATGCCGATTGCTCCACGGCGGTTCTACCGGGCGCCTGCTTCATGATGCATCAGAGGCCTCCTTCATGATGCATCAGAGGCCAGGTCCATGATGCATCAGAGGTATGACTCAGCGAAAGGTCCTGCCAGAGGCCCTTACTCGATGCGCTAGCGGCGTCGGCGCCCAAGCGCCAAGGCGAGGGCTGGCAGCCCGACCGCGCCGCAGGCGGTACGCCCGGTCTCCGCCCGCCATGGCATCCCATTCCCTTCGCTGCTTGCGCCGGAACGAAGCTCTTGGCGAATCAATAGGGCGGCTCCTAAGCCCCATGGGATGCGCTACGTCGCGGGCGCCCGGTGCGCGCCCTCTTTGACGCGGTGACGCGTGAGCACCGCTGCGCGCAGGCCGGCGCCGATGCAAACCGAGAGCTCAGGATCGACGACCACCGCCAGCGGGCGGCCGAAGAAGCGCGCGAGCTCGCGCTGGACGAAGGGGATGCGCGCGGTACCCCCCGTAATCACCACGCGATCGATGCGCTCCGGCGCGAGCTTGATCGACGCCATCGTGCGCCGGCAGACCTCGAGCGATTGCGCGACCGCATCGGCGCAGAGCTGCTCCAGCTCGCGACGGGACAGCGCCCAGCGTAGATCGCGCGGTTGCGGATGCTCGACCGCCCGGGGCAGCACCAGCTCCGTCTGTTCCTGGGTCGAGAGCATGCGCTTGGCGTGCTCGCTGGCGTAGAGCAGGCGTTGCCACTCGACGGCGCGCTGCCGCAGGTCGACCTTGCTCTCGCGCCAGAAGCGATTGGCCGCCTCCTGCGCCAGCGCCAGATCGAAGTCGTCGCCACCGAGCCAGGGATCGCCGCCACTGGCCAGCACGCGATGACGGTTGCCGTGCAGCATCGCGATCGAGAAGTCGAAGGTGCCCCCGCCGAAGTCGTAGACCGCCACCGTCTCCTGCTTGCCCTGCCCGAAGCCGTAGGCCAGCACCGCGGCGATCGGCTCGCCGATCAGCTCCAAGACCTCGAGGCCAGCCATCGTCGCCGCCCGCGTGATCGCCTGCCGCTGCGCCTCGTTGAAGGTCAGGGGCACGGAGAGCACTGCCTGGCGCAGGGCGCGCCCGGTCCGTGCCTCGGCCGTGCGGCGCAGAAACTCCATGATCTCCGCCGCGACCTGCACCGGCGCCAGCTCGGCCTCGCCGAGGCGGAGCACCACGCCATCGTTCGGCCCCGGCGAGGCGGGAAAGGGCAGACCCCGCAGGAAGCCCTGCAGCGCCGGATCGTTGATGCTGCGACCCAGCAGGCGCTTGACCGACATCACCGTGCGCTCGGGATGCGCCACCTGCTGCTGACGCGCATCCCAGCCGACCAGCGGCTGCCCGCGCTCGGGGTAGGCCACCAGCGACGGGTGCAGCGTGCGCTGTTTGCCATCCGGAATGATGTAGACCTTGTCGTCGAGGGCGATCGAGACGCTGCTGTAGGTGGTCCCGAAGTCGATACCAACCGCCTCGGCGAGCCGCCCGCGCGCGGCCGGGCTCACGCGCGGCTGCGTGGACACCGCGTCGGCACCCGCCTTCGTCGGCCCGGGCATCGTGTCGCCCGGCACGGCGGGCGCTGCCGCCGCACGCGGCACGGGTGGCGGCGCGGAAGCTGCGCGCGGCGCCACCGCGGGTCGCGCGGCGGGCGCCACCGGCGGCGGAGCGACGGGCGCCGCGCCCGCCATCGCAAGGCCCCCCACCCCACCGACCGCCGGCGGGGCCGGGGCCGGCGGCGGTCGATCGGGCAGCGCCTCGAAGCCCGGCTCCTGATGGGCGGAGGCCACCTGCTCGAGCACCGCCAACTCGGTCGCGTGCTCGTCGTCGAAGCGCACGGCGAAGCCCGCCGTGCCCCCGCTGACCGCCGCGTCGGCTCCCACCGCGCGCAACACCGTGCCGCGCAGCCGCACGCGGGAGCCATCGGGTAGCTGCAGCCCGATCTCGACCGCCGTGCCGACCGCCGGCGGCGCGGTGCTGGGGAGGAAGACCCCTCCCTGGCTGAGGTTCGCCGACACGAGCTGCAGCGCGGTCTTCCACTGCGGACACGAGAGCTCACAGTGCCAGTGCACCCCGAAGCGCGGGTGCTGGCGCTGATAGGGCAAGGCATCGGGGTGGCGCTCGAGCACCCAGGCCGCCACCTGCTCCAGGCCCGCGCAGCTCAGCAGGGCATCGACGAAGGCCTCCATCGACGGATAGCGCTCGGCCGGCCGTTTAGCGAGCGCGCGATGCACCGCCGCCGCCAGAGCCGGCGGGGTCGCCGGCACCAGCTCCAGCAGCGGGGTCGGCGTCCCGTTGACGATCGCCGCCCAGATCTCGGGCAGCGCCACGGCCTCGACCGGCCGGCGCCCGGCCAGCAGCTCATAGAGCACGACCCCGATCGCCCACACATCCACGCGATGGTCGACCGTGGCCGATCCGCTCATCTGCTCGGGCGACATGTAGTGCGGCGTGCCCATCACCAGGCCAGGCTGAGTTTGATGAGCCCGCAGGTGGCCGACGAGCTTGGCCACGCCGAAGTCGATCAGCTTGGGAGTCAGGCGCCCGCGCGCGCTCTGCGTGATGATGATGTTCTCGGGCTTGACGTCGCGGTGGACGATGCCGCGCTGATGCGCCGCCACCAGCCCGCCCATCACCGGCAGCACCAGATCGAAGGCGTCGCGCACGGGGAAGCGCCCGCGCTTGAGCCGTAGGGCGTCGAGGCGACTGCCCACCAGGTACTCCTGGACCATGTAGATCGCGCCGTCGGCGTCCCGACCCATGTCCAGCACCTCGACCACGTTCGGATGCGCGATCATCGTCGCGCTGCGCCCCTCCTGCACGAAGCGGTCGACCACCTCCGTGTTGTCGGCCATGTCCGGCCGCAGCACCTTCAGCGCCACGCGGCGCTCGGTCCAGACGTTCTCGGCCTCGTAGACCGCCCCCATGCCCCCCGTGCCCAGCAAGCGCTTGACGCGGTATTTCCCGGCCACGACGTGTCCGGTGGGTAGCTCGGTGGCACGCATTTCGGCCGAAACTTTACCCGAAATAATGCAACCCCGCTCCGTTTCGCTGTGGCGGCCAGGGTATCATCGGCGCGGCCCCCTCTTTGTCATCGACCGTAGATCGCCCGGCAGGGGCCGCGCGTTGAAGCCAGGGCCGGCCCACGGCGGCCGTGATCGACCCGAAGCCGTGATCGACCCGAAACCGAGAGAGAACCTAGGCGGAGAGACCCAATGCACCCGACCCACCGCTCCCGACCCCTGCTGCTGCCCCTCTGTGCCCTGCTCGTGCTCGCGGGCGAGGGCCTACCGCGACCGGCGGTCCACGCCGCGGCGATGATCGCGCGCGAGGTCGCGCCGCCCCTCGGCCTGACGGCCAGCGACGGTACGGGCCTCGAGCTCGTCTCCTACGGCGTTCGCGCCGTGGTCGAGGATCCGCTGGCCTTCACCGAGCTGCACCTGGTCTTCCGCAACCCGCAGGATCGCGTGCTCGAGGGGCGCTTTCGCATCGCCCTGCCCAGCAGCGCCGCGATCAGCCGCTTCGCGATGAAGATCGGCGGCGCCTGGCAAGAAGGCGAGGTCGTCGAGCGGCAGGCCGCGCGCCAGGCCTACGAGGACTTCCTGCACCGCCGGCAAGACCCCGCGCTGCTCGAGAACGAGGGCGGCAACGAGTTCGCCGCGCGCATCTTTCCGATCCCGGCCCGCGGCGAGAAGGAGCTGATCGTCTCCTACTCGCAGGAGCTCGTGCGGCGCAATGAGCCCTATCGCCTGCCGCTCGTCGGTCTGCCCGCGATCGAGCGCGTCGATGTCCGCGTGATGGTGGCGCGTCGCGACCGCGCGGCGGGCCCGGCCTCCTCGCTCGGTGGCGCGCTGGTCGAGCAGCAGGTGGTCGAGGTGCAAAAGCGCAACTGGCGGCCCGACACCGACCTCGTCGTGGCTCAGCGCGGAGCCGAGGGGCGCTTGGGTCTGCGTCATGCCGACCAGCTCGTGGCTCGCATCACCCCGCTGGCTGAGCGCCTGGGCAGCGATCCGATCAACGCGCTGGTCGTGCTCTTCGACACCAGCGCCTCGCGCGCGCTCGGCTTCGCCGCCGAGATCGAGCGCCTGGGCGCCGTCGTGGAGGCGCTACGGGCGCGCGCGGATTTCGAGCTCCAGGTGGTGGCCTTCGACCAGCAGCTCAGCCCGCTCTTCCGCGGACGGGCCGGCGGCTGGCCCGCCGCCGCCAGACAACTGCTCCAGCGCCGGGCCGAGGGCGCCTCGGACCTCGGTCGCGCACTCACTGGCCTCGCCACGCTCGCGCGCAACGGCGGTCTGATCAAGGCCGAGCGCCTGCTCGTCGTCGGCGACGGTGTGGTGACCGCCGGCGAGACCGCGGGCGACGCGCTGCGGGCCCACACGCGGGGGCTCGCGGCCGTGGGCATCAAGCGCCTCGACGTGCTGGCCAGCGGGGGCATCCGCGATGACGCGCGCCTGACGGCGCTCGCCACCGCCGGCCTGCCCCGGCCCGGGATCGTGCTCGACGCGGAGACGAGCGCGGGCGAGGCCGCCCGTCGCCTCTGGCTGGCAGCCCGCTCGGGCCTCAAGGTCGAGGTACCGGGCGCCCGCTGGAGCTGGCCCACGGTGCTCGAGGGCGTGCAGCCTGGCGACGAGGTCCTGATCTACGCCGACCTCCCGGCCGGGCAAAGCCTCCAGGTCAAGGTCGACGGGGCGGTGGTCGCCGCCGAGGCCAAGGGCAGGCAGTTGATCAGCGCCGAGCGGCCGCTGCTCGAGCGCGCCTGGGTCAAGGCGCGCCTGGCGCGGCTAGCGCACCAACGGGACACGCTGGCTGCCGGCGACACGGATCTACGCGCCGCCCTGCAACAGCAGATGATCGCGCTCTCGACGCGCTCTCGCGTGCTCTGCGACGCCACCGCGCTGCTGGTGCTGGAGACCGAGGCCGACTACGCGCGCTTCAACATCGATCGGCGCGCACTGGCCGACATCCTGACGGTCGGCCTCCAGGGCCTCGAGGTCGTGGCCCGCAGTGGCGTGGCGCTGCCCCCCGCCGACCTCCCGCTCGCCAAGGGTCGCGGGGGTGCTCCGACCGGAGGAGAGGGCCAGGACGGACGGAGCGCCACGCTCGCCAACGCCTCGGCGCCTGGGGGCGCGCCCGCCGCGGACAGCGCCGGCGGGGCCCCGGCGCCCGAGCAACGACGCGCCCGTGGTCAGACCGAGCGCCAACAGGCGGAGCTGGGCGCACGCGCCGCACGGCCCGCACCGTCCACGCCGGCGCCCCGAACGCCTGCGCGCGAGCCCGTCGCCTCCGCGCCCGCGCCTGCCGCCTCACGACTGGAGGAGGCCGCGGCGGAGCGCGACGACGCACGCGAGGCACCGGCCCGGCGTGATCGGCTGGCCCGCGAGGATCGCCCGGCCGGCACGGTGGTGGCACAGGTCGCAAGCGCGCGCCCAGCGCCCCGCCGGGTCGCCGCCGTCGCGGCGAAGAAGGCCGAGGGGCCCCCGGCCCTGACGGGCGAGCTCGCCGAGGTCGTGCGACTGATCACGGCCGGCCAGCGCGAAGCGGCGCTGCGGCGCGCGCTGGGCTGGCGCCACCGCGAGCCCGGAGAGCTGCTGGCGATCGTCGCCCTCGGACGCGCGCTGACGGCGAGCGGACGGCGCGACGAGGCCGCCCGCGTCTTCGGCTCGATCATCGATCTCTTCCCCTCCCGGGCCGATCTGCGGCGCTTCGTTGCCGGCCAGCTCGAAGCGCTCGGCACGCGCGAGGCGCTGGCCCTCGCCATGGACACGCTACAGAAGGCCGCCGCGGACCGCCCCGATCACCCGTCGAGCCACCATCTCTACGCCCTGGCGCTGCTGAAGCAGGGGCGCGCGCAGCAGGCCTTCGAGGTGCTCGAGCAGGCGCTGCGCCTGAGCTATCCCGCCGGCCGCTTCGCCGGCTCCGACGTGATTCTGCGCGAGGACCTCGGCCTCGCCGCGGCGGCCTGGATCCGCCAGCGCCCCACCGAGGCCGCGGCGATCCGCGAGCGCCTGCAGCGCGACGGGGGCGCCGCCGAGCGCGCACCCTCGCTACGCTTCGTCTTGACCTGGGAGACGGATGCCAACGACGTCGACTTCCACATTCGCGACGCTCGCGGCGGCCACGCCTACTACGGCCAGCGGCAGCTCGCCTCCGGCGGCGAGCTCTACGCCGACGTCACCACCGGCTACGGCCCCGAGTGCTTCACCATCCGTGGCACCCCGCGCGCCGCACCCTACCGACTGTCGGCGCACTACTACAGCCGCGGTCCGATGGGCTACGGCTTGGGCCGACTCGAGGTGATCCGCCACGACGGCCACGGTCACCTCACTTACGACACGCGCCCCTTCGTCGTAATGAACGACCACGCCTATGTCGACCTGGGGCGGGTGGTGACTAGCGCAGCCCTGACACGCTGAGGGGCACGCTCAGGCCTCTTCGGTGCGGAAGATCCAGTCATAGAAGGGCACGATCGAGCCGTAGCTCTTCGACTTCATGCTGGTGTGGTGCTTGTAGTGGCGCGTGCCGAAGTAGTTCAGCGCCGTCAGCGGGAAGGTCTGGAAGCGCAGACCCGCGTGGTTCATCACGTTGATCAGCGAGTAGACCAGGAAGGTCCAGCCGAAGGAATAGATGCTCAGCGGCCCGGCGACCGCCGCCACGACCACCCACGTCAGCCAGAAGAGCGCCAGCCCGAGGAAGTTCTCCAGCGGGTGCTGATAGAGGCTATCCCGCGCGTTGGGGTTCTTGATCGTGTGGTGGACGGCGTGGACGGCGCGCAGGAGGCGCCACTCGTGGAAGGGGTAGCGGTGCACCAGGTAGTAGCCGAAGTCGTAGACCAGCAGCACGGCCACGCCCTCGACGATCACGCGCCACGGCGACACCGGCCCGCTGCGCAGCACGATCCCCTGGAGCGCCCAGGCGGGGCCGTAGACCAAGGCCAACGACAGCACGGAGTTGATCCGCGCGTAGCGCTGGAACTGCGCCTCGCTGATCGGGCGGCCCTTGCTCTCGCGTAGGTGTTGCGTCTGCCCCGCCGGTGAGAGGTAGCGCCGCGTCAGACCATGCATCGCCAGCCCGGACAGCGCCAAGACAATCGTCAGCATAATCAGCAGCGTCATCGCCCCGTGCCTCGCAGTTGGTTGTCACGGCAATAATGCCGAACCGTCACGATTGCAACCCCGGGCCGACGAGGCGGCCCGCCTGCCCCTCCCGCCGGCTCGCGGCGCCGCCGCGCAACGCGCGCCGCAGACGCCACCACTCCCCACTCCTGCGTGCGCCTCGTAACTGCTGCGGTTACAATCGTGACCCTCGCCGTCACGCGAGCCGCGACCCCTGGGAGCCCCAACATGACCACGCCCTCCCCTGCCCCTCCGCGCGCCGTGCTCGCCCGACAACTCGCCTTCGGCTTCGGCTCCGTCGTCGCGGTCGCGCTGACGATGTGCGCGCTGCTGCTGGCGCTGATCAATGACGTCGCCGGGCTGGTGACACACATGCGCCATGACGAGAGCTCGATCAGCGCCGGGCTGCAGCTCGCCACGGCCGTGCGCGAGCAGGCGCTCGCGCTCACCCGCGCGCTGTTGGGGCCCAGCGCGGACGCGCTCGAGCGCCATCACCAAGCGCGCGCGCGCGTGCAGGCGGGGCTCGACACCCTCGGCCCCCGCCTGCCCGAGGATCAGCGCGACCAGCTCGGGCTGCTGCAGGCCGACCTGCGCGCGCTTGACACCCTCTTCCGCCAACGCCTGCGCCTCACGGCGCGGGCCGAGGCGGCGGCCAGCGCGGCGCTGCTCGACCGCGGCCTGCGCGGGCTGACCGATCGCGCCGCGGCCCGCGCCGACCGGCTGGCCCACGCGGTGGCGCACCGCATGGCCACGGCCCACGTCTCGGCGACACGCTCAGCCCGGCTGGCCCTGCTGGTGGCCAGTCTGGGCGGCCTGCTGATGCTGGCCCTCGCGCTCGGCTCGGCGCTGCGCCTGCGCGCCACGGTGCTCCGCCCGCTCCAGCTCCTGGTCGCCGCCGCGCGCCGGCTGGGCTCCGGCGACTTCGCCACGCGACTGGGCGACATCGGGGCCGGTGAGCTGAAGGCCGTCGCGCGGGCCTTCGACCACATGCGCGACGAACTCGCCACGCGCGAGCGGCGCCTGGTGCAGTCCGAGCGCATGGCGGCGATCGGTCAGCTCGCCGCCGGCGTGGCCCACGAGATGAACAACCCGATCGGCATCATTCGCGGCTACCTCAGGACGATGCACGACTCCGACCCGCAGACGCTGCGCGAGGAGTTGCAGATCCTCGACGACGAGGCCGCCGCCTGCCAGCGCATCGCCGAGGATCTGCTGGCCTTCGCCCGCCTGCCCGAGCTGCAGCGCGAGCCGCTCGAGCTGGCCGCCTTCCTCGCGGAGGCGCTGCGCCGGCTGCGGGAGCTGCCCGAGCTCGCCGGGCGCGAGCTGGAGCTGCTTGCCACCCCCGGCCGCGTCGACGGCGACGCGGCTCGCTTGCGCCAGGTGCTGGCCAACCTCGTGCTCAACGCCGCGCAGGCCAGCCCGCGCGACAGCGCGATCGAGGTCTCCTGCGCCCCCGACGCCGCCGGCGGCTATGAGCTCAGCGTCGCCGATCGCGGCAGCGGGATCGCCGAGGCCGACCGCGCGCGCCTCTTCGAGCCCTTCTTCTCGCGGCGAAGCGGCGGCTCGGGCCTCGGCCTGGCGGTCTGCCAGAGCCTGATCCAGGCCCACGGCGGCGCCATCAGCGCCGAGGCGCGACCAGGCGGTGGCACGTTGATGCGCGTGCGGCTGCCCGCCGCCGCGGAGCTGACACCATGAGCAGCGAGAAGCCGCTGGTGCTGGTTGTCGACGACAAGCCCAACATGCTGCGCCTGCTGGCCAAGGTGCTGCGCGCCGACGCACAGATCCTCAAGGCCGAGCGGGGCGCCGAGGCGCTACGCGTGCTGGCCGCGCAACCGATCGCCGTCGTGCTCTGCGATCTGCGGCTGCCGGACCTCGACGGTCTCGAGGTGCTGCGTGGCTGCAAGCGCCTGCGCGCGCAGACCGAGTTCATCCTGATGACGGCCTATGCCTCCGTCGGCACGGCGGTCGAGGCGCTGCGACTGGGCGCCTACGACTACCTGACCAAGCCCTTCACGCCCGAGGCCGCGCGGGCGGTCGTGTTGCGCGCGCTCGGCCGCGCGGCCGCGGCGCCGCCGACGGGGGCGGAGTCGAGCGAGGTCTTGCCGGGCGTGATCGCCCGCTCGGCGGTAATGCGCCAGCTCGCGGAGCTGGTGCATCGCGTGGCGCAGAGCGATGCCACGGCCCTGCTGCTGGGCGAGACCGGCACGGGCAAGGAGCGCATCGCCCGCGCCCTGCACCAGCTCGGCCCCCGCGCATCGCAGCGCTTCGTCGCCGTCAACTGCGCGGCGATCCCCGCGAGCTGCTGGAGAGCGAGCTCTTCGGCTACGCCCGGGGCGCCTTCAGCGGGGCGGCGCGCGACCGCGGCGGGCTGTTCGAGGACGCGCACCGCGGCACGCTCTTCCTCGACGAGATCGGCGAGCTGCGGCTCTCGCTGCAGGCCAAGCTCACGCGCGCGCTCGAGGAGCGGGCAGTGCGGCGGCTCGGCGAATCGACGGAGCGCGCGGTGGACGTGCGCATCATCGCCGCCACGCATCGGCCGCTCGAGGCGCTGGTGCGAAGCGGCGCCTTCCGCGAGGATCTCTGGTACCGGCTCAACGTCGCGGCGCTGCGCATTCCGCCGCTGCGCGAGCGCCGGGACGACGTCGAAGCGCTCACGATCCACTTTCTGCGTGAGATCGCGGCGAGCCTGCCCGCGCGCCGCAGCTCCGGCCTGACGGCCGCCGCCAGCGCAGCGCTCCACGCCTACGACTGGCCCGGCAACGTGCGACAGCTCCGCGCCGCGATCGAGCGCGCCTGCGTCGTGGCGCAACACGAACAGCTCGACGTCAGCGACTTCCCGCCCGAGCTCTTCGCCACGACCGCCACGCAGCCGACGACCGTTTCGGACTTCGCCGCCCTCAGCTGGTCCGAGGCGCTCGAGCGCGGCCGCGCCGAGGCGGCACGCGGCTACCTGGAGGCCGTGCTGCGGCGCTTTCGCGGCCAAATCACCGAGGCCGCGGCCCACGCCGGCGTCGAGCGCGAGAGCTTCTACCGCCTGCTCCGCCGCTACGGGGTCGAGGCCGCCGACTTCCGCGGGGCGGGCGAGCGCTGAGCAGCCGAGCGCAAGGCGCCGCGCGTCTGCTTGCATCGGGATCGCCCCCCGGCCCATCGCGCTCGGGTCACGTGCCTCCAGGACGCTGGGCGAAGGCTCGCTTCGGCCAGCCCTGTGCACCACCTGGCGAAACCGACGTCCCGGGAGATGGTCTGGAGACGATCCTACGTCCTGGTGAGCTTCCGGCTGGGTGCGTCGGCCGCGCGTTCGCGGCGCCCGGCCGACGCTCTGGCGTGAAGCGCGTCGAAGCTATCGTAATCATGAGGCTGCGATCGACACTTCGCAGCCTCCTCGGCGTGACCACCCGATCGCACGCGACCAAGCACGTTCCTTGCTTAGCGCTCGGCCGTCGCCTCTCACCGCAAGGAGCCTCGCCGATGACCAGGACCTGCCGTGCCCGACGCGAAGCGATCTGGATGCTCGTGATGCTCTGCTCAGGGGCCGGCGCGCTGAGCGCGGAGGCCACCGCCCGACCACGGCGACCCGGGCACCGTGGCGCGGCTTGCCCGGTAGCTCCTTCACCGACCGGGCCGTCCGACCGGCTTACGCAAGGCGCCTCCGATCTCAAGCATCGCGCCTCCCGTACCTTCGCGGCCGCGAAAGCGCCCAGCCGCCGCTACGGGCCCGGCGAACGAGGGCTGGCGCCGGTCAGTGCCCCCGATGCGAGCACTCGAACGCAGCGTCCGCGACGCCTGCTGGTGGTTGGGCGCCCGCCCTCGATGAGAAGGCCGAGGCGTCTGAGCATACTGACCTCCAGGGTAGCGCGGCGGCCGACCTCGAGGCTGCCAACGCCTGGCTTCGACGCTTCAGCCTGCGCATCGTTTCCGAGCAGCCACCCGCGGCGACCACACCCATCGCGAACGCCGCGGCGGCGGGGACCGGCAACCCGGCGAAGGAGTCGGCGTCGTTGGGGCCGCCACTCGTCGGCCTGAGGCCCGGGCCGTCGAAGCCGGCCGCAAGCGACGCCTGGCGCGGGGAAGATGCGGCCGGAAAGGAAGTCGATTTGGAGGCGGTGGATTGGCGGCCGTTCGTGCCGGCCGCACATCGCGCTTTTCGCCGGATCACGCGCCGCGAAAGAGGGGGCGAGCCTCTCGCTCCGCCGCTCGATGTCGTGGGATTCTTCCTGGAATCGGCGCAGCGGGTCCTCGCCGACGAGCGCCGCGCGCTCTAGGCCGAAAACAAGCGCGCTTGGGCGCGAGCCGTTTGTTTTCGGGCTAGACGAGCCGAATGGCGAGCGTTATGGGGTGAAGTCGCGGGGATTCACTCCCCGCGACGAGGGGGCTTTGCGAAAGCCCCCTGAGTCATATCTAGGCCCAAAACGAGCGCGGGACGCGCTTGTTTTGGGTCTAGGCTGAGAGGTCGTCAATCGGGCCATCCCCAACGCGGCGGCGCTGCGGTCCATTCCGAGTCTGGACGCCCTGGCGCGGGAGATCCGCGCCCAGCGGCTCGTGATCGCCGCCTTGAAGGCCGGCACGCTGACCCGCCGGCCTGCACACGCCTACACCTATGCGATCCCCTACGCCCTCGACGGCGCGCAGGTGACCGTCGAGTCACCGCGCCGCCTCGGCCGCCCCGTAATCGTCTCCCGCTCCACCTTCGAAGCGCGCTGGGGGCAGGTCCTGAGCGGAGGCGCTAGCCAACACCGACTCTGCGTCGTCCTCAGCGCTTCGCGCGCCGCCCTTCCCACCTCCAAGCCGATGGGTTGACGTCCCGCACCGGCGGCCGTCTGCCACCTGGCTCAGACCCGCGAGAGCAAGCGAGCGTCGAGGCCGTCTCGCCCCCCGGGCAGGTCACAGCAGCGTCAGCCCCTCAGCCTTCGTCCCCGACACCTGGAACGCTGATGCGCCTGCCCCTCCCCGGCGCCCTGCGACCGATCGCGGTCAGCCCCCCATCGATCGGCCCCGTTGCGCCTCTCACGCGACGAGCGCACGATGGTCGGCAGAGGGTCGCGTTTGGGAGCTGGGCGGCCGGGTGTCGGGGGGAGGTGGGCCATGGCATGCGCAGGGTGGCTCGCGGGGCAGTGGTTCGGGGTGGTGGCGCTGATCGTCGTCGCGGCCGCGGGTGGCTGCGGAAGCGCAGGAGGGCGCGACGGGCCTGGAGCAAGCGACCGTGATGCTCGCGCGGCGCCCGCCGACGGCGGTGGCAAGCCGGGCCGCGACGCCGCGGGCGCTACCGGTGGGCTCGCGCTCGAGCTCCACGACACGGGCTTTTATTCGCTGCGCAAGCCGAAGGGCTGGGACGTGCACACGGCGGGCTCGTGCACCACGTTGGCCTTCGTCGCGCGCGATCCCGCGCAGCCGCTGCGACAGGTGTTCTACTTCGGCACGCTCGGTCCCTTCTACCGCAGCGCCGAACGCAAGCAATTCGACCAGACCGCGGCCCACGGTGATCCGGCGATCATCCCCTGGGTCGACGCGCCCGTCGTCACGCCGCTGACCCCGGAGGGCTTCGTCGAGGCCTGGCCGCAGCTCGCCCGCATGCGGGCGGCGGGCGCCTTCATGGCGGAGTTCCCGTCGATGGACGAAGCAGGGGTCGTCGGCAACGCGCCGCAGCCGGCGCTGCTCGCAGAGGGTCAGACGGCGCTGCTGCGGCTGATCTTCCGGCAGGGTAGCGCGGTGGGCGAAGGGCAGCTCTTGGTCACCGTGACGCCCTTCCTCGGGGCCAGCGGCCTCGCCTACGCCAACCTCGTGCTGGGCGCCACGGCGCCGGCCGGCGACTTCGACGCGATCGAAGCACGGTTGGTCGAGGCGCTCGACAGCTTCACCCTAACCCAGGACTACTTCAACTTCTGCCTGCGCCAGCAGCAAGCGAGCTGGGGCGCCGTGGCCGCCGCCGGCCGCACGCTGAGCGAGGCCTCAGACATCGTCGCCGAGGGTTGGCAGGCGCGCAGCCGCACCGAGGACGTCACCGCCTACAAGGGCATCGACGCCTACCGCGGCGAGGAGCGCCTCTATGACGCGAGCAGCGGCACGGTCTATCTGGCCGAGGCCGGCTGGTACGAGCAGCACCGCGATGCGCTCGAGCTCAAGGGGCTCGAAGCGCTCGGCAGCGCCAACCTACCCGCCGACACGCTGTGGAACCTCTACCGCACGCCGGCCCGCCCGCAGAGCGAGATCCGCTAGCCGCGGCACCACTCGCCCGACCAACGGGGTCACCCGCGCCCGGCGCTGGGTGGGCCGTCCCGATCCCGGGTCGGCGCCCGGGGGCCATGCATGCAGCGCCCGGACCTCAGCGACCGAAAATTTTCCGCCTTTCCCGAACGGCTGCGCTGCTTCCTCGCCGCGATCGCCTCGCTTGGCAGCGCGAAGTCATGGCAGCGAGACGTTGACGGTGATGCATCGATGCGACATAACGGCATCATGCGCACCACCGTCAACGTGCCGGAGCACCTGCTCGTCCAAGCCAAGCAACTCGCCGCCGCCAGGCACACCTCGCTGACTGAGCTGCTCGCCGACAGCCTTCGGATGTACCTGGCACACCAGCTGGCGACGACGGGAGCGGACGACATCGAACCCCTCCCCGTGATCCGCGACGCGCGCCCGCGCAAGGGCGTGAACCTCACCGACACCAGCGCGTTGTGGGAGCTCGAGTGATTCTGTGCGACGTGAACGTGCTGCTTGCCGGCATGGTGGCTGCTGCACCCATGCACGAGCGCTGCCGCGCACAGCTCGAAAAGTTGCGCCGCAGCGCTGGGCCGCTCGCCGTCTCAGAGCTGGTGCTGGCCGCCGTGGTTCGCATCGGCACCAACCCGCGGGTGTTTCGTCCCGCGCCCTCGACACGGGCGGTCTTCGCCTTTGCCGATGCGTGGCGTCGCCACCCCAGGGCGGTCGTCATCCACCCCGCACAACGGCATTGGCGTATCTTCCAGGACCTCGTCGAGCAAACCGGGATTCGCGGCAGTGACACGACGGACGCTTACCTGGCCGCTCTCGCCATCGAGCACGGCTGCGAATGGTGGACCCTCGACGACGACTTCGCCCGCTTCCCGGGTCTGCGCTACCGCAACCTGCGCGAGTCGTAGGTCGACCTCCCCCTCAACTCAGGTGAGCGGAGGGGATAGGCCCAAGGCGAGCGCGTCCTGCGCCCATTTTTCGCCGCGATGAGGAGGTCGCGCGGCGCCCGAGGGTAGCCCTGCGACGGACCTCGACAGGCGGGCGGAGGCGTATCATGCTGCGCCGCGCGGACGGGGTCGATGCGGCACATTCTGCTTCTCATCGCATGCTACATGCCACTGGCGAGCTGTGGCGCTCGCGGCACCGCGCCGCGACTACCGCGGGCGGCGGCCCCAAGCGCGCCCTTGCGCCTGGCGTTCACCCACGGGCCCGCCCTGCCGCCAGCCGAGCCCGCGGCCCCCACCCGGGCCCTGCAGCAGGAGCTAGCCCGTCACAGCCGGCGCTTCGCGGAGCTGCCGGCGCCGCGGCCCTATTTCCTCGGCTACGAGCTCACGGACCGCCACGAGCTGGAGATCACCGCCGCGGATGGTGCGTTGCTCGCCACCGAGCGCTCGGATCGGCGCGCGCTCGACGTCGATCTGCGCGTCGGCGACTACCGGCTCGACAACAGCCACGAGCGAGCCCGCGAGCGACCCTCGGTGCTGTGGGTGCTGCCGCTCGACGACGACAGCGCGCTGCTGCGCCCCACCATCTGGTGGGCCACCGATCGCAGCTACCGCCGGGCGCAGCAGACCTTGCTGGGGGCCCGCGGCGCACGAGCGGTGCAGGCGCGGCCCGAGGACGGCTCCGACGACTTCTCGCGCGAGGCGCCGCGGCGCCAGCTCGAGCCCGTGGCGCGCGTAGCGCTCGATCCGCGGCCATGGGAGCAGCGTCTGCGGACCTACTCCGCCCAGCTCGCTCGCGCGGCGGGGGTGCTCGACAGCCGTGTGGCGCTCCAGGTCCAGCAGGTGACCCGCTACCTCGCCAACAGTGAGGGCACGCTGGCCCAGTCCAGCCGCCGCTACGCCCAGCTCCGCATCTCGGCGCTGGCGCGCGCCCCCGACGGCATGACCCTGGTGCGCGAGGAGAGCGTGCTCGTCGAGTCGCCCGAGCAGCTACCGGCCGACGCCGTGGTGCGCGAGCTGGTGGAGCGGGTCGCCAGCGAGCTCGCGGCCCTGCGGCGCGCGCCGCTGGCGGAGCCCTACAGTGGTCCGGCCTTGCTCGAGGGTCGCGCCGCGGCCGTGCTCTTTCACGAGGTCTTCGGTCATCGCGTCGAGGGTCACCGCCAGCGCGATGAGCGCGAGGGCCAGACCTTCGCCAAGCAGGTCGGGCAGCCGATCATGCCCGCCTTCATCGACCTCTACGACGATCCCACGATCCGCACGCTCAATGGGGTGCCCCTGGCCGGCCACTACCGCATCGACGACGAGGGCGTGCCGCCGCAGCGCGTCGATCTCGTGCAGGCGGGGGTGCTGCGCGGCTTTCTGATGTCGCGCCGGCCGATCGCCGGCTTCCCCCGCTCCAACGGCCACGGGCGGCGCCAGGAGGGCCTACCCGTCGTAGCGCGCCAGGGCAACCTGATCGTGCAGCCGCGCAGCACCGTCGCGCCCGCGGCGCTGCGCCGGATGCTGCTGGCGGAGATCAAGCGGCAGGGCAAGCGTTACGGGCTGCGCTTGGGCCTCGTCAGCGGCGGCTTCACCACGACCGATCGCGCGCTGCCCCAGGCCTTCAAGGTCACCCCGGTGCTGGTCTATCGCGTCTATCCCGACGGGCGCGAGGAGCTGGTGCGCGGCGCCGACATCGAGGGCACGCCCTTGACGGCGCTGTCTCAGGTGTTGGCCGCCGGGGACGACCTGGCGGTCTTCAACGGCTACTGCGGCGCCGAGTCGGGGCTGGTGCCGGCGTCGATCGCCAGCCCGAGCGTGCTGCTGGCCCACCTCGAGCTGACGCGGGCGGCCTGGCGCCGTCAAAGCGCGCCGGTGCTGCCGCCGCCGGGCGTGCCCTCGGGTGCGCCATGAGGTGCCGTTGGCCGCTGCTGGGAGCGCTGGTGGCGATCGTCGCCGCGCCGTGCAGCCTGCGCGCTGAACCGAGCCTGGAGACCGAACCGCTCGTGCGGGCACTGCGCGATGAGCTGGCGCGGACGCGCACGATGCAGCTACCCGGCGTGCCGCCACCCTACTATGTCGCCTATACCGTGCACGACGTGCGCGCGCTGCAGGTGGCCGGGGAGTTCGGCGGCCTGGTGCGCCAGGCGCAGGAGCGCAGCCGGGGGCTGGTGGTCAGCCTGCGCGTCGGCAGCCCGCAGCTCGACAACGCCCGCCGGGCCGGCAGCGCCAGCGAGGTCAGCGGCCAGACGCCGCTGCCGCTCGACGACGACTACCAGGCGCTGCGTCGCCGCATTTGGCTGGCGACGGATGCCGCCTACAAGCAGGCCGTGGAGGCCTTCGAGATACAGCGTGCAGCGGCGGCGCAGGCCCCGCGCGACGCCGACCACCCGGCGGACTTCGTGCTGCCCACCGGCCAGCGCCTGGCGACCGCGAGTGACGAGCCGACGACGCCCGCTGCCGGCCGCGCCGAGGCCCTGGTGCGGCGCCTGAGCGCGCTGTGCTGGGACTTCCCCGCGGTCGATGAGGCCGCGATCGCGCTGCGGGTCGGCACGACGACCCGCACGCTGGTCTCGAGCACGGGTGCCTTGATCCGCGACGTCCAATCGCTGGTCGAGGTCGCGGCCCGGGCCTCGACCCGGCCCAGCGACGGCGAGGCGCTCGAGGCGCGCTGGCAGGTCGCCGCGCCGACGCTGGACGCGCTGCCTCCCGCGGCGGCCATGGCCGCCGCCTGGCGCGACACCCTCCACGCCCTGGTGCTGCGTCGCACGGCGCCCCGCGGCGAGGACTACAGCGGCCCCGTGCTCTTCGAGGGCCGCGCAGCAGCGCAGCTCGTGCGCGTGCTGCTGGCGGCGCACCTGAGCGGAACAACGCCCTTGCAGGGCCTGCCCGACCCGCTGCGAGCCGACACCGCCTTCGAGGGCAAGCTCGGCCGGCAGGTGGTCGCGAACAACCTGGACCTCGTCGACGACCCCACCCTCACGCGCTACGCGGATCAACCCCTCGTCGGCAGCTACGCGGCGGACGACGAGGGCACGCCCCCGCGACGCGTGCAGCTCGTGCGGCGCGGGCAGCTCGCGGGTCTGCTGATGGCGCTCACGCCCCGGCGCGGGCTCGTCGGCTCGACGGGGCACGGGCGCTACGCGATCTTCGGGCCCGCCGCGGCGCGGCCGGGCAACCTGCTGCTGAGCGCAGGAGGCGGCCTCTCCCGAGCGCAGCTCGTGCGCCGCTTGCTGCAAGAGGCCAAGCGGGCGGGCGAGGACTACGGACTGATCGTCCGCGCGTTGGCGCTCCCCGGCAAGCTCGCCACGCTGGGCGAGCTCGTTCGCTCGGCGGCGACCCCGCGGCTGCGGCCGTTGGTCGTGCTCAAGGTCACCGCCGACGGCCAGGAGATCCCGCTGCGCGGCCTCGAGCTCGCGGCGATCCCACTCGGCGCCTTCAAGCGCGTGCTGGCCGCCGGTCGGGAGGCCTACGTCGACAACGCCGCGGGCCCCGCCCTGCTCGCCGATCAGCCGGATCCGCGGTGGGTGGCCTCCTCGGTGGCAGCACCGGCCCTGCTGATCGCCGACCTCGACCTCAAACGCCAACCCCCGCGCCCCCAGCCCCCCCCGCTGCTCCCGCGCCCGGAGCGCTAGCGCGTCCGCGCGACGAACAGAGACCACGTCCCCGCACCTGACCGAGGGCGCCCCGCGACTCCTATCCCGGCACGGCCGCCACGCGTGCGCGCGCCACACCGAGCGATGCCATATTTGCGGTAATATGGTAGATATGGGGCATGAAGACGACCATCGAGATCCCGGACGACCTGTACCGCCGCAGCAAGGCCCGCGCCGCGATGAGTGGCACCAGCCTGAAGGAGTTCGTTACCGCAGCACTGCGTGACCGTTTGGCTCACAGCGCCGAAGGCGCACCCCCGATCGAAGCAAGCGGCTGGCGCCGGGTCTTCGGCCGAGCGCGGAGGGCACCCGTGGCGCAGGTGGCGCGCGTCATCGAGCAGGACCTCGCCCAGATTGAGGCGGAGGGTTGGCGTTGATCCTCGACACGAATGCCGTCTCCGGCGTCCTGGCGGGTGACCTGGCCCTCGCCGCTGTGCTGGATCCCGAGCCTCGCCATCACCTCCCTGTCGTCGTGATCGGTGAGTACCGTTATGGCCTCTTGCGCTCGAAGCACAGGCGCGAGCTCGATCCGCTTCTCGACCAGCTCGTCGACGAATCCATCGTCCTAAACCTCGACCAAGTCACGGCCAACACCTATGCCGCACTTCGCCACCAGCTGCGAGCGCAAGGCACACCGATTCCCGAAAACGACGTCTGGATCGCCGCGCTCGCGCTTCAGCACCACCTGAGCGTGGTCACACGCGACCAGCATTTCGACCACGTCAAGGGCCTGCACCGCGTCCAGTGGTGACAAGAAGGCCACCGGTGGGTCCTTCTTCAACACGAGGCTGCACAATTCCGACGCTTCAACAGACGCGTATATGGCCCGTTCTCTTGCCGCGAGAGGCATATCTGGCGGCGACCATCGTCCCGCCGTCACGGTCTCAAGGCCCGGCGCTGGCGCGGGGGGTCCCTTCCCAGCTCAGCGCGCGGTAGGACCACCAGCCGGCGCGCGTGGCGCACAGGGCGCCGAGGATCGGGGCGGCGGCCCCCGCCTGTTCGAGCACGCCGGGTGGCGGTCGCACCAGCACCACGCCGCTGCCGTTGAGGCGCTGGCGCTGGTGCTCGAGCGGGGTCGTCAGCAACTCGACGACGCTCGCGGCGAGGCCCCCCGCGCGGAGCTGGGCCAGCAGCGCATTGGGGCGGGTCAGGCTCTTGACGGGGTACCACAAGAGGAAGCGCGTCGCCGGCTGGCGCGCTGCGGCGGCGAGCAGGGCCTCGCCCACGCGCGGCCATTCGTGCTTGTCGGCATAGGTCGGATCGATCAGCACCAGCTGCTCGTGATCGCCGTCGAGCGGCTCGGCCAGGCCGGCCAGGCCGTCGGCCTCGTGCACGCTGATGCGTGGATCGACCGCGATCGCCGCGCGCAGCGCCGTCGCCGTCGCGGCGTCTCGCTCGTGCAGCACCAGCGCGTCGGCCGCGCGCAGCAGCGCCAGCGTCAGTCGCGGCGACCCGGGGTAGTGCCGCGGACCGCTGCTCGCACCCGCCCCCTCGTTGGACACCAGCTCGAGGTAGCTCCTGAGCGCCTCGGGCGCGGCGGCGGGCAGCCCACCGGCCCCCAGTAGCCGGCCGATCCCCTCCTGCCATTCTCCGGTCGCACCAAGGGAATAACGACCGGCCCCCGCGTGCGTCTCGATCACGCGCAGCGGCCGCGGCCCGGCCACCAGCGCCCGCACGACGGCGACCTGCACGCAGTGCTTCCAGACATCCCCGACGTTGCCCGCGTGGAAGGCGTGGCTGTAGTCGGCGCCCGGCACGGCCGGCGCGGCGCTCACGGCGCGGCGGCCCGGCGCGCCTGCCGCTGCTCGAGCACGACCAGCGCGGCCGGCAGCAGCAGCAACGCCGCCGTGATGCAGGCGAACTCGCCCAGAATGGCCATCGCGCCGAAGGAGCGCAGCGCCTGATTGTCGGCCACCAGCAGCGCTCCGTAGCCGATGATCGTCGTCAGCGAGCAGAGCGCGACGGCCGCGCCCGTGGCCTCGACGGCCTCGCGCACCCGCCCGCGCCCCTCGAAGCGATAGCGTAGGTAGAGATTGACGGCGTAATCGACGTTGATGCCAAAGGTGATCGGCAGCGCGATGAAGTTGAGGAAGTTGATGCGCACGCCGGCCGCTGCCGCCGCGCCGACCATCCACAGCACGCCGGCAAGCAGCGTGAGCAGGATCAGCAGCGCGCCGCCGCGACGCCAGGTCAGCGCCACGACCAAGAGCACCACGCCGAGCAGCGAGGCCGCCGTGACCAGCGGGCCATCCTCGACGATCGCCCGCAGCATCGCCGCAAAGACCACCGCCGAGCCGGAGGAGCGAATCAGCCGCCCGTCGTCGAGTCGCACGCTCTGCACGACGCCCGCCAGCTTCATCTGGTAGCGCCCGTCCCAGACCGTCACGTTCTCGCGCGCGTAATAGAGCACCGGGTCGCCCGATCGTCCCGTCGACCTCGGTGAAGGCGCGGCGCAAGCCATAGGGCAGGTCCCCCGGCCGCAAGACGCCCAGGTGCTCGGGCGGGCGCAGGCGCAGCGCATCCGCGCGCTCGGTGTCGTCGAGCAGGCGCAGGTTGCGGTCGATCAGCGCGCGGATCCGGCCGAGCACCTCGAGCTTGCGCCGCTGCAGCGCGGGCGCGCCGGGCAAGAAGTCGTTGATCGTGCGCACCGCCCCCAGCGCCCCGACGCCGCGGTCCTTGGCCCGCAGCTTGTCGCGAATCGCTTCGACCTGCGAGGGGTCGTCGGCGACGATGAAGTTATGCGAGAGCGACCGGCCGAAGACCGGGCTGAGGCGCGCGTTCAGCCGCTCGGAGGCCGACTCGCGCGAGACCTGATTGCGCAGCTTGCGGAAGTCGTACTCGAAGGGGTCGCGGGCGTAGCGCGGCAGCGGGATCAGCGCGGCGAGCGAGAGCGCCGCGCCGAGGCCCAGCAGCAGTCGCGGGTGCTCGACGCCGAAGCGCGCGAGCGGTGCGGCCAACCTGAACCCGCGCAGGCGCGGCAGCGTCGCCCCCGCGGCCCGTCGGTCCGAAAGCACCCACAGCGCCGGCAGCACCAGCACGGTGGCCAACCATGACAGCACCATCCCGACGCCGCCGATGTAGCCGAACTGGTTGAAGCCGCGGAAGCTCGTGATCGCGAGCGAACCATAGGCCACCGCGGCCCCCAGCGAGGCCGTCGCCGTGGCGCGCCAGGTCGTGTGCAGCGCGATCGCGATCGCATCGCGCACACTGCGCCCGAAGCGCCGCTCCTCCTCGTAGCGCGCGAGCTGGATGATCGCGTAGTTGACCCCGTTGCCGACGATGATCGAGCCCATGAAGGCCGTCGAGGAGTTGAGGTAGCCGAAGACGAGCTGGGCGAAGGCCAGCGCCAAGATCACGCCGATCAGCGCCGGCACGGTCGACAGCGGCACCGCGGAGAGCCGACCGTAGAAGAGCACGATCGAGAGGAAGATCAGCACCACGCTGACGGTCGTGGCCCAGACCAGGTCGTTCTCCAGCGCGTGGCGCTCGGCCAGCGCCGAGGTCACGCCCCCGGTCAGCTCGACGGCCAGCGCCGGGTGGAAACGCCGCGGCTGCAGCTGCGCCGTCGTTTCGCGCACCAGCCGCACCACGCGCTCGCCCGCGCCGCCGCCGAAGACCGAGCCGCGCACCGAGATCACCACCGCGTAGGTGCCGCGGTCGCGCGTGGCGAAATACCCGCCGGGGAACTTGGCGAAGCGCTCGCGTTGACGCTGGTCGAGCTTGTCGGCCTGTTGGCCGAGGGGTGGCTCCTTGGCGCCGTCGTCGTCGAGGTCGACGAAGAGCGGGTTCTTGCGCTTGGCGATCGCCCGCTCGAGGCGATCGTGCGCGTCCTCGAGCTGGTCGAGCCCCGCGTAGAGCCAGCGATGCGCGCGGAAGAAACGCTGCTCCTCCTGCACCCCCGCCTGCACCGCGACGATGTCGGACGAGCGCGCCGCGCGCAGGCGCTGCACCAGCGCCTCGACAAAGCGCTCGTTCGCGGCCGGCGACGGGCTCTCGACGCCGATGATCAGCGTCGCCAGCGCCGCGATGCGGCGATCCATCTCGCGCAGCACCACCACCGCCGGGTCACGCGCGGGCAAGAGCTCGGCGAAGTCGGAGCGCAGCTGCAGGCGGGTGACGCGCCAGACGCCGAGGGCGGTGAGCACCAGCGCGCCGATCAGGATCGCGCGGTGGTGACGCACGATCAGATCGGCGAGCCACGCGCTGCCGCGGGATGGCCCGGCACCGGCCGCCCCATCGGCCGGAGCTCCGCCCGCGACATGATCGGTCGATGCAGGGGGATCGCTCGGGTGCAGCTCGACGGCCATCGCGGACGCTAAACTGCCAGCCGGCCCACAGGCGGTCAAGCAGTCGAGCGGTCTCGGGAAGTGGGTGCGTCAGGGATTGAGGCCGCGCCCCATCAGGCCGCGCGTGAACGGCACTGGGAAGGGCGCTCCCCCGGCCGTGGTGAGCGACACCGCATCGCTGACCACCCCGACCGTCCGCGGCGCCAACTCGAGGATGATCGTGCAATGGTCGGTCGAGCTGGCGGGCAGCACCGCGCTGCAGGTCCCGCCCGTTCCGGGGAAGGCGCCGCCCAGATAGCGAAGATGCGGCCCGGCCGGCGCGGTGAGCACGGGGGCGAGGTCGGTGATGTCCGTGGCGCCCAGGTTGGCCACGTAGAGTATCTGGCTGCGGGCCGAGCTGCCGTCGGCCGAGGCCGGCACCGCGCCGAGATCGATCGGCCGCGAAACATCGAACTCGCCCGGGAAGGCCCTGATCGCGATCACCGCTCCAGCGGCGGCGTTGCCCGCCAGCTCCAGGCTCGTCTCGTGACCCGAGCTCGGCGCTCCAGCGGGATGCCAGGCGATGACCAGCCGCCCCGAGCGCACGCCGTAGGGGCTCCCCCGCGGGTCGAAGGTCACCACGAGCTCGCAGCGCGCGCCGGCGTCCAGGGTGCCGCCGGCCACGCAGGTGCCTCCGCTACCGGGGAAGGACTCGCCCTTGAAGGCGAAGCCGAGCCCCGTCACCGCGCCGCCAGCGACCGTCGCCGCGCTCCCTCCCAGGTTGGACAGGTAGAAGACCTGGTCGCGGGGCCTTCCGGCGATCCCATAGTCGAAGCGTGCCTGCTGCTCCGTCTGACCGACCCAGCTCTGAAGCTGCAGCACCGGCGCTGTCGTGGCGGTACCTGCCAGGGCGCGCTCCGCGAGCTGCTCACCGGTGGCGTCGAGGTACCGGAGGCCGAGGCCCGCCGCCCGTGGCCCGTCACCACTCGGAGCGAAGGTCACGACCACCGTGCAGGTGGCGCCCGGCCCCAGCGACGCCGCGCCGCAGCTCCCACTCGTGCCGGGGTAGGCGCCGCCCTTCCAGCCGAAGGATCCTGCCAGCAGGCCGGCGTCGGACACGGTCGCGGCGAGGGCGCCGTCGTTGAAGAGGTAGAAGGTGTGATCGAGCGCTTGACCGCGCACACCGAAGTCATAGGGGCGGCTAGAATCGGCCCAGCCGTCGGGATAATCCGCCACGCGCACGAGCGCCCGGAGGGTGCCGGTGCCCAGCAGGTCGCGGCGAACGACCCGCGTCGCAACACCGTCGTCGTACTGCAAGGCGACCGCGTCAGCACTGACGGTGTTGGTGGTGGGCGCGAAGCGCACGACGAGTGCACAGCTTGCTCCGGCGGCGAGGCTCGTCCCGCACGGGCTCGCGCCAGACACGGCGACCGCCGTACCCGGGTAGCCATCCGGATAGCTGAAGACGCCCGCCGGGCCCAAGGCGCTCAGCAGCGTGGCCTCGTGCGCGCCGAAGTTCTTGAGGAAGAAGCTCCGGTCGCGCGTGCCGCCGACGCCGACCGTGCCGAAGTCGTGCGGATCGCGCTGCAACTCCTCTCGGTCGAGGTAGTCGACGAGGAGCAGCTCGGCCCCGATCGTGGCCGAACCGGTCAGCGCGCGCGCGGTCGTCACCGGGTCGAGCCAATTGCCGCGGAAGGAGCTGACAAAGACCGTTCCGGGGTGCGTTCCCGCCGTCGTCGATTGGAAGCCGACCCAGACGCTGCACGTCTCTCGCGGCCTGAGCTCGGTGCCGCAGGCCGGCGGAGCGTCAGACGTGCCACCACCGGCGGGCGGCGCCGGATCCTTCGCATACACCGTATACGCCGCGCCGTTGGCGTACACGGTCAGGTGCGTGGCCGTCTCCGCGCCCACATTGAAGAGCACGAAGCGTCGCACGAGCTGTCGGCCGATGCCGACCCTGCCGAAGTCGAAGGCCAGCGGTAGCGGATAGCCGAATTCCTCGGCCACGCGCACCAGCGGTCGCGCCGTGCCACTGCCACCCAGCGCGCGAGCGACCGACTGGGCCTCGGCGCCATCGTGGTAGTCGACAGTCAGGGTTCCCGCGACGGCACCAACGTCCGTCGGCCTGAAGTCGATCGCGACCAGGCACTCCGCGCCCGGCGCCAGGGTGGTGCCGCAGGTGCCACCCACCCCAGGGAAAGCCGCGCCGCTGAGGGCGAACGAGGGACTCAGGCGAGCCGCCAACCCCGTTGCCGCCACCGCCCCCTGATTCCGCAGATGGAACTCATGCCTCGTCTGGCTACCGACGCCCTGCGTGCCGTAGTCGTAGGTCGGACCGAGCCGGATGCCGCCCTCGAAATCCGCCAGGGCTAGCACCGCAGTCGTCACGCCGATGCCCGTCAACGCGCGTGTGGCCGTCACCGCCCCGGCACCGTCTTGGTAGGCGAGCGCGAGCTCGGCGGTGTAGGTCGCAGCGGCCGGCGGATGGAAGTCGATCGCGACCGTGCAGCTCGCCCCGACGGCGAGCGTGGCAGCGCAGGTGCCGCCCTGGCCCGGGAAGCTGCCGTTGCCCGTGAAGGCGAAGCCCACGCCGAGCGCCGACGCGCTCAGCGCCGTCGCTGCCGACGCCCCGTTGTTGGTCACCACGAAGACATGCGCTGCCGCGCGACCCACCCCACTGCGCCCGAAGTCGTGCACGGGGCCGTCCGGCTGCAGCCCATACTCCTGGTAGTACTCCTGCGGATAGTCGGCGATCGCCAGGGCCGCCTGTGCCGTGGCCAGCCCGCGGAGGTCGCGACCCGCCGCGGTCGCGTCCGCACCATCGTGGTACGTCAGCGCCAGGGTATCGGTCGCCGCGCCGGCAGCGGAGGGCGCGAAGGTCACGACCATCGTGCAGCTCGTGCCCACCGCCAGGTTCTCGCCGCAGCTTCCACCCAACCCCGGGAAGGCCCCGCCCTTGAAGGCAAAGGGCGCCGTCAAGCTCAGGGCTGTCAAGCGCACGGCCGGCACACCTCCGCTGTTGCTGATCGTGAAGATGTGCTGCGCCGTCGCGCCGATCCCCAAAGTGCCGAAGTCGAAGCCGGGCCCATCCGAGATGGTCAACAGCGCCGGCGGCATCGCGGTGCCCTGGAGAGCCTGGCTCGCGGTCCTCGTCGCCGCGCCGTCGTTGTAGTCAACCACCAGATTGTCGCTCGCTGCCCCCAGGACCGTGGGTGAGAAGGTCACATCGAGGCTGCAGATATGGGCTGCGGCCAGCGTCGCGCCGCAGTCCGTGCTGGTCACGGCAAAGGGCGGCAGCAGCCCCGAGAGCGCGATGCTCGTTGCTTCGACACCGCCGGTGTTGTTCAGGAAGAGCCGCAGCACGGGCGTGGCGCCGATGGCCTGCGCACCAAAGTCGTAGCCCGCCACCGCGGTGAACTCGATGCGCGCCGGCGGCAGGGCGGCCCCCGAGAGCACCCGCTGCGCCGAACGCGCCGCCGCGCCGTCGTGGTAGTCGAGCGTCAGGGTCCCGGTGAAGGCGTCGACGCTGCTCGGCGCGAAGGTCACCACCACGAGGCAGCCGGCGCCGGGGGCGAGCGCCGCGGCGCAGGTGCCGCCCGTGCCGGGATAGGCGCCACCCTTGAAGGCGAAGGGCGCACCGAGCGACGCCGCGCTCAGCGCCGTGGCATTCGAGGCGCCCCCGTTGGTCACCGTCAGCGTCGCCTCGCTGACCGACCCCGTGGCGCGCGAGCCGAACTTGAGCGTCGGACCATCGGAGATCGTCAGCAGCGCGGGAAGGGTCGCGCTGCCCGTCAGCGCCCGCGTCGTCTGCCGCGTCGCCGCGCCATCGCTATAGTCGAGCAGCACCGTGTCGGCGTGGTCGCCCGCCGCGCTCGGCTGGTAGTCCACGGCGAAGGTGCAGCTCGCCGATGGATCGAGCGTGGCCCCACAGCTCCCCGCCACGTAGGCAAAGGGCGCGGCCAGCCCGCTGAGCGCCAACGCCGTCGCCGTTACACCGCCCTCGTTGGTCACCGTGAGCTGCTTGCGCGTGCTGGAGTCGACCGTACGCGTGCCGAAGTCGAAGCTCGGCCCATCGGAGATCAACAGCGTGGCCGGCGCGACCCCGAGGCCCGAAAACGCCAGCTCGGCGCTGTCCGCACCCGCCAAGGTGCTATAGGCGAGGACGAGGCGCGCGCTGGCGGGGCCGTTCGCCGCCGGCACGAAGCTGACCACGACCGTACAGCTCGCTCCGGCCGCGAGCTGTGGCCCGCAGCTTCCGCCCGTCCCGGGGAAGGCCCCCCCCTTGAAGCTAAAGCCACTCGTCAGGGCAACGGTGCTGCGCAGCTCGCCGACCGTGGCCAGCGCGCCGCTGTTGCGCACGGTCAACGCCAGCTCGCGGGTCGCGCCGACGGCGTGGCGCCCAAAATCCCGCACCGGGGCATCGGCAAAGGCCAAGGCCGCGTCGCCCGTACCCGTGCCGCTCAGCGCGCGGGTCGTCGCGAGGGTCGCCGTTCCATCGTGATGGTGCAAGGTGAGCAAGGCATTGCTCGGTCCGGTTGTGGTCGGCGCGAAGGCGACGACGATCGTACAGGTCGCCCCGGCGGCCAGGGTCGTGCCGCAGTCGCCCCCTGTACCTGGGTAGCCCCCGGGCAACGTGAAGGGCGCGGGGAGCGCGTCGGGTAGGATCCCGGTCGCGGCCAACGCACCCGTGTTGGCCAGCGTCAAGCCGTACGCCGCCTGCGCGCCGACCCCGACCGCACCGAAGTCGTAGCTCGGGCCATCCGACAACACGAGGAAGGCCGCTCCGGTCGCGGCCGCTCGGAGCTGCAGCGCCGCGACCTTGGCCTCGACGCCGTCGTGGAAGCCCAGGGTCGCCGCCGAGACGTGGGAGCCGCCGGTCGGCGCCTGGTAGCTCACGACGAGGGTGCAGCTCCCGAAGGGCACGAGGCTCGCGCCGCAGGTGCCGCCGCTGCCCGGATAGCTGCCGCCCGCGTAGGCGAAGGGCGCCGCCGGCCCGGCCGAAGGGGCGATGGCGGTCGCCGTCAGCTCGCCCAAGTTGGTCACCATGAAGGCGCGCTCGACCCGCGTTCCGACCGCGAGCGTGCCGAAGTCGAAGCCCACCCCGGCGTCGTAGACCAGCGCCGCGCGACTGAGCCCGCGGCCCACCAGCGGACGCGTGGCGCCGCGGTTGCCTGCACCCGTGGCGTAAAGCAACGAGAGCGTCGCCGTGGCCTCCCCCACCACGGTCGGCGCGAAGGTCAGCACCACCGTGCAGGAGGCCAAGCCCGCCAGCGTCGGCCCGCAGGTCCCCCCCGTCCCGGGGTAACTGCCGCCCTTGAAGCCGAAGCCGTTGCCGAGGGCCTCGGCGTTCAGCGCCGTGGCCCCCGCCGCACCGCTATTGCTGATCGTGAGGGTCTTGTCAGCGCTCGTGCCGAGCGCGCGCGGCCCGAAGTCGTAGCGAGCGCCGTCCGAGATCGAGAGCGCCGCCGGGGTGACGCCCGACCCGGCAAGCCCGACCTCGGCCTGCCGCGGGGCGGCGCCGTCGTGGTAGCCGAGGCGCAGCGTCGCAGTGCTCGCGGCGGCGTCGCTCGGCGCGTAGACCACCACCAACGTGCAGCTCGCCCCCGCGGCCAGCGCTGCCGTGCAGCTGCCGCCACCGGGGTAGCTGCCACCCTTGAAGGCGAAGGGCGCGCCGAGCGCGCTGGCGGTCAGGGCCGTCGCCTCGGTGCCCCCCGTGTTGTCGACGCTGAAGGTGTGCTCGATCGTGGCCCCGACCACGCCGCTGCCGAAAGAAAACGATGGAGCACCGCTGATCGCGAGCTGCGCGGGTCGCGTCGCCCCACCGACCAGCGACCGCTGCGCGCGCTGGTCGCGCTGCCCGTCGCGGTAATCCACGCTCAGCGCTCCCGTCGACTCCCCCGCCGCCGCCGGGCGGAAGCTGACCACGACGGTGCAGTTCTCGGCTGCGGCCAGCGTGGCCCCGCAGGTGCCCCCCGTCCCCGGGTAGCTGCCACCCTTGAACGCGAAGGGCGCGCCGACGGTGCCGACCAGCGCCGAGGCCACAGTCTCTCCGGCGTTGTCCACGGTGATCGTCTGCTCGTCGGCAGCGCCGCCCACGACCGCCTGGAACGTCACTGCGGGCGCGCCGGCGATCGAGAGCACGGCGACGGGTGCCACCGCGAGGTCCCCGGCTGCGGCGTCCTGCGGTCCAGCGCCGCGGTCGCGGGCCACGCTGCCCCCATCGACCCGCACGGGACGGCCGTCCACCCGCGCATCCAGCACCGGATCGAGGTCGCCGCTGCCACAGCCGGCCAGCAGCGGCGGCGCCACCATCCACACCGCGACCGAGAACAGAGACAAGCAGTTGCGCCTAAGCAGCCTAAGCATCTGGACGGCTCCTCGCTGAAGGGCGGCGATGGGCTCCCATCGACGATCTGCGCTAAGGATTGAGGCCAATCGAACGCGCTCGCTCCCAAATCGCCGGTTGACAGGTCACCCGCCAGCGGTGAGAAGAGCGTGCGAGCTGCCCCCCATCGGCAGCCGGGAGGCGAACGTCATGAAACGCACATCCTCGATCCTCGTCCTGGCCCTGAGCGCGACCATCATGCCAGCGGGTGCAGCGACAGCGACGATAACGGCGCCCGCCGCGATGGCAGCAATGCCCGCCGCGACGGCGGTGCGGCTCGCCGCGACGCCACCACGGCCCGCGCGGACGCCAGCCGCGGCGACGCCGCGACGACCGCACTCACGGATCCGGCGCCGAACGCCACCGCGCCCGGCGAGCAGCGCTGCGCGGGCTGCCCCGACAGCAATGAAACCACCTTCGCCATCAGCGCGACTCAGACGGCGCGCACCTTCGGCGGCGTCGTGACGGGGGCGACCGGCGACGGGCAGTTCTACGTCGTCAACGAGGCCGGCCAGGCGGCCAGCGGCACCGTGCCGACCCACGGCGACAGCGGCCAGTACGGCGTCGCGCTTCCGCTCTTCTGCGGCGCTCAGCTGGTAAAGCTGGTCTGGACCAACAGCGCCGGGGCGCTGGCGCTGGTCTACAACGTCACGACCACGGGCTGCGTCGAAGCCGACCTGCGCCTGACCTTGACCTGGGACGAGGTCGGCGATGACTGGGAGCTGCACCTGATCAAGCCCGGCGGCCGCATCAACGACAACGCCACCGACTGCACCTGGACCTCCTGCATCACCAGCTCGCCGGATTGGGGCGTCGTCGGCGACGCGACCGACGACCCGAAGAAGGACGTCGACAACACCGGGGCCTTCGGCCCCGAGAACATCTTCTTCTCGAAGCCGGAGAACGGCGTCTACACCGTGCTGGTCGAGCACTGGGGCGGCGGCGAGCCGACGTCGGATGGCCAGCTCGTGATCAACCTCAAGGGCCGAGCGCCCGTGGTGCTGAAGAAGCAGAACCTCGTCTCGGGACACGTCTGGACCGCAGCCACGATTACTTGGCCCGGCGGGGTGGTCACCCCGAGCCAGACGGATTATGACTGCACAGGCAACTGGTCTGGGGGCTGCAAGGCGGTCCTGCCCTGACGTCGCTGCCGACGCGGAGATCGCCCTTGCGGCCCGGAAGGGTTACGCCGCAACCATGAGCACCACCCAGCCTTCCGCGCCGGGCCTCGCCCCGGCCGGTCCGCCACCGGCGACCAAGCCATTCCCTAGCTCGCGCCGCATCTACGTCGAAGGCAACCAGCCCGGCGTGCGGGTGCCGTTGCGCGAGATCACCCTCGCGCCGACGCCCACCCGAGCGGGCCAAGAGGCCAACGAGGCGATCTGCGTCTACGACACCTCGGGGCCCTACGGCGATCCGGCCTACCTCGCCGATCTGCGCCGCGGCCTGCCGCCGCTGCGCCAGCAGTGGATCGCCGCGCGCCAGGACAGCGAGGCGCTGCCGGCGCTCAACTCCGCCTTCGGCCAGCAGCGCCTGACCGACAGCGCCCTCGACGCTCTGCGCTTTCCGGCGGCGCCCAGCCCCCGCCGCGCGCGCAGCGGCCACAACGTGACGCAGCTACACTACGCGCGGCGCGGCCTCGTCACGCCCGAGATGGAGTTCGTCGCCATCCGTGAGAATCAGCGCCGCGAGGCGCTGCGCGATCCCGTGTTGCTGCGCCAGCACGCGGGCGAGGCGCTGGGCGCCACGCTCCCCCGCACCATCACCCCCGAGTTCGTGCGGGACGAAGTGGCACGCGGTCGCGCGATCATCCCCTGCAACCTCAACCACCCCGAGCTCGAGCCGATGATCATCGGCCGCGGCTTCCTGGTGAAGATCAACGCCAACATCGGCAACTCGGCGCTGGGCTCGAGCATCGACGAAGAGGTCGGCAAGCTGCTGTGGGCGATCCAATGGGGCGCCGACACGGTGATGGACCTCTCCACGGGCCAGCACATCCACGAGACCCGCGAGTGGATCGTGCGCAACTCGCCGGTGCCGATCGGCACGGTGCCGATCTACCAGGCGCTGGAGAAGGTCGAGGGGCGCGCCGAGGAGCTGACCTGGGAGCTCTTCCGCGACACGCTGATCGAGCAGGCCGAGCAGGGCGTCGACTACTTCACGATTCACGCCGGCGTGCGGCTGGCCTACATCCCGCTCACGGCGCGACGCGTCACCGGCATCGTCTCGCGCGGGGGCTCGATCCTCGCCAAGTGGTGCCTGGCGCACCACCGCGAGAACTTCCTCTACACGCGCTTCGCCGAGATCTGCGAGATCATGAAGGCCTACGACGTCGCCTTCTCGCTCGGCGATGGGCTGCGCCCGGGGAGCATCGCCGACGCCAACGACGCGGCCCAGTTCGCCGAGCTCGACACGCTGGGCGAGCTGACGCGCGTCGCCTGGGAGCATGACGTCCAGGTGATGATCGAAGGCCCAGGCCACGTACCGATGCACCTGGTGCGCGAGAATATCGAGCGTCAGCTCCGCGTCTGTCACGAGGCGCCCTTCTACACGCTGGGGCCGCTGGTCACCGACATCGCCCCCGGCTACGACCACCTGACCTCGGCGATCGGCGCGGCGATGATCGGCTGGTTCGGCACGGCGCTGCTCTGCTACGTCACGCCCAAGGAGCACCTGGGCCTGCCCGACCGCGACGACGTCAAGGACGGCGTCATCGCGTACAAGATCGCCGCGCACGCCGCGGACCTGGGCCAAGGGCCACCCGGCGGCCCAGCAGCGCGACAACGCGCTCTCGAAGGCGCGCTTCGAGTTTCGCTGGGGCGACCAGTTCGCGCTGGCGCTCGACCCCGAGCGCGCCGAGAGCTTCCACGACGAGACCCTGCCGGCCCCGGGGGCCAAGCTGGCCCACTTCTGCTCGATGTGCGGCCCGCAGTTCTGCTCGATGAAGCTGACCCAGGAGCTGCGCGACGCCGCCACCGCGCTCGACGCCGCCGCCAGCGCCGAGCTCACCGCCGAGGCCGCCGCGCCCACGACCCCCGCCGCCCCCACGACCGAGGCCGACCTCGCCGCTGCCCTGGCCGAGAAGGCCGCCGAGTTTCGCCGAGACGGGGGCGCGCTCTACCGCGAGGTCTAGGGGGGCTTAGGTGGGGGTCTGGGCGCCCCTGCGCCGCACCCGCCGCTCGGCTCGGGCCGCCTCGCGCGCCCTCGACACGGCGTGCTCACGGACGTCCTTGGGCCAGCGCCGCACCAGCCGCTCGAAGCGCGCGGTGTCGCCCGCGAAGAGCGCTCGCAGCGCCTCCTCGTAGTTCGGCCGGTTGCCGGCCATCGCCGTCAGGAAGCGGCTCAGCGCCGCCCGGATCCGGCGCGCCCGCTCGGCATCCGGCGCCGCCTTGATCGCGGCTTCGACGAGTCGCCGCAGCGCGCCCGAGATCCCCTGTGACTGCTGCTCGAGCCAATCCCAGTGGCGCGGTAAGAGCGTCACCTCCCGGCTCGTCACACCCAGTCTGGGGCGCCCCGGGCCGCGCACCGGCTCCGGTGCCTCGCGCGCCAGCACCTCGGCGAGCGTGCCCCGCAGGTCGAAGTCGACCTGACGCCCACTTTCGACCTCGAACACCAGCACCAGCTCGGAGCGGTCGGCCTCGAAGCGCTGCTTGAGCACGGGCAGCAGCTCCCGCAGCGGGCCTCCGCCGATGCGGCGCGCCCCCACGAACGCCAGGTAACTGATCGCGCGCTCCATCGCTCGCAATATCGCCAGGGTAAAAACCCGTGTCAATTTTTCCCGGGTATTTTTGCCCCGCCGCGCGTTTTTCGCGGCGGGAGTCGAGATTTCTGTCGATCTAGCACCGAAGCTGTGCTGTTCTTCGACCCTCAACAACACGGGAGGAGATGCGGTGCCGCAGCACGCTCGGCGCGGCCGAGCGCAACGCAGTTCATGCAACCGTGGAGGTCAGTCATGTCGAAACACAAGGCGATGGTTCCTTGCCCGAGCGGGTCTGAGGTCGTCGAGGGCCCGAACATTCAACCAAGAGGCCGGGACAGAGCGACCGACCCCTCAAGCCCCAGCGCCTGGCCGGCGCGAGCGGGCGTCCGAGGCGACAGCGGCGGCCGCGCCCGCCGCCTGGCCCAGGGAGCCCTGCTGGCGCTGGCCGTCGTCGGCCTCGGCGCCGGCTGCGACAACGACAAGAAGAAGACGGGCGACTACGCCAAGGGCAGCGTCAGTCTGAGCCTGCGCAGCCCGGAGACCTTCGCGGCCCCCTTCTGCGTGGCGATGCAGGTCAGCGCGGCCGGGAGTGACGCCGGCTCGCGCCGAGCGGTCATACCCCGCCGGCACGGTGGTGATCGAGACCGTGATGCCCAACCTTCCGGTCGGGCCGGACCGCACCGTCGAGCTGGGCATCTTCCGTGACGGGAGCTGCGACGCGGACTTCAAAGGCGCTGACTGGTACGGCAGCGCCGGCGGTGTGGAGATTCGCGTCGGCGACGTAACGATCGTGCAGCTCGTGCTGCGCGCGGGCGGCAGCGGGGAACCGACGGGCTCCGTCGTCGTGCGCGCCGAGTCGGTCGAGCTCAAGCGCCTCCACGCCGAGGTCGTCGACCCGATCTCGACGCCGGTCGCCGGCGCCTCCTGCCAGGTCTTCGCCGGCGCCGACCCGCTGGGCACCGTCGTCAGCGGCTCGAGTGCAGCGACGCTCGGGGTCATCGACACCGATGTCCAGGCCCCCCCTGGCGTGCTGAGCGTGCGCCTGGAGTGCCACCACCCCGTCTACGCCGCGACGGTCAAGGACGCGCTGTGGGTTCCCAGTGGGGTCGGCGCGACCCAGGGCACCTTCGTCGCGACCGTGATCATGAGACGGCGCGTCGAGATTCTGACCTCGACGCCCGAGCGCTTGACCTTCCGCTTGACGATTCCGCCGCTCAAGCTGGCCGCCGTGGCCACGGCGGCGGGCGCCTTTGACCGGATCGTCGAGCAGGACACGGGCTTCGGCACGCGACAGGACGCCCCTTCGCTGCCCGAGGTGCCGACCTACACCGCCATGGTGGCCACGCCGCTCGATGGCTCGGCCGACGTCACGGTGGTGCCGGAGGGCGATGGCAGCGCGAGTAAGGCGCGGCTCTATCCGATTCAGCCGCAGCACCGAGACCCCGGTGGCGAAGGCGCGCCGACGGCCGAGCCCGTGGGCTTCGTCTTCGACGCCAAGCTCTACGACGCGAGCGCCACCTCGCTCAAGGATGTGCGGCAGCGTGCGGTGCAGCAGAGCGAGGACGGGAGCTTCCTGGCGATCGAGCTGCCAGCAGCCGAGTATTTGGCCGGCGAACAACGCCTGGTGCAGTACAGCTCACTGCTCGTCGACATCGTGTTCAAGGGTGCCCCCTGCTTGAAGCAGCTCCGCACAGCCTCCGGCTTCGACATGGACGAGCTCGACCAGCGCGTCGAGCGCGCACCGTCGTCGCTGGCCGCGACGGCGTTCAATCGCGAGCTGTTGGAGGTCGCGCTCTGTCCGATCGTGATTCGGCCGATCTTCTTCGGCGCGCGCTTCGTGATCGTCAGCGCACCCGACCTGGTTGCGGCAGCCAACGACCTCGCGGCGCACAAGATCGCCCGGGGCCTCAGCACCGTGGTGGTCGACGGCGACGACCGGCGCGACGGCGGCCGGGATTCGCAGCTACCTGCAGAACGCCTACAACAACTGGTGGATCCGACCGCGCTACCTGCTCTTGATGGGCGACGCGGAGCTGATCCCCACGCACTACCCGGGCGCCAACAACAGTTGGGACGGCGTCAAGAACGGTGGCGACCAGTACTACGGCCAGTTCGGTGGCGGCAGCACCTCGGTGCCGTTGCTCGGTATCGGCCGCTTCCCGGTCGACACCGACGCGCAGGCCCAGGTCGTCGTCGACAAGGTCAAGGCCTTCGAGAACGCCCCGCCGAGCTTCTTCAATGCCTTCTACGACAACTACAGCTTCGCGGCGCAGTTCCAGGACGACGACACCAACGGCGTCGAGAACCGCACCTTCGCGCGCACGGCCGAGGTCATCCGGGCGCACGTAGCCGGCCTCGGCTGGAACGTGCAACGCATCTACCGCGACTCCCCGACGACCAGTCCCACCACCTGGTACGACGGGGTGGCGGTCCCCTGGTACCTGCGCAAGCCGACCTTCCCCTGGAACGGTTCGACAGCCGACGTGACGACCGCCTTCAACGACGGGCGCGCGCTCTTCTTCCACCGCGACCACGGCTGGTGGAACGGTTGGGGCACACCGGGATTCGGCACCGGCAACCTCGCTGGCGTTGCGGTGGCGGGCCACGAGTTCCCCGTCGTGCTCAGCGTCAACTGCGCGAGCGGCATCTTCGACAACGAGTCGACCGAGACCTCCGGCGCCGGCTACTCGAACGCGGCTAGCGTCTATTGGGCGGAGTCCTTCCTGCGCAAGGCCGACGGGGCCCTCGCCGTGATCGGCGATCAACGTTCGAGCGGCTCGACGATCAACAGCGACCTGGCCAAGGGCCTCGTCGACGCGATCTTCCCCAACCTGCTGGCCTACGGTCCGGCTACGACCGTGCGCCGACTCGGCGATGTGCTCAACGCGGGCAAGGGCTATCTGACCTCGCTCGGCTACGGCGCCGCCGATCTAGAGCAGGAGATGACGATCTACAACCTGCTCGGCGATCCGACCGTATCGTTCCGCACGAGCGGCCCCTTGCCGGTGCTCGTGATCGGCTCGGCGGTGGCGAGTGGCGTGCTGCGGGCGAAGATTCCGGCCCCGGAGTACCCGCCCGGCCCCAGCCCCTGCCTAAGCTGCCCGCCCCTCGATCTCTCGCAGATCGCCGTGGTCGTGCAGGACGCCAAGGGTAACGTGGTCGCGCGCGGCTTTGCCGCCGCCGACGGCAGCGTGAGCCTGCCGGTGGGGGACGCCGATCCCCGTGGGATGGTGGTCACGGCCTCCGGACCGCAGGTCCTGCCGGCGACCGTCCCCGTCGAGGGAACACCGCCCGCGCCGATCTGAGGAGCTGTGAGCCTTCCTGATTGATCCCCTCCCCACCCGGTGCCTCGCGCTCACCTAGCCCTTGATCAAGCGCATAAATAGGCGCTGAAGAGCAAAGAAAGCACTCGAAATGCCCGATCCGAGCGGCTATAGGTGGTTCTGCAAGAAATCACATAGGCCATCGAAAGGGAGCATTTCGGTGAAAAGCGCAAGATACGTCGGCGCCTGGTGGCGCGAAAGCAGAGAATGGAGGCGCAGCTGGCCGAGGCGGTCAGGTGAACTGCGGTGGTCCGGTGCTGCGGGGCGGAGCGCTGCGCTACGAGCTGGCCGAACGAAGCCAGGGCATCGGCTGTGGGGGCATCGGGGCGATCCAGCAGCTGGTGCGGCGCGTGGGTCTGGCGCGTGCGATCGACCGGCAGGTGCGCTTGCTGAAGCTGCACGTGCCCTATCATGAGTCGGACCATGTGCTGAACCTGACCTACAACGTCCTGTGCGGCGGGCGGGTGCTGGAGGATATCGAGCTACGGCGACAAGACAGCGCGTTTCTGGCCGCGCTGGGCACCCAGAGCATCCCGGACCCGACGACGGCGGGCGACTTCTGCCGGCGCTTCGGGGAGGACGATATCTGGGCGCTGATGGCGGCGGTCAATGAAACGCGGCTGGCGGTTTGGAAGCAGCACCCGACGCTGACGAAGCAGCGGGCTCGCATCGACGCTGACGGCACGATGGTGCCGACGACAGGCGCGTGCAAGCAGGGCATGGACATCTCGCACAAGGGGACCTGGGGCTACCACCCGCTGCTGGTGTCGCTGGCCAACACGGGCGAGCCGCTGTACCTGGTCAACCGCCCCGGCAACCGGCCGTCGCACGAAGGCGCCCCTGCGGCGTTCGACCGCGCGGTGGCGCTGTGCCGCCGCGCAGGCTTTGGTGAGGTGCTGCTGCGCGGTGACACCGACTTTTCGCTCACCGCTCATTTCGACCGCTGGGACGACGACGGCGTGCGTTTTGTCTTCGGTGTTGATGCCTCCGAGCCGATGCGCAACCGCGCCGAGGCCCAACCCGAGTGGCTGTACGACGAGCTGGTCCGCGCCAGCGAACGGCACATCGCCACCTGTCCCCGGCGGCGGCCCGACAACGTCAAGGAGCGCATCGTCAAGGCGCGCGGCTTCAAGAACCTGCGCCTGGCGTCCGAGCAGATCGTCGAACTCACGTACCGGCCGCGCCAGTGTCGGCGCGACTACCGCGTCATCGCGCTCCGCAAGAACATCACTGTCGAGCAAGGCGACCTCGCGCTCTTCGACGAGATTCGCTACTTCTTCTACATCACCAACGACCCGCTGCTGACCCCGGCCGAGGTCGTCTTCGAAGCCAACCAGCGCTGCAACCAGGAGAACCTTATCGAGCAGCTCAAGAACGGCACCCGCGCCCTGCATGCCGGCCTGAACACGCTCAACGCCAACTGGGTCTATATGGTCGCAGCGTCGTTGGGCCTGGTCGCTCAAGGCCTGGGCCGCCCTGCTGCTGCCGATCTCGCCTCGCTGGCGCGTCCGTCACCTTCGCGAGCAGCAGCAGCTGTTGCGCATGGACTTCCGCACGTTCGTCAACATCATCATTCAACTGCCGGCGCAGGTCGTTCGCACCGGCCGTCACGTGGTCCTGCGGCTCCTCGGCGGCATGCCGCACCTCGACCTGTTCTTCCGCCTCCTCGATGGCATTGCCACCGTCACCTGACTGCTGCCGCAGTCCTCCCGTCATGCCGCAGCACTGGGGCTGCGGTGGGCGGCTCAACCTTCGCCACTGACCCGATGGATGCCAACCCTACAACTCATGCCCTACCGCGACACCGGCGCGCTGCGCTACAGGATCGTCTTGGCTCCTGAGCCGCGACTCCCACGACGTTGCGCCTTCGGCGTCGCTTGTTTTGACTTCAGAGTCCTTGATCGACTCGAGTGGAGCCCTGACGGGGTCTGCGTCCTCGCTGGGGCTAACGGCGCGGGCAAGTCAACCACAGTCGCTGCTCTCAAGTTCCTTCGCCAACTCTTCATGCAGGGGCAGGATTCTGCCTTCAGGGCGGTCGATGGTGTGTCGTTTCAGCGTCACGGTGGGGACCAGGGCGCTCCTGTGGAGTTCTCGCTCGCGGTCGAGGACTTGGTGTGGAGGCTGCGCTTTCCGATGTCGGCGCGGGGCGTCAAGGGAGCCTACGGAGAAGAGCTTCACCGCGCGGAAGCGCCTATGCTGCGAGCAGCCATCTTTGAAGATGGTTGGCGCCTGGGGACTGACCTTCAGCCGCGTGACGAGCTGCGCTGCTGCGCCAAGGTCCTCTGGGATCGCGGTTCAGCCCCGTGGATGCAGCCCCTGGTCGATGCGCTGCGGGGCATGCGCCTCTACGACGGCTACTGGCTGCACCAGGTGACGGGTGTCGAGCCCGCGGAGCCGACGGACGTATTCCTTCATCACACGGGGCGCAACCTCTGGTCCGTTCTGGCGAACTGGAAGGCGTCACCGTTGCGCTACCGCGGCCAATTCGACTGGGTCCTGGCGGAGGCGCGGCGCGCTTTCCCTGGAGATCATCGGCAGCATCGAGTTCGACCGAGGTTGCCTTACCTCTTTGGTCCCGGGGGCGACGGACCCGGCCGACGGTCTTCCTCCCAATCGCGCGGCCGATGGCCTACTGGTCGGTCTGCTTCACCTCACAGCCGTCGCGGGCGCATTGGACGGTTCCCTGGTGGCCTTCGACGAGGTCGAGAACCACCTCCATCCACACGCCATCCGCTCGCTCATCGCAGCCATGCGGCAGCAGGCCGAAGAGCGCAACCTGACCATCGTGCTGACAACTCATTCCCCCGTCGTGCTCAATCAGTTTGTCTGCGCGCCGGAACAGGTCTATGTGCTGGACCGTGCCGACCCGGACCTGCCGATGCCCGCGCGGATGAGCGACTTGCACAACGAGGATTGGCTCGCCCAATCCAAGCTGGGCACCCTCTACGAGCGGCTCGCCTTCGCCGCCCCCGAGGTCGCCACGGACGTGGGAATGAGCAAGACCGTCGCCATCCTCCCGACGGGTCGGACCGAATGGCATGGGCTCCGGGGCCGCGCTGACAGGATCTTTCCCGACCACACCTTCTACTCGCTTCCAACGACCCAAGAAGTAGCGTCGGCGCGTCGGCTTCCCCTTACGCTGGCTTCACAAGCGCCGAACTCACCGAGGAGTCTGAGACGAAGCCCCCGAGTGCGCGCTCGAGTTGGTGGAGCGCGCGGCCCAAGGCGGTCGGCGATCGCAAGCGCAAGGCTGCCGACCTGGTGCTCATCGTCGAAGACCTCGAGCTCCTCAACGCCCATCAGCCTCGCCGCGTGGTGTCGGTGATGCGCAAGGCGGCCGAGCAACACCTCGAAGGCCTCGCGTCGACGCAGGTCAAACAGA
>JADJDT010000028.1 GCA_016702545.1 Pseudomonadota bacterium | reverse complement strand
GACCCTGGTGGATGAAGCGGATGCTCGTTCGCAAGGCCTGCGTGTGGGCGTACGATGCGCAGGTGCGCTGGGAACGAGGTCGGTTTGGTCTTGGTGCCCCGAGCCCGTTTAGGAGTTGGACCCGGAGCCCTGCGAGCACCCTGGATTGCGTCGATCGGCCGCGAGGCCGTGGGCGCGGATAATAGAATTCGATGACGAGGGCTCCTCCCGGCGCCGCTGACAGGAGGGAAGTCCCATGCAAGTGCTCTACCCCCGCTGCGCCGGGCTCAGGCGTGCTCGGGACACGGTCGTCGCCTGCGTCCGATGCGTCACCGCCTCGAAGGCACGCGAGGTGAGGACGTTCGGAACCACCACGCGAGCTGCTGGAGCTGTCGGACTGGCTGGAGTCCTTCGGCTGCACGCACGTCGCGATGGAGGCCACCGGCGTCTACTGGAAGCCGGTCTGGCACCTGCTCGAGGCTCAGTTTGAGCTCGTGCTGGCCAACGCGCAGCACATCCGCAACGTGCCTGGCCGCAAAGACAGACGTGAACGACGCGATGTGGGTCGCCGACCTGCTGCGCGGCCTCATCCGCAGCAGCTTCGTCCCGCCCGCGCAGATCCAGGAGCTGCGGGACCTGACCCGCACCCGCAAGCAGCTCGTGCGCGAGATCTCGCGGCACTCGTTGCGCATCCAGAAGGTGCTGGAGACCGCGAACATCAAGGTCGCCAGCGTCCTGTCCGACGTGCTGTGCCTGAGCGGCCGTGCAATGCTCGCGGCGATCATCGACGGCGAGGACGATCCCAAAGCGACTCGCCGACCTCGCGAAGGCAAAGCTCGCAAGAAACGCGCGAGACTCATCGAGGCGCTGCGTGGCCACATGACGGCCCCTATCGCACGTTGCTCAAGCTGCCTCGACCTTATGCGGCGCTGGAGACGGCGCTCGAGCAGGTCGATGCTGCTGTGGGAAAAGCGCTGGCACCGATCTCTACGCGGTCGATCTGCTCAAGACGATCCCGGGTATCAGTGACGTTGTGGCGCACGTCATCATTGCCGAGATCGGTGCCGACATGTCGCGCTTCCCCACGGCGGGCACCTCGTCTCCTGGGCCGGCCTGTGCCCCAGGAACGACGAGAGCGCCGGCAAGCGACGTTCCACCAGGGTACGCAAGAGCGGCACCTGGCTCAAGACGACCCTCGTCACCGCAGCATGGGCCGCTGCCCGCAGAGGACTGCTACTTGCGCAGCCAGTTCCTGCGCCTCAAGGCCCGGCGCGGACCAAGAAGGCCATCCTCGCCGTGGCCGCCTCCATCTTGACCGCCGCGTATTAAATGCTCCGCGACGGCGTCGGAGTACCGCGACCTCGGGCACGACCACTTCGACCGCCTGGATAAGACCAAGGTGATCAACCGCCTCGTGCGGCGCCTCGGCCAGCTCGGTTGCGAAGTGCAGATCAAGCATGCGGCGTGAAGCTTCATAATAGTTGCCCATCGGCCGCAGCGGCCGACCCTGGTGGATGAAGCGGATGCTCGTTCGCAAGGCCTGCGTGTGGGCGTACGATGCGCAGGTGCGCTGGGAACGAGGTCGGTTTGGTCTTGGTGCCCCGAGCCCGTTTAGGAGTTGGACCGGAGCCCTGCGAGCACCCTGGATTGCGTCGATCGGCCGCGAGGCCGTGGGCGCGGATAATAGGAATTCGATGACGAGGCTCCTCCGGCGCCGCTGACAGGAGGAAGTCCCATGCGGTGCTCTACCCCCGCTGCGCCGGGCTCGGCGTGCGCAAGGACACGGTCGTCGCCTGCGTCCGATGCGTCACCGCCTCCGAGGCACACGAGGTGAGGACGTTCGGAACCACCACGCGCGAGCTGCTGGAGCTGTCGGACTGGCTGGAGTCCTTCGGCTGCACGCACGTCGCGATGGAGGCCACCGGCGTCTACTGGAAGCCGGTCTGGCACCTGCTCGAGGCTCAGTTTGAGCTCGTGCTGGCCAACGCGCAGCACATCCGCAACGTGCCTGGCCGCAAGACAGACGTGAACGACGCGATGTGGGTCGCCGACCTGCTTGCGCACGGCCTCATCCGCAACAGCTTCGTCCCGCCCGCGCAGATCCAGGAGCTGCGGGACCTGACCCGCACCCGCAAGCAGCTCGTGCGCGAGATCTCGCAGCACTCGTTGCGCATCCAGAAGGTGCTGGAGACCGCGAACATCAAGGTCGCCAGCGTCCTGTCCGACGTGCTGTGCCTGAGCGGCCGTGCAATGCTCGCGGCGATCATCGACGGCGAGACGATCCCGAGCGACTCGCCGACCTCGCGAAGGGCAAAGCTCGCAACAAACGCGCAGGCTCATCGAGGCGCTGCGTGGCCACATGACGGCCCACCATCGCACGTTGCTCAAGCTGCACCTCGACCTTATTGCGGCGCTGGAGACGGCGCTCGAGCAGGTCGATGCTGCTGTGGGAAAAGCGCTGGCACCGATCTCCTACGCGGTCGATCTGCTCAAGACGATCCCGGGTATCAGTGACGTCGTGGCGCACGTCATCGTTGCCGAGATCGGTGCCGACATGTCGCGCTTCCCCACGGCGGGGCACCTCGTCTCCTGGGCCGGCCTGTGCCCCGGGAACGACGAGAGCGCCGGCAAGCGACGTTCCACCAGGGTACGCAAGAGCGGCACCTGGCTCAAGACGACCCTCGTCACCGCAGCATGGGCCGCTGCCCGCAAGAAGGACTGCTACTTGCGCAGCCAGTTCCTGCGCCTCAAGGCCCGGCGCGGACCCAGAAGGCCATCCTCGCCGTGGCCGCCTCCATCTTGACCGCCGCGTACATGCTCCGCGACGGCGTCGGAGTACCGCGACCTCGGGCACGACCACTTCGACCGCCTGGATAAGACCAAGGTGATCAACCGCCTCGTGCGGCGCCTCGGCCAGCTCGGTTGCGAAGTGCAGATCAAGCATGCGGCGTGAAGCTTCATAATAGGCTTGCGGAAATTAGCTTGCCAGGTTGGCGGTGGAGGCGCCCGCGCGGCAAGGCGTGAGGAAGGCGCGTACTGCCTGTACGCAACCGACGAGCAACGCAGACGCGCGGGATGGATCGGCCGCTCAAGTTGGTAAGATAATTTCGGCCAGCCTCCTTAACGTTGGACCAGCGCGCTCAGCGCCTTGAACTGCGCACCGAGCGCGTCCGCGGTCGACGGGGTGGTCTTTGGCGAAAGGGGAGCCAGGGCGTGGGATGGTGTCCGGTATCGCCCTCCCAGAACCCCGGCAGGTTGAAGGGGAGGCGGCAATGGCCGGAGGGATCCAGCATCGTGGCCCGTGTGGCATCGAAGAGGCTCACGGCGACGACGGCCGCTGGGGACGCAGCCAGCGCCCGCCAGGCCGCCACGTCGAGCTCCGGGGTCCAAGCGCCCCGGGCCCCGGCGTGCTCGGGCTCGACCCCCGCCGGTAGGGTCCCCGCGCGCCGCAGCCAGTCGAGGAGCTGGTACTGCCGATGGGGCAGCAGGGGCCCCGCCGCGACCACGCGCCTGGCGTCGCGGGGGATGGGACCTCCCCCGTGAGCGATGACGGTGATGCACCCCGCGCGGTGCCCTCGCTAGCTGCCGGCGCCGAGGTCGTAGCCGCGCTCGCCGTGCAGAGACTGGTCCATGCCGGCCATCTCGTCGCCGGCGTCCATGCGCAGGCCGATCGTCTTCTGGACCAGCACGAGCAGCACCAGCGTGACGACCACGGAGACCGTGATCGAGACCAGCACGCCCTTGGTCTGGTACCAGAGCTGCGTCGCGACGCCATGGGCCGGGGTGCTGCGCAGGAAGAAGGAGAGCCCGAGCGCGCCAATGATGCCGGCGACGCCGTGGATGCCGAAGACGTCGAGGGTGTCGTCGTAGCCCAGCCGGTTCTTGAGCTGGATCGCCAGATAGCAGCAGAGCGACGCGATCAGGCCCAGGGCGATGGCGCCGAGGGGCCGCACGTCGCCGGCGGCGGGCGTGATCGCGACCAGGCCGGCGAGGATGCCCGAGACCAGGCCGAGGGCCGTCGACTTGCGGTGCACCACCGCCTCGATCAGCACCCAGCCCAGCGCGCCGGCGGCGGCGGCGATCTGCGTCATCGTCAGCGCCTGGGCCGTGGCCAGGCCGCTGCTGACCTGCGAGCCGGCGTTGAAGCCGAACCAGCCGACCCACAGCAGGCCTGCGCCCATCATCGTCATCACCAGGTTGTTGGGGTGCATGGCGATGCGCGGGTGTCCCTGGCGGGCGCCGAGGAAGAGCGCGGCGACCAGCCCGGCGACGCCGGCCGAGATGTGGATCACGGTGCCACCGGCGAGGTCGATAGCCTCACCGGTGAGGAAGCCGCCACCCCAGACGATATGCGCCAAGGGGCAGTAGATCAGCAGGCTCCACAGCGTGATGAACACGACATACCCGCTGAGCTTGACGCGCTCGGCGAAGGCGCCGGCGATCAGCGCCGGGGTGATGATCGCGAACTTGCCCTGAAACATCGCGAAGACGTACTCGGGGATGCGGCGCGTGCCCTTGAGGATCGGCACCCAGGTGTCGTCGATGCCGCCGAGCAGCAGCTTCGCCGAGTCCCAGCCGATCCAGCCGCCGTGGCTCGTGCCGAAGGAGAGCGCGTAGCCGCAGACGGGCCACAGCACGCCGATCACCGCCATCGCGACGAAGCTGTGCATCATCGTCCCCAGCACGTTCTTGGCGCGTACCAGGCCGCCGTAGAACATCGCCAGGCCGGGGACCATCAGCAGCACCAGCGCGGTCGCGGTCAGCATCCACGCCGTGGCGCCCGTGTCCTCAGGCAGGCTCATCACGTCGGTCCCGCCGGCCAGCGCCGAGGGCAGCAGGGCGAGGCAGGCCGCGGCACCGGCGCTCAGGGGTAGGAGTGCCCCGAGGCGGCGTCGTGGGCGGTGTCTTGCGCTTGGCTGGCTGGTCATCGCTCCCCTCTCCTTGCGTCTCTCGGTCAAAGTCACGGGTGGATCGGTGCGCGCGCCCGCGCGGGCGCGCGCGCTGGGACGCTTGTTACCACCAACCGCGAGCGGCAGGAAGGGCGAGCGGCCATGACGCGTGCGGCCATGAGCCCGAGGGTTCCCGCTCGCGCGGTACCCCAGGGCGGCTTGCAGGGCGCCGGGCGTGTGCTCAGGCGGAGCGGGGCAGCCGAAGGGTCTGCAGGGCGAGGGCCAGCTCGCTGCAGCTGGCGAAGCGCTCGCGGGGATCCTTGTCCAGCAGCCGCAGCACGATGGCGTCGAGCTCGGGCGGGACCTCCGGTCGGTGGCTACGCAGCGGCGCCGCCTGCTCGTTCAGCTTCTTCATGATCAGCGGCATCATCTCTTCGTGGTCGAAGGGCAGTACGCCCGCGATCATCTGATAGGCGACGACCCCGACGCTGTAGAGATCAGCCGCCGCCGTGACCGTGCTGAAGCCGGTGATTTGCTCGGGTGCCATGTAGCGCGGCGTGCCCGCGACCATGCCGGGGCGCGTCAAATTATTGGTCTCCGACGCCTTCGCGATGCCGAAGTCCATCACCTTGACGACGTCGTCCTGCGTCACGAAGAGGTTCTGTGGCTTGATGTCGCGATGGACCACGCCGCGCTCGTGCGCCGCCTGCAACCCTCTACAGAGCTGCAGCAGGTAGGCCAGCGCCTGGCCGAGCGGCAGCGGGGCGCCCATCAGCTCGTCGAACCCGCGGCCGACGAGCAGCTCCATGCTGAGGTAGCGATGGCCCTGATACAGGCCGATATCGTAGAGGCGCACGATGTTGGGATGGGCGAGCTGGCGGTTGAGCTTGAGCTCCTGCTTGAAGCGCGCCAGGCTCTGGGCCTGCAGGCCCGGGTCGAGCTGCTCGCCGAGAAAGACCTTGAGCGCGATCGACTCCTCCAGCTCGAGATCGAAGGCCTTGAAGACCACCGCCATCCCGCCCTGCCCCAGCTGTCCATCGAGCCGATAGCGCCCCGCCACCACGCCGCCGAGCGCCAAGGGCCCGCCGGCAACGACGTCCAGGTCTCTCGTCGCATCGGCGCCCGCGCTCCCCGCCCCGGGGGCGCCGCGAGCCAGCGTGGCCCCGGGGAGCCGCCGCGGCCACCCGGAGCCGCGGTGGCCACCGGAGCCGGTGTGGCCGCCTGCGCGGCGCCCCGCACGGGCGCCGCGGTCAGTCCCTGCGCGCCGAGCCCTAGGCGCGTTCCGGCCGCGCCGACCATCGGTCCGCCGGGCAGATCGGGCAGGGCGGGCAGGCCCGGCAGGATCTCGCTGGCGCTGCCGCGACCGTGTCCGGCGAAGAAGTCACTGTCCTGCTCGCCGATGTGGCGCATCAACGCCGAGGAGCGGCGTGACGATTGTTCGATCTGCTGCAGGCGCGTCAGCGCATCGGTGTCGCCGGGGAAGCGATCGAGCAGCCGGCGGAGCGCCTCCTTGGCGCTGTCCGGTGCATCGTGGTGCAGATATAGCTCCGCGAGCTGCAAGAACGCTCCGCGCTCCTGCTCGTCGCTCGGCCCCTGCCGTACGAAGTCGCTCAGGAAGTGCTCGAGCTGGAAGTTGAGCAGCTGGAGCTGACGCGCCACCTGCACCGCCAGGCGCGCGGCGTGGCGATAGCGGGCGTCGCCACGCGGTACGCGCACGAGGTTCTCCATCCCCTTGCCGGTGTCGCCCGCCTGCAGGTAGCAGACGGCGGCCTCGAAGGGCAGATGGCCCTCCACATAGAGCTTCGCCGCCGCTGCGGGCTGCCCGAGCTCGCGCATCACCCGGCCGGCGTCGCCGTACTGCTTGAGCGCGACATAGACCTGCGCCGCGAGCTCACGCTGTCCCGCGCGCTCGAGCTGGAGCGCCTTGTCGCGACTGACCGCCTCGCCGCCGACGGCGTGGACCGCCTGCCCGCCGCCCCGCCCGGCGCCGCGGCGCACGCCCTGCTCGCGCAGTTTCTGCGCGCCCAGCAGGTCGCCGCTCCGCTCCAGTACCTCGGCCGCCCGCACCGGGTCGCCCAGGCTGATCAAGATCTGCACGGCCAGCGGCGCGGCGGCCGTCTTGGCCAGGTAGCTGGCCGCCAGCCGTGCCAGCTTGCGGCGCGGCTCGTCCAGCTCGCCGACCTGCTCAGCAGCCACGCCGAGATGCTGGAGCAGCGTGCGGCCGGCGTCCTCGTAGCGGGCGTACTGCGCCAGCAGCGCGGCCGCCTCGGCCGGCGTCCCCGCCGCGAGGTGCGCCTGCACCGCCGCGTCCACCTCGCTCTTGGCGCTGCGCCCGCGTCCGGCGCCGGCACTCCGCGGATGATCGCGATCCCCCGCCACCGGTCACTCCTCCGGGCTGAAGCCGCCGCAGACGCTGCGCACCTGATCGGGATAATGCGCCACCGAGGCGCCCTCTTCGAGCGTGATCAGCCCGTCGCGCACGTACTGGATGATGCAGTTGTCGAGCGAGCACATGCTGGTCTTCTCGAAGTTGACCGACTGCAGGTAGCCCTCGATCTGGTGAATCTTGTTCTCGCGAATCATGTTGGCCACGGCCCAGCTCTGCAGCAGCACCTCGAGCACGGCGACCTGGCCCTCGCCATTGGCGCGGCGGCAGAGCTGCTGCGAGACCACGCCGCGCAGCAGCATCGCCAGCACGCCGCGCATCTGCTCGCGCGTCTCCTCCGGCAGCGCGTTGATCACGCGGTTGACCGATTTGGCGGCGCCGCTGGTGTGCAGGGTGCCGACCACCAGCACGCCCGTCTCCGCCGCATTGAGCGCCAGCGAGATCGTCTCCTCGTCGCGCAGCTCGCCGACCACCAGCACGTCCGGCGCCTCGCGCAACGCCGAGCGCATCGCGCTGCCGAAGCTGTAGGTGTGCCGGCCGACCTCGCGCTGCGTCACCACGCTCTTGATCGGGGCGTGAATGAACTCGATCGGGTCCTCGATCGTGATGATGTGCCGCTGCGCCGTGGAGTTGATCTCGTTGACCAGCGCGGCCAGGGTGGTGGTCTTGCCGCAGCCGGTCGGGCCGGTCACCAGCAGCAGCCCGTTGGCCTGGTTGATCAGCGCGCGCAGCGTGCGCGGCAGATCGAGCGACTGCAGCGAGGGCACGCCCGGCGGGATGACCCGGAAGACGCCGCCCATGCCGTCGCGCTGGTGAAAGACGTTGGCGCGAAAGCGCCCCACGCCCTCCAGCTCGTACATGAAGTCGATCTCGCGCTGCTGCGCGAACAGCTCGCGCTGGCTGCTGGTCATGATCTCGAGCACGAAGCGCCGCGCCTGCGTCTCGGTGAGGACGCGGAAGGGCAGGGTGATCATGTCACCGTTGTGGCGGATCAACGGGGCCTTGCCCGCATGGAAGTGCAGGTCGCTGGCCTTCTGGTCGACCACCAGCTCGAGAAAGGAATCGATCCGTGCCATCGCTACTTGCCGTTCCCTCGCGCCTCAGGAGGCTGGCCGAAATTATCTTACCAACTTGAGCGGCCGATCCATCCCGCGCGTCTGCGTTGCTCGTCGGTTGCGTACAGGCAGTACGCGCCCTCCTCGCGCCTCGCCGCACGGGCGCCTCGGCAGCCACAGTCGACCGACTCGTTTTGTCACGAGCCCTCAGCGCGCCGCCGGCGCCGGTCGGCGGGCCGTGGCCCCTCCGGCGGCGGGCGTTGCCGGGGCCGCCGCCGCCGGTGCGGCCGTGGGCGGGCCCGGTCGCGGTGGCTCGCCCGGCGCTGCCGCCTCGCCGCGCGTGCCTCCGCGAGCCTCTTCGAAGGCCTTCTTGTCGATTGCCTTCATCTGCGCATCTTCGAGGCTGATCACGCCGCCGCGATAGAGCCGCATCAGCTCGGTGTCCATCGCCTGCATGCCCTGATCGCTCGCCGTCGCGACGACCGAGGCGATTTGATAGGCCTTGCCCTTGCGGATCAGGTTGGCCACCGCGTCGTTGTTGAGCAGCACCTCGCAGGCCAGAATCCGGCCTGGATCATCGATGCGCTTGATCAGGTACTGGCAGACCACGGCGCGCAGGCTCTCGGCGAGGGTGAAGCGCATCTGATCCTGGGCGCGGGGCGGAAAGGCACTGATCAGGCGATCGATCGCCGCGTCGGCCGACGCCGTGTGGACCGTGCCGAAGACCAGGTGGCCGGTGTCGGCGGCGGTCAGCGCGAAGCTGATCGTGTCTAGATCCCGCATCTCGCCCACCAGGATGACGTCGGGATCCTGCCGCAGCGTCGAGCGCAAGGCGGTGTTGAACGTCGCCGTGTGCGTGCCCAGCTCGCGCTGGTTGATCAGGCTCTCCTTCGACGCGTGTACGAACTCGATCGGGTCCTCGAGGCAGATCACGTGCCGGTGCGAGGTGCGGTTGATGTGATCGATCAGCGCGGCCAGCGTCGTCGATTTGCCCGAGCCGGTCGGGCCGCCGACCAGCACCAACCCGTCGCGCAGGTCGCCGAGCTTGGCGACCACCGGCGGCAGACCGAGCTTCTCCAGCGCCGGCAGCTCGCCCTTGATCGTGCGGAACACCGCCCCCAGCCCATCGCGCTGCTGGAAGACGTTGACGCGAAAGCGCAGCTCCGCCGCCTTGACCTCGTAGGAGAAGTCGACGTCGCGCAGGTCCTTCAGCTCCTCGACCTGCGTCAGCGTCAGGTGGGGCGTGAGCAGCCCGGCGACCTCCTTGGCGCTGAAGGCCGCCTCCGCCAGGGGCGTGACGCGCCCCATCTTCTTGACGCAGGGCGGGCGCTCGGCGCTGAGGATCAGGTCGTCGGCCCCCGCGCGCTCCATCGCGATCAGCATGCGGTCGAGCAGCGAGGTGGCCTGTTGCAGCGCCGTGGCGTCCTCGCCGGCCAGGGCGATGTTCCAGTGCAGCAGCACCTCCTTGGCCTTGCGCGCCACGACGAGCTCGGGATCGTTGAGCAGCGGCTGCACCTGCGCCGCCGTCTCGATCGCCTGCAGCTCGTCGAGCGCCTTGAGCGTCGCGACGCGCACGTCGACGTCCTTGCCCGCCAGCAGCTCGGCCACCTGGGGGGCGGCGGCGCGCGCCCCCAGGTCCACGAGCGCCTGCAGGCAGACCAGCTGGACCTCCTGGTCCCGGCGCATCAGGTCGACGATATAGGGCACGGCGCGCTGGTCGCCGAGGTGGCCGATGGTCTCGATCGCCCGCTCGCGCGTCCACCAATCATCATCCTCGCGCGCCGTCGCCACCAGGGCGCCGAGCGCACGCGCGTCCTTGAGCTGCGCCAGGATATCCACGGCGAAGCGCCGCAGGGCCTTGTGCCGGTGCTTGAGGTAGCGTCCCATGAAGGGCGTGAGCTGGGTGCCGGCCATCGCGACGACCGAGTCCTTGACGCGCTCGCGCACCCACCAGTCCTCGTCGCAGAGGTAGTCCAGCAGCCGCGGCCACAGCTCGGCGTTGGGGTCGGGCACGGCGCGCGCGATCTCGACCGCCATCCGCCGCACCTGGACCTTGGTGCTGCGCAGCAGCCAGATGATCACGCGCGGCACGTCGAGCTTGCCGGCGCGGCCGAGCTTGGAAAGGATCTCCCCGGCCCGCGCTCGCACCGGAGCGCTGTTGTGACCGAGGGCCTCGACCAAGGGCGCGAGGATCTCGTTGCTGGCGATCGCCTCGAGCGCGTTGAGCACCTCGAGCCGCACGGCGCTGGGGCCCGAGTAGAGCTTGCGGCTGAGCGCCGAGATCGCCGAGGGGGTCGAGAACTGGCGCAGGCCGCGCACCGCCGCGCGCACCAGCTCGACGTTCGCCGCCGAGAGGAAGGGCGCCAGGTGCTCGAAGTACTCCGGCTCCTCGCAGAGGCCAGCATAGGCCTCGATCGCCTGCGCCACCACGCGCGCGTCGTCGTCGACCAGCGCGGGATGGATCGCGCGCAGCGCCTGCGCGGCGTGGCCCTGCATCTGACTGGGGTCGCCGAGGTGGCGCAGGGCGCGGGCGCGTTCGAGCGAGCTTCCGTGCGTCACCACGGCCTGCAGCAGCGCCAGTCCGCGCGGTCCGCCGGCCCGCCCGGCGATGTCGGCGGCCTCGGCGCGCCCGGGGAAGCCCTTGGCGCCGGCGAGGCCCTCGAGCTCGGTCAGCACGCCCGGCGTGGCGATCTGCTGCAGCACCGAGCTGGCTGCCTTGCGCAGCTCCGCCTCGGGCGACCGGAGCAGCTCGACCAGCTCGCCGTGGTCGGCGGGGCTGTTGTTCGGCGGGAGCAGCGGCAGGATCACGGCGCGTGCCTGGGGGTCGGCGCGCTTGATCGCGCGCACCAGCGGCAGGAAGAGCTCGGGCGAGCGGACCGCGGCGGCGAGCTGCTTGAACGCCGCGCAGCGCAGCTTGTGGGCCCGCAGGTCGCTGGCCAGGCGCTGATGGCAGATCAACTCGATCAGCTCGGTGACCTCGTGGGTCGTGACCGCCTCGGGCGGGACCGCGTAGAGGAAGACCTCGAGCTCCTTGGGGTTGGCCCAAGGAGCTGCCTTGACCTGCTTGAGCAGCTCCTTGCCGTTCATCGGCGGAATCCTCGCCTCGGGGACAGCGTGCCTGATGGTGAGCTGCTAACGGTCGCTTTATTCCGCCACGCCCGTCAAGAAAGTTGGGGCGTCGGGCGTCGGGGGCTGTCGTTGCGCCGCATGATCCAGTGGCAGCGGATCGCCGCTTGTGGCAGAGAGGGCGGCGGAGGGTGGAGCATGCACGCATGGGGGACGGATCGCCGCGGCCGCGCCGCGACCACGAGCACCTGGCTCGCGGGTGGCCTCGCGGGGCTGTTGCTGGTCGGGTGTGGTGACGGAGAACGGCGCTGCAAGGGGCCCGCGGACTGTCTGCTACCAGAGGTCTGCGGCAGCGAGCGCCGCTGTGTCCTGCCGGCGCCCGCCGCCCTGGGAGCGAGCTGCGGTCACCCGGCGCACTGTCTGAGCGGCGCCTGCCTCGACGCGGGCGAGGGCGCCGTCTGTGTGCAGCCGTGCGGCGAGGCCGCGACCTGCGCCGCCACCAGCGAGGTCTGCGTGCCGCGCGCGGGCCGCGCCCCGGAGGAGACGGCCGCCGCGCTGCGCTTGCGTTGCGCGCCGGCCCCCGCGGCCGCCGAGCGCTTCCTCGGCGAAGCCTGTACCGACGACAACGCGTGTCGTAGCGGATTGTGCCATGCGGGTACCTGCAGCCAACCCTGCGGCAGCTGCCCGGCCTTGACGAGCTGCGGCAGCGGCGAGCTGCGGCGGGGTGAGCTGACGCTGACCCACGACCTCTGCCTGCCCGAGCCCGGGCTGCGGGTCGTCGAGCTCGGGCCGCTGACCACGCCGGCGGCCGGCGGCGCGACGCTGCGCTTCGAGCTCGGGGCCGACGCGGTGTCGGCGACCGTGGTGGCGGAGGACCTGGAGGGCCTGCGGGTCGGCGTTCAGCGCCTGACCGCGCCCGACGGCACGGTGCTGCTCGACAGCGCGGCCCCCGCGACCGCGCTGCTTCGTGCCTCGAACTATCTCGGCACGGCGACGCTGCTCCTGCCCGGCGGCGACGATCCCCGCGTCGCGCCCCAGGCGGGCAGCTACGAGCTCTCCCTGGGCACCTTCGAGCCCTCGGTCTACCACGCGCTGGTGCCTGTGGATGGGGCGCTGGAGCGCGTTGCGGTGGTGATTCGACGGCGCACGGGCGGGGGCCTGCTCGACCTCAACCTGCACGTCGCGCCCGGCACTGGGCTGACCGCGGCCACCGCGCTCGAGAGCGACTACGCCAAGGGTGTCTTGGCGCGACTCGGCAGCCTCTACCGCGACCGCTTCGGCGTGGCCCTGGGGGAGGTGCGCTGGACCGACCTGCCGGCGAGCGCAGACGACGTCCGCGGCGGCGAGCAGGCCCGCGCCCTGGTCAGCGGCGCTACCGACGGCGGGCGCTACGGCACGGCCGCCAACCTCTTCCTGGTCAAGAGCCTGGACTTCGCCGCGGGCTTCGCCGGGGTCGTGCCCGGTGTGCCCGGCCTGCTGGGCCGGCCCTCGAGCGGGGTCGTGCTCTCGAGGTACGCGGACGTGCAGATCATGGGCGCGCTGACGGCGCACGAGCTAGGCCACTACCTCGGCCTCTGGCACACCAGTCAACCCGAGGGTGATGGCGCCTTCGACCTGCTGGGAGACACGCCGACCTGTGCCGCGGGGACGGCCGTGGCGAGCTGTCCCGACCGCGGCAACCTGATGTTCCCAGCGTTCCTGGCGCGGGGCTCGCTCGACGTCTCAGTCGGGCAAGCCGCGGTGCTGCGTCGCAGTCCGTGGCTCTACGAGCTGGCCTACCCGGAGGTTTGCGGCAGCGGCGTCCCCGCGGTCGATACCACGCAACACGGCTTCGCCAGCGGCACCACCGCCGACGGCGGCGCGGGGCTGCTGGTGGGGAGCTGCGGCGGCGCGCTCCAGCCGGAACGCGTGCACCTCTACCGGCTGCCGGCCCAAGTCGGCGCCCTCGATCTCGAGGTGCGAGCCCACGGCTTCGTGCCGGTGGTCTACGTGCGGCGCGACCCCTGTGCCGAGGCGACCACGGAGGTGGTCTGCGCGGTGGGCGCGGCGGACACGCCGCTGTTGCTGAAGGTGCCCCTGGCGGCCGCCGGCGCCTACTATGTGGTGGTCGACGGGGTCGCGGGCGGTGGGCGCTACGAGCTCTCGGTGCAGACGCAACCCCTGGCGCCTCCCGGCTGAGGACGACCACGGCCACTCGGCCTTGGCTGCCCGGCGTGGGCGCCGCGGGCGCCCGCCGCTTGGCCCGACGCCCCGCTGTCCTGTAGACTCGCGCCTCGAGCTCGGTCGAGGCAGTCGGCGAGCGGCGCAGCTCAGGCCCGTCCGTGGTCTGCCTGGCCGCCGCCGAGCGTGCTGCGGGTCCGGCGACCGCGACGGCAACGGGATCAAGACGGTAGGTGAAGGCCAGTGCACGTGCCAGGCAATGTCCGCGTCTGGATCGAGTACGAGCGGCAGCTCGTGGAGCTGCCCCAGGGCGAGAGCACCGCGGGGCGGGGCATCGACTGTCGCGTCCGCTTCAACGATCCGACGGTGTCGCGCGACCACCTGCGTATCGTCGTCGAGCGTGATCGCGCGCTGGCCGAGGACCTCGGCAGCAGCAACGGCACCTGGATCAACGACCAGCCCCTGCTGCGCAGCCAGCGTCAGCTGGCCGACGGCGACCTGCTGCAGATCGGGCAGCGGAGGATGCGGGTCCGCATCGGCCTGCCCGAGGAGACCGAAGGCGAAGAGGACACGCTGAGCGTCACGGATCCCACGGCCGTCGCGATGGGGGCCGGGCGCACGACCGCCCCGTCGGACGATCTGTGGTGGACTGATCTCAAGCCGGGCACCGTGCGGCGCGAGACCCCGACGCCGCCCAACGCCTTGCCCGTGGTCCAGTTCGACGAGCCGGTCTCGATTGATGAGTATCGAATCGTCACGGTGCGCCTGCAGCACTGTCCGCGCTGCCGCACGCCCGTCTCGTTCAATGACACGGTCTGTCCGACCTGCAGCCATCGTTGGCCACGCGAGCACCCCAACGCGCCGACGCAGCCCCTTCAAGCCGTGGATCAGGACCGCCGCCAACAGCAGCGCTGGCGGGTGGACCTACCCGTGCTGTACGCGAGCAGTGAGCTCACCTTCCACGGGGCGGTCCGCGACCTGAGCCGGGGCGGCGTCTACATCGCCTCCGACCTGCTCGATCCGGAGGGCACGCCGTGCAAGGTCGATCTGCTGCCCGAGGGGCAGCCTGTGATGCCCTTTGATGGCCTCGTCCGGCACGTGGTCGCCGATGCCGCCGGCCAGGGCGGCCGTCCGCCCGGCATGGGCGTGCGCTTCACCTCGATGAGCGAGGCCTCGGCGCGCTGGCTCAATCAGTTCCTCAGCGCGCTCGAAGCGACGACCTAAGCCGTCCCCCCCATCCCGCGCCCTAGCGCGGCCCTTCCGTCACGAGGAGCTTCGGCATGCGTACGGTTCTCGTTCTTTCGGTGCTCACCGGCCTGGCCCTCAGCGGTGCGGCGCAGGCGGCTGTGGTCGGCGAGCCCGTCGCCTACCAGGCTGGCAAGACCACGCTCAAGGGCTTCCTCGCCTACGACGACGCGCTCCCCGGCAAGCGCCCCGGCGTGCTGGTGGTCCACGAGTGGTGGGGCCACAACGACTATGCGCGCGAGCGGGCGCGGCAGCTCGCCCAGCTCGGCTACGTGGCGCTGGCGATCGACATGTACGGCGAGGGCAAGCAGGCCACGCATCCCGCCGAGGCGGGAAAGTTCTCGGCCGCGCTGATGGCGCAGCTCCCGGTCGCCGAGCAGCGCTTCAAGGCGGCCCTCGAGCTGCTAGCCCAGCACCCCAGGGTGGACCGCACGCGCCTCGCCGCGATCGGCTACTGCTTCGGCGGTGGGGTGGTGCTGCACATGGCGCGCGCGGGGATGGAGCTGCGCGGCGTGGCGAGCTTCCACGGCAGCCTCGGTGCGCTGCGACCGGCCGAGCTCGGCAAGGTCAAGGCCAAGGTGCTGGTCTGCACCGGCGCCGACGATCCCTTCGTCAAGGCCGAGGAGGTCGCCAAGTTCGAGCAGGAGATGAAGGCCGCGCGCGTCGACTACAAGCTGATCCGCTACCGCGGCGCCAAGCACAGCTTCACCAACCCGGGCGCCGACGCCCTCGGTAAGCAGTTCAACCTGCCCCTGGTCTACAACGCCAAAGCCGACCAGGCCTCCTGGTCCGCCCTCAAGCACTTCCTCCGCCGTATCTTCAGGTAGGGCAACCCGCTTCAAGTAGGGCCCCCGGCTCCGGGCGCGGCTGAAGGCGTGCCGCTCCGCCCGGGACCGATTCGTCCCGGGCCGGGCATAACGCCCCGTCGATTTCCGCGCGCCGACCTCCGACCTCCGAGTACCCTTCTGCTCTCCGTGTGGCCTTGCGCCCCACGCGCGAGCTACCGCCAGGTCGCTCCGCGAACGCTATTTGCCACCAAACCGTCACAAACAGTTGACACCCCGCAAGCGCCCATGGTACCCAAGAAGTCCGATTTGTTCATTGATTTCAGCTACATATGATACATTGCAGCATATGTAGCACAGCAGTCGCAGATGGGATCCGATGTCGCACCAAGTCGCCAGTGCCCCTCAGCCGCGCCGAGAGCGGTGGCTCGACCACCTGGCAAAACGCCCCGCTGTGGGTGGGGACGAGCCGCGGCGACGACATTTTTGTGGTTTCCACGGCGATTCAGTTACGATTGGCCCCGTTGCTCCGGAAATGCCTCCGGAGCCGCCGCGGGAGAAAGTCACTGCAATGTCACTGCAATGTTGTCCTCGCAGCGCCGACGGGTCCACTGGGACGCCACGACTGCTGGGACGACCCTCCGATTCCTGGAGAGTGGCTTCTCGTATTCGCTGCGCGGTGTACGTTCCTACGCGCCCGTAGCATGACATGTAGGTCGATCGCAACCGTTTGATTCAATAACAGCTTTTCCGAGGCCCCGAGTGTGACGAGCTTGGCCTTGTTCTTGAGAAGATCCCGCTCCGGCGCGCCCACCGCGCCCGGAGGGTGCGTTGCCATGCAGCGCCAAGCCGGGATCCACCACGCTCCACCGCCGGCCCACGCATCGGCCCCCTGGGCCCAGCCCTCTGTCCTCCCAGCAAAGCCCTCGTTTCCCTTCAGTGTTGTGCGGTCGTCGCCAACGGTCTCAACAGTCACGCCAAGGTCGGAGCAAACCCATGTCGCATGAGCGCGTCCGGGGGGGGTGTGTGGGAATGAGGTCGTGGTTGGCGCTCTTGGGCTCGTACAGGATCCGGCTGGCGTATTCCTCTTCCCCGCTCGCGCTGATAGCCCTTCTCGTCGGAGCACCGGGCCGAATCGAGGCGCGGGCCATGGACCGCCATGCCCGACTCATCGAAAGCGAAGCCCGATTGCCATTGACGAACCTGCGCAACATGGGGCGAACCCAGAAGCTCATTGCTGACTTCCTGCGGGCCGAATCGGGCGCCCTGCGCGCCATGCCACGTCCCGTGCGCAAGTTTCTCGGCCGGCATGTCGCGCGGATGATTCATGTGGCCGGTGCGGTCGATAGTGTTGTCAATCCACTGCGAGCAGCCACCGCGAACCCAAGCGTGTTGGGACCGCTCGAAAAAATGTTCGTGTCCTCCGTCCCCGCCGGGGAAGCGCTCGGAATGGCATGGGTTCCGGGGCCTTCGGGTGGGATCCCTACCCTCGAGCTGCGACGCGTGGTCGATGGTGCGACTCGACGTCCCGGGAGTGGCCTTCTGACGGCTGAGACCGTTGACCGAATTCCGCTTGGGAAAGTCCCCCACGCGGATGTTGGCCAAGCGCGTGCGGGGGCGCCGCCTCCGACTGTTGACCGAGAAACGGAACATCAGTGGCGCGTCCGACCGGGGGTCACTACTGACGTGCAGGGGGGCGCATATGGTGCGGTGGCCGTAAGTGCCCACGAGCAGATCACGCTGACCACGAATGGGGAAGTCGTGAGGGGACACCGATCAGCTTGGTTCGCGATCTCAAGACGGTGCTCGTGCCAATGTGGACCGATTCATCCACGAACGGCTCACTCCCACCGGCTCGCCCGAGGCTCAGGTTGCCGCTCACGAGCTAAGAAGTTTCCTTGAGAGCCACAACGGGCAGGACGTCCAGGTGCTTAAGCTCTCACCCCCAAACGGCGAGAACCTTAGGGGCATCGTGCTTCGCGTCAACGGCGGCAAGACTGGACCCAGGAGTGCCAGGACTGGACCCACGAGTGAATCGCCGGACGCCGATCCCCTGGTGCTTTTGGTTGCGGCGAATGGTGGCGAGAAACCGGCGCGTCTCCCCTTGGGCACGGGCGCTTCGTGGGCAGTCAGGACTAATCGTCAATATGCGCCCGCTTCGGGGGATTACGTTCTCCCCCCTGGGGGTGGCATCGTGGCGCTCGCGGCGACGTCGGCTGCTGCGAGCCCCTATGCCCACTGAGTAATCACCTGAAGTCGAAGGCAGCGGTGCGCCGCCGCGCCGCCTGGGCGTTGGATGGCAGAGTTCCTCGCGCGGTCGCCTTTTTCTTGCGCGCACTCCGGAGCAGTCCCTTTGTTACGGCGCCTGCCTCGGCCACGTCACAAGAGCCAACACGACCTGCGTCGTGCCCGTTGGCCTCGTGGCCGCGGCGCGTGACTTGCCCAAGCATGTTCTTTGCAGCAGGACCTGGCAGCACGCGTGATTGCGGGGCGCAGGAGCTGACGGGGGTTTGATGATGCTACGGTGGGCCGACCGCATACGAGGAACCTCGCCAATCACATCGCCCATCACATTCGTTGCGTTGTGCGCCACGGGCGCATTGCTCGCCCTAGCGCAGGCACCCGGCAGTGCCCTCGCCAGCGATCCGACAAGCAAGAGGCCGTCGTGGTGGCCAACGAGCGCCCAGTTGCTCAGGGCGGGTCCTGGAGACTGGACGAAGCCGGGGGTGACCGTCCTGCGCACCCCTGACGGGATGCAAGCGGTTAACGTTACGCTGGTGTGCGGGACTCGTGCAGAAGCTGCGTACTTCTCTATTTTCCCCAAGGCGACGGGCGCAACCGAATCGGCGATAGGTCAGATTCCGCAAGTCGGCAATCTTCCCACGGGAGAGAAGATCTTCTCGGGGGTGTTCCCGGGAGTGCGCCCCGGCGACCTTTACGGCCATCGTGTCTCGGGACCGTGGGATCCCGACAAGGGAGACACGTACAATGCGCACAAGGTCGTGTTTCCTCTGCTCGCCGCCGCCGCCTCGCACACCATTCAGGTACCGCCTCTCACGGGGCCGAAAGCCGACTCGAGGCCCTACGCCTTCGCTCTGGGAGATCGATCTCAGAGGGAAATGAGCGAGGTGGACAGCGGGCCCTGGGTTCCAAAGGGCGTCGTCGTTGATCATGAGACCGACGGTTCGGGCGGCTCGTCCGGCGAAAGGCGCGTTCTCCGAGCGGGACGCCTTACCGCTACGGGCCGCCCTGTACCGACCGCCATTCTTGAATTGAACCCGAGGACCCTGACCTCCGCCCTTGGTCGGCAACTCGCTATGACCGGAATTCGGCCCGGGACGCTAAGGGCCATGGGTACTCCCGCCGTGATTTCCTACCTGGCGACCCTGGGCTTTCCTGATCTGGAATTCATGCCGACATTCATCTCCGCAAATGAACGGCATCTCAAGCGACCGAATATATGGGGATATAACAACTTCGGCATCGCGATCGATCCACAGCTTATCGACGACTCGCGCGGTCCGCAGTATGGCCCCGTCGAGTTCCGGCGGCTGCTTCGAGATCTCGAAGTCTGGGGTATGGGCGTGTACGCGGACGTGGCGCCTGCCCACACCGCCGAGGGCGATTTCTCAGGCATTTCGTTATCGCTGAAGCTCCTAGGCAACCGCGAGGCCTACCGTCTACACCCGGGCAATCCCAAAAAGTATCTCGACTTTTCCGGGTGCTTGAACGCAGTAGATACGTCGAGTGGATTAGGCGGCTACTACGTCTTCAACGGACTCAGGCTTCTTGCCCAATGGTACCCCCTTATTGGGGTTCCGCCTGGACCAGGCATTGATCGCGGCAAGGAACGGAAAGGGCGACTTCGACCGGAACCACGAGTTCTTCCAGCTGCTGGAGCGGGATCCGGTGCTTTCGCGCATGGGCTTCATCTTCGAGCCGCACGACGTACCTGTGCCCGGTCGTCCGGACGGGGACCATGACCACACGGGTGCGTTCACTCGTAGGGTTCCCGGGGGTGTGGAATGGAACGGTCGGTATGCTAACCGGACGAGGCTCTTCTATCGGGGTGACGGCTCCGCCGCAGGCGACCTCGCGGACGTGATGTCGGGCTCCGAGGCAGTTTTTGGGCGGCCCCTCGGCGCCTCTCAAGTCAGCACGCACGATGGATGGCCGGTCCGTGCGACGGCCGTCTACGCTGGGCCCGCGAACGCGGCGGACCAGGCCGGTGGAGGGCCGCCGCCTGAAGCGCTGATTCCGAACCCGCTGGGACCACCGGGCCGCACGGATAGTCCCAAGGTGGCGGCAGCACGCCGTCTCAACGTGATGGCACACCTCATCACGGCCATGGTTTCTGTCGGCCCTCCACTCATGAACCAGACCGACGCCCTGGGGGCGTTTCCGCTGCAGACCTCCAATGGCTACACCGACCCCACCGGACCGGAGCTACGGCCTACCCCAGAGGCAGAGGCCCACCGGGCTCAGGTCGGTCTTCTGAACGAGTGGCGCAGCCGGCATTTACGGCTTCTCCAGCCGGAGAAGTTTCACACCGCGCGAGACGTCACCTGGTGTCATCCCTCGGGTCGGGCGATGGGCGATGGAGCGGACTGGAGGAGCGCGCGGGCCTTCGGGCGGCTCGTCCACGGGAAGGAGCTGCGGGGGGACGGGGCGTCTGGTGATGTGACGGAGGGCGCGCCGCAGCTTTGGCTGGGGAGCCAACCACCCGATTCAGTGGGCTTCGTTCTGCCGGCTCCGCCACAACCGGCCGCTCCTGGTGGCCGATGGGGCTTCGTCGCGGATGCCAGCCAGACCCGGTGGCCGCTGCAGGACCTGATGGTGGAGACGCCCAACCAAGGGCTCCAGCTTCCCCGACTGACGGCGGATCTTTGGTACGACGAGGCGAAGGGCGGGATCCCTACCTTCGCTCCCGGTGAGACCTACAAGCTCCAAGGCGGCTCGGCCGCGCTCTTCGTGTGGCTTCCGGCGCCACCGGTGCCGGCTGATCGCCCCCGGAAGAAGTGAGTGACCCGGGGGGCTCTCAGGGTCGCTTGCGGCGGCCGCTGCCGCCCGGTGGCGACAAGGGGAGTTGCCGGGTGTCCGTGAATCGGAGGGTGGCGGGGGCGGCGGGGCGGGGTGGGGATCGTGGATCTTGGGACGTGGGAGGCTGGGGTGGTGTGGCACGGGGCGTGCTTCTTCGGGCCTTTGGGGCGGTGGGTGGATTCAGCTTTGCGCAGCGGAGGCGGGGGTTTATGTGCGAACTCTGGGGCGGTGTAGGTGAGGCTCCGCCCTCTCCCGTCGATGTGGGACGCCCCTTGGTGGCTCCTTGATCGGCACGGTGGTGAAGCGGTGCGCAGACCAACGAGTGGCGGTACGCATGCGTGAATCGACGGCGCAACGGCTTCGAATGCTCAATCGCCTCGGCACCTCCTCCTTGAAGGCGGGAGCGCCCGGCCGCGCGCGCTTCTGGCGTGGGGCCTTGGTTGCGGGAGCGCTGGCCCTCGGCGCGTTGCTGCCCGCTTCGGTTTACGCGAGAGGATCCGAATCGAAGAGCTGGTGGGGCGGGAGCCGCGAGGCAGGGGCTCACTTCGAGGAGCGACCTGGGTTCCGTCCCAACCGCACCCACGTCGTCGTCTCTCGGCTCCGGCCCGGTCCCCACGGGGAGCGCTACCGCACGGTATCCGTCGGCGAGTTGCAGCGGGCCCTTCACGAAGAGGGCTACACGCCCGAGCAGATCGCGACAATTCGCGTGGGGGTTGTTCACCCCAAGGACGACCGCAACGAACGCCTGTCGCCCGAGGCTCTTCGGGAGGCGGCCGCGGTGTTGGTGGCCGCCGGAGCGCGTCCGGGCAAGTTGAACAGCTCAGCGGTCGAAATGCACGACCGGGAGCTGAAGGCGACGGAGGGCGGCGCGGAGGCCGGTCCCGATGACGCCGGGGAACGTGAGCCGGGCTGGCTGGACCGCCTGCTCCGCCGGGATCCCCGGGCGCGCAAGGCGGCCGCGGCCGGCGGCGAGGCCGAGCCGCGGGACCTGGCCCACGAGCTCGCGACGCGCTGGCTGCCGGCGGCGGCGATGGTGGGGGTTTCCTTCGCCACGTTGGGCGTCGGCGAGGTGACGGCGGCGGTGCTCGCGGGTGCGCTCGGCTACTGGGGCAAGGAGGCCGTGACGGGGACGGCCTGGGCCGTCAAGAGCATCGCCAAGTCCTTCGTGGTGCCCAACGAGGTCGAGCTGATCGGCGGGGTGCTGAACAAGTACCTGCTGGGCCTCGCGCCCGCCATCGGCATCTTTGCGGCGGCCTATGCGGGTAGCCCGATGTTGTTTCTGGCGGCCGCGGGCTTCGAGGCCTTCCAGGCGACGATCTGGGGCCCCTTCATCGCGATGATGCGCGGTGGCATCAACCGCATGGAGAAAGAGGGGGGCGCCAAGGCGACGGGCGCCTTCTTCTTCTGGAACGGCGTGATCGCGATGAGCGTGCAGCGGCTCTTCGGTCACCTCGCCAATCCGGAGACGGTGAGCGGCCCCTGGGGCTTGGACTTCCTCGGGTCGCTCTTCGTCAACAACATGGTGGGCTCGGTCTTCGGGGGTATGGCACCCCGTGGCTTGGGGCAGCTCGAGGCCAAGGGCGTGATCAGTCGCGGCACGGCCTCGGGCCTGCAGCAGATCAACGACTGGTTCTTCATGCTCAAGATGGCGACCTTGGGTGTTGGCTGGATGCCCGCGTTCTGGACCTTGATGGGCACCGAGATCGTCTACCAGTGCGGGCTCGGCCTGGCGGGCAAGCTGGCCCGCGAGCGCCCCCGCCTCTTCGTCGGCACCGAGGCGGCGCTGGCCAGCGCGAAGGTGCTCGAGTCGTTGCACTTCACGCCGCAGCCGGCCTCCGCTGCCGAGCTGCAGGCGCAGTACGTCAGGCAGATGCTGCGGGAGGGGCTGGCCTTCCCGAAGCAGATTCTTTGGGATTTCCCGGACGGCATTTCGGGTGGGCGGCTGAACAAGGCGGCGAGTCGCGCCCGGGGCGCCTACGACGATTGGGTGCGTTCGCTACAGGAGAGCTGGGAACGGAAGCGGCGCGCGGCCGCGGCGGGTGCGGCGGGTGCGGGGAGCTGAGAGGCGGGAGGGGCCGCTCGAGGGCGGTCGCCGGGCGGAGCCGGGAGACCGGAGTCGTCCGGCACGATCAGTCGGTCGGAGCAAGCCAGTCGGTCGGAGCAAGCCGCGGCGCCTCGTAGGCGCGGTGAGCAGAGGAGTGGAAGCGATGCAATTCGCTCGATTCGCCGGACGGCACGCTACACATCACGCCACACATCACGCGATTGGGCGACAGATGGTGCTGGGTGCCTTGGCCGCGCTGCTACTCGTCGCGGCGCCTCCGGCGCCGGCGCGGGCGGAGGCGAACTCATCTGGGACCGGGGAGCTGAACCGGGCTGAGAAGGGTGAGCGGGCACCGCTCACGACGGGGAGGCTCAAGACCCGGCTCTCGCTCGCCGGGAGCTGGATGAAGGTCGCCTACTGGGGGCTGCGCGTGCGCGGCGCTGGGGCGACGCGGGCCACGCAGACGGAGTATGCAGTGGCGGTGAATCGGCACCTGGAGCTGCTCGATCACCTCGCGACGCTGACGGGCGGGGCCGAAGGGCAGGACGCGGGGGCTGGCAGCGAGCCCAAGCGCAGCCGGATCTTGGCGCGTCACGCGCGGGGCTTCGCCAACAAGGCCGAGACCTGGTTGGCTTCACTCGAAGGCAGCGCGGCGGCGACCTCCAACGACCGTGAGGTCGCCACGCGGATGGCGCGGCGGGTGGCCTGTATGGTGGAGCTTCAGGCCTTCCTCGGCGAGCGCGATGCCCGGCTGGTTTGTGGCGAGGAGGGGCCGGAAGGTGAGGCGACGGCTGCCCGCGCCTCGGCGCCGCGCTCGATGCCGGAGCAGCTCGCCAAGCGCCTGAGCGAGCTGGCGGCCCGGACGCGGCAGGGAGAGCAGGAAACGCCGGCTTGGGAGGCGGGTGTGCGGGCCGAGTTGCTCAGGGCGGCGGAGCTGGTACTAGGAGCAGAGGGTTCGAGCGACCTTCGGACCAGTCTGGCAGACAAGAGGAAGACGCTCCTGGCTACGCACTCGGCTGAGCTTGGCGCGACGCTCGGGCAGACCCGGCAAGGCCTCGTCGCGGGGCTGGTCACCTTCGAGCTGCTGCTCAGCGCCCCTGAGGCTGAACTCGGCCAGGTGCTGAAGGCGAGCGGCCTCCAGACCGACGACGCGGGGCGCGCGGCGATCGTCGCCAAGGTCGTCGCGCTTCGCGCCAACGGAAAGCTCGTGGACCTGCGCGCGACCTACTTGAAGGGCCTCTCGGCCTACGGCGGCAACGCCGAGGCCTACGGTGGCAAGGGCATTGCCACCGGGGCCAAGGCTTCGGAGCGCGCGACAAATGTCACCAAGGGAGCGGAGTTCACGTTAGACACCGTGATCAGCCAGCTGGCCCAGGGCTTCGCGGTTGGCAATGAGCATCGGGCCTATCGCCAGGCGGCGGTGGCCGCGCTCCAGACCAAGGGCATTAGTGCGGTGGTGGAGGGCGTCGGCAAGGCGCTCGGGCCCTACGAGCAGCGCGCCGCCCAGGATCTGCGGGCCCTGAGCGACCCTGCGGTGCCGCTCTTCTGGCTCGATCGCGCCGCCGCCCACGGATTCGGAGCGGGGGACCGTGGCGCCGCGTTCGTGACGGCCTTCCAGGTAGACACCACCCAGATGCTGGGCGGGCTGGGTCTCGACCCGCAGGCCTACGCGACCAGCCATACGTCGCAAACTCCTTGAGAGAGACCGCCGCCGCTGGCCTCCGCCCCCCGGCGTTTAGGACCACCGAGCGTCTCGAACCCCGCAAGCTCCTCGCCGCCACCGCCGCCTCTCCCCGCCGCGGGCCAGCGTTCCGCGAGCCGCCTCCCGCACGCCGCGTCCGGCGGCCAACGTGCCGCACGGGTCCGCGTGCCGCACGGGTCCGCGTGCCGCACGGGTCCGCATGCCGCACTGGCCAGCGTGCTACGGTTGGCCTCTCGTGGCCGGCGACGCGGTATCGGTCGCCGACACCGCCCTCGGTGCACCGACGGCCCGCCCCGCGGGCGCCTGGCTCGCCGAAATCCGGAGAGGTGGATGGCTAGAGTAGCCGCCGGCGCTGGCTCGCGGCCGGTGGAACGTGAGGTCATGCGAAGCGAAGAGGAGAGGGCGGGTCTGACGCGGTCCAGACACAGGGGGCGCGGCGAGAGGTGCCAGGTCCTTCAGGGAGCGGCGCGCTGAAGCCCGAATCTTTCGGCCAGCGCTCCCCACACACCGATCTGGTTCTGGTCCGCTATCTGGAGCGTTGCCGCGCGCGCCCTGTCCACCTCGGCAGGGGCTGGGGCGAAGGCGTGTGTTACGGTGCCAAGGACGGCCTTCGCTGCCGCCCAGAGTGAGAACTCTGGCGCCGCTGCCCGTACGGCCGCAACCTGTCGGTAGAGGTCGAAGAGAGCTGCCACCGACAGCGCCGCCCAGGAGAGTTGGACCCAACCGCTCACGGCCATCAGCCCGCCGGCGACGCCGAGCGTAGCCGCTGCCAACCCAGCTGTGACGCGGATCCCCGTGCTGTGAGCCCCGCTCCAGCCAGGCGCGGCGGCCGCGAGGTTGGCGGCGTGCGCTCGCCGCAGCGTCGTGGTGACATGTTGGGTCTGGTAGCCGGTCCGGCCTCCAGAAACGCGCCGACTAGCCCGGGCCAGGCGGCCCGGCTTGGGCACCCGCACGGTTGCCGTCACCTGTCTGCCTCCATTGAACCCCATGAAGGCGCCGAAAAGCGCGCTGCCCATGACCCCCGATTGGCCCTGCGCGCGCTGCGGGGCAGCAGCAGCTCTTGCCGCCGCGCCGGCGGGTACGAGCGACGCGCCGAAGGCGGCGACCAGCATCCAACTCCGTAGCCCATTCACACGCCTTCGATCCCTCGCCATCTCCCGCCTCCTCGCCGCGCGGCCACTCTAGCTGCGCCGGCCTCGCGACCCTAGCGCACCGCAGGCCGCGACGCCATTGCAGACTCCGCCCGCTTTGGAACGATGCAAGGGCCTGGCCAGCGGTCGACCGCGTGGAAGAGCCCGCGTTGGCCGGGAGCGGGGGGAAGCGGGGAACGGACGCGTTTGACACCCTGGAGGGCGATCGTTATCGTCGGGCGCCGGGAACCCGGGCCGGCGCGGCGTTGCCGTGCGGGACGGAGTGCGCCCCGCGAGGAGGACAGCAGTGGCCAGTGGCATCGGCGCTCGTCTCTACAATCTGTGGCGCGGCTTTCTCAGCCTGTGGGTCTCGGATCTCGAGAAGGGCCATCCGGAGATCGCCTACGAAAATGCGATCAACGCGATGGTGGAGAAGTTCGCGGCGCTGAAGAAGGCGACGGCGGGCATCATTCGGCGGCGCGATGATTTGACGGCGCGGCTGGAGAGCGCGCGGACCGAGCTGAAGCAGGTCGAGGTCGATCTCGGGGCCGCGCTGGCGACCGATCAGAAGGACCTCGGCCTGGTGTTGATCCAGAAGAAGCAGGCGCTGGTCGAGCAGATCGCCGAGCTCGAGGCCGAGCTGAGCCAGGCGGTCGGCGACGCCGATGGCGCCAAGGCGAGCCTGCTGCAGGTGCAGAGCGAGATCGGCAAGCTCAAGGCGGAGAAGGATCGGATGCTGGGCAAGCTCGCCAGCGCGCAGGCGCGGCTGCGCATCCAGGAGCAGCTCGAAGGGCTGTCGGTCGATGCCGAGGTCAAGGCGCTCGAGGGCGTGCGCGACCACATCAAGACGGCCGTCGCCGAGGCCAATCTGGGGCAGGAGCTGGGGTCGAGCGATCTCGACACGCGCCTGGCCAAGCTGCGGCAGTCGGCGGGCAGCGTGACCGCCGGCGACGAGTGGGAGAAGCTGAAGGCGGCGCGCGCGCAGGGTGCGCAGCGCACCCTGTAGGAGACCGCGGAAATTGCTGCGCCGCCCGCCGCGCGCGCGAGCCGCAGGACGACGGAACGCGATCGATGAAGCTCACGCCTTCGCCCCCCCCGGCCGGGCCCGGGCGCGCCCCCCCCGGGCGGCGGGGGGGCGGTTTGGGGGGGGGCGGCGGGGGGGGGGGCCGGAGCCCACCCTTTTGCCAAGTTCTTTGTCACCGTAATCGTGCTGGCGGTGCTGGCCTACGTCGGCTACGCGCGCTTCAGCGGGCGCGTGCGCGACTGGGCGACCGAGGGCCGCAGCAGCGAGGCGCCGGCCGCGGGCAGCGCGACGCGACCGGCCGACTCGGTGTCGAAGGGCGACTTCGAGGCGCTGGGCCGCGCGCCGGCCGACCCGGCGCGTAACGCCACCGCAGCCGGGGTCACGGTGGCGACCGTCGGCGGCGGGCGGCTGGCGCGGCCGCTGGTCGTCGGCATCAACACCTGGGCCGGGCACGCGCCGGGCATCGTCTTCAACCGCGGGCTCGAGCCGAGCGAGCGCTCGCTCTACAGCAAGCAGCTCGGCCTGGCGGTGAAGTTCGTGCTGCTCGAGGACCCGGCGGCCAAGCTGGCGGCCTTCAAGAAGGGCGACATCGACCTGATGTGGGACACGGTCGACAACTGGGCGCGCGAGGCCTCGCTGCTGAGCGAGAGCGGCGTGGCGGCCAAGTCGATCATTCTTCAGGACTGGAGCCGCGGCGGCGACGGCATCGTGGCCTTGTCGTCGATCAAGTCGGTCGAGGACCTGCGCGGCAAGACGATCGCCTGCACGCAGTTCACGCCCTCGCACTTCCTGTTGCTCTTCTTGCTGAGCCAGTCGGGGCTCAGCGGCGAGGAGCGCGCCGCGATCGAGAAGGGCCTGGTCTTCACGCAGGACGCGCCGGCGGCGGCGGCGATGTTCAAGGCCAAGCGCGTCGAAGCGGCCGTGACCTGGGAGCCGGACCTCTCCGGTGCCGTGGCCGCGCGCGGCGGCGAGGCGCACGTGCTGATCTCGACGGCGGCGGCGACGCACGTCATTGCCGACACGCTGGTGGCGCGGCAGGAGCTGATCGACCAGGCGCCGACGAGCCTACAGGCCTTCGTCCAGGGCTGGCTGCAGGGCATCGAGCTGCTGCGCGAGGACCCGACGTCCAGCCAGCTGATCGTCGGCGAGGCGCTCAAGCTCGACGCCGAGACGGTCAGCGGCATGCTCTCCGGCCTCAAGCTGACGCCCTACGCCGACAACGCGGCCTTCTACGGGCTGAGCGGCGGACGCTCGCACTTCGCCACGCTCTTCGACACGGCGTTCATCATCTGGCGCAAGAAGGGGCTCGTGACGCGACCGGTGGACGCCAAGGACTGGGTCGACACCCGCTTCCTGCAGAGCCTCGCGCCGCGCTACACCGGCCAGCAGGTGGTGGAGCCCAAGCTGGCGGCCAAGGCGCCCTCGCTCAAGGACCGGGCGATCATCAACAAGACGATCCAGATCCACTTCACCCCGGGCTCCGACACGATCATGGAGGGCAGTAACTTCGTGCTCGATGCCCTCGGCGAGACGATGGTCGCCTTCGGCAACACCTACCTGCGGGTCGAGGGCAACACCGACGCCACGGGCGGCGCAGCGGTCAATCTCACGCTCTCGCAGCGGCGCGCCGTGGCGGTGCGCAACTACCTGGTGCGCGAGTTCCCCTCGCTGCAGGCCGCGCGCTTCCAGACGATCGGCCACGGTGAGAACCAGCCGGTGGCCAGCAACGAGACCGAGGCCGGACGGCAGCTCAACCGCCGCACGGACATCAAGGTCATCCTCGCGGCGCCGTGAGCATGCGCTCCGCGCCCGACCGCCGCGCGGCTCCGGCCGAGGACCTCTTCGCCATTCGCGTGCCCCTGCGGCGCTCGCAGCGGCTGCTGCTGGCCGTCGTCTCGCCGGCGCTCTTCCTCGGCGCCTGGTGCTTGCTCTCTTACGGGGGCCTGGTCTCGGCCGACTTCCTGCCCTCACCGAGCGCGGTGATCAAGGGCACGCTGCAGCTCTTCATCGAGCACGATCTCGCGCTGGCGATCTGGATCTCGACGCGGCGCATCCTCGTGGCCTTCGCGCTGGCCGCGGCCGTGGCCTTCCCGCTCGGCATCCTGATGGGCGCCTTCGCCCCGATCGAGGCGGTCTTCGAGCCGATCGTCGCGCCGCTGCGTTACATGCCGATCTCCGCCTTCATTCCGCTCTTGATCCTCTGGTTCGGCATCTTCGAGAGCCAGAAGATCGCCTTCCTCTTCCTTGGCACCTTCGTCTACCTGCTGCCGGTGGTGGTCAGCGCGATCAAGGCGGTGCCCGACGAGCTGGTCCAGACCGCGCGCACGCTCGGTGCCTCGCGCATGCAGGTGATCCGCACCGTGCTGGTGCCCGCGGCGCTGCCGGAGATCTTCGACTCCTTCCGCGTGATGAACGCGATCGCCTGGACCTACGTGATTCTGGCCGAGGCGGTGAACCCGCAGCACGGCCTGGGCTACATGGTCGAGCTGGCGCGCACGCACAGCCGGCCCGCCTGGAGCTTCGCCGGGCTGGTCGTGATCGGCGGGATCGGGTTGCTCACCGATGCGGTGATTCGAGCGGCGGCGCGGCTGCTCTTCCGCTGGCGGGAGGCCGCGTGAGCGCGGCCGGCGCTGCGGCGCAGCCAACGCCGGCGGGGGTCCCGCTCAAGCTCGAGCTCGCGGGGCTGCACGTCAGCTACGTCACGCGCGAGGGCGCGGCGATCGAGGCCGTCGGTGGGATCGACCTCCAGGTGCCCGACAAGCCCGGCGTCGGCGAGATCGTCGTGCTGCTCGGCCCCTCGGGCTGCGGCAAGTCGACCGTGCTGAAGAGCGTCGCCGGGCTGCTGCGGCCGACCCGTGGGGAGGTGCGCGTGGGCGGCCAGCCGGTCACGGGCGTCGGCCGCGACCGCGGCATGGTCTTTCAGCAGTACACGTCCTTCGGCTGGCTGACGGTGGCGGAGAACGTCGGCTACGGCTTGCGCCTGGCGGGGGTGCCGAAGGCCCAGCGCCAGGAGCAGGTCGAGCACTACCTGCAGCTCGTGGGCCTCTACGACTATCGCCAGCTCTACCCGAAGAGCCTCTCCGGCGGGATGAAGCAGCGGGTGGCGATCGCGCGCACGCTGATCAACCGGCCCCGGCTGCTGCTGATGGACGAGCCCTTCGGCGCGCTCGATCCGCAGACGCGCTGGGAGATGCAGACGTTGCTGCTCGAGATCGCGCGCCGCGAGGACGCCACGATCGTCCTGGTGACGCACGATGTCAGCGAGGCGGTGTACGTCGGCGACACCTGCTACGTGCTGACGCCCCGGCCGGCGCGCATCGTCGAGCGCGTCGAGGTGCCGAGCTTCGGCGACCGCACGCCGGCGCTCAAGGCGGCCCCCGAGTTTCGTGCGGTGGAGCAGGCGTTGTTGGCGCGGCTCTACGCGCGGCTGCCGGGCAGCGCGGAGACGGTCTCGCGATGAGCGACCCCGGCGGCAGCGGCCCCGTGGCGCCGCGGACGACCGCGACCTACGCGCGGCGGCTCTTTCACAACGTCTACAACTACAGCCTGCTCGGCGGCGTGACGGCGGCGGCGCTGCTGACGGGGCAGTGGTGGTTGTTGGCCTTCGGTGCCGGGGCCGAGGCCTTGTGGATGCTCTACGCACCCAGCTCCGAGCGCGTGCGCCGGCGAGTCGATCGCGGGCTCGATGCGCGCGATCGGGAGCTGCTGCTGGCGCGGCGCGCCGCCCTGCTCGAGACGCTGGGTCGGGCCGAGCGCGCGCGCTGCGACCGCCTGATCACGCGCGAGGGTGAGATTCGGCGGCTGGCCGAGCAGAACCCGCGCTTCGAGCGCGCGCTGCTCGCCAGCGAGCTCCGGCGTCTGCGCCAGATCGTCGACGACTTCGTCGAGCTGGCGACGACCGCCGCGCGCTTTCGCGCCTATCTCGCGGCGCAGGACCTGGCGACGCTCGAGCACCAGGCGCGCGCCTACGAGCGCCAAGCGGGCGAGGCCGAGGGGCCGCAGCGCGCGCTGGCGCAGAAGAACCTCGAGGTCGTGTTGCGACGGCAGGAGCGGCTGCGCGAAATCCGCACCTTTGTCGAGCAGGCGGGCGGCCAGCTCGACCTGATCGAGAACACGCTGCACCTGCTCGGCGACCAGATCGTCTCGATGCACAGCCCAGGCGAGCTGACGCATCGGCTCGACGAGCTGATCGATGGCGTCGATGCCGTGCGGCAGGCGGCGGGCGTGGCCGAGCAACTGCGCGCGAGCGCGAGTCAGGAAGGCGTGATGGCAGCAGCCGACACCAAGGGCGCGGCCGGTGCGAAGGGCGCGGACGCGCACGGCAACGACCTGCCGGCCTGGGCCAGCGAGCTGCGGCGACGCTACCTGCGCGGCGAGGTCTACCAGTTCATCCTGCACGGCAACGTCAACGACCTGGTGCTGCACGAGGGGCAGCCCTTGGCGCTGGACGAGTTTCTCTGCAAGGTGCTGCTGGGACCCAGCCGCGACACGATCGCGCTCTACAACAGCGCGACCGGCGTGCGCTTCGCCAAGCGCCGCGAGGGCCTCGGCGGGCTCGACGAGCTGCTCTCGAGCCGGAGTCGCGAGCGCGTGCTGCCGGCGCTCGAGCGGCTGCTCTTGACCGAGAGCCGCTTCGCCCTGCTGCTGGAGTACGGCGAGATGTTGGCGCCCGCGGGTGACCTGGCGCTCTACGGCGAGGCCGACCGCGCAGCGCTGGTGACGCTGCACCGCTGGGCGGCCCTGCCCGCCGTCGAACAGGCGGACAACCTGATCGTGCTGCTGACGGAGACGGTCAGCGAGCTGCACCCGCGCTTGGCGCACAACCCACGCGTGGCCTCGATCGCGCTGCCCCTGCCGGGCGTGGCCGAGCGGCGCGCGCTGATCGCGCACCTGCTGCCGCTGCTCGACGCGGCGGCCCGGACCACGCTGACCGAGAGCACCGCCGGGCTCAAGCTGGTGCAGATCCGCACCATCCTCGCGCCGCAGGACGTCGAGTCGAACGTCGAGCAGCGCAAGCGCTACCTGGCGCAGCTCCTCGGCGCGGGGGCCAGCGCCGAGCGGATCGAGGGCTTGGCGCGGCTGACCAAGGGCATGCCGCCCGAGGAGATCCGCGCGCTGGTGGCGCCCGCGCCGGCGCCGGTCGCGGCGGGCGCGAGCGAGGCGCTCGGCGAGATGGTTGCGCTGGTGACGCGGCAGAAGCGCGAGATCATCGAGCGTGAGTGCGCCGGGCTGCTCCAGTTCGTCGAGCCGCGGCACGGCTTCGAGGCCGTCGGCGGGATGGACGAGGTCAAGCGCGAGCTCGGGCGCGTGGCGGCGGCGATCCGCAGCGGTGACACCGCGCGCGTGCCGATGGGCTTCCTCTTCGTCGGGCCGATGGGCACGGGCAAGACCTTCGTCGCCGAGGCCTTCGCCAAGGAGTCCGGGCTGACGGCGGTGAAGTTCGGCAGCTTCCGCTCGAAGTGGGTCGGCTCGACCGAGGCCAACCTGCAGCGCATCCTCGACCTGCTGCCGGCGATGGGTCAGGTGATCGTTTTCATCGACGAGGTCGATCGCGCGCTCGCCGGGGGCAACCCGGGCGCCGACGGCGGGACCGAGAGCCGCGTGATCGCGCGGCTCAAAGAGTTCATGTCCGACGGGCGCAATCGCGGGCGCATCCTCTTCGTGCTGATGACCAACCGGCCCGACCTGCTCGACACCGACATCAAGCGCACCGGCCGCCTCGACCGCAAGATCCCCTTCTTCTACCCGCAGACGGTGCAGGAGGTGCAGCCGGTGCTGAGCGCGCTGCTGGCACGCCACCACCTCGCGCTGGACTTCGAGCTAGGGGCGCAAGCAGAGGCGATCGTCGCGCCGCTGGTCGGCTACTCCAACGCCGACCTCGAGGGCGTGGTGCTGCTGGCCGCCTCGCTGGCGGATTCGGCGGGACGCCGCGATCGACCGACGCTCGAGGACTTCCAGCGGGCGGTCGCCGACTACCTGCCGGCGCGCGACCTCGAGATGTTGAGCTACATGGAGCTGCTGGCGGTCTACGAGGCCTCCAACCGAAGCATGCTACCGCCCAAATACGCGGCGCTGACGGCCGACGAGCTGGCCGAGCGTCTGGCCGCGTCGCGCGCCCGGGTGGGCGGCCGCCGCTAGGAGACCGCTGGGAAATTGCTGCGCCACCCGATCGCTGCGTTGCGGCTGCGCTCCGGTGCTCACGTACCAGCCCGTACGTTCCGTTCCGGTGCTCGCCGCGCCTTGCGCTCGGGCGGCTCGCGACATTTCCCAGCGGTCTCCGAGGACGACGGTCGACGGCCTTGCTGGACCGCTGTGGGATGGGGCGCCGGGCGGCCCGCCGCTCGCTTCAGAAGTGGCGGTAGACGTCCTTGCGGTTGCCGATGCGGATGACGCGCACGAGCAGCACGTCGCCCTGCACGGCATAGATCACGCGGTAGTCCCCGATGCGAACGCGGTAGTGATTGTCCTTGCCGCGGAGCTTCTTGAACTTCAAGACCTCCGAGAGCGGGTTGATGCTCAGTACGCTGAGCACCTCGTCGACCCGCGCGCGGATCGGCTTCGGCAGCGCCTGGTACTCCTTGAAGGCCGAACGCTGAAAGGCGACCTTGTAGCGCCGTTCAGCCATGCCGCTTCCACTCGATCAGGGGCTCGAGCTCGCGCGACTCGATCAGCTCGCGATCCATCTCGTCTTCCAGGTGCTCGAGGATCGCCTGCTCGACCAGGTGGTTCATGCGCAGGCCGCGCTGTTTGCAGAAGCGCTCGAGCAGGTCCTTGGTAGACTTGCTCATCGTCGTGGAGAAGCTCGCCACCTTTTGCACTGCAGGCATCGTACGCCTCCGCTCTGACGCTCTCTCATGAGCAATCATGATCTATCATGACGAACGAGGCTCAACAAGAGCGGGGCTTCAGCACCGAACGGGCGGAAGGACGGCGCGCGTGGAACGACGCCGGGTGGGCCCTACTTCACGCCGAGCTGGTCGCGCAGCTCGCCGAGAGCGCGCCACAGCTCGGCCTGGACGATCATGTAGTCCTTGGCGCTCCAGCTCGGGCCGCCGATCAGCCGACCGACGAACTCCTCGGCCCACTGGAGCTGGCCGACCTCGCCGCGGCCGGCGAAGGCCTCCTCGAGGGCCTGGTCCTTCTGCTTGGCGACGCGGTCGAAGGCGTCACGCGCGATCTCGAGCATGCGGCCCTGATGCTGCAGCCGCATGTAGGCGTCGCGCACCTCGAGCGCCACGCGCGACTTGAGCGCCCAGAGCTTGACGCGCAGGCGATCGCGCTCGATCTCCGCCTCGCGCAGCTTGTTGCGGCGCACCCCGGCAGCGATCGGCAGCTCGAAGCGCAGCCCCGCCTCGACATAGGGCATGCGGCCCTGGAAGACCTGCGCCCAGGCGTTACCGTAGAGCCCGCTGATATCGGGGTGCGGCAGATTGGTGACCAGATCGTGGCCGGGCTCGCCCGCGCGGCCCCTCGCCGGTGAAGGAGGCGAGGCCAGCGTTGAGCACGAGGTCGAGGGCGGGTCGCGAGCGGTTGCCCTCGGCGGCGACGATCAGCTCTTGCGCGCGCAGCTTGTCGTTGGCCGCGCGGACCTCGGGTCGGCGGGCATAGGCGCGCGCGATCAGCTCGTCGAGCGAGCGCTGCTCGGGCTGGGGCGCCGGACGATCGGTGGGGAAGATGCGCTGATCGAGCGCGATCGACGCGCGGCGGCCGCCGTCGGTCAGGTACATCTGCGCCAGGAGCTGGCGCTCGCCGCGCAGGATGTACTGGATCGTGTAGGCGATGACGTTGTGCTGGTGGGCGATCAGGGTCTCGTAGGCGCGGGTGATCCCGTCAGCGTTGCGCGGGCGCGCGCTGCGCGCACGGTCGATCTGCTTCTGGAAGTAATCGAAGCCCCCGCGCTGCAGGTTGAGCAGATCGTATTGGACGTAGAGTTCCCAGTAGGCGCGCGCGATCTCGAGCAGCGCGTCGTCGCCGACGCCGCGCACGTTGCCGCGGGCGACCTCGCGCTCGAGCTCCGCCGCGTGTTGCGCCGCCATCACCGTCGGCACGCCCCAGCCGCGCAGCAGCGGCTGGCTCAGCTCGACGCCCAGGCGGTTACGGTATTGGGGCGAGATGCTCTCGGCGTTGCGGGTGGTCCACAGCAGCTCGGACCTGGCGTTGACGCCATAGGTGGTCCCCAGCGGCGCCAGCCCCTTGATGCCGGCCTCGAAGCCGGGACCCGTGTTGGTGAAGCGCCCGCGGGGATCGTTGAAGGCGAAGGGCTCGCCGACGACCTCACGCTTGACCATGCCCGTCGCGCTGAAGGTTGGTACCCAGGCGCCGCGCTCGTTCGTCAGCTTGCGCTCGCGGTCCGCGATCTCGAGCACGGCCTCACGCAGCCGCGGATTGAACTGCAGCGCCAGCTCGGCGCAGCGCTTGAGCGAGAGCTTGAGCGTCTGGGGCTGGGCCGGGGCGGCGGCGTCGCTTGCCGTCGGCCCGCCCTCCTGGCCCGAGCCCTCGCGCTCCGCCCGCGCACCGCGCGCGCCCGAAAGCAGCGCCAGCAGCGCGACGGCACATGCGCTCGCTGCACGGCGGCCTTGGCGGAGCTGGGTCGTCGGCATGGGTTGGGATGAAGATGCCACGCGAGCCCGCCGCTCCCCTGGCCGCTGCCTTGGTCCTACTTCGACGCCGTGGTGGGGCGGGCGGAGCTGCCGGCGAGCGCGCCGAGGGCCTCGCCGAGCCAGCTCAGCGTGCCGTGCCAGGCCTTCCCCGCCCCCTGCCCGACGTCGTGGAATCGATCGGCATGGGCACTGAGCCCGGCGGCAGTGTCCGTGAGGTGCGCCTTCAGCGCCTCCGAGAAGACGTCGAAGCGGTTGCCCCTGCCGTCGTGCTGTATGGCCGCGAGCAGCGGGGGCACCAGCGCATAGCCCAATGCGGCCAAGACCCCCGCCCCGACCACGGCGATGGTGAACTTGGGCGCCAGCACGAGCGCCGCCAGGACGCCAGCCACGGCGAGGCCGATGCGTACGCGGTGGTTGTCGAAGGAGAGCTTCGTGGTCGTCTCCCGGGTGTTGAGCGGGAGAGTGCTCGCCGCCTCGTGCTGTTCGGCGGGGGGCGAACTCCCCTTCGCCTTGCTCCCTTGTCCGCCCTTCGTGCCGTCCGTCCCTTTGCGCGCCGTGTTGCCACGTGTGCCCGCTTGGCCGGCCCGCCGCTGCCAGGCCGCCCTCGCACGCTTCGTGGCAGCGGCGGCGGCGTCACGCACGCGATTAAGACCAGGCTCGCGTGAACCGGAACCGAAAGGTCTCGCTGCCTCGGCCACGCCCGTGCCCGCCGAGAGCCCCACGGCCACCACGATCGCCAGCAGCCCAAGCGTCCTCATCTCAGCTCACCTCCCGCGGGACCGCGCCCCAGCCAGCACTCGTGTCCGCGAATCTGCCACGCTTCCGGGATCCGAGCCAGCCGCGGGCGCCACTCACCCCTCCTCGGGCACAGCAACATCCATACCCCGGCGCGCATTTTCGCGAACGCTGCCTCGGGAGCAGATCGCGCCATGGTCTCGCGGGCACCGCTCGACCTGGGCCCGGTCCGTCCGCTCGGGCCTGGACACTCCGCTTGCCGATCGGTCGGGTTCGCGCACGGGATCCTCGTCGATTATCGGAGTGGAAGCGCATCCCTCAGCTCCGGTAGCGCAGCAGGTAGGTGACCTCGCGCGCTGGGCCGCCGCGCTTGCTGACCTGGAGGATCAGCTCACCGCTGTCGGTGCCGCTGCAGAGGGCGAAGGTCGGCATGTCGATTGTCACGGTCTTCGATTGACCGTTGGCGACGGTGATGTTGGCGGCCCGGTAGTCCTGCGCGCGGTCGGCGCAGACGAAGCGCGCCTGCAGCTCGAGCTCGGCGCCGGGTGGGGCGTTGACCACCTGCACGGTGATCTGCGGGTCGATGTAACAGACGCCATCCTCGATCGGGATGCGGTAGGTGTCGGGGGCGCCGTCGGCGCGCGAGGTCGGGGCGTCGGTGTGGCGGCGCGTGTCGGCGAGGATGCGGCCGTTGACGCTGCCCCCGCTGCTGTCGCAGTCGTCGATCGCCGTGAGCTGTCGCTCCGCCAGGTCGTCCTGGGTCTCGCAGCCGTTGCTCAGCTCGCCGTCGAGATCGTAGGAGGTGCCGCGGCAGACCAGCTCGCAGCGGCCGCCCTCGCAGGCGCGCATCGTCGTCGCGTCGTCGGGCCCCGGGCAGCGGTAGGCGCACTGGCCACAGCTATCGACGGTGTCGGTGCGGCAGATGTTCACGTCGGGGTAGGGGGCGGGGGTGCTGTTCGGCAGGGCGGCATCCTGCCCCGAGGGGACGCTCGGATCGCCCGGGTCGCCGGGTGCGGGTCCCGGCTCGCAGGCCCCCAACGCCAGGGCGGCCGCCACGGCCAAGGCCAGCCGCGGGCCAGGGTGGCGGCTCGCAAGGCGCAGGATCGTCGCGGATCGTCCCATGGTCCTCATCGGGCGCTGGACCTCGGCGAAGGCCGAGGGCCGTGGCCAAAGCGCGGCAATGCAAGCGACGGGCCGACGCCGCGAGCGCTGCGAAGCCCTGTGATCTCGGCGGCCCCATCCCCGCCGCGGGTGGCCTGAGGTCTGGCCGGGGGCTGGCAACTCCAGCCGTGCCGCGGCCCCGGGGATCGCGTTGCGCCTGCCACCCGTGCGGTCGCGCCGTCGCTTGTTTGCTCAACCCCGCTGCCCTAGAGTGCGTGCCGTGACCGTTTTTTCGGCGAGGCGTTGGGCTGTGCGGGCTGCGCTTGTCGCGCTGCTGCTGGCGCCCGCGGGGGTCGCGCTCGCGGCGCCTTCACTGACACTCGATCAGGCCGTGGCGCAGGCCATGGCGCGGGCGCCGGAGCTGCGGGCGGCCGCGCTGGCGCGCGCCGAGGCCGAGGCCCGCTTGGCGCAGACGCAGACCGCCGCCTGGCCGCGCGCGGTCGCCGAGGCGAGCTACACGCCGCACTGGCCGATCAACGAGATCCGCCTGCCCCCGACCCCCGGCGGTCCCACGCTGACGCCGCGGGCCGTCGATGACGTGCATCGCTATCAGGTCAACCTGAGCGTCAGCGAGCGGCTCGTCGATCTGAGCCGCGGCGGCCGCGAGGCGGCGGCGCGCGAGGGCGTGCGGCAGAGCGAAGCGGCCGGGGAGCTGGCCGCGGCGCGGCTGGCCTTCGCCGTGCGAGTGGCCTTCTACGGTGCGCTCTTCGCGCGGGACGTCTGCCGCATCGCCGGCGAGTCGCTGGCGCAGGCGCGGCGCGAGGCGCAGCGCGCCGAGCTGCGGCTGGCGGCCGGGGCGGGCACCCAGGTGGGCCTGGCGCAGGCGCGGGTGCGGGTGGCCGAGCTGGAGGCCGAGCTGCGGCGCGCGGAGGTGCAGCAGGCGCGGCAGCGTCGCGTGCTGGCCAGCCTGCTGGGCCTCGACGCCGCTCCACCGCTGAGCGGGGCGCTCGAGCTCTTGGCGCGCTTGGGGTCGCCGGCCCGGAGCGGCGAGCCAGGGCTCGAGGCCACGCCGCCGGTGCGTCAGCTCCGGGCCGCCCAGCGCGCGGCGGCGCACACGGCGCGCAGCCAGGCGCGGACCTTCGTGCCGACCCTCAGCCTCGCCGCTACCGCCGGGCTGCGCTATCCGCGCGCGTTGGCGCTCGAGTTCGGGCCGGTGCTGGAGGGCGCCGCGGTGCTGAGCTGGGAGGCCTTCGACAGCGGGCTGCGGCGGGCGCGCGTGCGCGAGGGTGAGGCGCAGGCGTTGCGCCTCGGCGCCCAGGCCGAGGCCACGGCGCGCGAGCTCGAGCGCGAGCTGATCGAGGTCGAGGCGCGCGCAGCGAGCGCGTCGGCGGACCTGGTCTCGGCGCGCGAGACGCTGCGGCAGAACGAGGTCTATCTGCGCGTGGCGCGGGCGGCGGTCGAGGCGGGCACGGGCACCGAGCTCGATGTACACCAGGCGCAGCTCGCGCTCGATCGCGCGCGGATCGCGATCCAGCGCGCGTTGCTCGACGCGGCCCTGGCCGAGGCGCAGCGCCTGCTGGTCTGGGGCCGGACCCGGCCGCCCGTCGCGGACGAGGCGGGAGGCAAGCGATGAGACGCGTGATCGTGCTCTTCACGGTGCTGGTGCTCGGGCTGAGCGCGGGTTTCGCCATCAAGCTGCGGGCCCAGCGGCGTGCGGCGCTGGCGCCCGTGGGCAGCAGCGCAGTGATCGAGGGTACCGAGGCCGACGTGGTGGCGCGCATCACGGCGCGCATCGTCGCGATCGCCGTCGAGGAGGGCGCGAGGGTGCATGCCGGGCAGCTCCTGGTGCGGCTCGACTGCCGCGAGCAGCAGGCCGCGCTGCAGGCCGCCCAGGCGCAGCTCGCGGCGGCCGATGGCCAGGCCGCCGCGGCGCAGGCTGAGGTCGCGGGGGCGCTGGCGGTCTCTCAAGCTGCCCGGGCCACGGCCAGTGCGAGCGGTGCGCAGTCGCGGGCGCTCAGCGCCAGCCGCGCCGAGAGCACGCGCCAGGCGGCACGCATCGGGGCGCTCCAGGGCGAGGGCGGGGCGACGGCGATGGAGCTCGATCGCGTCAGCACGCGCGTCACCGAGCTCGACGAGCAGCTCGGTGCGCTGCAGGCGCAGCAGCAGGCGGCGCGCGGCCAGGCCACGGCGGCGGCGGCCCGGGCGCAGGCAGTGCGCAAGCAAGCCGAGGCCGCGCTGGCGGCGGTCGGCGCGGCGCGGGCCAATGTGCAGCGCGCCCAGACCTTGGTCGAGGAGTGCGAGCTGCGGGCCCCGCTCGACGGGCTGGTGCAGACGCGTGCCTTCGAGCCCGGCGAGCTGGCGCTGCCCGGCAGCCGCATCCTGACGATCGTGCGCCTCGATCCGGTCGAGGCGGTGTTCTTCGTGCCCAACCGCGAGCTGGCGGCCGCCGTGGCCGGTGGGCGCGTGACGGTGCGCGCGGACGCCTATCCGGAGCAGGTCTTCGCCGGCGTGATGCGCCGCGTCGCGGCGCAGGCCGAGTTCACGCCGCGCAACGTGCAGACGCGCGAGGACCGCGATCGCCTGGTCTATGCGGTCACGGCCGAGCTGCCGAACGCGAGCGGGCGCTTGCGCCCCGGCATGCCGGTCGAGGTGACGATCGATGGCAGCGAGGGCGGCGCCGGGCGCGCGCCTTGAGGCCCGCCGGGGTCGCGACGGCAGCCTCGAGCGCGACGGCAGCCTCGAGCGCGACGGCACCGGTGGTCGAGGCCGAGGGGCTGGTGCGGCGCTTCGGCGCGGTCACGGCGCTCGACCAGCTCTCGCTGACGGTCGAGGCCGGTGAACTCTTCGGCCTGGTGGGGCCCGACGGCGCCGGCAAGACCACGGCGATGCGCATCTTCGCCGGCATGATCGGCGTCGATGGCGGGCGCGTCAGCGTGCTCGGCCAGGCGCCGACCAGCCGCGCCGAGGCGCTGCGGCGGGCGATCGGCTACATGCCGCAGCAGTACAGCCTCTACGGTGACCTGACCGTCGACGAGAACCTGCGCTTCTTCGCGCGCATGTTCTGCCTGTCGGCGGCGCACTATCGCGAGCGTCGCGAGCGGCTGCTCCAGCTCACGCGGCTCGAGCGCTTCGCCACGCGACGGGCCGAGGCGCTCTCGGGGGGGATGTACAAGAAGCTGGCGCTGGCCTGCGCGTTGCTGCCCGAGCCGCGGCTGCTCTTGCTCGACGAGCCGACCAACGGCGTCGATCCGGTCAGCCGCCGCGAGCTGTGGGCGCTGCTCTTCGAGCTGACGGCGCAGGGGATCGCCGTGCTGATCAGCACGCCCTACATGGACGAGGCGGCGCGTTGTCACCGCGTCGCGCTGATCGACCAGGGGCGCACGCTGCTGCTTGGACGCCCCGAGGCGCTGCTGGCGGCCTTCGCCGAGCCGGTCTATGAGCTCAGCAGCGACGAGGACGTGGCAGGCCTCGAGGCCTGGGTCGCGGCGCTGCCCGGGGTCATTGCGGTGTCCGTGGCTAGCGGTCGCTTGCGCGTGGTCTTGGGCGGGGCCGAGGACGCGGCGGCCCAGCGCGCCTTCCGCGCGCGGGGCTTGGCGGCGCAGCGTGTGGCACCGGACTTCGAGGATCTCTTCTTGGCGCAGACCGCGACCCACGGCGGGCCCGCGGGTGCTTGATTGGGCTATACTGCGCGTGCTTCGCCTGGGAGGCGGAGAGGAGGATCGAAGATGGCGATCGATCGCATCGTGCTGGCGGTGGCCGGCTGCTTCGTGTTGGCGAGCGTCGCGTTGTCGCAGCTCCACAGTGTGCATTGGCTCTGGTTCACGGCCTTCGTCGGCGCCAACCTGCTGCAGGCCTCCTTCACCGGTTTCTGCCCGATGGCCAAGATCCTCAAGGCCGTGGGCGCGCGCCTTCCGGCGCGCTGGGCCTTCGAATAGGCTGGCCGGGCGAGACCGACCGCGATGAAGGCCTACAGCGCACTCGAGGCGCACTTCGGTCGCATCGGCCGCCTGGCGGCGATCGAGGGGCTGCTGCACTGGGACACCGAGACGGTGCTGCCGGCCGGCGCCGCCGCCGATAGCGGCGAGCAGCTCGCGGCGCTGCGCACGCTCCTGCACGAGCTCGAGACGGCGCCGCAGCTCCCCGAGTGGCTCGACCGCGCCGACGATGAGGCGCTCGACGAGTGGCAGCGCGCCAACGTGCAGGAGATGCGCCGGCGCGTCTGGCACCAGCGGGCGGTGCCCGCGCCGCTGGTGGCCGCGCTGGCGCGGGCCGGCACCGAGTGCGTGATGGCCTGGCGCGAGGCGCGTGCGCGCGATGACTTCGCGGCGTTGTTGCCGCGGCTCGAAGGCGTGGTGGCGCTGGTGCGCGAGCGTGCCGCCGCCAAGGCCGAGGTGTTGTGCCTGGCGCCCTACGACGCGCTGCTCGACGAGTACGAGCCGGGACTGCACGCGGTGCGGGTCGACGAGGTCTTCGACGCGCTGGCGAGCTTCCTGCCCGGGTTGATCGGGGACGTGATCGAGCGCCAGCAGGCCCGTCCCGGCCCCCTGCCGTGGGGGGTCGGCTTTCCCCTCGCGACGCAGCGCGTGCTCGCGCAGCGGGTGATGGCCGTGCTCGGCTTCGACTTCCAGCGCGGGCGTCTCGACCCGAGCACCCACCCCTTCTGCTCCGGCGGAGGCGACGACGTGCGGATCACCGCGCGCTGGCGCGAGGACAGCTTCGTCGAGGGGCTGCAGGCCGTGGCGCACGAGACAGGCCACGCGCTCTACGAGCAGGGGCTACCGGCCGCCTGGCGCTTCCAGCCGGTGGGGCAGGCGCGCGGCATGGCGTTGCACGAGAGCCAGTCGCTGCTGATCGAGATGCAGGCCTGTCGCAGTCGGCCCTTCTTGAGCTGGTTGGCCCCACAGCTCGCCGAGCTCTTCGACGCCGGCGCGGCCCTGACGGCGAGCAGCCCCTGGTCGGTCGACAACCTCGAGCGCGTCTACCGCCGCGTAGCGCGCAGCCTGATTCGCGTCGATGCCGACGAGGTGACCTACCCCGCGCACGTGATCTTGCGCTACCGGCTCGAGCGCGCGCTGCTCGGCGGCGGGCTGCCGCTGCGCGAGCTGCCCGGGGCCTGGCGCGAGGGCATGCTCGAGCTGGTCGGCGTCGCGCCCCCCGACGACCGACAAGGCTGCCTGCAGGACATCCACTGGATGGATGGCACCTTCGGCTACTTCCCGACCTACACCTTGGGCGCGATCAGCGCCGCGCAGCTCCACGAGGCCGCGCTCGGCGCCCATCCCGAGCTACCCCAGGCGATCGCCGCCGGGGACTTTCAGCCGCTCGTGCGCTGGCTGCGCACCCACGTCCACGCGCAGGGCTCACGGCTCAGCGGTGAGGCGCTGCTCCACGCCGCGACCGGTCGCGGCCTCGACGTCGGCTGCTTCCGCGCCCACCTCGAGCGGCGTTACCTGCGCGGGGACTGAGGCCACGGGGGCGGGTTGCGTTCCGCTCGCCACCGCGTGGCGGGTCCGTGCTGCGCTGGCCGACTTGCCTGATCAGCGCTGTCAGTCCTCCTCCGTCCCGTGCTCCAGAATTGTTAGCGCGTCCTGCAGGGACTCGAGCGCGGCTTTATCCTTGGCTCGGCCGGCGGCTTGTTTGCTGGCGATGATGCGGTGCAGGGGCAGCACGGGCAGGAGAATACCGTCGACGTCTTGGTAGCATGCGTCACGAAACTCGACGTCAAAGGGCTCAAGGCCGTCCAGGCGCCAGACCACGTCGAAGCGCTCGCTAAGCTCCTCGCCGCCGATCGCCGGGCCTCCGCCGAAGGCCCCCGAAATCCAGAAGCCTCCCGCCGCCCGCACCGCCTCGGCGATCCGCGGATCGCTCGGGTCCTCGAACCAAAGATCGATGTCCTCGGTCGCGCCCCGCGCACCGTGCAACAGGGCTGCGCTCATTCCCACCACGAGAAAGCGCACCCCGCGTCGGTCGAACTCGTGTAGCAGCGCGCGCTCAGCGGCGCTCAGGGTGGAGTCGGGCATGCCACAGACCAAGGCGGAGGCGCTCCGCCGGTGAGCGCTCGAAATTCTTTAGCGTGCGATAGAGGCTCTGCTCGTCTCGGTGGTAGCGCTCTGCGAGGCGCCGCGCCCTGCGCCGCAGCGCGAGGTCATGCTCAAGCCACGCCTCTTCCGCTGCGCTGAGCTGAGCATCCTCAGGTGACACGCGGCGAGCGTGCAACGCGGACGGAAGCGTCAACCATGCCCTAGGCACCTCGGGTTGCCTCCCCCGCAGGCCCCCCTTTTTGTGGGGCCCGTCGCGGCCCCGGGCCCCCCCCCCCGCCCGGCCCCCTCCCGCCCCCCGGCCAATGATTTCAATTGCTTCACCTCGCTCGGTCCGCAAACCGATCGGTGCTCTAGGCCCCACGATGCTCCCGCCCCCCTCCACTCTGCGCCGGGCCTGTGCCCGCTCACCCCGAGCCGAGGTGCGCGCGCAGGTAGGCGGCCGTCGGCGCGTCGGGTTGCGCGAGCAGGCCGTCGCGCGGGCCCTGATAGAGCAGTTGCCCGCCGTGGGCCCCGCCGCCGGGGCCGAGGTCGATGATCCAGTCGGCGCTCGCAATCAGGTCGAGGTTGTGCTCGATCACCACCACCGTGTCGCCACGCGCCACCAGCCGCTGCAGCACCAGCAGCAGCTTGCGCAGATCGTCGAGGTGCAGGCCGGTCGAGGGCTCGTCCATCAGGTAGATCGCCTGGCGGCTGCCCTCCTTCTGCAGCTCCTCGACGAGCTGATGCGCTGGGCCTCGCCCCCGCTCAGCGTGTGGCTCGGCTGGCCGAGCGGCAGGTAGTCGAGCCCGACCTCGCAGAGCAGCGCGAGCCCGCGGTGTAGCTTTGGTACGGCGCTGAAGAGCTCGACCGCTTGGGCCGCGGTCAGCTCGAGCACCTCGGCGATCGAGAGCCCCCGATAGCGCACCTGCAGCGTCTCGGCGCTGTAGCGGCGCCCGCCGCAGGTCTCGCAGCCGACGCTGACCTCGGGCAGAAAGCTCAACACGTGGCGGACCTGGCCCTGGCCGCGACAGCTCTCGCAGCGGCCGCCGCGCACGTTGAAGCTGAAGTGCCCCGGCCGGTAGCCGCGGGCGCGCGCCTCCGGCAGGCGGGCGAAGAGGCGCCGAATCTCGTCGTGCAAGCCAACGTAGGTCGCGGGCGTGCTCGCCGGGGTGCGACCGATCGGGCTCTGGTCGATCTCGCGCACCACGCGCAGCAACGCCCCGCCCTCGAGCGTGCCGCTCAGCGGCGCGCCTCCCGCATGCACGCGGCGCAGCCCCTCGCCCAGCACGTCGCGCACCAGGCTGCTCTTGCCGCTGCCGCTCACGCCGGTGACGACCGTCAGCCGGCCGAGCGGCAGCGTGACCTCGAGGCCGCGCAGATTGTGATGCCGTACGTCCCGCAGCCGCAGCCGCGGCGTCTCCGGGCGGATCGGCCGCGCCTCGTAGACCGCCCGCTCGCGGCCGCTGAGGCGCAGGCTGCGGGCCGTCAGCGAATCGGCCTCCGCCAGCACGGTCGCGCCCCGCCCCGCGGCCACCACGTGGCCTCCGGTGCGTCCGCCTCCAGGCCCTAGCTCGACCAGGTAGTCGGCGCGGCGAATCGTCTCCTCGTCGTGCTCGACGACCACCACGCTGTTGCCTCGCACGACGAGCTGGCGCAGCGTCTTGAGCAGCCGCGCGGTGTCGATCGGGTGCAGGCCGATCGTGGGCTCGTCCAGCACGTAGAGCACGCCGCGCAGGTCCGCGCTGAGCTGCGCCGCCAGGCGCACCGCTGGGCCTCGCCGCCGCTGAGCGTGTGCGCGCCGCGATCGAGCGCCAGGTAGTCGAGCCGACCTCGATCAGGAAGGCGCAGCGCGCGTCGAGCTCGCTCAACGCGGCC
>JADJDT010000027.1 GCA_016702545.1 Pseudomonadota bacterium | reverse complement strand
CGATTCGTGTTCCAGGCCGGCCGCAGCCTCCAGCGCCGCCAGCGCCGGCCGGTTGCGAAAGAGGAGCAGTAACACCTCGTGGTCCAGCGACGGCATCGGTCGCCCTTATCGGCGCCGTTGGCCATGTCGTTGCGCGAGGGCGTGTGGTCTGCGGAACAACGCCGCCTACTTCATTCGCCCACCCGCCAGCGAAGCGCAGTGCCGGTGGGTCGCTGCTTCGAGCCGATGCGCCGCGGGTGTAGACTCGCTCCGGTGGCGTGGACCTGAAGCGGGCGCGGAGATCGGCCGGTGGTTTATCTATTCTCCGACTGCGAACTGGACGCGGGCGATTTCCGGTTGCGGCGAGGCAGCCGGGTCATCGCGCTGCGACCCAAGGTCTTCGATCTGCTGCATCACTTGGTCCTGCACCGCGACCGCACGGTCACCAAGGATGAGCTCATCGCTCAGGTCTGGGGCGGACAAATCGTCGGCGATGCCGCCATGGCCTCGTGCATCAAGGAACTGCGTCAAGCGGTGGGCGACAGCGGCGCGGGTCAACAGATCGTGCAAACAGTGCATGGGCGCGGCTACCGCTTCATTGCGACGGTATGCGAGCGGAAGGACGCCGCGACTGGGCCCGCGGCGAGGACCGCGGAGGTCACGACGCCCGGCACCGCGCCCCCCACTACGGGCCGCTTGCAACCGGCCTCACCCCAACAGCCCGCCGCGTCGGAGGGCGAGCACAAGACCGCCAGCGTCCTGGTCTGCGGCTTCGCCGATGCGGCGCGACTCAAGCGGCAGCTGGGCACCGAGCGGATGCACGGGCTGCGGCGGGCGCTCGTGCAGACCGCCCGCGAGGTGGTCGGCCGCCTGGGGGGCACGGTACTGCACGAGCTCGACGACAGCGTGGTGGCCATATTGGGCGCCGCTCCGGCCCATGAGGACCACGCGCATCGCGCCGTCCTCGCGATCGTGCAGCTACGCGATGCCCTGGCGCAACGGGTCGAGATGGCGGCCGCCACACGAGCAGCCGGCGAGCCTCCGCGCGTCTCCGCGGCCGCGCATTGCGGACCGGTGGTCGCGGGAGGACTCGAGGCGGGTGCAACGGCGCCGTTCGTGACGGCTGTCGGCGACACCATCCGACTTGCCCAGCGCTTGCAGGGCGAAGCCCAGCCGGGCGCAATCGTGCTCAGCGCCGCCTTGCGCGCGCGGGTCGGCGAGCAGGTGACGACGCGCCCGCTGCCGTCGGCGTCGGCCATGCAACGGGCCACAACGGGGGAGGTCGAAGACCACGCTGGGGAGACCCCCCTTCAGGGTGCGGTCGAGGTCGTGGCCCTCAGGTCGCCTACGCTGCGCGGCACCGTGCTGGCCTTCGAGCGGCCTCGCGGCCTGACGCCCTTCGTCGGTCGAGCTGCCGAGCTCGCGCTGCTGCGGTCGTTGTGGACGCGCGCCGCGGCCGGTCGCGGTCAGGTCGTCGGCGTGGTCGGCGAGCCGGGCGTCGGCAAGTCGCGCCTGCTGCATGAGCTATGTCTCGGTCTGCTGCGCGAGGGCGCTACGGTCGTCGCCGGCCAGTGCGTCTCGTACGGGCAGGCGACCCCCTACTTGCCACTGGGGGAGCCGCTGCGCTGCTTGTGCGGCATCGAGGCCGGCGCGCCCCCGGCCGCGCTGCACCGCACGGCTCGCCTGACCATCGATCGCCTGGAGCTGTCGCAGACCGACGATCTTCCTCTGCTCCTCGGCCTGCTCGGCACGACCGATCCTCGCCCTGAGCGATCCAGCGCCAGACCGGCGGCCCCAGACCCGCAGGCGCTCAAGGCGCGCACCTTCGAGCTGCTGCGCCGGTTGATCGCCAAGAGCGCCGCCACGGGGCCACTGCTGCTGGCCCTCGAGGACCTGCACTGGATCGATGCCACCACGAACGAATGGCTCGAGCTGCTGGCCCAGGGCTTGGCTCGCATGCCGGTGCTGCTCATCGCGACCTACCGGCCGGGCTACCGACCGCCGTGGATCGACAGGTCCTATGCCACCCAACAGGCCCTCCCGCCGCTCGCACCCGACGAATGCGTGACGCTCGTTCGCCGGGTCGTTGGCCCGCATGCCAGCCCTGCAACGATCGACGCGATTCTTGCCCACGGGGAGGGCAATCCCCTCTTTCTCGAGGAGCTGGCCCACGCCGCCCTGGAACAGCCATCGACGAGCCTGCGGAGCGAAGCGGGCGTGCCCGAGACCGTGCAGGGCGTGCTCGCCGCCCGTATCGACCGCCTCGACGCCGCCGCGAAGGCGGTGCTTCAGCTCGCCGCGGTCGCCGGACGTGAGGCTACGCTGCGCCTGCTCTGCCTCGTCGCCGACGACCCGGCTCGGACGCTCACCGCGCAGCTCTCCGCGCTGGAGGCCGCTGAGTTCCTGTTCGAGCTTCACGATCGCCCCGAACCCACCTGGGCCTTCAAGCACGCGCTGATCCAGGACGTCGCCTATGCCACGCTGCTGCAGGTCACCCGCGAGCGCTTGCACGGTCGCGTGGCGCAAGCCCTGGTCGAGCACTTCCCCGAGCTCGTGCGTTCCAGTCCCGAGCTCGTGGCGCAGCACTTCGCGGCCGCGGGCTGTGCGCGGGAGGCCTTACCCTTCTGGCGGCAGGCCGGCCAACAAGCCATCGAACGGTGCGCGTTCTTCGAGGCGATCACCCACCTCCGGCGCGGCCTCGATGCGATACGCGGCTTGCCCCCCGGTCCCGACCGCGATGAGCTGGAGCTGACCTTCTGCGTCAAGCTCGGCACGCCCCTGCTGATGGTCAAGGGCCACGCCGACCCGGAGGTCATCGCCACCTTCGCGCGCGTGCGCGAGCTGTGCAGCTCTCGTGGCAAGACGCCCGAGCTCTTCATGGAGTTCTCGATCGCCTTGGTCGAGGGCCAACTCCAAGGGGCGCACGAGCGAGCGGGCGAGCTGCTAGCGCTCGGGGAGGCCGCTGGGGATACCGTGGCATCCCTCACTGGGCACTTGGCTTGCGCCTACGCCGAGCTGCACCTCGGGCGCTACCGGCGCGCGCTGCAGCACGTTGAAACCGGGCTCAGGCTCTGGGACCCCGCGAGCCACACCCACCTCGGCTGGGATCAGAGCCACGACCCGGGGCCCGGTGGCCTGGTCTACCAGGCGCTCGCCTCATGGTTGCTCGGGCTCCCGCTGCAGGCCAAGGCCTTCGGGCAGCAAGCCGTCGACCTGGCGCGCGCCGCGGGCCATCCATTCGGTCTCGCGCTCCCGCTGAACCTCGACGCCTGGCATCAGACGCTCCATGGCGACGTCGAGACCACCGAGAATCGCGCCCTCGAAGCGGTAGAGGTGGGTCGGAAGCACAGCTTCCCCTTCTGGCGCGTCGGCGGGGAAATTCTCCTCGGTTGGGTGCAAGCGCGCCGCGGCGCCGGTGCGCCCGCGGTCGAGGCCATCCGCCAGAGCATCGCCGCCTGGGAGGGCACCGGTGCCCACATCGGCCTCCCCTTCTTTCACACACTCCTGGCCGAGGCCTGCTCCTTGGCGGGATCGATCGACGAGGGCCTGGAGGCCGTCCGCTGGGGCATCGCAGCCGTCGACCGCTACGGCGAGCATCTGCTTGAGTCCGAACTCTACCGCTGGCAGGGCGAGCTGCTGCTCAAGTCAGGCGCCGACCCGGCCCAGGTCGCCGCCGCCTTCGAACGCGCCCTGGCGATCGCGCACAGCCAGGAAGCGCTCAGCCTCGAGCTCCGGGCCGCCACCAGCCTCGCGCGCCTGCACCGCGATCGTGGCCACGGCGAAGCCGCCCGTGACCTGCTCGCCCCACTCTACGCCCGCTTCACCGAGGGATTCGACGAACCCGACCTGCGGGAGGCGCGAGAGGTCCTCGAGAGCCTAAGCTGAGCGCCGACCCGCGGCGCCTTTTCCGACGGCGGTCCTTGTCGTTCCACCGCCGCGAGCCGCCCCGAGAACGCTGACTTTTCGGTACGCCACGGGTCTTGATGTACGCTAAGCAGCGAGACATCACCTCCCACATGAGAGCAACAACCTTGTGCACGAACGCGCGAGCTGTGGTGGCACACGCGCATCCAGAATGCTGAAAGGGAACCCCGATGGCATCCGACCTCCATGACAAGCCCATGGCCACGGTGCACGAGGAGTTGACCGGCGGGCTCGGGCGAGCTGTTTACTTCCGGGCCAAACGGATGCTGGTGCGCAGCTTCCTCAACCAGCAGGATGCGAAGGTCGTCATTGCCGATCACCACGAATACCCGCTTCACGATGTCTCGATGAACGGGTTATCGTTCTTTGTTCCCACGAGCGAACAAAGGTGGGAACCGGGTGCCGTACTGGACTTCGCCGTCGTCGTTCAGGATCGCAGTGCTTTCCATGCTGATGACAAGCTCGCCTCGGCGGCCTTCCGCGAAGCGGTCTTTCGCGGTCGGGGACGCATCGCACGGGCAGACGAAACACCCGTCGCCACCCACATCGGCGTCCAACTCTTGGATGGCTTCCTCAATCTTCCCCAGCTGCAGTGGAACTTCGCGGAGCGGATGCTTCGACGCGATCTCGACGGCGGGCCCGCTGCGATTCGCGACCGCGTGCCCCCAGCATATCGCGAGATTGTCGAGCACCTCGCGTTCTTTCTTCAGTTCTATAAGCAATCGCTAAACCGCCACGAGGAACGCTATGCCGAAATGGGGGACGAGGGGCAGGACGCCATTCGTCACCGGGCGCCGCAGGCCGCTCTCGAAAGCCTGAGAGCCCCCTGGTACGCCCTACGCGAACGAGCGGCGCAAGCGATCCTGCCCTACGTCGACACGCCCGCCGCCTTCCGCGCAGCCAAACGCTACACCGAAACCGTGCTCACGCCTCTTATGCTCGAATGCCCCTTCGTTCACCGGGCCTACACGAAGCCCCTGGGCTACGCGGGCGATTACGAAACCATGCTGCAAATCTATCGAAACACCTTCGAGGGCGCATCAGTATTCGCGCGCGTCTTTCACAAGCTCGGCTGCGAAGAAATCCTCGCGGCAGGCGTGCGCACGCGCAAGGTATTCATCGAGCAAGCGCACGAAGCGGAGTACACGCGCTTCGTCAACTCATCCCCTGCCGGCACGCCCTTCCGGGTCACCAGCCTCGGAGCCGGCCCAGCGCGCGAGGTGGCAGCATTCCTTGACCAGCGCGCAACGTGGCCTCGCCCGGTTCACTGGACCCTCATCGACCAGGAGGAAGAGGCCCTCAGTCTCGCCTATCACGATCTCTTTCCGCGCACAGCCAACACGAACCCAAGCCGCACGATGCGCTGCATGTACATGTCGTTCATGCAGTTTCTTGCCGATCCGTCATCGACCCTTTCAGATGAGCCGCAAGACTTCATCTACAGCGTCGGTCTCTTCGATTACATCCAGGAGAAGCGCGGTCGCATGATCGTGCGAGCGCTCTACGATCGCCTGGCGCCGGGGGGCTTCTTGGCCATCGCCAACGCCTTGCGACCAAACACGCACTTCTGGTACGCCGAGCTGCTGCTTGACTGGACGCTGCTCTATCGCACACGCGATGACATGCTGGCTCTGGCTGGCGACTTGCCCCCGGACGTCGAAAGGCAGGTGGCAGTCGAACCCTCCAACGCCTTCTACTTCCTGGTCGTTCGCAAGCCATGACTCCGCCACCGGATGACAGCGACGCCCTCGCGCTTTATCTTCGCCGCAAGAACACGGGCTCGCTGGTTGTGATCTCAATCCTCATCGGAGTCCTTGTGCCCGTCTTCTGGGTCCTGGACTGGTTTGTCGTTCGCCCCTGGGTCTCAGTCACCTTCGTCATGCGCATCGCGATTAGCGTCTGTGCCTTCTCAATCGTTGCCGCAGCGCGCTTTCGCCGCTCCTGGGTGGAGAACCACGTCTATCCCTTAACGCTGGCTATCACTCTGGCCACGGCCTGGAGCATCACGTTGATGTGCTGGCTCCACGAAGGCCTAAAATCGCCATACTACGCCGGTATCACCCTGGTTATTATTGGCGCGGGATTCCTCTTTACCTGGCCACCGCACCTCTGGGCGATTTTCATGGCGCTGGTCTATGTGGCCTACGCGCTTCCCGCGGCCTTCGGCTTCATGCCTTTTTTCGCCGCTGACCTCGTCGCGATTATCAGCAACCAGTTCTTCCTGCTCAGCACCATCACCATCATCGTTTCGGCGCAACACCACCGCTACAACCTCGAGGCGCGAGAATTTCGCTCGACCCTTGCCCTCCAGTCGACCAAGTCCTCGCTCGAGACGGCCCTCAACCGCCTGCGCGAGCTCGACCGGATGAAGAGCGAGTTCTTCAACAACATCACGCACGAGCTGCGCACCCCGCTGACGATGATTCTCGCGCCGCTGGATGGGCTGCTCGAGGGCGAGATGGGGCATTTGGATCAGGCGCAGAAGCGGTATTTGGCGCCGATTCGGCGCAGCGCGCTGCGGCTGCTCAAGCTGATCAATGATCTGCTGGACGTGGCCAAGCTGGAGGAGCGCTATCTGCGGCTGCGGATCGAGGCCAGCGACCTGCGCGGGATGTTGACGGAAATCGTCGAGCACGCCACGCCGCTGGCGAAGCGGAAGCGCATCGGTCTGGAGCTGCGGCTCGACCACAGCCGCGACGACATCTTCGTCGACCTCGAGCAAATGGACCGAGTGGTGGTCAACCTGCTCTCGAACGCGCTCAAGTTCACGCCGCCGGGCGGCAAGGTGACGGTCACGCTCGATGCCGACGACCGCGAGGGGCGAATCACGGTGGTCGACACGGGCATCGGCATCGCCCCCGAGCAGCACGAGCGCATCTTCGAGCGCTTCAGCCAGGCCGACGGCACGGTGACGCGGCGCTATGGCGGCACGGGGCTGGGGCTGGCGCTGGCCAAGGAGATCGTCGAGCTACACGGCGGGAGAATCAGCGTGGAGAGCGCGCCGAAGGCCGGCAGCACCTTCTGCATCCATCTGCGGCCGGGGCGCGAGCACTTCGACCCGGCGATCCTCGAGCGGCGCAGCGCCGAGCAGCTCAGCGAGCGGGCCGCCCGGGCCGAGGACCGCGAGCCGCGCGAATGGACGCGCAGCCTGCTCGAGCGCGCGGAATTCCGCTTCCTCGAGCTCGACGACGCCACCGAGCGTCGCGTCACGGGCCGCGACCGCAACCCCAAGGCCAAGGCGACCAAGGTGCTGGTGGTCGAGGACAACCTCGAGGTGCTGCGCTTCCTGCACCTGCAGCTCCAGGAGCAGCACGAGGTCTTCCTGGCGCGCAACGGCGTGCAGGGGCTGGAGATGGCCCGCAGCGAGCGGCCGGACGTGATCGTCACCGACTACATGATGCCCGAGCTGGATGGGCTCTCGATGGTCAAGCGGCTGCGCGCCGAGCGCGACACGGCGCAGCTGCCGATCATCATGCTGACGGCCAAGGGCAACCTCGACGATCGGCTGGAGGTGCGCGAGGCCGGCGCCGACATCTACCTGAGCAAGCCCTTCAGCCCGCGCGAGCTGCGCGCCGCGATCCGGCAGCTCTTGCAGCAGCGCGGACGGCAGGTCTCGTTGCTGATCCGCGAGCAGGTGCGCAGCCTCGAGCTGATCGCCGGCGGCCTGGCCCACGAGATTCACAACCCGCTCAACTACATCAGGAACTCGCTGCACGTGATCGACGAGCGGCTCCAGGGCAGCATCGCCCTGCTGCGCGACCCCGCGATCCCCGACGCGGAGCGCGCGACGCGCCTGACGCACTGGCGCGAGCAGATCGTGAGGATGAACGAGATCGCGCAGACGGGCGTCTCGCGCATCGACGAGGTGGTCAAGCTGGTGCGCCGCTACGCGCGCGAGGGCTACCCCAGCGACCCGCTGCCGATGGACTTCGATGCGGCGGTAGAGGACGTGGGCCGGCTGATCGCGCCGAAGAATGCGGAGCCGGTGCAGAGCATCGTCGAGCTGCGCGCGCCGGGCGCCAAGGTGGTCTGCATCGCCGACGAGATGCACCAGGCGATCCGTAACCTTTGGCAGAATGCGCTCGATGCCGCGCCGGCCAATGGCCGCGTCTGGGTGCGCACGCGCGTGGAGCGCGAGCTGCTGCACTTCGAGGTCGAGGACGACGGCCCGGGCATTCCGCCCGACCATCTCAAGCGCATCTTCACTCCCTTCTTCACCACCAAGGCGCAGGGCAAGGGGATGGGCCTCGGGCTGGCCATCACGCACCAGGTGGTGGATCTGGCCGGCGGGGTGGTCGCGGTCGATACCGTGGTCGGCAAGGGCTCGACCTTTCGCATCACCTTGCCGCTGGCGCGCGAGCGCCGTGCCGGCGCGCCGGGCAGCGGACAGGGCGGACTCCAGCCGGGCTACACCGGCGAGCTGACGCCTCCGCCCTACGACACCCCCCCGCCCTTCGATCCGCCGCCGCGCGTCCCCTCCGCGGGGCCGCAGTAGCGCCGGCTGTCGCAAGGCCTCGATTGGAGCGGCGCGCGCTTCGTTGCTTGATCACCTCAACCTGTCTAGAATCGGCGTGCTCCCGCGCACCCTTGGTACGTTTCGAACTGACGAGGCACTGCTCTCATGGATCGACCCCGTTCGCGCTCGCTAGGTCTCGTGGCTTGCTCGGCCGCGATCGTCTGCCTGCTGGCCGCGGCCGCGCCCCTGCGCGCGGAGGCGCCATCCGCCTCCGATATGGCGCTGGCCGAGCAGCTCTTTCGCCTGGGACGGACGTATTACGACCAGGGCGATTACGACAAGGCGCTCGATGCCTTCGAGCAGTCCTATGTGCTGAGCCAGAAGCCGCCGCTGCTCCATAACATCGCCAAGTGTCAGGAGTCGCTCGGCCGGCTCGAGGCGGCCATCACGAGCTACGAGCGCTTCTTGAAGACCGTCGGTCAGCGCGATGCGACGATCGAGGCGCGGATCAGGAACCTGAAGACGCGGGTCGCGGCCCAGCGGGCCAGCGCCGCGGCGCTGGCGACCCCGCCCGTGGCGGTCCCGCCGGCCCCGGTCGCGCAGCCGAAGCCCTCGCCAGCCCCGGTCGCTGCCGCCACTCCGGCGCCGCCCGCGTCCGCCGCCGTCGGCGTCGCACCCAGCGCTCCGCCCTTGACCGCCCCGCCCACGCCGCAGGCACGGGCAAACCGTGCTGTGAGCGCGCCCACGGCGGCCTTCGCCATGGCTCAGGCGGGACCGCGGCGCTCACGGCTCCACACCTGGCTGGGCTGGAGCCTGATCGGCGGCGGCGGCGCGGTGCTCGTCACGAGCTTCGTGCTCGGCGCCCGCGCCAAGGCCAAGGCCGACCTGACCGAGAAGGCCTATCGCTGCGGCGCGGACCCCGCGAGCAGTCAGGACTGCCCCAGCACGCCCTATTCCTGGACGCAGATCGAGAGCACCGTCGACGACCAGGGGCGCGCGCTGGAGCGGGCGCAGGTCGCCACGCTCTTGGTCGGCTTGCTCGCGGCCGGCAGCGGCGCCGCCATCCTGGTCTTCGCGCCCCGCGGCGCGCCCACCGAGCGGCGGGTGCAGCTCACACCGGCGCTCGGACCAGGCAGCGTCGCGATCAGCGGCAGCCTGGCCTTCTGAGCTGCCCTGGGCAACCCAGGCACGAGTTCGTCAACGGAGCGGGTGGTGCAGCATGGCGATGCGGTCGATTCGAGGCAGGCGGCAACTGTGGGCGGCGGCGGTGTTGGCCCTCGCGGGCGGTTGTTATGACCCCCAGCTCGTCGATCCGGGCTTGTTTCTTTGCCCGGACCAGCGCTGCCCGGAGGGCTTCGCCTGCAACGCCCAGCAGCGCTGCGTGCGCGTGGCGGCGGACGGTGGTGCGGACCAGCGCACGGGCCGCCGCGCCGACGGCGGCGGGGACAGCGGCACGGGACGCGCGGGGCGCTGAGCTGCAGCGCCGAGGACCCGCTGCAGGTCACGCAGGTTAACGAGAGCGCGATTGGGATGATCGGGCTGGTCGCCGACGAGAGCGGCGCGCTGGCCGTGAGCTATCCGGCCGCGATCGTCGAGGGCAACTCAGAAAACCTGCGCCAGGTGGTGCTCGCGCGCCGCGCCGCAGTGCCCACCGACGGGGCACCCACAACTGCTGCTTGGACCCGGCAGAGCCTGCAGGAGCTCAACCCCGCGGCGCAGAGCGCGGTGCTCTACTTCACGGCGATCGACACCCGCGCCGGCCAGCTCGCCGTCGCGTTCAACCAGCGACGCGCCGCCAGCGATTCGCCCCCGCTCAGCCTCTGGTTGGGACCCGCCGGCAGCGGATCGTCGGGCACGTCAACCAAGCTGACGGACCTGACGGCGAGCTGGACGGGCGGCCCGATCTTCACCGGCGTCGCACCCGCGGTCGCGCTGGTGCAGAGCTCCAACAGCGTGCTCTACGCCCTCGTCGCCGGCCAAGCCCGCCCTGAGGCCACCAGCTTCGCGCTCTCCAGCACGCTCGCCGTGGTCGAAGCCGCAAGCGGGACTCGCAGGGCCCTGTTGCAGCTCCCACCGCCTTCACTGACCGCCAGCGAGAACCAGGTGTCTCCCGGCGGCCTGGCGCACCGCCTGCTGGTCAACACGGCCACGACACCACGACAACTCCTCGTCGCGCAGCTGGGCGAGATCGTGCCGCGGGTGATGCCGCTGCCGGGCGGCACGACGCTGCCGCCGACCTTGCTCTTCGTCAGCCAGGTCGAGCTAGACAAGGCGCTGCTTGGACAAACAGGGATTAATCCCGCAGTGGCCTGGTCTACCGAGACGAAACTCTCCGTCCGAGCCTTCGGCACCCTCCCCCTCACGCTGGCCCCAAGTGGCGCCGCGCTCGTCTTTCCGCAGCGCGGGGCCGCCGCCGGGCTCTTCGGTCAATCGATACCGCCCCAGGCCACGCTACAAGCCATCCGACCGGGTGATGCAGCGGCAGCGACAGCGATTCGCCCCGCCGCGGCCAGCCGCGAGGGCTTCACCGGTGTGGCGTATCTGTCCTACGAGGGCGATCTCTCCCGCGCGGACGAAGCCGCCGCAACCAGCATGTTTGGCCAGGTCTGCTTCACCGCCGCCACGAAGCAGCAAGAGGGGCAGTGGACCAAGGCGCTGTGCCTGCCGGGCACCGCGGGTAACACCGGGGCCTATCAGGTCGAGGTGGTGGCGTCGCAGGTCACCGCCCAACGCGCCGTCTTCGAGCTGGTGTATTGGCAGCGGCAGCCGCTCGTCGGCAGCCTGGTGCGCCTCCGCGTCAGCCACAGCCGCGTCGTGTGCAGGTCCCAGCTCTGAGCGAGCCGAGCACGGCTGCGCGCGGGGCGAGCCAGCCCACCGCCCCCCAGCCCACCGCGCGCTACAGCACCACGTCCGCCACCACCGCGTGGTGATCCGAGCAGTGCACGCCCTCGGCATCGGGCTCGTGCAGCGCGAGCTCGCAGCGCAAGATGCGCCCGCTGCCGTCCTTGCGGCGCTGCGTGACGAAGATGTAATCGAGGCGGCGATCGGCCGGCAACGTCGAGAGCTGCGGCGTGTAGGGGTTGTCGGAGCTCCAGGTCCAGCCGCGCTCGCCGGGATGACAGAGGGCGAAGGCGTCCTGATAGTAGGTGCGGGCGCCGTCGAGGCTGGTCAGCCCGGTCAGGTAGCGGATCTCGTCCGACTCGGGCACGGCATTGAAGTCACCGCAGAGCAGGGCGGGCCCGTCGCTGCAGTCGTGCACGAAGCGATCGACAGCCTGCACCTGGCGCTCGCGCACCGCTCCTTCCGTCAACCGATAGGCCAGGTGCGTGGTGAAGCACCAGCGCGGGGTGCCGCCCGGCAGCGCCAAACAGGCGCCGAGCACGAGGCGGCGCGTCTGCTCATCGGGCCCCGGCAGCGGGCTGAAACGGCGCTCGAGGATGCGCCCGCGCGTGAGGATCGCCAGCCCCTCGTCGCCGCCACCCCAGGGCTGAGCCGCTTCGAAGGTGAAGTCCATGCCCAGCGCGGTCGCCAGCGTTTGGGCTTGATTGGGCACGCGGCCGGGTACCTGCCGCACCTCCTGCAAGCAGACCACGTCGGGCGCCAAGGCGGCCAGCCGCTCCGCGGTCAGTGCCACGCGCCGCTCCCAGGGGCCCTGCTCCTGCCAGAGGTTGAGCGTGACAATGCGCCTCGGACTCGCGACTAGGGGCATCGCTTCAGGGTTCATCCCCCTCACATAGCCTGCCTCAACCCCCGACGGCAACCCGATCCGAGGGCCCGCGTGCGGGCGATGTGAGCAGGGCGCCCTTGACACCTCTCCCGCCCCACGTCTAGACTCCGCTCCGTTAGAATCATTAAGAATTCCATTCGACACTCAGTCATCAGGCGTTCCAGCGTGCCGCGGGGATGCGTCGGCACCAAGCCAGTCCAAGACACACCATCAGAAGCACACAGCGCGCGGAAGGGGGATGCGACACCATGGCCGGTTCGGACAAGAGGAAACAGAGTCTCTACTTTCCAGAAGACATGCTGAAAGAGATCCAGGATGAAGCCGCACGTCAGGATCGGTCGCTGTCGTGGATCGTGCAGAAGGCCTGGAAGATCGCGCGCCGCGAGATCCAGAAGTACCCTTCGGTCAATGAGTTCCCCGGCGCCGAAGATGATAAGGAAGAGATGGCCTAGCACCCCGTTGGAAAATTGCTGCGCGGCCCGATCGCTGCGTTGCGGCTGCGCTCCGGTGCTCACGTACCGCCCCGTACGCTCCGCCCCGGCCCCCCCCCCCCCCCCCGCCCCGCGGGCCGCCCCCTGCCTGCGCCCCGCGGGCCGCGCTGCGCCTTGCGCTCGGCCCGCTCGCGACATTTTTCAACGGGCTGCCAGCCGGACGGCTGCTCGATGATCGATGCAGGTTGGCTCGCGAGCGAGCTGCAGCGCCGGGGACTCGTCGCTGAGCCGCAGCTGCGCGCCGCGCAGGCGACGGGCCTCGCCGATTTTTGCCTCGCGCTGTTGCAGACGGGAGCGATCGTCGAGGACGATCTGCTGCGCTTCCTCGGGCTGCACTTCCAGACGCAGTACGTCACGACTGAGAAGCTGGCCCTCGTGCAGGTGCCCCAAGCGCTCTTGGAGTTGCTGCCTGCGGCGCTCTGCGAGCAGCTCGGAGTGGTCCCGATCCGCTACGACGCGGAGCGCAGCCTGCTGGGGGTGATCGCGGGCGACCCGTCCGACCCGGGCCTCGTGCCCGCGCTGCAGCAGGCCACCGGAGCCACCTACGTGGTGGCGTACGTCGCGCTGGCGCACGCGGTGGAGGCGGCCCGCAAGAAGTGGTACGGCGGCGACACCGAGGCGTTTGCGCGCGTCGCGAGCGCGGTCGGACGCAGCTACTCCCGGCTGCTCGACATCTACGACCAGCGCGCGATCGAGCTGACGGCGGCCGGCGCGGAGGGCGAGGACGATTCGGACCTCGAGCTGGCGACGGTCGATGCACCGTCGAGCGACGGCACCGATCACGCGTTACCCCCTTACGGGCTCGAGATCGACCTGGCCGACGACACGCTCGGATCGGCCTCTACGCCCACTTTCGCGCCATCGCCGGCGCCCGCACCGCCGCCACCGCGGCCCGCACCCGCGGCCGCCGCGGCCGCGTCAGCGGCACCCAGAGCGACCCAGGACGCGCCTCCGGCCCCGACTGCGCCGCCGCGTGCCCCCCTGGCTGCCCTCGGCGCGAGCACCGCATCGAGCGCTGTCGGCGCGAACGCGGCCCCGTTGTCGGACGCGCCCGCACCGCCGGTGCCCCTCGCGCGGATCGCCGTCACCAGCGCGGCCGACCGCGGCGCCGAGCGCGACGCCTGGGCCGAGACGGCGGCGGCCCTGGTCGGGCTGCTCGAGCTCGATCGCGGCTGGCGCCAGGGCCACTCGATGCGCGTGGCTCAGCTCGCGCGCGCGCTCGCGCTGACCGCGGGCCTGGGGGCGCGCCGCGCGTGGGAGGTCTATCTCGCCGGACTGCTGCACGAGCTGGGCAAGCCTGCCGAGCCCCACCTGACGGCCCTCGTGCTCGAGAGCTCCGCCGACGCGCGCAGCATCGCGCAGCGCGTACACGGTTACCCGCTGCATCTGCTCGGGCGGAGCAAGCTGCCCCGCGAGGTGCTGCTGACGCTCGGCGCGCTCTACGAGCGCCCCGACGGCCGCGGCGTGCCCGGCACACTGCGTGGCGAGCAGCTGCCCATAGCGGCCACGCTGCTGGCGGCGGCGGATTGTTACTTCGACGTGCTGCGCAACCCGGCCACGCCGGAAGGTCTCGCCACCAGCTCGGCCACCGCGCTGGTCCGCCTGCGGGAGGCCGCCGAGCGCGGTGCGTTGGCGCCGAGCGCGATCGCGCTGATCGAACGAACGCTGGCCCAGCAGCCTACCGTGACGGCCGCGGCGGAACCCCCGGCGTCGGTGCTGGTGGTCGATCCCGACGCCGAGGGCGCGCGCGTGCTGCAGAGTCGCCTCGTCGCCGCCGGGCTAGCCGTGGCGCTGGTGACCAACACGGCGCAGGCGGCCCGCGAGGTGCTCACGCACGCCTTCGATCTGGTCATCTGCGAGGCCGAGGTTGAGCCGGTGGGCGGCCTCGACTTCTTGAAGCGGCTGCGACAAGAGGGCGGCGTCCGCCCCGTGCCGATGATCATTGTGTCACGCAGCAGCGATCCCCAGCTGCGCCAGCGCGCCCTGCAGGCCGGCGCCGCGGACTACGCCAGCAAGCCGCTGGCCTTCAACGGCCTGGTCGCGCGCGCGCGCCAAATCATCGCGGCAGCGGCGTCGAACAGGGAGGGGACCAGCTAGAGCGCCAGGGAGGGGACGATCTAACGACTGCGCCCCCCTGCGCTGGGATCGAGACGCGCCGTCGGGCCGGACGCACCGGCGCCGGCGGCCCGGATCGGCGCGCCGCGCCGCGTGCTAAGCTCGCGTGCTGCAAGCGGTCAGGTGCAGGCACGCGCTGTGCTGTGCCGCGGGGCATGCACACGACCACGACCCTGCACGCGACCACGAGCGCGCCCACGGCGGCGGAACGCCGGCCACGCCGCCAGCTCCTGCGCCAGTGGCTTTCGTTCGGGATCGCCGCGGCGCTCGCGTTGGGGTCGGCAGCAGGGCTGCGGGCGCAGCGCTGGGAAGAGGACACGGCAGCGGCGTTGACGGCGGTCGATGACCCGCCCCTGCCCCGCGCCATCGACGCCGCGCTGCGCCGCGCAGGACTGCTCTCGACGGCGACGCTCTCGTGGCGGGAGCGTGCCCGCTGGGCCGCGACCCTGCCCCGGCTCACGGCGCGCGTGCAGCACGCGCGCGGCCTGGCTCAGTACCTGGACCTCCGGAGCGAGGCACCCGAGCGCTTCGATGCCAGCGTGCGCGTCGGCTGGCGGATCGACCTGGCGTTGAGCTGGGATCTCGGCGCGCTGGTCTTCGCCGAACGCGAGCTCCAGGTGCAGCGCGCGCTGACGGATCTCGAGGGTGCACGGCGCGCGCTCGCCACCCAGGTGGTCGACCTCTACGCCGAGCGTCAGCGACTGCGCTCGACCCTGCGGACCAACGAGCTCGATCCCGAACGTGAAGCGAGGTTGCTGGCGCGCTATCTTCGCGCGGGCGCCCTGCTGGCGGCCCTCTGCGGCGAACAACTGTTCCCCTCGGACGGGAACCGGCGATAATGGCGCACCGACGGCGTCGCGCCCCTGCGGTCGATCGGCGGCCCGACCTGCAGCGAGCGTCGCGGACAGGAGAGACGGTGCGATGACCCAGCAGCGTGCACACCAACGCTACCCGATCCGCCTGGCGGCCGACGTCAATACCGGCCAGGAGACCTTCCCGGCGCGGGCCAAGAACCTCAGCGTGGGCGGCGTCGGGCTCGAACTGGACCGGGCGATCGAGCCGCAGAGCCTGATCGCGATCAGCCTGTTCCTCGTCGAGGACGGGATCGAGGACGCCACGGTCGGCACCCTCGACCTTCACGGCCAGATGATCTGGATCGCCCCCTTGGATCGCGGTGGCTACGAGGGCGGCGTGCGTTTCGCACCGATTCAGCCGGCGCAGACCCGCCAGCTGCAGGGCTTCTTGGATCGGCTCCGCGCCTGAGAGCACCCACGCTCTCGTGCCGCCCTTGCCGGCGGCTGCCCGGCGACTGACGGAGATCTGCTCAGGGCGCCGCTCTGCGCAGGCTGCTTCGCACTCCGCGGGACTTAGGACCCGCACCTGCATCGACAGCTTCGCACCTCACGACCTTCCGCAGCGCGCAACCCGGCACAATCACTCATTCCGGCACTCAGTCCGGCTCGCGGCACGGAACGTGCATTGATGCGCGGGTTGTTGAAGACGCCACCTCCGTCGACCGAGGCGCTCGGACGGCCGAACGTTCCATCCGCGCTTCGTCCTGGTCGATAAGAAAGAGACGCACCCCATGGGCGAGTTGATCATGACCTCCGCACAGACCAAGCAGCACAACGCCAAGTCACTGCAGATTCTCGCGCGATCGCTGTTCCGCGAGCTCAAGCAGAACGGCTTCGATAGCCGTGACATCGTCTCGATCAGCTCGGAGCTGATCGGTCTGGTGACCACCGATCTCCGCGACCAGAGCGGGGTCCGCCCGGCCGCGAGTTGACGCACACCGCGCCGGCGGGCCTCAGCGGCCCCGCTCGGCTGCCCCCTCTGCCCTCCACGCCGAAGCGGCGCAGCACCCGGCTGGGATAGGCGGCTGGAATAGGCCCGCCTGCCGTCCCCCGAGCGGCGCAGTTCGCAGTTGCAATACGGCAGTCCGGTGGGTAAGTTGCGCACCGCTCGGCGTACGATGTTCGGGCATCGGTCGACGACGAGTTCGACGGTCTGGCTCGCTTGTGGGCGGCTCATTTGCGGGCATTTGCTCGTTTGTGGGCGGCTCGATTTTGAGCGGCTCGTTCGTGGGCGCTGGGCCGGTTCGTGGCGGGACTATCCAGATGACGATTCGCCGCATCGACCAGCTCCAGCTCGGCGGCAAGCGTGTGTTCTGCCGGGTCGACTTCAACGTGCCTCTCGACGATCAGGGGCAGGTCACGGATAACACGCGCATCCAGGCTACGCTGCCGACGCTGCTGCAGGTGCTCAAGGCGGGCGGCAAGCTCGTACTCGGCGCGCATCTCGGCCGGCCCAAGGGCAAGATCGACCAGGGGCTGCGACTGGAACCGGTCGCTGCGGAGCTGGCCCGGCTGCTCGATCAGGCGGGCCACAGGGTTGATCAGGCGGGCCACAGGGTTGATCAGGCGGGCCACAGGGGCGCCGTCATCGCCGCGGAGGACGTGGTGGGCGATGGCGTCCGCAAGCTGGTCAACGACCTGCCGGCAGGCGACGTGCTATTGCTCGAGAACCTGCGCTTCCACCCCGGCGAGACGAAGAACGACGAAACCTTCGCACGCGAGCTGGCGGCGCTGGCCGATGTTTATGTCAACGACGCCTTCGGTACGGCACACCGGGCGCACGCGTCGACGGTGGGGATGGTGGGTCTGGTCAAGGAGCGCGCCGCCGGCTTCTTGATGATGAAGGAGCTCGAGATGCTCGGCCGCTTGCTGGGCACGGTCGAGCGGCCCTTCGTGGCGCTGCTGGGAGGCGCCAAGGTCGCCGACAAGATCGCCGTGATCGAGAGCCTCCTCGGCAAGGTCAATGCGTTGCTGATCGGCGGCGCGATGGCAAACACCTTCCTCAAGGCCCAAGGTGGCGAGCTCGGCGCCTCGCGGATCGAGGACGACCACCTCGACACCGCGCGCCGAATCCTCGAGCAGGCGCGCACACGCGGCGTCACCGTGGTGCTGCCCGAGGACGCCGTGGTGGCGCCCTCGCTCGAGGCCAGCGCGGGTCAGATCGTCGCTGCCAACGCGGTGCCGAGTGGACAGCTGGCGCTCGACATCGGGCCGCAGACCCGTGCGCGCTTCGCCCAAATCATCGCCACGGCCAAGACCGTCTTCTGGAACGGGCCGATGGGTGTGTTCGAACAGACCCCCTTCGCCGCAGGCACCTTGGCTGCGGCCCTGGCGGTCGCCGCCTCGGGCGCGTTCACCGTGGTCGGTGGAGGCGACTCCGTGGCGGCCCTCAACCGCAGCGGCGTGGCGCAGAAGATCAGCCACATCTCGACGGGCGGTGGCGCCTCGATCGAGTTCATCGAGGGCAAGACTCTGCCGGGCATCCGCGCGCTCGACAGCTGAGAGGAGATCGATTCGTGGCCGACGAAATCAAGCGCAAGCCAATCATCATTGGCAACTGGAAGATGTACAAGACGGTCGGGGAGGCCCTCGAGCTGGTCGGAGCACTGCAAAAGGCACTGCCGCGACTGGGCGACATCGATGTCGGGGTTGCCCCGCCCTTCACCGCCCTGGGTGCGGTGGCGCGGCAGCTCGAGGGTAGCGCGCTGCTGCTCGCCGCGCAGAACTGCCACTTCGAGGCGGCAGGAGCCTTCACCGGGGAGATCGCGCCGCCGATGCTCAAGGACGTCGGCTGCTCGCATGTGATCCTGGGTCACTCGGAGCGACGGCAGTTCTTCGGTGACACGGACGAGCTCGTCAACAAGAAGGCTCGGGCGGCGTTTGCGCACGGCCTCGTGCCTGTGATCTGCGTCGGTGAGCTGCTGGCCGAGCGCGAGGCCGGCCAGACCTTCCTGGTGGTGGAGCGCCAGCTCCGCGCGGCGTTCGCGGGCATCGATGCCACGGCGGCCCGCCGGGCCGTGCTCGCCTACGAGCCAGTCTGGGCGATTGGCACCGGGCGCACGGCCACCGACGCCCAGGCGCAGGAGGTGCACGCGTTTCTCCGTCAGCTCGTCGGCGAGCTGTACGATGGCTCGACCGCCGCGGCGCTGCGCATCCAGTACGGCGGCAGCGTGAAGGCCGAGAACGCGGCCGGGCTGATGGCCCAGCCGGACGTCGACGGCGCCCTCGTTGGGGGCGCCAGCCTCAAGCCCGAGGCGTTCCTCGGCATCCTGGAATACCGTCGGACTAGCTAAAAACCATGGAAACTCTCGTCACCGTCGTCTACGTCCTCGTCTGTTTCTTCCTGATCCTCGTGGTCCTGCTCCAGGCCGGCAAGGGGGCCGGCATGGGCATCTTCGGTGGTGCCGGACAGACGGTCTTCGGCGGCCGGGGCGCCACGACCTTCCTGGGCAAGCTGACGGCCCTCGCGGCGGTCCTCTTCGTCACGGGTGCGACCTACCTCGCCTGGTCCTCCAGCCAGCAGGAAGATCGCGTCCTGCGCGCCCGCGCCAACGAAATCGCGCAGCAGAAGAAGGATCGCGAGGCCGCCCAGCAGAAGGCCGAGCTGGCGCGAAAGGCGGCTGCGGCGCGCGCCACGCCCTCACCCACGCCGGCTGCGACCCCGGCCGCCGCAGCACCTGCGGACGGCGGAGCCGCGCCCACCGCGGTGCCGCCGGCCCCGACGCCCGCAGCGGCCGCGGCCCCAAGCCCGACCCCGGCCGTGCGCGCGACGCCGACCTTGCCCCGGTCAGTGCCCCGCCGCCCGGCCCCGTCGACGCCCGACGTCCCCGCAGCAGCAGCCCCGCCGCCCGCGCCCGCAGCGCCCGTGGCGCCCGCCGCACCGGCCGCGACGCCCTAACGCCCAGCGACGACGAGACCCGGCGTCGCGCACGGCGCCGGGGAAGGGTCGACGCGCTTGCGCTTCGCCGCAGGTCGGAGTGAACTGACACTACGGACCCGGTCACCCATGCTGCGCTTCACCAAGCTTCACGGTCTCGGCAACGACTTCCTCCTCTTGGACGGCCGCGAGCATCCCCTGCCCGGCTGGCTCGCCGATCCTGCCTACGTCGCCAGCGTCTGTCATCGCCGGCGAGGCGTTGGCGCCGACGGCCTGCTCTTGGTCTTGCCGACCATCCTCGAGCTCGCCGACGCCCGCATGCGCGTGATCAACGCCGACGGCAGCGAGCCGCAGATCTGCGGCAACGGGCTGCGCTGCGTGGCCAAGTACATCCACGACCATTCGCCAGGCCCCAGGGCCGAACGCGTGCTGCGCATCGAAACCCAGGCGGGGATCCGCTCGTGCCAGCTCCAGCTGGCGCCTAGCGGGAGGGTCTCCACCGTGCGAGCCGACATGGGTCGCCCCGAACTCGACCGAGAGGCGCTGCCGATGCGGGGCAGCGGCCCCTTCGTCGATCAACCCCTGCTGGTCGATGGCGTGCCCCTGACGGGTACGGCCGTCAGCCTGGGCAATCCGCACTTCGTCATCTTCGTCGACGACGCACGCGATCTGCCGGCGATGGCCGCGACCCTCGGGCCGCGCGTCGAGCACCACCCGGACTTTCCCGAGCGTACCAACGTCGAGTTCGCTCGCCTGAGCCCCGACGGCGCCATCGAGGTCTCCGTCTGGGAACGCGGCTGCGGCCTGACGGACGCCTGCGGCACGGGCGCGTGCGCCGTGGCGGCCGCCGCGATCGCGACCCAGCGTCTGGCGGCGGGGGCGGCGCAAACCGTCAACCTACCGGGCGGACGGCTCACGATCGAGGCCGACCCGGGTCTGCGACGCATCTGGATGACGGGCCCGGCCGCCGAGGTCTTCAGCGGCGACCTACCCACCGCCGCCCTGCTCGCAGAGGATCGCTGAGGCGCGGCGTCGATCGGTTGAGCCCGCCCCCAACCGTGGGGCGAGCCTGGCGCAGCTCAGGGGCCGGGAGCCTCGGCCTTCTTGCGCACGGCAAACATCAGGTTGCCGTAGCCCGCCACGCCAGCCGAGTACATCACGCGCTTGATCACGCGGAAGTCGATGTCCTGGTCGCATTGCACGATCAGCTTGCCGTCGAAGGGTTCGTCCGCGTGACGCAGGCTCCACGCGTTGCGCAGGCGTTCGAGCTGAGCGCTGAGCTGCGCGATGCGCCAATCTCCGCCGCTATCGTCTGTCAGCTCCGCGACCAGCGCGACCTCGCGGTCCTCGAGCGTCACGATCCCCTTGCTCGGATGGTCCGGCATGTTCGAGATCGACACGATCGGCACTCGCTGCAGCTCCTGCACATTCTTCGCAAAGGGCGGCTTGATGTCCTTGCTGGCGGTCACGATTTCGCCCGAGGCCGAGAAGCTGAGCAGCAGAAAGATCACCAACACGATGAACATGTCGATCAGCGGCGTCAGCTGCAGACTGGCGAAGGTCGACTTCTTGCCGTGACCGTGGCGCTTGCCCTTGAGCAGGCCGCTGCTCTGCATCAGCTTTCCACCCGGCGCGCCAATCGGACCGCGCTCCGCCGCCCCGCCACGGGGTTGGCCTTGCGCGGCGGCCAAGCCCCGCTTCCACAGACGGAAGGCCTGCAACGAGCGGAGGTTGATCTCGTCGATCAGCGCCTGGGTCCGACCCGTCAGCGCGGAATAGGCCACCAGGGCGAGGATGCCGGTGAGCAGGCCGAAGGCCGTGCAGTTCATCGCCTCGCTGATACCGGCAGCGAGACGCGTCGCGTTCTCCGCCCCCGAGCTCATGGAGACGGCGCCGAAGGAGTGAATCAGCCCGATGATCGTGCCGAAGAGACCCATCAGGGTGGCAACGTTGCCCATCAGCGCCAGGTAGCCGGTCCGGCGCTCGATCGCTGGGAGTTCGCGGTAGGCGGCCGCGTCCATCTCGGCCCGCACGCTCCGCTCCCCCCCCACTGTGGCCGCGAGCCCGGCGCCGATGATCCGGGCCAAGGGGCGATCCACGCCGGCGCAGATGGCGCGCGCGCCTGCGAGGTCACCGTTCTCGAGTCGCGGACGCAGCTGCTCGAGCAACCTGTAGCCGCTGCTGACTGAACGCAGGACCATCAGCAACCGGTCGACGACCAGCCAGAGGCTGACCAGGAAGGCGAAGAGGATGAGGCGCATGCCCCAACCACCCTCGCTGAAGGCCTCGGCTACCGCCGACGGCAGCGCGGCCAGCGGCAGGAGCACCGCGACCAGGAGGCTGAGCACCACGGGTAAGCCACTGACGATTCCGGTCATACCGCTCACTCCCGTTACATCTTCGCCGCCGAGGCGTCGGTCAGGCGGATGCTGGTGAAGTTCTGCTGCAAAGCGACGTCCATCGCGTCGATGATATGCCGATAGAAGACGCCGTCCTCGACGGCAATCGTCAGATCGTCCCGCGTCTGCAGCTCGCTCTTGAGATCGCGCAGTCGCTTCCCCAGCGCGTCAACGTCGTAGACCGTGTCGCCCTGCTTGGGAATCGGGTCGCGGACGCTGCCGGCGCTCACGACGTACCCCTCTTGACCGACGAGCACGGTCACCGGGACGTCGAGCTTCTGCGGCTCCTCCGTGTTCGGCTTGCCGATCGATCCGCGGCCCTTCTGGTTGACCTCCATGCTGGACATCGCGCTCCAGGCCGCGGTGATCAGCAGGAAGCAAATGCAGCAGACCAGCAGGTCGATGAACGGGACGAGATTCAGCTCGGCGTTGAGCGACTTCTTGCCGCCACGACCGCCGGCGCTTTCGATTGAGACGCCCATCGTTACCTCATTGCGCCGCTTCTGGCCGCGTCGGCGCTACACACCCGTGTGACTTGCGCCCCATCGTGATCAGGCCTGTCGCCGTGCTCAGGCCTGCGGTGGCGCTTGGCGTGTCCCGCTGATCAGGCTCATCACCTGGGCAGTCACTTCGTGGACGTCGTCGAGGATCGCCTGCGTCTTGCCGTTGAGCACCGAGAACGCCAGCAGCGAGACGATACCGACGAGCAGGCCGAAGGCCGTGCAGTTCATCGCCTCGGAGATGCCGCGCGCCAGCAGCGAGGCCTTCTGTGAGGGGTCCACCGAGCCCACGGCGCCGAAGGAGTGGATCAGTCCGACGATGGTGCCGAGCAGCCCCGCCAGCGTCGCGACGTTACCGATCATCGCCAGGTAGCCCGTGCGCCGCTCGAGCAGCGGCATCTCGTGCAACGCCGCCTCGTCCATCGCGGCCTGGACCTCGGCGTCCGAGCGATTGACCCGCGTCAGGCCTGCTTGGACGATGCGGGTCAGGGGCCGGGAGGTGCCGCTGCAGACCTTGATCGCCTGGGCCACGTTGCCCTGGGCCATCAGACGCTGCATCAGACCGAGAAACTCACGCTTGTCGATCGTCGAGCGCATCAAATAGACCGCTCGATCGACCATCACGCCCACGGCGGCGATCGACAGCAGCAGGATGGGCCACATACCTGGCCCGCCCTCTTTGAAGGCCTCGTTCACGGTCTGGATGAAACCCATCGGTAATCCTCCTGGCGGCGTCGGGCGGCGCGGTCGCCAGACTGAGACGCCCCGTCACAATGTGCCGCTAGCCCGCAGAACCCTAGCCCGCCAAACCCCTAGCTCGTCAAACCCCTAGCTCGTCAAACCCCTAGCTCGTCAAACCCCTAGCTCGTCAAACCATCGGTGCGCATGGCGGAGCGGTGCAAAACAGCGAGATTGACCAGCCGCACCGTACCGTCGGCGATGTCGTCGAGCAGGTGCTGGGTGCGGCCATTGAGCACAGAAAACGCCAATAGCGAGAGAATGCCGACCGCCAGGCCGAAGGCGGTGCAGTGCATCGCCTCGCTGATGCCGCGCGCCAGAATCGAGGCCTTGTTCTGCTTGATGCACTCGACGAGCGGCCCGTCGGCCAGACTCTGACAGGCCGGCACCAGATGAACATAGGCCCGCGCGCGCTGCTGGTCGCGCGGATCGTCCTTGTTCTCGAGCGAAACGCCGGCAAAGGAGGTGATCAGCCCGATGATCGTGCCGAGCAGCCCGAGCAACGTGGCGATGTTGCCAATCATCGCCAGGTAACCTGTGCGCGTCTCGATGCGCGGCAGCTCGTAGAGCGCCGCCTCGTCGACGGCCTCTTGAACGTCGCGGTCGGAGCGGTTGAGCTCGCTCAGCCCAGCCTGGACGATATTGGCGAGCGGCGCGTCGCTACGGCGACAGGCGTCGACGGCAGCGGCCACGTCCCCCGCCAGCAGGTGCCGACGCACCGTCGCCGCCAGCATGCGGCGGTCGCGGCGCAGCCTGTAGAACAAGAAGTGGACGCGCTCCGCTGTGATCAGCAGGAAGGCCATGCCGGCCGCCAAGATCGGCCACATGCCCCAGCCGCCCTCGGCGAAGAAGCGGGTGCTGGTGTGCAGCAGCAGGCAGAGACCCAGCCAAACGAGGAAGAACCCGGCACCGATGCCGATCTTGATACCCGGTCCTACGGGCTTCGCTGCGAGATCCATCGGCCGATATCTCCTGCGCGCTACTGAGCGCGGGGCCTCTCGAGGCCCTTCATCTGCGACGCTGCCCGCTGCGCCGCGGGCCAAGGACTCCGGCGACCTGAGCCATGCAATCGCGGAAGGAAACCAGGCGGCACTATACCAACTCCGACGCCCTCGGGGCAAAAAACATCTGCGCGGGGCGAAGGATGCGGTTCCTTTACACGTCGGCGGGCGGTGTGGTAGAGACGCCGACGGCTAGCACGCGAGAAAAGGCCCCGGACGCGACGCTAACGAGCGTCGTGTGCCGGTTGACGGGTATCGAATATCCGGGTTGGTTGATCCATCCTCTGCGAGAGCAGGGAAGCTACGGGAGGCCGGCGAGCATGCAAGGACTTGCGCACCTATTCAAAGAGGGCGACGTACTCATCTACATCAACGTCCTGATCTTCATTGCCGTACTGGCGGTGGTGGTCGAGCGCTTCATCTTCCTGCTGTTCAAGGGGCAGATTAACGCCAAGGGACTGCTCGACCAGCTCCACAAGCTGATCCAAGCGAACAATGTCGATCGCGCGATTCGGCTGTGCGGCTCGACCAACGCCCCGCTGCTGCGCGTGGCGCAGGCCGGCCTGGTGCAGGTCCACCGCGGGGAGGAGGCGATCGCCACCGCGGTCGAGGAGGCCCTGGTCGAGACCACGCCCGATGTCAAGAAGCGGATCCCGGCGCTTTGGTCACTGGCGAACATCGCCACGCTGGTGGGGCTGCTGGGCACCGTGATCGGGTTGATCAAGGCCTTCGGCGCGGTCGGCGCGGCGGATCCCGCCAAGCGGCAGGAGTTCCTCGCCCAGGGCATCTCGCAGGCGCTGCACCACACCGCCATGGGCCTGGGCATCGCCGTCACGGCGATTATCTTCCATCTCGTGCTGAGCGGCATGGCCAAGAAGGTCACTGGTGACCTCGAGTTGTTCTCGATGAAGCTCGAGAATCTGCTGGTGGTGCAGACGCGCGGCGGCGCACTCAGCACCGCTGGGGCCAAGAAGTGATCTCGGAGCGCGCAGCCCTCGCGAAAGTGCGCGCGCGGGTTCGCCGCGAGCACGCGGCGGCCGAGGAAGCGGAGCACGAGGGGGGCGAGCTCAACCTCGTGCCCTACCTCGACATCATCACCAACACGGTGATCTTCCTGCTGGCGACCACAGCGAGCGTGATCGCGATGGCGAACATCAACGTCAACGCGCCGCGCTACGCTGATCCCGCCGCCGCCTCGGGCGCCGAGCAGCAGGAAAGCGACGACGCGCCCAAGCTCAACTTGACCGTGACGGCCTCGTACAGTGGCTTCATCATCGCCGGCTCGGGTGCGGTGCTGATGGGCGACGACGGGAAGTTGCCGACGATCAAGTGTCTGGCGCCGCTGCAGCAGCAGCGCTGCCCGGTCTATTTGGGCAGCCGCACGAATGCCGAGGGTCTTCCCGAGCCGGTGTGGATCGACAAGCTCAACTACACCGGGCTGGTGGGCAAGGTGCGCCAGATCAAGAAGACCTACCCCAAAGAGCGTCAGGTCATCCTGATGGCCGATCGTAACGTCCCCTATCAGGCCGTGGTGAAGACGATGGACGTGCTGCGCGGGACGCCGACCAACGATTGCACCGGCGGCGACGGCTGCCTGTTCGACCAGGTCATTCTCAGCGCGGGGGTGGAGTGATGCTCTCCCCGCGCGTCAAGGCGCGCAAACGCCTGCGCCAGCTACGGCGGGGCCTGCCCGAGCCGGACTTCGTCTCGCACCTCAACATCACGCCGATGATGGACATGATGACGATCCTAATCGTCTTCTTCCTCAAGAGCTTCTCGGTCAGCTCGGAGAACGTCAGTCTCAGCGACGACCTGATGCTGCCTCGTTCGTCGGCACTGGTGAAGACCCACGAAGCCGTCAAGGTGACGATCACCCGGCGCGCGATCCTCGTCGAGGATACGCAGGTGGCTGCCGTGAAGAAGGGTGAAGTCGACGCCTCGATCAAGCGTGACGGCCCGAGCAGCTTTCTGATCAATCCGTTGCTCGACCTGCTGCAGAAGCACGCCACCAGGCTGAAGACCCTGGAGCGTCGGGGGCGCGGGCGCTTCGAGGGCGAGGTGGTGATCGTCTCGGATCAGACCGTGCCCTACCGGCTGCTGAGCGAGGTGCTGTACACCGCCGGCCAGGCCGAGTTCGCCAAGTACCGCCTGATGGTGCTCAAGAGCTCGTAGCCGCGCTGGGGCGCCCGGCGGCGCCCAGCAAGGCGCGGCGGGCCCCCCCCGCCGGCGCTGCAACCCACGCGGCGCCCGATCGCACCTGCGTTGGCGGTCGACCCTACCTTTAGCACTACTGTGTCGGATCTCTCCCGCCCTTCGCCAGGCTCGGTCCGAAATCCGACACAGTAGTGTTAGGCAGTCAGCGCTTCGCGGCGCTCGTCCGGAAGGCCTCGTCGCTCTGGAGCGGGGCGCGCGTCTCCTCGCTCTCTCGGGCCGCGGCGACGGCCCTCAGCGAGCGCGCTGGACCACGGCGAGCGCGATCCGATCGAGGCTGGCGAGGTCGGCGCCGAGGAAGCGCGGACTGAGCCGAGCATCCCGCTCCACCGCCTGCCGCAGCGCTGCGACGAGCGCCACATCGTCGGCGCGACCCAGGCGCTTCACAGTTTCGAGCAGGTATTGCCGCAAGGTGACCGGATCCCGCAGCGGGAGCGCCTTGATCACCTCGGCGAGCGCGCCCCGACCATCCGGCAGCGCACCGATCATCACTGCCGCCTTCTCGCGCTCAGCCGGCGTGCTGCCAGCGGCGCCGAGACGGGCCGCGTAGCACGCGACCTCGTCGCCACAGGCGACGGCCAGCTTGGTGCGCTCGCGCGCCGAGAGGAAGAACTGTCGCACGGTCTTGTAGCCCGCCTGGCTGAGCTGCTGATCGGCGAGAATCGCGTCGAGCACCTGCGCGCCACCCGCCGCCTCCCGCCCCACCAGCCCACTGTAGGCCTCGGCGGCCTTGACCCGCAGATCCCACAGACCGCCCTCGAGATAGCCCTTCTCGGCCATCGCCAGCAGCGCTGGCAGCGCCCGCTTGTCGCCGATCAGCATCAGCGCGGTCGTGGCCTGCACGCGCAGCCCCTGCTCCGCTTCCTCGTCGGTCAGCAGCGCGATCAAGGCGGGCACGGCCCGTCGATCGCCGATCTTGCCCAGCGCTTCGATCAACCCGGCCGACGCCGTATCACGCGACGCCTCGGGCAGGCCCAAGCGCTCGAGCAGCACCGGCACCGCCTCCCGCGCCCGCAGGCTGCCGAGCACGATCGCCGTCTTGCCCACGATCACACCGGGGCGAAAGTCGAGCGCCTTGCCCAGCGCATTGAGCGCTTCGTCTTTGCCCTGCAGCGCCTCGATCAGCGGCGCCACCGCCGGCGCCCCGATCTGCACCAGGGCGACCTCCGCTTGCGGGAAGAGCGAGCCCTGCACGGTGCTGGAGAGGAAGAGCGCACGAATCAGGGCCGGCACGGCCGCGGGGTCGGCGAACGAGCCCAGCGCCACCGCCGCCAGCTTGTTGAGGAAGAAGTCCTGCTGCTCGGGGCGCGCCTCCACGACCTTGATCAGCGCCGGGACCGCCGCTCGATCGGCCAGTCGCTCGAGCGCGCGGATCGCCTCTTGCTTGGCCAAATTGGCGCGCGACTTGATGGGCAGCGGGTGCTCCAGGACGCGCACGAGCGCGGGCACGGCCTCATGGGCCCCCATCGCTGCCAGCGCCTGCGCCGCCAGCGTCGCGTTGTGATAGGTCTGCTCATCGAAGTCGAGCGCGCTGATCAGCGTCGGCACGGTGCGTGGATCCTTGAACGTGATCACGGTCCGCAGGATGTCCGCGTGCGGGTAGTCCTTGAACAGCTCGCAGAGCGCGGGCACCGCCACGGGATCGCCGATCGTCCGCAGGCGTCGCACCGCCTCGGCTGCGTACTCCGGCTGGCGCAAGCGCTTGATCCACGTCTGCGGGTCCTTCGGATCGTTGCACGCGAGCAGCTGCAGCCCGGCCGCGAGCATCAGCACGACCCGACAGAATTGCTTTGAAAGTTGCATCATCGCTGCTGCCTCCTTAGTGAGCGTTCGGTCATTCAGGGACGGCGCCGCGTGGACGCGGCTAGCGTGGCGCAGGGCCCACCGACGCCGGTTTGAGCACTTCGCGCCAAAGGTCGCGCGGCGGTCGGGCCGGCGCCGGACCGTCGCGACGCCCCAGCATCACTTCTGCCGCCTGCAGCGCGAGCCCCAAGCGGGCGCGGTCGCCGCTGGTGCACACCGCAGCGGTCGCCGCGCAACGCGCCACGGCCGCGCGAAGGAGGCGCAGCGCCTCCGCCGGCCAACCCAGATCGGCATAGGCGCCGACGAGCTCGAGCTGCAGCAGAGGCTCAGGAGCCAGCCGTCGCTCGAGCTGGCGCAGGAGCTCGAGCGACGGCTCGGCGTCGCCCGCGTGCACCAGGAGTCGCGCCAGCCGCAACCCTCGCCCCAGGTCCGCCGGCCACCGTTCGAGATCGCGCTGCAGCTCGACGAGCTGCCGCTGCACCAGCGGTCCCCCGGCGAGCAGCGGACCGACGGTGGGCCCGGCCAGGGGCGCGCGCGCCAGCACGAACGCCAAACCCGCGCTGGCCAACACCAGCACGTTGCAGCTCGCCAGCCAGGCGCGGGCCGTACTCACCGAAACAGGCTCCCCTGCGAGCTCGCTCCGGCCGTGCGCCCATCGGGCAGGCCGAGGTGCTCGTAGGCGCGCCGCAGGGCCATCCGCCCGCGCGGCGTACGCTGGATCAGTCCGCACTGGATCAGGTAGGGCTCGACCTCGCTCTCCAGCGTGTCGCGATCTTCGTGGAGGCTGGCGGCCAGCGTCTCGATGCCGACCGGGCCGCCGTCGTATTGCTCGATGACGCTGCGCAACAGCACGCGATCGAGGTTATCCAGCCCGAGGCGGTCGACCTGCAAGGCCTCGAGCGATCGCCGGGCGACCGCCAGCGTGACACGACCGTCGCCCTCGACCTCGGCGAAGTCCCGCACGCGGCGCAAGAGGCGATTGGCAATCCGCGGGGTGCCCCGGGCGCGATGACCGATCTCCCGCGCGGCATCGGCATCGACGGGCAACGCCATGATCCCGGCTGAGCGCTCGATGATCTCGGTGATCTCAGCACCGTCGTAGTGCTCGAGACGCTCGACGATGCCGAAGCGATCGCGCAGCGGCGAGGTCAGCATTCCGCTGCGCGTGGTGGCACCGATCAGGGTGAAGGGCTTGATCGCCAGCCGCAAGGTTTGTGCGAAGGCTCCGGTGCCGCTCGGTATGTCGATGGCGAAGTCCTCGAGCGCCGGATAGAGGTATTCCTCGACCACGGGGCTGAGGCGGTGAATCTCGTCGATGAAGAGCACGGCGCGGGCCGAGAGCTGCGTCAGCAGACCCGCGAGCACGCCGCGGTGATCGATCGCCGGTCCGCTGGTGACGTGGACCTCGACGCCGAGCTCCTGGCCGATGATGTGGGCCAGCGTGGTCTTGCCCAGGCCGGGCGGCCCACAGAAGAGCAGGTGATCGAGCGCAGTGCCGCGCTGCCGCGCGGCGCGCACGAAGATCCGGAGGTTGGCCTTGAGCCGACCCTGCCCGATGAAGGAATCGAAGGTCTGCGGGCGCAGCGCGGCTTCGACCGGCTCGTCGCCATCCAACCGCGCTGGGGAGAGCTCTTGCCGCCGCTCACTCACCGCTGTGACTCCCGTCTGACCTACAGCTCCGCAATCAGCGCCAGAGCATCGCGCAAGAGCCGCTCGGCGACAACCGCCGTGGCGCCCTCCCCTTCACGGGCCCAGACCGCCTCGACGGCGCGCTCGGCCTGGGGGCGCCGGTAGCCCAGGCCCACCAGGGCCTCGATCACCTCGTAGCGCGTGCTGGCAGCCCGACTGGGCGCCGCCGCCGTCGCCAAGGCGCCGACGCGCGCACAACCCTCCTTGAGCTCCAGCACCAGGCGCGCGGCCGTCTTCTTGCCGACGCCGGGGAGGGTCTGCAGCCGCCGCAGGTCGCCACCCGCGATCGCCTCTAGCAGCTCGCCGACCGGCATCCCGGAGAGGATCGTCAGCGCCAGGCGCGGTCCAACGCCAGAGATCGAGATCAGCAGCTCGAAGGCCTTGCGCTCCTGCTCCTGACAGAAGCCGAACAGCTGCAGCGCGTCCTCGCGCACGTGCGTATGGCAGAACAACCGCACCGAAGTGCCCTGGGGCGGGACCTCGGCCATGCTCTGCGCCGAGAGCCAAACGAGGTAGCCCACGCCACCGACGTCGACCACCACCCGATCGAGCTCCTTGTGCTGCACCACGCCCGTCAACGCGGCAATCATCCGCCACCTCCCTCGTCCACGCGCCGCAGGCCTCGCAAGCCGCGCCGGCGCGGCGCCGAGCGCGTCGCGGCCACCGCTGTCGCCGCTGGCGACACGACGCGCACCACGGCACGGCTCATCGCGTGACAGATCGCCACCGCCAGCGCGTCGGCCTCATCGGCCGCGGGCGTCACGGCCAGGGCGAGCAGCACCTGCACCATGCGCTGAATCTGTTGTTTGTCGGCGCGACCGTGCCCCGCGACCGCCTGCTTCACGGTCGCGGGCGCATAGGCGTGCACGGGCAGCTCAGCGCGCCCCGCCACGGCCAAGGCGACGCCACGGGCGTGGCCGAGCACCAGCGCGCTGCGGGCGTTCTGGTGCGTGAAGATATCCTCCACGGCGACGACCATCGGTCGCTGCTGCTCGATCACATCCTGGAGCCGACGGTCGAGCTCCGCGAGCCGTTGGCTGAGATCAGGCTGTTGCTGCAGGCGGATCGTGCCGCTGTGGCAGACGGTCAAGCGTCGCCCTGCCTGCTCGATCACGGCAAAACCCGTGATCCGAGTGCCAGGGTCGATGCCCAGAATGCGCATGAGTGCTCAGCACCCGGCACGCGCGGCACACGACCGCATCAACCGGCGAGCTGCTCGAGCAACGAGTCGTCGATGTCGAAGTTGGACCAGACGTTCTGCACGTCGTCGTTGTCTTCCAGCGCCTCGTAGAGCCGGACCATCACCTCCGCCTCACGCCCCTGCAGCTTGATCGTGGTCTGCGGCACCATCACCACCTTGCCGGACTCGACCTCGACGCCCGCGGCCCGCAGGCGCTCGGCGAGCTCGTGCACGGCCGCGTGCGGGCAATGGACCTCGAACTGCCCGCCCTCCTCACGCACATCGTCGGCGCCCGCCTCGAGCGCCCGCTCGAAGAGCTGCTCCTCGCCGATCTTGTCCTTGGGCACCGTGATCACGCCGACCCGCGAAAACATCCAGGCGACACAACCACCCTCACCCATATTGCCGTTGTGCTTGGTGAAGATGTGGCGGACCTCGCCCACGGTGCGATTGCGATTGTCGGTCAGCGTTTCGACCAGCACCGCGGCCCCGCCCGGCCCATAGCCCTCGTAGGTCACCTCTTCGTAGTTGACGCCCTCGAGCTCGCCGGTGCCGCGCTTGACCGCCCGCTCGAGCGTGTCGTTCGGCATATTGGCGGCGCGCGCCGCGGTCATCGCCGAGCGCAGCCGTGCGTTGTGGCTCGGATCACCGCCGCCCATCCGGGCGGCGATCGTCACCTCGCGAATGATGCGGGTGAAGATCCGCCCGCGCTTGGCGTCCGCTGCGCCCTTCTTGTGCTTGATCGTGCTCCACTTATTGTGGCCCGACATACCTGTCTCCTGCTCGCGCCCCGCGCGCCGCGGTCGTAGCATGGCCCCACGCCGGGCGGCAACCAAGCAGCAGCCGGGACGGGTTTGTTTTGGGCCTAGCGCCCTGGGGTCGGCAAGTCGTCACCGCTGCGCGTCCAGCTCGTGGCCACATCGCAGGCGGTCGGTGAGCGGCGCTGCGCGCTGCGGCCGGGGCCGGGCACCTCGAGCTCCGTGCCCACCGTGCCGCGGTAGCTCGAGGCCAGCGCGCCGTCGGGCCGGCGCAGGAAGAGCGGCTCGCCGCGGTTGGCCAGCCCCCGGCCACCGATCGGCGCCCGCAGCCGTGCGAGCGGAACGTCGGCCGCCGGGAAGGGATCGGGCCCGCTGCCAGCCCGGTAGCGCGGCCCGACCACCAACGCATAGCGATGGGGCTGCAGCCTCAGCGCGGGGAGAGCGCCGCCGTCCGCCCCGACCGTGCCATCATCGATCGCCCAGCCCTCGAGCTCGACGGCGCGATCGTCTCGGTTATAGATCTCCACCCATTCCTGATCGGGATCGGGCCCCAGCGGGTCGGCCAGGACCTCGGAGATGACCAGCGGAGCGAGCGACGCCCTTTCCGCTGCGTGCCACCACGGCGCCGCGGCCTGACCCGCCGCATCTTGGAGATCGAGACGCACCTGCGCGCCGGCGGGTAGCGCGGGGGCCGCGGGCAGGGCGAGCTCGTGCACGAGCGTCCCGGCCGTGAGCTGCACGGTCGTGGTCCAGCTCGCGCTCAGACGCGCGTCGGCGGGCTCGCTGGTGCGGGTGCGGACGACGACGCAGCCATCGCTTTGCAGCAGGCTCACTTCGCCGAGGACGGGTGGCCTGGTGTCGACTACGCTCCCGGTGGCCAGAGCAAGCGGCCGCTCCTGCAGCAGTGTCTCGCCCTGCAGGTCGCCGAGCGTCCTCGTCGCCATCAACGACCAGACGGTCAACGCCCGCAGCGGACCGGCCACCGCGAGCCACTGGCAGGGCTGATGCGCATCGGTGACACAGGCTCCCTCCTCGCGCAGGGGGCGCAGCGCCACGCGCAGGCCGTCGTCTGCAGCCAACCACAGGCCGTCAGCCGCGAGCGGCGGCAGCTGCTGCGAGAAGCGGACGACCAGCCGCCGCAGGTTCAGCGGCAGGTCCGTGCTGCCCGCCGGCGGGGCCACGAGCTGGAGCACAGGCCTGGCCCCTTCGAGGTCGCCGGTGGCGAAGACGCGCAGCAGCGCCACTGGCAGCTCGCCCTGCCGCGCGATCGCCTGGCCTGCGCGATCGACCAGTGAAGGACCGATGATCAGCGTATGCAGCCGCCGAGGGGCGAGCGCCACCACGGGCTGGACGATCAGGCGATCGCCGTCACCAGCGAGTTCGACCCGCATCGGCGCGGTGAGCGCCTGGCGTGCGGCCGTCAGCGGCGGATGCGCCAGATCGGCAAGCCAGGCGCCATCCACCGGCGCGGACGACTGGCAACGCCCCGCGAAGCAGACCCCGCCCGGGCAGGCGAGATCGACGGTGCAGCTGCCGCCCAGCAGGTGCGGCACGACGACCACCGCGTCCACGCCGACGCTGCCCGCCTCGATCGCCTCGCTGAAGCTCACGCTGAGGGCCGCCGTCGGACTGACAGTCTGCTCGTCGGTCACGCTGACGGCGACGATACGCGGCCGCACGAAATCGCCCTGGGGGCCTACCGCGTCCCCGCAGCCCCCCAGCGCCAGCCAAGCTCCCAACAGCAACGGTCGCATCAGCGCCCTCCCGGCGACGGCTCCTCGGGGGCAGTCGCCGGCGCTGTCCTCGCAAGGCGCGTGCCCAGCGCCGCGACGCCATGATCTCGCGACGATCAAGCGCGCCGCGGCCGCGCCGTCCAGATCTCGGCCGGACGCCGCCGACATGCCGGAAGAGCGCTGCCCGCGCCACCGACCGTCCCCGCCCCGGGACGAACGTGCTAGGAGCCTGTCGGGAAATGCTGCGCCACCCGATCGCTGCGTTACGACTGTGCTCCGGTGCTCACGTACCAGCCCGTACGTTCCGCTCCGGTGCTCGCCGTGCCTTGCGCTCGGGCGGCTCGCGACATTTCCCGACAGGCTCCTAGGCCAAAAACAAGCGCGGTCTAACGCAAGCCGCTTGTTTTCGGGCTAGACGAGCCGACAGGCGAGCGTTATGGGGTGAAGTCGCGGGGATTCACTCCCCGCGCGCGCGCACGCTGTACCCGGTTCGGGCGTGCGGCGGAACGAGAGAGCGCCCCGATGTCCAAGCCCTCGCAGCCCGCCCCGTTGATCCTCGCCTCGGCCTCGGCCCGCCGCCGACAGCTGCTGCTCGCCGCCGGCATCTTGCACGACGTGATCGTCAGCGACGTCGATGAGACGCGCTTACCCGACGAGGGCCCCAACGCCTTCGCCACGCGCCTGGCCTACGCCAAGGCCGAGCAGGTGGCGCGCGCCCGCGCCGCCCAGGGCGATCGGCGTCCGGTGCTCGGTGCGGACACGATCGTCGTCGTCGACCGAGAGGTCATTGGCAAGCCGGTCGATCGCGACGCCGCGCGCCGGAGCTTGCGCACGCTCGCGGGCCGCACCCACGAGGTGCTGACCGGCTGCTGTGTGCTGTGGGGGCCCCACACCGTCACCGAGCTCGTGCGCACCGCGGTGACCTTCAAGCCGCTCGATGCGGCGGAGATCGAGCACTACCTCGATCATGCGGCGTGGCACGACAAGGCCGGTGCCTACGCCGTGCAAGAGCACGCGGCCTACATGGTGCGGCGCATCGACGGCTCCTACACCAATGTGGTCGGCTTGCCGCTGTGCGAGACGATCGAGGCGCTGCAGCGGATCGGGGTGATCGACGCCATGCTCCGGCCCCTGCCGACCACCGCGCCATGAGCGAGAGCTTGGCCGCACTGGCTGCGCGGGTCGTCGCGGTAAGGCAACGAGTCGCCGAGGCCTGCACGCGTGCGGGGCGCGATCCGGCGGAGGTCACGCTGGTCGCGGTGACCAAGACGCTGCCCGCGGCGACCGTGCGAGCGGCCTACGCCGTCGGTCTGCGCGACTTCGGTGAGAACTACGCCCAGGAGTTACGCGACAAGGCCTTGCAGCTCGCCGACCTGGCCGAGCTGCGTTGGCACTTCATCGGTCCGCTCCAGCGCAACAAGGCACAACATGTGGTCGGGACGGCCGCGCTGATCCACACCGTCGCCTCAACCGCGCTGATCGAGCGCCTGGCCGCACTCGCGGCCCAGCGCGGCACGGCACAGGGCGTGCTGCTGCAGCTCAACCTCAGCGGCGAGGGGACCAAGTCGGGCGCCCGCGCCGAGGAGCTGCCCGCGCTGCTGGCCGCGCTCGGCGCGCATCCGCAGCAGCTGCATGGCATCGGCTTGATGACGATGCCGCCGCAGAGCGCTGACCCGCAGCAGACCGCACCGATCTTCGCCGCGCTGCGCCAGCTGCGTGACACCTTTGCCGACCACTGGGCCGCCGACCCCGCCGCCGCCGCAGCTCGGCTCGGTGCGCTGTCGATGGGGATGAGCGCGGACTACGCGGTGGCGATCGCCGAGGGCGCGACGCTGGTGCGGGTCGGCAGCGCGATCTTCGGCCAGCGTGCTCCCTGAGCGCGCGACGCCCCCTCCGCAGGCCTGCGCCGGCGCGAATACTTGTAGCCCCGAGCGCTGCATAGTAAGGCTCGTCGAAGGGGGGGGGGCGGCGATGTTCAAAAACAAGCGGGTCGGCGTGCTGATGGGCGGGCTTTCCGCCGAGCGCGAGATCTCCCTGGTCAGCGGCGAGGCGGTGCTCGCGGCGCTGCGCGCCCGCGGCTACCAGGCCGAAGGGCTGATCGCGGACTCGCAGGTCGATCGGGTGCTGCGCGCGGCCGCGGTCGATGTCGTGTTCTTGGCGCTGCACGGGCGTTGGGGCGAGGACGGCTGCGTCCAGGGCCTGCTCGAGCTGATGGGCATCCCCTACACCGGCAGCGGCGTGCTCGCCAGCGCGCTGGCGATGCACAAGGTCAAGGCCAAAGAGATCTTTCGCCTGCACAATCTGCCCACGCCCCCCTACTACGTGCTGCCGGCCGACCAGATCGACCAGCTGGCGACGCTGCACGGGTCGTTCGGCTTCCCGGTGGTGGTCAAGCCTGCCGGCGAAGGATCGAGCCTCGGCGTCTCGATTGCGCACGATCTCGAGGAGCTCCAGGCAGCCTGTCAGCGCGCCGCGCAACTCGACCATTGCCTGCTCGTCGAGCGCTACATCACGGGGAAAGAGGTCTGCGTCGGCATCCTCAACGGCCGCCCCTTGGGCGCGATTGGCATCGTCTCGCACAATCAGCTCTTCGACTTCGAGGCCAAGTACACCGCCGGTCAGGCGCATTTCCACGTCCCGGCCAAGCTCTCGGCCGAGCGCTACCGTGGCGTGTTGACCCAGGCCCAACGCGCGCACCAGGCGCTGGGCTGTAGCGGAGCCACGCGGGTCGATATGATCGTCAGCGATCTGGGCAACGAGTATGTGCTCGAGGTCAACACGCTGCCGGGGCTGACCCCACGCAGCCTGCTGCCGCGCCTGGCCGATCATGCCGGTCTGAGCTACGCGGACCTGGTCGAGGAGATCCTCGGCAGCGCCGCGTTGCGGACCGGCGCGCAACTGCGCCGCACCGATGCACCCGCGACCGAGACGGCCCCCGTCGTGCCCGTGCGCCGCGCCAGCGCCGCCGCGCGCGCCTGAGCAACCCCGCCCCGAGTCGTGCCAGCGCCACGTCACCGCTCGTGCCGGAGGGGTGACGCGGGTAGCGTCAAAACTTGGCGCCCATACGCCGCCTCCCTATCATGCAAGCTCGCATGCGCCTCAACCCCACTGAGCGGGGGCTCTAATGCTCCGCGCTCCCACTGCAGCCGCTGACCCGGTGGGCCGGCCCGCGCCGCGACGTCGGCGGTGGCTGGCCCTGTCGATCGGCGCGGCCCTGCTGCTGCCCGCCGGCTCCGCGGCCTTGTGGGGCCTTGGGCGGCTCGAGGACCTGGCGCGCCAGCGCTTCGACCGCACGCTCAGCCGATCGCTCGGCGTCTCGGTCAGTGCGCGAGCGATGCACCTCGCCTTCCCGCTCGGCCTGCGCGTGCACGACGTCCGCGTCGGCGAGCACCTGCGCGTTCGGCGCATCGAGATCGACGCCCGCCTGGCCAGCCTCTGGCCACCCCGCGTCGTCCTCGGCGCCGTACGGATCGTGCAGCCCCGGCTGTTGCTGGAGCTCGACGCACTGCGCGCGCAGTCGCGCTCGGCGGCGCGGGCCCGCGGGCCGGCGAGCGCCGTCACCTCGGCCCTGCGACTGCCGGCTGCCGGGCGGCAGTCTCGCGCGCTCGCACCCCTCGCCGAGCGCCTCACGCGCTTGTTGCCGCGCTTCTCGCGCCTGCTGCGCCGCTGCCAGCAGCATCAGGTGTCGTTGCACGACGGCGTCGTGGCGCTGCGCCTCCTCCAACCCGGTCGCCCGTCGATCGAGGCCCTCCTCACCGGCATCTACCTGCAACCGCGAGTCGGCGGGGCGTTGCGCGTCATTCTCGGCCCTACCCTGCTGCGGCTGCCGGGTCGCGCGGCGATCGAGCTGGCCAGCACGGCGCTGGAGCTCGATCCGCAGCAGGGCACGCTGCGCCGCGCCGCGCTCCTCGGCGGACGCCTGCGCGACGCAGGCCCCGACCCCACGGGCCGCGCGACCACGAGCCGCGCGACCACGAGCCGCGCGACCACGAGCCGCGCGACCACGATCCTCAAACTGCAATCCGGGCGCCTCGTCGCGCTACCGGGGGGCGCGCTTCGCGCCGAGCTGCGGGCCACCGGCGGCACACCGGATGGGGGCAGCCTGCGGCTCGCCGTCGAGCTCCCGGCGGGGTTGCTGCGTCCCGGACGAGTGCTCCTCACGCTCCGGCACCTGGCCCTCGAGCCGCTCGCGGGCCTGCTGCACCTGGACAGCGGTCGACTGCGCGACGGGACGGCAGACGGCACGCTGCAAGCCTGGCATGACGGCGCACGCTGGCGGCTGGAGAGCGCCTTGCTGCTGCGCGGCCTGCTCGTGGACCACCCACTGCTGGCCCGCAACACCGTCGGTCCCTTCGACCTCGGCGTCGCCGGCGACCTGACCTTCGAGCGCGAGGGCAGCCGGTTGGCGAGTCCGAGCCTGCGCCTCAGCACCACGGCCGGCCTCGCGGTCGAGTTGGCCGGAACGCTGGATCTGGCGGCCGGGGGCAGACGCCTCGCGTTGCGGGTCACGCTGCCCACCAGCCCCTGTCAGCAGGTCCTGGCGGCCTTGCCGCCCGGCCTGGCGCCCAAGCTGACGGGCCTGGCGCTCGGCGGCGAGATCGGCCTCAGCCTACGAATCGACGCTGCTGCTGGCGAGTTCGATCGTGGGCAGGTCGCCCTGGCGCTCGAACCGCTCGCCTGTCGGGTGCTCGCCGATCCCCCGGCCGCCGACGTTCACCAGCTCAAGCGCAGCTTCACCAACTGGATCACCAACGCCGACGGCGGGCCACGGCAGCGCTGGACGGTCGGCGAAGAGAACCCGTTCTATCGGCCGTTGGAGCGCATTCCCGCCCATCTGCGCGCCGCCTTCGTCGTCGCCGAGGACACCCATTTCTTCGATCACCAGGGTTTCGATCCCGAGCAGCTGCGGCGGGCGCTGTTCTTCAATCTGGAGCAGGGGCGTGCGTTGCGCGGCGCCAGCACGATCAGCCAGCAACTGGTGAAGAACGTCTTCCTCGACCAACAACGGACCATCGCCCGCAAGTTCCAGGAGGCCGTGCTGACCTGGCGTCTGGAGCAGGTCGTGGACAAGCGGCGCATCCTCGAGGCGTATCTCAACCGCATCGAGCTCGGCCCGGGCGTCTACGGCGTCGAGCAGGCGGCCCAGTACTATTTCGGGCGAGCGGCGACCCAGCTCACGCCGCTCGAGGCCGTGCACCTGGCCGCGCTCGCGCCCAGCCCACGCTCGCTGGCGGCGCGCTTCGCGCGCTCGGCCCCAGGGCGCACCTGGATGCGACGGCTGCACCTGCTGCTGGCCCTGATGCAGCGCAGTGGCAACCTGTCGCCTCACGAGCGCCAGCGCTGGGCCACCCGTCCGCTGACCCTGGCCCAGCACACCAGCGGCGGCGACTAAGGACCCGTGGGCGAGGGCGACCTGAAAGGCCCCTCCCGCCTGCTCGCACGCCCGCTCACACGCCGAGGAAGAGCCGGTTGCCGAAGTTGCGCTCGAGCTTGGCGTCGAAGATCTTCGCGGCCGCCTTGGCGATGTCGTACTCGACGCGCTTGAACTCGAAGACCATCTCGTCGCTATCGAAGATGGTGTAGCTGGCGCGCGGATCGTAGTCGCGTGGCTGACCGACGCTGCCGACCGAGATGACGTATTTGTAGTTCTCGCGCACGACGAAGCGCGTCGCCACCACCTCGTGCACGTCGGTCGCCGGCAGCGCGAAGGCCTTGCACAGATGCGAGTGCCCAATGAAGGTCACCCGCGCCAGCTCGTCGTAGCTGTCCAGCAGCAGCTCGGCCTGCTCGGGGGCGAAGACGTACTCGAACTCCTCGAGGTTGATCGGCGAGCCGTGGCAGTAGGACAGCCCGAGCTCGCGGTGCTCGTAGGGCAGCGAGCGCAGCCACTCGACGTTCTCGGTGCTGAGCTGACGGGAATGGCTATCGAGGGCCACGCGCGCTGCGTCGTAGTAGTAGGAATAGTCCATGCGCCCGGCCACCGCTGCATCGTGGTTACCGAGCGTGGTGACGGCGGCGATGCGCCGCACGATCTCGGCGCAGGCCTGCGGATCGGCGCCATAGCCCACGACATCGCCCAGACAGACCAAGCGATCGACGCGCTCGCGCTCATAGGCCCGCTGGACCGCCTCCAGCGCCTCGAGGTTGGCATGCACGTCCGAGAAGAGGCCGATGCGCATGATCAGTCAGGGTCGCCACGGCCTGCGCCACCGCGGCGCAGGGATACCGGCCAAAGAGCGGCGACTATACGGTGACGAACTGTGACGAGCAAGCGGGTGGAGATTTGGCGCAGCCGGCCGCGTGCATGCTAGCCTCCCGACCGCCGATGGCCCCTGCAAGCGACTACGAGCGTGCGCTCGAGCAGCTGTTCTCCCAGGCACAGATCATTGCCCAGCGCTGCGAGCAACCGCTCTGCAGCGGGCACCTGCTGCTGGCCCTGCTCGGCAGCGATGCCCTGGCCGGGCCACTGCTCCACGGCCGCGGCCTCGGTGGTGCGGAGGTCGCCACCAAGCTGACGGGCGATCTGGCCGGCAGCGAGCCCGCCGACTGGACCGAGCACGTGCGCCAGCGCTGTCGCCAACTCGCGCGAGCGAAGCGCGCCGCGCCGCAGGTCGGCCTGCACGCGCTGCTGGCGCTGGCCGGGGTCCGCGACGGCGTGGCGGCGCGGCTGCTGACGGCGTGTGGCCTCGACCTGGCACAGCTGCGCAGTGTCGCGCTCGCGCTGGTGACCAATCCGCAGCGCGCACCGACCACGCCGCGCGTCCGGCGTCGCGAGCGCACGCGCCAGGATCCGCGCGTGACCCGCCGCGGCCCGGCGCCGAACGAGCCACCGCCCGCTGCAGGCACGACGCCGGCCGCGGCGGCCGCGCCTTCGGTCTTCACGCTCGACGCCAAGCGTTTCCCGATCCTCAGCAGCCTCGGCCGCAATCTCTCAGCCGCGGCCGCGCGCGGCGAGATCGAGGCGCTGATCGGGCGCCGCCCGCTGGTGCAACAGCTGCTCGACGTGCTGGGCAAGCGCCGCGCGAACAACCCGTGCCTCGTCGGCGAGCCGGGCGTCGGCAAGACCGCGCTGGTCGAGGGGCTGGCCTATTTGCAGATCCACGAGCCGTCGGCCGTGCCCCAGCTCGCCGGCCGGTGTCTCGTCGAGCTCAACGTCGGAGCGCTGCTGGCGGGCACGCAGCTCCGCGGCGCCTTCTCCGAGCGCCTGGCGGGTCTACGCCAGGAGGTCGAGTCGGCCGCGGGCCGGGTGGTGCTCTTTCTCGACGACATCCACACGCTGATCGGCGCCGGAGCCGCCGGCGACGGCGCTCTCGACGCGGTGGGGGAGCTGAGCGGAGCGCTGGCCCAGGGCAGCTTTCCCTGCATCGGCGCGACGAGCACCGACAACTTCCGCCGGATGATCGAGCCGCAGCCCGTGCTCAAGCGCCGCTTGCAGCCGATCCTCGTGCCCGAGCCCACGCTCGACGAGACGGTGGCGATCCTCCGCGCGCTGGGCCCCGCCTACGCCAAGCATCATGCGGTGACGCTGCTCGACGAGGCGTATCCCGCGGCGGCGGAGCTCGCGCAGCGCTATCTGACCGATCGCCAGCTCCCGGACAAGGCGATCGCCCTGCTCGATCTCGCCGGCAGTCGTGCGCGGCGCAGCGCGGCGCAGTCGGTCGGGCGCACCCAGATCGCCGAGCTGGTGGCCGAAGCCGCCGGCGTGCCGATCGAGCGACTCTTGCTCCAGGACAACGAGCGACTGCTGCAGATGGAGACCTTTCTCCAGCAGCGCATCGTCGGCCATCAGCCGATCCTGGCGCGCATCGCCCAGGTCCTCCGCCGCAACTACGCCGGCTTCCGTAGCCAGCGGCCGATCGGCTCGTTTCTGCTGCTCGGTCCAACCGGCGTCGGCAAGACCGAGCTGGTCAAGGCCCTGGCTGACTTCATGTTCCAGAGCCGCGAGGCGCTCTGCCGCTTCGACATGAGCGAGTACATGGAGCCGCACAACGTCGCGCGGCTGATCGGGTCGCCCCCCGGCTACATCGGCCACGAGCAGGGCGGCCAGCTGACCGAGGCGATTCGCCGCCGCCCCTATCAGATCGTCCTGCTCGACGAGGTCGAGAAGGCCCACCGCGACGTGTTGCAGCTGCTGCTGCAACTGCTCGACGACGGCCGCCTGACGGACGGACGCGGGCGCACCGTGGACTTCTCCAACACGCTGGTGGTGATGACCTCGAATCTCGGCAGCGAGCACTACGAGCGCCGTCCGGGCGGCATCGGCTTCGCGGCCGCCGCGGGCCACGCCCCGGCCGCGGGCAGCGACGACGACCCGCTGGCGAGCGCGGTGCTGCAGAGCGCCCGGCGCGCGTTACCGATCGAGCTCTGGAACCGCATCGAGGAGCGCCTGGTGTTCCGCGCGCTGACGCGCGAGCAGATCCGCTCGGTGGCGCGCCTGCTGCTAGCGGACTCGAGCCGGCGGCTGACGCGCGAGCGCCAGGTCGCGATCGCGGCCAGCGACGCGGCGATCGACTACCTGATCGACCACGGCGGCTACGACGCGCTGCTGGGCGCACGGCCGATGCGCACGGCGATTCAGCGGCTGATCGAGGGACCGGTGGCCGAGCTGATATTGGCTGGCGGCGTGCTTCCGGGGCAGACCATCGCCGTCGAAGTCGCGGGCGACGCGCTGACGATTCGGTCGCAGCCCGGCTGATCAGGGCGGCGGGCCCAGGGGCTCCGCGGGCGCCTCGTCGAGCGCCGAGCCAGCGGGCTGTAAGATCGCGCGGATCCGATAGCGCGCGGTCGGATCACCGCGCCGCGCCTGCGCGCCGAGCCGCACCTGCACCAGCGCTTGGGGCGGGCTGACCGGCACCTCGCTGAGCAGCTCGCCCTGCCCCGCCCCACCCCCATCCGACGAGGCGATCGGATGCCCCGCGTCGTCGAGGAGCTGCAGCGCGACATCGAGCAGCGCCGGGGGGGTCAGCTCGACCCGCAGCCGCCCCGCCTGGGTCAGCGGGATGCGGTAGCTGTCGACATCCTGGCGATCGGCCAGCAGGCCGCCCAGCGGCTGCCCGTCGGCCAGCGTCGTCGCCTGATCGCCGCGATCGTTGGGCTCGACCTCGGTCTCGGCCGCCGCCTGCCAGCCGAGCCGCAGCACATAGGGCACCTCGACGTCGTAGCCGCTGCGGCAGTCGATCGTCACCGTCGCCCCGGAGGCCGTTGGCGGGGGCCGCAGGTGCGGAAGATCGGCGCCCTCGTTGGCGCGCGCCTGACGCTGCGCGATCACCTGCCCCGCCTCGTCGCGCCAGGTGAGCTCGAAGCGCACGCCGTCGAGGCCGTCGGCGGCCACGCGCAGCAGCCGATCGACGGGCCAGGCACGCGGCGCCAGGCGATACCAATCGACGTCGCCCCGCGCCCCGCAATAGCCCACCGCTTCGCCGTTCGTCTCACCGAAGCGCAGCTCGGTCGCGCGTTCGATCGTCTCGTTGGGCTCGAGCTCCTCCTGTTCGCCGCGATCGCGCAGCGTGAAGCTCAACCGGTAGCGCCCCGCTGCCGTGCTGACCGGCGCAGGCGTCGCCTCGGCGGCCACCCCCGGCGCGGCCTTGTGGACCACCCCCGGCGCGGCCTTGTGGAGGACCCCCGGCCTTCCCGTCCTCGCGCGGCGCGCGCGCACGCGCACGAGGTAGCGTCCCACGTCGAGCGCGAGGTTGGGCAGCACCTCGACGGCACCGGGCCCGGCGTTGTCGGCGGCGAAGAGTCGCTGTTTCGGGGCGGCGAAGAGCTCTAGCGTCAAGTCCTGACCCGTGACGGGCCCGAGCTGGAGGCGAGCGACCTGCAGCGGGCGGTCGACCTCGATCGCGTACCAATCGCGATCGGCGCGACCGTGACTCGCGAGCGTGCCACTGACCCGCTGACCGACGCGCAGGAGCTGCGCCTGGAGCGGATCGTCGTTGGGCTCGCGCTCGGCCGCCGCGGGGGTGGTTTCATCCTCCTCGTCGCTCTCGACGACGACGACCGCGGGCTGGTCGCGCGCCGCGGGCGCCACGGTGCGGCGGCAGGCCACGCTGGGCGCCAGGGCGAGGCTGACCAGCGCCAACAGCGCCCAGGGGGTGGTGCGGCAGTTCATTACGACACCTCATCGGCGGCGCACGCTGAGGGCCGCAGGTGCGCCGCGCGGCAAAGGCCACGCCGTGAGTGGCGGACGAAGGCCAGCAGCAGCGCGACGTCCGCATCGTCGCCGTGCTCCGCGAGCAGCCGCTCGACGCTGAGCACCCGGGGATCGAGTCGGAGCAGGACCCGCAGCGCCGCGGCGATGCGCCGCCGCCGCTCGGCGCTGAAGCCGTGACGCCGCAGGCCGACCGCGTTGCTGCCATAGCAGCGCGCGCGATCGCCGCAAACGAGGCTGAAGGGCAAGACGTCCTGCGTCACCATCGAGCCGCCCCCCACCATCGCCAGCGCGCCCACCTGCACGTGCTGGTGCACGGCGGCCAGACCACCGATCGTCACGTTATCTCCGAGCACGCAGTGCCCCCCGAGCTGAGCCCCATTGGCAAGCTCGCAGCCGTCCCCCAGCCGGGCATCGTGGCCGACATGGCTGTAGGCCATCAGCAGGTTGCCGTCACCCAGCAGCGTCTCACCGTCGGCGCTGCCGCCCCGATGCACGGTCACGTGCTCGCGCAGGTCGTTGTCGGCGCCGATCACGAGCCGCCCCGGCAGCAGGGCGCCCCGGAGCTGCGGCCAGCCACCGACCACCGCGTGCGCTCCGATGCGTGTCCGTGGCCCCACCGTGGTGGACCCCTCGATCACCGCGTGGGGCCCGACACGACAGGCACCCGCGAGCCGCACGCCGGCCCCGATCACCGCGAAGGGACCGATCTCCACCCCGGGACCGAGCTCGGCTCGCCCATCGACCACGGCCCGGGGATCGACGACAGACGGCCGACCGGCCGCGGCGCTCGTCATCGCGCGGGTCACTCCGGACGCGCGGCCACGGTCGCCAGCAGCTCGGCCTCCGCGGCCACCTCGGCGCCCACGCGCGCGACGCCGCGCAGCTTCCAGATGCGCCCCTTGCGCAGCGGCAGCACCTCGAGCTCCAGGCGATCACCCGGCACGACCTGGCGGCGAAACTTGGCGCCATCGATGCCGAGGAAGAGCAAGAGCTGGTGCTGCGGATCGAAGCCACCGCAGTGGTGCGCGAGGATCCCCCCCGCCTGCGCCAAGGCCTCGACGATCAGCACACCCGGCATGATCGGCTTGCCGGGAAAATGACCGTTGAAGTGCGGCTCGTTGAAGGTCACCTGCTTGAAGGCCACGATGCGCTCGGGGCTCAGCTCGCTCACCCCGTCGACCAAGAGGAAGGGGTAGCGATGGGGCAGGATCTTCATCACCTGTTCAATCGTCAGCATCTTTCGTTACATCCTTGTCGTTATAATCGCCCGCGGCGCCGGCAGACGCGGCCGCCGACGCGCTCTCGGCCGCGGCGCGGCGCAGGGCCGCCACCTCGCGCGCCAGGCGTTCCAAGCGCCCGGCGATCGCGCTGTTGCGCAACCAGCGACGCTGGTCGATCGCCGGATAGCCGCCCACCGTCGTCCCGCAGGGGACGCTGCGCAGCACCCCGCTGCCGCCCGCCACCCGGGCGTTGCGGCCGATCGTCAGGTGATCGCCGACCCCCACCTGACCGCCGAGCTGCGCCCCGTCCTCGACGCGCACGCTGCCGGCCAACCCCACCTGCGCGCAGAGCAGCGTGTCGCGGCCGAGCTGCACGTTGTGGCCGATCTGCACCAGATTGTCGACCTTGCTGCCCGGCCCCACGCGCGTCACCCCCACGGTCGCGCGGTCGACGCAGCTATTGGCCCCCAGCTCCGCGCCGCGCTCGAGCCGCACGCGGCCGATCGACGCCACGGCCTGCCACTGCCCGCCCTCGTCGCGCCAGTAGCCGAAGCCCGCCGCGCCGACCACGGCACCGGGAGCGACCACCACGTCGTCGTCGAGCTGGCAGTCGGCGAGGATCACCGCGTGCGGCCCGATCCGGCAACGGGCACCGATCGCTACCCCGGCGCCCAGGAACGAACCGGCCTCGATCTGGCTCGCACGACCGACCTGCGCCCCGGCCTCGACCACGCAGTAGGCGCCGAGGTAGGCGTCGGCGGCGACCTCGGCCGCCGGATCGACGACGGCGGTCGCGTGGCGCCCCCGTCGCCAGACGAGCGGCGGGCGGAAGAGCTCGATCAGCAGCCCTAGCGCTCGCCGCGGCTCGGCACTGGCGATCTGCGCCCGCTCCAGGCCGACCCGCGCGCGCCGCACCAGCAGCGCGCCGGCGCGGCTACCCGCCGCCTCGCCCCACAGCGCCTCGTCGAGCAGCGGCGCGATCGCTCGCGGTCCCGCGCCCTCCAGCGCCGCCACGGCGTCAATCGGCTGATCCGGATCGCCGCCCGTCAGCTCGCCGCCGATCCGCTGCGCCACCGCTCCGAGGGGCAGGGCCAGCACGGCCGCATCACTTCCCGCCGGCGTTGTTGTAGAGCCGGATGACCTCGTTGGTCAGATCGACGTGGCGCGGGGCCCAGAGCACCGCCGCGTTGGCGAAGATGTAGTCGTAGCTGTCGCGCTTGGCCACGCCCTCGATCACCGTATTGAGCTTGCGGCTGATCTTCATCATCACCGCGGTCTTGCGCTGCATCAGCTCGCGCTCGGCCTCGGCGTACTCCTTCTGCAGCTGCTCCATCTCCTGCTGCGAGGCCTGCGCCCGCTTGCTGCGCTCGCCCTCCTTGAGCACCTGCCACGCCTCGCGCAGCTTCTTCTCGCGCTCGTAGAAGTCCTTCAGCTTGCGATTCAGCGTGTCCTCGAGCTTCTTCTTCAACCCCTCCAGCTCCTTCTCCGCCGCCTTGCCCTCCTGGCTCTCCTCGACCGCCCGCTGCAGGTTGACCACGCCGATGCGCAGCTTCTCCGCCGCCTGCGCCGGCAGCGCCAGCGCCAGGGTCAGCGCACCCACCACTCCCCAATGCGTCGCTCTCATGATGACTCGACTCCTCTGCGCCGCGGCCCCGCCGCGACGACCTCAAAAGAAATTGCCGATGGTGAACTCGAACACGATCGGCTTCTCGTCCGGTTCGGGCGCGAAGGGCAGACCCCACTCGAAGCGCAGCGGCCCGATCGGCGAGAACCAGCGCAACCCGAACCCCCAGCTGTGTCGCAAACCCCTGACCGAGACCGCCTGATCGTCGTCGAAGGCCTGACCCGCGTCGGTGAAGACCACGCCGCGGATCCCGACCTTGTCGAAGATCGGGAACTCGACCTCGGCGTTGAGCACCAGCTCCTTGTTACCACCCTTGTTGAAGGCGAACAGGCGCGCGCCCGGGTTGGGGCTCTCGAGCACGAACACCCGCGGGCCGAGCGAACGCGGGCGGAAGCCGCGCACATCGAAGATGCCCCCGGTGAAGAAGCGCTCGAAGATCGGCACGCCGTTGGGATCCGGACTGGTGATCACGCCAATCTGGCCGTTCAGCTTGAGGATCATCGGCCCCAGCAGCGGGTAATACCAGCGCGAGAAGGCGCCGTAGCGGTTGAAGCGGTTCTGCGAGCCGAGCAGGTCCGTGGCCGCCTCGACCCACGCGGCGTGAAAGAAGCCCTTCGACGGGAACAGCCGATTGTTGCGCCGATCCCACTGCAGGGTCAGCCGCGCGCTCGAGGTGAAGCCGTCGTTGAAGAGGTTGGCCAGGCGCACGCCCGAGGGCAGCGCCTGGGACAGGCCGGCGCCGAAGAGCCCGCGCCGCCCGCGCGTCGTCACGTCGACCTGCTCGCCGCGATAGGAGGCGAAGAGCTGCACGTCATCCAGCAAGGGATAGCCCCAGGTCAAGGTCCCGCCGACCGCGTTGCGATCGAAGGACTCGAAGACCCGCAGGGAGTTGTAGACCTCGAAGCCGAAGGTCCAGCGGCTGTCGATGAAGTAGGGCTCGGAGAACGAGAGCGCGAACATCTGCCGCAGCCCCGAGACCTGGGCCTGCAGCGATAGGCGCTGCCCGCGGCCAAAGAGGTTCTCCTGCGAAATTTGCGCCTGCGCGATGAAGTTCTCCACCGAGGAGAAGCCGGCGCCGATCTGGAAGGTGCCGGTCGCGCGCTCGCGCACCTCGATATTGACGACGATCCGGTCATCGCCCGTGCCACGCTCAGTGGAGAGATCGGCGCTCTCGAAGTAGCCGAGCGCGCGCACGCGCTCGATGCTGCGATCCAGCAGTGACTGGTTGAAGCGGTCGCCCTCGGCGATGCGCAGCTCGCGCCGGATGACCTTGTCGCGGGTCTTGCTGTTGCCAATCACGTTGATGCGTTCGATCGTGACCAGCGGTCCCTTCTCGATCTCGAAGGTCAGGTCGATCACGCGCTTGTCGGCGTCGATGTTCGTCAGCGGGGTCAGGTTGGCGTAGGCGTAGCCGCGATCCTTGTAGCGGCTGGTCAGGCCCACCACGTCGAGGCCGAGCCGGCTGCGGCTGAAGGTCTCTCCGCGTCGGATCTTCAGCTCGCGCAGGAGCTGCTCGCGCGGCCACAGCAGGTCGCCCTTGATGTCGACCCGCCCGAGGCGGAAGACCTCACCCTCGCGCAGGTGGATCGTCAGGTACATGTAGCGGCGGTCGGGGCTGAGCACGACCAGCGGATCGGCGATGCGCACGTTGACGAAGCCGCGGTCGTAGTAGAGCGCGGCGATCGCCGACATATCGCGCTCGAGGTCCTGCTGCTTGTAGGTGCCGCTCGAGGTCAGGAAGGAGAAGTGCCCGCCCTCGCGCGTCTCCATGTACTGGGCCAGCTCGGCCGCGGGAATGCGGTGGTTGCCGATGAAGGTGATCCGCCGGATCGTGACCTTCGCGTGCTCGGTGATCTTGAGCAGGATGTCGACGCGCTCGTCGGCCACGCGGCGCACACGATAGCTCACCTCCGCCAGATAGAAGCCCTTCTCGATGTAGAGCTCGCGGATCTTCTCCACGTTGCGTTTGACCTGGGCGATGTTGAGGATCGCGCCGCGCTGCAGGTCGAGCGCCTCGTTGATCTTCTCGAGCTCGATCTCGTCGTGGCCGGAGACGAGGATCTTGTTGATCGCCGGCTTCTCACGCAGCAGGAAGACGACGATGCGCCCGCCCGCGCCACCGAAAAGACCGACGCGCACGTCGTCGAAGTAGCCGAGCCGCCAGATCGCCTGCACGTCGCTGGCGATCTGCTGCGGCGCGAGCACGTTGCCGACGCGGGTGCCGATCACGGCGCGAATCGCGTCATCCTCGACCCGGCGGTTGCCCTGGATCGCGACGCGCGCCACCCGACCGCTGACCGTCGCGTCCTCGGCCCGGGCGGGAAGGCCCGTGGCCGCGATCGCGCCCAGCAGCAGCAGCGCGCTGGTGCGCCGTTGCCAGGCGGCCGCCGACCACGCGCGCGGCACCGCGACGCCGAAGCCACGCGGGCGGCGCGGGCGGCGCGAGCGGCGCGCGGCAGGGCACTCCAAGGGGTGGTCGATAGCGGTCATGGTAGATGGGGCAGCAGTAGCGCGGCGCCACGCGCGAAAGGGCGCGCGGGCTGGAGCCTCAGACGGCCCCCGGCCGCGGCGGCCCGGTATCCTCGGTAAGGCGACCGTCGCTCATGCGCAGGCGGCGTGGCATGCGAAGCGCGAGCTCGGGGTTGTGGGTCACGGTCAACATCGTCGTGCCGAAGCGCTCGTTGAGCGCGAAAAATAGCTCGTGCATGCTGTGCCCGGTGGCGCTGTCGAGATTCCCCGTCGGCTCGTCCGCGAGCAGCAGCTTGGGACGCCATACCAGCGCCCGCGCCAGTGCCACCCGCTGTTGCTCTCCGCCCGACAGCTCGCCGGGCCGGTGACTCAGGCGCTCCGCCAGACCCACCTCGACCAACAGCTCCTCCGCGCGCTGCAACGCCTCCGCCCGCGCCAGGCGCCCAATCAAGGCCGGCAGCATCACGTTCTCCAACGCGGTGAACTCCGGCAGCAGGTGATGAAACTGGAACACGAAGCCAATCTCGCGATTGCGCACCGCAGCGAGCTGCCCGGCGCCGAGCTCGTTGAGGCGACGACCGCCGAAGCTGACGACTCCGGCGCTGGCGCGATCGAGCGTGCCGAGGATGTGCAGGAAGGTCGACTTGCCTGCTCCCGAGCTGCCGACGATCGACAGCAGCTCACCCGCGCCGACGTCGAGATCGATGCCTCGCAGGACCTGCAGCTCGCGGCCCCCATGCAGGAACACCTTGGTCAGGCCACGCACGCTGATCAGCGCCTCGGCCCCGGCCACGCAGGCCTCACCGGCGGCCGGCTGAGAACCGACCTCCGAGGCCGCCGGATCGGGATCGAGGGGCGCCACCGAGACGATCGCCCCGACCAGCGCCGCCGCCCCGCGCGGGCCCTCTCTACGGCGAGAAAAGTGTAATGAGCGCAAATACATAGAAAAGACGCGCCAGCCTACTCAAGTCACCCCGTGCTGTCAACGACACCCACGCCAGCCGGATCGCGAGCTTTCCCGGCAGGCGCCTGGCAGCGGCGCTACGTTTCCCGCCGCAGGCCCTCGATCGGGTCCAGCGCTGCTGCCCGCAGCGCCGGGTAGATCGTCGCCAGCAACGCCAGGGCCACGGACGCCGTGGCGATCATCGCCAGATCGGGGGCCGTGACCCGCACCGGCAGCCGTGCGATGTAGTACAGGTCCTGCGGGATCGGCACGCCGACCTGCGACAGGTAGCTGCAGATCGCGAGGCCGACCACCACCCCGAGCATCATGCCGATCGTCCCGATGTAGATGCCGGCATAGATGAAGGTCAAGAGCAGCGAGCGGGAGCTGGCACCGAGCGCCTTGAGCACGGCGATCTCCCGCCCCTTCTCCAGCACCAGCATGATCAGGTTGGTGGCGATCGAGAAGCAGGCGACCAAGACGATGAAGGTCAGCACGATGAACATCGCTGCCTTCTCCATCTTCAGCGCGGCGAAGAGGCTGGCGTTGAGCTCGCGCCAGTCCCGGACCGCGAAGCGGGGACCGAGCCCAGCGTGCACGGCCGCAGCCACCGCCGAGGCGCGCTCCACGCCGTCGACCTTGAGCTCGAGTCCGGTGATCTCGTCGTCGACCCCGAGGAAGCGACGGGCCGCCGGGAGCGTAGTGTAGACGTACTTGCTGTCGTACTCGTACATGCCCGAATAGAAGATCCCGGCCACCCGGAACGCCATCGCCCGAGGAATCGGCCCGGCCGGGCTCATCCCCCCCAGCGGCGCCACCAAATTCACGTCCTCGCCCAGGTAAAGCCGCAGGTTGCGCGCCAACTCGGCGCCGATCAGCACCCCCGGGTGGATCGCGCGCCGGGCGCCGGGGACCGCGTCCAGCGGCTCGCCCAGCACGCGACGAGCGACGGGAATCACCGCCAGCCGCTCCGGGTGCCGCAGGTTACCCAGGCTGCCGGCCCCGCCCTCGGCGTTGAGGTAGCGCCGCAGGTCGCTGACACGATCGAGGGCCCGCGGATCGATGCCGCGGACGACCACCCCGGCGAGATTGCTCTGACTGGTGATCATCACCTCGCCCTCGAGATAGGGCGACAGGGCCACCACGCCGGGCGTCGCCGCCACCTTGCGCTCGACCCAGCGGTAATCGGCGAAGACGCGCCGCGGCTTGGTCACGACCACATGGGCCCGCGTGCCGAGGATCTTCTGCCGCAGATCCTGCTCGAAGCCACCCATCACCGAGATGACCACCACCAGCGCGGCGGTCCCGAGGTGCACCCCGAAGATCGAGATGCAGGTAAAGACCGAGAAGAAGAGCATCAACACGCCGAAGAGCGTGACCAACCAGCCGGCCACGCCCAACCCGATCGCCGTCCACTCGACCCAGACCAGATAGCGCGGCGGCTCGACGCCGATGCCTGCGATCGGTGGCGGCAGGACGTTGAGATAGACCCCGCGGTACACCACCGCAGCCGCCACCAGCAGCAACGCGCCCACGATCAGCGTGCCGCGCGATCCGCGGCTGCGCAGCAGATAGTGCCAGGCGAGAAACCACTCCAGGCGCCGTCGATTGGCCCACCAGAACAGCAGGGTCACGGCCCCGCCGACGACCAACACCCCCGCCACCAGACCGATCACCCAGGCCCACTGCACCACCGCAGCGCGTGGCGTGAGGACGCGTAGCTGCAGCGCCAGCGCCAGCAGCGCGATCAGCGCGCCCGCCAGCATCGACGCCAGCGGCGTGCGCCAGCCCCGCTCGCCGCTATTCGTCGCTAAGGACATCGAGCAACCGCGCGGGTCGGCTGCTGGGTCGCTCGCTCTGAAGGCGTCTCCTGCTCTGCGCCGCGCGCTCCGACACCGCCCGTGGTGACACGCGCCCGAGCGCGGCCTCGGGCCGCAGGTGCGGAAAGAACAGCACGTCGCGAATCGTCGGCTGGTCGCAGAGCAGCATCACCAGTCGGTCGATGCCGATCCCTTCGCCCGCCGTCGGCGGCAGGCCGTACTCGAGCGCGCGACAGTAGTCCTCGTCGTACTCCATCGCCTCCTCGTCGCCGGCCCGGCGTCCCTCGAGCTGCTGCCGAAAGCGCTCGCGCTGATCGACGGGGTCGTTGAGCTCGGAGAAGCCGTTGGCGATCTCACGGCCGGCGATGAAGAGCTCGAAGCGATCGACGCGCTCGGCGTCGGCGTCGTTGCGCCGCGCCAGCGGCGAGGTGGCCGCCGGATAATCGACGACGAAGACCGGCCGGTCCTGCGGCAGCACGGCCTCGCCCAGCTGATCGAAGAGCACACCCAGCCGCTGCCCGTGGCCCGCCGCCGCGCGCAGACCCTGCCCCAGCGCGTCGGATCGCTGCGACAACCCGCTGCTCTCACACCAGGCGAGCAGCGCCTGCTCGTCCGCGAGCTGCGCCGCGTCGAGCGCCAGTCCGCTGCGTTGCGCCCCGCGCAGCACCGCCTCGGCGACGCTCAGCCGCGGCCAGGGTCGGCTGAAGTCGATCGCCTGCCCCTGATAGGAGAGCGTGGTGCCGTCGCCGAACTCACGCACCAGCCCGCCCAGCAGGTCCTCGGTCAGCTCGATCAGGGTCTCGTAGGTGGCGTAGGCCTGGTAGAACTCGAGCATCGTGAACTCGGGGTTGTGGTTGCGCGACAGCCCCTCGTTGCGGAAGTTGCGCCCGATCTCATAGACCCGCTCGAAGCCGCCCACGACCAGCCGCTTGAGGTACAGCTCCGGTGCGATGCGCAGGTAGAGCGGCAGGTCGAGCGCGTTGTGGTGCGTGCGAAAGGGTCGCGCCGCCGCGCCGCCCAGCGTGCCGTGCAGCATCGGCGTCTCGACCTCGAGGAAGCCTCGCTGATCGAGGTAGGCGCGGATGCGTTGAACGATGCGCGAGCGCCGGCGAAAGACCTCGGCGACACCCGGGTTGACCACCAGGTCGACGTAGCGCTGGCGATAGCGCGTTTCGTGGTCCTTCAGGCCGCTCCACTTCTCGGGCGGCGGCCGCAGCGTCTTGGTCAAGAGCACGCACTGCTCGGCCATCAGCGTCAGCTCGCCCGTCTTGGTGACGAAGGCGTAGCCCTCGACGCCGATCACGTCCCAGGACTCCGCCTTCTTGAAGAGCGCGTACGCCGCCTCGCCCAGCACGTCGCGGCGGAGATAGACCTGCAGCCGCTCGTGCCGATCGGCGAGCTTGACGAAGGTCGCCTTGCCAAAGCCGCGGTACTCGACGATGCGCCCCGCCACGCGAAAGCGCGGTCCTGCTGCGGCCGGCGCTGCGCCCTCGGCATCGGCCGGCGGCAACGCCCCGACGGCCTCGCGCACCTCCCGCGTCGTATGCGTCGGTCGGAAGTCGTTGCGATAGGGGTTGTGGCCCAGCGCCCGCAGCTCCTCGGCCTTCTGCTGGCGTGGCACCATCAACGGGTCGAGCTGCCGCGGCAACTCGGTGGCGGGTTCTGCAGGCTCGTCACCCATCGTTCGTCCGTCCGTCTCGTCCGCGGCTCGGCGCCGTCTGCCGCCGCGGAGCTATGGCGTTTGCGCTAGGACGCGCTTGTTCTCGGTCTAGGGCGCCGGCGACCGCCGCCGGCTCTCGCCCAGCAGGTAAGCGTGGATGAATTGATCGAGGTCGCCGGCCAGCACTGCGTCGACGTTGCCGACCTTGAGCTCGGTCCGATGGTCGGTCACCAAGCGATAGGGCGCGAGCACGTAGGATCGGATCTGACTGCCCCACTCGATGGCCTTCTTCTCGCCGCTGATCCCCGCCAGCTCCGCATCGCGCTTGCGGCGCTCGTGCTCGTAGATCCGCGCCCGCAGCACGCGCAGCGCCTGCGTGCGGTTCTTGTGCTGCGAGCGCTCGTTCTGGCACTGCACGACGATGCCCGTCGGCAGGTGGGTGACCCGCACCGCCGACTCGGTCTTGTTGACGTGCTGACCACCCGCGCCCCCGGCGCGGAAGAAGTCGAAGCGCATGTCCTCGTCACGCAGGTCGATCTCGAGATCCTCCTTCACGTCGAGGAAGACAGCGACCGACGCGAAGGCCGTGTGCCGACGCGCATTGCCATCGAAGGGCGAGATGCGCACCAGACGATGCACCCCCGACTCGGCATGCAAGAAGCCGAAGGCGTACTCGCCCTCGACCGAGAAGGTGGCCGACTTGATGCCCGCCTCCTCTCCCGGCTGCGTGTCGAGCAGCTCGACCTTGAAGCCGCTGCGCTCGCTCCAGCGCAGATACATGCGCAGCAGCATCTCGGCCCAATCCTGACTATCGGTGCCGCCCGCTCCCGAATTGATGCTGACCAGCGCGCCCATCCGATCGTGCGGACCGTTGAGCATCTGCGCCCATTCGAGCGCGGAGAGCGCCGTCGCCGCCTGTGCGGCCAGGCGCGCCGCCTCCTCGTCGCTGGTCGCATCGCCGACCTCGCGCGCCAGCTCGAGCAGCGTCTCGGCGTCCTCGACGATGCGGTCGAGGCGCTGCACCTCTTCGACGGTACCCCGCGCGCGCGCCTGCTCGCGGAGGAGGCCCTGCGCTCGGGGCGCATCGTTCCAGAACTCGGGAGCGGCCGCCTGCGCATCGATCTGGGCTACGCGACGGAGTTGGTTCTCCAAGTCAAAGATGACCTCGAAGATCGTCGAGTCGCCGCCGCAGTCCGCGCAGGACCTCTGTCGTCTCACCGTAGGACATCACATCTCTCCCTCGTGGGTTGGCCGTATCGGTTGGCCTGCTGCGGGCCAGGGGTGCGTGCCCGGCCGGCGCCGGGCCGACAGGCCCCGCGCCGCGCCTCACCGACGCGCGGCCGTCCGCAGCGCGCGGGCGGGAGTCGGCGGATCGGCCGCCACCGGATACTCTCCCGAGAAGCAGGCATCGCAGAAGAAGGCCCCGCGGCGCTGGCCGAGCGCGCCGAGCATCCCCTCCAGGCTGAGGTAGCCCAGCGTGTCACAGCCGATGTACTCGGCGATCTCGGCCGGGGTCTTCTGCGCGGCGATCAGCTCCTCGTAGCTCGGCGTGTCGATGCCGTAGAAGCAGGGGTGTCGCGTCGGCGGCGCGCTGATGCGCAGGTGCACCTCACGCGCCCCAGCCTGGCGCAGCATCGTCACGATCTTGCGCGAGGTCGTGCCCCGCACCAGCGAATCGTCGACCACGCAGACCCGCTTGCCATCGATCAGATGGCGCACGGGCGCCAGCTTGAGCCGCACGCCGAAGTGGCGAATGCTCTCCTGCGGCTCGATGAAGGTGCGCCCAACGTAGTGGCTGCGGATCAGGCCCATGCCGAAGGGGATCGCCGACTCACGGGCGAAGCCGAGCGCGGCGGTCGTCCCCGAGTCGGGCACAGGGATCACGATATCTGCAGACACCGGCTGCTCGCGCGCGAGCTGCCGCCCGAGCAGATCGCGGCTCTCGTAGACGCTGCTATCGCCCAGCATCGAGTCGGGCCGCGCGAAGTAGATGTGCTCGAAGACGCAAAAGTGCGGCTGCTCCGCCGGAAGACCCTCGAAGCTATGCAGCCCATTGCGATCGACGACGATGATCTCGCCGGGGCGCACCGGGCGCACGTAGGTGGCGTTGATCAAATCGAAAGCGCTGGTCTCCGAGGCGAAGACCCAGGCCTCCCCGCCATCGGGGCGGCGCAGCCGACCGAGCGCCAGCGGACGGAAGCCCCAGGGATCGCGCGTGGCCACCAGCGCGCGTTCCGTCAGCAAGACCAGCGAATAGGCGCCGCGGATCTCGCCGATCACCGCGCGCACCCGCTCGACCAGGCGTCGCTCCTGGCGGCGCGCCAGCAGATGCACGATCACCTCGGTGTCCGCGGTCGAGGTGAAGATCGAGCCGCGCTGCTCCATCTCGCGCCGCAGCGCCGCAGCGTTGACGAGGTTGCCGTTGTGCGCCACCGCGAGCTGCCCGCGCCCATGCCGCACGGCGAAGGGCTGAGCGTTGGCGAGGTCCGAGTCGCCCGCGGTCGAGTAGCGCACATGCCCGATCGCCGCGCGCCCGGGGAGGTGCTTCAGCCGCTCCTGATTGAAGACATCGACGACCAACCCCATGCCGCGCCACGTGCGCTGGCGCTGACCGTCGCTGGCCGAAATCCCGGCGCTTTCCTGGCCCCGATGCTGTTGGGCGTGCAGGCCCAGATAGGCCAGGTTCGACGCCTCGGGGTGACCATATACGCCAAAAATTCCGCACATTTCAGGGGCGCATCTAGCATGCTCCCCAGGGAGCGTCAAGCACCCCCCCCCCCGCCCCGCCGCCCCCCGCCCCCCGCCCCCCCGCGCCACCGGCGCTAGAGCGCCGCGCGCAGGGCGGCGTGGATCCGGGGGCGCGGGGGCTCGAGGTTGGGGACGAAGGGCTGGCCGGTCATGCGCTCGTAGATCTCGATGTAGCGCCGCGCGGCCTCGATGCGTACCTCGTCGGGCAGCGGCGGCACGGGGCCCTCGCCGCGGAAGCCGACGCCGCTGAGGTAGCGGCGCACGTACTCTTTGTCGAGGGCGCGCGGGTCGCGACCGGCGCGCAGCGCCTCCTCGTAGGAGTCGGCGTACCAGTAGCGCGACGAGTCGGGCGTGTGCACCTCGTCGATCAGGCAGATCCGCCCGTCGGGCAAGCGGCCGAACTCGTATTTGGTGTCGACGAGGATCAGCCCGCGCTCCGCCGCCAGGGCCTGCCCGCGGGCGAAGAGCGCCAGGCTCAATTCGCTGAGCTGCGCATACTCCTCGGCCGTGGCGAGCCCGCGTTCGATCACCTCGTCCGCGCTGAGCAGCTCGTCGTGCTCCCCCTTGGGCGCCTTGCTCGTCGGCGTGATCAGCGGGGCGGCCAGTCGCTGGTGCTGTCGCAGGCCCTCGGCCAAGGGGTGACCACAGTAGCGGCGCTCACCGCGCGCATAGCAGGTCCAGATCGAGGTCGGGCTGCTGCCGGTGAGGAAGCCGCGCAGGACCATCTCGACGGGGAAGGGCCGGCACTCGTGCACCAGGCTGGCTACCGGGTCCGGCACGCTGATCAGGTGATTCGGGCAAATCGCGCGCGTCTGCTCCAGCCAGTAGGCGCTGACGCCGTTGAGCACCTGCCCCTTGAAGGGGATCGTCGCCACGATCCGATCGAAGGCGCTGAGGCGGTCCGTGACGACGATGGCCCGCCGTCCAGCGCGCATGTAGCAATCCCGGACCTTGCCGCGCTCGAGCGTCCCGAGGTCGCTGTAGGCCGTCTCGTCGAGGGCGAGCGCGATGCCCTGCAGGAGGGTGGGGTCGTCGATCATTCTGCACCTTCCGCGCGCGGTAGCGTCGTGGCCACCGCGCCATCGACGAAGACTCGCTGGTAGATCACATCGACGAAGCGCAGGTGGTGCTCGACGTCGAAGCAGGCGTCGATCTCGGCCGGACTGAGCGCGCGCGCGATCTCCGCGTCTTGTCCGAGCAGCGTGCGGAACGCGCCCGCGCCCGCCTGCGTCGCCAGCGCACAGCGCTGCACCAGCTCGTAGGCCGACTGCCGGGCGAGGCCCTTGCCGATCAGCGCCAACAACACAGCCTCCGAGTAAATCAGCCCGCCGCTGAGCGCGAGGTTGGCCGCCAGGCGCCCTTCATCGAGCTCCAGCCCGCTGATCACCTGGGTCATGCGATAGAGCATGAAGTCCACCAGCGTCGTCACGTCGGGGGCCAGCACCCGCTCCACCGACGAGTGGCTGATGTCGCGCTCGTGCCAGAGGGCCACGTTCTCGAGCGCGGGGATCACGGCGCTGCGCACCAGCCGCGCCAGCCCGCAGACGTTCTCCGTGAGGATCGGATTGCGCTTGTGCGGCATCGCGCTGGAGCCCTTCTGGCCACGCCCGAAGGGCTCGTAGGCCTCGCCGACCTCCGTGCGCTGCCAGTGGCGCACCTGCTGGGCCAGCCGCTCGAGCGACGAGGCGAGCTGTCCCAGCGCGGCAAAGAACGCCGCGTGTCGATCGCGCGCCACGACCTGCGTCGCGCAGGTCTCGGGAGCCAGGCCGAGCGCTGCCAGCGCCCCGGCCTCGACCTCGGGCGAGACGTTGCCGTAGACGCCGACGGCGCCGGCGATCTTGCCCACCGCCACCTCTTCCAGCGCGTTGACCAAGCGGCGGCGCTGCCGCCCAAGCTCGGCATAGGCCCCGGCGAAGACCAGCCCCACCGCCGTCGGCTCGGCGTGGATGCCGTGGCTGCGACCCACCATCGGCAGGTGCCGCGTCTCGGCGGCCCGCCGGGCCAAGGCCTGCAGCAGCCCGTCGAGCGCCTCCAGCAGCAGCGCGCCCGCCCGGCCCAGCTGCAGCGCGAAGGCGCTGTCGAGCACGTCCGAAGAGGTCAGGCCGAGGTGCAGCCAGCGCGCGGGCTCCCCGACCTGCTCCTCGAGGTGCGTGAGAAACGCGATCACGTCGTGCCGCACCCGCTCTTCGATGCGCTGGACCCGCTCGGGGTCGATCGCGACCTTGGCCCGCACCTGCTCGGCGGTGCCCACGGGCACCCGGCCGAGTCGCTCCATCTCGCTGCAGACCGCCAGCTCGACCTCGAGCCAGGTCTCGTAGCGGGCCTGGTCGCTCCACAACGCCCGCATCGGCGCCCGCGAATAGCGCTCAATCATGCTTCAGTCCTCGCCCACTCGCTGCCGGTGTGGCCGAAACCGCCCGCGCCTCGCGCCGTGGCCGACAGCTCGAGGTCGACGACCTCCTCGACCTCGACACGGCTGACGGGGGCTACCACGAGCTGCGCGATGCGCATCCGCGGCGCGATACTGACTGTTTCGCTACCGAGGTTGATCAGCGCGACGCTGATCTCACCGCGGTAGTCACTGTCGATGGTGCCCGGCGCGTTGAGCACCGTCAGACCATGCCGCACGGCCAGCCCAGAGCGCGGTCGCACCTGCCCCTCGTGGCCAGGTGGCAGCTCCACGACCAGCCCGGTGGGAACGAGCGCCCGCGCGCCGGGCGCCAGCTCGATCGCGTGCTCCAGGGCTGCGCCGAGGTCGAGCCCCGCCGCCCCCGCGGACATGTAGCGCGGCAGCTCGGCCTGTTCGCGCACGCGCTTGACCTTGATCACCGCCGGCGCCGACATCGCCCATCAGACCCCGACATCGCCCATCAGACCATCGAGCGCACTGACGAAGGGTCGACGCCCAGCGCTTCCTTGCGACTGAGCCGGATCTTGCCCTCGCGGTCGATGTTGATCACCTTGACCACGACCTCGTCACCCTCGCGGCAGATGTCCTCGACCCGCTCGACCCGCGCGCGGTCGAGCTCGCTGATGTGGATCAGCCCGTCCATGCCCGGCATGATCTCGACGAAGGCGCCGAAGTCGGCGACGCGCCGCACGCGGCCCCGGTAGTAGGCCCCGATCTCGGCCTCGGCCGTCAGGCCCTCGACCAGCGCCAAGGCGCGCTTGCCACCCTCGGCATCGAAGGCGGCGATCGTGACCGTGCCGTCGTCCGAGACGTTGATCTCGCACGAGGTCTGGTCCTGGATCGCGCGGATCGTCTTGCCACCCGGTCCGATCACGTCGCGGATGCGATCGGGCTTGATCTTCAGCGTCAGGATCCGCGGCGCGTAGGCGGAGAGCGTGGCGCGGGGCGCGTCGATCGCCTGCGCCATGCGGTCGAGGATGTGCAACCGCCCGGTTCGCGCCTGCTCGAGCGCCTGCTCCAACACCTGTGCGGGCACGCTCTCGAGCTTGATGTCCATCTGGATCGCGCAGATCCCCTCGCGCGTCCCCGTGACCTTGAAGTCCATGTCGCCGAGGTGATCCTCGTCGCCGAGGATGTCGCTCAACACGGCGTAGCGGCCTTCTTCGGCGATCAGCCCCATCGCGATGCCGGCCACCGGCGCGCGAATCGGCACGCCGGCGTCCATCAGCGCCAGGCTGCCACCGCAGACGCTCGCCATCGAGGACGAGCCATTGCTCTCCAGCGTCTCGCTGACGACGCGCAAGACATAGGGGAACTGCTCCGGGTCGGGCAGCACCTGGGCCAGCGAGCACTCGGCCAGGTTGCCGTGACCGATCTCGCGCCGCCCCGCCGGGCCGAAACGCTTGGCCTCGCCGGTGGAGAAGGGCGGGAAGTTGTAGTGCAGCAGGAAGCTCTTGGTGTAGTCGCCCATCACCGATTCGATGCGCTGATCGGAGCGCTGGGTCGCCAAGGTGGCGGTGGCCAGGGCCTGGGTCTCGCCGCGCGTGAAGAGCGCCGAACCGTGGGTCCGCGGCAGCACACCGACCTCGCAGTTGATCTCGCGGATCTCGTCCAGGCGTCGGCCATCGATGCGAATCGAGTCGCGGACCACCATCTGCCGCACGTGACGGCGCTTGGTCTCGGAGAAGGCCGCCGACAGCGCGAGCTTTTCCGTCGTCGGCAGCTGCTCGGCCAGCCAGCTCGCCACCTGCTTGAGGGCGGCGCTGCGCGCCCGCTTCTCGCGCACGGCCAACGCCACCACCAACCGCTCGCGGCTGAGCTCGGTCACGCGCCCGATCAGCGCCTCGTCGAGCGCCACCGGCGTAAAGGGCCGCTTCTCGCGACCGACCGCTCCCCGCAGGCGCTCCTGCAGGTCGAGCAAGGGGCGGGCCTGCTCCTGCGCGAACTGCAGCGCCGCGACCAGGTCGTGCTCGCTGCAGAAGCGGCAGTGGCCCTCGACCATCACCAGCGCGTCGAAGCTCGCCACGGCGACGATGTTGAGGTCGGAGGCGAGCTGTTGGGTCTGCGTCGGGTTGGCGACGAACTCACCGTTGACGCGACCGACGCGCACGGCGGCGACGGGCCCGGCCCACGGGATGTCCGAGAGGTGCAAGGCGGTCGAGGTCGCCGTCAACGCCAGCACATCGGCCGGGTTTTCGCGATCGCTCGACAGCACCATCGCGATGACCTGCGTCTCGTTGCGGTAGCCGTCCGGGAAGAGCGGTCGGATCGGGCGGTCGATCAGGCGACACGAGAGGACCTCGCTCGACGACGGCCGTCCCTCCCGGCGGAAGTAGCTGCCGGGGATCCGACCCGCCGCGTACATCCGCTCGGTGTATTCCACCGTCAGCGGCAGGAAGTCGACGTCACGCGGCGTTTTGTCCGAGACCGCCGTGACCAGCACCACGGTGTCGCCGAAGCGCACCACCACGCTGCCATCCGCCTGCTTGGCCACACGCCCGGTTTCGAGCGACAGCTCGCGCCCGCCCACTAGCACACTCTCTCGGATCACCATGCGTTATTTCCCCATCTGTACCGCTGGGACCGGCGCCACGCCCCGCCCCACTGCCTTCGGCCCACCGTGACATGCCACGACGGCAGCGACGCGCCAACCGCGTCGCCACGCGCGCACGAGCGCGGTGCACCGCCTCCTGGCCGACAGGTCAGGCGGGGCAAAGACCCCGCCGACCGTCCTGCCACGCGACCCGTGCTACTTGCGAATGCCGAGCTGTTGAATCACGCCGCGATAACGCTCCACCTCGCGGACCTTGAGGTAGTCCAGGAGGCGCCGTCGCTTGCCCACGAGCTTGAGCAGCCCGCGGCGGCTGTGATGGTCTTTCTTGTGGGTCTTGAAGTGCTCGGTGAGGTGATTGATGCGCTCCGTCAGCAACGCGATCTGCACCTCGGACGAGCCGGTGTCCGACGCGTGGTGGCGAAAGCGCTCGATCACCACCTGCTTGCGAGCCGATGCCAGGGACATCGGAATCTCCTTGTCCACGCCCGCAGAAGTTGCCTTCCGCCTGGCGGGTTGCGAGAGCACGGACAGCCGCCACACGCGGCAGCCCGGTTGGCTCCGTAGGTGGCGCATCCTGATCTAACTGGTCTCGGCTGTCAACCGCCGCGAGCCCGCCGTGAACCCGGCCGAGCGTGGGGTAGGGTCCCTGGCCCCTTGTCTCGATCGGCACCCCACGATCCACGCGCCGGCCTCCCCGACTCGACCCCTCAGTGCGGCATCCCGTCCTCGCCCGCTGCGAGAGCTTCGGGTCGAGGTGGTTCGCGCTCGGCGGGGACGCCGGGCACCGTCCAGGCGGCGGCCAGCAGGCGCCGGACGCGCAGCGTGCCCTCGGCCACCTGCCCCAGCGCCACCAGCGTCCCGGCGCAATGCACCCGCACCGGATCGGCCGGCGGCGCCGCGCAGCTCAGCACCTGACCCCAGCGCAGCCGCTGCAGGTCGCTGAGCGCGAGCTCGACCGCCGGCAGGTGCGGCAGCGCGGCGTCGAGATCGATCAGCGGCAGGCGATCGCGCGTCTCCGCCGTGATCGCCGCCAGCGGCACCGCCTGGGCCAGGCTGAAGGGCCCGCTGCGCTCGCGCCGCAACGCCGTCAAGAGCGCGCCGCAACCCAGCGCCGCGCCGAGATCGCGCACCAGCGAGCGCACGTAGGTGCCCTTCGAGCAGTGCAGCCACAGCTCCAGCTGCGGCGGCCTCCACTGCTCGAGGCGCAGCTCGTGCAGCGTCACCGTGCGGGGCTCGAGCACGACGGTCTCGCCCGCCCGCGCCAGCTCGTAGGCCCGCCGGCCGCCCTGCCGCAGGGCCGAGTAGGCCGGTGGCACCTGGCTGATGCTGCCGCGAAACGCGCTCAGCGCGCGCTCGATCGTCTCAGGGTCGAGCGTCGCCACGCGCGCCGGATCCGGTCCGGGCGTGACGCAACCCGTGCTGTCGCCGGTATCCGAGACGCGGCCCAGCTCGGCGGTGGCGCGGTAGACCTTGTCGCCGGCGAGCAGCAGCCCGGCGATCTTCGTCGCCTCACCGATGCAGAGCGGCAGCACCCCGGTCGCCAGCGGATCGAGCGTGCCGGTGTGGCCGACCTTGGCACCACCGAAGGCCCGCCGCGCGCAGCGCACCACCGCGAACGAGCTCAGCCCCGCCGGCTTGTCGACGACCAGCACCCCACTCGCCGTCGATGGTGTCCCCACGCGGTCGCCTCTTGCCCTAGCCCAGCTCCCACCCCCCCCCCCCCCCCCCCCCCCCCCCCCCCCCCCCGCTCCGGCGCCGCCGCGCCTGGCCCGGCTGCCCCTCTGGCCAGCGCCGCGCAGCGCCGGCGGGTCTCGTCGAAGAGCAGCCGCAGCAGCTCGGCGGCCGAGCGCGACGTCGTGAACCCCGCCGCGTTGTGGTGCCCGCCCCCGCCTTGCGACTGCGCGATCGCCGCCACGTCCACGCGCCCTCGCGAGCGCAGACTGACCCGCAGCCCCTCGGCGCAGGGACGCAGCAGGATCGCCACCTCGACGCCCTCGACGCTGCGCGCGAAGTTGACCATGCCGTCGGTCGCCTCGATCGTGCAGCCGGTCTCCGCGAGCATCGCGGCGGTCACGGTCAGCGCCGCGGCCCGACCGTCGGCCGCGACCTCCAGGGTGCCGAGCACGCGCGACAGCAGCTCGAGCTGGCGTCGCGGTCGGCTCTCGAAGAGCTGCGAGGCTACGCGCCAGGGATCGACACCGAGCGCCACGAGCTCGGCCGCCAGCCGCAGCGCCTCCGGCGTGGTGTTCTGATAGCGAAACGAGCCGGTGTCGGCCACCAGGGCGCAGTAGATCGCCTCGGCCAACGCCGGCGTCAGCGCCACGTCGAGCGCGGCCAAGAGCTGATGAATCAAGACCCCCGTCGCGGGCGCCGCCGGGTCGCGCAGCAGCCAATCCGCGACCTGTCCGACGGTGCTGTGATGATCGACCACCAGCAACGCGCCAAGGTAGCTGCGCGGCGGCAGTCGCGCGCCGAACATCCGCGCGTCGGCGCAATCGACGATCACGGTCAGATCGAAGCCTCGCGTCGGCAGCGTCTCGACGACCTCGGCGCTGCCGGCGAGGAAACGCAACGACGCGGGCACGCCATCGACGCTGAGCGCCACCACGTCCTGTCCGCGCGCGCGCAGCCCTTCGCTCAAGGCCACCAGGCTGCCGATCGCGTCACCGTCGGGATCGGGGTGCGTGGTGACCAAGATGCGCGCGGCGCCGCGCAGCAGCCCGGCGGCCTCGGCCACCGACGTCTCCACCATCCGGCCCGTCGTCGCTAGCTCGCGCAGAATCGCGTCCACGCGCGCCCCCGCGTCCTCGCTGCTGTCGAGCAGGAAGCGCAGCTCCGGCGTGGTGCGCAGCGCGACCCGCTGGGCCAGCTCGGCGCGCAGGAAGCCGCGCGCGCGCTGCAGCACCTGCAGGGCCTGCTGCTGCACCGTGGCGTCGCCGCTGATCAGCACCCGCACCTTGGCGTGGCGCAGGTCGGGGCTGGTGTCGACGCTGCGCACGGCGATCATCGCCGCGGCGGGCAGGCGCGGATCCCGCAGGCGCTCGCTGATCAGCTCGCCGAGCGCCACCACCAGCTGTCGGTTGATCCGGGCCAGGCGATCAGCCATCGGCGTGCTCCCGGCTCCGGGGGCGCTGAAAGGGCGCGTCCTCGCCGTAGTGCAGCAGCTCCAGCTCACGATCGAGGATCTGCGCCACGTAGAGCTGCTCGGTGAAGGCGCAGATCGTGTCCAGCATCGAGCGCACATGCGCCCCATCGTTGCCGACCACGACCAGGCCGACGACGGCGCGCTGCCAGCTATCCTGCCCGCCGACCTCGGCCACCGCCGCGTTGAACTTCGCGCGCGTGCGGTCGATCAGGCGACGCAGCCCCTGCCGCTTGTCCTTCAGCGACTGGCTGCCCCCGAAGTGCAGGCTCAGCCGACAGATGCCCACCACCATGGCGCACGCTCATCCGGCGCTCAGAGCTCCGGCGCGCTCTCTTCGATCTCGTAGAACTCGAGGCCGTCGCCCGGCTTGATCTCGTTGTAGCCGTCGATCGAGAGCCCGCACTCGTAGCCCTGCGCCACCTCGCGCACGTCGTCCTTGAAGCGGCGGAGCGAGCCGATCCGGCCGTCGTAGACCTTGACGCTCTCGCGAATCACCCGCACATGGGCCGAGCGCGTGACCTTCCCCTCCAGCACGCCGCAGCCGGCGATGGTGCCCAGCCGCGGAATCGTGAAGGTCTCGCGCACCTCGGCGCGACCCATCGGCTTCTCCGTGCGCTGCTTGGGCAGCAAGCCGCGCATCAGCCCCTTCACGTCGTCGAGCAACTCGTAAATGATGTCGTAGATCCGGATCTCGACCCCCTCGCGCTCGGCGAGCTGCGAGGCCTTGCCGGCCGGTCGGACGCTGAAGCCGAGGATCACCGCCCCGGCGGCCTTGGCCAGGTTGACGTCGGTCTCGTGGATCCCGCCGACGCCGGCGCTGATCACGTTGACCGCCACCTTCTCGGTCGCGAGCTTGCTGACCGCGTCGCGCACCGCCTGCGCCGAGCCGTGCACGTCGGCCTTGATCAGCAGCTTCAGATCCTGGCCGGCGCCGCTCTGGATCTTGCCGAGGATCTCCTCGTAGGTCGTCTTGGCGCTGGCGTTGCCCAGCTCCTTGCGCCGTGCCTGGCCGTGACGGAACTCCGCCAGCTGGCGCGCCGCCTTCTCGTCGACCAGCGCGTTGAAGTCGTCGCCGGCCTCCGGCACACCGCCCATGCCGAGCACCTCGACCGGCGTGCTCGGCCCGGCGAACTCCAGGCTATTGCCCCGATCGTCGAGCAGGGCGCGGACCTTGCCGATGTGCTCGCCGGCGACGACGACCTCACCGACGCGCAGCGTGCCCTCCTGCACCAGCACCGTGCACATCGCGCCACGCGCGCGGTCCATGCGCGCCTCGACGACCGTGCCGATCGCGTGCTTGCTCGGATTGGCGCGCAGCTCGAGCAACTCCGCCTGCAGCAGCAACGACTCGAGCAAGCGGTCGATGCCCTGCTTGGTATGCGCCGAGACCTCGACGAAGATCGTCTCGCCGCCCCACTCTTCGGGGATCAGGTTGCGCTCACCGAGCTGGGTTCGCACGCGCTCCGGGTTGGCGTTGGCGCGGTCGATCTTGTTGAGCGCGACGACGATCGGCACGCCCGCATCGCGCGCGTGGTCGAGCGCCTCGAGCGTCTGCGGCATCACCCCGTCGTCGGCCGCCACGACCAGCACCACGATATCGGTGCACTGCGCGCCGCGGGCGCGCATCTGCGTGAAGGCCTCATGGCCCGGCGTATCGAGGAAGACGATGTCCCCGCGCGGCGTCTGCACGCGGTAGGCCCCCATGTGCTGCGTGATACCGCCGGCCTCGCCCGCCGCCACGCGCGCGCCGCGCACGGCGTCGAGCAGCGAGGTCTTGCCGTGGTCGACGTGGCCCATCACGGTGACCACCGGCGCTCGCGGCTGCAGATCGTCCGAGCTGTCCTCGACCCCTTGCAGCACGTGCTCCTCGCGGAAGGCCACGTCCTCGACCTCGTAGCCGAAGCCGGAGGCGATGATGCTCGCCGTGTCGGCGTCGATGCTCTGGTTGATCGTGACGTTGGTCATGCCCTCGGCCCAGAGCTTCTTCAGCACCTCCGTGGCCTTGACCCCCATCTGCCGCGCCATCTCGCCGACCGTGATCGCGTCCTCGACGCGAATCACGCGCTTATGCTCGGCCGGCATCGTGATCTCGGTCTTCTTGCCCTTCCGCACCGCGGTCGGCCGCTTCTTGCGCGCGCGCAGCGCCGCCGCCTTGCGCCGATCCTGGAACAGGTCCTTGCGCCCAGCGTCGCGCCGGATCGTGTCGAGATCGGTGATCACGACCTTGGGTCGCCGCATCCCGCCCGGCACGAGCATCTTGGCTGCCTCGGCCGCGGACACCTGCGGTCGCACCGCATCGGCGACGGCAGGGCTATGCGCGGCTGGCGTCGCGGGGCGTGCGTTGGGGCCATAACCCGGTGCGAAGCGGATCTCGCGGCGCGGCGGTGGCGTGACCTCGACGATGTTCCGCCCAGTCGGCCCACCCCCAGTCGGCCCACCCCCAGTGGGCCCACCCCCAGTCAGCCCACCCGCGGTCGGCCCACCCTCCGTCGCCGTCCCCGGCGCGCGGGCGGCCAGCGGTGCGGCAGCCGGAGCGCTAGCGGGGCTGGCCGCGGCTGTCTCGGCGGGCACCGCGACCGGCGCCGCACTCGTCTCTTCGGGCGCGGACGCCCCGACCACCGGCTCGCTCGAGGTCTCCACCTCCAGCGCGGGCGGCGCCGCGGCGCTCAGCTCGGCCGTGGGCGCCCCCTCGCGCTCCTCCGGCTCGGCTGCGGGCGCCGCGACGGCCACCACGGTCGAGGGCAGCGTGGCCAGGGGGACGTGTGCCTCGCCCGGAGCCGCGACGACCACCGGCGGATCGATCGGCCCCTTCGAGCGCCGACGCAGCACGGTGGCGCCCAGGCGCTGCACCTCGCGAGTCTCCGCCCGCTCCTTCTCCAGGGCGCGCTTGATCCGCTGCACCTCTTCGATGTCGATCATGCTCATGTGATTGCGCACGTCGATCCCGAGCGTGCGGAGCTTGTCCACCAGCTCCTTGTTGGCCAGGCCGATCTCTTTGGCGATCTCGTAGATCCGCACCTTGCCCGCCACGTCGCCGGCGGCGCCGTCGCCGATGCTCTGCCGTCCCTGCATCATCGGTCCTCTACCCCCACAGCTCGTTGCTACCGCTCAAGCTCGTTGCTACCGCTCAAAGCTCTCCGACCACTTACCCCACTCCGGCCCCTAAGCCCACCTCGACCGCTTCGCGCGCTCGCGACGGCTCGCCCGCCAGGGCGCGCGTCCAGCGATCCCACTGCTCGATCCGCGCGGTCGCCCGCGCGTCCAGCAGCCACAGCTCGCCACCGTCGTCGGCGCAGACCCGCGTCCCCTCGACGAGCCCTGCCGGGCTTTCCGCGCTACTCGCCCGGGCCCGCGCGCGGCCATCCCTCAGGCCCTGCCGCGCCTGCGCGCGGCCATCGCGGATACACTGCCGCAGCAGCTCATTACGCTGCTGGCCCAGCGCCCGCAGCAGCTCGCCCTGCAGCGACGCGAACTCGGCTCCCAGCAGCGGGGCCTTCAGCGCCCGCCCGAGCGCGCCGCGAGCCAACGCCCGCCGCAAGCACTCCGGCTGCGCGCAGCTATGCGCGCCCCGCCCACGCGCCCGCCGGCGCAAATCCGCCCGCGGACGGCCACCCCCATCGACGACCCACCGCAGCAGCTCCGATCGCGGCCGTCGCTGCCGACAACCGACGCAGGTACGCAGCTGGGCGCGTCGCTCCGCCATCCGCTCAATCCAACCGCACTCGCGCTCCGGCCGTCAGCATCGTCCGCTCGCGCGGCGTGCCCGGCGGCGGTGGCGGCGGCGGCAGCTGATCTTCGGTCACTGCCGGCTCGTTGGGATCGAACTCCGGCGGCTGCGCATAGCGCGGATCCAGATCGCCGAGATAGATGCGGATCTTGTAGAGCAGGGCGCGCGCGCCGCTCGTGCTGGTTCCGGCAGCGAAACCCAGCCGGCGCATGTCCTGCTCCTTGATCAGCTGCTCGGCGCGCCCGTACTGCGCCAACAGCTTGGCCGCCAGCACCTCTTCGACGCCCTCGACCGAGAGCAGGCGCTCCAGATCCGACTTCTTCGCCTCCAGGCTGACCCGCTGCCGCTCGATCTCGGCGCGCTGCCGGTGCTCGGCAGCCGTCACGGCCGCCGCCGCCACGATGCGCTGCGCGGCCTCGATGCCGCCCAGCCCCGGGATCGACATCAGCTCCTCGGGGGCCGTCGTCGCCACGTCCGCCACCGAGCGCCAACCGAGCTTGAACATGGTATCGGCGAGCTCCTGCGGCACGCCCTCGATCTCCGCCATCGACAGCCGCGCGCGCTGCTCCATCTCGCGCACCTTGCTCTCGCTGTGGATGTCGATGCGCCAGCCGGTGAGCTGCGAGGCCAGCCGCACGTTCTGACCGCGCTTGCCGATCGCCAGCGAGAGCTTGTCGTCGGGGACGATCAGCTCCATGGCGTGGTTCTCGGCATCGATCAGCACGCGCGACACCTCCGCTGGCTGGATCGCGCTGCAGACGAAGCGCGCCGGATCCTCCTCGTAGGGCACGATGTCGATCTTCTCGCCGCGCAGCTCGGCCACCACGGCCTGCACGCGGGAGCCCTTCATGCCCACGCACGCCCCCACCGGGTCGACGTCGGAGTCACGGGAGGAAACGGCGATCTTCGCCCGCGCGCCCGGCTCGCGCGCGCAGGACTCGATGCGCACGATGCTCTCGTAGATCTCCGGCACCTCTTGCTCGAAGAGCTTGATCAGCAGGCCCTTGTGCGTGCGAGAGAGAATGATCTGCGGGCCGCGCGCGGCGCGATCGATATCGAGCACGAAGGCCACCAGGCGGTCGCCGACGCGATACGACTCCGTTGGCACCTTCTCGCGCGAGGGCAGCACCGCCTCGGCGCGCCCAAGGTCGACGATCAAGTTGCCGCGTTCGAAGCGCCGGACGATGCCGTTGATCAGCTCACCCTTGCGATCCTTGTACTCGTTGAAGATCAGCTCGCGCTCGGCTTCGCGCACGCGCTGGATGATCACCTGCTTGGCCGTCTGCGCCGCGATGCGCCCGAAGCCCTTCTTGTAGGTGCGCAGGCCGAGCATGTCGCCGTACTTCTCGTCCTGTTCGCGCGCCTGCTCGCTGTCCTCTGGCCGGTAGAACACCTGAAACAGCAGCTCGTCCCCGGGTTCGGCATCGAGGCCATGACCGCGCGCCTGCGTCAGCTCGATCTCGCGCCCCGGCTGGGTCACGGTCTCGACGACGTTGACGATCTGGAACAGGTCGACGGCGCCCGTTTCCTCGTTGTACTGCGGCTCGAGCTCGAAGTGCTGTCCAAAGGCCCGCTTGGCCGCCGTCACGATCGCCTGCTTCAGCGTCTCGATCAGTACGGAGCGGTCGATGCCCTTGTCCTTCCCGACCTGCTCGATGACCATATTGAGGTTCGGCTGCGACATAGTCCTCTTGGTCCCTTCCCTTCTGCGTTCCACTGCCGCGGCGCGCACCCCGGTGCCCGCGCGGCCCTCAGTACTCTTCAGCCAGCTGGGCGTTGCGAATCTGCCCCAGCGGCACCCGCCACTCCCGCCCGTCCTCGACCAGCGTCACCACACCGTCCTGCGCGCCGCGCAGCTCGCCATTCAAGCTCTTGCGCCCCTCGAGCGGCTCGCGCAGCTTGATGCGCGCCTTGAAACCGGCGAAGCGCGCGAACTCGCGCTCCTTGCGCAAGGGCCGCAAGACCCCGGGCGAGGAGACCTCGAGCCGATAGGCGAAGCCCAGCGGATCCTCCACGTCCAGCAGCGCGCCGAGCTGGTGACTCGCGCGCCGGCAGTCGTCGTGGGTGATGCGACGCGGTGCCACGGAGCGGTCCGCCGGACCGTCCTGCGGGTGGTCGAGGTAGACCCGAAGCAACCACCCGTCTCGCTCGCGCACGAGTTCCAGCTCGAGGAGCTGGTAACCGACCGCCTCCAGCGCACTCTCGCACAAGCCATCGAGTCGCTGCAGATCGACCTGCGTGCCTTCCGCTGCGGCCGCTGCCGCCACGGCAACCTCCTGAGTGCGGGTCCCTGATCCGGCCTTCCGGAGCCGGTATTACGGTCCCGGTATCGCGCGGTCCCGGTATCGCGCGATTCCCAACCCGCTTTCGCGGCCAACGGCTCGCACCAACCTCGCCACAAAAAAAAGTGGGCCGACCTGGGGGCCCACTCGTGCTACTTCCCACAGGAGGTGGCAGTTCGCTAACACGGCTGGCGGCGCAGTGCAAGCGCGAAGCGCTGCCCGAACGACCCGAACGACCCGAACGACCCGAACGACCCGAACGACCCGAACGACCCGAACGACCGGCGCCACGCGCCCGCGATGAGGTTCACCAGCGATGCTTGGCGTGATGCTCGACCGCGACACCCTGGCCCCGGCCGACCTCGACCTCGGCCGCCTGCAGCGCAGCCTGCCCCGCTGGCTGAGCTTTGACAACACGCCGCCCGAGGCCCGCCTCGAGCGCCTACAAGGAGCCACGATCGCGGTCGCCAACAAGGTGTTGCTCGACGCCCCGCTGCTCGATCAGGCGTCGACGCTGCGCTTGATTTGCGTCGCCGCCACCGGCGTCAACAACATCGATCTCGAGGCGGCGCGGCGCCGCGGCATCGCCGTCTGCAACGTGGCGGGCTACAGCACCGACTCGGTCGCGCAGCACGTCTTCACACTGCTGCTCGCGATCCGC
>JADJDT010000026.1 GCA_016702545.1 Pseudomonadota bacterium | reverse complement strand
TGACTGACGTAGCGCTGGCTGTCGGGGTGCAAGATGTCGGGCTCGTAGAGCGGGTCGAGGCCGGCCTCCTCGCGGTACCAACTCGCGCGGGCCAGCACGTTGAGCAGGAAGCGGTCGCCCTGGAGGCGCACCAGGCCCACCTGCTGCAGACGGCCCGCCTGCCGGGCGCGCCAGAAGCCCAGCCGACTGACCGCCCGGCCGCCGACGCCGCCCGAGTTGTAGGCCGTGATGCCGCCGTCGCGGCCGAAGCGGTTGATCAGGTGCGTCAGTAACTCCGCTGCCGCCGGAATCGCCTCCTCGGGCACCCGCGCGCGGTCGAGATCGAAGAACAGCACCCGCGCGCCGCGTCGCCGCCGCCGCGCGCGCAGGCTGTTGACCGCCTGGACCCCGGCGGCCGTGAACTGGGCGATGCCCACCGCGCCACCGCTGACCAGCAGCCGCTGCCCCGCATGGCTGACGTAGCTGCGCTTGCCGACGCGGTCCGGATCGAGCTCCGACTCGTTGGCCAGCAGCCCCTGACCAGGAAGGGATCGAGCTTCCAGCGCAGCGCAGCCCCCAGGATCAGGTCGACGAAGGGCCGTGCTGGGTCTCGTCGAAGACCGCCGCCTGCCGTTCGCGGGCCGTGAAGAGCTGCCGTGCGCTGACCTGTCGCCCACGACGGGCGCTCCGCTCGCGCGCCGCCGTCGCCCGGGCGGTGCGTAACAACGTCGCCCGCCCGCGGGACGCCATGCCGACGACGAGTCTGCCGCGCGGCCCGCGCCCCACCTCGACCACGCCGACGCCCTGCACGCCGACGGCCCGCACGCGGACGCCCCGCACGCCGAGGCCCACTGTGGCGAGGCCCAGTGTGGTGAGACCCAGCAGCGCAGCGAGCTGCGGAGGGACGTTGCATCACGCGCAAATGCCAAAAGGAATCGAGTGTACTGGCTCGGGACGGGCTAGGCAACGCCGGCTGCGCGGCCGATCGGGCTGGCGGGGAGCGGCGGGGCATAGGGGGAGACGGGGAGAGGCGGGTTTTTTCGACGGGGGCCCGTGACGCATGCTCGCCGGCGATGGCAAGAACGCTGCACTGGGCCTACTTCGGTCGCGTAGACTACGCGCGCGCCTTGGCGCTGCAGGAGCGTGTGCGGGCCGCGGTGCGAGCGGGCACCGCCAACGACACGCTGATCCTGCTCGAGCATCCCCCTGTCATCACCCTCGGCCGCAGCGCAGACGCGCTCGACGTGCGCCTCAGCGCCGCCGAGCTCGAGCGCCGTGGGGTGGCCTGCGTGCGCATCGGGCGGGGAGGGCAGGTGACCTATCACGGACCGGGGCAGCTGGTCGGCTACCCGATTCGCGCCATCGGCTCGCGATGATCGTGCCCTGCGGCAGCCCGCGACCGGTGGCCTCGATCCGCTCGCTGCTCGGGCGCGCGCCCAGCCTGCGTGAGGCCGCAGCCGAGCTGGCCGGGCGACTGGCGGCCCAGTACGAGAGCCCAGCCGTGGCGCTGAGCGCGGCGGAGGCGGAGGCGTTGCTCGCCGCGGGAGACCCGCCCGTGCCGGCCTCGGCAATACGTTCACGGGGGATGACCCATCCCCCTGCCCCGAAAAGTGGACTTCGGGGCCCACCCCAAGTCCTGCGCACAACAAGTTGTGCGCAGCGCGCGCGCTTCGTCGCGCTCGCGTGCAGTGGAGCCAATTTTCGTCAGCGATTGCAGCGCATTGAGGGCCGTGAACGCTTACGGCGTCGCTTTGAGGTCCACGCTGCGGCGCCGGTGGGCCTGGGCCGCCCTGACCTTGGCCTGCGGCGCGGGGGCCTGTCGACGATCCCCGCCGTCGAGCGCAGGTGCGGCCGTTCAGCTGGCGGCGATCGAGGTGATCGCGCACGGGTGGACGGCGCAGAGCGTCGCGCCCTCGCCGCGCGAGCTGCGCGGCTGGATCGTGCAGGCCCTGCCGCGTGACGGCGCGCTCGTCGCCACGGCCGGCGGCGCGGCGAGGGGTCCCGTCTATCAGCTCCGGCTCGAGGTCGGTCTGGTGGGCGTCGGCCCGGGCGAGGGCGAGGACGCCCCGGGTCAGGCCGCGCTGGCGGTCGGCGTGCGCGCGCGCGCGATCCCTCGTCCGCCGGCCGAAGGGCGCGTCTTGCAGAGCAACCTGGCGGTTCGGCTGCCTGCCGGACGCGCGGCGGTCGCCCAGGCGTTGCGGGAAGCGACCCGCCGGACGGTGGAGGGCGCTGTGCAGGCGCTGACCTTCCAGGCCGAGCTGCTGGTCGGCAGTGAGCCGCGGTTGCTGGCCGCGCTGCAGCGGGAGCGCGGCGATCGGTTGGGTGAGGCGGTGGAGACGGCCGCCTGGCGTCGCTGTCACGCGGCCGTCCCACGCTTGCTCGTGCTGCTCCGCCACGATGACCCGGCGATCGCCGATCGGGTCATTGGCGCGCTGGTCGCCATCGGCGATCGCCGCGCGCTGCCGGCCCTGACGCGGCTCGCGCGCTTCGAGGACACCGCGCGCCTGGCCAAGCTGATCGACGCGATCGCTACCTTTGGCGGTGACGAGGCGCGCCACTACCTCGAGTTCGTCGCGCGCGGGCACCCTGACCCGGACATCGCGGCGATGGCCCGCGAGGCTCGGGCGCGGATGAGCGTGACGACACCGCACAGCCGTTGACGGCGGTTGACGGTGGACGGTGGCGATCAGGGCCGGGCCGCGCACGGGCCCCACCACGCAAGGTGCCGCGCAAGGTGCCAGGAAGACAGCGCCGGTTGTCAGCGGCCGGCGCGCTGCGTATGGTTGGCCCCGTCGTTGCTATCGGCAGTGCCGTTGACTTCCGCCGCGCTCGAACCTGCGGCGGTCGCAGGCACCACAGGAGGAAACCTCGATGCGCCTTAAACACACCGCAACCGTGATCATGCTCGCCTTCGCCCTCGTCGCCGCGGCCTCGGCGGGATCCCCAGCCGCCGCCCAGTACGCCCAGTACTACGGACCAGGCCCCGGGCCGACCTACCAGCCGCCGCGTCCACGTCTCTTCGGCTTTCGCCATCGGGTCCACGCCTACGTCGGGGGCCAGCTCTCCGGCGTCGCCGTGCTCGCCCAGAGCACGGACTACGCCGACGGGTACCTGGGTAGCGGCGGTGGCGCGGGTCTCTTCGGCGGCGTGCGGCTCGGGCCCTTCTTGGCCATCGAGGGCAATTGGAACGTCACCTACCATGACAATCGCGAGATCAGGGGCGACACGCTCTTCATCGACCTCGACGCGCTCTACATGATGACCTTCAGCGTCGATGGCAAGCTGCACCTGCCCACCTACGGCCCCGTCGAGCCCTACGCCCAGGCTGGCATCGGCTTCGGCTATCTGGGGGCCACCTATGGCAGCAACTACGACGGGAACTCGGTGCTGGCGAGCGGGCCGATGTTCAACCTGGGCGTGGGCCTCGATGGCTGGCTCAGCCCCTGGTTGACGGTCGGGGGACGGGTGCTCTATCGCGGCCTGGCCTTCGGCGATGTCAGTACCCGCGACGGCTCGGGGCACTCGAACTACGTGAGCGGGCTGTCCTTCGACGTCAACCTGGCGCTGCACCTCTGACCCACCCAGCAGCGCCCCACGCCCCCCACGCCCCACGCCGAGCGGCAGGAGCGGCCCGGAGCCGCCGGCGATCTCCGCGGGAGATGACAGCGCTCAGCGAGAAACGACAGCGTGGCGCGGCAAGAAGAACGTCGCGTTGAGCCCGAAGAAGAAATGATGCTGTAGCGACTGGTCGTCGCCGTCGACCACGGGCACGCCGTTGCGCTGCTTCTCAGCCGCCGAAAGACCGCGGGTCGTGTCTCCGCCGGACTCGTTGTCGGCGAAGAAGAGGTCCTTGAGCTCGAGTCCAATGGCCACGTAGTCGTTGGCGAAGACCCGCACGCCGAGCCCCCAGGCGGCCCCTGGCTGAAAGCCCTCGTTAGCCGCGTCGACGCCCGGGTCGTCGGTGCCGTTGGCCAAGATCCCCATGCCGAAGCCGGCGAAGAGGTAACAGTCGTAGTGCAGGAAGAGCGCGGAGAAGAGCGAGAGCTTGCCGCTGATCGGCGTGAAGACCGCCCGCAGGTCTGCGGCGAGCCGCAAGTCGGACAGGCCGCTGTGAAGCTCACCCCAGCTCGCACTCTGGCCGGCGTAGCTGGCCTTCAGCTCATCGGTCAGACCCGTGTCGAAGGAGACCCCATAGGCGACCTCGCCGCCCAGCGAGAACGCGTCGGTCAGGTGGTACTCGAGCTTGGCGCCGAGCATCACGGCGTGGCGGTAGCTGCGATTGAGCGCGAACGCCAGCGACGGTCCGATCTCGAAGCGGTCGTCGCGCAGCTCGCGTCTCAGACGTACCGCTGGCTGGCCGGCGAGCGGACCGCCGCCTTCGGCCGCGGCGGCCAGGCCGGGCTGCAGGCCAAGCGGATGCACACCGAGCGGCGGCGCCAGCACGAGCGCGACCACCAACGCGGTTTTGGGCAGGAAGCGAACACCACGAGCATGCATGAGGGGTTCTCCGGTGGTGGTCAGCGCGGGCTCGTGTAGCTGAAGCCGGTCGGCAGGAAGAAGCTGACGCCGACGGTCGCGAACACGTTGTTGATGAACTGCGCGTCGCTCTGCTTGGCCTTGGCCTCGGCCGCATCGGGCAGGGTGCGGCCCGGCTGCTCAAGGCGGTCCAGCATCATGTTGTCGCGCAGGGCCACCTGCACCGCCATCCAGCGCGTGAGGTAGAGCCGCGCGCCGATCGCCGCGGGGAAGGTGAGCGAGTAGTTAGAGAACGGCTCATTGACGAAGTCGCGCGGAATGACCTCGGTGCGCGTCACGCCGACACCGCCGCTCAGCCAGACGTCCCAATGCAGAATCGGGCGATTGAGCAGGGTGAGCTTGCCCCAGATCGGGATGTACGAAAAATTGCCGGTCGCCTCCCAGCTGTACTTGTTGAGGCTAGGCACGCGGCCGAAGTGATAGCGGACGTAGAACTCCTCGTCCGTGATGTTGCGCAGGTAGTAGGCGCCCCGCAGGCCGACGGCCAGGATGTCGCTGATGAAGAAGTTCAGCTCGCCGCCGAAGGCGGTGTGTTGGATCAAGGTGTCATTGATAGTGCTGGCGACGAAGGGGGCGACCTCGAGCCGGTGCCGGCGCAGAAAGGCCTTGCGCTGGACCACGACGACGTCGCGCAGCATCGCGGCCCGGGCGCGCGCTAGCGCCTCGCGACTGGTCGCGGTGATCGCTGCCGCCGCGCCGGACGGCGCGCGACCGGCGCCCTGGCTGGCCTGATCCGCATCGGAAGCCAGATCCGCATCCGAGGGGGGTGGCGCCTCGTCGGGTAGATCGGGGATCTCTGGCTCGGCTGCCGCCTCGTCCACGGCCCCCTCTTCGGCCGCGGCTGGTGCGTCGGGCGCGACCGCAGGCGCTGCGGTGGCCGGTGGCGCTTGGCGCGCCGGCCTGGCATGCCCGACGCCGGGAGCCAGACCGAACGCGCCGAGCAGCAACACGAAGGTAGCGATCTCGTTGATTTCGGAGCGCGGAGGATGCCTCATGCCAACCTCTGACGTGTTTCAAGGCCTCGGGGGATCACGCTCGCCGCCGGCGGATATCGCTGCGATTGAAAGCAATTACCCCGCGGAGCCAGCCCCGGACCTTAGCACGGGCGCCGGCGGCCAATCAATTAATCCCAACCGCCCGATCACAAGAGCCGGCCGCGACCGGCTCCTAGCTGCCTTCCGTGGCCGGGGCCACGTCATGTTGCGGAAAGAGCGCCTCGGCGAAAAGCGCCGAATCGAAGGGCCGCAGGTCGTCGACCTGCTCGCCGACGCCGATGAAGCGCACCGGCAGCTTGAGCTCGTTGGCGATGCCCAGCACGACGCCGCCCTTGGCCGTGCCGTCGAGCTTGGTCAGCACGATGCCCGTCACCGCGGTGGCCTCGCCGAAGAGCTGCGCCTGGGTGATCGCGTTCTGGCCGGTGGTGGCGTCCAGCACCAGGAAGGTCTCGTGGGGCGCCTGCGGTACCTGCTTGGCGATCGATCGATGGACCTTCTGCAACTCCTCCATCAACCCGACCTTGGTGTGCAGACGCCCCGCCGTATCGGCGATGACGACGTCGAAGCCCTCGGCCCGGGCGCGCTGCAGCGCCTCGACGATGACGGAGGTCGGGTCGGCGCCCTCTTTGCCGCGCACCAAGGTGGCGCCGGCCCGCTCGGCCCAAATCGCGAGCTGCTCGGCCGCGGCGGCGCGATAGGTGTCGCCCGCCGCCAGCAGCACGCGACGGCCCTCGCGCTGCAGCCGGGCCGCGAGCTTGCCGATGGTGGTGGTCTTGCCGGTGCCGTTGACGCCGACGACCAGCAGCACCGTCGGCGGCGTGGCCGCGAAGCGAATGGGCGGGCCCTGATCGAGGCCGTCGAGCAGGGCGCGGGCGGCGCGCTGCAGCTCGTGCCAGGCCCGCTCCGGCGTGCGATCGGCGCGGCCGAGCTCGCGCCGCAGCCCATCGATCAGCTGCTGCGAGGTGCGCACGCCGATGTCGGCCGTGAAGAGCACCTCCTCCACCTGCGCCAGCAGCGCCTCGTCGAGCACCGCGCCGCCGCGGAGCAGCTGGCCCAGGCGGGCGACGAAGCCGCCGCGCGTCCGCGCGAGGCCGCGGTCGAGGCGAGCGCGATCGTCCGCTCGGTCGGCAGCGTTGGGGGCGGGCGCAGGGGCGGGCCTAGGCGCCGGCGCCGCTGGCCGCTGGCGCACGCGCGGGGATCGGTCGGCGCTGGCCGCGGGCCGTGGGGGCCGTTGCGCTTCGCCGTCAGTCTCGTCGTCGGTCTCGCTGCGGCCCTGCGGGCGGGCCAGGCGCTGGATCGCGCGTACGAGCACGAAGAAGAAGGCGATGCCGAGCAGCGCGAGGAGCACCGCCCCCCAATCGACGTGCGGACTGAGGTGTTGGGACATGCTGCCGCGCACTATAGTGGAGCGACCGGGCACCAGCAATACTCCGGCACTAGCAATAGGACGGGACTCGGCGCCGAGCACAAGATGTTGTGCCTTGGGTCGCTTTACAGGCCGCCCGGAGATCTGCTATGGCTCCGAGCCGATCCCTTTCCCCACGTCGACGCGGGCTCTGCCCTCAGCAGGAGCAGCATGCGCATCAAGCGAATCGATCTGAGCGGCTTCAAGTCCTTCTGCGATCCGGCCTCGCTGGACCTGCGGCAGCCGGTGTCCGCGGTCGTGGGCCCCAACGGCTGCGGCAAGTCCAATGTCGTCGATGCCCTGCGCTGGGCGATGGGCGAGCAGAGCGCGCGGCACCTGCGCGGCAAGACGATGGAGGACGTAATCTTCAACGGCTCGGACTCGCGCGGTCCCTCCGGCCTGGCCGAGGTCTCGGTGACCTTCGAGGTCGACCCGCACAGCCCCGTCGCGGTGCTCGACTACAGCGAGGTCACCGTCACCCGCCGGCTGCACCGCGATGGCAGCAGCGAATACCTGATCAACAAGCTCCCGGTGCGGCTGCGCGACATCACCAACCTGTTCCTCGGTACCGGCGTCGGCACCAAGGCCTACTCGATCATCGAGCAGGGGCGCGTCGGGCTGATCGTCAGCGCCAAGCCCGAAGAGCGGCGGCACTTCATCGAAGAGGCCGCCGGGATCACGAAGTACCAGCGGCGGCGCCAGCTCGCCGAACGCAAGATCGAGGGCACGCGCCAGAACCTGCTGCGCGTCACCGATGTCCTGGGCGAGATCAGCGGGCGGCTGGGCTCACTTCGCCGCCAGGCGCAGAAGGCGGAGCGCTATCGCCAGTACAAGACGGAGATGCGCGACATCGAGCTCTGGACCGCCTCGCACCAGCTGCTCGAGCTGACCGCCGAGCAGAAGCGCGTGACCGGCGAGCTGGCCGCGGTCGAGGAGCAGCGACAGGCCGCGGCCTTCGCGCTCGAGCGCTGCGAGCTGGCGCTGGAGCAGGAGCGGCTGACCGCGGTCGAGCAGGAGCGGGCGCTCAACCAGCTCCAGGAGCAGCTCTACCAGCTCGACAATCGGATCCGACTGGGCGAGAGCCAGATCGAGTTCCAGACCCGTGAGGCGGAGGAGCTGCAGCGCAACGCCGGGCACGCGCGCGGTGAGGCCGAGGAGCTGCAGCGTCAGCTGCTCGACGATGAGCAGCGGCTGGAAGAGGTGCGGGGACGCGCCGGCGCGCTGCAGCAAGAGCGCGCGGCGCATGCCAGCTCGCTCGCCGGGCGACAACAGGCCTTCGATACGCAGCGGGGGGCGCTCGGCGAGGTCCAGTCCGCCATCGACGCCGAGCGCCTGGCGCTGACCAGCGCCGACCGCGAGGCCGCGCGGGCCGAGGCCGATCAGCGCGCGACGAGCCAGCGGCGCGAGGACCTGACCCAACGCGCGGCGCAGGGGCGCCAGGAGCTGGACCAGCTGCGCGCGCGGAGCGAGCAACTGCAGGCCACCGCGGAAGAGCTGCGCCTCCAGCTCGACGAGCTGGCCTGCTCGTGCGAGCAGCTCGATGATCGTCGTCGTAGCGCCAGCGCACGGCTCGACGAGCTACGCCTGCAGGTCGGTCGCGGCGAGGCCGAGCTCGAGGTCTTGCGTACGGAGCTGCACCGCCGACGCAGCCGCCTGGCCTCACTGCAGGAAATCCAGGCGCGCTACGAAGGGCTCGGCAACGGCACGCGCGCGGTGATGCAGCGTCACAACGGCGCGTCGCGCGAGCGCGGCGTGCTCGGCGTGGTGGCGGACGCGATCGAGGCCCCGGCGGGGTTCGAGCTCGCGGTCGAGGCCGTGTTGGGACATCGGCTCGGCGCCGTGATCGTCGAGAGCGACGCGGTCGGCATCGATGCGATTCGCTACCTCAAGGAGAGCGCCCAGGGCCGCACGAGCTTCATCGCTCGCACGGCCGAGCGCGGCGAGCCCTACCGGCGCGCGCTGCTGCACGAGGCGCCGATCGGCTTCGTCTGGAACCCGCAGCCGACGGACCCCGGCAGCGAAGGGCAGCGCTACAGCGACGGCAGCGGCGTGGCGGCAGCGCCGGGCGTCCACGGCCCGCTGCTCGGCCTGCTGAGCTGCCAAGAGCAGTATCGGCCGGTCGCCGAGGCGCTGCTCGGGGACGTCATCGTCGTCGACAAGATCGAGACGGGGGTCGAGATCTGGGACCAGGCGGGGCGCCACACGCTGGTGACCCTGGAGGGCGACATCCTCGATCCCGACGGCACCGTGACCGGTGGGTCGCAGGACGCCGAGAACTCGGGTGTGATGCACCAGAAGCGCGAGATCAAGGAGCTGAAGGCCATCATCGGCGAGCTGCAAGAGCAGTACGATACGGCGCTCGAGCGGCACATCTCGGTCAAGACCGAGATCGCGACCCTCGAGCAGGTCCTGCGTGAGACGACCCAGCAGTCGCACCAGAGCGAGAAGGAGATGTTGACGCGCGAAAAGGACCTCGGGCGTGCGCAGTCGGAGCGGGCCGAGGTCATGGCGCGCCACCAGCGGTTGAGCCAGGAGCTGGAGCGAGCGGGCGTCGGCCTGGCGGAGCTCGAGCGCCAGGACCGCCTGCTGGCCGAGACGCTGATCGTCGCCTCCGACCGGCGCTGGTTGGCGAGCGATGTGCTCGCGTTGCTGGGGCGCGAGCGACGGCGCCTGGCCGTGCTCTCCGAGGACGAAGCCGCCAACGTGACCGATCTGAAGGTCGCGCTGGCGCAGGTCAACGCGACCTGCGCCGCCACCGATGAGGCGTTGCGCCAGCTCGAGCGCGTGCGCACGGAGCGGCAGCGGCGCGTCGAGCGCCTGCAGCAGGGCATGACCGCCGGCCTGGCGCGCGCGGAGGGGCTGACGCAGGGCGTGGCCGGCACGCGCACCGAGATCGAGCAGCTGGTGGGGCAGCGCGCGCAGCTCCAGGACGCGCTATCGGCCGGCCGCACGGGCTACGACGAGCGCAGCCAGGGGCTGGCGGCGAGCGAGGCGGCGGTCAAGACCGCGCGCGAGCAGGCCAGCGCGCTCGGTGGAGAGCTGGGGCGGCTGCAGCTGCGGGGCAGCGAGCTGGCGATGCTGCGACGTCACCTCGACGAGCAGATCTGGGAGCGCTACCGCGAGGAGCTGGCTCGGGTCGCCGGGGACTACCACCTGCGGCCGCCGGTCGGGGACGCCGAGCGCGAGCGGATCGATCAGCTCCGCGAGCTGATCCACCGCATGGGCGAGATCAACCTGACGGCGATCGACGAGTACAACGAGCTCAATCAGCGGCACGAGCAGCTCGACGGACACCGCCTCGACCTCGAGCAGGCCTTGGGGCAGCTGCAGCGCGCGATTCAGAAGATCAACCGCACGTGCCGGGAGCGCTTCGTCGAGACCTTCGACCGCGTCAACGAGCAGTTCCAGCAGGTCTTCCCGCGGCTCTTCCGCGGCGGCAAGGCCCGGCTGGTGCTCACGGAGGCGGAGGATGTGCTGCAGGGCGGCGTGGAGATCGTGGCTCAACCTCCGGGCAAGAAGCTGGTCTCGATCGACATGATGTCGGGCGGCGAGAAGGCCCTGACGGCGACGAGCCTGATCTTCGCGATGTTCCTCGTCAGGCCGACGCCCTTCTGTCTGCTCGACGAGGTCGACGCGCCGCTGGACGACGCCAACGTGCTGCGGCTGCGGGAGCTGGTCAAGGAGCTGTCGACCGGCTCGCAGTTCATCATCATCACGCACAACCACAACACGATGGAGATCGCCGATCGGCTGTTCGGCGTGACGATGGAGGAGCCCGGCATCTCCAAGCTGGTCTCGGTCAACCTGAGCGAGGCGCAACGCGTCGCCGCCTGAGGCCCGCCCGTTGCGTCCCGGCGGCAGCATCTTGGGCGCAGCATCTTGGGCGGCAGCATCTTGGGCTGCGGCGTCCTGGCGGCAGCGTCCTGGCGGGCACGCGGGCACGCGGGCGCTCATAGCTCCTGGAGCAGCCGTTGACCGGTTTGGCGCAAGGCCCGCAGCGTCCGCCACAACGGACAATCCGACGGGGTGGCAATCACCAGGTAGTAGCCCTCCACGACCCGTCCGATCACCACCCGGCGCTCGGCGAAGCGCAGCACCATGTTGGTGGGGGTGCCGAGTTCGAGCTGCTCGCAGGCGCGGCGCATCAGGTTGTAGGTGAGCCCCCAGTGGGCGCCGACGAGCTTGATGTTGGTGGCGCCCAGGTCACCGGCCGAATGGTCGACCGACTCGCCCTCCCAGTCGATGAAGACGGCGCCGAGCGCTTCGGGCAGGTCACGCAGCAGCTGGTCGAGGATGTCGGAAAACACCGAGGCCACTTGTGCTCAGTCCTCTGGCCGGCGGCCGCGGCGCGATCAGCCGCCGTGCAGCCCTAGAGCCCGTGCTGTCTGATCTTCATCGACCCTGACGACGCTGCGCCGGCGCAGCTGGACGAGGTGTTCGTCGAGCAGGACGCGCCGCGCGTCGTCGAGGATGCGGCGACGCACCTCGTTCTCGACCGCGGCCAGCGGCGTGTTGTGGCCCGGCCGGATCCCCTTGAGGTAGATCGTGTGATAGCCGAAGTCGGTGGGCACCACGGCGCTGACCGCTCCGACCCGTGTCAGGGCGAAGGCCGCCGCAGAGAACGCCGGCACCGTTTCCCCCGGCGCTGCGGTCAGGGTCTCGACGTGCAGCTTGATCGGCCCTGCCTCGGCCTTCAGCCGCTCGCCCAGCGCGCTGAACTCCGCCGCGGTGAGCGGTCGAGCGCTGGCCAGCGCGTGGACACGGCTGGCGATGGCCAGCGCCCGGCGGTGGTACTCGGCGTCGCGTTTGCGTCCGGCGATGGCGAGGATGTGCACCAGCTCGCGCACCTCGGGACGGACGTAGGTCGAGCGGTTGAGCTCGTAGGCGCGCTCGACCAGGCGGCGCGGAATCGCGCTGGCGGGCAGGCGCTCGACGAAATCGCGGCCGATCAGCCGCTGCGCCAAGGCGCGGCGCTGCGCGCGTTCGAGACCGGGGTCGCGGGCGAGGCCGCGGCCTACCGCCTCCTGCGCCAGCAACTCCTCGTCGATCGCCCGGTCGAGCGCGCGCCGCGCGTCGCCGTCGGAGCCGAGGTGGATCGCCACGTCCGCGCGCAGCAGGGGGGCCCCGTTGACGCGCGCCACGAGCTGTTGCGCATCATCGGCGACGGCTCGCGCTACGACGGCCGTGTCGGCGGGCGCCGCAGCGGGCGTCGGTCGGCAGGCGGCCAAGCCCAGCGTCACAGCCAGCGTCACACCGAATGTCACACCGAGCGCCCCACACCAAGGCTGAGACCGAGGAAACATGCGCACGCGCTTCATCCCTGGGTTTGCAAGCGGGCGCGAGTATAGCGGGCTCGGTCGTCGGACGTAAGGCGCTTGCAGAGGCGAGGCCGAGACCCCTATCGTGTCCTGGCGCGCAAGCGTCACATGATGGGGGGGGCGGGCCCACTACGGCCGCGCCCCATGGCTCGTTGAGTGGGGTGTAGCGGTGGAACGCAGGGCAGGGCACGAAGGTCCGTCTCTGGTGGTCGCGATCGACGGGCCGGCCGGCGCCGGTAAATCGACCGTGGCCCGTCGCGTCGCGCAGCGGATCGGTGCCGTGTTGCTCGACTCGGGCGCGATCTACCGCGCGCTGGCGCTGGTGGCGCAACGCCGCGCCGTGACCTGGCAGGACGAGCCGGGGCTGGCGGCGCTGGCCCGGGAGCTACGCCTCGAATTCCGTGGGGACGGCGCCGAGCAGCGGGTCGTGCTGGCTGACGCCGCGGGCGGCGAGGACGTCAGCGCGGCGCTGCGCACGCCGGAGATCTCGGCCGGGGCATCGGCGGTCAGCCGCTGGCCGGCGGTGCGCGAGGCCCTGCTCGTACCGCAGCGCGCCTTCGCCGAGAGGGGCGCCGTCGTGGCCGAGGGGCGCGACACCGGCACCGTCGTGTTTCCGCGGGCGGCGGTAAAGATCTTCCTCGTGGCCAACCCGGCCGTCCGTGCCCGGCGGCGCACCCGCGAGCTCTGCGACGCCGGGCACCCGGTCACCGAGGCGGAGGTGCTGGGCGAGCAGCAGCGCCGCGACGAGGCCGACAGCAGCCGCGCGGCGGCCCCATTGCGCGCGGCCGCGGATGCCGTCAGGATCGACACCAGTGAGCTGACGATCGACGAGGTGGTTCAGCAAATCGTCGCGCTCTGCGCTGCGGCCGGCGTCGGCCTGGCCGCAGCCCGGCCGAGCAGCGCGACCGAGGTGGCAGAGCAGTGACCAAACAACGACTAGACGAGCAGTACACCTGCGAGTACCCGGCGGGCACGGTGCTCTTTCGCCAGGGCGAACGCGGCGAGCAGATGTACGTCGTGCGTTCGGGCAAGCTCGAGCTGACGCGCAACGTGGGCGGCCGCGAGGCACGGCTGGGTGTGCTGGAGGCCGGCGAGTTCTGTGGCGAGCTGTCGGTGCTGGCGCGGGCACCGCGCTCCGCCACCGCGCGCGTGATCGAGCGCGCACGGCTGCTGGTGATCGACGCCAGTACCTTCGAGACGATGATTCAGCACAGCACCGAGGTCGCCGTGCGCCTGATCCAGCAGCTGGCGACGCGTCTGGTCGACACCAGCCGCCAGGTCGAGCTCTTGCTGCTGCGGCACCCGCACGCGCGCGTCGCGCAGTATCTGCGCCAGGAGGCGGAGGCGCACGGTGAGCCGGACCAAGACGGGATGGCCATCGCCCTGACTGCGGCCGCGATGGCGACACGGCTCGGCCTGGCGCGAGACGAGATCAACGCGGCCCTGCAGCGGCTGGAGCGGGCCAAGCTGCTGCGGACGCGGAGCGACGGTGCCCTGGTGCTCTCCGACGGTCAGCGCGCACAGGACTTCATCGACTTCCTCGAGATGAAGCAGCAGCAGGGCGGCACCCCAACCGACGGCGGCGCCGCGGCGGCGCCCTGAGCGCAGCTCTCTCGCTCCCCGCCCCCCGCAAGCGGTCGACGGGCGCCTCAGGTCGCGGCGAATCGACGTGGCTGCGCTCCGCCGGCGTTGCAGCGCGCTTGACCGCAAGCCGCGGCGCGGTGCACCTTTGAAGAGTTACGCGTTTCGTCAGGGGACCTTCGAGGACGACACGAGCTTCGTGCCGGCGAGGTGAAGCGCCATGCGCACTGGGTTTTACGCAGGCCGCTGGGGGGCGATGGCGGCCGTGCTCGGTGGCCTGCTGCTGGTCTCGCCAGCGCTGCGGGCCGCGCCGCCGGTCGAGGATCGCTTCGCCGGCGAGATCGTGGTGCTGCGCAAACGCGCGCCCGCCCGCTTCCGCAACCAGGCGGCCTTCGCCGACTTTCTGCGGCAGTACCGCAGCAAGCGGCTGGTGGCCGACCGGAGCAACGCCAAGCGTTGGACGATCGAGTTCATGGCGTTCTTCAAGCGACCGGTCGATGACTTCGAGGTCAAGGTCAAGTTCTTCGATATCACCAAGGGCCGCGTCTTCGTGGCCGGTGACAGCATCCTCACCTCGGCCCGTGGTCAGAGGATTCTGGCGACCAGCATGGCGCTCGAGGGGCCGACCTTCGCCGCCAAGCGGCGCTATCAGATGTACCTGGTCGATGCCCGTGGGGTGGCGTTGGCCAGCGCGCAATTCGAGCTCGACGGCGAGACGGAGCGCTATTCCGGTCACGTCGAGTTCAGCGACGCCGACGCCGCCCAGTGACGCGGCGTGAGGCGCGTGCCGCGGCCTCGCGCTCGACGGGCCTCGCGCTCGACGGGCGTTCAGCGCTTCCCTCGGGTGTGTTCGCGCTGAACACGTTGTGACCTTGCTTGCCGGGAGGATCTGGTGATGGGCGCATCCACGTCCCGCGCGCTACCGAGCCTCGCGCTCGTGATGGTGCTGCTGTCGGCACCGGGGGCTCTGGGAGCCGCACGCGACGAGCTGCCGGCCGGCCTGGTGGAGGCGCTCCACGGCCCCGATCTCAACCGAGCCTTGACCGCCGCCGAGCAGCTCGGCCTGATCGACACGCCGCCGGCGCGGGCCGCGCTGGTGCGCGTCCTTGGCCTGGGCGCCCCGCCGCCGCTGCTGCTGGCGGCGATCACGGCGCTGGGTCAGCACGGCGACCTCGAGGCGGTGCCGATCCTGCGCCACTACGCGAGCTATCGCTCGGTGCCCGTGCGCGTGGCGGCCCTGACGGCGCTGGGCCGCAGCGGTGGGCCCGAGGCCGAGGCGACGATCCTCGCCGCCCTCAGCGACGGGGACGCACCCGTGCGTCAGGCGGCGGCCGAGCTCGCGGCGCAGGCCGGGCTGCCGGCGGCGGAGGGGACGTTGCTGCTGTTGGTGCAGCGCGGGGACGTGGCCGTGGTCGCGCCGCTGGGGCGGGTCGGCGGCGCACGCACGGTCGACGCCCTGACCACCAACGGGCGGGCCCGCGGCGACGCGAAGGTGACCCCTGCCACGCGCGCCTGGATCCTGGGCGCCTTGCTGCTGCGCGAGGACTTCGGCCCCGATCCGCTGCGGGTGCGGGTCGTCGAGGCCCTCGGCGCCCTGAGGACGCCGGAGGCCACCGCTGCGCTGGTTCGCTATCTGGCCGCTGTACCCGTTGAACAGCAGCGACCGTCACGCGCGGCCGCCGAGGCCGCACTGAAGGGACAACGCCGATGATCGGCCGGGGTAAACGGGCCTCGAGAGGGTCGTCCTGGCGGGGCGTGGCGCGCCTGATCGCCACGGGCGCGCTGCTCGCCGCGGGAGCCGCAGGTTGCGCCGGGCCGCGAGGTCTGCACGGGTTGGCACCGGCGCCCGATCCGGCGCAGCTGCGGCGCGCGCTGGCCCCCTTCGGCCGGGTCGAGGCGACGGTGGCGCCAGCTCAGGCTGCGGCCGCGGTCTGGTTGGTGGCTCGCGATCCCGTGCGGCTCGCGGTCTATGATCTAGGCCGGGGCGACTTCCGCTTCATCGTTCGCGCTGACGTGGCCTCGCGCGTGGTCGTCGGTCGCGGCTTCGGCGCCTTCGCCCGCGACGAGGGCCGTTCGATCGCCGCCTTCGACAGTGAACGCGGCCGCCAGCTCTGGCAGCAGCCGACCCCGCGGGCCGGTTGGCGCGCGCTCGGGCTGGCCGCGAGCGCGGAGCTGGTCGTCGTCGTCTGGGGCCACCGCGGCCGTGACGACGTGCCGCCGGGCACCGCGCGGGGAGCGCCGCAGGCCACGATCGCGGCCTACGACGGGCGCAGCGGCGAGCGCCGGTGGGCCTTGCCCTCCTGGGTGCGGGTGGGCGAACCGAGCGCCTGGCGCGACCAGCTGGTGCTGCCGATCCAACGCCAGGGGCTGGCCGTGCTGCGAGCGCGGGACGGCCAGGTGGTCGCGCAGCTGCCGTGGCACGGCGAGGCGATCGCCTGGACGGAGGCCAATCGCGACGGCGTGTTCTTCGGTGGGCGGAGCGGCGTCCATCGGCTCGGGCCGGCGACGACCGGCCGCGCATTTTCCGCTCCGCTGGCACCCGTTGCGGCGCTGCCGGCGATCGACGGGGTCTCACCGGTGTGGGGCCGACGCGCCTACGACGGTGCGCCCTGGGACTATGGGGCCGGGGACCGCCAGCGTTGGTTGTGGCGGCGGCCGGTGTCGCCGCCGCTCAGCGCCAGCGGTTGGGCCGATGACCGACTGCTGCTGCTGCACTACCGTTTCCTGCTCGGTTTCGCGCTGGACCAGGATGGCCCCAGCGCCTGCGCTTGGCCTGGGTGCGACGCGGCGCGCGGGCCGACTTCGTGGCGGCCACGCACACCGGCCGTGCGGTCGCGCTGGTCGGCGCCGACGGGGAGCTGGTGGTGGTCGATCCGCTCACGGGGGTCGTGCGGCAGCGTGCCGAGCTCGGCCTGCCCCTGCGTGGCGCCACCTTCGACGCGGAGGGATGGGCCGGTGTCACGGGCGCGACGCCGCCGGCGAGCGTGGGCGACCTGCGCGACGGGCTGCTGCAGGCGCTGGTCGATCCCGATCGACGCTTTCCGGGCCTGGCGCGCTACCTCCTCGCCACGTTGGCCAAGAGCCCGGGCCCGCCACCGACCGCGGCCCTGGTGCGCTTGATCCGCGATCCGCGCTGGCCGCCCGAGCTGCGCGAGCTGGCGACGGACCACCTGAACGAGCGCCCCGATGAGCACTCCGCTGCGCTCTACCTCTCGCTGCTGGCGGAGCGCAACGACTACGTCCTGGGCACCCGCGCGCTCTCGGTCGAGCTGGCGGCGCGCGCCGCCGGCGCCCTGCAATTGCCCGAGGCCGTCCGACCGCTGCTGCTCCAGCTCGCCGACCCACAGACCCCGGTGCCGACGCTGGCGGTGGTGGTCGCCGCGCTGTGGTCGATCGGCGATCGCAGCGCCAAGGAAGCGCTGCGAGAGCTGTTGCTCACCTATCGTTGCGATCCCGAGCTGGCGTGGGCGCCGCAGATCTTGTCCACGGCCGCCGCCGCCGTACTGGAGTGGGGTGGATCCGCCGAGCGCGAGCTCGTCACCTTCGTGGCCCAGGACCCGCATACCGTACCCGCGCTCCGCCAGCGCCTCGATCGCCTGTTGTCGGGGGATGCCGACGACGAAGCCCAGTAGGCCGCGCTCAGGGGCGCGCCCGGGCGCCGACACGGGGCCGGGGCCGCAGCTCGCGGTGCGGGTCCGCGCCTGCGTGGCACCCCTGTCGCGAAGGATGGCGTCGCGAGAGCTGGCGTCGCGGGAGCTGGCGTCGCGAGAGCTGGCGTCGGGAAGGACGGCGCGACGGCGATCTCAACGGGATGGCTCAAAGGATTGCGTCGCGCGCCCAGCGAATGGATAATCACCGCCGCGCCGGCGGGACCGCTGGGGCGCACGCAAGTCGCGTCGCCGCTCAATCGACGTATCAGAATGCTCGGAATGCTCGGAATGCTCGGAATGCTCGGAATGCTCGGACATGCCGAACGCTCAGAACGAGGATGCACATGAAGGCAGGATGCGGGTTTTTCGATGCGTCCCGGCGGCTTTCGCGCCGCTGTGGGGCGGTTGCGGCGGTGGCCGCGCTGGCGCTGGGCGCCTGTGGCGGCGGCTGTAACGGCCAGCCCCAAGCGGGCCAACAGCAGGTCGATCGCTCGCTCGAGGCGCTGCGCAAGTGCGAATCGGAGCGCGACCGGCTGCAGGAAGATCTCAACGCGCTCAAGGTCAAGCTCGCCCAGGCGCTGGCTAACCCCGGCACGATCAAGGTCGACCCGGCGCTGCTGACGATCGAGGGCAAGTCGTTGATGCCGGCGATACAAGAGGGGACGCTGACCCAAGAACAGGTCTTCGCGGTGATCGGCCGCAGCAAGGGCTCGCTCGAGGCGTGCTACACGCGCGCACTCAAGCGCAACTCAGCGCTGCATCACGGCGCGATCACGCTCAGCGTCTCGTTCAGCGTGCGCAGCAACGGTCGCCCGACGCGGATCGACATCCAGCCCAATCGCGATGGCCAGATGATCGACTGCATGGTCAAGGCCATCGAGCGCTGGCCCTTCCCGGAGTTCGACGGGCAGGCGGTCGACGTCGAGGCCCCCGTCACGCTCCTGCCGAAGAAGTAGTCGTCGCCTCCCTTCACCGCGCCCCGCCGCGGTGGTTCGCGCGCCGTCATTGCTCCAGCGCGAGCGGCTCGGCGTCGCAGCGGTAGGGCGCCGGTCGCGGGCTGGGCGCTTCGACGGGCGCCCCGGGGGCAGGCGGCGGACCGACGCCGACGCGGACAATCTCTGGGTTGACGGCGTAGCGCAGCAAGCGCGTCTCGATGCGTTCCGGCGCGGGCCCCGCGCCGAAGAAGAGCCGCTGTCTTTGCACCAGGAAGCCGGGTACGCCGCGCTGCGCCACCACGCGCTGGCCCGCCGGTAGCGTTGGATCGCGGCGCTCGACCTCGCCGAAGGGATCGCGCTGCTTGACCTCGCGCCGAAAGACGACGCGCCGCCAGGGGCGAGGCCGCCCGAGCAGGGCCACGCGCACCTGGCCCTGGGCCACCTGCACATGGATCACGACGGCGAAGGGGTAGGGATTGCCCAGCCGCAGGTCGGTCTCGGGGTAGGCCACGGCGGCGTCGAGGCCGAGTCGAATATAGGAGCTGGGGATCGTGTGCGGGCGTGAGCTCAGCAGCTCGAGGCCGGCGAAGAAGGCCGCCGCGAAGAGGGTGCTCGAGATCTGACAGGCGCCACCGGCCATGCCGTCCACCAGCTCGCCCTGCTGGATCACCGCCGCGGTGCGATAGCCCTGCTCCTCGGTGCGCGCACCGACGGCGGCATTGAAGGAGAAGCGCGCGCCAGGCGGCAGCACACGACCGTCGATCCGACCGGCCACGAGCCTGAGGTTGTGCGCGCGGTCGCGGTCGACATCGGCCTGGCTGTGGACGGTCACGAACTGACCGAGCACGTGCCTGATGTCGAGGGCGGCGAGCGTCGCATCCTCCGGCGCGCGCAGCGGCAGCAGAGGAAGTTCGACCTCGCTGTGGCCGCTACGCAGCGCGGCCTCGGTGGTGGCCAAGGCCCGCAGCGGCTCGAGCCGATAGCCGGCGCGGCCGGGCCGCAGCCGCTGCCGCGTGAGGTCGAGACGCGGCGCCGCAGGGTCGCGATCGATGGCCTCCGCCAGGCGTTCAAAGAAGCGCAGCGCCTGCGCCTGATCGAGCGTCAGTTGCCAGGGCACCTCGACGCGGCCGCGCCGCGCCTGCCAGCGCAGCAGGCGATCGGGCAGCCACGATCCGGCGTGGCCCACGCTCAACAGCGCGGCGGCGGTGAGCGCCGGGTCCAGCCCGAAGCCGAGCGCCGAGAGCGCGACCGAGCGCTGACCCGCCGCCCAGCGCAGCAGCACCCGCTGCGCGGCGCGCTGTCGCGCCAGGCGTGGCAGCATGCGCTGCAGTCCCGCCGCATCGAGGCCACCCACCGGCTGACCGGCGAGCCGCAGCCCGGCGATCGTGGCGAGCTCGGACCTGGCGCCGCGCTCGTGGCGCTGCAGGAGCAGCAGGGCGGCGAGGGCCACGGCGAGCCCGATGACCGCCAGCAGCAGACGCACGCGGCGACGGCGGGCCATCGCCAGCGCCGCTATTTCAGGTGCAGCTCGACGCGGCGGTTGGCTTCGCGGTTTTGCGCCGAGATGTTGGGATGGGTCGGACGAGAGGCCCCGAAGCCGCGCGCGGTCAAGCGGTCGGCGGCGACGCCGCGCTGAATCAAGTGCTCGCGCACCGCGTCGGCCCGCGCCTGACTCAGGCGCTGGTTGGCGGCCGCCGCGCCGTTGCCGTCGGTGTGGCCCTGGATCTCGACGTGGGCGAGCTCCGGATGGGCCAGCAGCACGTCGGCGACCACGTCGAGCAGGCGCAGCGCGTCGGCGCGCGGGCTGGCCTTGCCGCTGCTGAAGTGGATCTTGCGCCGCAGCAGCAACGCATTCGCGGTGACCTCGACCAGACCGCGACCTGTGCCGGGCCCGGCGGCGGCGGCGGCGCCCCGCCGCAGCACGAGCACGAGCTCCTGCGGGTGCTGCGGCTCGAGGCGTAGGGCGCGCTGCAGGTTGGGGTAGCCCGGCGCGCTGACCGTGACCGTGTAGTCGCCGGGCGGCAGCTCGGTGGCGACCCCTCCGCTGGCGTCACAGGGGAGCGAGACCGGAGCCTGCCCACCGTCGATCACCACGACCGCCGCCAGCGGCCGACCGCTGGCATCGGTGATGCGGGCGGAAAGGCCCACCTTCAGTGCTGGGACCGGCTGCAGCATCACGTGGAGCTTGGCCACGGCGCCGGCCGTGACCGTGACGCGCGTCTGGGTGGCGACGTAGTCCGGGTGGCGGAAGACCACCGGGGTCGCGCCGGGGGGCAGAGGTGGTGAGAGGAAGCTGCCGTCGGCACCGGTCGAGAGATTCGTCAGGTCGCGGCCCGGAAAGCTGACGACGACGCCCTCGATCGGTCGCAGCGTGTCGCCATGCACGATCTGCCCGCGCAGGCGGCCGAGCGCAGCGTCGGCGGCGCAGGCGCGGGGCGAGGTCGGGGCGGCACAAGGCCCCGTCGAGGGGTCGCGCACCACGCGCACCGGGACGAGGGGGTCGTAGGCGAAGCCGAGGCCGGCGATCAGATTCCAGACCGGCGTCGGCGGGCCGTAGCCGAAGCCAGGGCTGACCAGGCCGAGGTCACTGGCCAAGGTGAGGTTGAGCCCGCGCAAGGGACGCACGCGGGCGCCCACGGTCAACCACGAGGCCACGCGCCCATCGAAGTCCGCTGCGGGCACGCGTCCGGCAAAGGTCGGGTCGGCGCCGCCGGTGCCGAGATCGAGGGCCCCCTCGAGCAGCGGTCGGACGTCGAGGCGCGTCCAGCGCGCCAGCAAGCCCTCGGCGCCGAGCTTGAGCTGCACGCGGCTGCGGTTGATGCCGAGCGCGAATCTCTCGACCTGCAGGCTGGCCAGATCGTAGTTGGGCGCGAAGTCGCGCAGGGCGTCCGAGCGGTCGAGGCGATAGCCGAGGTTGAGGTGCAGCCGCGCCGGCAACCAGCGGCGCAGCGCGTCGAGGCGGAGCGTCGCCAGCGTGCCGACGTAGAACCCGGTGGCGGCGCCCTTGTAGAACACGCCTCCCACGGCGTTGAGCAGGTTGAGCTCGAGCTGGCCACCCACGGCCAGATAGGGCCGCACGGGCAGCATCCCCTTGCCGCCGAGCGTCAAATCGCCGAGCGCGAAGATGACCTCGGCATCGCGCCGGTTACCGTCGTCGGCGCGCTGGTTGTGGTTGGCCTGGCTGCGCAGGTTGGCAAAGAGCTCGAGGTAGCGCCAGGGGGTGTAGGCGAGCGCGAGCGTGCCGATCAGGCGGTCGTGGCGGTCTCCCGCCACCAGAAAGTCGGAGCGATGCAACAGCTCCGTGTGCAGCCCGAGGCGAAAGGTGTGGGTCGCGCCAACCTCGGCGCTCACCACGCGCACCAGCCCGGTCAGGCCACCGACGGTCGAGGCCTGCTGGCCCGGATCGAGCGGCCGGGCGACCGTCGCGCTGGGTGTTGGCGGCGCGGCGCGATCCGCCGCGAGGGTCAGCGATGCGGGCAGCGCCAACAGCAGCGGCAGCAACAGGGCAGCAGGCCCGGGGAGCGCGGTCCTGCGGCGTGGTAGGCGTACTTCGCGCATCGTCTCGACCTCCGGCCGCGGCGCCCGCAGCGAGCGGCCGCGCGGATATGGGATGGAGCCACATTAGCCGGGGCCCCGGCCCAGCGCAAAACACTGCCGCTGCGACCTGCGTCGCCGCGAGCTCGTCCACAGGCCGTCACTTGGCCGTTGGGGGGGGCCGTCTGGGGGCGTCGCGTGACCGCCGCGAGGCTTGATTCTCCTCGACGAGCGCGCATATGCTGCGTCGCCATTGGGGGTACGGGTGCGATTGTGGAAGTGACAACGAAGCATGAGGGCGCTGATGCGCCGACGCCGGGCGTCCAGGCTAGCCCGAGCGGGGCCGGCCCTTCGGGAGCAGCGGCCGCGGCGCGGGGCCGGGAGACCGCGAGCTGGCTGCAGGGGCTCGAGGCCGACGCGGTGGCCGCTTTGGCGGGGCTCGAGGACTTGGCGCTGGTTCAGCTGTCGCGGCTGCCAGAGAGCTATCTGGCGGTGGGGCGGCTGCGCGGGGCCGAGGCTGCCGAGGCGCGCTCGGCGGCCTCGAGGCAGCTCGTCGATTTCTTCCGTCAGCGCCGGCTGACGATCTACCCGGCGCTCTACGCGCCCGCGCGCTGGGCGGCGCTGGAGGCCGTGCTGCCGCGGGCGAGCTGGGCCGAGCGCCTCTCGCCGGTCTGGGGCGCGGCACGGCAGCTCGAGTTCCAGCGTCGAGCGAGCCCTCAGCCGCGCCAGACGCGGCAGTGGCTGCTGGCGGTGCTGAAGGGCCACCGGGCCGTGATCGACGCCGTGCGCGGCGGCGAGCTGCCGGGCCACGTGGTGCTGGGCCTCTGTGCATCGATCGCCCGCGACGTGATGGAGCTGCTCTTCGCGACCCGCGGCGACGCCTTCGACGACGACTACGGCGCGCTGACCGCGTTCGCGGCCTTCACCACCGACGGGCACTTCGCGACCGAGGACGGCTACTGCTACTTCGAGCTGCGAGCGCTCGCAGAGCAAGCCGCGCGGCACCAGCGTTTCCTGCCGCGTGAGAGCACCGCCGAGATCTTCGAGGTCGGCGCCGCGGTCGACACGACCGAGCGGCTGATCGAGCGCCTCGAGCGCTACACGCGGGCGCTCTATACCAGCGCCGAGGAGCAGCAGCGCCGGCGGCGCTGGCGCCTGGCGGGGCTGGCGGCCTGCGGGGCGCTGGTGCTCGTGGCGCTCGGTCTGACCCTCCGCAGCCTGTGGCCCCTGGCGCCGATCGCGGATCTGTCGCTGGTCGCCAAGCCCGGCGGCATCGTCGGCAACTACTACAAAGGCGTGGCGTTCGAGCAGCACGTCCTGTCGCGGGTGGATGATCGCATCGACTTCGACACCAACGGGTCGTTCGACCCGCGCCTGGAGCCCGACCGCGTCAGCATCCGTTGGCGCGGCTTTCTCCGCTTCCCGGAGGGCGGCGCCCAGCAGCTCTGCGTGCAGAGCGATGATGGCGGGCGCGTGCGGCTGGGCGGTGCGCTCGTGGCCCAGGATTGGGGCGACCATCCGGCGCGCCTCGCCTGCGGCAAGGTGCGCGTGCGCTCCGGCTGGTACCCGATCGAGGTCGAGTACTACGATGCGACCAGTCGCGCCTTCGTGCGGCTACAGCGCGGACCCGATGCGCAGCACCTGGCGTCGGTGCCGCCAGCCGATCTGTGTTGCCGCCAGTGAGCGCGATCGCCCAGGCGGCCGGTCAGCCTGCTCCAGACCTCGGGTCGGCCGATCCACCGGCGATTAATCCGGCGCTGCAGCTCTCGATCATCATCCCCGCGTTCAACGAGGTCGAGAGCCTGGTGCCGCTTTGCGACGAGCTGCACCAGCTGATCGACGAGCGGCAGTACCGCGCCGAGGTGATCATCGTCGATGACGGCAGCCGCGATGGCTCGCGCGAGCTCTACCCCCGGCTGTGCGCGCAGTATCCGTGGCTGCGCGTGCTGCTGCTGCGGCGAAACTTCGGCCAGACGGCAGCAATGATGGCGGGGATCCGCGCGGCGCGCGGCGCGGTGCTGGTGCCGATGGACGCCGACCTGCAAAACGACCCGCGCGACATCCCGCGCCTGCTCGACAAGGTGGGCGAGGGCTTCCAGGTCGTCAGCGGCTGGCGCCGCGAGCGGCAGGACCGGCTGCTCAGCCGACGCGTGCCCTCCTTCGTCGCCAATAAGCTGATCGCCTGGATCTCGGGCGTCCCGCTGCACGATCTCGGCTGCACGCTCAAGGCCTATCGTCGCGAGACCCTCGAGGACGTGGTGCTCTACGGCGAGATGCACCGCTTCATCCCGATCTACGCCAGCTGGGAGGGGGGCCAGGTCGCCGAGCTGCCGGTGCACCACCGGGCGCGGCGCTTCGGCCGATCCAAGTATGGGCTGAACCGCACGCTCAAGGTGGTGCTCGACCTGGTGACGGTGAAGTTCCTCGGCGGCTACGCGCAGAAGCCGATCCACTTCTTCGGCATCCCCGGGATCATGATGGGCCTGGCCGGCTTCTCGTTGGCGAGCTACCTCTCGCTGCGCAAGCTCTTCTTCGGCATGGAGCTGTCGCGCAGCCCGATGCTGCTCTTGGCCATCCTGCTGCTGCTCTTGGGCTTCATGAACGTGATGCTCGGGGTGCTGGCCGAGGTGATGGTTCGCACCTATCACGAGTCGCAGGGCAAGTTCACTTACCACGTAACGCAAGAGCTCGGCGCGAGCGCCCGTGCCGCGACCGCGTCGCCGGCCACCCTGCCGTCGCCGGCCACCCTGCCGTCGCCGGCCACCCAGCCGACGCCGCCCAGCGCGGCGGTCGTCCACGCTCCGACCTCCGCGGGCACCGCGCTCGCGCCCCCGGTGTAGTCGCGACGCGGGGCAGCGACGAGACCGTGCGCGCCGGGCGTCGCCTCCCCCGGGGCCGCCAGGCGGCGGCGCTGCGGTTGCGAGGCTGGGGCTGCCTCGCCGTGGCTGCGACGGCCTGCGGCTACCGACCCGTTTACGGCCCGCAGGACCTTCGCGCCACGCGCGCCCTCTGCGTCGAGGCCGTGCGCGCCACGCGACTCGACGAGCCTCAACTGGCCGGCGTGCTGGGCTCGGCGCTGACGGCGCGCCTCGCGGCGCGAGGTTGGCGCTGTGAGGGACCGCGCCCGCTGCGCCTGCAGGTGCAGCTCGTGCGTTGGGCCACGGTCGCGGCGGCGCTGCACGCGCGGCGGGTCGTCGCCGAGCGCCACGAGCTGACCGTCACCGCCTGGCTGCGCGACCACGCCGAGCGCACGATCTGGCGCAGTGGGCTGCTGCGCTTCCAGGGCGCGAACGCGCTCGACGGCGGGGACAGCCTCGCGGCGGCCGAGCAGCTGCGGGCGAGCGCCAGCGCCACGCTGGCCCGCGCCGCCGCCACGGAGCTGGCGGCCCTGGTCGCGCTCGCCGTGGAGGACGCGCCATAGGAGCCTGTCGGAGAATTGCTGCGCCGACCGATCGCGGCGCGCGTTGCGGCTGCCGCTCCCGGTGCTCACGTACCGGCCCGTACGTTCCGCTCCGGTGCTCGCCGCGCCTTGCGCTCGGTCGGCTCGCGACATTCTCCGACAGGCTCCTCGGCGTCTATCGGCGACTGGCGCCGCGACCGTCAGTGCGGGCTGCCGCGGTCACGCCAGTACTGCATCAGCACCCAATCGACGCGATCGGCGTCGGGGGCGTCGGGCGCCAGCTCGAGGTAGAGCTGGTAGGCGCCGGCGGCCCGGGTCGGATCCTGCTCGCGGGCGCGCGCGATGCCGAGACCGCGGTGGGCGCGCGCATTCGACGGCAGCGCTTCGATGGCTCCCTCAAAAAGCTGGACGGCCTGCTCGATGCGCCCAGCCAGCAGCTGCTGATAGCCGGCCGCGCTCAGCTTCGCGCTCTCGCTCGCGCTGCTCGGGTCAGCGTTGAGGCGCGCCGGCAGGTGCATGCCGACGCTGTCGAGTCGCTCGAGCACCGGCCCGAGGTCAGTCTGCAAGCGCGCGCCCCGCAGTTGCGCCTCGTAGACGGTCTTCCAGAGCTGGATCAACGCCTGCGGCTGCTCCGGGTGCTCGACGAGCACCCGCGTCAACGCGCCCAGCGCGGCGTCGTAGCGCCCCAGTCGGCGATAGAGCAGGGCGAGCACGAGCTGAATCCGCCCGGCCTCGACGCGCAGGCGCCCCGCCGCACGCAGGTGCTCGTAGCTGCGGTACTGGTTGCCGGCGCGGGCGTAGAGCGCCGCCAGCGCCAGATGCTGCTCCCCCTTGTCCTGCCCCTGATCCTGCATCTGGGCGAGCAAGCGCCGCCCGGCCGCGTTCGTGCCCCCTACGCCACGGCCGGCCGCACGGGCCGTCGCCGGCGCGTCCAGTCCGGGGTCGAGGATCAGCAGCGTCAGGAGCACCAGCGCGCCCGCTCCGTGGCCAGCCCGCCGTGCTGCGCGTCGTTGATCAGTGCCCCACACGCCTCGAACTCTAGCCCGGGCGGCGACGCCACCGCACCCTCAAAGACGGAGCGCTACCCCTGGGCGGCCACGCCCCCGCCCGTGGACCTGCCGCGCGCGCGGGCGGCGGGGTTGACCGGCGGCGGACCGCCCGCTAATCATCTTGCGTCCTGCTGCGCCCTCGACTCGCGGGTTGGGTCCCGCCCCCACACGATCGGTAAACATGCTTCGCTGCCACGATCGGCTCAACGCGGAGGCCCTGACGCGATGGGCGCGCGGCGCGGGGGGCTGCCTGCTGGCGAGCCTGCTGCTGGGGCTGCTCTGTCTCTGGCTGCGGCAACCCGCGCTCGAGCAGGACGTCTTCCGCAACGAAGACGTCGCGGGCATCACCTACAACGCTGACCTGCTGCTCCACGGCAAGCTGCCGCTCGTCGACAGCCTCGAGCTGAAGGAACCTGGATCCTACTTCGTCACCGCCGGAGTCTGGCGGATCTTCGGTCGCAGCCTGACGGTGCTGCAGGCCTTCGGCGTGTTCTGGGCCTGGCTGGCAGCGGTCGGCGTGCTGGTCGCCGGACAGCAGCTCTTCGGGCTCGGCGCCGGGATCGTGGCCGCGTTGATCTACACGCTGCTGGCACCGATCAGCGACAGCCTCGACGTCAACTACAACGCCTGGATGATGACGCCGTGCATCTGGGCGCTGGCGCTCTTCGCCGTCGGCCTGCGACGCGGCCGCCTCGGGTGGTTCGTCGGTACCGGCATCGCCGTCACGCTCAGCGCGCTCTTCAAACGCCAGGCGGGCGTCGCCGCGCCAGCCTTCGTGCTGGTGCTGCTGCTCTTGCCGAGCCTGCGCCGCCCGCTCGGCTGGAGCGCCGTCGCGCCGCGCCGCGCGATCACGGCCTACGTCGTTGGCGGGCTGATCGGACTGCTGCCGATCGCCGTCTTCTATGCGCTCCACGGCCAGCTCCGCACGCTGCTGCACCACTTCTTCATGTCCGAGGGCGGCTGGGGCTACGTCCAGGGCGAGGTCGATTGGGCCGGCCGGTGGGATCGCCTCGAGGACGGCGTGCTCGGGATCTGGGAGTATCTGTCGCTGCCGGCCCTGCTCGCTGCGCTCAGCCTGGTGGCGCTGCCGCTGCGGCGTCGCGGCAGCGTCGGCGTGGTCGAGGCGCTGCTCGTCGCGCATCTGGCTTTCGACGCGCTGGCGGCGAGCCTCGGCTTCCGCTTCTACAAGAGCTACTACCAGCAGCTGCTGCCGCCCTTGGCCTTGCTGGCGGCCCACCCTCAGGGCGTGCTGCTGCGCTGGTTCCGCCGCGCGGTCTGTCCCCCCTCCTGGTCCGAGCTGGGCGGTCGCCTGGCGCTGCTCGCGCTGTTGGCGGTGCTCTGCGTGCCGGCGGCCCTGCGCAGCATCGCCGAGGTCAGGCACTCGCTGCGCACGCGCAACGAGTTCTCGACCCCGCACGCGGAGGCGCGGCAGATCGCGAGCTTCATTGCGCGGCACACCCAGCCGACGGAGCGCATCTGGATCTGGGGTCGCTGGGGTTGGCCGATCTACTATCACGCCGATCGGCTGGCGCCGACGCGCTTCTACAAGGTGCTCGGCGTCGTCACCACCAATCTGACCAACACCTGGCGGCGACCGACCGCGATGACGCGCTTCGTGCCGCGCGGACCCTGGCGCGAGCTGGCCGCCGATCTGCGGCGGACGCAACCGCCCTTCATCGTCACCGCCGACAACGAGAGCTACGCCGGCTTCGCGCCCTTCGAGGCGCTGCTGCAGCAGTCCTACCGCCCGCTGAGCGGGTCGAACTTCTCGGGCTTCGTGGTCTGGGTCCGCAACGACCGGCAGCTCCGCTGGCCGTGAAGGGGCCCCGCCTGCGGGACGCGCAGGGACTCCCCGTTGGGTAAACGTTCACGGGGGTATGTCCCATACCCCCGCCCCGAAAAGGCGTGACTTTTCGGGGCCCCACCCCCAAGTCCGGCGCACAACGAGTTGTGCGCCGCGCGCGCGCTTGGTCGCGCGCGCGTGCAGTGGATCTAGACTCCGTCAGTGATAGCAGCGCATTGAGGGCGTGACCGCTTACCCCGATGACAGGTCGCGGCTCCCGCATCACGCTTCCAGCACGCTGGGGCGTTGCGCTGCGCCGCTGGTCAAGAAGGAAACCGACCGATGACGATCCGCAGGGCCACTCGGGTTGCTTGTCTGCTCACTGTCTTCGCCGGGAGGGCCGCCGGGGCGGCTCCTGGCGGGGCGATCGCGTCGGTCTACACCGACGTCGCGGAGGCCAAGTGCCGTACGGTCGAGGAGAGTGAGGGGTATCTGAACCAGCTCTGTCCCGGCGTGGGCGGCTATGCCCTGCGACTGATTGATGGTGATCAGCTCCAGGTCTTCGTCGTTCGCGCGGACAAGCGGGAGTATCAGCTCTCCTATGAGGGGGGCTTCGGGCAGCGAGGGGCGGCCAAGGCGGAATGGCGGGTCCGACAGGTGGGGACGACGAAACAGCCCCTGGCGTTGATCTTCCGCGTCAAGGCGGCGGATCTGGCGACACCCTATCCCCACAAGACGATCTCGCAGTTGGTGGTGGCCAAGATCACGGCCGATCGAAGCTGCACGACGAACCTGATCCTGCCCGGACCGCGGCAGAATGAGCGCGCACGGCAGGCGGCCGATCGGGCCGAAGGCGCCGCTTGCCTCCACCTGCCTTGAGCCGCAGCCCGCGCCCAGACCGCGTTGGAGAATGTGAGATCCCGGGCGCTAAATCACGCACGTTGGGACGGCTCGGTTGTGTTAAGAAAGTGAGCGGTGTGCGTGGGCGCGGCGTGGGATGGGGAGCGGTCGGCGGGGCGGGCCGACGCGGCGCTGCGGAGACGACCGATGATGGACGGGGCCCCGCTCGGACAGCAGCCCGCCGCAGGTGAGCCAGCGCTCTTGGCCGCCGCTGCTTCGGCCACAGCATCGATGACGGCACCTCACGGGCCGCCGCCGGGGACCGAGGAGGACGACGGGCTCGACAGCCCGACGCTCGAGATCCTCGGCGTCGAGGCCGACACGGCCGTCGAACCGACACCCTGGCGCTTTGGCGTGGCCGCTGCGGCCGGCGGCGGTAGCAGCGATCCCGAAAGCCTCGTCCAGTACCTGGACCGCGAGCGTGGAGCGGCCGCTGGCGCGCCGGCGCGCCGCGCGCTGATCGACCATGAACGTGGCGAGCGTCTGGCGCTGCAGGCGTGGGACGCGGAGGGCGACGGCACGGCCGAGGGTGCCGCGCGCGCGGCGCGCTTGACGGCGGCGGCGGAGCAGGCCTGGCGCAGCGCGCTCGATGCCGATCCAGGCCTGCGACCGCCCTTTTGGGCCCTCTGGCGCAGCTTGACGGTGTCCCGCCGCTGGTCCGAGCTGCTGCTCTTGCTCGAAGAGCGGCTCCGCCACGAGACCGACGGGCAGCGGCGCGCGGAGCTGCTGTTTCACAAGGGATGGCTGCTCGCCGAGCAGCTCGCGCAACCGGCATCGGCGGCCGACGCGCTGCGGGCTGCCTGGCTGGCGAGTGACCAACGCTGGATCGCACCGGCCCTGGCCCTCGAACAGCTTGGTCAAGCCCGCGGCGAGACCGCCTGGATCGAGGAGGCCTGTCAGGCCGTGGCCGGCGCGGCGACCGACCGCGAGGCGCGGGCCGCCGCCTTGCGGCGCCTGGCAGCGCTGCGGCGCCACCACGGGCCCGCTGGGGCGCGCGACGCGCTGGCCCTGCTGGAGCGGGCCAGCGGCCTGGTGGAACCGCGCCTGCCCCTGCTCTACGAACGCGAGGCGATCGCCGCGCAGGCGGGCTACAGCTCGAGCGGGTGCGCGCGCTGCGGGCGATTGCCGCCGCGCTGCAGGCGGATCCCCAGGTCGGCGCCGCGACGGGGGCAGGTGTCGCGGGCACCGCCGAGGCCGCCTGCTGCCTGGTGCAAGCGGCGCAGCTCTGCGAGCTGGCGCTGCAGGATGCCGCGCAGGCAGGCGCCCTGCTGGGCGAGGCGCGCGCGCTGGCGCCCGCAGACCCGGTGGTCGCCGAGGCCAGGCTCGGCTTCGCGCGGCGCCAGGGCGATTGGGCCGAGGTCGTCGGCGCGCTCGAGCGGCGGCTGGCGGGCGCGGCGGCTGCGACCTTACCCGCGGGCGCGGCCGCTGCAACCTGGCTCGAGCTGGCGCACGCGCACGCCCGGCTCGGCGCCACGGGCGCGGCCGACGCCGCCCTGCAGCGCGCGCGGGCGCTGGCGCCGCTCGATCTGGGCGTGCTGGTCGAGGCCGAGCGGGAGGCGATCGGTGGCGGCCGCTGGTCCGAGCTGGTCGAGCTCGCGCTGGCCGAGGAGCGTGCCGCCGCCACCGCACGGCCCACCGACGTCGCCGCGCGCGCCGCGATCCTGACGCGCGCCGCGCTGGTGGCCTACCTTCACGCGGGGCGGCCGGAGCAGGCCCTCGATCTCTGTCACGCTGCCCTCGATCTCGACCCCACGACCGAGGCGGCGCAGGGGTTGCTCACCGAGCTGCTGTTGGTCCGTCGTCGCTACGTGCCGCTGGCCGAATTCTGGGAGCAGCAACTCGCCGGGGCGGCGCCCGATCGCGCGGTGGCCGGGCTCGAGCAGCTCGCCGATCTGGCCGCCGGTCCGCTGGCCGATCCGCGCCGCGCGCTCGACGCGCTCGATCGCCTGGCCCAACTACGACCTGGCGATCGTGGCCTGACGTCGCGCCGGCTGGCGCTCTGCGAGCGCTGCGGCGACTGGGAGCGCGCCGACGCGCTGCTCGTGGCGCTGGCGGCCACGGCCGGCACGCCACGCGAGCGCGAGGCTCATGGGCTGCACCGCGCCTGGATCGCGGAGCGACCGCTCGCTGATGCCCAGCGGGCGATCGAGCGCTACGGTGAGGTGCTCGAGGCCGAGCCGACGCAGCCCTACGCGCTGCTGGCGATCGATGGGCTGCTGCGCGCCAGCGGGCAGCACGCGGCGCTGGCGCTGCGCTGGGAGCGCGTGGCCGAGGTGACCCCCGTGCCCGCCCAGCGCCAGGCCGCACGCGAGGCCCTGGCGGCGCTCTACGCGGGACCGCTGAGGCAGCCAGAGCGCGCCCGGGCGCAGCTCGCCCACCTGGTCCAGGAACAGCCCGATGACCGCCACGCCCTCCGCGCGCTGCAACGCGCGCAGCGCGCGGAGGGCCATCACGAGGCCCTGGCCGAGGCCTTGGCCCGCGAGCTGCCGCTGATCAGCGACCGGCAGGCCCTGGTGCAGCGCACGCTGCTGGCCGGCGAGGCCTGCCGGCAGGCGGGGGCGCTCGAGCGCGCCGAACGACAGTTCGTCGAGGTCTCGACGTTGGCACCCGCCGCCGGCGTGGCCTGGTTTTCGGCGACGAACGCGCTCGTGCAGCTGCGCCTGGCGCGCGGGGCCTTTGGCGAGGCCGCCACCGCGCTCGAGGCGTTGGCAGAGGCCGCAGCGACGGAGACGGAGCGAGAGCTCTGGCGCGCCGAGGCCGCCTGGTGGGTCGAGGTTCCGGCCGCCCGCATACCGGAGGAGGGGGAGAACCCCGCCGCGGCGACCTCCGCCCCCTTGGGCGCACCTGCTGCCCCGCGGCGAGCGGCGCCCACGGCGGTGGCCCCGGGCGCTGGCGCCACGCTCCCCGAGCTCTGGCGCGGGTTGCTGGGTGCGGCCCAGCGCCGCGATCTCGGCACGCTCAGTCGGCTGCTCAGCGAGCTCGGCGCGCGCTGCGACGATCCCTCCCTGGCCGGCGCGCTGCGGGCCCGCGGGGATCGCCTGCGCCGGGCGACTGATCCCAGCGCCGCGGCGCGGCCCACGATCGCCACGCTGGGCGCGCGCGGCAGCGCGCCGAGCGGCCCCTCGGCGCTGCTCGATCGACTGGGCGATCCGCAAACGCCGGCGTCGATCCGCACAGGACTGCTCGAACAGCTCGTCGAGCTGCTGCACGAACGCCATCGTCCTCAGCTGCGGCTGACCTTGAGCCTGGCCCACGAGCTGGCCGGCCAACCGGCGGCGGCGCTGCAGGCCGCCTGCGCCGTGCTGCGCGACCAACCCGATCACGCGCCTGCGCTGCTGACGGTGCAGCGCTTGCTCGCCGCCGCGGACCAACCGCAGCTCGAGGCGCGGCTGTGGGTGCGGCTGGCGCGCGTGCTGCGCGGCGCGGCCGCCCGGCGCGAGGCCTTGCGCCGGGCCGGAGCGTGTTTCGAACGCGCCGACCTCCCGGCGGCAGCGATCGCGATCTACCGCCAGCTCCTCGCCGACAGCCCGGCCGATCCCCCGCTGATCGAGCACCTCGCGACCCTGTGCCAGGCCGTGGGCGACCTGGCGCAGCTCGACGACGCGCTGACGCTGCGCCTCGGGCTCGCGCTCGCGCCCGAGCAGCGTCAGGCCATCTTGCTCGAGCGCGCCCGCCTGCGCGCGGGGCAGCTCGCCGATCCGCGCGGTGCCGCGCGCGACCTGCTGCGGCTGCTCGCGCTCGACGCGGAGCACGCCGAGGCCTGGCAGCTGCTGGCCAGGTTGGCCGACGAGGCGGGCGACGAGGCCCGCGCCGTCAGCTGCTACAGCCGCGTGCTCGAGCTGGACCAGGCCGTCGAGCAACGCCCAGCGGCGGTGCTGCGCTTGACGGAGCTCTTGGCACGCGCGGGGCGCGTCGCGGAGGCCGCGGCGCTCTGTCGCGATCAATTGCAGCTGACCCCGAAGAACCCCGCCCTGCTCGAGCGCTTGGCCGGGCTTTACCAGGGTCAGGGAGAGCCCCGGCGCGCGGCCGAGACGCTCTGCTGCCTGATCGATTGCAGTGGGGCCGAGCCGCGGCTGCAGGCCGCCGCACTGCAGCGCCTGGGCGAGCTGCGCGCGCAGGTGCTGGGCGAGCCCGAGAGAGCGCGCGCGGACCTGCTGCGCGCACTGGCGCTGGACCCCACCAACGCAGCATCGCTCGCGCAGGTGCACCGGCTGTTGCTGGAGGCGAGCGATGGGGCGTTGGGCACGCTCTGGGCCGCACCCCTCACCGAGCGGCTGCGTGAGCTGATCCGCCAGCAGCCTGCGCGACCCGAGCCCTACCGCGCGCTCTTTGACCTGGCCACGCGCCTCGACGACGCTGCGCTTCGGCGGGCGGCGGCCGCTGCGCTCGACGCGCTCGGCGCGGCCACGGCCGCGGAGCAGCACGGGCTGCTGCAGGCCGGCACTAGCGCCGCGGTGGCCTGGAACGGGCGCCTCGATCCGGCGGATTGGCAGGGCCTGCAGCCTGCGGCGGCCGAGGGCCCCTATCGCGAGCTCTGGCGCCTGCTGCTCCCTGCGCTGCCGGGGTTGTATCCGGAGCACCTGCCGCACGAGGCCTCGCAGCTCGGCTGGGGGCGGCTGAGCTCGTTGGAGGCCTTCGGCCAGCTGCCGCTTTCGCGCGGCGTGGCACAGGCCGCCAGGGCCCTGGGACTGGATCCTGGCGCGCTGCGCGTCAGCAAGCAGGCCGGCGACCGCATCCTCGCCCTGCACGGGACGCCGCCGCTGCTGGTGCTGGGCGCGGCCGCGCTGGCCAGCGACACCCCGCGCCAGCGCTTTCGGCTCGGTCGGTGGCTCGGCCTGCTGCGCGAGCAAGCGACCGCCTTGGCGACCTTGACGCCCGAGGAGCTGCGACTGGCGGTGGCGGCGACGATCTATTGCGCCGAGGCCGGCACGGGCTTCGGCTTGCCGCGCGAGCGCGTCGCGGCGGCCGCGCAAACGCTGCGCAAACGGTTGGGGCGGCGCACGTTGCGCGCGCTGCCGCTGGTGGTCCAGCGCCTGCTTCAGCAGGGAGGCAGCTTCGAGCAGTGGTGGCAGGCGGTCCAGACCACGGCCGACCGCTGCGGGCTGTTGCTGGCGGGCGAGCTTGGGCCGGCGCTCGAGCAAATGGCGGCCGAGCCACGGATCGACGCGGAGTCGGGCGCGGACGCCGGCACCGAGGCTTCCCGGGCGGAGGTGGGCATGACGCAGGTGACGGAGACCTCGCGCCCCGAGCGGGAGCGGCGCGCCGCGCTGCTGGCCTTCTCCGTCAGCCGTGAGTTGCTCGAGCTGCGCCGCAAGCTGACCGGTACGGCTTGGCTGTCGTGAGGAAGCGATGAGCACCGAAGCCAGCGGCCTTTCCGACGTGAAAGCGAGCGCGGCCTCAGCGGCCGCCGCCGGGGCCTTGAGGTTCTTCAGCGCGGAGGAAGTCCAGCTCGACGAGAGCCGGGGGGCCGCTCTGGGTGCGCTGCTGGGCGCCGCCAATCAGGCCGCGGCGGGTGCCGAGGGGCCCAGCCCTGGCGCCGATGCGGCAACGGTCGTCTTCGCCGACGACCGTGATACGTCGTGGCCTTCCGACCCGCCGCCCGTCGCGCCGGCGGCCGAGACGGTTGCATCGGCGTCGGCGTCGCCGTCGTCCGCGCCGCCACACTGGTCGATGGCGGAGCTCGTCGACCTGGGGCCCTTGACGATGATCTCCACCGGCGAGGTGCTGCCGGAGGCGACGCCAGCTCCGCTGCACGGCGACGGCCCCCTCGGGCGCCTCGAGGACGACCTCGACGCCCCCGAGCCCTGGCGCGTGCCGATCACGCTGTCGGCCAGCGAGCTGACCGTGGCCGAGATCGAGCAACTCGAGCTCCCGCTGCGGGGCGAGCCGAGCGCGCGGCCCTCGCCCGAGGCGTGGAGCTGGGTGCTCGACGTGTTGCACGACGAAGCGCGGCACGCGCCGACGGCGCAGCTCGCCGCCGACCTCCAGCTGGCGGCAGCCCAGGCCGCGCGGCAGCTCGGCGAGAGCGAGCTGGTGGTGGAGCTGCTGCGCGAGGCGCTCGTCCAGCACCCCCGCGATGTCGGGGCGCTGCTCGGCCTTTGGTGTGAGCACCTGCGCCAACACGACCTGCGGGCGGCGGCCGAGGTGCTGGGCGAGCTGGCCCCGACCACCCGCGTGCGCGAGCGCGGCGACGTGGGCGCCCTGCGCGCGGACCTGCTCTTTGCGGCCGGAGCGCCCCTCGCCGAGGTGGCGACCGCGCTGCCCGACTACGCCGAGGGCTGGGACCAGCGACTGATCGCGCTCGACCTCGCCGCGGCGGGCGGCGGCGCGCGCGAGCTGATCGATGCCCTGACGGCTCTGCTGCTCGGGGCCCAGCCGGGCAGCGACGTGCGCGCCTCCCTGACGCTGATCGTCGGGCGACTGCACGAAGCGGCGGGCGACCTCGCGGCGGCACAGCTGGCCTACGACGAGGCCGCGCGCGGTGCCACGGCTGCGGCCGCCACGCTGGGTGCGCTGCGCCTCGCCCAGCGCACGCCGGCGGGCGGGCTGGCGGGTGATCTGCAGCAGCGCGCGATCGCCCTCTTCGGGGCCGCGCGGGCGGGCGCCGCCGAGGAGGAGGCCAACCCTCCAGCGCTCGAGCGGGCCTGGGCCGCGGGCGCCGGCGACCGCGTGCGGGACCTGAGCGAGCAGCTGGCGCGGCGGACGACCGCAGCGGCCGAGCGCGCCCAGCTGCTCGCCGATGCGGGCTGGGCGGCAGAGACCCTCGAACTCGATGGTGCGAGCGCGGCGGCGCTCTACGGCGAGGCCCTGCAGAGCGACCCGCAACACGCCGGTGCTCGGCGCGGCCTGCAACGGCTGGCGCTGCAACACCCGGCTCCGCCGCGCGCCGCCGCCGCGCTCGCCGCGCTCGCCGCGGTGGAGACCGGCAGCACGGCCGCCGCGCTGCAGCTTCAGGCCGCTCGGGTGCTGGCGCCGGTGGCCGGGCAGGCGCTGGCCGTCACGCAGCATCTGGCGGCAGCCGCGATCGGCGATCCCGGGTGCCCGCCGGTCGCGAGCTGGCTGGTTCAACAAGGGCAGAGCCCTGCCCAAACCGAGCGGATCGCGACGGCCCTGGAAACGGCGGCCGAGGCGGCGAGCGCGCGTGAGGACGCCGTGCGCCTGTGGCGAGCGGCGGCGGAGCTCTACGACGGGGCGCTCGAGCTGCCGCTGCAGGCCCTGCGCTGCTATCAGCGCTGGTCCGCGATCGCCGGCGAGACCCCGGCGACCAGCGCCGCGATCGCCCGCCTGTCGAGCTCGCACCCGCGGCCGTCGGCGTCGGCTCAAGCCGCCCCGGCCGACGGAGAGCGCCTCGCCGCCTGGGAGGCAGGGGTTAGCGCGCGTGGCGCCGGCGACGCGTGGGCACGCTGGCCGCGAGCGCTCTACGAGGCGAGCCGCGGCGACTGGACGGCACTCGCGAGTCACCTGCGCCGCGCGAGCCTGGAGGCCGAGCCGCGCAGCTGGACCGCGCTGGCCCAGGCGCTGCGCCTCGCGGGGCTGCTCGAGCGCGGGCTCGGCGAGCTCGCCCAGGCCGCGCCGATCTACGCGCGACTGGCCGCGGCTCCGATCGTCGCGGCGGCGGGTCTGACGGGCTGGTGGCGCTGCTGCTCCGCGGCCGCCAGCCCCGCGCTGGTGCCGCCGACCACGCTGCGGCACCTCGTGGCGCAGCTCGGCGAGACCGCGGCGCCGGGTCTGCTGCTGCTGCCCTTCGATCCGCGGCTGGTGGCGGTGCCGGAGGCGTGCGAGGAGCTCGCCCTGCACCTCCTCGACCGCAGCCCCTCTACCGAGCCCTGGCGCCAACGGGCCCGCGGCGCGCTGGCCGCCAGCGCGGTGGCATCGGCGACCGACGGGAGGACGGGCGGCGGTCCTGAGGCGGGATCGGGCGCCGACACCGCACGCCAGGGTGGCAGCGAGCGCGAGCTCGAGCACCTGCGCGCGCTCGGGCAGGAGGCCCAGCGCGTGCTGGGCGAGGACGCCGCAGCGTACTGGCTGGTGTTCGGCGGCCGGCTCGCGGGCGATCATCGCGCGGGCGCGGGCGCGGCCAAGCGAAGCCTCGGCGGTACCGCACAGACCGGCGGCTTGCGCGCGCTGCCGACCGCTCAGAGCGCCTTTGGTCGGGTGATGGCCGTGCAGCAGTGGCCACGCGTCAGCGCCGACCCCCGCGAGGTCGCCGCCGGCGAGCTGCTGGCCGAGCTGGTGCGTGCGCGTCCCGACCGCGAGGGCGGCGTGTCGCTCTCACCGGGATCGGCGCTCTTTCTCGGCGAGGTCCACGACCGCCGCCAGGCGGCCCTGCGCGCCGGCCGCTGGCTCGAGGCCTTCGAGGCGGTGCAGGCGGAGCTGCGCCTGGCCCGTGTGCCGGAGCACCGCCACGCCGCCCACTGGTTGGCCGCCGAGCTTGCCGCCTGCCAGCTCGGCCGACCCGCCGACGCCGTGGCCCATCTCTCACGCCTGACCGATCTGGACCCGGAGGACACCGCCGCGCAGGACTGCCTGACGCAGGTGCTGGTGGCGGCCGGGCAGTGGGCCGAGCTGGTGCGCGCGGTCGAGAGCTGGATCGCGCGCCAGCCCAGCGCCGACCGCCGCCTCGGCTGGCATCGGCTGGTCTTCCGCGTCAGTCGGGAGCAGCTGCGGGATCTGCCCCGCGCCGAGCGGCACGCCCAAGCCGCGCTCGTGCTGTGCCCACACGACGGGGGTGCGCTGTGGACCCTCGCCGACGTCTGCGAGCAACAACAGCGCTGGCCGGAGGCCGCCGCGGCCATCGCCACCGCCGCCGAGCTGGAGCGCAGTCGTGGTGGCCGCATCGCGCTGCTCGTGCGGCTGGGCGCGCTGGCCCTGCAGCGCCTCGGCGACCCCCACCGCGCCGCCGCCGCCTACGAGGCAGCGGTGCAGCTCGATCCGGCGCACCGTGAAGCGCTGCGCGGCTTGGCCCAGTGCGCGCGTTGGCGCGGTCAGATCGATCGCGCCCTCGAGCTGACCGCCCACCTCGTCGAGAGCGAGGTCGATCTGCGCCAGCGCCTGCTGGACCTGCTGAAGATGGCTCGCCACTGCGAGCTCGATCTCGGTGACCCGCGCCGCGCCGGTGCGCTGCTGCGCCGGGCCGTGGAGCTGGCGCCCGCCGATCTCCAGGCCCTGGCCGACCTGGTGTCCTTTGGCGCTCGCTGGCCCCACGAGGCCGATCCCTCCCTGTATCTCGACCGCGCGCTGACGGCGATGCGCGCGCGGCTCGCGATCGAGGCCGAGGAGTCCTTCGCGCTGCACGCGATCTTTCGCATCTGCGAGTGGCGCGGGCTCGCGGATGGCCGCTGGTGCGCGGCGCAGACCTTGAGCGCCCTGGGTCAGGCCGACAGCGGCGAGCAGGCCTTCCTCGCCCAGCACCCCGCGGATCATGCCACGCCCCCCAGCAGAGCCCTCTTCGACGACGAGGCGCAGGCGTTGTTGCTGCCGACCGGCCTGCCGCGGGCCGTGCTGCGCGTGTTCGCCGCGTTGCGCCAACCGATCGCGCGCCTGAGCGCCGGCCGGGTCGCCGAGCACGGTCTGAGCCCGCGCGATCGAATCTCCGACGTGCGTCATCCCTGGCGGGTGGCGGCCGATGGTCTGGCGCGCGAATGGGGCGTGGAGACCTTCGAGATCTACGCCGTGGGGCACCGGCCGCAGCTCATGACGCTCGAGCCCTGCGATCCTCCGGCGGTGTTGGTCGGCGCCGACTGGCTCCATCAGGCCACCGAGCCGGAGCGGACGTTCATGCTCGCGCGCGCGCTTTGGCGCCTGCGGCAGGCCCTGGCGCCCGTGAGCAAGCTCTCCAGCGCCGAGCTGCAGCGCTTACTGCTGGCGATTACGCACCTGCATGGCGTCGACGGTTCGATGATCGGCCTGGTCGATCGCGAGGTCGAGCAGGTCTCGGCGCGGCTGGGCCGCTGGGTCTCGCGTCGGCTGCGCGACACGCTGCGGCCCTACGTGCTCGAGTGCGTCGGGGGCGGCTTCGATCCGCTGCTGCTGCCGATGGCCGCCGAGGTCGCGTCGAATCGCGCCGGCCTGTTGGCCTGCCGATCCGTGCCGGCAGCGCTCTCGGTGCTGCGGCGGGTCGAGGACCGTGCCACGGTGGCGACCGCGACGACCGCCGAGCGCGAGCGGCGCGGCCTGGTTACGGCCGAGCTGCTGCGCTTCGCCGTATCGGACGCGCACCTGCTGCTGCGCCGGCGACTGGGTCTAGATCCCGCATCGCGCTGAGCGGCGGCGTCGCGCCGTGGCCGCCGGAAATCGGTGAGGCGAGGCGAAGTCGGAGAGGGGCGACCCGCCACCGACGACAGCAGCGATCGCTTGCGCCACCTGAACTCGAGACCAGAATACCTCCGGCGGCGGCGTCGTCGCGACCGGCGCGACTCGGTTGTGCGTCAAAAGGCCGAAGCGTTTCAAGGCCAAGGGCGGCAGGACGAAGCGCGTGGGGCACCGCAAGAGGCGTGCGCCAGCGGCGACGAGGCCACCGGTCCGACCCATCGGGGCCGCCCACAAAGAACGGCATACCCGTTGCACATAGAGGGATCACCTGGCTGCCGCGGCGGCCACTGCTCGGGTCCGGGGTAGCGTGTAGGGGGCGTGGAGGGGTGGCGTGTAGGGGTGGGCGTCCGGATAGGCCGGAACGAGCGTGTGTGGGGGGGGCAGGGTCCCGCCGCAGCCGGGTGGCTCTTCACTTCGCACCAGCGTGCAGGTGAAGGGAACGTGACTTCAGGAACGTGACTTCAGGAACGTGACTTCGGGAACAAAGCGTCGACCGGGCTTCGCATAGACGACACCCACCCGACGCTGCCATGATGAGCCGGCCTCAAGGCGAGGCCGGCTTTTTTATTTTCTCTGCCCCGCGGCAGCCGCGGCCCCGGGTCGATCCCGATCGAGTTCCGATGGACGCCTCAACCGACCACAGCCTAAGCGGGCACAGCTCGATTGGCCACGGCTCGACTGGCCACGGCTCGACTGGCCCCAGCTCAACTGGCCACCGCTCGACTGGCGACGAGGGCGTGGCGCCGACGCCGCCTCCCGCCGACCGCCGCGCGCTGACCGACGTGCTCCATGCGGTCGGACACCTGCTGCTGGCTGCCGCCTACGTCGGGGTGGTCTTCGTGCTGGTCCCCGCGCGTTCGCCCTGGATTCGCGCGGGGGCGGTGCTCGCGGCGGCGGTGGCCCTCACCACGGCGGTCGGCCTGCTCCGCGGCGGGCAGCGGGGGCGCCGCTGGGCCTGCATCGGCGCGCTGCTGGAGCTCGCCTTCTGCGCCCTGGTGATCGCGCTGCTGATCGCCTCTGCGGCCTATCTGCACGGCATCTACGGCGGGATTGGCGAGGCCGGCGTCGCGATCGCCTTGGTCGCCGCCGCCCTCGCGGTCGAGCTGCTGGGGCTGCTCCCGGCGCTGACCCTGACCCATCTGCGGCGCCAGGCGCGCCCGCTGCGGATCAGCGCGGCGCGCGCAGGTCGACGTTGACGCCGGCGTGATCGTTGGCGCCGATCACCGCGAGGGCGGCGAGGCCGCCGCCCGCGGCCACCAGGGTCCAGAACCACCAACGCCGGTAGAGGGGCCGCGCCACCGCGGCTCGCGGCGCGTCCTCGGCGAAGGGTTGCCCCGACGCCAAGGTATAGAGCGCTGGTCCGAGGCAGCCGGCCAAGGCGGGGGCGTCCGCACCGCGGCAGGCGCGGATCGTCGGCGAGGCTCTCCGGGAGCCCGGTCCAGATCAGCCGGGACCTGAGCTGGGGCGCTTGCCCCGTGACCGTGACGATGGCCCGCTCCGGGCCGACCACCCGCGCGAGCAGTTCGGGGTCGCCCGTCGCCCGCGCTCGGATCGCCCGCGGCGTGCAGTCCCGCGAGCAGCTCCGCGGCCGTCGCGCCGACCGAGGCCGTCTCGAGCACGAGCTCGAGGCGCTGCAGCGCGCCGCCGCTCGCGGGCGCGGTCCACCAGCGAGCGAAGGGCCGAAACCCGCGCCGCTCAGCGCGCAGCAGATGCGGCCCCGCCCCGAGCTTCACGGTCACCGGGGCCGGACCCACCCGGCGTCCATCGATCAGCACCACCGCGTCGGCAGGGCGCGCGGTCACCGTCAGCGCCTGGTGCCCGCCGCCGACGCGCTGGCGTCGGACCCCGTCGATCACGGCCTCGACCTCGGGGGAGTAGGCGCCGGCCTGAGAGCCGTCGAAGCCAAGGGCCATCGCGGCGGCGATCGACGCCTGCGCGTCGACCACGCGGCTGAGCGCGAGCTCGCACAGCGCGCGCTGCAGCAAGAGCTCCCGGAGCAAGCGGAGATCCTCCGCCTCCAGGGCTGCCGCGCTCGCGAGCTCGGCCAGCGCCCCGGCCAGCCCCTCCAGGGCCTCGGGGAGGCGCAAACCCTGGTAGTCCTCGCGCGCCCGCTGCAGGGCGACGGCCGCCCGTGCCCGTGGGTCGGCGCTGCCGGAGCGGCCGGGCACGCGCGCCCGCGCCCGCAACAGCGCCTCCGCCGCTTGCGACTGCACTCGAAGATACGGTCGGCGTGCGAGGGTCTCGACCGTGCCGGAGGCGCGCGGGAAGGCCACCACGCGCACCGCCACCGGCACCAGCCCGCGCTGCGCCGCGGGCGCCGCGCAGGCGGCCAGCCCGAGGCTCAGCAGCGCCAGCAGGGGGACCCGGACGCCCTGCGGGAGGTGTTCCGCGACTGCCCGGATCCGGTGGATCGGCGTCGGGTGCAGGGGGCGAAGGGCCATCATTGTCTCGCTCCACGCCATCATCGCGCGATCATCGATCGGGGCTGAAGCGCTCGGCCGCTGCGCCGACGAGGCTTCCTACCAGCAGCACGGTGCCGTCCGGCAGCAGCGTGGCCGTGTGACCGGCGCGCGCGCCACGGAGCTTCACCAGCTGGATCGCCTCGGCCGCGATCGCGCCGCAAGCGCAGTCGACGTCCACCAGCTCCGCCGTGCTCGGCGTGTCGGGCAGCGGACCGCCCCCACCGGCGACGAAGAGCCGCGGCCCGCGCGGTCCGTCGACGAGCGTGATCGTGTGCGAGGAACGCGCGCGCTGCAGCTCGCCGACGCGCTCGAGGCGCTCCGCGACCCTGGTATCCAGACAGTAGATGTCGTTGTACATCACGTCGGCCTTCGTCTGCGGGTCCTCGGTCCCGCCGCCGGCCAGGTAGATCGCGCCGCCGCCGCCGGTGCAGGGCACGAGGGTGCCGGCCGCGCCGAAGCCGCTCCGGCCGGCGCCGAAGCCCTTGATCGAGCGAGCGCAGGGTGGCACCCCGCAGTCGCAGGGGGCCTTGAGACAGAACACCTCGACGGGGCTGTCGCTCCCGGCCGGGGCGATCTCGCCGACGACCAGCACATGGCGATCGTCGCCGAAGGGCAGGACCGCGGGCACGATCGCGGGTCCGGCCAGGGTGCTGATCGCCGCGGGTGTCTCGCCACTCACGTCGATCAGCTCGACCGACGCGAGCGGCTCGAGCTCGCTGCCGATCCCGCCGAAGACGGCCACGCCAGTGGGGCCTGCGCTCGCTTGGCCATGCGCGCCGCGTCCCTCCCGCAGCTCGGGCAGGCGCTCGATCCGGCCAGCTCGCAGGCGCTCGACCGTGCGCACGGCGACGAACTCCGCGGCGTCATCCTCGCTGGTCTTTTCGAGACCGCCCGTCAGCACGAGGTCGCCGTTGCCGCGCAGGGCGGCTCGGTGCAGAAAGCGCGGGCGGCTGAGTTCGGCGGCGACCGGCGTGAACTGACCGGAGAACGGGTCGAAAGCCTCGATCGAGCGCAGCAGGCGCGTCTCCGTGGCGTCCTCGAGGTCGAAGGCCACGGTCGAGGGCGCAGCGCCGCCGGTGAGCCACACCCGTCCGTGGCGCGCGTCCTGCGGCACCCAGGTCGCGGTGTGGAAGACGCGCAGCTCGGGGTTGCCCATCGCGCGCGTGCCGTCGGCGCAGCCGACGTAGAGCTCGACGCTCTCGAGCGAGCCCTGGTAGACGAAGGGCGCGCTCAGGCCGACGGCCCGCCGGTCCAGCGCGGGTTGGTCGTTGACGCAGACCGGCTCGTCGAAGCGCGCCGTGAGGCGCACGCGGTAGGTTTGTCCCTCGACCAGCTCCAGGGCGCTGAAGATGCGGCGCTGGCCCGCGGGATCTTTGCTGGTGAGCTCGGTCGCGGCCACCGTCCGACCGGTGGCCACCTCGATCACGCTGAGGGTCAGACGCCCCCCGACCACAGTCGGGTCGCTACCCGCGGGGGCAAGCTGCAGCACGAGCGTGGCGGGCCCCGAGCAGGCCGCCAGCAGCCCGAGCACCAGCAGCGTGCTGCGCAAGGGTCGATCCGAACGCGGGGGGCGCGGGAGGGGAGGCATCACCGATCACGCTTCGCTCATGCGGCACGCATTGTAGGACGACTCGCGCGCGCCGCGTCAACCGGCGATTGGCCGCGCGCCTCGCAGCGGCGGCGGGCGATCCGCCGCCGCTGCGGGTGTGCCCTCGTCGCTCGGCCTAGTTGCTCTGCAGGTCGAGGTCGAGCTCGAAGTCGGGGTCGATCGCGGTGGCGAAGGCGCAGCTGGCGAGCTCGCCGCCCGGGAGCTGCCCCTGGATCGTGTCCTGATAGAACGAGCGGGCGAACGAGGGATCCCAGCATTCCGTGGCGGTGACGCTCGCGCTCAGGTTGCCGCCGCTGAACTCCGCGTCGGCACGGCCGGCGCCCTGTGCGTTCCACGTCGAGCGGACGACCACGTGCTCCTGCGCCGAGTCGTCTTCCTCGAGGTCCGTGAGGCCCGCGATGCGGAACTCGCCCGACCCGTCGGCCCGCTCGACGTAGCCGTACTCCGCGTCCTGCGCCGGATCGCCGTCGTCGACGAAGTCCTGCAGCGTCATCTCCAGGCGACGCTCGTTGCCCGTCAGGTCGTAGCGCGCCAGCATCGTGCCGGTCTCGCTATAGAGCTCGGCGTCGAGCGCATGGAGCGCGGAGAAGTTCAGCGTGTACTGCCCGCGATAGCCACCCACGACCGACGGCGCGCCTGCGCCCTTGACCGAGGTGCCGCTCAGAATGGCCTGCATCGGGTCGTTCGCTTGGTCCTTGTCTCGTGCGGAGAGCACATAGGCATAGGTCTCCTCGCCGGTCTTGGTCACCTCGAGCGTCCAGCTCAGCGGCTCGAGCGCCGGCGTGAAGGGACCCCAAACCGCGCGGCCCGCCTCGAAGGAAGTCGGCGGGTAGTCGACGATCGCCTCGACGATCTGCAGGCCGGCGCCGATCCAGCCGTTGGCCTGGCGGGAGATGGTGTAGGTCAGGTTGTAGAGTCCCGCGCGCTGGGCGGTCAGGGCCTGGGCGGCTTGCCCGGGAGTGGCCTCTTTGGTACCGGCCGGGACGTCGACCGAGAGCGCCGCGCTGGTGGGCACGGCCCGGCGGTAGGCGTCGAGGCCCGCGTCGTCGGCTCCGCAGCCCACGGCGGCGGTGAGCAGGGCGATGGGGAGGATGATGCTGCTGCGTCTCATGGTGTCTTCTCCTGTAACGGTTGGTTGTCAGCGCGTATCGCGCTCGCCGTCGGTATTAGCAGCCGGCGTGCCAGGCGCGTCCGACGCAGAGTTCGCGAGAATCATTGACAGGACGCGATATGGAGCCGAGGTCGCCGGCGTGCGCTGAGGCAGCGCCGCCTCAGCCGCGCTGAGGGCGCCTTGCCTCAGGCGGTCGGGCGGCGCAGCAATTTCCCGACAGGCTCCTAGCGGTACTTGCTCAGCAAGCGCTTGAAGCTCATGCGGTCCAGGCCCGCGGCGCGGGCGGCAGCCGAGACGTTGTGGCCATGCTGCGCCAGCTGGCCCAGCAAGTACGCGCGCTCGAACGCGGCCACCGTCTGGGCCTTGAGCTCGGCGAAGGGCCGGTCCAGCGGCACCGCGTCCGGGGCGGGCAGGGCGCCCGCCGAAGGCTCTGCCCGGGGCGCGACCCCGAGCGGCGCGGGCCACGCGCTGGCGTCGGCGGGCCCTCCGCTGATGATCAGCGTGCGCTCGATGAAGTTGCGTAGCTCCCGCACATTGCCCGGCCACGGCAGCAGCTCGAGCTTGCGCCAGTTCTCCTCCGAGATGCCGCGCAAGACCTCGCGCGCCCGCGCCGGCTCCTGTGCCAGGGTCGTCTCGACGAAGCGCCCGACCAGCAGCCGCAGATCGCCGCTGCGCTCGCGCAGCGGCGGCACCTTGAGCTTGACCACGGCCAGCCGGTAATAGAGGTCCTCGCGGAAATTGCCGCGATTGACCTCGCGCGCCAGATCGCGATTCGTCGCCGCCACCAGCCGCACGTCCACCGGGTAGGTGGTGGTCGAGCCGAGCGGGCGCACCTGCCGAGTCTCCAGCACGCGTAGCAGCTTCGGCTGCAGCTCGCGCGGCAGCTCGCCGATCTCGTCGAGGAAGAGCGTCCCGCCGTGGGCCTCGCGGACCTGCCCCAGATAGCGACTGGCCGCCCCCGTGAAGGCGCCACGCTCGTGGCCGAAGAGTTCGCTCTCGATCAGCGGCGCCGGCATCGCCGCGCAATCGAAGACCACCAGCGGCCCCGCGGCGCGCTGGCTGGCGCGATGGATCGCCGCGGTCACCAGCTCCTTGCCGGTCCCGCTCTCGCCCTCGAGCAGAATCGTGGCGTCGGTCGGCGCGACGCGCCCCAGCACGGCGAAGAGCTCGCGCATCGCGGGCGAGCGCCCGAGCACGCCAAAGAACTCCTCCTGCTCGCTGCCGGCCACCGTCGTCTTCTCGCCGGTCAACGTAAAGCGCAACGTAACCTGTCCGAGCCGCAGCAGCGCCCGCGGCGGCAGGTAGGCCTGCTGCACGCGCACGCCGTCGATCCAGGTGCCGTTGGTGCTCTCGAGATCCCGCACCAGATAGCCGTGCGGAGTGGCCTCGATCGCGGCGTGGAGTCGGGACACGCTCGCATCGACCAGCACCAGCTCGTTGCTCGGGTGCGAGCCCAGGTGCAGCGCCGGCGTCGTGACGCAGCGATCGACGCCCGCACCGACGAGGCGATAGGGCTCGACCTGACGCCGCAGCCGACCCCCGGCGTCGCTGACGACGAGGGTGCCTCCGCAGGCCGCTGCCGTGACGGGCGCCGCCGCCGCCGACTCGCCCTGCTGCTCGCTCATGTGCTGCTCGCTCATGTGATCTCGCTCAGGCTCAGGGACCGAGCTCCACGGCCAGCCGCGTCTCCTCGCCGGCGCGAATCACCACGCTACGGGTGGCGCTGAGCTGGCGCGGCGGGTGCTCCAGGCGCACGACATGCAATCCTACCGCAAGTGGGTGGCCGAGCAGGGGGGTGCTGCGCAGGCGCACGCCGTCGACGAAGACCACGGCCCACGGCTCGCTGTTGACCGAGAGCGTGCCCGTGACGACGGGGGCGGGCGGCGCCGGGGGATCGCCCCCACGCGCGGAGCGTGGCTCGGGCTGGCGCGCAGACCAGCCCCGCCGCGAGGGCAGGCGTCGGTCGCTGGCCTCGGCGGCGTCGGGTCTGCCGAGGGGGCCAGAATCGGGCAGAGCGCGAGCCGCCGCGGCCGCGTCGCTGGGGCCACGCCGCGTCGTCGCGGCCTGGGGCAGGGCGCGCGCGCTGCCGGCGTCGCCTGGCGTCGCGCTCGGCGTCGCCGCGGCCAGCGGCGATCCGCCGCGTGCGACGGGAGCCGCGGTCGGAGGGGACCCGCCGCGATCGGTCGCCAGATAGACCAGGCCGAAGAGCAGCGCGGCGCCCCCCGCGGCCACGAGCGCGCGGGATCGGTGGCGCGACGCGGGCGCTGCTGGTTGACCCTGCGCAGCGCGGCCCGCCGAGGCGCGCGGCGCCTGCGGCGACGCAGGATAGGTGCTCGCCGGCGGGGCCGCAGAGCCACGCGGCCCCCCCTCGACGACCGTCCCCACGCCCGAGCGCTTGAAGGCCGCCAGCCCGCCCGTGCCGCCCGCCACGCGCTGCAGCTCCACACCGAGGGCCAGGTCGAAGGGATGCGGCGCCACGGGGCGGGGTGCAGCCCAGCCGCTCACCTGCGCCACCAGCTCCGCCAGCTCATACTCGGAGACCCTCAGCGCTGCCTCTCGCATGCACCGATCGATACGCCGCCCGAGCTCGCCGGCGCTGCTGAAGCGCGCCGCGGGGTCCGTGGCCAGGCAACCGGCGACCAGCTCGAGCACCGCCGGCGCGAGGTCCGGCGCTCGTTCGGCCAGCGGGGGGATCTCGACCCCGCTCAGCCGCGCCAGCAAGGTCACCTCACCGCGCGCGCCGAAGGGGTGCTCACCGCTCAGCATCTCGTAGAGCATCAGGCCCAACGAGTAGATATCGGTGCGCGCGTCCGTGGGGCGCGAGGCGAGCTGCTCGGGCGCCATATAGGCCGCCTTGCCCTTGATCTGCCCGACCTCGGTCTCGACCTTGCTCAGCACCGATTTGACCAGGCCGAAGTCCGTCACCTTGATCTGTCTGTCGTGGGACAAGAGCACGTTGCTCGGGCTGACGTCGCGATGAACGATGCGCAGCGGCCGTTCCTGCGTGTCGGCGAAGGTGTGGGCGTAGTCGAGCGCGCGAGCGACCTGCATCGCGAGCGAGAGCGCCAGCGCGACGGGCAGGGGCTGGCGCCGCGTGTCGCGGAAGAACTCCAGCAGCGCCTCGAGCGTGATGCCCTCGACCCACTCCATCACCAGGAAATGATGGTCGTCGAGCGCGCCGAGCTCGTAGGTCTGCACGATGTTGGGGTGGGTCAGCAGGAAAGAGACCTTGGCCTCCTCGAGGAACATCTCGACCAGCTCGCGCCGCTGGCGGTGCAGCGCGCGAATGGTCTTGATCGCCACTGGCTTCTCGACGCCGTCGGGACCGACCGCGCTGCCGAGATAGACCTCGCCCATCCCCCCCTGACCCCAGCGGGCACGGACCCGGTAGCGCCCGAAGCTCAGACCCGCCAACGACGCCATGCCGTGCCCTCAGAGCCCTTCCGCGCCGAAGCGCTCGTGGGCCAGGGCCGCGACCACGCGCGTGATCGCCGCGCCGTCGGGGGCGCCGGGGCTCCCGGCGAAGCGCGCGCGCGCCGCCGCGAGGAATTCTTCGATCGGCGCGCGCACGGCCAAATCATGGCCCACCAGCCGAAAGACGTCGCCGACGCGGTGCGCGGGCGTGAAGCGGCGGTGCAGCTCCGCCTTGGCGGCGAAGTAGGCCTCGACCTCGGCGAGGCCGCTCCAGACGCTGAACGCGGCCACCCGGCGCTCGGCGGCGTAGAAGGCCCCGGCGGGCAGGGTGCGAGCGCTCCGCACGCCGTACCAATGCAGGACGCGCCGCAGCGACGGGTTGTCGGTCAGAGCGTCGAGCGCAGGGATGGCCGCCCCGGCGGGTCCCAGCACCTCGGCCAGGAACTCGGTGCAGAAATAGGCGCGGTGGTCCGTGAGATCCCAGGCCGCATCGAAGGGCACGCGCGCCCGCTCGATGGCGCGCAGGCGCTGCGACACGCGCGCCGCGTCCAGCTGCCGCCGTCCGGGCAGGAGCGCTGGGTCGACGATCTCGACGTAGAGATGGGCCCGGACGTAGTCCCAGAGCGGCGTCTTGCGCAGGCCACCCCGGATCCCGGCGGCCGGTGAGCGCGCGAAGACGGGCTTGTACTCGCCGGCGAAGTCGTAGACGTAGGGCTCGCCGTCCTGGAGCACGAGCAGCGCGGAGTGCGTGAAGCGCCAGAAATGGCGCGTGCCCAGGCCGAAGAGCAGGCGATAAGGCCCCGGGGCCTCGGAGAGCACGAGCTGTCCGGTGCGCAGCGGCAGACCGAGGTGCGTCGCCACGGCGTGAGGACCACCCGGCGGGGCGACCCAGAGCACCTGGAGCCGCGTGCCCGCGGCGCCGCCGTGGGCACAGCCAGCCGCCAGCGCGAGGCCGAGCCCCAGCAAGCCGAGCCCCAGCCGGCCGAGTCGGGCGCCACGCCGGCGCCACGCGGAGCTTCCGGCCCAGGCCGGAGCGGTGGTGCCGGCGCGCGCGCTCCGTGAGCGCGAGGGCCCCCGGCTGCCGGGCTCTGGGCCGTGATCACCTGCGGGCATCGATCGTCTCGCGAGGCGGCTGTGGCGCCGGCCGCGACCCAGCGCGCGGCGGCGAGGCTGCGGGTGCGGGCGCCCTTCGGCCGACGGGGGGCGGCCTCGCGGCGGGCTCGAACTCGCGGCGGATGTCCGGCGGAATGGTGAAGCAGCCGGCAGCCGCCGTCGCAGCGATCAGGACCACCCAGGCGAGGCCCAGTGCGCGCCGAGCCCGTCGGGGTCGTCGCTCGCGAAGCTGTCGCCTGCTGGCTAGGGTACCGCTGCTCATCGGAGCGTGATCGTCGCGGTGGAGTGCGGTCCGAGCCACCAGAGGCCGAGGGCCGTGCCGAAGCACACCCCGGCGAGCCCCAGCAGGCCGACGCTCGCCCCCTTCCAGCCCGCGCCGTCGAGGACGTCGGTCTGGTGCAGCAGCAGCCCGGTGCCGCCGAGCAGCGCTGTGACGACCCCGATCGCGGTGAGCGCGGGGGGCCACTCGCGCCAGCCCGCGCCGACCAGCCGCCCGGCGATCGTCGCGTCCCCCTGCGGCAGGGCGAACCAGGGCGTCGGTTGCATCCCGTCGGCGTCGAGTCGGTAGGGGCTCGTGTCGCCGATCGGTAGACGCAGCAGGCAGGGGGTCTCGCAGATCAGGTGCGCCGCCGCCCGGTCGCCCGCCTGCGGTCGACCGATGCTGCGCTGCAGCGTCGCGGACACATTGCTCCGCACCGCGATCGCCACGCGCGGGCCGGCCAGCCCCTGCCAGAGCCGCTCGACACGCCGATCGACCCCAGGGGGCGGGGCCGCGTGCGCCGCCGGCGCACCGGCGAGCAGCAGGGCGGCGACGATCGCCGCAGCGCGAGGAGGGAGGGCGCGATCATCAGCAGGAGGGCAGAGAAGCTCGGCGCGCAGCCGACCGCGGGCCCGTTCGGGGCGCGCCACCAGCCCCGGGCGCCGAGTGGCGCAGCCCGCCTTACTCGCCCAGCACGCGCGTGCAGTACTTCGAGATCACGCCGAGGATGTTGCTGTGATAGGCGTCCACGACCGCGATCTTGGTGATCCCGGCCATCCGCGCCGCCGTGGCGACCGAGGCATCACCGGTGGAGATGACGCCCAGGATGGCCGTGGCGCAGGACTCACCCATCTTGGTGCCCATCGCGGCGTTGGCGTCGGTCCGGTCGTTGACCTGGACGTCGCTGTACACCGACCCGGTGCCCATCGGCTTGCCCTTGATCGGCGTCGAGGCGCAGCCGGACGCCAGCGAAAGTGCCAGACCGAGGCCCATCAGCGCGCCGAACTTCGTGATCGTGTGAATCATCATCACCGCTCCTGTCGAGAAAGGGGTCGAGGCACAGCCACAGCCCGAATGAATGCGGTTTTATCGCCGAAGCAGGCCTGATCTGTCAACCACCTGCGGGCTCGCAGCGGGTGTCGTGGGGCGGGTGCCGGGGCTAGGTGCCGTGGCAGCTGCTGCAGCGCGGTCCCAGACCGCCGACGTTGTTCGGCCCGTGGCAGGTGACGCAGGTCGAGCTGCTGCCGCTGCGATGTCTGACCTTGTCCGTGCCGCGCTCCAGCGTGTGGTCGCTGCTGCTGTGGCAGCTGTAGCAGCTGCGGGCCGTGGCGCCGCGCAGATCGATGCCGTGGCAGCCCACGCAGTTGGTCTTGGGGTCCGCCTTGCCCGGGTAGTGCGGGACACCCTGCATCAGCTCGGTGTGACCCGCGGGGGCCGTGGCACCATCGCGCGCGGTGGTGCTGCCGTCGCGGCGAGCGCCGCTATCCCGACGCGCGCCGCTATCCCGCGCCGCCGTGCCGCCGTCCCTCCGTGCCGCCGCGTCGCGCTGGCCCGACGTCTCGTCGTCGTCGGAACAGCCCAAGGGGCCCAGCACCAGCGCGCTCGTCAGCAGCAGCAGCACTCCCCCGCGCCTCACCATGGTTCGCATCGCTCGTCCTCCCCTGTGATGGGCGCGTCGGCGCGCCTCAGTCGCGCTGCCGCGGCAGCTCAATGCGGAAGCAGGATCCTCGACCGACCGCGCTGCGGCAGGTCAGCGTGCCCCCCTGTCGCTCGATGGCGTTGCGGCTCATGCGCAACCCGAGGCCGGTGCCATCCTGGCCCTTGGTGGTGAAGAAGGGCGTAAACAGCTGCTGCAGCGCCTCCGGAGCGATGCCGCAGCCGTGGTCCTCGACCTCGATCCAGGCGCTGTCGTCCCCCGCGCCCGTGCGTACGATCAGGGGCTGCCGCGGCGGGCTGGCCTGGGCGGCGTTGCGCAGCAGGTTGAGCAGCACATGGAAGATGCGATGGCGGTCGACGCGCACGCTCGCGCCGCAGCCACAGTCGAGCTCCACCTCGCGCGACCGCGCGAGGGGGTCCCGGCGAAAGACGGCCACCGTGCGCTGCACGAGATCGTCGACCAGCTCCTGGCGCAACGCGAGCTCGACCGAGCGGTTCTCGGCCAGCGCCAGCATATCCTGCAGCAGCGCCTGCATCGCGTGCGTGCTCTCCACCGAGTGGTCGAGCACCTCGCGCAGCTGGGGGGTCTGCTGCAGCGGGGCCAACGCCGCCGTGAACTCCGCCATCGAGGTAAAGTGCTGCTGTACCCGCTGCATCAGCATGCCCGTCATCTGTCCGAGCGCCGCCAGTCGCTCCCCGTGCAGCAGTCGCTCCTGCGTGGCCCGCAGCTCGGCCAGCGCGCCGCTGAGGCGGGCGACCTCGCCGCGCAGCTCATCGACGCAGCGCCCCAGCGCCAGATCCAGCGCCAGCGCCTCGTGCGCCTTGTAGATGGTGTCGGCCAGCAGCGGGGCGGCCAGGTCGCTCGGCACGACGCGGAAGGCATGCCAGACATTGATCGCGTCGAGCAGCGTCTCGCGGTTGCGAGCCCCGCCCTGGATGATCGGGCGCCCGGGCAGCGCGCGGTGGGTCCAGCTCAGCAGCGACTCGCGCAGCGGTCCGTGGAGCTCGTCCAGCGCGAGCAACAACACCGCGGGCCCCTCGGGCGGGGTCGTATCGGCGGCGGTGGGGATGACCGTGATGTTGGCCTGCGCGCCCAGATCCGCGCCGAGCGCGCGCTCGCAGGGCGCCTGCAGCGCGGCGGAGACCCACAGGCGGAGCGGCAGGGCGTGGCGACGCATATAGGCCAGCACATCAGGCAGCGCGACGCCGGCGCTCGGCGGGGCGACGATGGGCGTGGGCTCGATCATCAGGGTGCCTCCTCGACCGGCGGGGACGTCGTGGCGGTCGGCTCGGGCAGAGCGTCGCTCAAGACCAGCGTCGCGCGGGTGCCACGGCCGCAGGTGCTTTCGAGCTCGAAGCGCCCATGGTGGGCCGCGGCCGCCAGGCGCGCGATCTCGAGGCCGAGGCCGATCCCCGGCGGATCGAAGGCGCTGAAGAAGGGCCGCTGGGTCCGCGCCAGCGTCGCGGCATCCATGCCGCAGCCGCTGTCGAGCACCTCGATCCGGGCCTCGCGCGACTGGCCCGCGGGACCCGGCCGCACCCGTAGACGCACCGCCGTGGCCGGGCCGCTCGCACGGCAACCATTGCGCAGCAGGGCCATCACGCTCTGGCGTACGCGCGCGCGGTCGAGGTGCAGCACGGCCGCGGCGGCATCGATCTCGACCTCGATCTCGCGGCCCGCGGCCACGGATTCCTGGTACAGCAGCCGCAGCGTACCCGCGAGCAGCGCGTGGGTCTCCGTCGGCTCGCGCCGGGCGGCCGAGACATTGGACTGCGCGTAGTCCCGGATCTGCTCGAGCAGCTCGAGCAGCGATCCCAGGCTCGACCAGGCGGCCTCGGCCCGCTGCAAGACGCTCGGCTGCTGCGTCTGCTGCCGGACCAGATCGACGAGGATCTGCACGATCGACGCCGTATTGCGCAGGTCGTGGGCCAGGCCGGCGACGGTGCGTCCGACCGTGGTCAAGCGCTCCGCGGCCAGCGCCCGTTCTTGGCTGCTGTGGAGCTCCTGCAGCGTCCGGTCGAGCCGCGCGCGGTGATCGCCCAGCGCGTCCACCAGCTGGGTCAGCGCCCACACCGTCGTGTGTAGCCTCAGGCACTCGGCGACGATGATCCGCAGCTCGGCCGGCTCCGTCGGCTTGAGCAAGAAGCGGTAGGCGGCTCCGCGGTTGATGGCGTCGACCATCGGCTCGAGGTCGCCGAAGGCCGTGAGCACGACGCGAATCGTCGTCGGGCAGCTGACGGCCACCTGCGTCAGCAAATCGATGCCGGTCATGCCGGGCATGCGCTGATCCGCGATCAGCAGATCGGGCGCGCCGGTGCTCTCGATCAGCGCCAGCGCCTCGGGGCCGCTGCTGCAGGCCTGGACGTCCCATTGGTCCTCGAGCAGCGCCACGAGCACATCGAGGTTCTCGCGCTCGTCGTCGACCAACAGGATGCGCGCTCGTGCCGCGGGCGTGATCCCGAGGTTGCTGAGCGCGGCAAGTACGTCGGCCGTCGGCATGGCCACCCTCGGCAATCGCCACCACAAGCCAGGCGACGACGACGGCCTGGGATGATGCCAAGGCCGTGCCGGGGGCTGTCGGGCGCTTCGTACGGGCGATGAGCGCCGATAGTACGGCAAGCGCAGCTTGCGCGACAAACAAATGCGGATCCCGCGCGGGCGGATCCCGCCCAGGCGAATCGCGGTGCTGGGCGCGCTACCCGCCTCCTGCGGTGAGCTGGGCCTGGAGCGCCTGCAGCCAACGGCGGGCGTGCTCCAGACCTCCGGGGCGGCTGCGTGCCAGCCACAGCGGGCGCTGTTGCTCGAGCAGCGGATCCAGCGCCTGGGCCAGCGCTCGGCGGGGAGCCGGATCGAGCTCCGCCGTGCCGAGCTTCGTCGGATCCGCGCAGCGGGCGACGCCGATCGCGCAGGCCACGCGCAGCAGCTCGCCGACCCAGCGCAACTCGCGGCCGAGCACCGTGGCATCCGCGCGCGCGAATTGGGCACCGGCCAGGCGGGCGAGGGCGTCGTCGATCCGCTCGGACGCGCGGACGAGCCCACTCGCACTCAGTCCGCGGTAGCGCGGGTGCGTCAGCGGTGCCGCGGGAAAGCGCAGCAGATAGAACAGGGCCGTGCCGTTCCTGGGGTCGGCGCCGCAGGCCCGGTGCGCGTCGCCGAGGTCGAGCAGGGCCCGGCCGGCGCCGCCGCGGCCATCGCGCAGCGCGTGGTGGTCGAGCCACGCCGCGAGCGCCAGTGCCGGTGGGTCCTCGGCCAGGGCCGCGTTCCAGGCCAAGGCCGCGCCGGCGGCCAGGCCCGGGTAGCTCACCGGCAGCGGCTGCAGGTGCCCATGATCGCCCCAGTCCGTGATCAGGTAGCCCAGGGCGCCGGCGGCCTCCCCGGCGCGCGCGGCGGCCGCGAGATTACGCAGCGCATGGTCCGGCCGGCCGGCCAGGCTGTTCCAGCTCCCGGTGCCGGGGCAGACGTAGAACTCGAGACCGCTGGCGCGCAGCGCGCGCGCCTGCTCGGCGAAGGGGTGGTCCGGCTCGTAGCCCCAGGCCAGCGCGATCGCGTCGCGCGGCACCTGCGCCGCGCCGGCGGGGCTGCCCAGCACGATATCCGCCCAGAACTGCATCCGCCGGCCGCGCCCTGTCACCCGCTGGTGGACCGCGCGCAGAAAGTCGCCGTAGACGCGGCTGGCATCACCGTCGACAAAACAGGCCACGCGCGAACGACCCCGCCCAAGGTCGAAGGTCTCGTCGAGACCGACGTTGAACATCCGGCTGGTGAAGCAGGGCAGGAGTTGATCGTAAAGGTCGTCCAGCAGCGCGAGACTGCCCGGATCGACCGGACAGAGGCTGAAGGGCTCGACCTCGTCGCTGAAGGGGTGAGCCAGCCCGGCGGGGCACTCGGCCAGCGCGCGGTAGGGCTCGTGCACCAACCAGCGGTGCAGGTGCCCCAGGCTGTTCTGGTTGGGCACGAGTTCGATCCAGCACGCACGGCATTGCTGGTCGAGCGCGCGGATCTCGTCGGGGGTCAGCGGGCTCGCCTCGCGCCAGACCACCTCATGTCCGCGATAGGCGAAGGTGTGCTCGGTGTAGAGCTGGAGCTGGTTGATCTTCCAGCTCGCGAGCAGGTCGATCAGCGCGGCCAGCGTCTCCATCGTCGGCACGCGATCGCGGCTGACATCGAGCATCACCCCCCGGTGGGCGAAGGTCGGCCAATCCCTGACGCGCAGGCAACCCAAGCGCAGGGGGGCCGAGGACGCGGTCGTAGGCGGCGCGGCGGTGTCGCGGTGCAAGACGATCCACTGCGCCAGGGTGCAGCAGCCGCGATAGACGCCCGCCAGGTCGACGCCGCTCAGCGTGACCTGGCCCGGCGCGAGCTCGAGCCGATAGCCCTCGGCGGCCGGCGCGGCGGCCGGATCGATCGCGAGCACGATCCGCAACGCGCTCGCCGAGGGATCGGGCGGCAGATCGACCACCCGCGGCGCGAGCCCCACGCTGCGCAGCCGCGCGGCCACCTGCTCGGCGACGGGCGCCAGCAGGCGCTGCTGCGCTGGGAGGGCGTAGAGGATCGGCTCGGGACCCAGCTCGCAGCACCCGGGCTCGAGCGCGATCTCGCGAGGGGGTGGGAGCAGCAGCCCGAGCAGCGACGGCAGCGGTGCGGCGCCGCCCGCAGCAGACGTCCCTAGCGACCGGTTGACCATGGCTCAGGGTAATCGCCCACGGGGCGACGATCCATGGCCCCGTGAGCGATTGCGCTGGGACGTCGGCACTTGTGGGCGCAGCAGGATTTGAACCTGCGACTTCCACCGTGTGAGGATGGCACTCTTCCGCTGAGTTATGCGCCCAAGAGGCGGAGCCTCTTAGCACGCGTGGAGGTCGGCATGCAACCGTGTCCCGGGGGAACCCAGCACTCGACGATGACACCGCGGGGGCGCTGGGTGGGCACCCTCGCCGTGGGGCTGCTGGCGGGGGTCGCCCTCACCGCCACGCATGCGGAGAGCATCCAGGCGGGCGACAGCGGGGAGCTCGTCGCCGTCGCCTGCCGCCTGGGGGTCGCCCATCCGCCGGGCTATCCGCTCTACACGCTGCTGGGCCACGCTTTCTGCCGGCTGCCCTGGTCGACGGCCGCGGCGCGCCTGTCGCTGCTCAGCATGCTCTCGATGATCGTCGCCGTGGCGAGCCTCTTCGCGCTGGCGCGACGCCTGAGCCGGTCGGCGGCGGCGGCCACCGTGGCCGCGCTGGCCTTCGCCTTCGCCCCCTTGGCCTGGCGCTACGGCGGGCTGCCGGAGGTCGTGGCCCTGCATCTGGCGCTCACGCTCGCCAGCGTCGCCGCGGCCCTGGCCGCCCAGCAGGCGCCGACGCAGGTCCGGCGCAGCGGCGGCCTGGCGCTGGCCGCGCTGGGCTTCGGCCTGGCGCTGAGCAACCACCCCACGGCGCTGCTGGCGCTGCCGCTGCTCGTCGCCGCCGCGATCGCCACGCCGGGGTGGCGCGGTCGCTGTGGCTGGCTGCGCGCGGCCGGGATCCTCGCTGCGCTGGTGGGCGGCCTCACTCCCTATCTCTATCTGCTCGCGGCGCGCGTCGAGACGGTTCCGCGCTGGGGCGAGACGCAGCACTGGGCCGGCTTCGTCCACCATCTACTGCGACGCGACGCCGCCACGCTGCCGCTCGCCCTCGTTGGTCCCGCGGGACCGAGCTCGACGCTCGGGGCCTTCGCCGTGGCGCTGCCGGCGCAGCTCGGCTGGGTGCTGCTCGTGGCGGCGCTCGCCGGGACGCTCCTGCTGCTGGCCGACGGCGTCCGGCGCCGCTCCCCCGCGTCGTCCGATCCGCTGCCGGTGCCGCGCTCGCTCGCGCTGCTCTTCGCGCTCGCGCCGCTGTGGACCGGACCGCTCTTCTTCTTGCTCTTCCAGCTCGACGCGCAGGGCGTCGGACGGCAGCTCGTCGAGCGCTACTTCCTCTTGCCCCTGGCGCTGCTGACCTTGCCGCTGGCGGTGGCGGTGGCCTGGCTCGCGCGTCGGTGCGGAGCGCGCGCAAACACCAACCACACCACCGCGGCGCCACGCTGGCGGCGACTGAGCCTCGCCGCGCTGCTGGCGCTGCTGATCGGCGCGCGGGCCCGCGCCGGCCTGCCGGCCGCGGACCTGCGCGGCAGTCAGGCGATCGAGGACTACGCGCTCAATGTGCTGGGCGTCGCCGCGCGCGACGCGCTGATCCTCGGCGAGGGCGACGAGCGGCGCCTGGCGCTGCTGCACGCGCAGCAGGTGCTCGGTCTCCGCCGCGACGTGCAGTACATCGACCTGCGCCTGCTGAGCTACCCCTGGTACGTGGCCCAGCAGCGCCGCCTCTTCCCGCGCTTCGACTATCAGCCGCAACCCGGCCAGGTCGATGTGCTCGGGCTGATCCGACGCAGCCTGGGCGCCGGCCGGCCGGTCTACCTGGCCTCGAGCAATAGCCCCAGCCTGCGGAGCGCCGTCGCCCGTTATCCGGTCGGTCCCTTGGAGCGTCTGTTGCCACCCGGGCAACCGCCACCGACCCTCGAGACGCTGCTGGCGACGCAGCAGCGCCTGGCCGGTGCCGCCGTGCGCCGCGGACGCGATCCGGATCCTGCGCTGGATCCGTGGTCGGCGGGGCTACGCGAGCCGTGGGCCTGGACCTGGCTCAGGCTGGCGCGGGCGCTGAGCGCGACCGGTCACCACGACAGCGCGCAACGCGCCCGGGCGGCGGCTCGGGGCTGGGCCCCGTGGTTGGTTGAGCCGCTGCGAGCACGCACTCCCTGAACCCTGATCCGCGGCCCGCGACGCGCGGGCTTCGCGGTCCCAGGCCCACCCTCCGTAGCTCGCGCTTTCTTTTCAGTATAGGGGTCCTATTGCTTGATCAAGTAGCATCCAGGCGCGCGAGATGACGCGCGATAGGTCGCCCCGCCCGCTGCGCCCGCGCGGGCGCTCGGGCGCAGCGGGGAGGTCGAAGATGGAACGCAGCCAGGTGAGCACGGCACGAGCCCCGGCGGCGATCGGTCCCTACGCGCAGGCCGTGGTGGCCGGCGAGTGGGTCTTCTGTTCGGGGCAGATCGCGATCGATCCGGCCACGGGCGCGCTGGTGGGTGAAGGCGATGTGGCGCAGCAAACCCGGCGCGTGCTGGAGAACCTCGCGGCCGTGCTCGAGGCGGCTGGTAGCGGTCTGGCCGAGGCGGTGAAGACGACGGTGTACCTGGTCGACATGCAGGACTTCGCCGCCGTCAACGAGGTCTACGGCAGCTTCTTCGCCGCGGGATCCGTGCCCGCGCGCGCCACGGTGGCCGTGGCCGCGCTGCCCCGCGGGGCGCGCGTCGAGATCGACGCCATCGCGTGGCGCGGTGGTGGTGCGTGACGATCGCGCCCTCGAGCCGCGCGCGGGATTCCCGAGGGCCGGCGGCCATGCGCTGGGCCCTGCTGCTGGCCCTGCTGTCAGCCCTGCTGCCAGCTCCGAGCGGCTGCGACGGGCGGTGCGGACGGCCCGCCGCGCGCGGACGCGCGGACGCGCAGTCGATCAGCATCGGGCGTGCGAGCACTGGTCGCGCGAGCAGCGATCGCGGCAGCACCGCTTGGCGCGACGGGGCCTCGGCTCGATGTGGCGCGGTAGGGCGACCGACCGATGGGGGCTGCGCGGCCCAGGGAGCCGCAGGACCCGACGCCCGGCCAGCGGCCGCCCCCGAGTTGCTCCCCGCCGGCGAGCTGGGGGTGCTGCCTGGGGCGCTGCCGCCGATCCCCGCGCCCGCGGCGGCGGCGCTCGACGCTGCGCGGCCACCACCTTTCGGCGCCGATCCACCGCCCGAGACCGCGGAGGCGCCGCTCGAGCCGCGCGTCGTGGTCCGCGGACGCGTGACGGACTGGCGCACCGGAGCCCCCCTCGCGCGCTTCAGCGTCGATCCGCTGGACGGCACGGCGGTCGCGCGCCCGCGCCGCAGCGACGGCAACTTCGGGGTGTGGCTGGCGCCGGGCCGACGGCGACTGCTGGTGCGCGCCGAGGGCCATGTGCCCACGACGGTAGCGCTGGAGGTGGCCGATCCGCGTCAGCGCCCGACCCCCGCGCTGCGGATCGAGCTGCGCCCGGCCGGCTCGCTACGCGGCTCGCTGCAAAACAGCCGCGGCGGCGCCATCGCCGACGCCACGGTGCGGCTCAGCACCAGCGCCGAGACGACCACGGACTCGCGCGGTGGCTTCGGGCTCGATGATCTGCCCGAGGGCATCTACGCGCTCGAGGTGAGGCTGCGCGGTCGGCGCGTGCTGCGGGAGCACGGCATCGCGATTCGGGCGGGGCAGACGACCGGGCCCCTGCGCCTGCAACTGGCCCCGGAGGTCGAGCGGGGCGGGGGGCGGGGCGGTGACGAGTAGCGGGCCAGAAGCGGTCGTCGGGGGCGTCAGGCTGACGGCTGGTGTGCGCGAGAGCGAGGCCGAGCTGATCGCGATGCTGCGCGCGCTGCAGGCCGGCGGCGCCGCCGAGGTGGCTCGGCTCTTGCGGTCCCCCGTGCGCCTGGTGGTCTCCTCGCGGCCGCTGCGCGAACAGCTCAGCGCGCGGCTCGTCGCGCAGCTCGGACCGGCGCTGCTGGGCGTGGTCGTGCAGACGCTGCCGATGCTCGCCGAGACGCTGCTGCGCCGCGCCGGCCTCGCGCTGCGACCGGACCACGGGCTCTTTCCCGCGCTGGTGCAGCGGGAGGTCGCCCGCGACGTCGATCTCGCCAGCACGCTCGGCGCGCTCGAGCGCGGGCATGCCCTGGCCACGGCAACGGTCAGCGACCTGCTGAGCGCCGGCCTGACGCCGGAGCTCGCGCGGACCTTGCCCCGCCTGCTCGGCGACACCGCCGACGAGGACGCTCGCCGCGTGCTGGCGCTGGCCGGCGCCGCCACGCGGGTCGAGGCCGAGCTCGAAAGCCACGGGCTGGCGCGGCGCGAGACCGCGATCGCCCGCGCGGTCGAGGCGCTGCGCAGCGCGGGGCCCCGCCTGCTCGACGCCCGAGCGGTGCTGATCCTCGGCTTCGCCGACGCCACCGGCCAACGCGCCGCCCTGCTCCGCGCGCTGCTGGCCAACGGCGCCACCCTCTTCACCGAGCTTCCGCACGATCGCCTGCTCGCCGATCGCCGCAGCGCCGGTTGCGTCTTCGCCGAGCGCTTCGTCGCGCGCCTCGGCCTGCCGCGCGCGGCGATCAGCGACACCCCGACGGCGCTGCCGCCGGCCTCGCTGAGCTTCGTCGCCGCCAGCGGGATCGAGGCGGAGGTGACGGAAGCGGCCTTCCTGCTGCAGGCGGCCCTGCGCCGCGGGGTGCAGCCGGAGCGCGTGGGCGTCGTGCTCTACGACGTCGAACGCTACCTGCTGCCCTTGCGGCGCGCGCTCGAGCGGCGCGGCGTGCCGTATCGCGCGCTCCAGCTGCCGGCGGCGGTCGATCCGCGGCACCGCCGCTGGCGGGCGGTGCTCCAGCTCCTGCGGCGCGGCGCGGCGGCCCCGCTCGATGCCTGGCTCGACGCGCTCGCCCCGCGCCAGCCGGATCCGCGACCCGCGGGCCCCGCGGGGGCGGCGGCGGCCGATCCCGCCTGGCCCTCGCCCGAGGCGATCGAGGATCTGCGCGTCGGGCTGCGGCTGGTCGGCGCGCTCGGGCTGCGCGACGTCGCGCGGCTGGATCCCGCGCGACTGCTCCAGGACGAGGAGGATCTGCCGCTGCCCGTCCGAGCCGGGCTGCGAGCGGTGGCATCCGACGACGACGGTAGTGCCAGGTGCTGGTACGCGGTGCGCAAGCGCCTGGGGGGTGAGATCCTGCGCTGGGCGGTCAGCGCGGCGCGCGCGCTCGAGCAAGCCTTGGAGGGCTGGGCGACGGCCTCGTTGGCCGAGCATCTCGCACGCACGCGGGCCCTGCTCGGGGAGCAGCTCGGCTGGTCGCTCGACGCCGACGCGGTCGAATCGAGCGGCGCGACGGCGAGCGAAGGGCGCGCCGTGCTCGACCCGCTCGAAGCGGCGCTGCCGCCGGCACTCGAGCTCGAGCGCGGCTGCTACCTGACGGCGCTGGAGAGCCAGCTCACGGCCCAGCTCGCGCCCGTCGCGGCCAGCGGCGGCGGCATCTGGGTGCTCGACGTCGCCCGGGCGCGCAGCCTGACCTTCGACGAGTTGCTGCTGCTGGGCGTCAATCGAGGCAGCTTGCCGCGGGCCAGCGCCGACGACCCGCTGCTCGGTGAGGCGCTGCGCCAGCGACTGCAACGGGCACTGCCCGAGCTGCCGCTCAAGCGCGCCGCGCAGGATGAGCAGCGCTACCTCTTCGCGCAGCTCCTGACCGCCGCGCCACGGGTGACGCTGTGCTGGCAGCAGGTCGACGACGGTGGCGGGGAGCAATCCCCGTCGCCGCTCGTGCAGCGACTGCTGGCTGCGCCGGCGGGGGGCGAGGCTCCGGCCATGACGCTCGTTCCAGGCGCCGCGCTGCGCCGGCTGCAGCCACCCCACGCCGGCGGACCCTGGCGTCCGCGCACCGCCGACGAACTGGCGCAGGTCGCGGCGCTGAGCGGCGGCGCCGCGGGGCTCGCCCGGGTGCTGGGCCCGCGGTGGCTGGAGGCCCAAGCCGCGGCCGGTCCAGCGCCGGCCCTGGGGCTCGACGAGGCCGCTGCCGAGGGCGTGGCGCGCGCGCAGCTCGCGCTCTTGGCCGCGCGCGACGGGGCCCCGCACTCGCGCCCCGGCGCCCCGGACCGCGCCGAGGGCGGACCCTACGCCGGGACGATCGGCGGGCTGCGTCCCGGCGTCTCCGATCCCCGCCGAGGCGCGCTCTCGGTCACCGCGCTCGAGGATTTCGCGCGCTGCCCGTGGCGGACCTTGCTGCGGCGCGTGCTGCGCGTCGAACCCTGCCCCGATCCGCAGGCGCAACTCCCCGAGCTGAGCGCGGCGACGGTGGGGCTGGCGGTGCACCGCGCCCTGGAGCTGCTGGTCAGCGGAACCGGCGAGCCGCGCGCCCAGACCACCGGTCTCACGGGCCCCGCGCGCACCGTGCGTTGGCCGGGCCCCGGCGCGCGCCACGCGGCCGTCGAGCGGGCCGCCGCCGAGATCGCGCACGACGCCGGGTTCGGGCTGCTGCCCGGGCTGCACCGAGCCCTGGCCCTCTGTGTGCGACCGCGCCTCGATCGCGCCCTGGCCCTCGACTGGCCCGCGGTCTCGGCCTCGGTCGAGGTGGTCGGCACCGAGTGCGAGGGCACGGCCATCCTCCTCGACGCCGAGGGTCACGAGCGCCCGGTGACCTTTCGCGCGGACCGCGTCGACCGCCGCGATCAAACGCTGGTGCTGACGGATTTCAAGACCGGGCGCCCGCTCTCCGACGCCAAGCGCGCGAGCACGCGGCTGGAGCACCTGCGCCGCGCCGTGCGCCGCGGCGAGCGGCTGCAGGCGGCGATCTACGCGGCCTCGGGTGCCGGTCAGGCGGCGATCGGGCGCTACGTGTTCCTGGCAGCCCCTGACGAACGTGACCAGGACCCCGAGGACGACGACCCGGGCGCGGCGACCGCGGCGGCGCAGGCGGCGCCGGACTTCGCCCTGGCCGACGACGACGTGGCCGTCACGCAGGACCTGCCACGCGTCGCGCGGGTGCTCTTCGCCGCCTGGGATGCGGGGCTGTTCTTTCCCCGGCTGGAGCTGCCCAAGGAGCGGCCCCAGCGCCTGTGCGAGCACTGCGAGGTCCGCGCGGCCTGCGTGCAAGGCGACAGCGGGCGCGCGACGGCCAGCGGCGCTGGCTGGCGGCCCTTCGCCGCGAGCGCGCGACCTCTGCCAGCGCTGGTGTCGCGGCGCCCGACGCCGCGGGGGCCAGCCTGCTGGCGCTCTGGGATCTGGCCGCTGAGGGCGGGGCCGAGGAGCCGAGCGCGTGACCGATCGCGACGCCACCGTCCTGCCGCCGAGCGACGCCGAGCTGCGAGCCGAGGACGCGCGCGCGCGCGAGCTGGCGCGCAGCGAGCTGGCCCGACCGATCGTGCTCGAGGCCGGAGCAGGGACCGGCAAGACCGCGGTCCTGGTGGCGCGCGTGATCAGCTGGTGCGTCGGTGCCGGCTGGGCGCGCGCGGTGCAGGCGCTGCACGGCCCGCGCGGGGCGGAGCCCGAGGGCCAGGAGGAGGCCGTGGCCGCCCGCGTGCTCGAGCGGACGGTGGCCATCACCTTCACCGAACGCGCCGCAGCCGAGATGGAGCAGCGCGTGACCGACGGCTTCGCCGAGCTGGTGCGCGGCGGCGCCCCCTGCGGCCTGCCGCGCAGCGTGCTCGTGGCGGCCGCCGGGAGCGAAGCGCTGCTGGCGCAGCGCTCGGCCGCGCTGCTGGCGGCGAGCGACAGTCTCGCGGTCAGCACCTTTCATGCGCTCTGTCGGCGCTGGCTGGCCCGCTACCCGCTGGCGGCCGGCGTCCATCCGGCCTTCGAGGTCGACGCCGACGGGCGGCGCACCGCGGCGCTGATCGATGACCTGCTCCAGGCGCGCGCGCGCGAGGCCTACGGCGACCCGGGCGACGAGCGCTGGACGGCCCTCGCGGCCCTGGGGCTCGGCGCGCGGCAGCTCGCCACGGCCCTGCGCGCCCTGGTCGCGAGCGGGGTTCCCGCCGCCGCGCTGCAGGGCGACGAGCCCTACGCGGCAGCGCGGGTCGCCGACTTCTGCGCGCAGCTCGCGCCGCCGCTCAGCGGCCTGCTCGCCGCGCTCCACGCGCAGCCTGTGCCGGCGAAGGCGCAGGTCAAGGTCGCGCAGCGACTGGCCGCGGCCTGCGCGGCCCTGGCGACCACGACCGCGGTGACACCGGCGATCGAGCAGCTCGTGGCGACCGCGCGCCCCTTGCTGCGAGGCCCGCTGCGCGAGCGCGTCCGCCAATGGGCAGGCGACGAATTCGGCAAGGGCGAGCGCCTCTGGCTGGGGCAGGGGACGGCTGACGCCAGCGCGGCCTGCACCACGCTCGGTCCGCTGCTCGACCAGCTCGGACGCTGCGATCCGCTGCGCCTGCGGCTGCTGGCCGGCGTCTTGGGTGAGCTGCTGAGCGAGCTGCAGCAGCGACTGCGCCAAGCCGGCGTGGTCGGCTTCTCGCAGCTCATGGGCGCCGCGCACGCCCTGCTCCGCGACCAGCCACGCGTGCTCGAGCAGGTGCGCGAGGGGCTCGATCAGCTACTGGTCGACGAGTTCCAGGACACCGACCCCATGCAGGTCGCGATCGTCGAGGCCCTGGCGCTCCGCGGTGAAGCCTCGCGGCGCCCCGGACTGCTGGTCGTCGGCGACGCGAAGCAATCGATCTACGGCTGGCGCAACGCCGACCTCGCGGCCTACGAGGATTTCGTCGAGCGGGTCGTCGCGCAGCACGGGCTGCGCTGCCGGCTCTCGCTCAACTTCCGTTCGCAGGCGGCGATCCTCGCCGAGGTCGAGCGGGCCATCGAACCGGTGATGCGCGCCGCCCGCGGGCTGCAACCGCGCTTCGAACGGCTGGTCTGCGCGGCCGAGCCGGAGCTCGATCCGCCGCAGGAAGACCCCGCAGCGGCCGGTCGCGCGCCGGCTTCAGCGGTCGAGTACTGGGTCTCCTGGGAGATGCCGGGGCAGGCGGCGGGCGAGGGCGAGCGCACCACCGCGGCCCGCGCCAACGCGCTGGAGGCCGAGCTGCTGGTGCGTGATCTCCTCGCGCAGGGCGGCCGGCCGGGAGCGCCACGCTGGGGCGCCAGCGCCGTGCTGCTGCGCACCACGACGGCGCAGGAGGTCTATCTCCAGGCCCTGCGCCAAGCCGGCATTCCCTACGTCGTCGAGCGCGATCGCGGCTACTACCGGCGACGCGAGATCATCGATGCCACGACGCTGGTGCGCGTCGTGGCCGACGCCAACGACCATGTCGCGCTGGTGGCCTGGCTGCGCGCACCGGCGATCGGCGTCCCCGACGCCGCGCTGCTGCCGCTGTGGCAGCACGACCTGCCGGCGCGACTGACCGCCCTCGCGCGGCCCGACCCGGCGTTGCTCGCCGCCGTGGATCAGAGCATCGCCGCCGCCGAGCACGCCTTGCCGCCGGCGGCGCCGGGCCCCGATCCAGGCACCGGTGCCTGGGGCACGGTGCTGCGCGTGGCGGTGCGGGCCCTGGCCGAGCTGCGGTGGGCCCTGCGCCACGAGCCCGTCGACCGCTTCGTCGAGCGGCTGCGCCTGCTGCTCGGTGCCGAGCCGATCGAGGCGGCTCGCTTTCTCGGCGAGCGGCGCCTGGCCAACCTCGAGCGCTTCTTCGCCGAGCTCGAGCGGCAGCTCTTGGCCGGCGAGGGCGGTCTGCAGGGGCTCCTGCGCGCGCTGCGCAGCGACGTGGCGGATCGTCGCGAGGCGGCCGAGGCGCCGGCCAGCGAGGGCAGCGAGGGCGCCGTCCGCGTGATGACGCTGCACAAGGCCAAGGGGCTGACCTTCGACACCGTCTACCTGCTGGGGCTGCACACCCGACCGGGTGCGGCGATCGGCACGGCCGCCGACGAGTGCGTGGAGGAGGGCTCGCACTGGGAGTGGCGCTTCGCCGGCGCCGAGACGCTGGGCTTCGCGCGGATCCACGCCCGGCGACAGCTTGTCGCGGCCGCCGAGGCGGTGCGCACGCTCTACGTCGGCATGACGCGGCCACGCCGGCGCCTGGTGCTGGCCGGTTGTTGGCCAGGCGCCAACGATCGGCGCGACCCGCGACTCTCGCACCTCGACCTGCTCCAGGAGCGCCGCCTGGCCCGACCCGATCTGAGCGCGCTGCGGCGCCGGGTCGCGAGCGAGGGCCCGGAGCAGGCCACCTGCAGCGACGCCGCCGGCGTGCTCTGGCGCCTGGCGGGCGCCTACGCCGCGCCCGGGCCAGGCCTGGCCGCTCGGCCCGATCAGGCGCAGCTGCCGGCGGCGAGCGCGCTGCGCCACGAGCTGGCCGCGACGGCAGCGGGCCAAGCGGCGGCGCGCGCGCGCATGGCCCGGCCCTTCGCCGCGGTGGCCTCGGCGCCGATCGCCGGCGCGGAGGAGCCCAGCCGGCGGGTCGCGTCGCCGGCCCCACCAGCGACAGCGCGCGCCGCGGCGACGGCGCGGGCCGTGGGCACCCTGGTGCATCGCGCGCTCGAGGAGCTGGTGCTCGACCACGACCTCGAGGCGGCGCTGGCGCAGCAACGCGCGCGTTTGCCGCAGTACGCCGCCCAGCTCGGGGCGCTGCCGGATGCCGGTGTCGCGGTCACGGCCGCGTCGGCGCTGCTCGACCGGCTGCGTAGCTCACCGCTCTTCGAGCGGCTGCGCCAGCTCGCCGACCACGTCCTCGGGCGCGAGGTGCCGGTGCTGTGGCGCGGGGCCGCGGCCCAGGCCGAGGCGCTGGCCTACGTCAGCGGCAGCATCGACCTGCTCTATCGCGACCCGCTGACCCACGAGCTCGTGATCGTCGACTACAAGACCGATCGCGTCGGGGACGAGGCGGAGCTGGCCGCGCGGGTGGCCGAGCACCTACCGCAGGGGCGGCGCTACCAGCAGGCGCTGCTGCAGGCGCTGGAGCTCACGACCCCGCCGCGCTTCGAGCTGTGGTTTCTCGGCGCCGGTCGCATCGTCTCCATGCCCTGAACCTGGGCGCCGCGTCAGGGGGGCCGACGACGACGCGGCGAACTGGACCGCTCGCTGCCGCCTTGCCCCCACCCGGGGTTGATGATCGGGGATGGTCGGGCCAACGCGCGACGCCCCGCGCGACGGCCCTTCGTCGCGCGGAGGATGCCGGAGCGGCGGCGGGCGGCCGGGCGGCCGGTAGGGCCGGGACCGAAGGTCGGACGGAAGGCGCAGCGCTTTGGGCTAACAGCCCGTTGATCTATTGCGGACCGAGCGAGGGATGGAGCTGCGAACCGAGGGCAAGGAGCGGAAACGTGGCCATAGCGCTGCTATGGGTAGTTTTCGCGACGCCGACCTCGGGTCGCAGTGCCGTGCCTCGCGACGGGAGCGATAGATCAACGGGCTGCTAAGCCTGCAGGATTGGGCACGGGAGTGATGGGCACGTCGTCTGCAAGCGTCCCGGGGCTGCATGAGCCTGCCGCGGCCTGTGATCGCTGGAGAGACGCTGCTGGTGACGCGGAGGTGCGTCCAGCGGCAGTTTCTGTTGCGGCCGTCGGCGACGGTCAACGGCATTATCGGCTACTGCCTGGCCGTGGCAGCGGAACGCTACGGCGTGCGGGTGCACGCCTTCTGCGTGCTCTCCAATCACCTGCATCAACCGCGGGACATGGGACGACCGCTACGCCGGCAGCTCGGAGACGTGGTGTACCTGGTGACCAACCGGACGGTCGAGGTGCGCTGTGCCCGATGGTGGTTGGAAACGTTTCTCGGCAGCACCGCTTCTCGGCAGCAGTGCTAGTCCTGTCTGTGCTAGGGAACGAGGAGTGGAAACGAGGTGGGTTTGACAGCCGAGCTACAAGACCGTAGATTTCTCGGGGGAGTTGAAGATGGCGAGGCAAACTCAGGTTTCGGCCCAGATTTCCGAGACCACGCGCAGTCTGATGGAGAGGTACGTCCGCCGGACCGGGATCAAGAAGGGCCACCTCATCGAGCAGGCGCTTGTTCATCACCTTCAGGCACTGGACGAGCTGCCTGCCGAGTACATCATTTGTCCACGCATCGTCGTCTCGCGGCGGACCGGCGAGGAGATGCTGCGCCAGGCCGACTCCGCCGAGCCGACAGCCGCGCTCCGCGAACTGATGCGCGATGGAGATTAGGGCGCTCCGCCCGAGTGACGGTCGCTCGTCCTTCCAGTCTGGTGACGAGGCGCTCGACCGGTTCTTCCACCGGTACGCCGGCCAGAACCAGTTTCGGCACCACATCGGGGTGACCTACGTCGTGGTGGATACCCGCCGCGTTCTCGGTTTCGCGACCGTGGCTCCGCGCCAACTCGAGATCGACGAACTGCCGGAGCGCGCGCGGAAGAAGCTACCCCGCTACCCCGTCCCAGTCCTGGGGCTTGCTCGACTTGCCGTCGACAAGTCCGCCCAGCGGATGGGCATCGGGGGTCACCTCCTTCGCTTCGTGTTCAGGCTCGCGGCGAAAATGGCCGATGACGTCGGCTGCTTCGGGCTCGTCGTCGACGCGAAGCCCGGCGCCGTCGAGTTCTACGCGACGTACGGTTTCACACCCTTCGAGTCGCTCGAGGGCCAATCCGAGGCGCGTCCGCAACCGACGGCAATGTGGCTCCCGATACAGGCCATTCGGGCCGCGAGCGATCCAGCGCACTGATGCTGCGTGCGTTTATCCTCTCCCACGTCCCGCCGAGTCCCGCACCCGGGTCGACGCACGCCGGAGGTCCACCCGGGTTAACGCACGATGCCGCGGTGGGCATGGGGCGCGAAATGCGAGCAGGGCCTCGGGATCGGCCTGGCCGAGCACGAAATCGTTCAGTCGGCGCTGGCTCTCGGCGATCTCGCGCGCGAACAGGTCCGACATCAGTCGCGCCAGCTGCTGCCGCTCGTAGCGCGGATGCGCGCGGCTGAGATACCCGCGCAGGTCGTCGGCGAAGCCGGCCGCGGTCGCGTAGCGCGCCTCGGGACTGTGCGCCAACGCGCGTTGCAGGATGCGCAGCACGGGGCGGGGAATGTCGGGCAGGGCCACCTCTTCGCTGCGTCGTTGTCGTTCCTCTTTCATCGCGGTGCTCCTGGGTTGAGCACGCCACCAGCGGCGGGTGCCCCCAGGACTACCGGTCCGAGCGCGGCGGGTGGTCTCTCGGCGCCGGTCGCATCGTCTCCAGGCCCTGAGGCGTCTCGCCCACGCCCGGCCTGGGCGCCGCGTCAGGGGGGGCGACGACGCCGCGGCGAACTGGGCCGCTCACTTCCCGGAGCCTCGCCCCGCTGCGCCCGATCGGCGCTCGCCGCGGGCGGCACGGCCAGCAGCAGCGTCGGGGCTTCGTGCAGGGCACGCGCGGTCGGCGTGATGGGCACCGTCCGCGCGGCCGACGCGGCCTCGAAGTCGACCACCACCCCGGTCGCCTCGGCATCCAGCGGCTCGAGCTCGGCGGCTGCCGCGCCGGGGCGTCGACCCGCAGGCGCCGGTCGGGCCGGCACCCCGAGGTCGAGCAGCTGCGTCTGAGCGCTGTGCAAGGAGGCCGGCGGCGAGAGCTCGCGCTCGGGGTCGGTGTCGGGGGCGGGGCCCGCGCCGGCCGCCTGCTCGTGCACCGCCGAGCGCTCGGTCGCCGGCTCGCTGCGCAGCACCGGGCTGAAGAGCGTGTGTGCCTGGCTCGGGATGCCGAGCAGATCGTCCCCCAGGGCCTCGGGATCGGCCTGGCCGAGCACGAAGTCGTTCAGCCGGCGCTGGCTCTCGGCGATCTCGCGCGCGAACAGGTCCGACATCAGTCGCGCCAGCTGCTGCCGCTCGTAGCGCGGATGCGCGCGGCTGAGATACCCGCGCAGGTCGTCGGCGAAGTCGGCCGCGGTCGCGTAGCGCGCCTCGGGACTGCGCGCCAGCGCGCGTTGCAGGATGCGCAGCACGGGGCGGGGAAGATCGGGGTTGTAGCGCGTCGGCTTCTCGTAGCGGGCCTCACGCACGCGCACGATCAGCCCCATGTCGCTCTCGGCCTCGAAGGCCGGACGCTGGGTCAAGAGCTCGTAGAACACCGCGCCCATGCTGAAGACATCGCTGCGGCGGTCGAGCGGCAGCCCGCGCGTTTGCTCCGGGCTCATGTAGCGAATCTTGCCCTTGATCACGCCAGCGCGCGTCTGCACCTGTGAGAGCGTGGCCTTGGCGATGCCGAAGTCGCAGAGCTTGACCGCGCCGGCGTAGGACACCAAGACGTTCGAGGGGCTGACGTCGCGATGCACGATGTCCAAGGGCCGGCCGTCGGCATCGACCTGTTCGTGAGCGAAGTGCAGCCCGTCCAGCGCATCGCTGATGATCAGGACCAGGTGCTCGATCGGCAGCAGGATGCCGCGCGTGCGCCCGAGGTCGATCAGCGCGCGCAGGTCCTTGCCGTCGACGTATTCCATCGCCAGGAAGTACTCGTCGTCGCAGCGCGCGAACTCGTAGACCCGCGCGATGTTCGGGTGATTGAGCACGCTGGCGATGCGCGCCTCGTCGATCAGCATCTGCAGAAACGCGTCGTCCTCGGCGAGCGAGCGAAAGAGCCGTTTGATCGCCACCAGATGCTCGCGGCCCTCGCTGTCGAAGGTCTTGCCGCGAAAGATCTCCGCCATGCCCCCATAGGCGATGCGGTCGAGCATGTGGTAGCGGCCGAGCTGTTGGGCAAGTTGCATCGATAGGAGGCACGCGTCGAACGACGCGCCTTCTAATGTAGCGGCGACGCTCGACCCGGGCAACGACCGCGCGCGGCCGCGCGGAGCGGGCCTGCATCTCGTTGGTCAGCGCGCAGGCTCGTGGTAACTTGGGGCACCGGCGATCGGGAGGTTGAGCGTGCGAGACGGACGGGCAGCAGGGTGGGGGCTCGCGCTGCTGGTGGTCGCACCGCTGGTGGTCGCACCGCTGGTGTTCGTGGGCGCGTGTCGCGACCGGCCTGCGGGTAGCCCTGCGGAGGCGCCCGCGCCCCGCGTCACGACCGCCCAGCCGGCGGCGGCGGCCGGCGCCCAGCTCTACCGGCTGCAGTTGATCGCCCCACCCGTCGTGGCCGCGGGCGGCGAGGCCATCGCCGCCGTCTCCGTCACGCCCGTGGCCCCTTACAAGATCAACCTCGAGTACCCCGTGAGGCTGGTGGTGCGGGCGCCGGCGCCGGTCACGCCGGCAGAGCGCACGATGGGTAAGGGGGAGGCCACTACCTTAACCGTGAAGCAGCTCTTGCTCCGTCCCAGCTTCAGGCTGCCGGCAGCGGGCGCGTACGCGCTCCAGGGCGAGCTGCGCTTCAGCGTCTGCACCGAGAGCCAGTGCGAGCTGGCGACCGCGCCCGTGAGCTGGCGGGTGAGCGCCCGATGAGCCGCTCGCGCGAGGCCCCGCCCTCCGCGCCGTCGACGCGCCCCGCCGTGGCCGAGCGCCTGCAAACCCTTGGCGGTGCCGTCAGCGACGATTTCGCGGCCAACAAGCGCCTGCTGTCGTACGCCGAGTACCTCGAGCTGGTGGCGCAGGCGCCGCGCGTGCACCTGCGCGGGGCGGCACAGTATCTCTGCGACATGTTCGAGCACTACGGCACCGAGCAGGTCAGCTCGCCCGTCGGTACCCAGCAGCGCTTTCGCCTCTTCGACGCCCCCTGGGACCAGGGCCGCGGCCGGCTGGTGGGCCAAGAGTCGCTGCAGAACGACCTCTATCGCGTGCTGCGCAACTTCGTCCGCCAGGGGCGCATCGATCGCTTCATCCTGCTGCATGGCCCCAACGGCAGCGCCAAGTCGACCGCCATCGATCTGCTCGCGCGGGGGATGGAGCACTACAGCGGCCGCGACGAGGGGGCGCTCTACTGCTTCAGCTGGGTCTTCCCGACCCAGGCGATCGAGCGCTCCGGGATCGGCTTCGGCGACGCTGCCGAGCGTGGCGCGCCGCGCCTGCAGAGCTATGCCCACCTCGACGACACGGCGATCGATGCCCGCGTGCACTGCGACGTGCACGATCATCCGCTGCTGCTGATCCCCGCGGCCCGGCGCGCGGAGTTGCTCGACTCCCTCGGTGCCGGCGCCACCGCCCCCGCGGCCGCCCTCGGCGACTACCTCGGCAAAGGAGACCTCTGCTTCAAGTGCAAGCAGGTCTACGAGGCGCTGCTCTCGGCCTACGAGGGCGACTTCCTGCGGGTGCTGCGCCATGTCCAGGTGCAGCGGCTCTACGTCTCGCGGCGCTATCGCGTCGGCACCGCGCGCGTCGAGCCGCAGATGGCGGTCGATGCCACGCTCCGCCAGGTCACCGGCGACCGCAGCCTCGCCGCCTTGCCCTCCGCCCTGCAGAGCGTGGCGCTCTACGAGGCCGACGGCGAGCTGGTGCGCGCCAACCGCGGCCTGATCGATTTCGCCGACCTCTTCAAGCGACCGCTCGAGGCCTTCAAGTATTTGCTGGCCGCGGTCGAGAGCGGACAGGTCGCGCTGCCCCAGGTCACGCTCTTCGTCGATCTGGTCTTCATCGGCAGCGCCAACGAGAACCACCTCAACGCGCTGATGGAGAGCCCGGAGTGGATGTCGTTCAAGGCGCGCTTCGAGCTGGTGCGCGTGCCCTACCTGCTCGACTTCCGCCGCGAGCAGCAGATCTACGAGCTACAGCTGCGCGAGGCGCAACCGGGTAAGCCGGCGGCCCCGCACGTGACCGAGGCGGCGGCCCTGTGGGCCGTCTTGACGCGGCTGCGACGACCCGACCCCAAGCACTTCGAGGAGCCGCTTCGCACCCTGGTGGCCAAGCTGTCGCCGCGCGACAAGGCGCTGCTCTATGCCGACGGCACGACGCCGGCGGGCCTCAGCGAGGAGCAGGCCAAGACGCTGCGCGCCCACGTCGAGGCGCTGTGGCGCGAGGGCAGCTCAGCGCTCTATTACGAGGGGCGCACGGGGGCCTCGGCGCGCGAGGTCAAGACCGCGTTGATGAACGCCGCGCAGGCCGCGCAGCACGGCTGTCTCAGCCCCGAGGCCGTGCTGCAGCAACTCGAACAGCTGGCCGGCGAGACGGCGGTCTACGAATTCCTGCGCCAGGAGCCCCAAGGCGAGGGCTACGCGAACCATCGCGCCTTCGCCGAGGTCGTGCGCCAGTGGTGTCTCGATCGCCTCGACGAGGAGCTGCACGCGGCGACGGGGCTGGTCGAAGAGTCGCGACACGGCGAGCTGCTGGCCCGCTACCTCACGCAGGTCACGCACCACGTGCGCAAGGAGAAGCTGACCAACCCGGTGACGGGCGCGCAGGAGGACCCCGATCCGCGGCTGCTCGCGGAGGTCGAGCGCACGCTCGGCGTGGAGGGCAACGTCGACGACTTCCGCCGCGGCCTGATCTCGCGTATCGGCGCCTGGGCGCTCGATCACCCGGACCGCCGGCCGGAATACGCCGAGGTCTTTCCCCAGCACCTGACGCGCTTGCGCGAGCGCTACTACGAGCAGCAGCACCAGCGCGTGCGGCGCTTACTCGGGCAGGCGCTGCAACTGCTGGCCGGCGAGCAGGCGGGGCTGTCGCCCGACGACCTCGGCCGGGCGCGCGCGCTGCTGGAACGCCTCGAGCGGCAGTTCGGCTATGCCGAGCCCTGCGCGCGCGAGGCCCTGATGCGGCTGGCGCGCAGCCGCTATGCGGATTGAGGGGATGGAAATCATTACGCCGATCCAGATCGAGCTATTGCGCGCCGCCGGGGTGCTGGCGGGGAAGCCCGAGTTCCGGCACCTGCTCTACATCGGCGATCTGCCGCTGCCCGAGGAGCTGGTGCGCCCGAAGTCGGCCGCGCGACGCAAGCTCGTGCAAGCCGTGACCAGCGACGCGCAGCGGCAGGTGATCGAGGCGATGGGGATCGAGACCCTGCCGATGCCCACCTACGACATCCCGCGGCAGGAGCGCTTCAAGATCGCGCTGGTCGGCGGCATCGCCAAGGGGCTGCTGAAGGAGGGCGAGGTCGTGCTCGGCGTGATGGGTCGTGGCCCCGCCTCGTACCCCGACACGCTGATGGTCGTGACGATCGGCGGGGACGACTCCCAGAGCGTCGATACCGGCTTCGGCGTGGTCGGCACCGATCGCATCCCATCGACGATCCTCGAGTCGGTGATCGACCTGGCGGTGGAGATCGCGCGCGACGGCTGGGAGGGACACCCGCTCGGCACCATCCTCGTCGTCGGCGACACGGCGGCCGTGCTGGAGAAGTCGCGGCAGCTGACCCTCAACCCCTTCCAGGGCTACTCGGAGAACGAGAAGAACATCCTCAACCCGAAGGTGCGCGACGCGATCAAGAACTTCGCCGTGCTCGACGGGGCCTTCATCATCCGCGAGGACGGCGTGGTGCTCTCGGCCGGCCGCTACCTCAAGTTCGAGGAGGTCAAGGACAAGCAGATCTCGCTGCCGCTCGGGCTCGGTGCGCGACACATGGCGGCGGCGGGCATCTCCCAGGACACCGAGTCGATCGCCATCGCCGTGTCCGAGACCACCGGCGTGGCGCGCATCTTCCAGGAGGGCCGCTGCGTGCTCGAGATCCATCCCGAGCAGCGCGCCCGCCGCGGCGGCGCGCCGCTGGCCGCTGGTTACGCCAGCGGTGACGAGGCAGCGGCGGCGCCCGCGGCTCAGGACCGGCCCGCGGTCGGCGCGGATCCCTCCGAGTCCGGCCCGAGCGATCGCGGCCGGGAGGCGCGCCCCAAGGATCCACGGATGCGTGAGGTCCCCCCGCGGCGCGTCTGACGGGCGCCGTGCCGGGCGCCTCAGGGCTGATCGGTCGTTGCGGGGGGCGTCGGCGCGACGGCCACGCGCAGCAGCGGCGCCCAGCCCTCGAAGACCGTCGATCGCTGCTGGAAGGCGATGTAGCTCAGATAGGCTGCGGTCTCGGCCGGATCGTGACGGGCCAGCAGCAGCGCGGCGCACTCGCGCGCGCGTTCGGCGCTCGCGCTGCTCAGAAAGCCCTGATCGGTCTCACCCGCGTTGTGTTTGACGCCCAGCGCATCGAGGTAGTCGATCAGCAGCTGCCGCCGGTGCTGCAGCAGAAACTGCTGCAGCAGCTCCGCCGCGAGCTCGTCATTGCCGGCGCCGATGGCCTGCACGGCCTGCTGACCCCACTGCGCGCGACGGCGGCTGGGGCTGATCACGGTGGCGCTGGACTTGATCTTGATGCCACCGCTCTTCAGGACGGCCTTGAGCTGCGGTACCGAGAGCTCGCCGATCAGGGTCGTCAGGCGCGCGGCATCGAAGAACGTGGTGCAGATGACTGCCGGGTTCATGCCGCGACGTTAGGCAACCTCGCGCCCGCAAGCAAGCCCCGTCAGCAAGCCCCGTCAGCACAGGCCCGTCAGCGCGCTCGCCGCAAGCCCCCCCGGATCCGCGAGCGCGCGTCCGAATGGCGCAGCAGGCGCCGCGCTGGCCCCACGGCGCGCGGCATGGCACCGTGAGGCCGTGGCCGTGCGGAGCCCGCGGTGAAGCACCAACGACCCGACCCCCTGCGATCGTTCCAAGACCTCGGTCCACTGCGCGCAGCGCTGCCGTCCGCGCCGTCCGCGCCCGTACCCGCGTCCGCGCCCGTGCGACCCCGCCTGCCCGCCGCGCCGGCGCCGGCGCCGGCCGCAGCGAGGACCGTGGCGTCCGCTCCGGTGATCGCAGCGGACGCGCAGCAGCTCTTTGCCGAGGCCGTGGCCGACGTCGCGCCGCAGCGGGCCGAGGCGCCGGTGCCGCGACACCGACGACCCCGGCGCAGCGGCGGGGTCCGACCCGCCGACGCCTCGCAGCAGCGCGGCGAGGCGTCTCCGCCCTTCGGCGAGCGCTCCTCCGTCGTGGACCTCGGCCTTGGCGACGAGGCGATCGAGGGCCTCGCCCAGGGTATCGATCGACGCTGGTTGCGCCGTCTGCGCCGCGGCGAGCTGGCGGTGGAGGCCCGCCTCGACCTCCACGGCGCCAGCCGCCAGGAGGCGCAGACGCGGCTCCAGCAGTTCGTGCTGGAGAGCCGTCGGCGCGCCCTGCGCTGCGTGCTGATCGTTCACGGCCGCGGGCTGCACTCCCCCGGCGGCGTACCGGTGCTCAAGGAGCAGCTGAAGACCTGGCTGCTGCAGGGCCCCCTGGCGCCGTGCACGATGGCCTTCTGCAGCGCCCGCGCCAGCGACGGCGGCGCGGGCGCGATCTACCTGCTGCTGCGGCGCTGAGGAGCTCGGCGCCGCCCGACGGCGCACACCATCGGCACCCGTCCCGCCGACGCTGGCGCCTGCGCTTCGTCGCCGGCGCGGGTCGCGTCGACAGCCGCGGCGTCGGCGCCCCCACGACCCACCCCGCGTCGGCGCCTTGCTCCGGGACGCGATTTGCCCGATGCTAGCCCTCGGTGTGCACAGCGCGGGTCGGCACGCTGGCCCTTGACCCAGCACGGACGGGGAAACACTCGTTGGGCGGCAACAAGACCAAGCTCCCCAAGCAGGACGCGGGACCCGGCGCCGGGCCCCGGCCCGACGCGGTCAAGCGCGGGGCCGATGCGCCCTCGCCCGTGGAGCGCGAAGAGCAAGCCACGCTGATCGACCCGCCCTCGCACCTCAACCCGCTCGAGAGCAGTGGTCGAGGCGCTGGCGCACCCGCCGATCGTGGTGCTGCGGCAGCGCCAGCCGGAGATCGCGGCCGGCCGGCGGCGCGCGCGCCAGGAGCGGGCGTCGACACGGCGGGGCGCGCCGGCGCCGCGGCGAGGAAGAGCCCGCTGGCCACGCTCGGCCGCGACGCGGTCGCGCTCGCATCGCTGGTGACCGCCGATGCGTCCCTGCCCACGATCCCGGCGCTCCCGGCTCGGGAGCCGACGGCGGAGCCGGTGGAGGCCGAAGAGCACGAGACCGTGATGTTCGGCCAACGCAGCCTCTTTCGCGAGGAGGACGTGCGCAAGGCGATCCTGCGCCGCCTCGCGCGCGACGGCGACGCCCGGACGTCGCAGCGCGGTGCCGTCGGCAGCGGTGAGGCCGCGCTGGGTCGCGGGGGTTCGAGCCGGGCCGGTGCGGCCAGCGCCTCGACCCGACCGGGCGGCGGCGCCCGACCCGAGGACACCGACAGCGACGGTGGCGTGGGTCGCGTCATCACCGAGAAGACCCCGGCCCTGGCGCGGGAGACGGCGCGTGGCAATGCGCGCTCGCTCGCCGCTGGCGCCCCCGCGCGACCCGACGCCGCGCGCGCGCCGGTCCCGACCGAGGAGGAGCCCTCGAGTCCGGTGCGGCGGCGGGTGGCCGAGCGCGCGCCGGCGCGCTCCCCGCTGTCGTTTCGCGTCGAGACGACCTGCGACTGCCGGATGTGCGGGCGCAAGGTGACCTGGCCGCGCAAGCGTCGCTTCCGCGGCCCGGTCTGGAGTCGACGCGGCTTCCGCTGCGATCGCTGTGGCAACGTCTATTGCGCGCACCACGTCGTGCGCGTCAGCAGCTGGCCGGAGTCGCTGATCCATCACGGCCGCTTTCGCTGCCAGATGTGCACGATTGGCCAGCGCTAGCGACTCGGCGGGCGGCCAGCGCTAGTGACTCGGCGGGGCGTTCGGGGCGTTCGGGTTCAGCGACCGCTGCTCGCTGCGTAGGCGCCGCCGGCCACGCCATAGCGGGCACTGAAGGTCAGCAGCACGAGTCCGCCCCGACGGTCGAGGCCCGCGCGCAGCGCCGCCTCGACGCGTGAGCCGCGTGAGAAGTAGCGCGCATAGGTGCCGCCAGCCAGCACCTGGTAGGCGATGCCCGCGCCCTCGAAGGCCGCGTCTTGCGGCTGGCTGATCCCCCCGCTGGCCGAGACCCCGAGCACGCCCAGCGGGTCGAGGGCGCGGTTGTAGAGGTACCAACGTTGCCCGGCCTCGGCGTCGATGGCGTAGCTGTCGCGCTCGAGTTGGTTCCAGGTCACGCGCAGCTGGGCGAAGCGCTCGCGCACCGAGCTGCGCTGCCAGGCCCCCTCGGCGCTGGCGTAGAGGAAGCCGAGATCGTGGTCCGCGGCGTCGAGCACGACCTGCCGCGCGTAGCCGTAGCCCAAGCGCAGCAGGTACCCGGCGCGCCGTTCGTCGAGCTGCGGATCATCGAGCACGCGGATCAGGCGGTAGATCGTCGCCGCGTCGAGCTCCGCGGCGAGCACGCCGCTCTCGCGCAGCGCCCGTAGCGCGTGTCCGAGCTGCGCGAACGACCCGATGCTGTCGCGCAGCGCGTACCAGCTCGCCACCAGACGATTCGCCAGTACCGGATCGAGGGGCTGGTCGATCCAGCCCGAGCGGCGCAGCACGCGCTCGAAGCGCTGCAGCCGCAGGCGTGGCCCGAGGTCGTAGATCCGCCCGTAGGCGGGCCCCAGCGCGACGCTGGCGACCGCGCCGAAGCTCGTGCGCCGCTCCAGCGCGGCCGCGGGGCTACCCAGGCCGAAGCCGTAATCGAGGCCGCCGCTGACCTGTCCGCAGAGCCGCGGCAGATCGGTGAGAAATGGGTAGTACCGCAGCTCCGGCCGCAGTCGCAGCCCGTGTTGCAGCATCCAGCTCGTGTCGTCGGCCCGCGGCGGATCGATCACGCGGAAGTCGAGGTCCGTCGCCGCGTCGATCGAGTAGCCGATCCTCGGGCGCTCGAGCTGTCGGCGATAGCGCGCCCCAAGGGCCAGGGCGGCGCGCACCCGGTCGGCCCCCCCGTCCCAGCCGAGCTCGCCGCTGCTCGCCACGAACTCGAGGCGCTCGGCGACGGCCAGCGCATCGGTGGCGATGCGCGGCGCTGGCGGCGGATGGAGCTGGTCAAAGCTCAGTCGCCGCCCCCCGGCGCCACCGGCCTTGGCCTCGACCGCAGGCGGCGGCGGGCCGGAGTCGGTGCCGGTCAGGGCGGGCGCGCCCGTGGTCGTGCCCGAGCCGGTCGCCCCGAGTCCCGCGCCCTCGGTCGGCACGCCCGCGCCCGTGGTGGGGGTCGTCGCGGGCGCGGCCGCGCCGAGCCTGCCGAGCGCGGTCGCCGTCGCGTCACGCACGTAGGCATCGAGCGAGGGATCGCTCAGCAGCGCCCGCAGCGGCTCGATTGCCCGCGCGTCGCCGATGTTGCCCAGCGCATCGATCGCGATCTCGAGGATGACGTCGAAGCGCTCGGCGCCGACGATGCTCAGCAGCGTCGCCACCGCCCGTGGCTCGCGCAGACGGCCCAGCTCGCGGGCCGCCTCGCGCCGCTGCGCGCGCCAGCTCTCGACGTCCAGGCTGCGGGGCCGGCGCTGCAGCAGCTCGAGCAGGGCATTGCGCTGGTCCTGGTCCGTCGCGGCCGGTCGCTGCGGCTCGCTCGGAGCGGCGGCGGCAGCCGAGCCTCAGCAGCGTCGCCACCCACAGCGCGCGCAGCGCGGCGGGCCCGCGCCGCGAGCGGCGCCGCGCAGCACGCCTCGGCGCGGCTGATGCGCTAGTAACGCAGCAAGCCATGGTCGCAGACCGTCGCGGTCCAAATCGCACTGTCGTTGTTGCAGCTATAGCGGTCGAGCGGATCGCGTTCGCTGCCCTTGAGCTTCTGACTGAGCGGCAGCCCCAGCGCCGTGCAGGGCGTGGTCAGGATGCAAGCTACGGCCGCGTCGCGAACGTCGGCGTCGAGGCGCGTGCCGGCGCAGGGATCGTTGGGGGGCTGGCGCAGCAGGTCGACGCACCAGCGGTAGTCGAGCCGATGCTCTCGACCGCCGCCGGCCGGCACCAGATACTCCGCGGCGAGGATGCCGCAGCTCACGAGCCGGTCGCAGGCGCCGTCGATGGCCGAGAGCGGCGCCAGGCTGCCCACACCGGCGGCCGGGCAGCCGACCACCGCCGCCATCGGTGTGTCGCAGGGCCCCGCGAAACCTGGCGTCGGCTTGCCCTCATCGCCGCAGCCGACTCCGATCAGCGCAGCGCCAACGTTAACGTCAGCGCCCACGCCCACAGCCCAGGCCGCGCTCGCGCCAACCGACACGATCTCAACATGGTGGCACGATACTGGCCGCTCCCGATGAAGTCAAAACGCGGACGATGTGCGTCCCAAGCGATCGTCCCCGTCGGCTCAGGCGCTCGCGCTCCCGCCCTCACGCCCGGCCGCCGACCGCGGCCGCGCGCCGGTGCTGCGGGCCAGGAGCTGCGCCACGTCGAGGACCTCGACGCGCTCGTCGCAGTCGAGCTGCTTCATGCCGTCGCCCAGCATCACGTTGCAGAAGGGGCAGGCCGTGGCGACCACGCTGGCGCCGCTCGCCGCGGCCTCGCGGCTGCGCTCGACGTTGACGCGCGGGGCGTCCTCCTCGACCCACATCCGTGCGCCGCCCGCACCGCAGCAGAAGCTCTTGGCATGGTGTCGTGGCAGCTCGCGCGGCGGCGCGCCACTGCCGTCCGTCTGCGTCGGACCGAGCTGGGCCAGCAGGGCGCGCGGGGCCTCGTACTCGTGGTTCCAGCGCCCGAGGTAGCAGGGGTCGTGAAAGACCACCGGCTCCGTCAGCTTGCTCGTCGGCTGGAGGCGCCCCTCGGCGACCAGGCGCGCCAAGAACTGGCTGTGATGCCAGACCTCGAACTGGCCACCGAGCTGCGGGTACTCGTGCTTGAAGCTATGGAAGCAATGCGGACAGGAGACGAGGATCTTCTGCACCTCGTAGCGCCGAAAGAGCTCGAGGTTGGCCTCGGCCAGCGTCTGGAAGAGCAGCTCGTTGCCCGCGCGGCGCGCCGCGTCGCCGGTGCAGCCCTCCTCGGCCCCGAGCACGGCGAAGTCCACGCCTGCCTGCTGCAACAGGGCGACCCAGTCGCGCGCGATCTTCTGGCCGCGATCGTCGAAGGAGCCCGCACAGCCGATCCACAGCAAGTACTCGGCGCGCCCCTTCTCGGCCAGCACCGGCACGTCGAGGCCCGCGGCCCAGTCCATCCGTTGGTCGGCGCCGAGGCCCCAGGGGTTCTGGTTGTTCTCGAGCCCGCGGAACATCCGCGCCAGCTCGGGCGGCTGCCGCCCCTGCTCGAGCACCAGGTGCGTCCGCATCTGCAGGATCTTCAGCGGGTGCTCGATGAAGACGGGACACTCCGCCTCGCAGGCACCGCAGGTGGTGCAGGCCCACAGCGTCTCGTCCTTGATCCGTCCGCCGACCAGCGGCGGCAGCGCCTTCAGCGTCGCCAGCAGCTCGCGGTCGCCCGGCGGCAGAGCCGTCGCCGCGTCCACCTCGCCGGCGCCGGCCTGCAGCGCCTCCCAGCCGGGCTGCGAGAGCCGCAGCAACAGCTCGCCGCGCTGCTGGATCTCGTGCTTCAGGTCGAGCACCAGCTCCATTGGGCTGAGCGGCTTATCAGTGTTGAAGGCCGGGCAGGCGTTGCTGCAGCGCGCGCACT
>JADJDT010000025.1 GCA_016702545.1 Pseudomonadota bacterium | reverse complement strand
GGGAAGCGCGCCAGAACCCAGGGACTCCGGGGCCGTGCCTCGTCGATCCAGCGCAGGTAGATCATGCTCTCGGCCCCCAGGCGGATCAGCCCGCCGGCCAGCCTCTCAGCGAGCAGCGGCGGCACGCGACTGACCAGCACGCCGGTGATGGTCGCCCGCGGCCAATGGCGCCCACATGCGGCCACGACGTCGCGGAAGGCCTGCCGCGCTTGGGGGGCGGAGACGACGTTGCCACGTTCGCCCCCCCAGGCGAGGGGCGGCGTCGGGCCGCTGGCCAGCACCCGCACCGTGGCCGGGCCCCCATCGCCCGCCAGCGCGGCTGCCGAGGCCGACCGCACAACGCGTTCCGGTGGCGCAGCGAGGCCGAAGCCGCCCAGGAGCTCCTTCGTGGCCAGGTCCCCGAGCCGTGGACCCTGCGACCAACGCAGCTCCCTGACCCGGGCGGCGGCCTCCGCGGCACGCGCCGGGGCAGGGGAGGGCAGCGCGCGGCCGCTGCGGCGCCGGGCCGGCGGCGCGGCCGGCGGGTCCTGGCGCGGCGCGGTCAACCCCGCCACGCGGAGCAGCCCTCCGAGGGCTCGTAGGTCGGCGAGATCGACATGCAAGGTCCCGGGAGCGCCCTGCTCCAGTGCGTCGCTCGGGGATCGATGCGGAGCACCAGCGTGCGGCGGCCGGGCGCCGCCGGATCTGGGCCGGCCGCGAGGCGGAGCGGCGCCGCGCCCTCGGACTCCACGCCAAGCCGATCCGCCGTCGCTGCGCCGCGACGCGCCCGAGGCGAGCCGATCGCACGCGCCGGCCGCTCTTCGCCGGCGGTCGGCACCCCCGCCGCGCTCAGGGTCTCCGCCAGCAACCCGGCCAGCTTCCCACCCGCGGTCAGCAGGCGTGGGCAGGCGCCGCGCGGCTCCACGCCGGCGGCCAGCAGGCGGGCCGCGCCCACGGCCTCCTGGGGGGTCTGGAAGACAGGCCAGCCGCAGGCCTCGAGCCAGCTCGCGGCCGGGAGGTCGGCGACGCTCGGCCGGTAGGGCAGTGACCGCGGCCAGCGCAGTTTGCGGGCCGCACCCGCCAGCAGCACCACGACCCGGCACGGGGTCGCTGCGAGCTGGTTCGCCACCGCGGCCGGCGAGAGGCGGGTCTCGGCGGCCAGCAGGACGATCGGCGGCGCCGCGCTCCGACCCAGTCCAGCCAGGATGGCGCGCCAGGCTGGCGCCGGCGCCGCGATCACCGCCGCCAGCGGCACGGCACGCGCCCGTGCCAGCTGCCCGAGTAGTCGCCCCACGTCGCGCCGCTCGGCCACGATGACCACGCGACCCGATCCCGTGGCGGGGTCTGCCGGTGGCGGAACCTTGGCGTGCGCAGAGGGCGGCACGCTCGGCGCTGGACGTGGACGGTCGAGGTCGAGGTCGAGGTCGAGGCGCCACGCGGGCGTCCAGATGCCGGCCTCGGCACCCAGCAAGGCCAGCACGGTGCGCGCGGCGTCAGGCGCGGGCGCGCCGGCGTTCGCGAGCAGCTCCGCGATCGCCTCGATCTGCTGGCCGGCGGCGGGCCGAGCGCGGTGCCGCGCCAGGCTCCGGCCGCGTGGCACCTAGGCCTTGTCCAACCCGCGCTTGTGACGGATCTGATCCATCACCCGCGCGTACTCGACGTCCCAGCTCGCGCCGCCCTCCTGGAGGTTCTTGATGCGATCGCGCACCTCCTGGTCGAGCTCCTCGTCGACGAGCATGTGGCGCCGGATGATGACCTTCATCTTGCTCCGCAGCTCGCTGTCCTCGCGAAAGACCTCGTCGACCGCGGGGGACTGCATGAAGGTCTCGAGGATCTGATTGCACATCCAGACGATCGGCTCGTCACCGCTGCCGACGCCGCTCTGCTCGGCGAGCGTGCGCTTGACGCGGCCGAACTGCCCGAACGAGAGGCTGCGCGCCTCCAGCATGTCCTTGGCCCGGTCGGTCAGGTCGCGCTCCAGGCGCAGGTACTCGTTGAGCACGCTCTGGATGTCGAGCTCGGCCTCCTGCCGGTCGTTGAGCTCGAGGTCGTGGTCGGCCGTCAACTGGTCGAGGAGGTCACGAGCGATCACAGGGATCTTGGCTTTGAAAAGCTTCATTGGGGGGCCCGTCGCAAAATGGCGGCGCGAATATAGGGGCTGCTCTCGCGGCCTGTCAACGCACGGCCAGTGTGTCAGGGCGCGGCGGCCAGTGCTGGGCCTTGAGCCCGGCAAAGCCCAAGCACCACTGCAGGGCGAATCGGCGCACTTTGCGGCCGGCGCGGCGGATCTCGACCGCGTCCTCGGCCACGATCCCGGCGCAGCGATAGAGCGTGGCGGCCGGGTAGGGGAAGCGCTCGTCCTCGACGTAGAGCAGATCGACCCCTCGTCGGCGCGAGCCGTCCCCGTCGCCGGCGAGGTCGAACTGATCGAGGCGCGGCGACGGGCAGACGACCGGAAACCGACCGGTGGCGGCAAACCGCAGCTGCGCACAGCTCGTGTAGTGGCAGCCAGCCACCAGCACCGTCCGCCCCGGCCGAGCCGCGGACCCGCGTCTCAGCGCCACCGCCACCGCCTCCGCGACCGCGGGCCAACCGCGCAGCTCGTTGCTGAGGTCGTAGCGTGCCACGTAGGCCGAAGGCATCGTGCGCACGCCGAGGTCGGTCAGCACATGCAGGTGCAGGACCAGGGCGATCAGCGCGGACCAGGCCAGCGCCGCGCCCGTCCACCGCCGCAGGGCGCGCGGTCGCGCCGCGTGCCACTGCGGCCAGACGCGGCCGAGCGCACACGCCAGCGGCAGGTAGCCGAAGGCCGGCCAGTGCGGCTCGGCGCTGGGGATCAGGAGGATCAGCGCCCAACCCCCGATCAGCGCGGGCAGCGCGGCCCAGAGCACGTCTGCCGCCGGGTCGATCGCCTCGACCGACGCTCGCTCGCGCCACAGCGCGACGGCGAGCAGCAGCAGAGCGACCAGCACGAAGGGCGACACGTAGCCCAGCTGCCCGGCGATCAACTTGGCCGCATTCTCCCAGCTCGGTCCCGCCGGACGACTGTGGCGCAGCACGAAGTGGTAGCGCAGGCTGACCCAGCCATGCGTGGCGTTCCAGACCAGCGGCGGCAGCGCACCCAGCAGCATTCCCGAGACGGTTGCCGCCAGCGTGGGCCAGCGCCGCGCGGCGATCCAAGCGCGCCGCAGCACCCAGGGCGCGAGCAGCAGGCCCAGCAATTTGGTGCTGATCGCCAGGCCCACCAGCAGGCCGGCACACATGGCCCGTCGCACACCGAGGGGCCGCCCGACGAGCAAGGCCAAGAGCAGCACCGTCCACAGGCCCAGCGGCACGTCGGGGTTGGCGGCGCCGCCCGCGAGCGTGAACATCGGCATCGCCAGGACCGCGCCGCAGGCCAGCAGCGACGCGCCCGCCACGCCGCTCGCCATCCGACGCGCCACGACGGCAGCCACGGCCAGCGTTGCCGCCGAGCAGAGGATGAAGGGCAGCCGCACGATCCAGGCGCGATCGCCGCCCAACGCGGTGCCCGCACGAATCAACACGGCGACCACCGGCCCGTGGTCGAGGTAGCCACCGGCCAGCGCCTGCGACCAGGTCCAGTAGTAGGCCTCGACGTCGCCGAGCCCGGTGTGCGCTGCCACCAGCGTGCGGCCCACCGTCTGCACGGCGATCAGCGCCACGAGCGCGGCCCGCCACGCTCGCGGTGCGCCTGATACGCTCCGTGCGCCTGATACGCTCCGTGCGCCTGATACGCTCCGTGCGCCTGATGCGACCCGTGCGCCTGATGCGACCCGTGCGCCTGATGACCCGGCGCCTGATACGCCTGGTGCCTGATACGACTGGCGTGCGACACGACGTTGAACGTGTGACCTACGGTTTAGGAAACCGTCGCTCTATCCAGCTGAGCTACGAGGGCGCGCCACAACCAGCGTGGCTGACCGGACCGCGGCAGTATGTCGTGGCGCGCTTTGGAGCGTCAACCTGAATGCATTCGTCAATGGCCGATAATGTGTATTATGTTAACTTCGATCGCGACGGTAACGTCGAGCTGCGTCCTCAGCTCCCCTCACCAAACCTGCTCGCCCGATCCCTCTCGACCAGCGCCCCGGGCGTCGCGTCGCTGCCGGCCGCTGCGGGTCGCACCAATTGACGGAGAAAATCGCATGCCCTACGATTCGGCCTGTGAATCAACGTGAAGGTCAGGTTCGCGTCTCGCGCGAAACGCAGGTGGTGGCCGAGCTCGATCCGGACGGTCTGGACGAGCCGACGCTGCCCTTGCTGACCGACGCGCGGCCCGCCTTCTCCTACCGCGTTGGACGCTTCGTGGTGCTGCAGCCCGACGGCAAGCGTTTCGAGCGTAACATCGACCTCCCCCTGATCCGCATCGGCTCGGCGCCGAGCAATGACCTGAGCGTGGCGGACCCCTCGGTCTCCCGACACCACTGTGAGATTCGCCACACCGAAGGCGGGTTCGCGCTGCGTGACCTCGAGAGCACCAACGGCACGATGGTCGCCGGCATGTCGATCCGCGAAGCGGTTGTGCACGGCGAGGTCGTGATCCAGCTCGGTCGCACCGCCGTTCGCTTCATACCGGGCAAGGAGGAGAAGCGCGTCGACGCGTCGCATGCGGCGCACTTCGGCCAGCTCGCTGGGCGCAGCCGCGGGATGCGGGAGATCTTCGGCATTCTCGAGAAGATCGCGCCGACCGATTTGACGGTCAGCGTGCAGGGCGAAACCGGGACGGGCAAGGACTTGGTGGCGCGCGCGCTGCACCAAGCCAGTCCGCGTCGCAAGGGCCCCTTCGTCGTCTTCGACGCCGGGGCCGTCGCCGCCAACCTGATCGAGAGCGAGCTCTTCGGCCACGAGAAGGGCTCGTTCACCGGCGCCACCGAGCAGCGCCAGGGCGCCTTCGAGCGGGCGGACGGCGGCACGCTCTTCATCGACGAGATCGGCGAGCTGGCGCCGGAGCTGCAGCCCAAATTGCTGCGCGCGCTAGAACAGCGGGAGATCCAGCGCGTCGGTGGATCGCGCCGCCTTCCGGTGGACGTCCGCGTCATCTGCGCCACCAACCGCTCGCTGCTGGACGAGGTCAAGCGCGGTCGCTTCCGCGACGACCTCTACTTCCGTATCTCGGTGGTCGTGCTGGCCCTGCCCCCGCTGCGGGATCGACGCGAGGACATCGAGTTGCTGGTCGACGCGATTCTGCAGCACGTCAAGCCCGGCGTCACCGCCGCCCCGGATTCGATCTCGGTGCTGCAGAACTACGACTGGCCGGGCAACGTGCGCGAGCTACGAAACGTGATCGAGACCGCCTGCGCGATGTCGCAGAGCAAGGTGCTGCACGCACGGGACCTGATCTTCGCCCACGACAGCGAGCACGGGCCGAGTCGCGAGGTCATGTCGCTGGCGGGCAAGACGCTCGAGAGCATCGAGCACGCTGCGATCATGCAGACGCTCGAGCACTGCGCGGGCAACCGCAGCGCCGCCGCGCGCGCGCTCGGCATCGCCCCGTCGACGCTCTATCTGAAGCTGAAGAAGTTCAACATCGCCTGATCCTCGCGCATGCAGAGCCTGCGGCGAGCACCGTGACCGCGCCAGACCGGGCGCAGTCTTTTGTGCGCTCTACGCGGACACTCGCCCCGCACCCGGAGCGGCGCCCGCGAGACGCAGCATCTCGACCTCCTGCTCGACGCGCTGCAGGCCCTCCCACCAGCCGATCGTGCGGCACAAGGTCTCGGCCTCGTCGAGCTGCTGGCGACTATCCTCGGTGTCGCCCGCGATCCGGCGCAGCCGACCGAGCGTGATGCGCAGCTCGGCGATTCGCGTGCGATCCGCCCCCGCGCGGGCCAGCTCGAGCGCCTGACGCGCGCGGCGCTCCGCCTCGTCCCACTGTCCGGCGCTCTGGTGCAGGCGCACCAACTCGGTCGCGATCTCCAACGCGCCTCCCGCTGCGTGCCGCCCGTGGGCGTCGTCGAAGGCGCGTGTCAGGTAGCTGCGGGCGCGCTCGGAGAAGCCGATCTGGGCACAGGTGCGGGCCGCAGCGAGCAAGGTGGGCCACTCGGCCAGGGCCTGGCCGGAGCCGCGGCTCGCGTCGTCCCCCTGCTCACCGAGTTCCTGCTCACCGAGTTCCTGCCGACCGAGTTCCAGCGACTCGACGATCAAGCGTCCGGCCAGCCCACGGTCGCCGCCGAGGCCGGAGGCCAGGGCCAGCTCGCGTACCACCTCGGCCAGCAGCGCCGGCTGGCCGACCTTCTCGGCGTCCGCGCGCGCCAGCTGCAGGTGTCGCAGCGCGCGCTGCGGCTGCGCGCGGTCGAGGTCCAGACGGCCGAGCTCCAGGTGCAAGCGCGCGCGCGAAGCGCTGTCCGTGGCGGCCACCGACAGGATCTCGCCCAGCACCCCCGCAGCGCTCAGCGTCTCCCCGCGCTGCCGCAACACGTCGGCCAGGCGCAGCGTCACACCGACGGCGGACTCGTCGAGCTCGGGCGTGGCGACGCCGCCGCGGCCCCACTCCCGCCGCACGAGCTCGAGGGCCGCGGTGTAGTGGGTCGTGGCCTCGTGCACCGCGAGGCTCTGCTGGCACACCATGCCGGCCCGCTCGAGCGCCGAAATCGCCGCCAACCCGTCGTCGGCCCGGTGGGCGTGGTAGGCCAGCGCGGTGCACGACGCATCCCCCTGCTCGCGCAAGCCGCGGGCGATCACTTGGTGCATCTCGCGCCGAACCTCGGCCGGGATGCCGGAATACACCAGCACCGCCAGGGATCGGTGCCGAAACGCGAAGGCCTCGCCCTCGCGCCGCAGGAAGCCGTGCTGGACCAGCACGCCCAGCCGGTCGCCCAGCGCCTGGCCATCCTCGACGCGGCGACCGGTCAACCGCAGCAGCAAGGCGTGCGCGGTTGGCTCATTGAGCACGGCCAGCCATTGCAGCAGCAGGCGGTCGGCTTGATCGAGGTGCTCGAGGCGCCCGAGGAACAGCTCCCCCAGTCGCTCGGGCGGATCTCGCAGCGCCTCGTGGACCATCGCCTGAGCCGCCTGCTCGAGGTAGAGCGGGCTCGCGCCCCCGGCGGCGATGCTGTGGGCGATGCTGGCCACGCGACTCGATCCTCCGAGCAGCGAAGCGAGCAACGTAGCCACCTCGCTCTCCCCGAGCGGTGGCAAGGGCAGCGACGCGACCTCGGCCGGCCAAAGCTGGCTGCGATCCGGCGCGTGTGTGATCACGACCGCCAACTCGCCGCCGAGCGGTCTGTTGGCCAACGCCATGAAAAGCTCGCGCGAGACCTCGTCGTGCTGCTCGATGTCCTCGATCACGACGAGCAAGCGATCGTGCCGGGCGCAGACCTGGGCCCAGAGCGCGCGAAAGGCCGCCTGCCGCTCGCGCCGCCGCGCAGCTTGGTTCAGCGCCGCCAGCGGCGCGGACGCGGCGGGCTCGAAGAGATCGCGCAGTCCGATCAGGTCTGCGGCCGCCAGCTCGAGCGCGCCCGCCGCTCGCTCGAACTCGGTGCTGCCGCCGGCCCACTCGCCACCATGCAGCGATCGGAGCGCGTCGTTGATCGCCTGGCGCGCCGAGGAGAGCGGCATCGCCGCCCAGCCCGCTGTCGGCGAGCAGACCACCACCGCGATGTGCTGCGCCCGGGCCTGCCGCACCAGCTCACCGACCAGCGCGGACTTGCCCAGGCCGTCGGCCGCCTCGATGCGCAGCGCGCGCGGCCCCGACTGGCGCAAGAAGCGCTCGAGCTCTTGGAGCTGCAGCTGGCGACCGAAGAGACCCTCCACCGGCGTCAGCACGAAGGCCGGTCCCGGCGGCGTCTGAACGACCTCCGCCACACCGGCGACGGACTGCTCGCGCTGCGCCGCATCGACCTGCGCCGGGATCTCCTCCAGCTGATCCTGCGTGAAGAAGTCGAGCAGGATATCCGGTGCCGTCCCACGCGCGTCGCCCTGGACCGGCCAGACCCCAGCCACCTGGGCCCAGGCCTCGAGCACATCGCGAAACTGGGCCGCCGAGGCAATGCGATCGCCCGGGTACTTGGCCAAAGCCCAGGTGGTGATCGCCTCGACCGCGGCCGGGATCTCGAGGTCCGGTCGCCGCCGCGAGGGCGGTTCGACCGGGTCCTGGACGTGCGACATCATCGTCGCAATCGCCGAGGCGCCCTTGAAGGGCACGGTGCCGGTGAGCAGCTCGTAGAGCACGACGCCCATCGCGTAGACGTCGCTGCGCGCATCCAACTTCTCGCCACGAGCCTGTTCCGGCGACATGTACTCCGGCGTGCCGGGCACGAGGCCCGGCGTGGTCACCGAGCGATCCTCGAGGTCGAGCAGCTTGGCGATGCCGAAGTCGAGCACCTTGACGAAGTCGCGCCGTGAGTGGCGCGCCAGCAGGAAGATGTTCTCGGGCTTGATATCGCGGTGGATGATGTTCTGCTGGTGCGCGGCGTGCACGGCCTCGGCGGTCTGACACATGATGTGCGCCGTGCGACCGAGGGGCAGCGGAAAGGCGTCGCGGAGCAGGATATCCAGCGATCGGCCAACGAGGTGCTCCATCACGATGTAGAGCATGCCGGCCTCGGTCTGGCCGAAGTCGAGGATCGCGATGCTGTGCTGGTGATTGAGCGAGCTGGCGGCTCGAGCCTCGTTGATGAAGCGCGCCGCGGCGGTCGCATCGCCGAGCAGATGGCGATGCATGATCTTGACCGCCACGGTGCGGCCCACCCCGGCGTGATCGGCCCGATAGACCTGACCCATGCCGCCCGTGCCGATCAGCTCGCGCAGCACGAACTGGCCGCCAACCGTCACGTTGATCAACGGATCGGTCGGTCCCTCGTGCTGGTACGCAGACAAATCGACGCCGCACCCGGGGCAGTAGCGATGCGCCTGCAGGCAGGGCGTCGCGCACTTGGGACAGGCGCGCATGGGCTAGATCATGCCTGCGCGCTCAGGTGAAATCCAGCGCGTAGAGCCGACCGAGGTTGCTCAGCACCACGACCAGCCCGGAGCCGGCGCTGGCCGGCGCGCTGAAGCCGTGCCCGGGGTCGAAGTACTGCAGCAGGTCGCCGCTCTCGGCGGCCACCACGAACAGGCCGGTCTCGGTGCCCGTGACCAGCAGGTAGGGGCCCAGCGCCAGCACCGCGGCAGGCACGCCGGAGGGCAGGCCTTGGCGCCAAAGCTCACGTCCCAGGCCGTTCAGGGCCACGACACCCACCGCTACCGACGAGACGAAGACGCGGCGCGCGGTCGCAGTCAGACCAACCACGCCCTCGATCGGCAGCTGCCACTGCACGGCGCCGGTCTCCGGGGCCAGCGCGTAGACGCCGCCGCTGTGGCTGGCAGCCACGACAGCGCCGCCCACCGCGACCGGGGTAACGTCGACGTCGACGAAGCGCTCGGCGCCGCCGGAGAGCGAGCGCGTCCAGACCAGGGCGCCTGACCCCGGCCGCAGCGCCACCAGCATCCCGTCCGAGAACCCGGTAAAGGCGAGGTTGTCGTGCACCAGGACGCCGGCAAAACCCTGCATGCCGAAGCCGTCGCCCGGCTCCCGATCGTATTGCCAACGCCAACGCCCGTTGCGCGCGTCGATGCCGTAGACGCGATTCTCGCTGGTCGTAAACAGCAAGACACCGTCGTGGTAGACGGGCGCGTGGGCGATCGTGCCCTCGGTGGAAAAGGTCCAGCGCAGCCGCCCGCTGCGGGCATCCACGGCGTAGACCTGCCCATCGTCGGCCCCGAAGTACACGGCGCCCGTTTCGGCGTGGTAGAGGGGCCGCGAGGCGACCACCCCCCGTGTCGCCAGATGCCAGAGCTCGTGGCCGTCGGACGCCAGCGCCAACAGGCGGCGCGCGCTGGAACCGACGTAGATCGTGCCGCGCTCGTCGATGGCCGCAGAGGACCACTCCTGGGGCCGGTAGCCGAGCAGCTCTCGTTGCACCAGCTGCTTGCCCCAGACCACGCGCAGCGCCGGCCACTCGGCCTGACCCGCATGGCGCGGCGGGCCATGGAGATCCGTCCGGTAGCCAACGCTACAGCCCAGCACCACCAGCAGACCGGTGGACAGCAGCGCCGGCAGAGCCCCAGACGGTGATCGCGGCGCGGAGCCGGGCGCGCGTATCGCAGCCGACACGGACTGCCGCAGCCGTCCTGCCGACATCAGGCGGCGTCGCGCAGTGCGGCCAGGGCCTGCGATGCCCGCTCGACCAGCGAGCGCGACTTCGCCCCCGTCACGACCTGCCGCAGACGCTCCTCGGCGCCCCGTCGGTCGCCCTTGCCCAGGAGCAGGCGCCCCTCATGATAGAGCGCCGCGAAGCGCGCATCGCCCTCGCGCGGCAGGCGCGCGGCAGCGCGCAGCGCCTCGGGCCACTGTCGCCGCGCCTCGTAGCAGTACATCAGCCCCTCGGTCGCCGCGGCACCGAAGAGCCGGGTCGTCTCCTGGTCCGCATCGCGCAGAAACGCCTCGTAGTCGGTCAGCGCCTCCTGATAGCGCCCGCGCTGGTAGCGCACGCCGGCGCGCATCAGCAACGCCATCGCCCGCAGCTGCCGGCCATGTCCCTCGTCGAAGGCCTGGCCATAGGCCGTCTCCGCGGCCGTCAGTCGCTCGCTGTCGGTCTTGAAGCGCGGCGCGCTGCCCGCCGCTGTTTCCTGCGCGCCGCCGGCCGGCAAGACAGCTGCCTCATCGACCTCCAGCGCCTTGGAGAGCAGTGCGGTGCTGCGCTCAGCGCGCCCCAGCGTGAAGTAGTTCCACGACCACGCCGCGGCCACGATCAACGCCGTGCCGCCGAGCATCGCCAGCACGCGGGTGGTGTGCTCGGAGACCCACACCCACGCGCGCTGCGTCAAGGTGATGAATTCGTCGGGCCGTTTGACTTGTTTGCGCGTGTAGTTCTGAGCCACCATGCACCTCGTCAGGAGGCGCAACTTAATCAGCACGGTCGTCAGGTGTCAACGCGGCGTGTGGGGCGCGATGGGTGCCGCGATCATGCTCTGGAGCGGCGCTGTGGCGCTGGGCGCCGGCGCGTCCCGCGCGCCAGCCCTTCCCGCCCGGCCGCGCTCGCGCCGCCCCACACCACCCGCCACTGGGAGGTCGCGGCCACGCCGATCTATGCCTACTTGCTGCTGGACAGCGGCAGCGAGCCGAGGGGCGGCGGTGTGCGCCTCGAAGCGCGCCGCGCCATCACCCCCGAGTACGCCGTCCAGGTCACCGGGTTCTACAGCGCTCATCGCGTCACCAGCGCCGATCCCAGCCTCGGCCAACGCTGGTCCGGGGTCTGGGGCCTCACCAGCGACGCGGTGTACCTCGTCGATCGCGCGCGCTGGGTGCCGCGAGTGGAGGGTGGTCTGGGGCTGCTATGGCTCGGCGCAGCGGTCGGCAAGCGCGCGGCGGTGCCGGCGCTGCACCTGGGTCTTGGGCTGGACTACGCGCCCCGACCGTGGCTGGCCCTCGGCCTCGTGCTGCACTACTACGGACACCTTGAGCGACCGCTCGACCTACCGACCTATGTGCAGCTCGGGCCACGGCTGGCCGCACGCTGGTAGCCCGCGGTGGGGGAATGACGGGGCGCGGGCAACGCAGGGGAACGCACGCCTCAGCGCGGCGAGCGTGCCGTCGGACCCGGCAGATCGCGCAGCGTCGTACCCACGGCGCGACGAAACCGTTGCTGCAACTGCTCGCGCTCGCGCTGGTCACCGAGACGCTCATCGTCGCTCCAGCTCCGCAGCTGGCAGCTCACGAGGGCCACGAGATTGAGCAGCAACGCTGCCGTCGCCAGCACGGCAGCGAGCGTGGCCAGCTGGCGCTCGCGAATGCCGGCCCGCTGACGACGTCGGCGCCCGATCGCAGCGGCCAGTGTGCCGCCGGCCAGCAGCACGCTGAGGAGCTGCGCCACACCAAACGACGGGATCAAAACGGCACCGAGCGCCAGCAGCGCCAACAGCGGCAGCAGCACACCGATCACGTGGCCTCCCCTCTCTCTTGCGCGTCCGCGCATGTTGAGCGGCCCTAACGCGGCGTGTCAAGCGAGCCCCCCGCGGCGCGCTTCGCGCGGCGTAAGAGCGTTTGCTGGGGCGAAAGGCTTCGTGCTAAAGGCCAGCGGCGATGAGTGTCTCCCCTGCCCCTCCCACCCGCGCCGGTACGGTCGCGATCGCCGGTCGGCCCAACGTCGGCAAGTCGACGCTGCTCAATGCTGTGATCGGCGTCAAGCTGGCGATCGTCAGTCCGCAGCCGCAGACCACGCGCAACCGCATTCTCGCGGTCAAGACCACCGGGAGCGCCCAGCTCGTGCTCGTCGACACCCCCGGCATCCACCGGCGGCGCACGGGGCTCAACCGCTTCATGGTGCGAGAGGCCCTCACGAGCCTGGACGGGGTCGACTGCGTGCTGCTGGTAACGGAGGTCGATCCGCGCTTGACCAAGGGTCGTGATCGGGAGAGCGACGGTCGCTCGATCGAGGCCCCGGCAGCGGCAGCCCCGGAGTCCGTTCTGCACCCCCACGACCGCTACGTGCTCGCCGCCATCCGCGAACGAGTGCAGCGTGCGCCCCTGGTGCTGGCCATCAACAAGATCGATCAGCTCGCCGATCGGCGCGCCCTGCTGCCCCTGATCGACGGCTGGCGCCAGCTCGGCATGCACGCCATCGTGCCGATCTCGGCGCTCCAGCACGACGGCGTCGACGCGCTGGTCGCCGAGCTGGCAGCGACGCTGCCCGAAGGGCCACATCTCTACCCCGAGGACATGCTGACGGACCGGGCGGAGCGGTTCTTCGCGGCCGAGTTGATCCGTGAGCAGGTGCTCCGGCAAACGCGTCAGGAGATCCCGCACGCGACCGCGGTCGACATCGAGCGCTTCGACGAGCGCCGTGAGCGGGGCGACGTGGTGATCGCGGCGCGAATCTACGTCGAGCGCCCGGGCCAGCGGGCGATCCTCATCGGCGCCGGCGGCCAGCAGATCAAGCGCATCGGCACCGAGGCGCGTCAAGAGATCGCCCGGCTGCTCGGCTGCCCGGTGCACCTGCAGCTCGAGGTCGCGGTGGCCGACGATTGGACACGAAGCGCCAGCGGGCGCCAGCGCTTCGGCTACGAGTGAACATGCTACCGACCGTCGCCATCATCGGCCGCCCCAACGTCGGCAAGTCGACGCTCTTCAACCGCTTGATCGGACGCCGACGCGCGCTGGTGGCCGATGAGCCGGGCCTGACCCGCGACCGCCACTACGCCACGGCGTCCTGGGACGACCGCGAGCTGCTGCTCGTCGATACCGGCGGCTTCGAGAACACCGGCGCCTCGGGCATCGAAGCGCTGGTGCGTCTCCAGACGGAGATCGCGATCGACGAGGCAGACCTGGTGCTGCTCGTCACCGACGCGCGCGCCGGGCTGACCAGCACGGATCAGGAGCTGGTGGCACGACTGCGCCGCGCCGGCAAGCCGACCCTCCATGTCGCCAACAAGGTCGATGGCCCCCAGCTCGAGCCTGCCGCCGCAGAACTCTACCGCTTGGGAGTGTCCCAGGTGCACGCCATCTCGGCCGAGCACGGCCGTGGCCTCGACGAGCTGGTGGCCGCGATCGTGGCCCAGCTCCCGCCGGCTGCCCCTCGACCGGCGGCGAGCGCCCTCGCGACCGCCGGCGCTGGCGCAACTGGCAGCGACGGCGAACGCACGATCCGCCTGGCGCTGGTGGGTCGCCCCAACGCCGGAAAATCGGCGCTGCTCAATCGCCTGGCGGGGGCCGAGCGCTCGATCGTCTGCGACGAGCCCGGCACGACCCGCGACCCCGTCGATGTCGAGCTGCAGACCCCCGCCGGACGCTTCGTCGTGGTCGACACCGCGGGCATCCGGCGCAAGCGCCGCACCGCGCCGGTGATGGAGCAGATCGCGGTCCTGCGGGCCCAGCGCTGCATCCAGGAGGCCGACGTCGCCTGCCTGCTGATCGATGCGAGCGACGAGCTGGCGGCCCAGGACGTCAAGATCGCCAACCTGGTGCTGGAGGCCGGCCGCGGGCTGGTGCTGGTCTTCTCGAAGATCGATCTGATCGGCAATCCGCAGCAGGCGCGCCGGCGGCTCGCTCGCCTGGTCAAGGACGAGCTGGGCTTCGCCGAGTCGGCGCCCCTGCTGCTGCTCTCCGCGCAAACGGGCGCGGGCATGGCGCGGCTGCTGCCCGCGGTCCGCGCCGTCGACGCCGCGTGCGCCCAGCGCGTGTCCACCGGCGAGCTCAACCGGCTCGTCGCCGAATGGGTCGAGAAGCATCATCCGCCGGCCCACCAGGGCCGGCCGATCAAGCTCTTCTACGCCACCCAGGCGACCGTGCGCCCACCGACCTTCGTGGTGACGGTGAGCCTTCCCGAGGCCGTGCCCGAGAGCTACCGCCGTTACCTGGCCAACCGGCTGCGCGAGCGCTACGGCTTTGCGGGTGCCCCGCTCCGCATCCTGCTACGAGGCCGCCGGCGCACTACCTGAGAGCCCGACCCGCTCGCGCTCCGTCGGCCCCGACCCCCCCGCCCCGAGCCCCGCCCCCCGCGGGGCTCGCGCCCCCCCTGGGATCACACTTCGGAGGTCAGCGCCGCGCGCTTGCGCTCTCGCAGCGCCGTCAAACGATCGACCGCCTGCTGGCGCTGCTCAGCGCTGGCTTCGGCGCCGAGGCAGGCAGCAATCTGGTCGAGCTCCTCGAGCTCCTGCTGCGTCTGGTCGCGCAGCGCGACATACATCTCCTTGAAGGCCGCCCAGAACGCGCGCAGCTGGTCGTGCCGCCGCAGATCGTGGACCTCGGGGAGATGGCCGTCACGCATCGCCGCGAAGGCGCGCTGCATCTTGTGCAGCGGGCCGGCCACCTTGTGGGTGAAGACGATGCTGTAACCGGCGAGCGCGACGGCCAAGGCCACGCCAAAACCGACCAGCACGATCAGGCGCCGCTGGTCCTGTCGCGCGAGATCCTGCTGGATCTGTCGCGCGCCCTGCTCGTCGAGGCTGCCCATCACCTGGACCTCGACGATCTGCGACGCCTGCCGCATCTCGCCGTACCAGAAGTAGCCCAGGCCGGCGCTCAGGCCGGCGCTGACCAGCACCACGACCAGCGTGTAGCGCAGCTGCAACCGGCGATCGAGTAGGTAGTTGCGAATCAGCCGGCGATGTCGCGTCGTGGTCATGGGCCGCTCCTCCCGAACGTCCGCAGCGCGGGCCTGCGTCAGTGCGTGACCCGCAGGTAGGATTGCACGAGGTGATCGCGCGCACCCTCGGCGGCACCATCGAGTAGCTCGGCATAGAGCTCATCGGCGTGCGCCCGATCAAAGTCGCGCGCGGGGACGGCCATCGTCGCTCCGCCGCTGTAGAAGGCCTTCATGCTGTTCTCTGGGTACGTCGCCAACGATACCCGAATCGTGCAGGAAAGCAGAATCTCGCTGCCAGAGGCCTGGTGCGAGAGCGCTTCAATCGAACCGTCGATGAGGTAGCTCACCGCGCCATGCTGACGCAGGCGTCGCGCGGACGGTAGCCGGTCGCGCTGACCGGCCGCCACGCCGGGGGTCTGCGCAAAGCGCCGAAGCAGGGACTCGGCCAGCCGCTGCGACAGCTGCGTCCCGCCCGTAGTCGCACGGTTCGCCACCGTCCCCACCGCGACGAAGAAGCGCGCGTCCGCGGGCAAGGGCGGCCCCTCTTGCAGCAGCGCCAACGCTTGGCCGACCTGCTTCTGTACGAAGACGCTACGCGTCCGCTCCAGTAGCAACCGCAGCTGCGCGTCCGCCCTGCGGTCACCGATCTGGCCGAGCGCGGCCGCAGCAGCCCCCTGCACGTTCTGATCGGCGTCACGCAACGCCGCGATCAACGCCGGCACGGCGCGCCGGTCGCCCAACCGCCCGAGGGTGATGGCGATCTGGAGCCGCACCTTGTAGCTCGGCGCCGTGGCGAGCAACTGCGCGAGCGAGTCGACGCGATCGGCCCGGCCGACCCGCGGCGCCAAGAGCAACAGCGCGACCACGATCGCGGTGCGGACACGGGCGGTGCTGGGCGGAGGAGGCATATTGTTCGTCCCGTGACGCCGTCGGCGGCTACCGGCTCAGGATCCTCATCGGCGGAAGCGCGCCGTCTTTGAGGCGCGCGCGGCCTTCCCGCGCGGGGCGCTAGCGCCCCGGACGGTGGCGGCGCGCCAGCTCGACGTAATCGGCGGCCGACTGCTGCAGGCCGACGATCTCCTCCGGCCGCAGCGGGCGCACCACCCGTCCGGGGTTGCCCAGGATCAATGACCCCGGCGGATAGGCCTTGCCGGGTGGCAGCAACGACCCGGCGCCGACCAGGCTCTCGGCACCGACCTCGACGTTATCCAGCACGATGGCGCCCATGCCGACGAGCACGCGGTCGGCGATGCGGCAGCCGTGCAGGATGGCCCCGTGGCCAATCGTCACCCACTCCCCGATCACCGTCGGAGCGGTGTCGCGGGTGACGTGGACGACGCAGTTGTCTTGGATATTGGTGCCGCGCCCGATGCGAATCGAGTGGACGTCACCGCGAAGCACCGTGCCGTACCAGATATTGGCCTGGGCACCGAGGGTGACGTCGCCGATCACCACGGCGGTGTCAGCGACGAAGACCTCCGGCCCCAGGCTCGGTGTCATGCCCGAAAAGGTCCGAATCATTGCAACCTCACGCGCTCACCGCGATCGTTCAGGACCGGCGGCACGCCGAGCGCGGCGCATCCTAGAGCGGATTTCCGGCTAAGCGTCAAGCCTGGCGCCGGCCGAGCAGAGAGGCTCCAGGAGAAGATCGGTCGCTGATGTAGGATAAAGTAAATGCATGTCGTTTATTTGCCCCGATCGCCCTACTGAGCGACCATCCTCGAACGACCATCAACGGTCGCAGTCGAGGAGCCGCACGACATGCCCCATACCGATCGACGCCATTCGCTGCGCATGGACGCGTTCGCGCTCGTGAGAGTCGAGACGGAGGAGCACGGCGCCGGTCACTTCGTGGCTCGCAACGTCTCGGAAGATGGTATTTTTCTCGAAACGCGAGATCCGCTACCCCTCGGCAGCGCCCTGCGCATCTGGTTCACCAGCCCCGACAGCCGCACCCGGGTCTGCGCGCGCGGCGAGGTCAAGAACCACTACCACCTGCACTTCGGCCAGCAGCGGCAACCCCGTGCGTTGACGGGCATGGGCGTGCGCTTCACCGGCTTCGAGGATCCGCTGGCCTCGATCGGGGCACTTGTCCCGCGACGCCGAGATGCAGTAGGACACTGAAGAGGTGTCCATAAATCTGCTGCGCGGCCCGACCGCTGCGTTGCCGCTGCGCTCCGATGCTCACGTACCAGCCCGTACGTTCCGCTTCGGTGCTCGCGGCGCCTTGCGCTCGGGCCTGCTCGCGACGATTTCTGGACACCTCTTGACTGCTCGCTGATCCTGAGGTGCGGCCCGTGCGCGTCGTCCTCGCCCTGATCTTGGGCGCCACCACCCTCGCCTGCGGTCGGCCGCCGACGCTCGAACATGGGCGTCAAGACGCGCGGGGCGCGCCCGTCGCGACCCGCGACGCGCTGCGCCAGTGGCACCAGCGCCTCGCGTCTGCCACCGGGCTCACAGCACGCGTCGCCATCGCCCGCGAGCTGTGGCGCGTGGCCCGCGACGCGGACGATCCCCAGCACGTCGTGCGCGAACTGCATCGCGCGACGCCCGTGGCCTCGGCCGAGACCTACAAGGCGCTGCTGCGGCTGATCGGTGCCGCGGTACCGGACCCCAGCGGGCGCTTTCCCACGGCGGCCGCGCCAGCGCCACGTCCCGATTGGCTGCTGCGGCTGCTTCGCCACGCCTCGTCAGGCTCCAGCGGCGCGGGCGCTCGGGCCGTGGCCGTCGAGGCCGCCTATTCCGTCGCGCTGGCCCGCGGCCTGGCCGCCCGCCGGCGGGCCGTCGGGGCCGAGGCGCGGCTCGTCTTCGCCTACGTGCACGGGGGGGCCTTGCGCGACGAGTGCGGCGCACTGCTGCGGGCCATGGGCGAGGCCGCCGTACCGACGCTGGTGCGCGCCGGTCAGCTGCGCCATCCCTTGGCCTACCGGATGGCACGCTACGCCGAGTACCAGCTCGACCGCCTCGACCGCTCGCGCCCGGACCTGGCTCTACAGGTGGACGCACCGCGTCTCCGCGCCGAGCTGCTGCGCGCCTATGGCAGCGTGCGCCATCCGGCGGCTGTCGGCGAGGTCCTGCGGCTCACCGCCGCGACCCATCCTGTCGTGCGTGACGCGGCCCGCTGGGCCGTGCTGCGCTACGTCAGCGCGCCCGTGGCGGCCGCGGGGCCTCCCCGCCGACGCTTGCGGCTGCCGGGCGGCCAAACCAGCGCTGACGAGCAGGACCTCTACCTCGACGCCGGCGAGCTCATGCGGCGCGCGGTGGCCGCGCGCAACGCGGCGCTCGCGCCCGCGCTGACGCGACCGACGACCGCCGACCCGCGTCAGCAGGCCTGGCGCTGTTCGCGGCCCAGGACCTGGGCCGCTGGCGGTGGCGCGAGGCGCGTCAGAGGGGGGCCGCGCGCGCGCTCAGCGCCGGGCGCCCGGCGCTGGCCGAGGCCGAGCTCGAGGCGCTCTTCACGGGTGACGGACCGCCGCCGACCGCTGCCGATCAGGCGGCCGTCGGCCAGCTCCGCGCCGCCCTCGCCTGGGAGCTCCTCCGGCGCGGTGATCCCCCCGCGGCCGTCGCCGCCAGCAGCATGGCCCTGCGCGCGCTTTCCCCTGGCGGCTCCCGGCGCGGTGCCGAGCTGGACGCGCTGCGTCTCGCGGCCGAGGCCACCCGCGATGGCGCCTTCGGCCCGCTCAGCGCCTGGCGCTGGCGCCAGGCGCTGAACCGCGCACCACCCGCCGTGCGGGCCCAGCTCGCCGCCCTGCGGCCTCCCACGCTCGGCCTGCCCGTAACGCTGCTGGGGGCGCTCGCCGTGGCGATCCCGCTGCTGGTGCTCGCCGCGCGCGCCCTCGCCCGCCGTCACGCGCGACCTCGACCGCCCTGGGGCCCGTCCGGCGTCGTACCCTCGGTGGTGAGCCGATGAGCGGCGACGCGCAAAGCGTCGCGGCCATGCCAGCCCGCGGTGCGCTGGTCGCGCTGGAGGGCATCGATGGCAGCGGCACCACGACCCAAACGCGGCAACTGGTCGACGCGCTCGTGCGTGGCAGCGCCACCACGCCCCCCTTGCGCGCGGCCGCAACCTGCGAGCCCTCGACGGGCAAGCTCGGCCGGCTGCTGCGTGAGGCGCTGGCCGCGCGACCGACGCTGGACCCCGGGGCGATGGCCCTCGCCTTCGCCGCCGACCGCCTGGACCATTGGGCGCGCGAGGTCGCCCCGCTGCTGCAACAAGGGATTCACGTCATCACGGACCGCTACGTCTACTCGTCGCTCGCCTATCAGAGCGTGCTCCTGCCGGAGAGCTGGGTCTTTGCGATCAACGCACGCGCCCCGGAGCCGCTGCTGACGATCTATCTGCAGCTCGACCCGCAGGTCGCCGCGCGGCGGCGCGAGCAACGGGGGCAAGCCGCAGAGCTGTACGAGACCGAGCCGATTCAGCGCGCCGTGGCTGCCCGCTACGATGACCTCTTGGGGGCCAGCATGGCGGCCGCGAGCTGGCAGCTCGCGGCCGACGGTGACTGGCGCCGCGCGGGTCCGCTGCGCCAGCGACACGGTCGCGCCAGCGAGGTCGCGATCGTAGACGCGGCGCTGCCGCTGGCCGTGGTTCACGAGCAGATCGTGCGTCTGGTCGACACCGTACTCCGCAGCCCCCCTCGTCCCGGCGAGTGATCGCCAGCGCAGGCCGCGAACCTTGCCCCTCGAGGCCGGGGCGGGCTACGATCGCCGGCAGTTCATCATCCGCGCATCGAGGTGACCATGATTCCCTACGACGAGCTGTGCCAGGCGCTAGAGCGCTTCAATCAACGCAGCGGCGCTGCCCGCGCGCCCGACTCCGCCGCGACCGCGGTGGGAGCACCCGCTGCGATCGCGTCTCCGTCGCCGACGCGCAGTCCGGGCGAGGAGGTCGACCTCGATCACGAGGCCGGCGTAGACATCAGCACCTTCGACGAAGAAGGTGCCGGCGGTCACGCCCGCTAGGCTCAAAACGAGCGCGTCCCGCGCTCGTTTTGGGCCTGGATATGACTCAGGGGGCTTTCGCAAAGCCCCCTCGTCGCGGGGAGTGAATCCCCGCGACTTCACCCCATAACGCTCGCCTGTCGGCTCGTCTAGCCCGTAAACAAACGGCTCACGCCACAACGCGCTTGTTCACGGGCTAGGAGCCTTCGCCGCTGGCACGCGGATCGCGAGCCGCGTGATTGACACTGCGGTGACGCGCCCGCGATAATCGGCGCCGTGCAATTCACCGGCTTCTCCGCAGCGGATTTCGACACCTACCGCCCGGAGAAGTGGGCGAGCAACGTCTTCAATCGCCAGCGGCTCGAGGTCAAGGAGAAGCTCGAAGCGTTGGCCCGCGGCCTCGCTCCACGGCTGCACGTCGGCGACGGCACGCCGCTCGCCTTCGAGTTGAGCGCAGAGCACCCAGCGCTGTGGAATCAGCATCGCGTCGAGCGCCAGCAGCTCTCCCTGTCGCGCAACGCGGAGGCGCGGCTGGAGCTCGACGGACTCCTGACCCGCCAGCGCAGCATCGCCTCGCTGATCGGCGACCCCTCGCCCCTGCGGCAACACGTCTTTCTTTGCGTCACGATCGATCGGGATCGCCTCGAGGTCGCCCTGCGGCTGCACGCCGACGCGACCGTCGATATCAGCAACCTCGTCCGCAAGAGCCAGGACTTCTTCCAGCGCGAGCGGCTGCTCGAAGCGCTACGGGGCCTCTCCAGCGCCTTCTCGATCGAGCTCGATGGCCGCCCGCCGCTGAGCGCCGAGGGGATCGACGATGCCGCCTTGCAGACGCTGCTCGGTGCGCTGGCGCAGGCGCAGGGCTGGTTGTCGATTCGCAGCACGATCGATCGCCTTGAGGCGATCGCTGCCGGCCCGGCACTCGCCGATCGCCTCGGCGGCCTGCTCGATCGCCTGCTCCCGGTGTTGCACTACTGCGCCTGGCGCCGCGACAACGACTTCGTCTCGGTGCGCCAGGCGCTGCGCGTCCACCAGCAGGAAACCAAGGCGCGCGGCCTGGCCAAGGGCGACCGCGTGCGCGTGACCCGCGGGCCCTTCACCGGCAAGGTCGGTCTGGTCCAGGCGACCGATGCCAAGGGCGGCCTCAAGGTGCTGCTGGGATCGGTGGCGGTCAGGCTCAGCGGGGAGGACGCGGTCAAGCTCTAGCCGGGCATTCCGGCAGCCGGGCGTTTCATTCCGGCAGCCGGGCGTTCAGCGCAGCACGAACCAGAGGATCGCAGCCAGCGCCGCCACGGCCAGCGCCACGCCGAGGGCGATGCCAATTTTGCGACCCTGGTTGAACTCGCCCACCAGATCCTCGACGTCCATCGGAGCGCCCGGCACGGCTCCGCTCGGCGGTACTGCCGGCCGTTGCATCATTTGCGTCTTGCCCGTGCGCAGGGAGAGTCGCTGGGCGGTTTCGTCGCTCAGGTCGGTCGCGTCGGTGTACTTCTCGGCGAGCTGCTGCGGATCGGGGAGCGCGGCCTCGGGTGCGGCCCCCTGCTCGGCCATCGCCGACTCGACCTCGCCGCGAAAGAACCACATCGTCTCGCGAAAGGCGCCCTGACCGCCCGCTGCGGCCTCACCGGCCGGCGCCTTGCCCCCCGCGACAGCCGCGCTCGGCTTCGCCACTGGGGCGGCCGGCGCGGACGTGCTCGGCCGCGGTGCGGGCGCTTGCTGCGTCCGTGGCGGCACCGGCAGCGGCGAGCCCGGATCGACCTGGCTGATCATGGTCGGGGCCACGACAGCGGCGCCAGGGCTGAGCGCCGCGATACCTGCGCCCGGTGCGCTGGTGGTCGATGCCGAGGTCGAGGCCCCTGCGACCACTGGCACTGGGCTCGTTTCGACCCCCAGCAGCGATCCGGCGCTCGTCATCGCCACCGGCGGTCCGGCCGGAGCTGCCGCAGCCGTGACCTGAGCCGCGGGCGGTCGCGTGGGCGCCGCCGTAGGCTGCCGCGCGGCCGCCCACTCGGATGACGGCGGACGCGCGCCTCCGGTCAAGCTCGTCACGCCGTGGACCGGCGTGGTCATCGGCTGCGCACTCGCGGGCGGTGGAAGCTCGGCCGACACGGGTGGCACAACGACCGCCTCGAGCTCACGCAGCAGCTGGCGCAGCGTCAGGTGCCGACGGCTCGGCACCTTGGACATCGCCTTGCTGACCAACGCATCGACCCGCGCGGGCAAATCGAGGTCCGGCCGGCGCTGCCTGAGGGTCGGCGGCTCATCCTCCTGGTGCTGCCGCAGCAACGCCACCGGATCGCCGACGAAGGGCGGCTCGCCCGCGAGCATGAAGTACAGCAGCGCCCCGAGGCTGTAGATATTCGAGCGCTGGTCAACGGGCCGCCCGCTGGCCTGCTCCGGGCTGATGAAGGCCGCCGTGCCGTGGATCTCGCCCGCGATCGGCGCGGCGACACTGCAACACAGCACCTGCGCTGAGCCGTCGGGGAGCAACCAGACGTTCTCTGGGGCCACGTCTCGATGCACGACTCCCACCTTCTGCACGGCGGCGAGCGCCTCGGCCACCTCGCCGGCGACGCGCGCGGCGACGGCCAGGCTGAGCGGGCCCCTGGCCACGAGATCGGCCAAACTCGTGCCCTGCAGCGGCTCGATGGCAATGAAGTACCCATCGTCCGCGCTCCGGCCGTGGTCGATCACGCGCAGCAGCTGCGGGCCCTCGGCCTTCTGCAGTTGGCGCAGCTCGCGACGAGCCCGCTCCAACTCGAGCGCCGACGCGATCACGGCAGGATTCAACAGCAGCATCGTCACCGCTGCGCCGCCGGAGGCGTCGACCGCCGAGCGCAACTCCCCGACCGGCAGGCGCCCCAAGCTCGCCCCCAGCCGGTAGCGCCCCGCCAGCAACGGCACGGGATCGGAGACGCCCCGGGCCGCCGCCGGTCCTGGACCCGGCGCGGGGGCGGCGCGACTGGGCGTCGGCGGGGCCACCGCAACGGCCGCCGCTGCGGCTGGAGGCATCGCACCCGCATGCAACACGCCATCGGCGACGTAACCGAAGAGCGTGGCCTTCTCGGGCGCCGGCGCCTTGCGCTCGCGGAGGCTGGCGCCGCAGAAGCCGCAAAAAACGGCATCCACGGGGTTCTGGCCCGAGCACTTGGGGCAGGGGCTCGTACGCGGAATGGCTTCACCGCTCATCGACAGTCCTCTCCGTGGCTTGTCTGCGGCTGCATCTTACACCAACTAGCGCCGGTGCCACGCACTTGTCGCGGCGAGCACCGACGCGCCCCCGCCCCGCCGCCCATCCGCATTACAACCCACCAGCGCGCGCCTTACAACGCAACCGCGCTCGCCGCATTTGACAGCGCCAAGGCGATCCGCTAAGAGTGCTCCGCCACGGAGACTGCAATGGCTTCAAACACATGTATTGTCGAGGAGCGTCGGCGCATGCGCAGACGCAAGGCGGGTCACAAGCGGAAGGCGCTGACGGCACGCAAGAGCACGCTGAGCTACGCTGAGTTGTTCGCGGCGCTGGGCGAGCCGGGCCAACCGGCACCGAAGCCGGCCACCCGCTGATTCCAGCGATCGCGGGCCGCTGATCCGAGCGAATCGCCGGCGCACGAATCGCCACGAATCGCCGGCGCACGAATCGCCGGCGCACGAATCGCCGGCGCACGAATCGCCGGCGCACGAATCCACCCGGTCACCGCCCCACCGTTCCCATCCACCTTCCACCTGTTGTATCGATCGGGGGCTATTTTTATCGATCGGGTGCTATCGGTTTGTCTCGATCGGGTGCTATCGGTCGCGCGACGCGCTTGTCTTGGGGCTAGAGCCGGTCGACCGAGTACACGCCTTTGATCTTCTTGATCGCTCGCATCACCTGCTTGAGGTGGTCGAGGTGGGCGACCTGCACGTGAAACGTGTTGATCGCGCGGCCCGTGGCCGTGACGCGGCAGTTGGCCTGGGCGATGTTGACGCCCTGCTCGGAGAAGGCGCGCGTCATCTCCGCCAACAGGCCCGGCTTGTCCGTGGCATGCACGTTGATCTTGACGGCGTGCTCGACCTTGGCCGCGCTATCCCACGCCACCTCGATCCGCCGCTCGGGATCGAGGTCGAGGGCCTTCGAGCAATCGAGCTTGTGCACCGTCACACCGCGCCCGCGCGTGATGAAGCCCATGATCGCGTCGCCCGGCAGCGGGTGGCAGCACTGGGCAAAGCGCACGAGCACGTCATCCTCCCCTTGCACGCGGATGCCGCTGGGAGCCGGCCGGCGGCGCGCCTTGCGAAAGATGCTGATCAGGCGGTTCGTTGCCGGCTCCGGTGGCTCCTCGACCACGGTCTCCGGCAGCAGGGTGCGCACCACTTGTATCGGCGTCACCTTGCCGAAGCCGACCTGCATCAGTAGCTCTTCGGCGCGATTGCCGACGTGCAAGCTGACGGCCGCTTGGTCGAGCTGTCCGTCCTTCTCGAGCTTGCTCAGCGAGTGGCCCTGGGCGCGCAAGGCACGTTCGAGCAGCTCCCAGCCCAGCGCGCGGCCGCGCTCGCGACGCTCGCGCCGAATGAAGTGGCGGATCTTGGCGCGCGCCCGCGCGGTGGCGCAAAACTTGAGCCAGTCCTTGCTGGGCTTCTGCTTCGGGTTGGTGACGATCTCGACGGTGTCCCCGTTGCGCAGGCGGTAGCGCAACGGCACGATGTGCCCGTTGACCTTCGCTCCCGTGCAGTGCAGGCCAACCTCGGTGTGGATCGCGAAGGCGAAATCGATCGGGGTCGCGCCGGCCGGCAGCGCCTTGACGTCGCCCTTGGGCGTGAAGACGTAGACCTCGTCGCTGAACAGATCGATCTTCACCGCGTCGATGAACTCGGCCGGGTCGTGCAGGTCGCGCTGGAACTCGACCAGTTGGCGCAGCCAGGCGAACTTCTGCTGATCATCGTTCGAGAGCAGGCTCGCGCCTTCCTTGTAGACCCAATGGGCGGCGACGCCTTCCTCGGCCACGCGCTGCATGTCGGTCGTGCGGATCTGGACCTCGAGCCGCTCGCCTCGCGGGCCGATCAACGAGGTGTGCAGCGACTGATACTGATTGGGCTTCGGCATCGCGACGTAGTCTTTGAAGCGGCCCGGGATCGGCGTGAAGTGCTCGTGCACCACGCCGAGCGCGGCGTAGCAGTCGCGAATGCTGTGCGTCACGACGCGGAAGGCGACCACGTCGTGGATGTCGTTGAGCGTGCGCTGCGTGCGACGCATCTTCGCGTAGATGCCCCACAGGTTCTTGGCGCGGCCACAGACCTCGCACGCCAGGTCGTTGTCGCTCATCAGCTGGCGCAGGATGCCCTCGACCTGCGCGGTATAGGCACGCCGCTCCTCGGCCGAGGCCGCCAGCGCGTCGATCAGCGCGCGATACTCGTTGGGATAGAGGTAGCGGAAGGCCAGGTCCTCGAGCTCGGCGCGCAACCAGTGAATGCCGAGCCGATTGGCGAGGGGGGCGTAGATCTCGAGCGTCTCGCGGGCCGTGCGCTCTTGTCGCTCCTCAGACACATGGCCGAGCGTGCGCATGTTGTCGGTGCGGTCGGCGAGCTTGATCAGGATCACGCGGATATCCTCGGCCATCGCCACGAGCATCTTGCGGAAGTTCTCCGCCTGACGCTCCTCGCGCGTGTTCCAGGGCAGCCGGCCGAGCTTGGTCACACCATCGACCAGGGCCGCGATCGCCGGCGAGAAACCGGCCGCCACCTGCTCGACCGTCATCTCCGTGTCTTCGACGCAGTCGTGCAACAGCCCCGCACAGAGGCTCGGCACGTCGAGCTTGAGGTCGGCGATGACGGCGGTCACGCCCAGCGGATGCACGAGGTAGGGCTCGCCCGATTTGCGATACTGGCCGGCGTGGGCGCGCGCTGCCGCCACAAACGCGCGCTCGACCAGCGCCACGTCGGCGCTGGGGTTGTAGTGCAGCACCTTCTCCAGGATCTCGGCGACGCGCGGGCGCAGCGATTGCTCCGCTGTCGCCTCGGGGCTCTCGAGGGCTGCGGCTGGAGCAACGACGTGTGGCGGCGGATCGAGCTTCATCGGAGTTCGGGGCCGACGCGGCGGTTGAGGTCCGCGCCGCGGTCGGGGCCGGCGATGAGTCTAGGGCGCACAGCCCGTCGGGGCAATATGGTGCACCGCCCGAGCCTCAGCCCGCGCTCGGCGGCTCGAGCTGCGCTGCGAGGACGCGAGCGAAGGGGGCGCGTCGCAGCTGCGCGCAGCGCGCCGCGACGTAGATCGCGCGCAGCTCCTGATAGGCGCGCTCGACCTCGTCGTTGATCACCAGGAAGTCGTAGCTGGTGAAGCAGCTCAGCTCCGAGCCCGCGCGCGCTAGCCGCCGAGCCACGATCTCGGGCGGGTCGGTGCCGCGGCCGCGAAGGCGACCCTCCAGCTCGCCGAGACTCGGCGGCAGGACGAAGACCAGCACGGTGTCGATGGGAAACGCCGCGCGCAGCGCCCGGGCGCCCTGCCAGTCGACGTCGAACAGCACGTCGCGACCGCCCGCCACCGCCAAGCCCAGCGGCTCGCGATCGGTGCCATAGCGCTCGCCATGCACCTCCGCCCACTCGGCGAAGCGCCCGGCGCTGACCATCGCACTGAACTTCTCCGGCGAGACGAAGTGGTAATCGTGACCCGCGCGCTCCCCCGTGCGCGGCGGGCGCGTGGTGTACGAGACCGAGAACGCCAGCGCCGGGAACTCTCGCTGCAGCCGACGACAGAGCGTGGTCTTCCCCGCGCCCGAGGGCGAGGAGACGACCAGCAACAGACCCCGATCAGTGGTCACCACGGCTCACCCCATGCGGATCGCAGCCAGCAAGCGCCGGATCGCAGCCAGCGCGAGGCACGAGCGCCTCGTTGACGGCTATTCGACATTCTGCGCCTGCTCGCGCAGCTTCTCCAGCCACGACTTGGCGTCCAGCACCAGCACCCCGAGCTCGGGCGCGGTCGCCTTGGCGGCCAGCGTATTGAGCTCGCGATGCACCTCTTGCAGCAGGAACTCGATCCGCCGGCCGATCGGCTCACGCGCCCGCAGCGCCGCCTCGAGCTGCTCGAAGTGGCTGCCGAGCCGCGCCAGCTCCTCACTGACGTCGGCGCGCTCCGCCAGCAGCGCCACCTCTTGCGCCAACCGCTGCGGGTCGACCGGGCCGGCCAAGAGCTGCGCCAAGCGTCCCGCCAACAGCTGCTGCCGGCGAGCGGGCTCCTGGGCCGCCAGCGCCACCATCTGGGCCGCCAGCTCGCGCAGTCGTGTGAGCTGCTGGCGCAGCTCGTCAGCCAACGCTGCGCCCTCGCGGGCGCGCATCTCCACGAGCTGCTGTAACGCCACATCGAGCGCGTGGGCCAGACCATCGCCCTTCGCGCCCTCCCACAGCGCCGCGCTCTCCGGACGCGTCGCACCGAGCGTAACCAGCCCGGGCACCGCCCCGATCAGCAGTGCGGCGCAATGGCGATCGCCACCGCACAACTCGCCCAGCTCGGCCACCGCCGACGCCATGCGCGCCGCCAGCGCGCGATCGAGCTGCGGTCCCGCGCCCGCGCCCGCGCCCCCGGGACCCTGGTCATCCCACAGTGAGAGATCGATCCGTCCACGCGGCACGCGCTCGCGCACGGTGGCCGCGATGCGGCTCTCCAGCTCACCGTCGAACCACGGCAAACGCAGCTTGAGGTCGAGAAAGCGGCTATTGACCGAGCGCAGCTCGACGCGGTAGGCGGCGCCCCCCACGGTGAAGACGGCGCGACCGAACCCCGTCATCGAGTGCATTCAAATCTCCACTTCGCGCGGTGAGCGCTTGTACTGCGAGCGCGCGCAACGTGTCAAAGCGCGACTGGCCCTGTCGCTACGGCTCCGCAGCCCCCGGAGCGCGGTCGCCGGGGAAGTTGACCGACCGACGACGCCAGCACTACTGTACATTCCTTCACCGCCTCACACTTGTACAGGTTAGGCACATGCCAGCAGCCCCCCGCATCGATCAGCCCACCGCGACCTCCCCGATTACGCCCCTGGTCGAGCGCTGGCTGAGCGGCCCTCACAGGCGCCAGATCGTCGCGCATCGCCTGCTCGCGCCCGAAGCCGCGCGCAGTGAGCCGCTTCCGGCCGCGCTGGACCCGCGCCTGCGCCAGGCCCTCGCCGCCCAGGGGATCGTCACGCTCTATCGCCACCAGGCGGCGGCCTACGCCGCGCTCCAGCGGGGCGAGGACCTCGTCGTCGCCACGCCGACGGCCTCGGGCAAGACCCTCTGCTACAACCTGCCCGTCTTCGACGCCCTGCTCGCCGATCCGACCGCGCGCGCGCTTTACCTTTTTCCAACCAAGGCGCTGGCGCGCGATCAGATCGAGACGGCGCGTGCCCTGGCCCGGGGGCTCGAGCTGCCGCTCGGCATTGCCGTCTACGACGGCGACACGCCGCCCGGTGAACGCCGGGCCGCGCGCCGCGCGCGCATCCTCGCCACCAATCCGGAGATGCTGCACGCCGGCATCCTGCCGCACCACCCGCTCTGGGCGGAGTTCCTGGCGGGCCTGCGCTACATCGTCGTCGATGAGGTGCACAGCTACCGCGGCGTGTTCGGCAGCCACATGGCCCACGTGCTGCGCCGGCTGCGGCGCGTGGCCACCTTTCACGGCGCCAGTCCGCGATTCGTGGCCACCAGCGCGACGATCGCCAACCCGGCCGAGCTCGCGACGCAGCTCTGGAGCTCACCCGTGCAAGGCGTCGGCGACAACGGCGCGCCGCGCGGTGAGCGGCACCTCGTGCTCTATAACCCGCCGGCGATCGACCCCGGACTGGGCTTGCGAGCGAGCTGTCTCAAGACCGCCTGTGCGCTGACCCGCGAGCTGGTGCAGCAGGGTGTCAACACGCTGTTCTTCTGCCGCAGTCGGCGCTCGGTCGAGGTCGCGGTGCACTATCTGCGCGAGACCCTGCGCGCCGACGAGCAGCGCGAGCAACGGCTGGCCGAGCCGCCGCCGACGCTGCACGCGCTGCTCTCCAGCGCGGCGGCCCCACCCAAGAGCGGCGAAGCGCCAGCGCGCGAGGCGAGCCAGCGCGTCCGTGGCTATCGCGGCGGCTATCTGCCGGACCGCCGCCGTGCCGTCGAGCGCGCGATGCGTGCCGGCGAGACCGACGTCGTCGTGGCGACCTCGGCGCTCGAGCTCGGCATCGACATCGGCAGCTTCGACGCCGTCGTGATGGCCGGGTGGCCGGGCAGCCGCGCGGCCGCCTGGCAGCGCGCCGGTCGCGCCGGCCGCCAGCTCCGCCCCAGTCTGGCCTTGCTCGTCTTCGGCAGCGACCCGCTCGACCAGTTCGTCGCGACCGAGCCCGACTATCTCTTCGGCCAAGGCGTCGAGCACGCTTGCACCGATCCGGACAACGTCGCCGTGCTCGTGCCGCACCTCAAATGCGCCGCCTACGAGCTGCCCTTCACGCAGCGCGAGGCCTATGGCTCGCTCGCCGCGGCGGAGGCGCAGGCCGCGCTCGCCACGCTGGCCGACGCCGGGCTGCTACACCGCGGACGCGAGAGCTACCACTACGTCGGCGCGCAGTTTCCCGCCAACGACGTCGCGCTGCGCGGTCCACTCGACGAGAACTTCCTCGTCGTCGAGCGCAGCCAGGCCGAGGTGCTGGCCGAGGTCGACTACCGCGATGCGCCGCAGGCGCTTCACGACCACGCCATTCATCAGATCGAGGGGCTGCAGTACGAGGTGCTGCAGCTCGACCACGAGCAGCGCAAGGCCTATGTGCAAGCGGTGAACGTCGACTACTTCACCGATGCGATGGTGCAGCGGCGACTGCGCATCCTCGAGCTGCTGCAGCAGCGCGCGCCCCTGGCCCAGGGCGAGGTCCACCTGGTCGAGCGTGTGGTCGGCTTCAAGAAGATCAAGCTCCACACCCACGAGAACATCGGCTACGGCGAGGTCAACCAGCCGGACCGCGAGCTGCACACCAGCGCGTTCTGGCTGACCCTCGAGCCCGCGCTCGCGGCGGCGCTCGGCTGCGGACCGGCGGCGCTGGCCGCCGCCGCGTTGGCCTACGCGCATTGCCTGCGCACGGCCGCCGTCGTGCTGCTGATGAGCGACCGCCAGGACCTCGGCCACGCCGTCGCGCAGGCCCATGGCGGTTGGTACGCTGGCCTCGACCAACGCGCCGCGCAGCCGCTCGCCGCCGCCGATCCTAGCGCGCCGCTGGCGCTCTTCCTCTACGACGCCTACGCCGGCGGGACCGGCCTGAGCGAGCGACTCTACGAGTGCGCCCCGGAGCTACTCAGCCGGACCGCCCATCAGCTGGCCCGGTGCCCCTGCCGCGCCGGCTGCCCGGCCTGTGTCGGACCGGGACGCAGCGCGGTGATCAAGGCCGACGCCGCCCGCCTCTCGACCGCGCTGCAGCGCAGCTCACCCGCCACGCTCCGCGTGGTGCCGCAGTGAGGCTCGTCGAGCGCCTGCGGCGCGCCTACCCGGCCAGTGCACCCCCAGTCGGGGCCGCGCAGGCGCCCGTGCTGACGCCGCCCCCCGCCCAGCGCAGCCCCGATCAGCTGGTGCGCGCGCTCCAGCGCCAGATTCTGCAGCTCGAGCGCTCAGCGCGCGGCGCCAGCGCGAGCCCAGCTCCGCGCCCACCCGAGCCCTTTTCGGCGCCCGACTACCCGGCGGCCGTAACACCCGCGCTCGTCGCCGACGCGGGCTTCAGCGAGCGCCTCACCGCGCTCGCGGCGCTCGCCGCCTCCCCGGCGCTGAGCTCGGGGGAGCGGCCGCTCGCCGCCGACGAGCTGCTCTTCCTCGACACGGAGACCACCGGACTGGCCCGCAGCGCCGGCACCGTGGTCTTCCTGATCGGGGTGGGCGGCTTCTGGGGCCCCGGCGGCAGCCTCGCGATCGAACAGCTCTTCGTCGAGCACCCCGAGCGCGAGGCCGAGGTACTGCGCCGCCTGGCGCCCTATCTGGCGCGCGCGCGCCTGCTCGTGACCTACAACGGCGCGAGCTTCGACCTGCCGCTCCTGCGCCTGCGCGCCGCGTTGCACCGCGAGCCACTGGCGCTGGCGCACGCCCACCTCGATCTGCTGGCCCTTTGCCGCCACCACTTCGCCCACCGCCTGACCAACTGCCGGCTGGTCACGGTCGAGCGAGAGATGCTCAGCCGCGAACGCGAGCACGACATCGACGGTGCCGATGTGCCCGCGCTCTACGCCGAGTTCCTGCGCCATGGCCAGCGTGGCGGCATCCAGCGCATCGCGGAGCACAATCACCGCGACGTCGGCTCGCTGGCGCTGCTGCTCGAGCGCGTGACGCGCCAGGTGCTCGATCCGCTGCAGTGGGCCGAGGACGCGGCCGAGCTCTGCGCCACCGGCACGCGCCACCTGCGCCGCGGCGACGCGGCGCTCGGCGAGGCCTGCCTGCAGCGCGCGCTGGCCCGCACCCTGCCCGGGCACGTGCGCCACCGGGCCACGGTAGCGCTGGCGGCTCACCTGCGCCGCAGCGGCCGCACGGCGGCCCTGGAGCCGCTGTGGGAGCACTACCGTCACGAGCTGCCGCACAGCAGCAGCGGACACGTCGCCCTGGCCAAATACCACGAGCACGTCACCGGGGAGCTGGAACGCGCGCTGGCGCTGGTGCGCACAGCCCCGGGTCTCGCCACCGGCGATCTCGCCCTGCTGCGCCGGCTGCAGCGCCTGCAGCAGAAGCTATCATCGGCAACGACGTAGCGTAGCGTAGCGTAGCGGACCCTGAAGCAGGCGGTCAGGGCGCGTGCGAAGGGGTTACGATCCCTTGCCGAAGAAGAAGAGCACGACGGCCGTCACCAAGGCGCCGAGCTGAAGACCCAGCTTGAGCCGTGGATCCTGCCGCCGCACCCAATCCCAGCCGAGCGCCAGGAGATACATCAGCAACAGCAAGATCAGCGATGCCAGCAGCGCTGCGCCGTAGCCGTACGAGGCCTCTGCCCAGCGACGAAAACCGAAGGTCCCCCACTTGCCATAGATCAACAGCAGGTGGGTCGCGTACACTAGCAGCGATCGCCTTCCGATCAAGGTCACGGGTGAACGGGCGCCGACCCCGCGTCTCCGTTCATAGAAGAACATCGCGGCGCAAAGCATCAGCACCAGGCCCAAGCGCAGCCAGAAGAAGCTCGGGCTGTACCGCCAGTAGCCGGGAGCCCGATGCCGTGATGCCGCCAGGGACTCGACCACGAGCGCGGCGCCGCTCAGCACCAAGCCGGCGGCGGTCACCCGTCCCATGAACCGTCCTTCCGTCCCCTGCTGCGACTGCGCCCCCGCCCGCGCGCGTGCCTGCATGAAGCAGTAGCCGAAGATCGCCCCGGCAAAGAGGAATGCAGACCACGGGAAGAGCGGGAACTGCGATCCATTCCGGCCATTGAGATACTGAGCGATGGGGGCCGGAGCCAGCGACAGGGCGTCGAGGCCCCACACGACGGGCGAGACGAACACCACCCCGACCGCGATTCCCAGCAACAGGCCATACATTCTCCGCGCACTTCGCACCGTCACCAGCAACGCGAACAGCAACAGCAGGCTGACCCCAATGCACTGCAGGACATCCGTCTGGAAGAAGGCCAGCCACTCGTCGCCCGTCGTCTCGTGGGCCAATTTCGCAAAGCTGAAGCGTGGTAGCTGCAGCAGGTACCCCACGGCGATCAGGAAGAACAGGCGACCGAGCTGCTTGACGAGCGGCAGACCAAGGGCCAGCGGGGCGTCGACCCTTCGCTGCTGGGTCACGGCGAAGGCCAGGCCCGCGGCGAAGAGGAAGGATGGCGCCACCAAGCCGTTGACGAAGTTGACCCACCGAAAGCTGTTGGTGCGCCTGATGGCGGGCAGGATCGTCGCGCTCACGATGTGCGTCTCGATCATCACCACGACGGCCCAGCCACGCAGGAGATCGATGAACTCAAGACGCTTGTTATGAGGAATAGCCATCGGGAGAACGACCTATTGGGGTGGGAATCCGCTTGCCGACGGCCAGAGTGACTGCGCTGCTGCTTGTAGAACAGCTCGCGGTCGTCGAACAACTCCTCCTTCGTGGCACGAGCGCGCCGGTCGCTCAGCGCGCGGGCAAGTAGGGCAGCGGGTCGATCGGCTCTTCTCCGCGGCGTAGCTCGAAGTGCAGGTGGTTGGCGCTGGCGCGCCCGGTGCGACCGACCTCGGCGATCACCTCGCCGCGGCGCACCCCCTGCCCCTCACGCACGTGATTGCGGCGATTGTGCGCGTAGACGGTCACCAGCCCACCGCGATGGCGCAGCAGCACCAGGTTGCCGTAGCCGCGCACGCCGGAGCCCGCGTAAATGACCACACCAGCGGCGGCGGCGAGCACCGGCGTGCCCGCCGGCGCCACCAGGTCGAGCCCCTCGTGCACACCGCTGCCGCGTCGGCCGAAGCGCGAGCTCAGGCTAGCCCCCTCGAGCGGCCACGTCAGCGCGATCGGCAGCGCCGCGGGCACCGCGCCGGCGACGCGCGCAGGTCCTCGCGCGATGACGCGCTCCGGCTCCGGGACGAACACGCGCTGTCCCGGCGCCAGCGAATCGGCCGCGGCGAGGCCGTTGAGCTCCTCGAGATCGTCGAGCGGGACCCGGAAGCGATCCGCCAGCGCGGCGAGGCGCTCGCCCGCCTGCGCCACGTACCAGGTGCCGCGCAGCGGGCGCGGTGGGCTGGGCGCCGCGGCACGCGGCGGCAGCCCACCACCGCAGGCGCCGACGGCGACCCAGATCGCCAGCAGCGCCCAGGCCGCAGGGCCAGCCTTCAAGAGGCGTCCAGAAATCGTCGCGAGCAGGCCCGAGCGCAAGGCGCCGCGAGCACCGAAGCGGAACGTACGGGCTGGTACGTGAGCATCGGAGCGCAGCGGCAACGCAGCGGTCGGGCCGCGCAGCAGATTTATGGACACCTCTTCAGTCCTCGCGCTCCTGCCAACCGTAGCGTCCGCGCAGATCGACGAAGCGGCAGGGCGTGTCCTCGCGCCAACGCCATCCCTCCGCGCGGCGCTCGTGGACCTGCAGGCACTGCAGACCGCGACCCGCACCGACGGGGATCACCAGTCGGCCCCCGACGCGTAGCTGATCGAGCAGCGGCGGCGGCACCGCCGGCGCGCCGGCCGCCACGACGATCGCGTCGTAGGGCGCCTCCTGCGGGTAGCCGAGCGAGCCATCGTCCTCGATCACCGTGACGTTGCGCACACCCGCGCGCTCGAGCGCGCTGCGGGCTCGCTGCACCAGGGCACCCAACAGCTCGAGCGAGTAGACCCACGCGCAGCAGCGCGCCAGTACCGCCGCCTGGTAGCCACTCCCGGCGCCGACCTCGAGCACCCGGTCCTCGGCGCGCAGCGCGCAGAGCTCGACCATGCGCGCGACCATGTAGGGCTGTGAGATCGTCTGGCCGTGGCCGATCGGCAGCGGGTGATCATCGTAGGCCTGGTCGAGGTCGGCGGGATCGACGAAGAGATGGCGCGGCACCTCGCGCATCGCCCGCAGCACCTCCGCGGCGCAGACGCCGCGCCCGACGAGCTGCGTCTCGACCATCGCCGCGCGCTGGACGGCCAGGCGATCGCTCCCGCCGCCGGGCGTCGCGGCGCGACCCATCGGCTCAGCGCCCCTGCCCCGCCGCCGCGGCGGTCTCGCGGCTGAGCAGGCGCGTGAAGCCCGGCACCTCGGCGCCCCAGACGAAGGTGGGGTCCACGCTCCAGTCCAGACGCACGGGCGTCACCGAGTAGCAGCAGGCCGCCAGGGCCCAGCTGTCGGTACCCACGGGGTCCAGCTCCTCCTCGACCGTATTGCCCAACCAGTAGTAGGGCGCGCCGCGCGGGTCGACGCGGCGCTCGACGCAGCCGCGGTACATGCGCTGACCGAGCCGCGTGACGTGGAAGGTGCGGCTGGCGCGATTCGGCGCGTTGACGTTGAGCACGACGCGTGGCGGTAGCGGCCGCGCGAGCACGGTGCGCGCGAGCCCGGCGGCAAACTCGGCCGTTTCAAGCAGCAGGCCCTCCAGCGCCGGGCTGAGGTGCTCGAGCGGATCCCACGGGTTGGCCTTTTGCCACTCCTCGCTCTCCTGTGGCGACACGTCGTGGATCGAGGGCAACTGCTGCGAGATCGCGAGCGCCGGAATCCCGCGCAGCGCCGCCTCCACGGCCGCGGCGACGGTGCCCGAATAGAACACGTCGGTGCCGAGGTTCGTCCCGTGGTTGATGCCGGAGATGACGAGATCTGGACGCCGCGGGCAGATCTCGCACAGCGCGAGGAAGACCGCGTCGGCGGGCGTACCGGTCACCGCATAGCGCTGGGGCCCGAGCGTGCGCACGCGCAGCGGCTCGTGCAGGCTGATCCCATGGCTGACAGCGCTCTGTTGGCGCGAGGGCGCGCAGACGATGACCTCGCCCACGGGGACCAAGGCCTCCGCCAGCCGATTCAAGCCATCCGAGAGCACCCCATCGTCGTTGGTCACCAGAATCAGCGGTCGCGGTTGAGTCATGATGGCGTGGTCATGGCGCTGGAACACCGCCTTTCGTCGTGATGGGCGCGCGCGAGAGACGTTGACAGGAGCAAGAAAAAAGAAAGGGGCGCCGTCGTCCAAGACGCGGCGCCCCCCCGCTGTCGGGGCGACTGGATTCGAACCAGCGACCCCTTGACCCCCAGTCAAGTGCGCTAACCAGACTGCGCTACGCCCCGATGCGCCGCTTTTCTAGTCCGGGCCCCGCTGGGTGTCAACCGCGAGCTACCCGACCACACGCGCAGCCGCGCCGGACGTTCAGGTTCCCGCACGGGCCAGCGCCGCCAGCTCGCGCAGCTCGTCGCGCAAACGACGCAGCAGCTCGATCAGCGCGGCCGGGGCCGGGGTCGTCTCGCGCGACAGCTCGGCGAGGCGCCGCTTGGCGCCGGGAATGGTGAAGCCGTCTTGATAGAGCAGCCGCTTGATCAGCAGCAACAGCTCGACCTCGCGGCGACGATAGACGCGCTGGTTGGTCTGGGTCTTCTGGGGCCGCAGCGCGCCGAATTCGCCTTCCCAAAACCGTAGGACGTGCGGCTTGACGCCGACGAGGCGCGCGACCTCACCGATCTTGAAATGCAGCTTGTCCGGGAGATCGTGCGCGGAGAGTTCACTCCCCGCGCGAGCATCGCGCGCCTTGCGTGCAAGCACACGTCCCACTCTGTAGCGGCTCCCCGCGGCGACGCGATCGCCCCCGATGGGCGGTCAGCCGCTCATCGTGCCGGGCGGTCAGCCGTTCAAGGCCGTCTTGAGCACCTGGCTCGGCTTGAACGTCAGCACGCGACGCGCGCTGATGGTGATCTCTTGACCAGTTTGCGGATTGCGACCGACCCGGGCCTTCTTCTCGCGCACGACGAAGTTGCCAAAGCCCGAGATCTTGATCTTCTCGCCCACCTCGAGCCGGTCCTTGATCGTGTCGAACACCGTCTCGACGATATCGGCGGCCTCCTTCTTGGAGAAGCCCCCGACCTTCTCATAGACGGATTCGATGATGTCCGCTTTCGTCATCTCTGCCTCTCTCTGCCTCTCTCTGCCCCTCGCAGCGTCCACCGTGGCATCCACGGATGCCGTGGCATCCACACCCATCGGGGCCGACCACCACCGCCGGTCGCGCCAGCACCGTCGGCAGCGACCAGCGCTGCCGTCAGCTTGAGCTGCCGAAACGGAGGAGCACCGACAGAATGATCTAGATGGTTGGGGGCTGTCAATCTAAGGCGGCTGCGTGCCCCCCCCAACGCGTCGTGACACCGCTGGCCACGCTGGCGGGTGCCCGTGGCCAGGCTGGTGGGTGCCCGTGGCGCCTCAGGCGCGCGCCCGAACGGAGTCGACGATCTGGGCGAAGGTGGCCGGATCGGCGACGGCGAGCTCGGACAGCACGCGGCGGTCCAGCTCGACCCCGGCAGCACCGAGCATGCCCATCAACCGGCTGTAGCTCATGCCGAGGCTGCGTGCGGCCGCGTTGATGCGGACGATCCAGAGCCGACGGAACTCGCGCTTCTTCACGCGACGATCGCGGTACTCATAACGCCATGCGCGCTTGACCGTCATCACCGCCTGGCGGTAGACGCGCCGGCGCGCGCCCACAAAACCCTTCGCCGCCTTGAGGATGCGATTGCGGCGACGACGCGCCTTGACCCCTCGTTTGGCTCTTGGCATCGCGAGGCTCCTGACTAGCTGCCGTACGGCAACATGCGAACGACCTTGGCGGTGTCGGAAGCGGAGATGATCCCGTTGCCGCGCAGGTGCCGCTTACGCTTGGTCGACTTCTTGGTGAGGATGTGGCTCCGGAAGGCCCGCTTGTGCTTGACCTTGCCCGTAGCCGTGAAGCGGAAGCGCTTCTTCGCCCCGCTATTGGACTTCATCTTGATTTTTGGCATGACGCTCACTCACTCCGCCCACTCTCAGGCGCGGGGAATCTGCCCCTCCAGGCGTAACTTGTCAACGAATTCTGCGAGTGGCTGCGCCGGCAGCGCCTGGCCCTGTCGCGGCCGGGGCGCCACCAGTCCGGCGCTCGCCTCGCGGTCACCCACGACGAGCATGTACGGCACCTTCTGCAGCTGCGCGTCGCGGATCTTGGCGCCGAGCTTCTCGTTGCGCAGGTCGGCCTCGGCGCGCAAACCAGCCGCTCGCAGCGCGTCGCGCACCTCGGCGGCGTAGGCGGCCTGGGCGCCGTTGACGTTGAGCACCGTCGCCTGCACCGGCGCCATCCAGACCGGAAAGGCACCGCCATAGTGCTCGACCAGGATGCCGAAGAAGCGCTCGATGGAGCCCAGCAGCGCCCGGTGGATCATGATCGGGCGATGTTGCCGGCCGCCGTCCTCGCCGACGTAGGTCATGTCGAAGCGCTCAGGCAGCTGGAAATCGACCTGGACCGTCGAGCACTGCCAGCGGCGACCCAGGCTGTCCTTGATCTTGAGGTCGATCTTTGGCCCGTAGAACACGCCGCCCCCGCGGTCGACCTGGAACGGCACCCCACTCGCCTCGAGCGAGCGACGCAGGATCCCCTCGGCCTCGTCCCACTCCTCGGCCGTGCCGACGAAGTGCGCCGGACGCGTGCTCAGGTAGAGCTCGAACTCTTGGAAGCCAAAGGCGCGCAGCATCCTCAGACAAAAGTCGATCACGCGATCGATCTCCTGCGCCAGCTGGTCGCGCCGCACATAGAGGTGGGCGTCGTCCTGGGTGAAGCCGCGCACCCGGAACAGGCCGTGCAGCACGCCCGTCCGTTCGTAGCGATAGACGGTGCCCAGCTCGGCCCAACGCAGCGGCAGCTCGCGGTAGGAGCGCAACGCGTGCTTGTAGATCATCACGTGGAAGGGGCAGTTCATCGGCTTGACCAGATACTGCTGGCCATCGATATCCATCCCCGCGTACATATTCTCAGAATAGAAGTCGAGGTGACCGCTCTGGCGCCACAGCGTCTCGCGGGCGAGGTGCGGCGTGTAGACGAGCTGATAGCCGGCCGCCAGGTGTTCCTGCCGCCAGAAGGTTTCGAGTTGGTGGCGCACCAGCGCTCCACGCGGGTGCCACAGCACCAGGCCGGGCCCGATGGTCTCGTTGATGCTGAAGAGGTCCAGCTCGCGGCCTAGTCGCCGGTGATCGCGACGCTTGGCCTCTTCGAGCAACGCCAGGTGACGCTCGAGCTCGGCAGGCTCGAAGAAGGCCGTGCCGTAGATGCGCTGCAGCATCTTGTTGTGCTCGTCGCCGCGCCAGTAGGCGCCGGCCACGCCGGTCAGCTTGACCGCCTTGAGCAGACCTGTGCTGGCGACGTGGCCCCCCCGACAGAGGTCGACGAAGGCGCCGTGTTGACAGACGGTCACCGGCTGCCCGGCCGGAATCGCGTCCAGCAGCTCGAGCTTGTAGTCCTCGCCGAGCGACGCAAACAAGCGGTGCGCCTCGTCGCGCGCCACCTCACGCAGCTCGAAGGGGTGGTCGGCGGCGATGATCGTCCCCATCTCCTGCTCGATCCGCGCGAGGTCGGCGTCGGTGAAGGGCTCGGGCACGTCGAAGTCGTAGTAGAAGCCCTGCTCGATCGGCGGGCCGATCGTGACCTTGGCGGCGGGGAACAGCCGCTTGACCGCGTCGGCCATCACGTGCGCGGCGCTGTGACGCAGCCGGTCGAGGTCACTCAGCTGCGCGGCGGGCCTTTCGGCCGACTGCTCTTCGGCGGGGGGCTGTTCGGCCGACTGCTGTCCGGCGAGGGGGGGCTGCGCTGGGTTCATGATGGCCTTCCGTAGCGGCGTCAGGCGGCCTTCCGTAGCGGCGGCAAGCAGCCTTCCGCAGCGGCATCAAGCAGTGCGCGGCCCGAGCCGCGCAGAAGATCGCACGCTGCGGGCGCGCCCGCCACCTGCGCGCGCCGGCCCCAGCTGCGCGCACGGGCCTACGCGGGGTGCTGGGCGCGGTCCGCGGACAACGCCCCCCGGCGGGCCGTGTTGGGCCAGCCGTGGTAGGCACGGGCGGGATTGAACCGCCGACCCCTACCGTGTCAAGGTAGTGCTCTCCCACTGAGCTACGTGCCTGTCCCGTTGGGTTAATTAGACGCCACGACCAACGCCGTCAAGGGTAATGTCAAAGCGAACGACTCCATGGGCGGCATGCGCCGGCCCTCACCCGGTCCAGACGCCGCGATGAGCGATCCGCTGCTCAGCGCCGGCCGGCGGCTGCAGAAGTACGAGTTGCTCGAAGAGGTCGGGCACGGCGGCATGGCCGTCGTGTTCCGCGGCCGTGACACGCAGCTCAACCGCGAGGTGGCGGTCAAGGTGCTGCACCCGCACATGGCCAAGGAGCAGGAGGCCAAGGAGCGCTTCCAGCGCGAGGCCCAGGCCGTGGCGCGCCTGCGCCATGAGAACATCATCGAGATCTACGACTACTCGGGCACCGACTCGGCCGAGAGCTTCATCGTCACCGAGTTCATCCACGGCCAGACGCTGAAGCAGTTCGTCGCCGCGCACCCGGTCTCGCATCCCGAGCTGGCCGCCCTGATCGTGATCGAGATCTGCGCGGCCTTGGCACACGCCCACGGCCTGTCGGTCATTCATCGCGACATCAAGCCAGAGAACATCATGATCCGGCGCGATGGCCGGGTGAAGCTGACCGACTTCGGCATCGCCCAGATGGTCGAGTTGGCCAAGCTGACCGTGACGGGCCAGCTGATCGGCTCACCCGCCTATATGTCACCCGAGCTCGTCACCGGGGGGCGCGTCGACTACCGGTCCGACGTCTTCAGCGTCGGCACGCTGCTCTATCAGCTCGCCACGGCGCAGCTGCCCTTCGCCGGCAGCAACGCGCAGGAGGTGCTGCGGCGGATCGCCGAGGGCCACTTTCCGCCCCCCGAGGCGGCCAACCCACGCGTCGACGCCCAGCTCGGCGCGATCCTTCGCCACGCGTTGGCGCGCGATCCGGAAGCGCGCTACCCGAGCGTGGTCGCGCTGGCCGACGATCTACGCGCCTTCGTGCGCGCCGTGGGCCTCGAGGATGTGCAGGCCGAGCTGACCGCCTACTTCGCCGATCCCGAGGGCTTCTCCACCAAGCTGCCGCAGCGGATCGTGCCGGCCCTGCTGACCCACGCGCGGCGTCACCTGCAGCAGGGGCAGCACGCCCGCGCCCTACAGCAGCTCGATCGGCTGCTCAGCGCCGATCCCGAGCATCGCGAGGCGCTGGCGCTGATCGCGCGGCTCTCGGCCCGCAGACGCTGGCTGCGCACCGGCGCCGTCCTGGTCGGGATCCTCGGGCTCGGTGGGCTGGCCTACGCGGTGCTGGCGCAGCGCGCGCCCGACCCGCCGCAGCCGGCCGCACGGACGGTAGCGGACCGATCGCCGGGGCCCCGGACTGCCCGCCCTCGAGCGCCCGAGCGGCAACGCGCCGCTTCGGCCACCGCGCCGGCGAGCGCACCCGCCGCGACCCCGGCTGGCAGCGTGGGCCGCGGCAGCGCCGCGCCTGCGGCCCAGGTCGGTGCCTGGACCGCCGGGCAAGCTCCCGCGCCAGCGCCCGACGCGCGGCCCGCTCTGCTGACGACCCATCCACGCCGCCCCGCGCTCGGACAGCCCAGCCCAGGGCGCACGCTGCGCCGCGTCGAAATCGTGCCGACGCCCAAGGCGATCACCATCTGGGTCGACGGCCGGGAGATCGGTCCCTACGGTCCCGACCTGCGCTACCTCGATCTGCCCTTCACGCCGGTGACGCTGACCTTCCGCAACGAGGCCTGCTGCTTCGAGCAGACGATCCAACTCGACGCCCACTGGCGTGGTCAACCGCTGCGCGTGCGCTTGCCCTGGAAGCCCGCGCGCGTGATTGTGTCCCTGGAGCCGCTGCCCCCGGGCGCAACGGTGGTCATCGGCGCCGTCGCGGCGCGACCGGGCCAGGCGATCGAGGTCCCGATTCCATCGTATGCTGACGACGGGCGCACTCAGGTCCAGGTGACCACCAGCGCCGACGGCTACCTGACCGAGCAACGCACGGTGACCGTACGCGCCAACACGACGTCCGAGGTGACGATGACCCCGAGACCGCTCTAATGGATCGCGTGCCGCGCCTGCGTCCTTCGCTTAGTACCGCGTACCGGAGGAAGGTGATCAGCCCGCGAAGGGCTGGGCGCCGAGGGCAAGGCGCGCCGACGCCGAAATACTCGTGGTATTTCCAGGAGGCGCAACGCTGCCCATCGGCGTTCAGAACGAGCGAGGTGGTCACCTTCCTCCGGTGCGCTGTACTGAGTACGATGCTGAGCACCGCGCTGCTGCTGCTGGGCGCCGCCCGCGCCGCGGCCCAACCTGCGGCGCCGCGCGATCAGCTCGCCGAGGCCCAGGCGGCCTACGTTCAGGGGCGTTACGAACAAACGGTCGCCTTGCTGCAACCGCTGGTCTATCCGAGCAACCGACTGGCCACGGCCGCGGATTACCTCGAGGCCCACAAGATGCTCGGTGTGAGCTACGTCTTCGCCCGCGACCGTGCGCGCGCCGAGCAATCCTTCCTCGCCATTCTCGTCGAGCAGCCGAGCTACCAGCTCGACCCGCTGGTGGACCCTCCCGTGGCGGTCGATCTCTTCGAAGAGGTCAAGCGCCGCAATGCGCTGCTGCTGCGCGAGGTCGCCGAACGGCAGCGCGTCCAGGAGCGTAATCGCCTGGCGCAGCGCCCCGCCGCCTCCGAGACCCCGTCGCAGGCACCAGGCGGCGCGCGAAGCTGCCCGCGCGTCGAGCACCACGCGCTGTGGATCAACTTCGTCCCCTTCGGCGCCGGCCAGTTCCAGAACCACCAACGCGGCAAGGGTCTGGCGCTGCTGGCGACGCAGGCGGTGCTGGGCGGCGCCTCGCTGGGCGCGGCGCTGACCTTGCGCCTGCGCTACCCCGACAGTCGTCCACCCGCCGACGAGCTTGACCGCGCGCGCGCGCTGAATGTGCTGCAGGTCGCGACCGGCGCGGTGTTCTGGGCCGCCGTCGTCGCCGGCATCGTCGACGCGCTGGTCTTTCACCGCCGCGAGGTCGTCCTCGCGGAGGAGGCACCCTTGTCCCCCCCGGCGGTGACCCGGCGCCAGCCCCCAGCGCCGCCGCGAAGGCTGCCGGCGCTGACGGGCAGCCCGGGCGGCCTGGGGCTGCAGTGGTCATATTGATCGAGGAGCTGCGATGGCCACCCTACGCGTGATCCTTCCCGACGGCGCCAGCACCGTCCACCCACTGCACCGCAACGTGACCTCGGTCGGCCGCGCGGCGGCCTGCGACGTGGTGGTCGGCGATCCGGCGCTCGCCGAGACCCATTGCCACCTGCGCTGCGACGGCCGCGCCTACGAGATCTCCGCCATCGGCAAGTCCGAGCTCTGGGTGGCCGGCAAGCGCCGCTCACACCACGAGCTGCGCCACGGCGATCGCCTCCGCATCGGCGGCAGTGAGCTGGTCTTCGGGCTGCACGACGAGCCCTCACCCCCGCCGAGCGGCGACAGCGGCGCGCTCTATCGCCGCTTCTTCGAGTTCTCGAGTCGCTTGTTGCGACAGTACGAGCTGCCCGAGCTGCTCGACGCGCTGCTCGACGCGGTCATCGCCGTAACCCACGCGCAGCGCGCCTTCCTGGTGCTGCTCGATGGCGAGGTGCCACGCATCAGCGTGGCACGCAACGTCGAGCAGGAGTCGATCGACGACGCACTCGACCAGCTCAGCGACTCGATCATCGCCCGCGTCGTCCGCACGCGACAGCCCCTGCTGGTCAGCGACGTGCAGCAGGATGCCGAGCTCGGCGCGGCACGATCGGTGTTGCGCCTACAGCTCGCCTCGGTGTTGTGCGTGCCGCTCGTCGACCAGGACACCCTGCTCGGGTTGATCTATCTCGGCAACAACAGCGTGCTGCAGGGCTTCGATCGCACCACGCTCGACCTGCTCAACGGCTTCGCCGCGCATGCCTCGCTGATCGTCAAGAACGCGCTGCTGATCAATTCGCTGCAGCTCGATCGCCAGCAGCTCAAGCAGCGCCTCGACGCCCTGCGCTTCGGTCGGGTGATCGGCGCCTGCGACGCCATGCGCGACATGTTTCGCCGCGTGGAGAAGGTGGCCCCGACCGACATCTCGGTGCTGATCACCGGCGAGACCGGCACTGGGAAGGAGCTGATCGCGCTCGAGTTGCACGAGCGCTCACCGCGACGACGCGGCCCCTTCGTCTCGATCAACTGCGGCGCGATTCCGGAGCACCTGATCGAGAGCGAGCTCTTCGGTCACGCCAAGGGTGCCTTCACCGGCGCGGTGGCCCACCGGCGAGGCAAGTTCCACGCCGCGGACGGCGGCACGCTCTTCCTCGACGAGATCGGCGAGCTGCCCTTGGCGCTGCAGGTCAAGCTGCTGCGCGTGCTGCAGGACAAGGCGGTCGTGCGCGTCGGCGAGACGCGCCCCGAACCGGTCGACATCCGCGTCGTCGCAGCCACCAACCGCAACCTGCAGCAGGAGGTCGCAGCCGGCGCCTTCCGCGAGGACCTCTACTACCGCATCAACGTCATCAACCTGCACCTGCCACCTTTGCGCGAGCGCGGCGACGATGTCACGCTGATCGCCAAGTACCTGCTCGATCGCTACGCCGACGAGCTGGGGAGCAAGGTGCGCGGGCTCTCGGCCGATGCTGCGGTGGCGGTCCGCCGCTACGGCTGGCCCGGCAACATTCGCCAGCTCGAGAATCACCTCAAGCGGGCGGTGGTCCTCAGCGACAAGCCCTTGCTGTCGGCGCTCGATCTCGATCTCAAGCCGGAGGACCTGCCGCCGGTCGTGCCGCTGGCCCAGGCCAAAGAGGACTATGCCCGCCAGTACGTCGCGGAGGTGCTGGCCCGTAACGGCGGCAATCGCACGCAAACCGCGCGGCAGTTGGACGTCGACCCCCGCACGATTTTTCGCTACCTGGAGAAGGGCGACGAAGCCGAGGACGGGGCATCGTGAGCACCTTGAGGGTGGAACGCCGACAGTGAACCCATGACATCCATGTCCGACAGCAGGGTTCTTCGCGGCCTCGGCCGGGCCACGAAGTCATGGTGGCGTGCGGCCTTAGCGCTACGGCGCCGGCTGGCACCGCACCTGCACCGTGCGCTGAGCATGGTCCTGCTGAGCGCTTTGGCGACGGGATGGGTCGGCGGGAGTGCCTGCGTGCTGCCCGAGGATTTGCACACCCCTCTGGAGCACGCACCGCGCTTCGTGATGGGACAGACGCAGCCACCGCCCAACACGGTCCTCTCGCTCCGCCAGAGCGCCGGGAGCGGGTCCAAGCAGATCCAGTTTTTCACCACCGTCGTGATCGATCCCGACGATCAGGAGCTGCGCACGCGCGCCTTCATCGACGGGCGTTACGAGCGAGCGCTGGCGCTCAACAACGATGAGGTTGGTGAGCCGTCAAGGGGTTTCATCGACGGGCGGCGCAGCTATTTCGTCGAAATCGAGGGGCTGTGCGACGACAAGGTCAACCGCGAGCTTGGCCGCCACGTCTTGGAGCTCTACGTCAGCGACACCGGCTTCGTCGGGCGCGCCAGCGACTTGCGGGTGCCGAACACCGGGGGTCTACGTGACAGCGTGCTGTGGGTCTTCAACTGCCTCGAGCCGCTGCCAGCGGTCCTCGATGAACCGGGGGGCGTCTGATGCCCGGGGATCGTCTGCTGCAGGACCCTGGGCCTCGCGCGAGCGCTGGGTCGCGGACGGGGACCCCTCGCGTGCCGCACCCGGCCTGTGGGCGCGGCGGCCGCCGAGGCGCGCCAGCCGCCACCGTCTCCGTGCTCCTGCGCCTGCTGGCGCTGATCGCGTCCGCAACCGGCTGCGCACCCCTGGGCTCCGAAGATGCGGCTGGGCCTTCTGGCCCGAGCCCGCCGCGCTTCTGCCGGACCCTGGAGGACTGCCCAGACAGCCTGGTCTGCGACCTGAGCCTGCAGCTCTGTGTGCCGCGCGCCGCGGGTGTGATCGATCTCGAGGTCCGACCGCCGACGAATGACCGCGGCTGGGTCGCGCAGGAGTTCCTCGGCGTGTTGCCTGGCGCCACGGCAGAGCTCGAGCTTTCGCTCGACGCGGCGGTCTTCTGGCGCGGCCGTGTGTTCGCCTCCGACGCTCCGGGCACACCCTTGCCCGCCGACATCACGGTTTGGCGCAAATCGCGCATCGCGGGTCGGCCCGTGCTGAAACTCGAGGCGAGCACCGTCGATACGACACCGCTCGGCGACCCGGACGCCGCAGCGAGCACCGACACCACGGCGGCCGGGGCCTTCCTGCTGCCGCTCAATCGCGGGCAGAGCTACGCCAGCGTCGCCGTCCCGCGCACACCCTTCGACCGCAGCGAACCCTGCCTGGGTAGCGCCGAGAGCGGCTGTCCGCCGAGTTATCCGCCCGGCTACGAAGCGGCCCTCAGCCTCACGGACCATCTGCAGCGCGACCTCTTTCTCGACGGGCGCGACCGTTCCAGCGTGCTCACCGGCCGCGTGCTCGATGCCTCGGGCACGCCCCTGCCCTTCAGTGTCGACGTGCGCGCGACGGGTGAGGGCCAGGCCGCACGATTGCGCTCGACGATTGGACGAACGTGCAGCAAGACGCAGCCGAGCCGCTGTCGCTGCACGCCGATCGAGCGTTGTCTGGGCGAGTTCGCGCTCGCCCTGCCGCGCGGCATCGAGCGCTACTCGCTGCACGTCGTCGCCGACGCGAGCGCCAATCAGGCGAGCGGGGAGGGCGTCATTCCCACGGTGGAATGCAGCGCCGCGCTGCTGGGGCTGGTGGCGCTCGACAGCTCGGGTACGCCGCAACCGCTGGCGCTCCCAAGCGCGCTGATCCTGCCACCCCTCCCCGCCGCCCTGCCCTATGAGCTGCTGGTCGTCGGCGACGACGGCAGCCCCGTAGCCAGCGCCGAGGTGAGCCTGGCCAGCGAGGACTTCGCCCCGCTGCAGGCGCCGCTCGAGCTCGGGCGTTGTCGCGCGCACCATCGACAAGCGGCCGTGACGGACGCCGAGGGGCGCGTCACGCTGCTCCTTCTTCCCGGCGACAATACCGACCGGCTCTACGACGTCACGATCATCGCCCCCACGCGCAGCCGTTGGGCCAGCATGCGCCAAGCGCGGCTGCCGATCGCTCCCGGCGGTGGGTCGCTAGGCCCGTTTCGCCTGATTCCGCGTCTGCTGGTGGCCGGGCGCGTCCGCGGGCCGCGGGGTGAGCCGGTGGGCGGGGCCCTGGTCGATGCCACGCCGACGCCGGCAGCGGTCAGCACAGCGCCGTCCGATACCGCCCAGGGGTCAGCGAGCGCGCTGAGCGGCGCCGATGGCACCTTCACGCTCTGGGTCGACCCGGGGGTCTATGATCTCGCCGTGCGACCGCCCTCCACCGCGAATTTCACGGCGACCACCCGGCTCGACGTCGATCTCACGGAGCCCCGTGACGCCCTCGACCTCCGGCTCCCTGCGGCCGCCTTGCTCGAAGGTCGCGTCGTGGACGCGACGGGCGTCGGCGCCAGTGGGTGCACGGTCCAGGCCTTCGAGACGCTGGTCCGCGAGCAGGCGGGCACCCAGATCCCGCTGGCGCTGCCCCGGGCCACCGCCCTCACCGATGCCGACGGCCGCTTCAGCCTCAGGCTAGCAAGCCCCGCGCCCTAGGCCCCCCGCCTACCACCACCAAGAGCGTGCGTCCGCTGCGGGGCGTCCGCCGCGCTTGACTCCCCGGTGGGCCCCGCTGTAGATGGATGGGCCGCGCGCGCGTGCGCTCGCGGCGGGAGTGTGTCGGCGCCATCCGTGAAACCAGCGATCGAAGCAGCAGGCCAGACATCAGCCGGGACAGCAGCCCAGGCAGCGAGCGGTCGGGCCGGTCATGCAGCAACCGTCGACCACGAGCCGGCGTGCGTGCGCCGCTGGCGGATCGGCGCTCAGGCGGCCCATCTCGCCGGCACGATCGCGCTGTGCGCCTGGGTGGTGGCCTCGGTCGTCGCGACCCACGCGGGCGCCTACGAGAGCAGACCGGCCGCGTCCGAGCCGCGTATCAGCAGCAGGGCCGACAATCCAGAGGAGCTGAGCGACTGTCAAATCCGACTGCAGGCGCTGCTCACCGAGCTGCACCAAGAGGCCTTCACGCTGCAGGCGCGCGCGGTGCGCTTCGGCTTCGACCCCGCTGGCGAATGGGCGAATTGGGCGGAGGCCTGGCGCTGGCGCTGGCAACTCGTGGCGCATCGCTGTCGGCTCGACGAGCTGGCCAACCAGGGCGTCAGTCCGGCCCTGGATCTGCTAGCCGAGGTTCATCGCGCCTTGAGCGAGCTCCAGGTCTCCTACACCGAAGTCGTCGATCGCTTCGTTGACCGCTATCTCGATCGCCTGCGCCACCTCAACCAACAGCTCACGCGAGCGCGTGCGCTAATCGCTGCGGGCCGGCGGGCTAACCCGCGTCACGCCCGACCTTCCCCTCAACCCGTCATACCGTCCCCTCAACCCGCGGAGCCGCCTCGTGACCCCAACTGAGCCGATTACCCCTGCCTCCAGCATCAGCCCCCCGCCGACGGCCACGGACCTCGCCTTGCCGGTGGACGCCGCTCCGGCGGTGACCTTCGAGCAACTCGGTCTGAGCGAGACGCTCGTGGCGGCGCTGACCGCGATGGGCTTCAGCGCACCCACCGCCGTGCAGGTGCAAACCGTCCCGCTGGCCCTCGCGGGTCGCGATCTCCTGGTGCAAAGCCGCACCGGCAGCGGCAAGACCGCCGCCTTCGCCATCCCACTCGTCGAGAAGTTGGTCGACGTGGAGCGCCGCGAGCCGCAGGCGTTGATTCTCGCGCCGACGCGCGAGCTGGCCATGCAGGTGCATCGCGAATGTGCCCGCGTCGCAGCCGTCAAGGGTACGGCGTGCGTCGCGATCTATGGCGGTGCGGCTCTGCCGCCCCAGGCGCGCCTGCTGGCCGAAGGCGCACAGATCATCATCGGCACCCCTGGCCGCGTGCTTGACCACCTGCGGCGCGGCACCTTGTCGCCGCGGGCGCTGCGCACCCTGGTGCTCGACGAGTGCGACGAGATGCTCTCGATGGGCTTCCAGGAGGAGCTCAACGCGATCCTCGAGCGCCTGCCCCGCGAGCGCCAAACGCTGCTGTTCTCGGCGACCATCCCCGGCGAGATTCAGCGGCTCATCGACCGCTACCTCAAGGACCCCGAGCGGCTCTATCTCTCGCAGGACTTCGTGGGCGTGCGCGAGATCCACCACGTCTGCTATCAGATCAGCGGCGGCGGACGCAGCGAGGATCTGTTGCGCGTGCTCGACTACGAGCGGCCGCACACCGCGTTGATCTTCTGCAACACGCGCGACGAGACCGCGCGCCTCGCTCACTTCCTCTCGCAGCGCGGCTTGCGGGCCGAGGGGATCAGCAGTGATCTCGGCCAGGGCGAGCGCGAGCAGGTGATGACCCGCATGCGCGCCGGCCAGGTGCAGTATCTCGTCGCCACGGACGTCGCCGCCCGCGGCATCGATCTGCCCGAGCTGAGCCATGTCATCAACTACGACTTCCCCGAATCGGCTGACATCTACGTGCACCGCACGGGCCGCACGGGCCGCGCCGGAAGGAGCGGCATTGCCGTCTCCCTGGTGTCACCGCGCGAGGTGGGCAGCCTTTACTACGTCAAGCTGATTCACAAGATCACACCCGAGCAGCGGCATCTGCCGTCGGCCGAGGAGTTGGCGAGCCGCCGCGAAGGCGAGCAGCTCATGCGCCTGCGGGCGCGCTACCGCGAACAGGCGACCGCGCCGGCGCTGCAAAGCCTTCTGCGCCGGATCCAGGCGAGCGAGGACGGCGAGCAACTGCTGGCGCAACTCCTCGGGGCGGCGCTGGCCGCCAGTGATCCGCCGCCGGCCGCCGCACTCCAGCGCGACCCCACGGGCGCCGAGACGGAGCGGCCCCGCCGGCGAGGAGGGCGACACGCGGGCCCGCGCGTCGACCCCGACCGTCCGGTGACGGCACCGGCGGAGCCGCGGGTGGCGGCACCGGCAGCACCGGCGCCAGCGGCACCAGCAGCGGTGGCGGTCGCGGCGTCGGCGGCGGCACCATCGGCGGTGGCACCGCGTGGAGATGACCCCGGCGAGCAACCGCGACGGCGGCGTCGCTTCGGCGGCAGCGCGGAGGCCGGGCCGGTCCCGGGCCCCGGCCGGGCCGAAGGCGCGCGGCGCGAGAGCGTGACCACCAGCGACGGGGAGGTCGAGTACTTCGACACCTTCGACCTGAGCGACACCACGGCCAGCGTCGCGCCGGCGGCGCTCGTTCCTCCTGCGACGGCCGACATGACCCGCGTCTTCGTCAACGTCGGACGCCAACATGGCGTGCGGGTCGAGGACCTGACGAGCTTCGTTCAGATCGAGGCGGGCCTGCACGCCGACGAGATCGGGCCGGTGACCCAGCAGGACCGCCACAGCCACCTGCTGTTGAATGAGCGGGTCGTCGATCAAACCGTGGTCGCGCTCAGCGGCAAGCTCTTCGGCGAGCAGACGCTGCGCGTCGAGCGCGCGCGCGCCCTCGAGGGCAGCGCCAACCGCGGCCGGGGACGGCGCCCTCGCCGTTGAGAAGGGCAGCGCCGCCTGCACAGCGCGCTCGGGCTACACGCAGGAGCCCCCAGGGCTACAGGGGCCCCGTCGGGCTCTACTCGAAGGGGGCCCGCAGGGTCTACCCGAAGCGGCCCCGTAGGGCTCACTCAAAAGGCCCCGTAGGGCTCACTCAAAAGGATTGATCAGATCGTCCATCGGCGCAGCACGCCGACGGCCCGTACGCGGCGCCCGGCGTGGACCGCGACGTGGCGATGGCGTGGCGCGCGCCCTCGGCGTCACCGCGGGCACGGGCGCCGGCGACGCCGTCGGCAGCGCGAGCTGGCGTTGAAGCGTGACCCGCACGCGCTTGCCCGGTGCGTCCGCGATGACCGCCTCATGCGCGGTTTCGTAGCCCGCTCGCACGAAGGTCAGCATCACGCCGCGCTGGCTCTGGGGCAGCGTGAGCTGTAGGGGCGTCTGGCCGATCGGCAGCGACCCCTTGAGCACGCGTGCACCGCTCGGCTCCGATTCGACCCAGACCGCGATCTGGGGCAAGGCGGGAGCCACCACCACGGTGGCCTGCCCGCCCGCGGGCCTACCGCTGCGCAGCCACCCGATCACCAGCGCCGCTCCCACCAGCGCCACTGCCACGACCGCGTAGAGCGGGCCGCGAGTGCGCCGCGGCAACTCGAGCGCGAGATCCTCGTCGGCGCGGTCGGCCGCAGCGCCGTGCCCAACTTGCGTGCGCGCCGTCGCCGCGGCCCCGTGCTCGTGCCGCGCCCCCGGGCTACTGGCCACCGCCACCGGCGCAGGTCCCAGCACGATCGACGCGCCCGCCGGCTGCGACTCGCCGCTGGGGCGCATCAAGCGCGTCGGCGCGTGAGCGATCGCTGCGGCCATCTCGGCCATCGACTGGTAGCGGTGGTTGCGATCCTTGACCATCGCCTTGAGGGCGATGGCCTCGACCTCGGGCGGGATATGCGCGTCGGGGTTGACGCGCGACGGCGGCACGGGCTCCTCGAAGATGTGCTTGGTGAGGATGCCCATGAACGTGTCGGCCTTGAACGGCACCTGCCCGCTCAAGAGCTCGTACATGATCACCCCCACCGCGTAGATATCGACGCGATGGTCCGGATGATGGCCTTGGGCCTGCTCGGGCGACATGTACTCGGGCGTGCCGAAGATCATGCCCGTGCGCGTCAGCCGCTGCTCGCCGTCGTCGCCCCGCTGACCTTGGCGATGCCGAAGTCGAGCACCTTGACGAAGTCGGGCCGGCCCTCGCGCTCGATCAGGATCACGTTCTCGGGCTTCATGTCCCGGTGGATGATGCTTTTGGCGTGAGCGGCGCCGAGCGCGCGGCAGATCTGCAGCAGGATCGCCTTGGCCCGGGGCCAGCCCAGCGCGCCACTGTGCTTGACGTGATGGGCCAGGTCCTGGCCGTCGAGCAGCTCCATCGCGAAGAACACGCTACCGCTCGGCGTTTCGCCGAAGTCGGTGATGTCGACGATGTTCTCGTGGCCGATCGCGGCGGCGGCGCGCGCCTCGCGCAGGAAGCGCTCCTTCAGGTCGGCCTTGCGCGCGTAGTCATGCAGCAGCACCTTGATCGCGAGCTGCTTGCCGATCGCGACGTGCTCGGCGCGATAGACGGTTCCCATCCCGCCCTCGCCGAGCTTCTCGATCACGCGGTAGCGCGACGCGACGACTTGTCCGATCAGCTCGTCATCCACCACCGCAGACCCCTCACAGCGCCGGCGCCTTCCCCGGCACGCTCAAAGACCGTGCACTTTACCATGCGCGATCGCCAGGTTGTCGAGAAACGCCGCCGGCCGGCCAGCGGAAACCCCTCGTGCGCGCGCAATCGTCGCGGGTCACCGCGTGCCGCGACCGCTCGCTGCGCCGAAGGGATTGCGCAGGTCACCGGGGCGAGGCCGAGAGCGTGCCCCGGCAGCCGATCGCGGGGTGCTCGTCGGCGCAGCGACGTCCGCGCGCGCCCCCTCCGCTGCGACCGGCAGCGGCCGCAGCGTGACGATCCAGGCGCTGGTGGTGGCCGCCGCGGCGATCGCACGCACCTCCTCCTGAAAGCCGATCTTGCGGAACACGAAGCGGAACACCGCCTCTGCTGGCACCGACAGCCGCAGCGGCGTCCTCCCAAGCTCGCGCCCGGTAGCGCTCACGGTCGCCCCGGCCGGTAGCGTCTCGAGCACGAGGGTGACCCTGCCGGCCGCCTCGCGGCCATCGGCGCGAGCGACCAGCGGCTGTTGCCCCGGTGGCGCGAGGATCGGCCACGCACCGGCAGGCGCCGCCGCGCGCTTCACGCTGCGATGGCTCGCGTCGCGCCGGAGCCCCAGCCCGACGATCACGACCACCGCCGCCACGGCCAGCAGTGGCACGCCCAGCGCGATCCAGCCGCGCCCCGCGCCGCGCCAACGGGCGGCGCCCGCGGTAGCACGTGCGCCGCCCGCCAGCGCCGACGCCTCCGCGTCGCCAGGGACCCGCTCGAAAACAACTCGATCAACTGGGCGTTGAGGCGCCCGCCGGGCAAGGCGCAGCGACAAAGGAATACTGTTGGTATTGCGAGGAGCTGCAACGCCGCCCGGCGGGATGGATCGACGGCCAGCTGGATGAGTTGTTTCCGAGCGGGTCCTAAGCACCGTCGCCCCGAGCGAGGCCTCCGCCGACCCAGCCGGGCCGGCCCCTCCCCCATCGCGCTGCTCGGCCCCGGGCTCCGGACTCAGGGGTGCCAAGGTGCTGTTCGGCGCGACGACTCCGCGCGCACGAGCACACCCTTCGAGCAGCTCCACGACCTCGGTCGTGCTCGCGAAGCGCTCGTCGGGACGCTTGGCCAGCATGCGTAGCACGGCCTGCTCGAGCACCAGGGGCACACCGCGCTCCCGCACCGCCGGCGGCAGCGGCGGCGGCGGGCTGCTGATTTGCTGGTAGAGCGTGCCGGCGAGGGTATCGGCGACGAAGGGCGGAGCGCCCGTCAGCAGCTCGTAGAGCATGCAGCCGAGCGCATAGATATCACCGCGATGGTCAGTGTCCTCACCGCGCGCCTGCTCCGGTGACATGTATTGCGGCGTGCCGAAGACGCTGCCCTGCTGCGTCAGCCGCGTGTGCCCGCTAACGAACTTCGCGATGCCGAAGTCGAGCAACTTGACGAAGTCCATGCGGTAGCCCGGGGAAGCCTCCGTGATGCCCAGACCCTGCGAGTTGACGATGAAGATATTCGCGGGCTTCAGATCGCGATGCACGATGCCCTTGGCATGGGCCGCGGCGAGACCGTGGGCGATCTGGATCGCGAGATCGAGCAAGCGGTCGAGCGGCAGCAGCACACCGGTCAGCGCGGCGCGCGCGAGCTCGGCCGCCAGCGTGCAACCGACCAGCCGCTCCATCACCAGGTAGAGCTGACCATCAGCCAACGCCCCCGAATCGGTGACATCGACGATGTTCGGATGCCCGATGCGCGACGCCGCCCGAGCCTCGCGAAAGAAGCGCTCGACCAGCGTCGCGTCCCGGCAGAGCTCGCGGCGCAGCAGCTTGATCGCCACCGGCTTGTCGAGCACGACGTGACGCGCGGCGTAGACCACCCCCATACCGCCATGCCCCAACCACGACTCGATGCGGTAGCGCGTATCGAGCAGCTGGCCGATCCACGGATCGGTGGCGTCGTCGAAGGCCCCTTCGATGGTGAGCAGGCGCTGGCCGTCGGCCGGACAGAAGTTCGCGTAGGAGGGGTATTGCGACTCGCAGCGCGGACAGCGCTTGAGCGGTCCGCTGGCGGCGGGGAGGGCTGGCGCGCGATCGTGCTGGGAGGCGACGTCCATCGCAGACCCTTCTCTGCCCCCGGCCGCGCCCGAGGCTAGCACGCTGGCGGGCCGCTCCGACCCTTCATTCCACGGCGACGCGTTCCACCGGCACCAGCGGCACCGCACGCAGCAGGGCCATCCCGGCATGCTGGACGTAGTCGATGCGAATCTCGCTGCGCATGGGAGTCTGGCTGATGCCGCCCAGCGCCAGCTCCGGCCGCGGCCAGAGGTACCCGCCCACGGGGCGCTGTTGCTGATCGACGAGGTAGCGCAGGGCCCGCAGGATCGTCTGCCGCAGCAGCGGATCCTCCTGACCCCAGCGCTGCGCCAGCAGGCCGGTCGCCACGTTGGCCTCCGTGCGGCTGCCCACCGGCGCGTTGTGCGGCAGGACGAAGGGCGTGACCCCGAAGCTGCCACGCAGATCCCCGAGCGACGGATCGTCAGCCGCAAGCTGCGCCCGCTGGCCGAAGGCGGCGAACGCGCGGCAGAAGGCGAGGTGCTGGGGAGCGCGGACGAAGGGCCAAGCCGCCTCGGCGGCGATACAGGTCCAGTGGTCCTCGCCGAGGAGAAACTGTCCCAAGAAGTAGTCGTACTGGCCGTGCACGAGGTAGTCGAGCGCCCGCCGCAGCGCGGCGACCAGCACGGCACGGCGCTCGGGGCGCAAGGCCGCGGCCTTGGCCAAAGCCAGCGCCGCTTCACCGCTGTAGTAGAGCCGCACCGGCCCGCAATCGAAGTGCCCCCGACGTGGCTGATAGACGTGGCAGAAGTCGCCGTTGGGACGCTGCGCCCGCAGGACCGCATCGGTCAGGCGATCGACGAGCCGGGCGTACCGGCGATCGCCCGTGATGCGCTCGTGCTCGGCCAGCGCCACCAGCGAGAGGCTGGTCGCCCCGAGCCCGGACTCCTCCTCCTCGCCGATGCACGCCAGACCATCGCGACAGGGGCCGGGGACGCCCTCGCGGGCCAAATAGTCGAGCGCTCGGTCAGCCGCTGCGGCGAGGCGCGCGCCGCCGAAGCGCTGCGCGGCCAGCACCAGGAACCAGCTCGTGCCGGCATGCCGCGTCAGGTTGTAGTCCTCGCCGCCGGTGCCACGGTCGGTGAGCGGATCGTAGACATATTGAAAGCGACCGTCGGGGCCGAGCTGCCGCACGACGTAGTCCACCGCCGCTCGGGCGGCCCTCAGCACGCTCTGCCGATCAATACCGTCGACGGGGACGCGGCCGCGCACAATCGGCCAAACGCGTCGCGTGGCCGGCTCGTCGACATACGAGCGCACGCGCAGGCGTGACCAGCGATGCGGCAGCGCGCGCCAGTCCTCGCGCGTCAAGCCGAGTTCGGCCGCCAGCAGGTTCAAGGCCCCCTGCACGTCCAGCCCGCTGCGCAGCTCGCTCATGAACGAGACCGGCTGACAGCCGGCCAGCAGGTCCAGCCGCTGCTGGTCGTCGGGCAGCAGGTAGGCGCGGCGTGGGCCGACCTGTAGCACCACCGCATCGAGGCCCGGCACGAAGGAGTGCGCGAGCAGCAACGTGGGCAGCGCCACGACCCGACCGGCGCTGATTCCGACATCGAGCTTGAGTCGAACGCGATCCCAGTCGTCGCGCTCCAGCTCGCGCACGGCCGCGTCGGCCGCCAGCGCCCGGAGCACGCTGCGCGCCGCCGCCGGCCAGGTCGGCTGCTCCGCGCGCGCGCGGGCCACCAGCGCCCCTTCGCGAAAGAGGCTGACCCACAACGGCAGACGCAGCGACCCGGTCAGCGCGCGGGGCGGTCCCGACACGACGCCGTCACGCAAGGCCATCCGCAGCCAGGGCAGCAGCGCCGCCGCACGCCGATCGTCCCCGGCGACCGACCCGTCCGCAGGGGCCAAGCGAAAGCGGCCCCAGATCGTCAGATAGAGGGCCACTGCAAGCGCCGGCAGCCACAGCCAGCCCCAGCGCAGCACCGCACGCCTGGCGGCGGGACCGCTGCCCCTCATCGGGGAAACCTCGGTGGGGTTTGGTGGCGTGCGCGCTTCATCGTCGCCGCGGAATCTATCCCAGCTCTGGGATCAGAAGCACGCGCGCCACGCCGGAAGCCTGTCGGACAATGTCGCGGGCCGGCGGCTGGCGCTCTTCGGCAACGCCTTCAATGTGTTGGATGCGCGCGGCTTCGAGGGTCAGGGCTTCATGGACCCGGTCGCCAATCCGGACATCGTGCCGGCCCCCCTGCGCGGCTTTTCCTTCCTCGCGGGCGCGGAAGCCTCGCTCTGACCCACGGCTCGCGTCCGCCCTTCGCGCGGCGCTACTCCACCGGCCGCGTGGCGCGGACCACGAGCGTGAGCGAGACGATCAGCGTGCCGGCCGCGTTCGAGCCCTCGATTTGGACGGTGAACGCACCCGATGTGCTCGAGGAGCCGGAGATGACGCCCGTCGCCGCGTCGACGCTGAAGCCCGCCGGCAGCGCGGTCAGGGCCCGGTAGGCCGTCGGGGCATGCCCATAGGGGCTGTTTGGCTCGAAGCGCAAGGCCGTGTCCTTGAGGCAGGTGAAGTTGCTGCCCGTCGACGGAAGGCCGTCGGTGAAGCAGCCCCTGCCCGACGCACTGCTGTAGGCGATGTGCTGCGGCGCGGCATTTCCCACCTCGAAGCGGATCTCGAAGCGGCGGCTACCGGCCGCATTCGCTCCGGTGACCGAGTAGGTCGCGGCCGGCGTCAGCGCGGTGGCCGTGCCGCTGATCACGCCCGTGACGGCGTCGAGACTGATGCCCGCCGGGAAGGCGGGGTCCACTGTGTAGCGGGTGATGGCCCCGCCGCGCGTCAGCGGCGTAACCGACAGGGCGTCGCCCAGCACTACGTATGCCGGGACCTGATAGAGGAGGAGCTCCGGCGCGGCGGGGTCCAGGACGGCAATCGTGAGGGAGTCGACCGCCAGCGGTGACCCCGCTGCCGCGTCCTTGTAGCCCGAGACAGCATATTGCTGCGCCGCCGCCACGCGCGTCGGCGTGCCCGTGATGGTGCCGGTGGTGGCGTCGAGACTGAGTCCCGCCGGGAGCGCCGGCGTCACCTTGAAGACCCCGATCGGCGGGCCCTGCACCGTCGGCTTGAGGGGGCTCATCGAAACACCGACGAAGAGCGAGCCCAGGCCTGGGTAGTAGAAATAGGTCGGCGTGGGCGTGGGCGTCGGGCTCGGCGTGGGCGTCGGGCTCGGCGTGGGCGTCGGGCTCGGCGTGGGCGTCGGGCTCGGCGTGGGCGTGGGCGTGGGGCCGCCGCCGGAGACAGGGGGATCAACGACCGTGGGACGGCGGAACTCGAAGCCGACACTGACGACCAGTGTCCCCGCCGCGTTGGAGGCCTCGATCGAATAGGCTGTCAGGGCGAGAGCAGCGCTCGACGACCCGGAGATGACGCCCGTCGTCGCGTCGAGGCTGAAGCCCGGCGGCAGCGAGACTGCGCGATAGGCGGTTGGGGGGCGCCCGAAGCTCGAGAATGGCGCGAAACGCAGCGCAGCGCCCGTTATGCAAACGAAGCGATTCTGATCGGACCGGAGGAGATCACCCTGGCAATTCGCACCGTCTCCTGTCTCCCGGTAGGTCACCGAGATGGGTTCTGCCGTCCCAACCCGGAAGGCCACCTGGAAGGTCCGCGCCCCCGCGGCGTTCGAGCCCGTCACGGTATAGGCGGTGTAGGCAGCGAGCGCCGTTGAGGTGCCGCTGATCACGCCCGTGACGGGGTCGAGACTGATGCCCGCCGGCAAGACGGGGTCCACGGTGTAGCGGGTGATGGCTCCGCCGCGCGTCAGCGGCGTGGCCGAGAGGGCGTCGCCCAGCACCACGTACGTTGGGACGTGGTAGGCGAGGTACTCCGGCGCGGCGGGGTCCAGGACGGCGATAGCGAGGGAGTGAACCGCCAGCGGCGCCGTCGCTGCCGCGTCAGTGTAGCCCGCGACAGCATACCGCTGCGCGGCCGCGACGCGCGTCGGCGTGCCCGCGATGGTCCCCGTGGTGGGGTCGAGGCTGAGTCCCGCCGGGAGAGCCGGCGTCACCTTGAAGACCCCGATCGGAGGGCCCTGCACCGTCGCGCGGAGGGGTGTCATCGGAGCGCCGACGAAGAGCGAGCCCAGGCCCGGGTACAGGAGGTAAGTCGGGGTTGTCGTGGGTCTGGGCGCAGGGCTCGGCTCAGGAGTGGGCATCTGCACCGGCGGCGCAGCCTCCGTCAGCGCCCGCACGGCATAGCTGCTGAAGCCGCCGATGGGACCTCGCACCACCTGCTGAGCCACATCGACCGTGCTGCCCGGCACCTCGCGCCAGCCCTCGGGGTAGGCCTTGTGCAGTCGCAGGCGCGCCTCGTCGACGCCAGCCGGCAGGAGGCGCCGGTCATAGGCGATGGCGAGCTCAGCCGGTAGTGCGAAACGCAGCCCGTCGGGTCCGAAGTCCTTGGCCGTCCCGGGGACGACCACCGGGTCGGCGAGCGCATCGGTGACGGCCTCGACCGTGATGGTCACTGCATGGTCGAGCGCGCTGGGGGGGACGCTCAGCCGAGCCTCGCCCGGGGCGAGCTGGCGGGCATCCGCCTCGGCCCCGCCTGGGATCAGCGGTGGATCGCTCGACGCTGAATCGCCCGGTGCCAGCGCTGGATCGCTGGCTGCCGGCGGCGGCGCCGCATAGCCAAGCACCACCTGACCGCCGCTCGCGTCGACGATGCTCGCCACGGGGTCGGCCGGAGGTCCCGGGACCAACGCGGGGGTCGGGTCGGCCACCTGCGGGGTCACCGCATCGGGGCTGGCCTTGGGTTCGACGGCGGCGCCGGGCGGGCGCTGCTCGCCGCCCGAGCAGCCGGTCAGCGCGGGCCAGCCACCCACCAGGGCGGTCAGAAGGAGCCAGGGGGCCAAGCCATCGCGGCGGGTTCGGCCGGCAGGACGCTCGACCGAGGGTCGCCGGGGTCCGACGTGCAGTGCGTGCAGCATGGCGTGTCTCTCCGATCTGAGTGTGACGCCAGGCTAGCAGGCGTCCGGAGCCGATCAACGGTGGCAGAACAGACTGGGCGCGCGTCCGCCGGGTCGGCGGAGTGACGGAGTTCGCTAAGCCAGCGGAAGTGTGGGTGCGACCCGGATCGGGGCCGGGAGCGTGGCGACGATCTGGAGCTTAAACGAGACGGACGCCGCCCCGGCCGCGTTCGAGCCCTCGATCTGGATGGTGGTAGCGGCGAAGGGCAGACTCGCGGAGCCGGAGAGGACGCCCGTCACCGGGTCGAGAGTGAAGCCCGCCGGTAGCGCGCTCAGGGCCCGATAGGCCGTCGGGGCGCTCCCTTGGGAGATGCGGGGCACGAAGCGCAAGGCCGCGCCCTTGAGGCAGGTGAAGGGCCGATATTCCGACGACGAGAGGCCGGAGGCGTCGCCTTCGCAGGCCCCGCCCGAGGCACTGGTGTAGCTGAGGTACTGCGGCGGCAGCGTGGCGAGGATCGTGAGCTTGAACGAAGCGACCGCCGCCCCGGCCGTGTTCGAGCCCTCGACCTGGACGATGCCACCGGGAACGGGCAGGGGCGAAGAACCCGAGATGACGCCGGTCACCGAATCGAGGCTCAAGCCCGCCGGCAGCGCGGTCAGGGCCCGATAGGTCGTCGGGGCGCGCCCACTGGAGATGAGGGGTATGAAGCGCAAGGGCGTGGCGCTGCGGCAGGTGAATTCCTTGCCAAGAGACCCGAGGCTGTTTCTGGTGCAGGCCTTGTCTGAGGCGATGCGATAGGTGAGGCCCTGCGGCGCGGCAGTTCCCACGGTCAGGCGGAAATCGTAGCTGCGGCTGCCGGCGGCGTTCGTTCCGGTGATCCGGTAGGTCGTGGAGGCTGCGAGCGCGGTGGCCGTGCCGCTGATCACGCCCGTGACGGGGTCCAGGCTGATTCCTGCCGGCAAGGCTGGCTCCACGGTATAGCGGGTGATGGCTCCGCCGCGCGTGGTCGGCGTGGCCGAGACGGTGTCGCCCAGCACCACGAAGCCCGGGAGGGCGTAGGCCAGGGACTCCGGAGCGGCAGGGTCCCGGACGTCGAGGAAGAGGCCGGCGGCGGACAGCGACAAGCCCGCTGCGGCGTCCTTGTAGCCGTAAACATAATAGGACTGCCCGGCCGTCATGCGCGTCGGCGTTCCGGCGATGGTGCCGGTCGCGGGATCGAGGCTGAGGCCCGGGGGGAGTGCCGGCGTCACCTTGAAGACGCCGATCGGCGGGCCCTGAACCGTGGGTGTCAGGGGCACCATCGGAACGCCGACGTTGAGCACGGTCTGCGCCGCGTACTGGAAGGTGGTCGGGGCAACCCCCGTGGACCCGCCGCCACCGCCGCCCGGCGTCTCGTCGCCGCCGCCAGAGCTTGGGGGACGAAGGAACTCGAAGCCGACACTGACGACCAGTGTTCCCGCGGCGTTGGAGGCCTCGATCGCATAGGCCGTCAGGGCGAGAGCGGCGCTCGATGACCCGGAGATGACGCCCGTCGTCGCATCGAGGCTGAAGCCCGGCGGCAGCGAAGCCGCGCGATAGGCGGTGGGGGCGCCCCCGAAGGTCGAGAAGGGCGTGAAACGCAGCGTGGTGCCCGTGTCGCAGACGAAGCGATTCGGCCTCGAGGCAACGTCTGCGCGGCATTTACTGCCGTTCGCCGTGGCCGAATACTCCACCGCCTTGGGCGCTGCTGTCCCGACCTGGAAGGCCAACTGGAACGACACCGAGCCCGCCGCATTGCTGCCCGTCACTGTATAGGCGGTGTAGGCCGCGAGCGCCGCCGTGGTGCCGCTGATGACGCCCGTACGCGGATCGAGGCTCACCCCGGCCGGGAGCGGCGGTGAGACGGAGTATTGCGTGATCGCCCCACCCCGAGTCGTGGGGGAAGCAGAGATCGTGTCGCCGAGTGTCGTGTACGCGGAGGGCAGGGAGTAGGCCAGGTAGGTCGGGGCCGGCGTGGACGTGGGTGCTGGGTTCGGCGCCGGCGCGGGCGCGGGCTCGGCTGCCGGCGGCGCGGCTGGCGCGGGCGAAGGCGCGGCTGCCGGCGGCGCAGCCTCCGTCAGCGCCCGCACGGCATAGGTGCTGAAGCCGCTGATGGGTCCCCGCACCACCTGCTGCGCCACGTCGACCGCGCTGCCCGGCACCTCGCGCCAGCCCTCGCTGTAGGCCTTGTGCAGTCGCAGGTTCGCCTCCTCGACGCCGGCCGGTAGGAGGCGCCGGTCATAGGCGATGACGAGCTCGGCCGGGCTGGCGAAGCGCAGCCCGTCGGGTCCGAAATCTTTGACCGTCCCGGGGACGACCACTGGGTCGGCGAGCGCATCGGTGACGGCCTCGACCGTGATCGGCACGGCGTGATCGAGCGCCCCCGGGGGAATGCTCAGCCGGGCCTCGCCGGGAGCGAGCTGGCGGGCGACCGCCTCGGCCCCACCCGGGCCCGAGGGTGGATCGTTCGATGCCAGCGGTGGATCGTTCGGCGTCGGCGGTAGATCGTTCGGTGTCAGCGGTGGATCGCTCGGTGTCAGCGGTGGATCGCTCGGCGAGGGTGCCGCCGCCACATAGCCAAGCACCACCTCACCGCCACGCGTATCGACGCTGCGCACCACAGGATCGGCCGGAGGCCCCGGGACGAACGTAGCGGTCGGGGCGCCCTCGGGATCTGCCGCAGGCCCGTCCGGGATGAGCACGGGAGTCGGGCTAGCCTCACCCGCCTTCAGTTTGGCCTCGCCGCAACCGAGGGCCGTGCTGGCCACCGCGACCGTGAGAAGATACGTCAGGCTCGATCTGATTCTGGACATGCCACCCCCCTCTTCCGCCGAGGCCTCGCGTTGAAGCAACAACCGATCCAGCGCGAAACGGCCCAACCACCTCGCCAACCGCTCGAAATCACGCGCCAGAGGCGAGGCACCCCGTTCGAGTTCGGGGAGTATCTTCTACGGCGGTGTGGGGAAAAACCCACGGCGTCAGGCGATGTGCCCTGAACCAGCGATCCCGACCCCCCAGCGATCCCCCGTCCTGTTCCCGTCCGACAGCTTTGCGCGGTCGTACACCTGGCCCCACACGGAGCTCGTCGTGCCTCTGGCTGGCGGACGGAGAGTCGCCTTCCCCGATTTCTACGAAGACGGCGCCGATCCCGGACCGTCCCCGGCCGGCGCGGACGGTAGCTGGGTCGACGACGCTTGGGCTATCGTCGACCCGTTCGGCAGTCGTGTGAACGTGCGCGTGGAACTCTGCGGCGATGCCGATTCCGTCCTGACGGTCGTGGCCCGGGATAGGAGCGTGCTGCGGCAGGCGTTGTGCCTAGGCCAGGGCACCGATCGGCAGCTCACTTTCGACCAACGAATGCTGCTGTGGCAGCTCTTGTCCGGCGTCTTCGCTGAGCGCCAAGAGCGCCTGGCATGTCGCGTGTCGCCGGATGGCGGTCGCGTGATCCTTGACCGTCGACTGTTCGAGCGTCCACCACCCGACCGCCTTCTGAAGCGAACTGCCTGGCAGTCCTCAACCGTAGTCTTGCCGTGGGATGCCGACGGCAACGGTGAGCCCAGGGCGTTCGGCATTCTGACCACGGAGAATCTCTGAAAATACCCGTTCCTGCTGCAGGTCCCGACCGAGCAGCGGAAGCCCTTACTGCACTAGCCCCAAAACAGGCCCGTGCCGCCCGTGTGCCGCTCGGCGCGCCCGCCCCCCGCGCACCGTGGATCGCGACCCGTGACAATCCCGCCTGTGGTGCCGCCCCGACAACAAGGCCCCGCGCCCACCCCGGCGCCCCCCGCCGTGCCCCTGACCGAAAACAAGCGCGCTTTGGCGCAACCCTGTTTCGGGCGATGAGCCGACACGTGAGCGTCTGGGCCCGGGATCCACCCCGACCAGGGGCTTCCACCCGCCCCTGAGCCCCGGCCGACCGCGGGACGCCTTGTTCTGGGCCCTAGAGGCCGAGGTCGCGGCGCAAGGCCTCGTTGTAGCGCTGCGCCACCTCCGCCGTGGGCAGGCGCCAGAGCCACTGCACCAGGAAGGGCGACAGCATCAGCGCGGCACCGCCGGCGCCGAGACCAACCCGCGCGCCCGTGGGCCAGCGGTTGTCCGAGGGGCCAACCGTGTTGAAGAGGGCGGCGGCCACCGTGGCCGATCCCACGACGAGTAGCGCCATCGCAACCGTCAAGCGCTGCCGCGCGCTCCGCAGCAGCCGCGCCGCGGCCGCCCGGCTCGCCGGATAGGCGTCCACCGCGGGATCGAGGCGCAGCAGGTCGAAGCGCCCGTCGGCTCGCCGCCACTGCGTGCCCGGCCCAGGCACTGCCGCCAGTCGGTACGCCTCGAACACCTGCTGCCGTCGCTCCAGCGAGGCCGCGCGATCCACGGGTGGCAGCGGCGCCGGCAACACCACCGGCGGCGGCAGCGAGCCAGCGCAGGCGACACACAGCAACGCGGCCACCAAGCAGATCGCCCGG
>JADJDT010000024.1 GCA_016702545.1 Pseudomonadota bacterium | reverse complement strand
CGCCCACCTCGATGCGCAACGTCATCGCCGGATACCCTGCCAGCGGCGGGGCCGAGGCGTCAAGACGCCATTGCGCCCCGGCGGGCGCGGACGCAGGGCGGTGGGGCGGCTGGCGCGGACCGGGGCGCTCGTGCGCCGGCGGCGCGGTGGACGGCCCTGTACGATGTGGCGACATGGCGCTAGAATGTGGCGTCGCGGCGGGGGCGTCACATGGATGCTGCGGTCGGAATTCGGCAGCTTCGTAATCACCTCAGCGCGGTGCTGCGCCGCGTCAAGAAAGGCCAGTCGGTGACCATCACGGACCGACGGCGCGCCGTCGCCGTCCTGATGCCCTCGCAGCGCTCGGAGGCCGAGGAATTGCTCGCTCGTGCCGCAAGCAGTGGCGCGCTGTCGTGGCAAGGCGGGAAGCCGGCGGGTTGTGCGCGCCCCCCCCGCGTGTCGTCCACCAGCGTGGCTGAGGCGGTGATCGAGGATCGCCGGTGACCCTCTACCTCGACACCTCCGCGCTGGTGAAGCTCTACGTCGCAGAGGCCGGGTCGGCCGAGGTCGCAGCAGCCGTCAATGGCGCGGCGGCGGTGTGCAGCTCCCGCGTGGCCTATCCGGAGGCGCGGGCCGCGTTGGCGCGGCGCCAGCGCGAGCGTGCGCTGACGGCGGCCGCGCTGCGCCGCGCAGTCGCCGCCCTGGACCGCGACCTGAGCAGCTATGTGATCGTCGAGCTGCGCGCTGCCGTCGCCCAGCGGGCCGGGGCTTTGGCCGAGCGCCATCGGCTCCGCGGCTTCGATGCGATCCACCTAGCCAGTGCGCTCGAGCTCAAGGAGCTGCTGGGAAGCGCGCCACGCTTTCTCACCTTTGATGCGCGTCAAGCAGAGGCCGCGGCCCTGGTAGGCTTAGTCGGCCGGTCGGAATAGATGCGCCAGTTTCAGCGCCGATCCATCCCGCGTGGCTGCGTTGCTCGTCGGTTGCATACCGCCGGGTATGCGCCCTCCTTGCGCCTTGCCACGCGGGCGTCTCGGCGCTGCTTGGTGGCGCATTTATTCCGACCGGCCTCCTTGGCATAGCAGGGTAGCGATGCCGTCGATGGGTCAGCTATGGTTTCGGTGGTCAAGACCTCGGGGGTGTGCATGGATTCGCTGGGCTTGATGCCAGAGCGCGCGGGCCGCCTCGATCGCCTGTGTGCGCCGCCGCACCGCGCTCTCGGCCTCGCGCTGGCCCTCGCGATGGGTCTCGGTGCCAGCACGTCCTGCAGGCGTGGCGAGCGCGCCGCCGAGCGGGCGCGGCAGGTGGCCGCGGCGCAGACGGCGCCGCCGGCGGAGCTCTTGGTGCAGGGTGGGTTGCGCGCCCCGGGCGTGTTGATCGACCGGGCCCTGCAGCTCGTCGCCGGCGGGATGCCCCTGCCGCTGGGGCGCGAGCCGATCGTGCAGCTCGCGCTCGGCATGGTCGAGCTGCCCGCGGCCGTCGCCGCTGCCCTGGACCTCGATCGGCCGCTGCACTTCGCGAGCTTCGACGCGCGGCTGGGCGAGCACGCCACGCTCGTGGCGCTGCCGATCCGCTCCGCGCGGGCCTTCGGCGAGGCGCTGCGGGCGACGCTGGAAGAGCGCGGCCGCGAGGGCGAGCTGGCGCTCTGGTGGCCCAAGGGGCCCGCGGGTCAGCTCAGGCCGCTGCGCGCGTGGAACGACGAGCGGGTGGCGCTGCTGGCCGGCTCGCGACGCGCCTTCGAGCACGGGCGAGCCTTCGTGCTCGGACGGCTGGTCCCGACGCCCCTGGCGCATGACCTCGTGCTGCGGGTCCACGTGCCGGCGGGTTCCGAGCGCGAGCTCGATCGCATCTTGAGGCACGAGCTGACGAGCCTCGATGGCGGCTCGATCAAGGGCAGTCCGCTGCTCGGCAGCATCGCCCCACCGGCCGGTCGGGCTCGCGCCAGCGCCGTCTCGTCGGCGCTCACAGGCTTCATCGCCAGTGCTCGGGCCATCGAGCTCTTCGCTGACTTCGACGGCAGCACGCTGCGCCTCGGCGGCCGTGCCGAGGCGCGCCCGGGTGGGGCGCTGGCCCGCACGATCAAGCGCCAGCGCACCGCAGCGCCCTTCGGTGCCGCGCTGGCGCCGCCAGGCGCCTGGCTCTTTGCCTCGCTGAGTCGCACGCCCGATCCGACCGCCAAGGACGAGCTGCTCGAGTCTCTCTTCCGTGGCGCGGAGCAGTCACTGCCCCCGGCGGAGCGGGCGGCCTTTGCCCAGGCTGCAGAGCGGCTGCGCGGGCGCCTGATCGGCGACGCGGCGCTTGCGGTTGGGGGAGCCCCCGCCGGTCGGGGCATCGGGGTCACGTTGTTGGCGCGTCTCGACGGTCGCCCGGGAGCCGCGGGCGAGGTCGAGATCGTGGCGCAGGCGCTCCAGCGCGCCACCTTGGGTCCGCCGCCGCCGGTAGGATCGCGGTCCGCGACGCCCGTGGAGGGTCGGCCTTGCAGTTCGAGCCGCTCGGCTTGAACGGCGTCGACGGTCGCGTGCTCCACCTGGCTCCGCCGGATCGCGGTCTCGCCCGAGGGGGAAGGCCGCCGAGCCCCGCGTCGACGTTGCCTGGGGGAGGTCTCTTCGGCGCTGAGGGGCCCCAGGTCGGCTGGCTCGTCGGCGACTCGACCCTCGCGTTGGTCGTGGCGAGCGACGCGCGCGCGGTCCTCGGCCCCGTGGCCGCTGCGCTGCGTGGCGGTGCCGTGGCCGCCGCACCGCCCGCGCTGGCGCAGGATCCCGCCTTCCGGGCAGCCGCCGCGCGCGCGCCCGGACGCAGCGGGCTGGTCTACCTCGCGGTCGATCGGCTGCTGGAGGCCTTCGCGCGCCTCGATCCGGCTCAGTCCGCGATCGTCGGGCTGGCGGCACCGGCGGGCGGGCCGAGCGCTACACTGGCCGTCGACTGGGGCGTCGATGCGCCGCGCCAGGCCTTCGATGCGGCGGTCCAGCTCCCGCTCGCGCGCGTGCTGGCACTCAAACAGGTCATCACCCAGCTGATGTCGGCCGCGCCTGGGGTCCGGAGCCCCTCGGCCGCGGGCGCGCGGGCACCTTGATGGGCGGGTTCCGCCTCGTGCTCTGGGCCCTCGTCGCCGCGATCGGCGCCTGGGCCATCGCCACGCTGGCCTGGTCGCGCGGCGAGCCCGTCTCGGCGGCGCACCTCGTCGTCGCCGCCGTCTGCACCTTCACCATCGCCTACCGCTTCTACTCGCGCTTCCTCGCCGTCCGCGTGCTGGCGCTCGATGCCGCTCACCTTACCCCGGCGCTGCGTCTGCGCGACGACCGCGACTTCATCCCGACCAATCGCTGGGTGGTCTTCGGCCACCACTTCGCGGCGATCGCCGGGCCTGGACCGCTGGTGGGTCCGATCCTCGCCGCGCAGTTCGGCTACCTGCCGGGCACGCTGTGGATCCTCGTCGGGGTCGTGCTCGGTGGCGCCGTGCAGGACTTCGTCGTGCTGGTGGCCAGCCTGCGCCGCGACGGTCGCTCGCTGGCGCGACTGGCCCGCGACTTCCTCGGGCCCTGGGGGGCGCTGGCCGGCACGCTGGGCATCCTGCTGATCATCGTGATCCTCGTCGCCGTGCTCGGGCTGGTGGTGGTCAATGCGCTGGCCGAGAGCGCCTGGGGCACCTTCACCGTCGGCGCGACGATCCCGATCGCGCTGCTGATGGGCCTGGTGATGCGCGGCGGGCAGCGTCGCGTCGTGCTGCTGGCGACCGCGCTCGGCCTGGTGCTGCTGCTAGCGGCGCTGTGGGGCGGGCATCTCGTCGCCGAACACGCGATCTGGGGGCCGGCCTTCACGCTCAGCCGTCCGCAGCTCGCCTGGCTGGTGATGGCCTACGGCCTCGCTGCCTCGGTGTTGCCGGTCTGGTTGCTGCTCGCGCCGCGCGACTACCTCTCGACCTTCGTCAAGCTGGGCACGGTCGTGCTGCTCGCCGTGGGCATTCTCGCCGTGCGGCCGACGCTGGAGCTGCCGGCCCTGACGCGCTTCACCGCAGGGGATGGCCCAATCTTCGGCGGCAAGGTCTTCCCCTTCTGCTTCATCACCATCGCCTGCGGCGCCATCTCGGGCTTCCACGCGCTGATCGCCAGCGGGACCACGCCCCGCCTGCTGGCCAGTGAGCCCGACGCCCGGATGGTCGGCTACGGCAGCATGCTGCTCGAGGCCTTCGTCGCGGTGATGGCGCTGATCGCGGCCGCGTCCCTGCCGCCCGGTCAGTACTTCGCCATCAACTCGTCGCGCCCCCTCGAATGGATCACGGCGCAGGGCTTCCCCGTGACCGCCGCGCAGATGCAGGCGCTGGCCACGCGCGTCGGCGAGACCAGCGTCATCGGCCGCACCGGCGGCGCGCCCTGCCTGGCCGTCGGCATGGCGGAGATCTTCCACCGCTTCCTCGGCGGCGAGGCCCTGGCGGCGCTCTGGTACCACTTCGCGATCATGTTCGAGGCGCTCTTCATCCTCACCACCCTCGACGCCGGCACGCGCGTCGGGCGCTACATCCTGCAGGACGCCCTCGCGCGGCTGACCCCGCGCCTGGCCGGCAGCGGTTGGTTGGCCAACGGCGTGACCAGCGCGCTCTTCGTCGGCGCCTGGGGCTATTTCCTCTACGGGGGTGTGATCGACCCGCAGGGCGGCATTCGCGCGCTGTGGCCGCTCTTCGGCATCGCGAATCAACTGCTGGCGACGACCGCGCTGGTGATCGTGACGACGATCTGGCTGCGCAGCGGCCGTGCTCGTTATGTCTGGGTGACGGCGCTGCCGCTGACCTTCCTGCTGGCCGTGACGCTGACCGCCGGCCTGCAGAAGATCTTCCACCCCGATCCGCGTATCGGCTTCCTCGCGGAGGCTGCCCTCCCGGCGACGAGCGCGATCGGCGCCTTCAACGCACGCCTCGACGCCGGCGTGGCCGTGCTCCTGCTGACGCTGGTGCTGATCGTCGTCGGCTCGGCCCTGCGCCAGTGGTACGGGGTCGCGCGCGGCCGCCTGCCGCTGGTCAGTGACCGCGGGGGGCCAACTGCGACTGGTGATCCGGGCGCGATCGACGCTGCCGCGCTCGGCGAGGTCCCCGCCGTCAACGGTCGCACGCGCTGCTGCTGAGGGCGGGCCCGCGCAGTCCGTCAGCACGGTCTGTCAGAACAGGCCGAAGACGAGTCCGACGCTGGCCGTGCCCTGCACCTCGGGACCCGGGAAGGAGGCCTCGACGAAGGGCCCGAGCTCGCGTTCGACCCGGGCGTTGCCGCGGGGGTAGACCGTCAAACCTGCGGCCACGTGCAGCGCCAGGCGCCGCCGCAGCGTCACCAGCGCGTCGAAGGCCGCGCCGGCGCCATGCTGCAGCAGCGTGTTGTAGCGGTAGCTGAGCGCGGCGCCGACCCGCGCGGTCGGCGTCGGCTCGAGGAACAGGCTGAAGAGCTCGACGTTGAGCTGTGCCGTGTTGAAGAAGTTGAAATCAACCGCGTCGCCCTCGACCGTCACCAGCGCGACGAGCAGCGGCATGTAGCCCGCCGTCGCGCGCAGACCGATCCAGCGCAGATCGAGCTGCGGGCCGGCGGCCACGCCAGTGAGGAAGCCCGCGTCGCCGACCAAGGCGACGAGCGGCGGGGTCTCGCGCCGCGACGGGGGAGGGGGTTGCTGCGCCCGGGCCACCGAGCCGCTTCCCGCGGCCATGACGAGCCCCAGCACGGCAACCAGCAGCGAGCGCCCTCGACGCGACATCGGTGACCTCCAGGCGAGCCATCGCCACCCTGCCTTCACCGATTCCGCGCGTTCGCGCAAGTGCCTCCCCGCCAGGCCCTCCGCAACGGGCAGCGCCGCCTCCTGGTCGGCGGGCGCGCCATGGGGCTTGACGGGGCCGGGCCTCGTCGGGCGATGCTCCGCCCCATGCCGCGCGGCGAACAGCCACCAGATCGGTCGAGCCGGCGCGGAGCGCCGCCACGGGGCGCGAGTGGAGCGGGCAGCGCTGACAGGGGCCGCACGCGCGCCAAGCCGCCGTTGCGCCCGCAGGTCACGACCCTCTGGGAGTACCCCTCGCAGAACTACGGCGCGGGCGCGCAGGGCGACACCGCCTATCGCGGGGCCACGCCGAGCTACGTGATTTGGAATCTGCTGCAGCGCTACACCGGCCCCAAGGACCTCGTGATCGACCCGATGGCGGGCAGCGGCACCACGCTCGACGTCGCCCGCGAACTCGGGCGCCGCGCGCTGGGCTACGACCTCGCGCCGACGCGCCCGGACATCTTTCGCGTCGACGCGCGTCGGCTCCCGCCCGAGCTGACGGCCAAGGTCGACTTCGTCTTCCTCGATCCGCCCTACTCGACGCACCTCGCGTACTCCGACGACCCGCGCTGCATCGGCAAGCTCGACGCCGCCGGCGACGATTATTACCGCGCGATGGAAGAGGTCTTCGACGAGCTGGCACGCGTGCTCAAGCCGGGGGGCCACCTCGGGCTCTACGTCAGCGACTCCTTCGTCAAGGGCCAGGGCTTCTACCCGATCGGCTTCGAGCTCTTCCAGCGCCTGCGCCAGCGCTTCGAACCGGTGGACATCATCGCCGTCGTGCGCCACAACCGCACGCTCCAGCAGGGCAACTACCGCGCCGCCGCCGAGGAGGGGAACTTCTTCCTGCGCGGCTTCAACTACCTCTTCGTCGTACGCCGCGCCGCGGCTCCGCGCCAGCCGCGCTAAGCGCCGGGGCGCGGCGTACGCGCGCGCCCGCGATAGCTCGTTGACTGGGCGAGGGGCGTCGCCAGGCGCCGCGGCATGACGTGCCATGCCCGCGCGGATCCCTGCGCGGGCGGCGTCTGGACTTGCCACCGAGCGGCACGCTCGGTCGCGCCGTGAAGGAGGATAGCAGTGCGCTTCGGTCGGTCTCCTGCGGTGCTGCGCTTGCGCTGGTGCTGAGCTTCGTGCCCGGTCCACGCGGGCGAGGGCGGTCGATTCCCGCGTGAGCGCCGGGGCTGCAACACGTTGACCAAGACGCGTCCGGAGCCCAGGCGGCGCCTCACTCCTGGGGCTGAAGCCCTGTTGCTCCGGCAGTTCGTCGCAACCGCCGCGTCGCTCGCCATCCTCTCGCTCCGATCTTCGAAGGATCGGCCGCCGTTGGGCATCACGCTGCGGGGGTCGAGCCTCGGGCGGCACCTCCGGGATGGAGTGCCCGCTGCGGCCGCCCTTCTGCCTCCGTGTTTGGCGCATCCGCGGCTTTCGGATGGGGCAGCGGCGCGAACTCGGTTTTCCCGACGGCGCAGACCCTCAGGGGGTGCTGGCGCGCGCCGCGTGGAGGAACAAGGAGCTCGTAGCGCGAGCCTGGGGTGCTTCAGTGGGTCCTTCAGAGGGCCGGGCCGCGCCTGGGCCTGCCGATCGACCCACGGAGTTCAGCCCCGCTGCGGCGGTGGCAGCGGTTCGCGACCTCTATGGCGCGCTTCGCGATTCCGGCGCGAAGCTCGCCATAGCGCCGAAAAAGGCCCTCCTGGTGCTTGACGCGGCCCGGGTCGTCGTCGCGGGGCAGGATCGCTGGGACCGCCTCGTCGCGCCTACGGCCCTCACGGCGCTGAGCGCTGGTTTGCTCAGCGTCCTGCCAGGCGAGATCTATCCGTGGGTCACGTCCTTGTCGCTGATCTTGCCCGCGCCCTTTGCGGCAAGCTTCGTGAGGTGCCTGGCTTCAAAGGACGTCGCCCGCGCCCGGATGGTGACACAGTCACTGCTCGAGCGCGCGATCAACCCCTAGCGCGGGCCACGGACGCGCGCCCGCTTCGTCGTCGCTGCGCCCGCGCTCTCCGTGTCCCGCAACGTCTCGGGTCCTGCCCCCCTACGAGCGCCCCCGCCCGCGTCCGCGCGTTACGGGCGGCCCGGGCGTCACCGGAAGCCCCGTGTGCTGGGTCTTGAAGCGCGTGGCGCCGGGCGTGCGGCGTCGGCCCTCGCCGGCGTTGCCCGTGCCGGGCGGCTGGCGTAGCGGCACCAGGCAGTGCTTGGCCTTGCCGATCAAGTCCGCTCGCCCCAGGCGCACGAGCGCCTCGCGGAGCAGCGGCCAGTTCTCGGGGTCGTGGTAGCGCAGGAAGGCCTTGTGCAGGCGCCGCTGCTTGAGCGACTTCGGCACGCTCACCTCGGGGCTCGCGCGGCGGACCGGGTGCAGCGGGTCCTTGCCGCTGTGATACATCGCCGTCGCCGACGCCATCGGTGAGGGCAGGAAGGCCTGCACCTGGTCGGCGCGGAAGCCGTTGCGCTTGAGCCAGAGCGCCAGCGCGAGCATGTCCTCATCCGTGGTGCCGGGGTGCGCCGCGATGAAGTAGGGGATCAGGTACTGCTCCTTGCCGGCCTGCTGCGAGTAGCGATCGAAGAGCTCCTTGAAGCGGTCGTAGCTGCCGATGCCGGGCTTCATCATCTTCGACAGCGGCCCGGCCTCCGTGTGCTCCGGTGCGATCTTGAGGTAGCCGCCGACGTGGTGCGCGGCCAGCTCGCGCACGTATTCGGGTGAGCGCACGGCCAGGTCGTAGCGCAGCCCCGAGGCCACCAGCACCTTCTTCACCCCCGGCAGCGCCCGCGCCTTGCGATAGAGCCCGATCAGCGCGCTGTGGTCCGTGTCGAGGTTCTTGCAGATCACCGGGTAGACACACGAGGGCCGCCGGCAGCTGGCCTCGATTGCCGGGTCCTTGCAGCCCAGCCGGTACATGTTCGCGGTCGGCCCGCCGAGATCCGAGATCACGCCGGTGAAGGCCGGCGAGCTGTCGCGAATGGCCTCGATCTCGCGCAGGATCGACGCCTCCGAGCGGCTCTGGATCACGCGCCCCTCGTGCTCCGTGATCGAGCAGAAGCTGCAGCCGCCGAAGCAGCCGCGCATGATCGTCACCGAGTGCTGGATCATCTCGAAGGCGGGGATCTTCGCCTGGCCGTAGCTCAGGTGCGGCCGCCGGCTGTAGGGCAGGCCGTAGACGCCGTCCATCTCCTTGGTCGTCAGCGGCAGCGGCGGCGGATTGAGCCACAGCAGCCGGTCGCCGTGCGCCTGCACCAGCGCGCGCGCATTGCCCGGGTTCGTCTCGCGGTGCAGCGTGCGCGAGGCGTGCGCGTAGAGCACGCGATCGTCGCGCACCTGCTCGTAGGAGGGCAGCCGCAGCACGCTGCGGGCACCCTCCGCACCGAGCGCCGAGGCCACGCCCGGGGCCGCACGCTCGCCCGGCTCGTCGACGCGCGTGGCGTCGATCACCGTCCAGTCGGCTGGCAGCGCGCCGCGCACGAAGGCCGTGCCCCGCAGGTTGGTCAGCGCGCCGACCGGCTCGCCCGCGGCCAGCCGATGCGCGATCGCCACCACGGCCCGCTCGCCGTTGCCGTAGACCAGCAGGTCCGCCTTGGCGTCGAGCAGCACCGAGCGCCGCACCTTGTCAGACCAGTAATCGTAGTGCGCGACGCGGCGCAGACTGGCCTCGATGCCCCCGAGCACGATCGGCACCTCCGGAAAGGCCTCGCGACAGCGCTGCGCGTAGACCAGCACGCAGCGGTCCGGGCGGGCGTGCGGGGCGCCCTCGGGCGTGTAGGCGTCATTCGAGCGGATGCGACGGTCGGAGGTGTAGCGGTTGACCATCGAGTCCATGTTGCCGCCGGTCACGCCGAAGAAGAGCCGCGGCGGCCCCAGCCGCGCGAAGTCCTCGGCGCTCTGCCAGCGCGGCTGCGCCAGGATGCCGACGCGGAAGCCCTGCGCCTCGAGCAGTCGCCCGATCAGCGCCATGCCGAAGCTGGGGTGGTCGACGTAGGCATCGCCCGTGACCAACACGATGTCGCAGGCGTCCCAGCCCAGCGCCTCCATCTCCGCACGCGAGACCGGTAGCTGCGGCGCCACGCCGAAGCGCTTCGCCCAGTGCTTGCGGTAGGAGGTGCCTAGCCCGCGGTCCCGCGGCGGTGCGGGGGCTGGCGGGCCCGGGCGATCCGTCACCCCGTAGGCCGACATCCCAGGCGAGCTGCATCGCGAGAAGGCGCACCATGGCGCCTGCCTCTCCCGACAGGCCGCCGACCGCTGCGAGAGGAGCCGTCGCGCGCGGCTCTCGGTTTCGCTATCTGGCCCAGGTCGTCGCGCTCCCGGGCCGGTTCTTCAGCGCGCGTGGGGGCGCCACGCGCGCCACCCGCCCCGCGCGGCGGTCCAGGCCCCCACGCTGACGCGACGCACAGCAGCGCGCCGCCGCGCCCGCTGGCGCCTCGCGCTGTCGGTCGCTTCTGCCTTCGGCGTACCGGCGCGATCGCCCTTGCCGCGCTGGGCGGGCTGTTGCTCACGGCGCCCCGCGCGCATGCCTACGACTTCGAGCTCCAGTCGCGCAGCGAGGCCCAGGGCTACCAGCTCCGGCGCTACGAACGCGACGGGGTCAGCTTCGTCAATCGCCTGCGCTTCGCCCAATACCTCGGTCTGCGCGTCTACAACCTGATCGACGCCGATGCCGCGCGCGCCCGTCGCCGCGGGCGGCCCCCGGCGCTGGTCTTCGTCCACGCCCAGCTCCGCTTCCAGACCGACTTCGGCGGCTTCGCGCCCGACATTGCGGCCGGCGAGCCCGCCGCGCGCGAGCTGCACGACAACCGCTTCGAGCTGCTTTTGGGCGCCGTCGAGGCCCGCAACCTGCTGGGCTGGATCGACCTCAGCCTCGGGCGCCAGCTCGACACCGAGCTCTTCGACTTCTTCGCCTACGACGGCCTGCGCGTGCGCGTCAGCACCCCCTGGTGGCTCTACGTCGAGAGCAGCCTCGGCGCCCAGGTCCGCCGCGCCGATCCCTTTGGCCTGGCGGTCTTCCAGCTCGACGGCACCAGCGGCGACGGGACCAGCGGCGACGGGGCCGACGAGCGCGCCTGGATGCCGACCTTCGGCCTGGCCCTCGGCCTCGACGAACGCGCGCCCCTCGAGCTGCGGCTGGCCTACCGCGGCGTGGCCTCGCGCGCCCCGCCCACGCCCTTCGGCCGCGCCGAGGCCCTGCCCGCGCGCTGGGGCCTCGACGAGGAGCTGGTCTTCGCGCACGCCGCCCTCACGCACCCGCGCTGGGACAGCCGCCTGGCCGCCGGGCTGCGCTGCAACCTGCTCGTCGCCCAGCTCGACGAGCTGCAGCTCGAGGCCACGCAGGGCCTCGGTCCCCGGCACCAGGCGAGCCTCGAGCTCTTGCAGAGCCGCCCCCACTTCGATGGCGATTCGATCTTCAACGTCTTCGCCATCGAGCCCTTCAGCGAGGCCGCGGGGCGCCTCCGTTGGCGCCCGGGCGTGCCCTTGGACCTCGAGGCTCGCGCCGGCTACCGCTGGGTCTGGCGCGCCGCGGACGAACGCGAGCGCGTGTCGCCGGGCGCCCTCTCGCTGACCGCGCTGGCTCGCTGGCAGGCGGAGCGCCTGGCCTCGACCCTCGAACTCTACTACCTCGATGGCTACGGCGGCCTGCGCCTCGGCGCCGATCTCTTCGGGCGCTGGTGGTCGCCGCGTTGGGTCTTCGGCCGGCGCCTGGCGCTGGAGGGCCGCGCCTCGCTCGCGCGCCTCGACGGCCTCGCCAGCGCCGCCGCGCCCGTCACCAACTTCGGCCTCCAGGCCGGCCTGCGCGTTCGGCTGCTGCCCGCGGTCTGGGCCCAGCTCCTGGTGGAGGACAACGTCAGCCGCCTGCAGGACAGCGCGCTGCGTGTGCTAGGTGTCCTGGACATGAGCTTCGCCCCATGAGCCCCAGAGCAGCGATCGGGTTGACGGACCGAGCGAGGCGAAGCAATTGGAATCATTGGCTAGGCGCGAGGAGGGCGCCTGCTGTTGGCAGGCAACCGACGAGCAACAACGCCAATGATTTCGAGGGCAAGCCTCGAGACGGGAGTCAACCCGTTCGCTGCTCTAGGGACCTCCCGCGCCCGCGCCGTTGCCGCGCACGCCTCGCGGGTCGCGCCGCCCTCGTCGCCGCGCTGCACGCCGCCCTGCCGGCGCTCGCGGCCGAGTGGAGCTCCGTGCTCTATCCGCGCCAGCCGGGCGGGCTGCGCTTCGACCATGCCCGGCACGCCGCCCTCGCCTGCGAGCGCTGCCACCGCGACCTCGACCAGCCGAGCGCCGCGCGCGACGATCACTTTCCTCGCGAGGCCGTCTGTCGCCCCTGCCACGCCGCGCTGACCAGGCCAGACCCGTCGCCCTCCGCCGCCGCCGGGCCAGCACCGACACCGAGCCCGCCGCCCACGGCCCGCGCCACCCCTGCGCCCGCGCCCGCCGCCGACCCCGCACGCTGTCGCACCTGCCACCCCGGCTGGCAGGCGGGCGCCAACAGCCCACCGCGCCCCTGGCGCCCGCGCCCGCGCCTGCGCTTCTCGCACCCCGTCCACGCCGCCGCCGGCCTCGACTGCGCCACCTGTCATCGCTTTGCCGCACCGGCGTCCGCGTCGCCCGCCGGCTCCGCCCGCTCGCCGCGCCCGGGGCCCACGGCCACGCCTCCGTACCCGCCGATGGCCGCCTGCACCGCTTGCCACGCCGAGCGCCGCGCCCCCAACCGCTGCGCCACCTGCCACCTCACCGAGAAGGACGGTCGCCTCGTCACGCGCTTCGGCGCCGAGCGCCTGGTGCCCACCAGCGCCGCGCGCGGCGATGCCCACTTGCCGCTCTTTGCGCGCCAGCACGCCTCGGCCGCGCGCGCCGGCCGCGACCGCTGCCTGAGCTGCCATCAGGAGCGCGACTGCCTGAGCTGCCACGCCGGCCTGGTACGGCCGATGAGCATCCACGGCGGCGACTACCTCACCGCCCACGCCCTCGACGCCCGCCGCGACCAGCCGCGCTGCGCGAGCTGCCATCGCAGCCAGAGCTTCTGCCTGAGCTGTCACCAGCGCCTCGGCGTCGCGCAGGGCGGCCACAAGCCCACCGCCTTCCGCCCCGACACGGCCCGCGCCTTCCACCCGCCCGGCTTCAACGCCGCCACGCGCGGACCCGAGCACCACGCCTGGGCCGCGCGCCGCAACGTCGCCACCTGCACGAGCTGCCACACCGAGCAGACCTGCCTCACCTGCCACGCCGACGCCGCCCGCGGGGGAGGGGGCTTCTCCCCGCACGGCCCCGCCTTCGCGCGCTCCGCCCGCTGCGCCGCCCTCGCGCGCCGCAACCCCCGCGTCTGCCTCAAGTGCCACGCCGCCGGGGCGCCCGAGCTCGGCTGCGACTGGGCGCCAGGGAAGGGCGACGCGACGATGGCGCCCCCGCCTATGCTGAGCAACGCCCAGGAGGTGCGCAGAGCACCACGACGATCACGGTGCGTGGACCCGTGGCTGCGCAACGCCCCGCGACACCCGCGGACGAAATCCTTCCCCCGCCGAGGATCGGGGAGTCGTGCGCTGCAGGAGTGGCAGGTCGCGGCGATCCAGGCGGGCGCAGCGCAGGCCGATCGGGAGGAGGGGGTCGAACTCGACGAGGTGAAGCGACGCTGGGAGAACAGGCTTGCAGATTCGGCTCACTGAACTGGCGACGCGCGACCTGGAGGCGATCGAGACCTTCATCGCCAGCGACAGCCCACCTGCAGCCCTGCGGACCGTGTTGGGTGTGCTGCACGCGATCGAGGGCCTTGCCGAACTCCCCAACCTCGGTCGGGCCGGGCGAGTACCTGGCACCCGCGAACTCGTGGTTAGCGGGACCCTTATCGCCGGTATCGCGTGCGCGCGAAGGTCCTCTGGGTGCTCCGTGCTGCACGGGGCGAGGCGTTGGCCCCTAACGAGCGCCGCGTCACCCAGAGCACCTTCTCCCGTTCGTCTCCTTGCTCGCACGCGCCGATACCGCTCACGAGGCGACCCGCGCCGCCCTCGAGCTCCGACCCGAAGGGGTGGGGGATGGGTCCCCAGGGCCCGGCCAGCGCCCGAGCCGTCCCCGGCGGTTCCTTCGCTTGTGCAGGTGCCACCCGCGCCTTCGGCACCCAGGTGCCTGCAATCGCGTCTGATTCTTCCTCGGTGCGGGAGGCGGGGGCGCGCCTATACGACCTCCAGCCCGGGTCCAGAGGGCAACCTCAAGCGCCGTGGCCACCGCGTCCGGCGCGAATGAGGTCGAACGACCCCAGCGCCGGAGATCGCGCGCATTCTCCAAGTGCCTGAATCGAAACAACTTCGCGATCGGCACGGCTCGTGCTTATCCCGGAAACGCCAACGCGTCGAACATCCGGCGCAGGCAGGAGGATGCGGAAATGAGAACCTGGTCGTTGCGGAAGGTGAAGAGTCCCCGAGTGGCGCTGGCGACGGCGCTGGCCTTCGGGCTCGCGGGCTGCGGCGGCGTCGGCGCGATCGGGGAGCAGGGCCCGAGCGGCCCCGGCGGCACCCTGGTCCAGCGCGAGTACAACGGTGCCCTCTACGCCACGCCGGTCAACGGCAAGGTCGTCCTCGAGACCGAGGAAGGCGACGGCCAGGTCCTCGTCACCTGGGGCAAGCTCCAGACCGGCGACCGCCTGGCGATGGGCTGGATGGGCAAGCTCTACGAGTACAGCCACAGCGGCGAGGCCAAGGCCGTGCAGTCCAGCGCCGTCGACGAGAAGCTCGTCGTCGGCGGTGTCGTGCAGCCCGGCGCCAGCGTCGGCCTCGTGCGCTTCATGCAGGGCACGCGCGAGGTCCCAGCGGTGCTGACGATCCACAGCTTCGACGCCGCGACCAGCAAGGTCAGCTACAGCGTCACCGTGTGCAATCCCGGCGACCTGACCTGCGATCAGCCGCTCCAGCCGCAAATCCTCCAGGCGGCGCTCAATACCGCGATCTCCGTCGAGGAAATCTACAAGCTCGGCTTCGGCAAGGACCAGAGCCAGAGCACCAGCACGCGCCTGATCTTCGGCCTGATGCGCACCGACGGCATCCTCGAAGGTTGCGGTGGCGGCCAGGGCCCCTGCGGTCCCAAGCCGACGCCCACGCCGACGCCGACGCCGACGCCGACGCCCACCCCGACGCCGACGCCCACGCCGACGCCGACGCCGAGCCCGACGCCGACGCCCACGCCCACCCCGACGCCGACGCCGACGCCCACGGCCACCCCGACGCCGACCCCGACGCCGACCCCCGGGCCGACGACGCCGCCCGCGCCGACGTCGAACCCGAAGGACGACAGCGACGACAAGGGCTCGATTCTGCCCTGGCTTCTCGGTGCGGCAGCGGTGGGGTTCGTGGCGTGGTGTTGGGGCTTCGATGGGTGCAAGGACGACCAGCCGGCGGCGGCGGTGACTATTAATCCAGTACCGGACCCCCCTGTTCTTGAGCAAAGGCCGCTGGAGCCTGTCCCAGGGGCCACAGGTGGCAAAGTCGGCACGACAGATCCCGCCTACTATTGGTAATAGTGCAGCGTGAACCGCCGGTTCTCCGTCGCGCGCTCCAGTGGTAGCTGCACGGGCGCGCAATGTCAGACCTCCTCCGACGTCCGAAGCTCCGCATAGGTCGTTCCTCACTTCCGCGGCCGGTGGTCGGCTGGTAAGGCGGCCTCCCCCGCAAGCCCCCTTGGCGTCAATCGCACGGTGGTTCGTCGCCGGAGGCGGCCGAGAGTTCGCCGCGCATTCTCGGCACGGCGTTCCCCTCCTGACGTTGCGCCCCGATGTCCGGCCGGCCTCGGTCGCGTGTGGGCCCGGTCGCACCGGTCGATCAATAACGAGTGGTGGCTAGGCCAGCCACGGCCGGTCGTCGAGAGATGGAGAGAGGTTTCCATGGGCTCAGCTGAAACCGTCATAATTTCGAACCAAAGCGAGCGCGTAGATTGTGGCATGTGTATTGCTTAAAGGTCGCGTGCGCCGATTGGGCACATCGAGGACTCGAATCCTTGCGCCATTCGCGCTGAGATCGTGTGCTTCCACGTCATGCGACTTTGCAGCAGTAGGAGGACCTCTTGACCCATCACCTTGGGCTAAACCGCCGCCGTGCTCTCGGGTGCTCCGCGCGGCATTCGACTCGTGGCACCTCAGTCCTCGCGCTCCTCCTCGCTACCAGCTTGTCGGCGGGATTGGCCGGAGGGGTACCCAGTGCGCAACCAGAGAGAATAGGAGCTGCCCCCGGAAAGCCTGGCCGAAACCGTATTGCACGTTTCGCAGGGGCTCTTGCGATAGCTGCTGCGTCGGTGCTTCCACCTGGTGTCACCGCTGCCCCCTATGAATGGGTGCCCGGGACCCAATGCACCGCACTCCGCAATGTGGCAGGCATCGAAAACACGACAAGGGTGGCGAGCACGACGACCGTGTTTGACTGGGCCAAGGCTCACAAAGACAAGGTTGCGATGCCGTACCCCAACGCCCTTGCAGCGAATCCCGGCGCGTCGGCGCATGGGTTGCTTCCGGGGGATAAGATGACAATCCCAAACGCGACTGTTGTGCTTCCAGAGGGAGGAGCTGACCTTCTCCGGCAAGCCAGCGCTCATCGGAAGGGGACAAGCGGCGCTCTGCCCGACACGATTTTCTTGACGAATGAGCTAGCGAACTACGCGGCATCCATTCCCTTGAAGAGTCTTCGGGCTTGCTTGGCCGGCGATAGTGCGCCAGGGCCTGTCGAAGTGGTTGTGGTCTCGGCGCCGGCGGCGCGACAGGGCGCTGAGAGTCAGGCCCATCCATTCGCCAGGAGAGCTGACTTGGTCGTGAGATCCAAGAGCGACGGGCCTGAGATCTGGTATCCCGGCAATGAGGCGAAGGCAGTGCATCTCCGGAGGACCGGCGAGCGCTTGCCTGCGGCGGTGAAAGGCGACCAAAGCCCCGAAGGTTTCCGGACGGTGCACATGGTTGACCCGAAGCATCCTCGGGTAGACTACCAGTGGCACGGTACCCAGCCGGGTTACGGTTGGACGCCTGGGAATTGGACCTACGTGAACGAGGGCCACATCCCCGGGATCAGCATCGTGAACCCAGATGGCAGCCCTGCATCGTCAGAAGCAATCGCGGAAATGAACACGGGCGGCGGAACGACGCTCGGCTGCAAATCTTCGCGAAATGAGGACATTGCTCGCATCGCCAATACGGCGAAGGTCGGCGACCCGGTGCTTGTGCGCCCCAATGGGGCTCCGTTCGTGTTCGAGGTGGGTGCTAGCGGCAGGCGCGAGGCGCTTCACCTTCACGTTGCTCAACCAAATCCCGCGTTCGGAACCGACCATCGACGGGAAGGGCAGCGGCAGGTGCTAAATGCGCTGGCCGCCCAACTGCAGGTGGACGGCAAAGGAGACATCTCCGCCGCCCTTCGCGCGGAGGTGCAGGAGGCCTTTGGATCGCTGGCTGGCACCACGATTCGCATTCCCATCGAGCAGTGAACGTCGCGGCCTAGGCCCTGACCAAGCGCCGATCAGATCAGCGTCCTTCCGCAAGTCCACGAACGCAAGTACCCGCAAGTCAACAGAAAATCCGCGAAATGGGTTGCAAGTCCGAAGCTGACGATGGCCCCGACCGGCGTTAATATGACGCGCCGTTGAATTGGCACTCTTCTTACTAGCTTTGCCTCCATCATGCGGGCAGGGTTCTGATTTCAATTCAGGAATTGGAGTCCACGGTCCAGCGCGGTTGCGGCCGGGGGCGGGTGAGACTTTCCCTGAGCGTTGACGCCTTTGCGCGAGGCCGGTTGACGCCATATGTTGTGACATATAGGCTCCAACCCGTGGAACGGACCACGGTGTATCTCGACGAGGTGACGAAGAAACTGCTCAAGGCGGCCGCGCGTCGCCGCCACATCACGGAGGCGGAAATCATCCGCGAGGCGCTGGCGTTGCACCTGCGACCGCGTCGCCAGGGGAATCCACGAGCGGTCGGTCGGAGCAGCGATCAGGGCGTCGCGCAACGGATCGACGAGGCGCTGGCGGAGTTGGGGTTTGGACGCTCTGCTGGTTGACTCGTCGGGCATGTTGGCCGCGCTCGACGCGGGCGAGGCCGCGCACGCGCAGGTCAGTGCGCTCCTGGCGCGCGACCAACGCCAGCTTCTGATTACCGACTACGTGCTGGCCGAGGTGGGTTTCCTCGTCCTGCGCCGCCTGGGGCCGCAAGCCGAGACCGCGATGTTTGAGCAGGTGCTCGACGGGACCTTCGCCCGCGAGCGCGTCGCTGACGAGGACCTCCGACGTGCGCTCGAGATCGGCGCACGCTACGCCGAGCATCGACTCGGGGTGACCGACACCACGCTCATGGCGCTAAGCGAGCGGCTTGGGATCCACGAGGTGCTGACGCTCGACCGGCGCCACTTCTCGGTGTTTCGCGATCGTCGAGGCAAGGCTCTGCGTCTACTACCGTGAGTTCGCTGGCTGGCCTGAAGGGGCGTGCTTGCCCTGCCCTGGGGGGGGGCCGCCGGTGGGACAGGGAATCCAACGCTGAAGCGCGTGACCGGGCCGAGGAGGCGAGACATGGGCGCGAGAGATTTCAAGGGGACACGCGCGCGGTGGCTGGGATGGGCCGCGTGCGTGCTGGCAGTCGCGGTCTGCGGCTGCGGCGACGGCGCGAATTCGGCGCGCGATGCGCGGGCGCGGGATCGGGGTGCCGCGGACCGCGGTGCCCGGGATCGAGGCGCGGTGGTGCGGGATGCAGGGGCTCGGGATCGGGGGGCGGCGGATCGCGCGGTCGGGCTGCGCGACCTGGCCGTGGATCGGGCGCGCCTCGGTGACGCGGGACAGGGGACGGCCGACGCTGCGGCGGCCGATGGGGCCATCGAGCGGCTGGCGGTGGACTGCAGGGGCTTGCAGGCGGGCAACCCGGCGCTGCTCAGCGGTCGCCATGTGATCGACCCCAGCGGGGCCGCGCCCTACGAGGTGAGCTGCGACACGACGACGCTCGGCGGCGGGTGGACGGTGTTCTTCGACGTCTGCGGGCAGCCGAGCGCGAGCCGCGAGCAGGCGCTCGACCCGGCGCTGGCCGCGCTGCGCGTCGACGAAATTCATGTGACCACGGTCGACGGCACGCAGACCCTGATCACCGCGTTGACCACCGGCCTCCGCTCGCTGGGCGAACTCTACGCGCCGCCCTTCAGCGCGCCCACGCGTGGGGTCGAGTGGCGCACCAAGCGCATCGCCGAGGGCCTCGACCTCTTCGACGACGGCGACTGCGCTGCCGCCGGCGTGGTGGGCGCCGTGACCTGCCACAACCTCTTCAACGCCTTCAACAACTCCGACGAACAGTTCGGCAACGACTACGGTTGTCGCGAGGTCAGCACCTGCGTCGGCCTGCAGTCGACTCACGCCAACTACCTGCGCGCCGTCTGCCGGCTGATGGTCCGGCGCACGGGATCGGCGAGCCTCCCCGACTGAGCGGCGCGCCAGCTCCCGCCCGACCTACTTCCTAGAGCGCCGATCAGGTTGAAGCACCTACTGCAACGAGCACTTGCGGGCGATCTCGGGCGGGCTCGTCGCTGCGCTGCTCGCGTTACTTCAAGTAGCGCTGCGCTGCTCGCTCCTCACGCGCCCGACCGCGCCTCGCAACTGCTCGTTTCGTCACGGTGTTCAACCTGATCGGCGCTCTAGCAACCCGAGTAGCTGCGGCTTCCCGGCGGGGGCTCGTCCTTGGCTTCTCCAGCCGGGTCTTGTGTCGTCACGGGGCATGAGATATATCAAGATATATGAAGACGACCGTTGAGATATCAGAGCTGCTCTACAAGCGCGCAAGGGCGGCGATGGCGCGGGACAACAAGACCTTGCGCGATCTAGTGGAGGATGGGCTGCGGCGGGCGCTGGACGAAGGTGATCGGCTCGGCGACTTCAAGCTGCGCCCCGCCAGCTTTCGCGGCCAAGGGCTGCAGCCCGGGATTCGGACGGGAGATTGGAATCAGCTGCGGGAGCTGCTCTACGAGGGGCGCGGCGGATGATCGCCGTCGACACCAACATCTTGGTCTACGCCCACCGCGAGGATTCGCCCTGGTTTTCCGCCGCCTCAGCGTGCCTCGGCCGTCTCGCCGAGGGTCGTGCGCGCTGGGCGATTCCGTGGCCCTGCCTCTGCGAGTTCTTCGCGGTGGTCACCCATCCGCGCGTCTACCAGCCGCCGACGCCCGGCGACGCGGCGCTCGAACAGATCGATGCCTGGCTGGAGTCGCCTACGCTGGTCGTGTTGGGCGAATCCAGAGCGCATTGGAGTGAACTCAGACGCCTCGTCCAAAGTGCAAAGCTCAGTGGCTCGCAGATCCACGACGCCCGCATCGCGGCGCTCTGTCTGCAGCACGGCGTTCGTGAGCTCTGGAGCGCCGACCGAGACTTCGGCCGCTTCCCACAGCTCGATTGCCGCAATCCGCTCATACCCTGAGCGAGGTCCGCGTGCCGCCGTCCCCGGAGGATCGTTCAGGGTGAGCGGCGGCGGTTGCCCCTGAGGGGGCGTGAGGTCTTTGGATGGAGGCGAAGGGGTCTGCTGTACCCATGTCCTCCATGGACGATGTCTTAAGGCGTTGAAACGAAGACGTTCTGTTCTTGGCACGCGGCGTGCTTTACCGGTCGCAGCCGCTCCGCGGGGATGCGGCATGGAGGCGGACGATGAGCACGCTGGTGGGACGATCGAGCCGGGCGCGGCAGCTACTTCAGGGGACCGCCGTGGCGGTGGCGGTCCTGGCCCTCGGTGCCTGCGGGGCCGTCGGGGCCATCGACGAGCAGCAGGCGGGCGCCGGTGACGAGACGCTGGCCCAGCGCGCGCTGAGCACCGGCCTGCGGGCCAGCCCGAGCGGGGATCGCGTCGTCTTCCGCACCGACGCCCTCGATGGCGCGGTGCTGGTGGGTTGGGCCAAGCTTCAGACCAACGACATCGTGGCCCTGGGATGGGTCGGTCGCGTGTATCGCTATCAGCACACGGCCGCCGCCGCGAGCGAGCTGCTGCAGCCGCGGGCCGACCAGGCCGAGCTCGTGGTGGCGGGGTCGGTGGCGCCGGGGGCACAGGTCGGTCTCGTGCGCTTCGAAAAGGGCGGGACGGTCGTGCCCCACCTGCTGACGATCCACGGCTTCGACGCTACGACGCGCAAGGTCAGCTACAGCGTCACGGCCTGCACGAACGAGCTCTGCGACAATCCGCCGGCGCCCACCAAGCTGGAGGTCGTGCTGGACACGCCCGTGGAGGTGGAGGGCCACTATCGCCTGGGCTTCCAGGCCAACGCGGCCGCGCCCAGCGGCCCCGGGGTGGTCTTCGGCCTGAGCCGCACCGACGGCCGCGTCGAGGGCTGCGGCACGGCCACGCTCCAGCAGTGCCGCAACCCGGTGCCGGTGGCCAGCCCGTCGCCGAGCCCGACCCCGGCGCCCGTCGCCACGGCCCCCGCCGCGACCACCCCGGCCGCGTCGCCCGCGCCCGCCGCGCAGCCGACGCCGACCGAGCCCGCGGCCCCAGCGGCAGCGACCACGCCGGTGGCGCCCGCCGCCCAGCCCGCGCCGAGCAAGGACGACGATGACGATGACGGCTTTTTCAGCACGAAGAACCAGCTGAAGTGGATGGGCATCGCAGCAGTGGTGGGGGTGGGGGCGTACCTGTTCATCACGTCGCAGCCCAGCGTCACAGGGGCGCCAGTCGAAACCCGCTCGATCCCCGGGCAGTCGTCTCCCGAAGCGCAACGATGCGAGAGCAGGTGCAGGATGCTTTACGGAACGTCGAGCGAGAACTATGCCGAGACTGGTTCAATGGACGAAGCCTATCTGGACCTCCTAGCTAGCTGTGTCGCAGGGTGTCGCTAGCTAGCGCCTCGCGAAGCCGAGGAATGGATGGGTTGCTCGCAGGCGCTGGGTGGGCTTGAAGCGGGCCAGAGCGCCGGTGTTGGGGACGAGCATGTCGGCGTGGTCGTAAGCGTGTCGCGCCAGCAGGCTGGGCTCCCCGAGAGCGCCATGCGTCGGGAGCCCCCACGGTCCTCCGCGTGCGCGCTGGACTTCTCGATCGATGTCCCGAAGCTGGGACGTGAGCGCGCGCAGCTTGTCGCGTTGAGTGTGGCCTTCGCGCGGGTCACTCGGCAGGATCAGCGAGTCCCCGCGAGCTTCGGCCGGCGAGGCGAGGGTCTTCGCCTGCCGTGAGCGTCCCGGCCCCTGCTCGAGTGCCTCGAGTTGCTCGATGATGTGGGCGCGCCTGGCGAGCAGGGCGTGATGCTCTTGCACCCACCTGCGGTCCTCGCCGAGCTCGGGCACGACGCTTACCGTGTAGAGGCCCGCCTGCTTGGGCGCGGCCCCGTCCTGGCCGAGATCGTCGCCGACGTAGAGCATCTGTGCTGGTCGGATCCCGATCATTCGCTGGAGCGCTGCGACGTTGCCGTGGCGGTAAACGGCGCCACGTTCGAGCGCGGCGTCGGCAGCCACGGGCTCGAAAGCATCGCTGCCCTCGGCGATGAGGCGCTCCAAGGGACGCTCCCCGCCGAAGAAATCGGGCTTCTTGGCCTCGACGACGATCAGCTCGAAGAACTCGCGCCACTGCTCGCCGTAAGAGGCCGACATGGCGGCGCGGACGAAAGGCCAGGAGGAGTTGGTGATCAGTGCCCGGGTGCCGCCCGCATGGCCCCAGGCCAGGAGCAACGAGGTGGTCTGCTCCAGGGCGCGATCCGTCTCCGACCCCGCCTCGCGGTAGCGTGAGGGATCCTTCAACACCTCGCGCTTGAGCCGCTGGGCGTCGCCGTTGGCGTAGTCGACGGCGCGATTGGCCAGCTCGTAGAGCGCTTCGAAGCTCAGGTCTGGCAAGGCGCCAACCCTGCGGGCCCGCAGGTCGCAGAGGCGCTGGAAGAGCTGGACGCGCGCCATGTCGAAGGGGCTGTTGACGAGAAGAAAGCGACCGCTGTCGCGGCTGCTGGGCTGCTCCACGTCGAGGGGGCGGTTGCCGTAGACCTGCTCGAGGACCTGTTGCAGCCGTCGCGGACCGAGCATCGTCGTGCCCAGCGCGATCTGCACCGGCCGGCCTTGCGCGTCGAGCTTCAAGATGTGCCCCGTCCATTTGTCGGCGACGAGGCCGCGGATGGTGTGCGGGGCGTAGCGCCAGTGGGCGAAGACCCGGGGCAGGATGCCCTGCTCGGCTGCTTGTTCGCGCAGCCGGTCCAGGGCGATCTCGAAGATCTTGCCCTCCCAGAGGTGCGGGTCCCAGGGCGCGAGCGTGAAGTCGTGGTCGAAGGCGATCAGCTTGATCGCAGCCAAGTTGATCGCTCGGTTGACGTAGACGGTGTCCTCGTCAGCCGGGGCTGTGAGGTCAGAGACCGAGTGAGCAGCGGTATCGGGTGCGACGATGCTTGGCTGCGATTGGCCCGCGGCACGCGCGTTGTGCGGTGGCCAGGCGAAAGCTAGCAGGAGCAGGAGCGTGGCGCGCGCGACGTGCGAGTGCATGCCACGGGACGCGCGCGCGGGGTGCAGGACTTGGCGGGCGAGGACGAAGGGCGGCGTCAGCCTCGGCATCTGGCACGGTTCTTAGCGCAGGAGGGCAGGCCGAGGGAAGCGCGAACTGCGCGTTTCCAAGACGCCCGGCTTGCGGCTGCGGGGCGAAGGCGCCATAAACGGGCGCGGGCGGGCGTACGTAGTGGGGCAGGGGGCCGATGATGCGACGTTGTACAGGGTCGGGGTCGGGGCGCGCGGCGATCGTGGTCTGGGTGCTGCTGGGCTGGCTCGCGGGGGCGGCGCGCGGCGCCGACGATCGAGAGCCGGCGGCGGGGGCGCGGTTCGCTCCTCGCGCCGTACGCACCGTCGCGCTGGGCGACGACCTCAATGCCCACGTCCACCTGAGCGGCGTGCTCACGGGACCCGAGCTGGTGGCGCTGGCGGCGCGCGAGGGGACGCTGGGCGCGGGGCTGGAGGCGCTGGCGCTCGGCACAGGGGACTTCGCCGAGCAGACGCGGACGGCGGCGACCCTGCTGACCGCCAGCGCGCACTACGATCACTACGCGCTCTACGGCCTGCGCGGTCGCTTCATCGCGGCGGCCTTCCCGGGGGCTCGCTACGGGGTGTGGCTGGCTGCGGCGCTGCACGCGCTGCGGCGGCAGGCGCGGCGCACGCTGGTGGCCGAGGGCGCCGACGACGCCGAGCGCGCGATTCTGACGGCCCGGCAGTGGGGCCTCTCCCTCGAGGGGATCGGCTTCTTGTTGTCGGAGCGGCGGCCGCGCTCGCGCGACGCGCAGGCCACCGCGCGCGTGCTGCGCCGCTTCCCCGACGAGGTGCGGGGGCTGAATCTGCACGGGCCGGAGGCCGGGGCGGGCGTCGAGGCCTTGCACGCGGCGCTCGATCAGCTGCTGCGCTATCGGCCACACGGCGACCTGCTGCTGCATGCGGGCGAGCTCGACACGCCCAACGGGGGACGCGACACGGTGAATCGCTACCTCGAGGTGCTGGCCGAGCGGGCGCGCAGCGAGCCGCTCGCCGGCAAGACGGGGGGCCTGCAGCCGATCCTGGCCCATGGCGCGCACATCGCCGACCCGGAGCGGGCCCACGCCGACCTCGTGCGCGCGGCAAGGCAGGGAATCGTGACCGCGCTCAATCCACAGCCGCTGGCGAACCTGGCCTATGCCACGGTGTCCAGCGCCGGGGACATCGCGATCGCGGAGCTCGTGCGGAGGGGTTGGCCCTTCGTGGCCTTCGGGACCGACAACGTCGGAACCTTCGCGCTGAACCGCTGGAGCGTGCTGTTGCCTGCTTGCCGGCCGGGTCGAGGACGTCGATCGTCGGCTCGGGCCGGCGGTGGCGCGGATTCAAGCGAAATGGCCGACGCTGCAGCCCTTCATGGAGCGGGTCGACGCCAACGGCTACCGTCGGCGGGCGCCCGAGTGTCCCGGCCTTGGGGCGGCTCTCATCCACGGAGGACCGCGCCGCCCGAGTGCGCGCTGAGCCGCGACCTCGCGCGGGCCGAGGTGGCGGCCGCCTCGGCGCTCGGGGTCAGCCGCCCGGCGCGCCCGCCGGCGCCGGGCCCGCATGGCCTCGCGCGCGCATCCCCGCGCAGGCCGCTCGCGCGGCCCGCCAGGCGCGAGCCGAGGCTCGGCCGGCCGCGGCCGGGAAGGCGCGCAGCCGATCGGCGCCCTGCTTGAGCCAGTCCTCGAAGCGGCCCTTGTAGGCGCCGTGCGCGCTGGTCAGCTTCGTCGTCAGCCGCTCCCAGCGCTCCGAGGCGAAGAGGCGCGGGTGGGAGACGATGAAGCCGATGTTGGGGCTCATCGGCAGGAAGGGGAAGGGCACAATGTAAGCCCGAAGAGGCCCCGGTCCTTGCCGCGGCCGATGAAGAGCGCGAAGGCCTGGTGCACGACCAGTCCGGCGAAGGGCGCGCCGTGCTGCGGGTGCTCGGTGGCGGCGATGAAGTAGCCGAGCGAGACGCCGGCGAAGCCGAAGCGCTTGAACTTGTCGTAGCCGCGGCCGAGCCAGCCGCGCGGCGGCGCGTCAGCGCTGTCTTGTTCCGTCGGCCCGGCACCGGGGCCCGCGTCGCCGGGTCCGCGAAGAGGTCGAGAGCTCAGGGGCGGGGCTGGGCCGCCGTCGGCGCGGACGCCGCCGGGGCGGCCGGCGGAGGAGCGGGCGGGGCCGATCGCCGCCGGGGCGGCCGGGGGAAGGCCGCCACCTCGGCGAATAGGGTCGAAAGGAAGGAAGATGCCGTCACATGCGACTCGACGTGGCCCTTCGGTGTCGACAGGATGGCATCGATGCTGGGCCTGAGCGTGCCCCAGGCCGACAGAACCCAGCGAAAGCCCGCCGGAGAGCTGCAGCGTGAGCCCGTCGAGCGAGAAGCGGCCGAGCTTGAGCTTGCCGAGCTGCTCGCCGATCGGTTCGAGGTGCCGCTGCTCCCAGGCGCGGAGCCGATCGAAGAGCCCGGAGGCGGCGCCTCGATTGAAGCTGGAAGGCGTGTCGGCGTGCGCCGGCACGGCCCCGAGCACGAGCAGCCCGGCGGCACAGGCCGCGACGAGGCCCCAGCTGCGACCGCCTGTCGCCCGCCCCTCGGACCGATGCCGCAAGTGAACGTCCGCTCTGATCACGCTCCCCACACCCACCGCGCCACCCCGGCTCCTTATGCAGCATGCGGGGGCCACCTGGCAACCGTGCAGGGGTCAACACCGCGCAGGCGACAACGTGAGAGTGCGCCAGCCGGGGTGCGGTGTGCTGCGGGCGGTTGGCCCCGCCGTGAGGACGCAGGAGGGCGTGGGGCGACAGCCCCGGTGGTGGGGGGGAGATCCCCAGGCAGCGAGATCATCCACGCCGTGCCGTCAGCGTCCGCGCGGCGGCCCCAGCGGGCGGCGGGTGCCTCCACGGAGCAGCCAGTCGTTGCTCGGCATTTCGGTGCGCCCCTGCCGGTCCTCGCCCCGCAGGACGCCGGGATGAAGGGGCGGCTCGGCCGGGACGCTTCGCGGCACGGCCCGTGCACATGGGGGCCGACCATCCAGCGGGCGACCATCCAGCGAGCCGACCAGCAGGACGTCCCGTAGGCTCGAGCTTCAGCGTCGCTCGGCGAACCCCAGATTGAGGAGGATCCGATGCAACGAGGACTCATTCGCTCCCATGGTCTCAACACGGCGCTCGCGCTGAGCTGCCTGTCGCTGCTGGCCCCCGGCTGCGGCGGCAATCGTGCCGGGGATCTAGACCCCGTGGACAAACAGCTCCGCGCCCTCGAGCAGGCGCTGCCGGGCAAGACCGGGGATCAGCTCGCGAGCCTTTGCCTGGACTACGCGTCGATCTGCGAGCGCGCGGCGGGCATTTGTCTGGGGGTCGAGTCCGTGGAGCTGCAGCGGCGCTGCGAGACGATCGGCGGGCGCTGCGAGAACAACCTGGCGGGCTACTGCACGCGCACGCCGGCGCGGCCCGATGCGGGTGTGTCGCGGGACGCGAGCGATCAGCCCGACGCTGGCGTCTCGAAGGATGCGAGCGTGCGCTACGACGGCGGCGTGTCCAAGGACGCGGCCAACGCTGCCGACAGCGCCGTGGCGCGCGATAGCGGGGTGGTGAGCTGCAGGCCCTTCAACGCCAGAGGAACAGGCGCCTGCGGGGTCAACTTCGGTTACGCCTACGACGGCTTCGCCTGCATGGCGGTGGTGGGCTGCACGTGTGACGGGCCGGACTGCGGGCGCTTGTATGGGAGCTTCGGCGACTGCGCGGTCGCCAGGGATCGCTGCCGCCCCCGACGACCGACTGCCGCTTTGGTGCGCCCTGCATGCTCCCGGGCGAGCACTGTGTCCCCTGCTTCGCTGATCAATGGAAGTGCCTGGGACCCGGCAAGACCTGCTGAGCCCTTGGAGCGGCTGTCGATCGGCAGCCGCTCCACCCGATGATGGCGCACCCTGTCAGTGCTGCGTCGTACCGCCCTTCAAGGCGCGGGTGACCTGGGCCGCGTCGGGGCCGCGCTCGGGCGCGGGGAGCAGCTCGTTCATCGCGCCGCGCCGATAGCCCGCCAGATCCAGCGTCACGTAGACGAAGCCGCATGCGCGCCCGATGCGCACGATTTCTTCGCGCAGCTCGGAGCTGGCGGCCCGCGCGATCTGCTCGGGGGGTAGCTCGAGGCGCGCCACCGGGTCGTGCAGACGCACGCGCAGGCCCGTCAGCCCGAGGGCGCCGAGGGCCTGCTCGAAGCGCTCGATGCGTCCGAGGCGCTCGCGGGTGACCGGGGTGCCATAGGGCAGGCGCGAGGCGAGACAGGCCATCTCCGGCTTGTCCCACACCGGCAGCTCGAGCTGTTGGGCCAGCTCGCGGACCTCGGTCTTCTTCAGATCGGCCTCGACCAGCGGATGCCGCGCGCCCTGCTCGCCGGCCGCTCGCAGACCCGGACGATGGCCTCCCAGGTCGTCCGCGGTCGTGCCGATCAGCACCTCTTGGCAGCCCAGCTCGGCCGCCACCGCGGCCGCGGTGCGAAGCAGCTCGGTCTTGCAGAAGTAGCACCGATCGCTCGGATTGGCGGCGTAGTCCGCGTTCTCGAGCTCGTGTGTGGCGCGCACGACGTGGCGCACACCGAGCTGTCGCACCAAGGCTGCCGTCTGGGCCAGCTCCTCGCGGGGTAGCGCCGGCGAGTCAGCGGTGAAGGCGGTGACCCGATCGCCGAGCACCTCGGCGGCCATCGCCAGCAGCAGCGCCGAGTCGACGCCGCCCGAGAGACAGACCACCGCCGAGGGCATGCGGCCGAGGATCTGTCGCAGCTTGCGGGCCTTGAGCTGGGTGGTCATCGCGGTCCTTGGAACCCGGGCCTTGCGACGGGCGGAGGGGCGGACTTGGGTCGAGCGCCCGCGAGCGCCCTCCTTAGAGCGGCCCGATCAGCTTTTCCAGCCGGCGGGTGTTCTCCGCATCGAGCTGGGTGAAGCGCAGGCCGAAGCCGGCGAGGGCGCCGGGAGCGCGTCCATCGTCGATGCGGGCCACACGCGCTCGGGCCACCACATCCTCGATCGTCTCTCCGGGCGCGAAGATCAGGACCTCGACGTCGAGGCCGACCTTGAGATCCGGTGCTTCGGCCGGCACGCACTGCAGGAAGAGGCCGCCGCGGCTGACGTTCAGCGTCGACAGCACGTAGACCTCCGACGCGCGGGTGACCTGGACCTGCGCCAGCAGGTCCAGGCGCGGGTGGGCGCGGCGATCGCTCGGACGCGCCCCCAGGGGCTGAACGGGGCCCTGCAGCGCCGGCCAGGGGGTCGGCGAGCTGGCAGGGGCGACCGACGCCGAGGGGGTGGCGAGCGGGCGTGCCTGGCCTTGCGCCGGACGCGGCGCCGTGGCGCCGGGCGCTGGAGGTGGCACTGTCTTGCGCGGCGGTGGCGCCATCTAGGGTCTCTCCGCGCTGGCAAGCGTGGCACCGCAATCCCTGCAGCGTCCGTCGCTGCCGATCACGCCGATGCAGGTGCCGTCGGGGCACAGCTCGCGCGTCTCCAGCTCCGGCGCGGAGCCGTCCTCGTTCCAGGCTCCATCGCCGTCGAGCGATCCTGGGCGCGCTGGCGCCGCGTGGATCGGATCCTCGCGCAGCGGTGGGGCGTCGGTGGGCACGATGCCGCCACTCAGCTGCGCTTTCGTCTCGTGCCCGATCCCTTCCCTGGAGCTTTGGCCGGAAAGGGGCTCGGGCAGGGGCCCGCAGAGCTGACCAAAGCGCTCGACGTCGGCGGGGGCGAGTGGCTTGCCGCACTCCCGGCAGTAGCCCGCGGGGCCGACCACGCCGATACAGGCCCCATCAGCACAGAGGAAGCGGCGCTCGAAATCCACCGCCTCTTCCGGTGTAACCGGCGGTGGGTCGGCGAGGGCGGGTTCGCCCGCGGGCGGAGCCGTGGCGACAGCGGCGGCAGTCACGCTACTTGAAGCAGTCACGCTACTTGAGGCCCTTGAAGAGCTGATCGAGGCGCGAACGCGCCCGCGAGGCACCGTCGTCGACCTCGGGGGCGGCTTCGCGGTCCTTGATGAAGTAGTGGTGGCAGAAGTTCGCGGTTTCGCGATCGCGGATGAAGTCGGCCTGCGTCTCGAGGCACTCGTTGTGCACGCTGGCGTCGTAGAAGCCGCAGTTCTTGCAGCAATGCATGTACGCGCCGCAGTGCGCGCAGGTGTCGAGTCGCCCGACCTTGACGCCGACCGTGATGATCAGCTCCAGCTCGTTGCGGCACTTGAAGCAAAAGTAGGCCACGCAGCGCCTCGACCTTGAAGTTGAAGAGCGCGAGTCATTTACCATCCCGGCCGCGGAGGGTCAAACCCGACCATCCGACCCCGACGCTCTGAGTTGACAGGCTTCCGGCGCGCGTAAGACACTCGGCGCCCTCTTCTCGTTCCAGGCGCGTCGCAGTGCGGGCGAGGCAGACAGTCCAGCATGATCGCCTTGCCCACGCCGATTCGTCCCACCGTCGCCGAGGTCGACCTGCGGCAGCTCGCGGCGAATCTGCGTTGCGTACGCCAGGCGATCGGATCACGCGTTGGCATGCTCGCGGTCATCAAGGCCGATGCTTACGGCCACGGGGCGATCGCCGTGGCGCGCCTGGTCGAGGGCCTGGGGGTCTGGGGGCTCGGGGTGGCCACGGTCGAGGAGGGGGTTCAGCTGCGCGAGGCGGGGGTCCGCACGCGGGTGCTGGTGATGGGCGCCTCCTTTGGCCGGGACCACGCCGAGGTGATCGGTCGCGAGCTGATCCCGATGGTCGGTGACCCGGGCGACGTCGAGGCCTTCGCGGTGGCGGCGCGCGCGGCCGGTCGCACGCGCTTCGGCGTGCACGTCAAGGTCGATACGGGGATGAGCCGACTCGGCGTGGGGGAGGGCCGCTTCGACGCGTTTCTGCGGCGCTGCGCCGAGCATCCGTCGATCCGCGTCGATGGTCTGGCGACACATTTCGCCTGCGCGGAGGAGCAGGATTTGTCGGCGACCGCGGCTCAGTTGGCGACCTTCGTTCGCTGTCTCGAGCGGGCGCGCGCGATGGGCGCCGATCCGCAGACGATCCACGCCGCCAATACGGCCGCCGCGTTGCGTCTCCCGGCGGCGCGCTTCGATCTGGTGCGGATCGGGCTCGGGCTCTACGGGGCGCTGCCGAGCGCGCATGTTCCCGATCCCGGTGTGCGGCCCGCCCTGAGCTGGACCACGCGCATCAACGCGCTCCGCGACCTGCCGGCCGGGACCCCGGTCAGCTACGGCGCGACCTTCGTCACGACGCGGCCCTCGCGTATCGCCACGCTGCCGGTCGGTTACGCCGATGGCTATGCGCGCCGGCTGTCGAACCGGGCCGAGGTGCTGCTGCCTGGTGCCGCGGGTGGTCCGCGCCGCGTGCCGGTGGTGGGGCGCGTCTGCATGGACCTTTGCATGATCGACGTGACCGAGGTCGAGGGGGTCGCCGTGGGCGACGCGGCGGTGCTGCTCGGTGGCAAGGGAAAGCTCTCCGTGGCCCCCGAGCAACTCGCCGCCTGGGGCGAGACGATCTCCTACGAGGTGCTGACCTCGATCTCGAAGCGGGTACCGCGCGCCTACCCCGGACTCGCCGACGCCGAGCTGCGGCAGGCCACCGGTCAGGCCCACCCCGCGGTCGTCGCGCTGCGCTGAAATGGCACCCGTTTTCGCCTTGCTCACGCGCGCGGTCAATCGCCTCTGGGACGCGCCCCGGCGCTTCTTGCAGGTCTTCGGCGAGATGCTGCTGCTGCTCTTCAATGCGGCGCTGTGGGCCCTGCGGCCGCCCTACCGGCTGAGCCTGGTGCTGCAGCAAATGGACTTCATCGGCGTCGGCTCGCTAAGCATCATCGTGCTGGTCAGCGTCTTCACCGGTGGGGTGTTCGGGCTGCAGAGCGTCGAGGCCTTCCGCCTGTTCCAGGCCGACGGCTACGTCGGCACCGCCGTCGCGCTGACGCTCGCGCGCGAGATCGGGCCGGTGATCACCGCGCTGATGGTGGCCGGGCGCGCCGGATCGGCGATGGCCACCGAGTTGGGGTCGATGCGCATCAGCGAGCAGATTGACGCGCTCTCCACGCTCGCGGTCAACCCGGTGCAGTACCTCGTCGTGCCGCGGTTGATCGCCTCCACCCTGGTGCTGCCGGCGCTGACGATGGTCTACGATGTCTGCGGCATGTTCGGCGCCTACCTCTTCGCCGTGGTCGTCAAGGGCGTCGACCGCGGCATCTTCATGCACAACGTCCGCTGGTACACCGACTTCGACGACGTCGGGATGGGGCTGATCAAGGCGCTGGTCTTCGGCTTGACCTTGGCGCTCGTCGGCTGCCACCAGGGCTACAACGCCAGCGGCGGGGCGCGCGGTGTCGGGCTGGCGACGATGCGCACTGTGGTGATTTCGTCGGTGTCGATTCTGGTGATCGACTTCGTCTTGACCGACATTCTCATCACGTTGGGTTTTTGACGGTGGCTGGCGACGCGCTCGCGCAGCGCAGCGAACGCTTCCAGATCCGCGTGCGCGGGCTGGAGCGGTCCTTCGGCAGCCAGCAGGTGCTCGGCGGCGTCGATCTCGACCTCGAGCGCGGACGCATCAACCTGGTGATCGGTGGCTCCGGCGCGGGCAAGTCGGTGCTGCTGAAGCTGCTGATCGGCTTGATCAAGCCCGACGCCGGGCAAATCTACGTCGACGGCGAGGACATCGTCCCGCTCGATGACTTCGCCCTCAATCGACTGCGCCCCAAGTTCGGCATGGTGTTTCAATACGCCGCGCTCTTCGACTCGATGACGGTCGAGGAGAACGTGATGTTCCCGCTGCTCGAGCACCGGCGGCGGCAGCTCAGCCGGGCGCAGATCCGCGAGGTGGCGCGGGCGAAGCTGGAGGCGCTGGGCCTCGTCGGTATCGAGCGTAAGTTCCCCGCCGAGCTCTCGGGGGGCATGCGCAAGCGCGTCGGGCTCGCGCGGGCGATCGTGATGGAGCCCGAGATCCTGTTCTACGATGAACCGACCACCGGTCTCGATCCGGTGGCGACCAAGAACGTCGACGAGATGATTCAGGAGATCGCCGAGAAGCTGAAGGTGACCTCAGTGGTGATCAGCCACGACATGGCCTCGACTTTCCGCATCGGACACCGCGTCTCGATGTTGTATAAGGGCCAGATTATCGCCAGCGGGTCCCCGCACGAGGTGCTCGCCGATCCGCCAGCCCCGCTGCGCGAGTTTGTCGAGACCTCGGGTGCGGTGACGCTGCCGCCGGCGCGGGAGCTCGTGCAACGGTGAAATCGCTCGGACCCGCGGTCAAGGTCAGCGCGACCTTCCTTCTGGCGTCGGCGGCCTGCTATTGGGTCTTCATGCTGCTGGCCAAGGGCGGTTGTGGCGGTGAGCCGCAGCCCTTCCGCTTGTACGCGTTCTTTCGCGACGCCACGCTGCTGGTCGAGAAGTCGCGCGTGCAGATCGCCGGCCTCAACGTCGGCCATGTCGCGGCCCGCGAGCTCAATGTGCGCCCGCCGCGGGCCGAGCTGGTGGCGCAGAAGCGCTTCGCCAAGATCACGGTCGCGCTCAAGCGCGGCGTGCAGCTCTACAGCAATGCGGTGATCTACAAGCGCAGCGCTTCGCTGCTGGGCGAGTTCTATCTCGAGATCGATCCAGGAACCTACGAGTGGGTCGACGCGGCCGGCAAGCGCCACGTCGGCGAGCTGCTGGCCTCCGGCGCCGAGCTGCGCTTCGTCGTCGAGGCCTCGACCGCGCCGCTGGTCGTGCAGCAGTTCGGCGAGCTGCTGCCGATCATGCGCGAGCTGCTGCGCGACGTGCAGCACTTCACGCGCGGGCCGCTGCAGTCGATCGGCGACAACGTCAACCAGGGTGTGGTGGAGAACCGCGAGGCGATCAAGTCCGTCGTCGACAACCTCGCGGTGATCACCAGCGACGTGCGCAAGATCGCCGCCGGGGCGGACCGCGACTTCGGCACGATCCTCGACAACGTCAGGGCCACCACCGGCGCGCTGCGGGGGATCGTCGGCGATGGCAAGGTCGATCAGGACATCCGCCAGAGCTTGGGCACGCTGACCAAGGCGGTGGAGAAGCTCGACGCCGCGCTCGGCAACATCCAGGCGCTGACCGGCGAGCTCCAGGAGGGCAAGGGCAACCTCGGCCGCCTGCTCAAGGACGACGAGCTGGTGACGGGCGTCGAGGAGGTGGTGCACGATGCCGGGCGCTTCACGAAGTCCTTCACCGAGCTTCAGACCATCGTGGGGCTGCGCAGCGAGTACAACTTCGATGCCGGGTCGATCAAGACCTACGTCACGATCGAGCTCTGGCCGCGGCCGGACAAGTTCTACCTGATCGAGCTGATCGACGATCCGCGCGGGCGCCGCGGCGCCAGCACCACCATCACCCGCTCGGACGACCCCACGCGCCCCGGCCTGACGCGGGAGGATCGGGTCGTGCTCAGCGACGCGTTCCGCATCACCTTCCAGTTCGCCAAACGCATCCGCTTCACGGCGTTCGAGACGACCTTCCGCTTCGGCATCAAGGAGAGCACCGGCGGTCTCGGTCTCGACGTGCGGTTGCCGGGGGACCGGCTCCAGCTGTGGTCGGATCTCTACGACTTCGATGCCAATCTCTATCCCCGGCTGAAGGTCGTGGCGGCCTGGGAGTTCCTCAAGCGCCTGTATGTGGTGGGCGGCGTCGATGACGCCTTCAACGATCGACCGCGCGACGGCGTGGGCGGGGGGCGCGATTACCTGATGGGCTTCCAGATCCGCTTCAACGACGAGGACCTACGCCAGCTGCTGCTCTTCGGCGGCAGTGCGCTCGGAAACGCGGCCGCGCTGAAGGGCCGCCGCGCTGCGGCCCCTGCCCGCGGCCTGGCTCAAGGGCCGCGGCCGCCGGCCGGCTTTTGCTTGACAGACCCGGCGGGGTGCCTGTAGTCCTTCGGGGCCGATCGGGTTGCTGTCCGAGCCTGGTTATCACGAACCGTGGACATTAGGGACATAGGATCGGGCGGCCGCGAGGTCGCCTTGGTTTGGGGCTCGGACCGGGTGCGAGAGGTGCTTGCCGCGTGCGGCGTGGAGCTGGCCGAAGGGGCCTGCGAGGCGCGACTCGAGGGCCACCTCACGCGGCGCAGTGACAAGGTGCTGCTGCGCGGAGAGGCGCAGGCGCGCTACTGGGTGCCGTGCAGCCGCTGCCTCGAACCGGCCGTGATTACGGTGGCCGAGCCGGCGCTGCAGCTTTGCTTCGTGCCCCCGAACGCGGATTGCCAGGGCATGGGCCAGGGCGAGCGCGATGGTGGCGCGGGCCTCGAGCGCGAGCTCGAGGGCGAAGACCTCGAGGTATCGACGCACGACGGCGTGCGGATCGATCTCGAGGGTCTGCTGCGCGAGCTGCTCGTGCTGGCGCTGCCGATCGCGCCGTGCTGTGGCGAGGGCTGCCCCGGCCCGGACGTGCCGGAGGCGATGGTGGAGGCCGGGCACGAGGCTCCGGCGTGGAGTGAAGCGCTGGCGCGCTTGAAGTCCTGAGGGCCGCGCTCTGAGGACGAGTCCTGCGGGCGAGCGGCCTCCTGATCGGCCCTGGAACCGATCGGCCCTGGAAGTCTTTTGATCGGCCCCGGAAAGTCTTTCGATCGGCCCCCCGGAAGGGGGTCGTGCCCGAGCGGCCGTCAACGAACGGCCATGACGCCGTGAACGAACGGCCATGAAGGGGTTTGGCGATGGCGGTCCCCAAGAAACGGCAATCGAATAGTCGGAGCGCCAAGCGGCGCGCCAATCACGATCGCGTGGAGCCGGCCAACGTCGCTGCGTGCCCGAGCTGCGGCGAGCCACGGTTGGCGCACCGCGTCTGTCCGTCCTGCGGCAAGTACGGCGGCCGCGAGATCATCGCGCAGGCGGAGGCTGAGGCCTAGGCGCGCGTGAGCAGGGACACGATGGCATCTACCCACATAGCCGGTCCGTATACCCGGGTCGCCGGTCTGGGACGCGCCGTACCCGATCGCGTGCTGACCAACGCCGACCTGGAGCGGATGGTCGACACCACGGATCAGTGGATCGTCGAGCGCACCGGCATTCGCGAGCGGCGCATCCTGCCCGAGGGGCAGGCGACCTCGGATCTCGCGGCGGCGGCGGCGCGCTCGGCCTGCCAGCAGGCCGAGCTGCCCGTCACGCAGCTCGATGCGTTGATCGTCGCCACGATCACGCCCGACACCCAGGCCCCAGCCACCGCGGTCTACGTGCAGCAGAAGCTGGGTCTGTCCCAGATCCCCGCCTTCGACATCGCGGCGGCCTGTGCCGGCTTCGTCTACGGGCTCGGGATCGCCGACGCCATGCTGCAGAGCGGGCGCTACAAGTGCGTGCTGGTCGTCGGTGCCGAGATCCTGTCGCGCATCACCGATTGGACCGACCGCACGACCTGCGTGCTCTTCGGTGACGGCGCCGGCGCGGCCGTGCTGACGCGCGCGGAGGCCGGCCAGGGACAGCGGCTGATCGACGTGTCGCTCGGGGCGGACGGCGCCCATGCCGCCCAGCTCGAGATTCCGGGCGGCGGCTCGCGTGAGCCGACGACCCAGACCACGGTCGAGCAGCGACGGCATGTGGTGCGCATGAACGGGCGGCAGGTCTTCACCCAGGCGGTCAAGAACATGTCCGCGGCAGCGGCCACCGTGCTGGAGCGTAACGGGCGGACCACGGCCGACGTGGACGTGGTCTTTGCCCACCAGGCCAACCTGCGGATCATCGAGGGGATCAGCCAGCGGACCGGGATCCCGCTCGAGCGCTTCTTCAATAACATCGAGAAATATGGCAATACATCCTCGGCCTCGGTGCCGATCGCGATGTCCGAGGCGGTGGAGCAGGGCCGGCTCAAGCGCGGCGATTTGGCGCTGCTGACCGCGTTGGGAGCCGGCGTCGCGTGGGGCTCCGCCCTAATCGAGTGGTAGGGCCGTCGATTCTTAGGGCCGTCGTAAGGTCTTAGGGCCGTCGTAAGGTCTTAGGGCCGTCGTAGGGGTCGTTGCGTGGACCTAACGCGCACTGGTAGACGCATCGTCGTCATAGGGAGCGTGCGATGATCGCCTTCGTTTTTCCCGGACAGGGCGCCCAGCGGGTCGGGATGGGCCGAGCGCTGGCCGAGCGCTACCCGCAGGCGCGTGAGGTATTCGAGCGCGCCGATGACGCGCTCGGTTTTTCGATCTCGCGCCTCTGCTTCGAGGGCCCGGAGGAAGAGCTCCGGCTGACAGCCAACAGTCAGCCCGCGATCCTGGCGGTCAGCATGGCCGCTCATGAGGTGGTGCGGCGCGAGCTCGGCGTGCGGCCGCAGGTGGTCGCCGGGCACAGTCTCGGCGAGTACAGCGCGCTGGTCGCGGCCGGCGCCCTGACGCTGGAAGACGCGGTCAAGCTGGTGCACCAGCGCGGGCGTTTCATGCAGGAGGCCGTGGCGCCGGGGCAGGGCGGCATGGCGGCGGTGATGGGGCTGAGCGACACGGCGGTGGCCGAGCTCTGCCGCGAGGCCGCCGGCGACGAGGTGCTGGCGCCGGCCAACTTCAACGGCGGTGGCCAGGTGGTGATCGCCGGCCACGCCGGGGCGGTCGAGCGCGGCATGGCCCTGGCCAAGGCGCGCGGCGCACGGGCAATTCCGCTCAAGGTCAGCGCCCCCTTTCATTGCCCGCTGATGCAGCCCGCGGCCGAGCGCCTGCGGGTCGCGCTGGCTGAGGTGGCGGTTCATCCGCTGCGCGTGCCGGTCGTCAGCAACGTCGAGGCCGAGCCGAACCAGGAGCGTGGGCGTGTGGTCGAGCTGCTGGCGACGCAGGTAACCGCGCCGGTGCGCTGGGAGCAGTCTGTCCAGCGGCTCGCGGCGCTCGGCGTGGCATGGGTGCTCGAGCTCGGACCGGGCAAGGTGCTGAGCGGGCTGATTCGGCGCGTCTGCCCCGAGTTGGCGGTGGACGCGGTCGAGAGCCCCGAGCAGCTCGAGGCGCTGCGCGAGCAGCGTTCGGCGGGCCTGGGCGAGGCGGCCGGTGGGCGTCGCGAGTGGGCCGCCGAGCCGAGCGCGTCGTGAGCAGCGCGCAGGAGACGGTCGTGACGGCGACGAGCAGAGACCTCGAGGGTCGCACCGCCCTGGTGACCGGCGGCGCGCAGGGGATCGGGCTGGAGACGGCGAAGCTGCTGGCCGCTGCCGGCGCGCGCGTGGCGATCTGCGACCTGGCCGAGAGCGGTGAGGCGGCGCTGCAGGCCCTGGGCGGCGCGGGAGCCTACTTTCGCTGCGACGTCAGCGACGCCGAGGCCGTCGAGCGCACGGTCGGCGCGGTCGTCGAGCGCTTCGGCACGCTCGATATCCTGATCAACAACGCCGGCATCGCGATCGACGGGTTGCTGCTGCGGATGAAGCGCGACGACTGGGAGCGCACGATCGACATCAACCTGAGCGGTGCGTTCTACTTCTGCAAGGCGGCGGTGCGACACCTGCTCAAGGCGCGCAGCGGCGGGCGGATCGTCAACATCTCCTCGGTGGTCGGCGAGCAAGGCAACGCCGGGCAGGTGGCCTACTCGGCCTCCAAGGCCGGGCTGATCGGCGTGACGCGCAGTCTGGCCCGCGAGCTGGCGGGCCGCGGCGTGACGGTCAACGCCGTGGCGCCCGGCTTCATCGCCACGCGGATGACGGACGACCACGTGCAAGGCGAGAATCGCGAGCGGCTGGTGGCGGCGATCCCGCTCGGTCGCGTCGGCGAGCCGCGCGAGGTGGCGGAGGCGGTTCGCTTCCTTTGTGGGCCGGGGGCGGCCTACATCACAGGACAGGTCTTGCGCGTCAACGGCGGTCTGTATATGTAGTGTCAGCGATGTAGGGGCCCCGCTACCGGGAGGCGTTTCCTCCCGCTGGAGATGAGGATGAGCGACGATATCACCAAGAAAGTGATCGACATTATCAGCAAGCAGCTCGAGATCGAGCCGGACAAGATCCGCGCGGAGGCCTCGTTCACCGACGACCTCAAGGCGGACTCGCTGGCCGTCGTCGAGTTGGTGCTGGCCCTCGAGGAGACCTTCGGGGTCGAGATCCCGGACGAGGACACGGAGAAGATCCGTACCGTCCAGGATGCGATCAGCTACATCCAGAACCACGCCAAGTAGGCCGCAGGCGCCGCCTTCGGCGCCTGCGCGTGGCGCGATCCGCCCGTAGGGCTGCGGTGTCCGGAACTGCGGCGTTCGGCGGGGCTGTGGCATTCGGGGCTGTGGCGTTCGGGACTGTGGCACTTTGGGAGCTGGCATGAGTCGGCGCGTGGTAATCACGGGGATCGGGCTGGTGACGCCGGTCGGCATTGGCGTCGACGTGGCCTGGCCGGCGTTGCTGGAGGGGCGCTCTGGCGCGGCGCCGATCACGCTCTTCGACACCAAGGAGTTCGTGACGACCTTCGGTTGCGAGGTCAAGGACTTCGATCCGACCGTATGGATCGACAAGCGTCTGGCCAAGACCCTCGACCGCTTCACGCAGTTCGCGTTGGCCGCGGCCGAGCTGGCGCGTGCCGACGCCGGCCTCGAGTTCGGCGAGGACGAGGCCGACCAGGTCGGTGTCTTCGTTGGTGCGGGGCTCGGGGGCGTCAGTACGCTCGAAGAGACCCATACCCTGCTGCTCGAGCGTGGGCCACGTCGGATGTCGCCGTATTTCGTGCCGGCGATCATCGTCAACATCGCGCCGGGTCACATCTCGATTCGCTACGGCGCGCGCGGGCCGAACCTCAGCCAGGTGTCGGCCTGCAGCAGCGGGGCGCACGCGATCGGCGATGCCTTCCGCTGCATCGAGCGCGGGGACGCCGACGTGATGTTTGCCGGGGGTACCGAGGCCACGATCACGCCGCTGGGCGTCGGTGGCTTCAACGCGGCCAAGGCGCTCTCGCGCCGCAACGAGGAGCCGCAGCGCGCCAGCCGGCCCTTCGACGCCGAGCGCGACGGCTTCGTGATCGGTGAGGGCGCGGGCCTCGTGATTCTCGAGTTGCTGGAGCGGGCCAAGCGGCGCGGGGCGCGGATCTACGCCGAGGTGGCGGGCTATGGCCTCAATGGCGATGCCCATCACATCACGGCGCCGTCGCCGGAGGGTCGCGGGGCTCAGCGCTGCATGAGCATGGCGCTGCGCTCGGCGCGGCTGCAGCCGAGTGACATCGGCTACATCAACGCGCACGGCACCTCGACGCGGATGAATGACGCGATCGAGACGCACGCGATCAAGGCGGTCTTCGGCGACCACGCGCGCCGGCTGGCGGTCAGCTCGACCAAGTCGATGACGGGACATCTGCTCGGCGCTGCCGGCGGGGTCGAGACGTCGATCACCGCGTTGGCGCTGGCGCGAGGCGTGGTGCCGCCCACGATCAACTATGAGCATCCCGACCCCGAGTGCGACCTCGACTATGTGCCCAACCAGCCGCGCGAGCTGCGGGTCGACGCGGCGCTGAGCAACAGCTTCGGCTTCGGCGGCACCAACGCCTGTCTGATCCTCAAACGCTACACCGGTGACTAAGAGCGTGATCAGGAATCCCGACCTCGCGGTGTCGGAAGGCCTCGACCGGCCGTGAAGTGCCCCTTCTGCCTCAGCCTGCAGAATCGCGTGATTGACTCGCGCCTCTCGAAGGACGCGCATGTCATCCGGCGCCGCCGGGAGTGCGATGATTGCGGCAGTCGCTTCACGACCTACGAGCGCGTCGAGGAGCTCGCGCCGATGGTGGTGAAGAAGGACGGCAGCCGCGTCAGCTACGAGCGCGGCAAGGTGCTGGCGGGCATCCGTCGGGCCTGCGAGAAGCGGCCGGTCTCCGCCGCCGCGATCGATCAAATCATCGACGACCTGGAGAAGGAGTTCCAGGGGCTGGGCGAGAAGGAGATCCCTTCGAGCTATATCGGCGAGCGCGTGATGGAGCGGCTGCGGCTGCTGGACGGCGTGGCCTACGTGCGCTTCGCCTCGGTCTACCGCTCCTTTCGCGACGTCAACGAGTTCCTCGACGAGCTCAAGCACCTGCTGCAGCAGCGCGAGAACGCGACCTAGCCGCGATGTCCGGGCGGGGTTCGGACGCCGTCACGCGCGAGGCCCGGCTGATGCGGCTGGCGTTGGGGTTGGCCCGGCGCGCGCGGGGTCGCACGAGCCCCAATCCCTTGGTCGGAGCGTTGGTCGTGGTGGGCGATCAGGTGGTCGGCCGCGGCTATCACCGGCGGCTGGGCAGCGCGCACGCGGAGGTCGAGGCCCTACGGCAGGCGGGGCCCCGCGCGCGCGGCGCCGAGCTCTTCGTCAACCTCGAGCCCTGCTGCCACCACGGGCGCACGCCGCCCTGTGTCGACGCGATCGTCGCGGCCGGGGTGCGCCGCGTCGTCGTCGGCATGGTCGACCCGCACCCGCTGGTGCACGGCCGCGGGCTGCGGGCCCTGCGGCGCGCGGGCGTCGAGGTGCATTGTGGCACCTTGGGTCCGGAGTGCCGGGTGCTCAACCGCGCCTTCGTCAGCTGCGTAACGCGCGGGCGACCGCTGGTGACCCTCAAGGCGGCGATCACGCTCGATGGCCGCGTCGCAGCCCGCGGCGGCGACGCCCGCTGGATCACGGGCGCGCCGGCCCGCGCCGAGGCGCACCGGCTGCGCAACACGCACGATGCGGTGCTCGTCGGTCTCGGCACGGTGCAGACCGATGATCCGCGCCTCGACTGCCGCGGGGTACGAGGTGGACGCGACCCGCTGCGCGTCGTCGTCGACAGCCGGCTCCGTACGCCGCCGACCGCGCAGGTGGTGCAGTTGGCGCGGCGCTCCGCCGCCGCGACCTGGATCGTCACGACCCGTAGGGGAGCAGCCGACGCCGGGCGGGTGCAGGCGCTCGAGCGGGCGGGGGCCACGATCATCGCGGTTGCGTCGCAGCGCGGACGGGTCAAACTCCCCGCGCTGCTCGCGCTGCTGGCCGAGCGGGGCGTTGGCTCGCTGCTGGTCGAGGGTGGCCCGACGCTGGCCGGCGCCCTGTGGCGCGAGCGGCTGGTCGACGAGTTGGTGTGTTTCATCGCGCCGAAGCTGCTCGGCGACGCGGCGGCGTTGCCGCTGCTGCAGGGCGTGGGGGCGGTGGCCCGGGTGGCCCAGGCCGTGGCGCTGGAAGCGGTGCGGGTGCGACGGCTGGGCCGCGATGTGGAGATCAGCGGGACCGTGGCCTGGCCCGGCGCCTGGCCCGATAGGGCCGGCTGATTGCGCGACGGGCTGACACGGGTTGGGGAGCGGGTCGAGGCGATGTTTACCGGGTTGATTCAGGACGTGGGGACGGTGGTGGCGCTCGCCTCGCAGGCAGGGGACTGCGTGCTGACGGTCAGCACCCGGCTCGCCTCGGGGCTGCGCAGCGGGGACAGTCTGGCGGTCAACGGCGTTTGTTTGACCGTCGCTGCACCGATCGGCGAGCGCGTCACGGCCACCGTGGTCGCCGAGACGCTGCGACGATCGACGCTCGGCGAGCTGCGGGTGGGCGCGCGCGTCAACCTCGAGCCGGCGCTGCGCGTCGGCGACGTGCTGGGCGGCCATCTGGTGCAGGGGCATGTCGATGATCGTGGGACGGTCGTGGCCCAGGGGCCGCGCGAGCAGGGCTGGGAGCTGCGCGTAGCCGCACCCGCGGCGGTGCTGCGCTATATCGTGGTCAAGGGATCGATCACGATCGATGGCGTCAGCCTGACCGTGGCCCGCCTGGACGCAGGCGACTTCAGCGTGGCGCTGGTGCCGCACACCCTGCACGCCACGGCGCTCGGCGAGCGACGTTCGGGCGCAGCCGTCAATCTGGAGGTCGATATCCTGGCGAAGTACGTCGAGCGCCTGCTGGGCGGGCGGAACGGCGAGCAGGCGCCGGTGGCCGGCTTGAATCAAGGCTGGCTGCGTGAACAGGGCTATTGAGCGCGGCAGGCGCGAAGGACCCGCGGCCGCGGGCCGAAGGGGATGAGGTGGCGTGCGTGACAGCGCTGGTTGACACCGTCGATGGCGGAGGGTGGGGTGATCGCTCGCTCGTGCTCGACGTGGAGCAGGCCATCGAGCAGCTCCGCGCCGGCCGGCAGGTCATCCTCGTCGACGACGAGGATCGCGAGAACGAGGGCGATCTCTGCCTGGCGGCGGAGAAGGTCAGGGCCGAGGACGTGGCCTTCATGGCCTGCCACGGGCGCGGGCTGATCTGCCTGACGATGACCACCGAGCGACTGCGTCGCCTGCGGCTGCCGCCGATGGCCGAGCGTAACGAGTCGCGCTTCGGCACCTGCTTCCACGTCAGCATCGAGGCGCGCGAGGGGGTGACGACCGGCATCTCCGCGGCCGACCGCGCCCGCACGATTCGTGCGGCGGTGGCGGCCGAGGCGCAGCCGCACGATGTCGTGACGCCGGGCCACGTGATGACGATCGGTGCGCGCGAGGTGGGGTGCTGGTGCGCAGCGGGCAGACCGAGGGCTCGGTCGATTTGGCGCGCCTGGCGGGTCTCGAACCGGCGGGGGTGATCTGCGAGATCATGAAGGACGATGGCACGATGGCGCGCCGGCCCGATCTCGAGCACTTCGCGCGGCGGCACGGGCTTGGCATCCTCACGATCGCCCAGCTGATCGAGTACCGCCTGCAGCGCGAGACGCAGCTGCGTTGCGTCGCCGAGGCCAAGGTCGTGCCGGCCGGGCTGCAGCGCGAGTTTCGTCTGTTGGTCTATGCGGCCGACGTCGGTCGGGCGCAGTTCGTGGCCCTGGTGTTGGGAGAGCCCCGGCCGGAGGCGGCAGTGCTGGTGCGAATGCACCGAGCGTCGCTGATCAACGACGTGCTCGGCGTCGAGCGTGGACCGGGCGCCAGCAAGACGCAGCGCGCGCTGCGGTTGATCGAGGAGGCGGGCTGCGGGGTCTTCGTCTACGTGCTGCCCGAGCGCATGGATCTCGGTGAACAGGTGCGGCACTTCGAGCGACAGCGCACCTTCGAGGGCGCCGACCGCGGGTTGGCGCCACAGCTGCCGGAGCTGCGCGAGCTGGGGCTCGGAGCCCAGCTCCTGCGGCAGCTGGACTTGTCTCGCATCCGGTTGATGACGGACAATCCCCGCCGCATCGTCGGACTGGCGGGCTACGGTCTGACCGTGGTCGAACGCGTGGGGCTCAACCGGCCATGAACTCGCCCATCGGTTGGAATTTCGCCGATCGGTGGGATTTTCGCCGACAGCTTGAGAGGAGCACAGTAGATGGCGCGCGTCTTTGAAGGCAAGTTGGCCGCTGGCGGTCTGCGGCTGGCGATCGTGGCCAGTCGGTTCAATGCGTTGATCACCGACCGTTTGATCGAGGGGGCGCTCGATGCCGTACGGCGCACGGGGGGCGACGCCGACGCGGTGCAGGTCTACCGCACGCCCGGCGCCTTCGAGATCCCGGCGGTGGCGCAGCGCCTGGCGGCGAGCGGGCGCTTCGACGCGCTGATCTGCCTCGGCGCGGTGATCCGCGGTGACACGCCGCATCACGAGCACATCGCGGCGGAGGTCACCAAGGGCGTGGCCCAGGTGCAGCTCGAGACCGGGATCCCGATCGGCTACGGCGTGATCACGCCCGACACGCTGGAGCAGGCGCTCGAGCGCGCCGGCAGCAAGGGCGGCAACAAGGGCTTCGACGCGGCGCTGGCCACGATCGAGCTGGCCGATTTGTTTCGTCAGCTCGACGAACCCACACCCCAGCCAGATCGGGTGTAGCGAACGATGGGTCTGCGACGCGATGGACGGGTGGTGGCCGTGCAGCTGCTCTACGAGCTCGACACGCGCGCAGACCTCGCGGCGGTCGAGCTCGTCATCGACCAGTACTTCGCCCACCACGGCGCCGCGGCCGATCCCGCGGTGCGCAGCTTCGCCGAGCAGCTCTGTCGGGGCGTCGTCGCGCGACACGCCGAGATCGACACGCTGATCGAGCGCGCCTCGCCCAACTGGCGCGTGGCGCGGATGAGCCGCGTCGACCGCAACGTGCTGCGCGTGGCGACCTTCGAGCTGCTCAGCGCGTCAGCCGAGGCGCCGCCCGAGGTCGTGCTGGACGAGGCGGTCGCGATCGGCAAGAGCTACGGGAGCAGCGAGTCGCGCGCCTTCATCAACGGCGTGCTCGACCGCCTTTTACACGCGCTCCCGGGGCACGGCGACCGCCCGTCGAGCGCGACGCGGTAGCGCGGGGACGCGTCTTTGGTGGCGACGCGCCGGCCAGGCGACGCAGCGCGACGACCTCCTCGTTGGTCAACTCGCGCCACTTCCCTGCCGCCAGATCGTCGGCGCGGACCCCGGCGAACTCGACGCGGATGATGCGCAGCACGCGGCGGTTGATCGCCTCCAGCATGCGGTGGATCTGGTGGTTCAGACCCTGGGTCAGCGTCATCTCCAGCCACAGGTTGCGACCGGTGCTGGCCAGGCGCGCGACCTTGGCTTGAGCCCGTTGCCCGTCGATCACCACGCCCCCGGCGAGCTTGTGCACCTCGTCGTCGTCGAGCAGGCCTTGGACCTTGACGTGATAGGTGCGCTCCACGCCATGGCGCGGATGGAGCAGCGCCTGCGCCAGGTCGCCGTCGTTGGTCAGCAGCAGCACCCCCGAGGTCAGGTAATCGAGGCGGCCCACGGGGTAGAGCCGCGCACCCGGGACCTGCACCAGATCGAGCACGGTCTCCCGGCCCTCGGGATCATGGGTCGAGCAGATGGTGCCCGGTGGCTTGTGTAGCACCACGTAGACGGCGGCCTGCGCCGCCACCGGGTGCCCGTCGACCGTGACGCGGTCCACCGCCGGATCGACGGCGGCGCCAGGTTCCAGCACGACCTTGCCGTTGATCGCGACCCGGCCGGTTTGCAGCAGCGCGCTGGCTCCGCGGCGCGAGCTCAGACCGGCGTGGGCGAGGAAGCGTTGCAGGCGCATGATGGCCCTCCGGCCGCGGCGTCGCCGGGATCAGCCCGCCGCCCGCTCTTCATCAGTCAGGGGTGGGTCGCGCTCGGGCGCAGCGCCCGGCGGCGTTGCGTCGGCTGTCGCGTCTTCGGCGACGATTTCGGCGACGTCGGTCGGCCTCCGCCGCGGGTGTGGCGCCGTCGCGTTGACCGCCGCCGATCAGGGCATCGGCGCGGGCGATCGCTCGGTCGAGGGCGTCGAGGACCTCGCTGTCATCGATCTCCGGCGGCGGCGTCGCGGCCGCGCGCATCGCCGCCAGCGGCGGGCTCGGCTCCCCCGACGGGCTCGGCTCGCCCGCGCCGGCGGTCGTCGCCTCCGGCAGCGGGCTCGGTTCGCTGTCCGGCCCCGCGGCTCGATCAGCGGCAGGAACGACGGAGCTCTCGGCGGCGCTGCGGGCCGTGGCGCCGAAGCGCGAGTCGAGCTCGCGTTGGTGATCCTCCGAGAGCTCGGCGAACTCGCGCAGCGTCGGCAGGCCTCGCAGCTCCTTGAGTTGAAAGAACTCGAGGAAGTACTTGGTCGTGCCATAGAGCAGCGGCCGACCGACATCTTCCTTCTTGCCGATGATGCGGATCAGGTTGCGTTCGAGCAGCAGGCGCAGGGTGCCGCCGCAATCGACCCCGCGGATGTCCTCGACCTCGGGGCGCGTCACCGGCTGCCGATAGGCGATGATCGCCAGCGCCTCGAGCATCGGCCGGGTCAGACGCTGCGGTCGCGCGCCGAAGATCTGGCGCACCCAGTGGGCGTGCTGCGGGTCGGTGCGGAAGTGGTGGCCCCCACCGACCGACACCAGCTCGAGGCCGGTCTGGGCGAAGAGCTCGCGCGATCGCTCCAACGCGCCCTCGATGGCAGCGGCCGAGGCCCCCGTGATGCGCCGCAGCTGCTGGCTCGTCAGCGGCTTGTCCGCCGCGAAGATCAGGCTCTCGAGGATGCGTCGCAGCGGCTCGCCATCCTGGGGTGCGGTCTCTTCGAGCAGCTCCGCCGCCAGGCCGGCCTCGTCGCTCGCCACCGCCTCACGATCATCGATCGCGTCGGCCACGACGTCCTCCGTCGCCGCCAGCTCGACAGGCGCGTCGGCGGGGGCCTCGACGGTGGCGTCGGCGGGCTAGGTGGCGTCGGCGGCTGCCTCGACGGTGGCGTCGGCGGCTGCCTCGACCGTCGCGTCGGCGGCTGCCTCGACGGTCGCGTCGGCGGCTGCCTGGACGGGTGCATCGAGGGGTGCATCGGCAAGCAGCGGTGCGTCCACCGCCGCCACCTCGTCGCTCGGCATTGAGGGCTCCGCGGACGGTGCGGCGGGGGCGTCAGGCCGGCGTTTGAGCTTAGTCGTGATCTTGGTGGCTCTCGTCATCAGACTCTCGTGTCGCGATCGGGTTCGCGGCTTTCGCGCTCTCGGCGCCTGCTGCGGCCTCCGGCTGCAGGGTGGCCGTGCGGGTCAGATAAATTTCGCCGCCCGTGCGCTCCTGCAGCACGCGAATCATGCGCAGGCGGGCCATTTCCAGCATCGCCAGGAAGGTGACGACGATACGATGGCGCAACTGCGCGCCGCTGCCCTCGAGGTCGATGCAATCGAGCAGGCGCACGCTGTCGTGTTGCTGTAACAGATCGACGATCTCGTTGATGCGATCGCTGATCGAGATGCGCTCGATCGTGACCTCGTAGCCGACCTCGACCTGCTGACGGCCCAAGACCTCGGCGAAGGCCGCGAGCAGCTCGAAGGTGCCGACCTCGACCAAGGGCAGCTCGATCGCCGCCGAGCGCTCGATCGGCGCGCCTCGCGCAAAGACCTGGCGGCCGAGCAGTGGACGCTCCCCGAGTTGGGTCGCGAGCTCGCGCGACTTGAGATACGCCAGCGTCGCGGCCATCAACAGGTACTCGCCGGCGACATCGAGGTTGAGCGTGCGCATCAGCTCCAGATAGGCGAGGTACTTGTCGGTGATGAAGGCGATCGGGATGTCGAGGATGTCGAGCTCGTGGCGCTTGACGAGATGCAGCAGCAAATCGAGCGGACCCTCGAAGTCGGGCAGCTCCACCTGGTACGAGGTTTCGTCGGCGCCGATCATGCCCGTCTCGCTACAGCAAGAGGCGATGGATCAGCGTCACCGATCCGAACGCGATCCCGTAGGCAGGCAACAACCAGTAGCTGACCCAGCCGGTGATCAGGAGCGCCAGCAGCAGCACGAAGCCGTATTGCTGCAGGAAGCCGATCACCTGGGGGTAGCGGTCGCCGATCAGCCACGCCAGCACCGTGCCCCCGTCGAGCGGTGGCACCGGCAGCAGGTTGAAGCACATCAAGACCCAGTTGAGCAGGATCAGGCGGATCACGCCCTGCGCCACGTCGCTCGCCGGGTCGAGCGCACGGATCCGTACCAGCAGGGCGTAGAGCAGGGTGACCAGCAGGGCGAGCACCACGTTCATCGCCGGGCCGGCGATCGCCACCAGCATATGTCCGGTGGCCATGCGGAAGCGGCGCGTGAAGCGCAGCGGATTGACCATCACCGGCTTACCCCAGCCGAAGAGCACGCCGCCGCCAATGAACCCGATCACGGGAAAGAGCAGCGTGCCGATCGGGTCGATGTGCGCCAGCGGGTTGAGCGTGACGCGGCCTTGGCGTCGCGGGGTGTCGTCGCCCAGCAGGTCCGCCACGAGGGCGTGGCCATACTCGTGGACGGCGATCGAGAGCACCAACGCGATCAGCATCACGATGGCGTCGCGCACGCGCTGAGGATCGTCGATGGCGGAGAAGAGCAGCAGTGTGGCGACCGGCACGCGGACCCTCGTTCAGCGCTGACGGTGTGGGGGACGAGCTGCGCGGAGACGACGGATCAGCGCCGCCTACGGCGCGCCGACCCGGCTCGCAGGGTGCGCGCATTATGGGCGGGTGGGGTACCCCTGTCAAAGGGCATGTAAAGGAGGCTCGATCCGAAATCCGACACAGTAGTGCTACCAGGCCAGCGCGACCTTGACGCCGAAGCCGCGCGCGCGGAAGACGGGCAGCAGGCGGAGGTGTTGGCCGTCGGTCAAGAGCCAGAGCGCGCTGGAGCGCTCCACCGCCGAAGCGAGCAGGGCGCCCAACACGTCGCGTGCCATCGCGACCGTGGCCCGGGTGTTCGCCAGGCTGGCCGCGGCCGCCGCAGCCGGGCCCGGCGTGCGACCGCCGATGGGGCCGAAGTGCGTGCCGGACCAGGTCGCGAGGCTGAGCGGGCTGTCGGGTTGCTCGGCGCCGTCGCGTAGCAGGCGATCGGTCAACGCGAGCGGCGCGTTGCCGCTGTTCAGGACCGGGTTGGCGAGGCGGAGGCCGGCGGTGACCCGCGCTACGGGGCGCAGAGACGGCGCCGGCCCGGGCGCTTTCGCCGTCGGTGCCGCGAGCGCGACCAGCGCGGCGCTGAGCACCCAGAGCCAGGCCAGACAGCAGCAGAAGCGACGGCGACCGGCGTCGCGGCGCTGCGGCGGGCCGTAACAGGGGCTCGGCTGGTCGTGCTTCCCGCTATCCACCGCGTTGCACCTCGCCTTCAAGCATCTCCATCGCCTGCTCAGGCAAAACATTTAGTGTTAGCTGAACTGTATAGAAAAAATAATGCTGAGGGCGGAGATGAGGACTGGAGTCCCCAACTTGGGGGGCTGCGGCCCCCAATGGCCAGACCGAGGGCGCGCCCCGGCGTCGGCGCGTCAGGGTACGCGGGCGATGCAGAAAACGATCGCGATCTCGTAGTGATAAGGGCGTGGACCGGCTGTCCGTGGGCGGGATCGGCAGGCGCTCCATGTCCGCCTGGGCGTGCACAAGGCGCGCCACGGCTGCTTGGCGCACGACCGCCACTCAGCCCCGGAGGCTCCCGCGCTCGGACGATCCTGGAGCACCGATCGGGTTGACTCCCGTCGCGAGGCTTGCCCCTGAAATCATTGGCGTCGTTGCTCGTCGGTTGCCTGCCAACAGCAGGCGCCCTCGTCGCGCCTAGCCAATGATTCCAATTGCTTCGCCTCGCTCGGTCCGTCAACCCGATCGGTGCTCTACGCGCGTGGGTGGTGGCGGCGGAAGGCCTCGAAGACCTGCGTGCGGTCGAGGTGCGTGTAGATCTGAGTCGTCGAGATGTCGGCGTGGCCGAGCATCGCCTGCACGGCGCGCAGATCGGCACCGCGCTGCAGCAGGTGGGTGGCGAACGAGTGGCGGAGGGTGTGGGGAGAAGGGGTCTTGGTGATGCCGGCCGCCAGGGCGTGACGGCGGAGCAGCTTCCAGAAGGCCTGCCGCGTCAGGGGGCCGCCCTGGCGCGAGAGAAAGAGCGCTTCGCTACGGTGGCGGTCGGCCGCTGGGCGCGCCTCGCCGAGATAGCGCGCGACCAGCGCGAGCGCGCTCTCGCCGATCGGCACCAGGCGCTGCTTGCGGCCCTTGCCGGTCGCCAGCAGCACGCCGCGCTCGAGATTGACGTCGGCGACGCGCAGTTGGCACAGCTCGCTGACGCGCAGGCCCGTGGCGTAGAGCAGCTCGATCATCGCGGCATCGCGCAGGCCCGCGGCCGTCTGCGGCGAGGGGGCCGCCAGCAGCGCCTCGACCTCGGTCAGGGTCAGCACCTGGGGCAGCTTGCGTCCGATCCGCGGCAGCTCGAGGCCGGCGGTGGGGTCGGTGCCGAGCAGCCGCTCGCGGCGCAGATGGCGAAAGAGGCCGCGCAGGGTCACGAGCTGGCGGGCCTGCGTGCGTACCGCTCGGCGCGCCCTGGAGAGCGCGATCAGATACTCGAGCACGACCCGGCCGTCGACCGCGCTGGCCGCGGTGAGCTCGCGCGCGGCGCAGAACCGTCCGAAGGCGGCGAGGTCGCGGCTGTAGGCGTCGAGGGTGTTGCGGGTCAGGTGACGCTCGACCTTGAGGTGCTCGAGGTAGAGGTCAGCGGCCTGATCGAGTTGCACCGGCCAGCCGTAGCACGCGACGCCGAGGCGAGCCAGCTTCCGGCGCTCCGTGCTATACACGGCCCCGCGCCGCGGCGGCAGCAGGGAGGGGTGGCAGATGCGGATCGCACGGGACATCACGGAGCTGATCGGACGCACGCCGCTGGTGCGACTCAATCGCCTGGCGGCCCACCTGCCGGCCCAGATCCTGCTCAAGCTGGAGACGTTGAATCCCTGCGCCAGCGTGAAGGATCGCATCGGGCTGAGCATGATCGAACGCGCGGAGGCCGAGGGCGCGTTGCATGCGGAGACGATTATCCTCGAGCCGACGAGCGGGAACACCGGCATCTCGTTGGCCTTCGTCTGCGCGGCCCGGGGCTACCGCTGCACGCTGGTGATGCCGGAGACGATGAGCCTCGAGCGCCGCAAGCTGCTGCGCGCCCTCGGCGCGGAGTTGGTGCTGACCCCCGGTGCGGAGGGCATGCTGGGCGCGGTGCGCCGGGCCGAGGAGCTGGCGCGCCAGGACGCGCGCTATTATATCCCGCAGCAGTTCTGCAACCCGGCCAACCCTGAGGTTCACGAGCAGACGACCGCCGAGGAGATCTGGAGCGATACCGACGGTACCGTCGACGTCGTGGTGGCCGGGGTCGGGACCGGTGGCACCATCACGGGCATCAGCCGCCGGTTGAAGGCGCTCAAGCCGTCGTTTCGGGCGATCGCGGTCGAGCCGGCCGACTCGGCGGTGCTCGGCGGCGGCCGGGCAGGGCCGCACAAGATTCAAGGGATCGGCCCCGGCTTCGTGCCCGAGGTGCTGGACATGGCGCTCGTGGACGAGGTGGTCGCCGTCGGCCACGACGAGGCCGGCCAGATCGCGCGCCGTCTCGCCCGCGAAGAGGGCGTGCTGGCGGGGATCTCCTCGGGTGCGGCCGTCTGGGCGGCGCTCGAGCTGGCCGCGCGCTCCGAGTACCTCGGCAAGACCTTCGTCGTGATCGTGCCGAGTAGCGCCGAGCGCTACCTCAGCACCTGGCTCTTCGAGGATCCGCGATGACCTGCGCGTCCCCGCGGCCACCCCGTCCAGCCGAAGCCCTCGACCTCGCCGCCGTGGTCGCGAGGCTCTGCGGCAATACCAGCCCGATGACGCATCGCTGGCTCGAGGATCGGCGCCTCGAGCCGCTGCCGTCGCGGGATGTCGTGACGCGCATCAGCGAGCTGCTGCGCATCGTGCTCTTCCCGGGCTACTTCGGCTCGTCCGAGCTGCGCGCCGAGACGGTGGGCTACCACGTCGGCCACACGCTCGACGACATTCAGCGCACCCTGGCGCTGCAGATCGAACGCAGCTTGGCCTTCGCCGACACGGATCCGGGCCATGCCAGCGAGCACGAGCCGCGTGCGCGCGCGATCACGACCGACTTCCTCAACGCGCTGCCCTGCATCCAGGAGCTCCTCGCCACCGACGTGCGGGCGGCCTACGAGGGTGATCCCGCGGCGCGTTCGCCCGACGAGACGATCTTCTGCTATCCGGGTGTGCTGGCCGTGACCAACCACCGCGTCGCCCACCAGCTACACCGACTCGGGGTGCCGCTGTTGCCGCGGATGATCGCGGAGCACGCCCACAGCGTGACGGGCATCGACATCCACCCGGGCGCGACGATCGGCGCCGGCTTCTTCATCGACCACGGGACCGGAGTCGTGATCGGTGAGACGAGCGTGATCGGCAACGGCGTGCGCATCTACCAGGGGGTCACGCTCGGCGCCCGCACCTTTCCGCTCGATGCCGCGGGCACGCCGATCAAGGGCATTGCGCGCCACCCGATCATCGAGGACCAGGTGGTCATTTACTCAGGCGCCACGATCCTGGGCCGCGTGACCATCGGCCGCGGGTCGGTGGTCGGCGGCAACGTCTGGCTCACCGTCAGCGTGCCGCCCGGCAGCCGCATCACGTCGGCCCCGCCGCGGCAGGACGCCTTCGCCGACGGTGGCGGAATCTGAGCGATCCGCGGCGGCCCCGACCGAGCATCCAACCGAGACAACCGAGACAACCGAGACCAAGCGAGACAACCGAGACCAAGCGAGAGACGTAGAGCGATGACCAAGAGCACGAAGAGTCCCTGGCAGCTGGTTCGCAACGGCTTCGGGCCGCGGCGGGGGCCGCTGGTGGTGGTGGTGATGGATGGGGTGGGCGTCGGCCGCGGCGACGAGGGCGATGCGGTGGCGCGCGCGCGCAAGCCGGTGCTGGAGCGACTCTGGCGCGAGCACCCGACGACTCGGCTGCGGGCGCACGGGGTAGCGGTCGGGCTGCCGAGCGACGACGACATGGGCAACTCCGAGGTCGGCCACAACGCGCTCGGCGCGGGGCGCGTCTTCGACCAGGGCGCCAAGCGCGTCGGGCAGGCCCTGCGCGACGGCAGCCTGTTCGCGGGCGAGGTCTGGCGTGCCCTGACGGCCCAGTGCCGCGGGCACGCGACGCCGCTGCATTTCATCGGGCTGCTCAGCGACGGCAATGTCCACAGCCACGTCGACCAGCTCTACGCGCTGATTCGGCGCGCCCACGAGGAGGGTGTGGCCCAGCTGCGCGTCCACCCGCTGCTCGATGGGCGCGACGTCGGTGGGCAGACCGCGTTGGTCTACGTCGACGCGCTGGAGCGGCTGCTGAGCGAGATCAACGCCACCCCGGGGCGCGACTACTGCATCGCCTCGGGCGGGGGGCGCATGGTCGTGACCATGGATCGCTACGAGGCCAACTGGCCGGTCGTGGAGCGCGGCTGGAAGGCGCATGTACTGGGGCAGGGCCGGCGCTTCGCCAGCGCACGGCAGGCGATCGAGACCTTTCGCGCCGAAGACCCCACGGTCGGCGACCAGTTCCTCGGCGAGTTCGTGGTCGAGCGGGACGGCCAGCCGGTCGGCACGATCGAGGACGATCACGCGGTCGTGCTCTTCAACTTCCGCGGTGATCGCGCGATCCAGATCACGCGCGCCTTCGAGGAGACCGCGTTCGCGCCCTTCGATCGCGTCCGCACGCCGCGCGTGCTCTTCGCCGGGATGATGCAGTACGACGGGGATCTCGGCCTGCCCAAGCACTACCTGGTGACCCCGCCGACGATCGATCGCACGCTCGGCGAGTGCCTGGCCCGCAACGGCATCCGGCAGTTCGCCTGCAGCGAGACGCAGAAGTACGGCCATGTGACCTACTTCTGGAACGGCAACCGCAGCGGCAAGTTCGACGAGGCCCTGGAGACCTACCTCGAGGTGCCCTCGGATCGCGTGCCCTTCGAACAACGTCCCTGGATGCGCGCGGCCGAGATCACCGACGCGACGATCGCGGCCTTGCAGGGCGGGGCCACGGGCTTGCTGCGGATCAACTACGCCAACGGCGACATGGTGGGCCACACCGGCAGCCTCTCCAGCACGTTGCTGGCGGTCGAGGCGGTGGACCTCTGTCTCGGTCGGCTGCTGGCGGTCGTCGAGCAGGTCGGGGGCATCGCTCTGGTGACGGCCGACCACGGCAACGCCGACCAGATGTTCGAGCTCAAGAAGAACGGCGAGATCGAGCGCGACGAGGCCCAGCAGCCGCGCATCCGCACGGCCCACAGCCTCAACGCGGTGCCCTTTACGATCTTCGACCCCGCCTTTGCGGGCGAGTACGAGCTGGCGCCTGACGTTGCACCCGGCGGCCTGAGCAACGTGGCCGCGACGGCGCTGTGGCTGATGGGATACCAGCCGCTCAGCGACTACGACGCAGCGCTGGTGCGGCCGCGCGGCGGGGGCTAGCAGCCCGGGCGGATCCTGTCGCGAGCATGGCGCGCGTTGGCGCGCCGGGGGCGAGGAGCGCAGGGGTGAGGAGCGCAATGACGCACGACAACGCGACGGCACCGAAGGGCCATTCGCGTCGGCGCGGGTGGCGCGCGGCCGGGTCAGGCAGCTTCGGCGCTTGGCTGGCCCTTGCGCTCGCGGTCCCGATGGTGGCCGCGGGTCCCCCGTTGGCGCCGTCGGCGGCCGCCGCCGCGCCGGTGACCCCTGCGGCCGCGGCCGCGGTGCGCGTCAGTCTGGCCCCCGGCGTGGCCGGCGCGTCGGACGCCCGCGTGCTGGTCAACGGCAAGGTCCTCGGCTCACCGCCGCTCGAACTGGCGCTGCACCAGGGGCGCTACCTGATCGAGATCACGGCGGCGGGGTATCAGACCTGGCGCCATTGGATCGATGCGGTGGCCGGGCAGAGCCTCAACCTGGTGGCACCCCTGGAACCGATCGCCGCGCCGGCGAGCCAGCCCGCCGTGCCGCCCCCACCGCGGGGGACCCTGACGACACCGCGGGGGACCCTGACGGTCACCAGCACCGTCGCCGGTGCCGAGGTCTCGGTGGACGGCGAGGCGATCGGCACCGCGCCGGTCGAGGGCGCCGAGCTGCTCGCAGGGCCGCACGTGGTGGCCGTGCGCGCGCCACGCCACGAAGAGCTGCTGACGACGGTCGAGGTCGTGCCGGGGGCGGCGGTGCGGATCGACGCGCGCCTGCAGCGGACGGGAGCGGCCTCGCCGCGGCGGCGGCCACCCACCGCCGCGCCGGGGCAGGACACGACGCCGGAGGCCGGCCCGCAGAGCGTGGGCACCAGCCTCAGTCCACGGCGGCGGACGGCGCGGACGATGGCCAGTCACGCCGCGACGCTGGTCGACGCGGGCTGGGTGGCGGGCGACGTCTCGCTGGGCTTCCCCTACCTGATCGCGGCGCGCCTGACCGTCGGCTTGCTCGATAAGGGGCCGCTCGGCGTCGACGGCGCGGTCGAGCTGCGCAGCTTCGGTGCCATGACCGAGGTCGGGGCGCGCGCCCGTGTGTGGCTGATCGATCAGCAGCCCTGGTCGTTGGCGACCAGCGTGGCGCTCGGTGGTGGCGGGGGGCCCAAGTCCCGCAATAGCTTCTTCGTCGATCTGGCGGCGATCGGCAGCGTCTGGCTGGCGGAGCGCGTGGCCCTCACGGCCCGCGCGACCCTCGGCGTCTACACCGACCGACTGTGTCCGGCGAGCGCCTCTCGCAACGAGGTCGGCGCCTGTGGCCTTCCCCCTGCGGGCCTTTCGCCAACGGCCGTGCGCGAGCGCTTCACCGGGCTGCGTTTCCTCCTCGCGGGTATCGTCGAGGTGCCGATCAACGCCTGGCTCAACGTCTTCGGGCTCTTCGAGTTCGCGCCGTGGCAGGGCAACCGGCGCAGCTTCAGCGATCCCTTCGTCTCGCTGATGCCCAGCTCCGATCCGGGCGCCTACGGCTGCCTCGGGGTGACTTTCAAGCGCTAAGCGAGGTCCGCCGCGAGCCGCCCAGACGCGCCGCAGTGAGACCCGCAGGTAGCCGGCCGCAAGCGCGGCCGAGGAGCCACGCATGATCCGTCGTCAACGTCGGTCGGCCTGCACCCTGCTCGGGCTGGCGATCCTCCTCAGCCCCAGCGCGCCACGCCGCGCCCACGCCGCGCCCGAGAGCGTCGAGGTTCCCGTGCCGCTGCGCCCGTGGGTCTCCTGGGTGCTGCACGGTCACGAGGCTGAGCGCTGTCCCTTCCTGCACAGTCGCGGTGAACGCCGCTGCGCCTGGCCGTCACGGCTGGAGCTCGAGCTCGACGCGCAGGGCGGGACCTTCGCGCAGGACTGGGCGCTCGATAGCGCGGGCGCCGCGCTGCTGCCCGGAGGCGGGGTGCAATGGCCGAGCGAGGTGCGCGTCGATGGGCGACCGGCGGTGGTCGTCGCGCGCGACGAGCGGCCGGTCGTCTGGCTGGCGGCGGGGCGTTACCGGATTACCGGGCGCCTGCGCTGGCGCCGGCTGCCGGAGAGCCTGATGGTGCCGCCGGAGACCGGGCTGCTGGCGTTGCGGATCGACGGGCGTGCAGTCGACTTCCCCGAGCGGGTGGCCGACGGCACCTTGTGGGTGCAGCGACGGGCCAACGCCGCGGCGGCCGAAGATCGCCTCGACCTGACCGTCACGCGGCGCCTCGTCGATGAGCTACCGCTCGAGCTCGAGACGCACCTCGAGCTGCGCGTCGCCGGCAAGAGCCGCGAGCTGCTGCTCGGACCGGCGCTGCCGACGGGCTTCGTGCCGCTGGCGCTCGACGCGGCGCTGCCAGCGCGGGTCGAGAGCGACGGACGACTGCGCCTGCAGCTGCGGCCGGGCACCTTCGAGCTGACGCTGCGCGCGCGGCAGGCGGTCGCTGGCGCGCGCCTCGTGGCGCCGCGGGCAGCGAGCCCCTGGAGCGAAGAGGAGATTTGGGTCTTCGAGGCGCGACCGGAGCTGCGCGTCGTGGCCGTCGAAGAGGCGCTGGCGGTCGATCCCGGGCAAACGCGGCTGCCGGCGGCGTGGAAGCACCTGCCGGCCTATCGACTGGTACCCGGCGCGGCGCTGGTGCTGACCGAGCGGCGCCGCGGCGACAGCGCGCCGGCGCCGGATCAGCTCACCCTGCGCCGGCGTTGGTGGTTGGACTTCGATGGCCGAGGCTTCACGGTGGCCGACCAGATCGGCGGGGTAGTGCGACGCAGCCAGCGCCTGGAGATGGGCTCGGGGACCGAGCTCGGACACGTCGCGGTCGGCGGGGAAGACCGCCTCGTGACCCGGCGTCAGCCGGGAGCGCGATCGGCGGTGGAGGTGCGGCGCGGGTCGATCGAGCTCGCGGCGGAGAGCCGCTGCCCGCGCACCGGCCGCCACACCCGCGCGGTGGGCTGGGCGCATGACTTCCGCTCGGTGAGCGGCGAGCTGCACCTGCCGCCGGGCTGGAGCTTGCTGCACGTCGGCGGCGTCGATCGCGCGGAGTCGACGTGGATCGCGGCCTGGGGCCTCGACGACGTCTTTTTGCTGCTGTTGTTGTTGCTGGCGGTGGCCAAGCTCTTCGGCGCGCGCGTCGCGGCGTTGGCCGCTGTGACCTTGGTGGCCACCTTGACGGAGGTCGACGCGCCGCGCTGGAGCTGGGCCTTGGTGCTGGCCATCGCCGGGCTGGCGCGGGTCTGGCCGAGCGGCGGTCGCGGCGAGGGACTGCTGCAGCTCGGGCGCGCCGCGGCGCTGGTGGTCCTGGTGCTCTACGCGGTGGCCTTCGGTGCGGCGCACGTCCGACAGGGAGTATTCCCCGTGCTCGACCCCACCGCCTGGACCGACGGCGCGCCGGGCGCCTCGAGGGGGTGGGGCGAAGTGCCGACGCTCTCTGCCTCTGCCCCCGGGCCCTCCGAGGTCGCCGCCAACGCCGAGTCAGGCAGCGGCGACGAGAGCGTCGGCGGCAAGATCAGCCAAAGGTCTCAGTTGCTCTCGCGCTATGGCAGCGACGCCCTCGTCGCCAGCCCCAAGCAGGAGAAGATCGAAGCGCAGCGCGTGCTGCCGACCAACGACCCGAACGCCATGGTGCAGACGGGACCCGGCCTGCAGCGCTGGCAGGGTCGCGTGATCTCGCTGGCGTGGAATGGGCCGGTGCGCGCGGACGAGACCCTCTCGCTCTGGCTGGTGCCGCCTTGGCTCCATCGCTTGCTCGCGGGCCTGCGGGTGCTGCTGCTGGCGGTGTTGATCTGGAGTGTCGGCGTGAGTCCGCTGCGCGCGGCGCGCCGGCGGGGCGGCGGCGGGGCCGGGGCCGGTTCCTCCACTGCGGCCGCGCTCGTCGGGCTGCTCTTGACCGCGTGCTCGATCGGGGCGGCTCGCGCCGACGGCTCGCCTCAGGCGGCGCCGGGGCTTGAACCGCGGCTCCACAGCGAGCTGCGTCGGCGCTTGCTCACGCCGCCTCCGTGCTTTCCGCACTGCGCCACTCTCGGCCGGCTCGCGCTGGAGGCGAGCGGCGATCGCCTCGGCCTGCGCCTCGAGCTCGCCGTCGAGGCGGCGACGGCGGTGCCGCTGCCCGGTCACGTCGACCACTGGCGACCCCAGCGCGTGCTGATCGATGGGCAACCCGCCAGCGAGCTCTCGCTCGACGGCGGCACGCTCTGGATCGGCCTGCGGCCCGGCACCCACCTCGTGCAGCTCGAGGGGGCGCTCCCGCGCACGGACAGCCTGCAGTTGCCGCTGCCGCTCAAGCCGCGGCAGATCGACGCGCGGCTCGTCGGCTGGCAGCTGGCGGGCGTCCATGAGGACGGGGCGATCGATGATCAGCTCCAGCTCACGCGCCAAGCGCCGGCGGCGGTGCGCGCGGAGACGGTCGGCGGGGGCCAGCCGCATCACCTGCCGCCCTTCGTGCGGGTCGAGCGCACGCTGCGTCTCGGCCTGACCTGGGAGGTGGAGACACGCGTCGTGCGGAGGACGCCGCCCGGCGCCGCGATCGTGCTCTCGGTGCCGCTGCTGGGCGGGGAGTCCGTCACCAGCGCCGGGGTCCATGTGCGCGACGGCCGGGTGCTGGTGAGCATCGAGGCCGCGCAGGGCGAGGCGAGCTGGCGCTCGGCCCTGCCCGAGCGCGCCAGGGTCGAGCTCTCGGCGCCGCGCGACGTGCCGTGGGTCGAGCGCTGGGCGCTCGAGGCCAGTCCGATCTGGCACGTCGAGGCCAGTGGGATAGCGCCGCTGCATCAGGGCGACGAGGGCGCCGCGCTGCGCCAGTGGGCGCCGCTGCCCGGCGAGAGGCTGACCCTCGCGGTCGAACGACCGCCCGGGGTGGCCGGCCAGGTCTTGACCGTCGATCACGTCACGCGACAGGTGGAGCTCGGTGAGCGGCGCACCCAGACCGTCTTGCGCTTCGCCCTGCGCACCAGTCGCGGCGCGGAGCACGCCTTGACCCTGCCCGGCGGCGCGGAGCTGGAGCAGGTGAAGATCGACGGCCAGCAGCAGCCGCTGCGCCAGGAGGGGCAGCGCGTCGTGCTGGCGCTGCATCCGGGGACGCAGCAGCTGGAGCTGCGCTGGGGCGAGCCCGCGGGCTCGCGGACACTGCTGCAACTGCCGGCGGTGCAGCTCGGGGCACCGGCGGTGAACGTGACCACCGAAGTGAGAGTGCCCGGGCGCCGCTGGGTGCTCTTCGTCGGCGGCGGCGTGGTCGGGCCGGTGGTGTTGTTCTGGTCGCAGCTCGGGCTCTTCCTGGTGGTGGCGTTGGGCCTCTCGCGCTTGCCCTGGAGCCCCCTCTCGGCGCGCCAGTGGCTGCTGCTCGGCGTGGGCTTGACGCAACTCGGCGTGCTGGGCGCCGCGACCATCGCCGGCTGGCTGCTCTATCTGGCCTGGCGCGGGCAGCGCGACAGCGTCGGGCCCCGTTGGTTGCACAACGGCTCGCAGCTGGCGATCGCCGGCGGTTCGTTGGTGGTCCTCGGCCTGCTGCTGGTCTTCGTGCATGCCGGCCTGCTCGGAGCGCCGGAGATGCAGATCAGCGGCAACGGGTCGTGGGGCGAAAGCCTGCGCTGGTTCGACGATCGGATCACGGGCGAGCTCGGTCGGCCGTGGCTGATCTCCGTGCCGCTGTGGATCTACCGCCTGGCGATGCTGGCCTGGGCGCTCTGGCTCGCCACCGCCGTGATCGGCTGGCTGGGCTGGGGCTGGCGCGCCTTCACGCGGGGCGGGATCTGGCAGCGCAAGCCCCGCGTGCTGCCGGCACCGTGAGGCGCAGAGCGCGGGGGTCGCCCGAGCGGCAGGGGAGGCGCGAGCGGATCCGACTTGGTGGCTCCGCGGCGCCCGAGTGATAATCCTCGCTCGCCGTCCTCGCGTCCTGTGAACGTTCACGGGGGTAGGTCCCATACCCCCGCCCCGGAAAGGAACTCCGATGCCGAGACGTACGTCTTCAAGGCTCACGGTCGCGCGTGGGCGCGGGCGCCTGGTGTCTGCCGGGGTGGGCGCGATCGCGCTGGCCGCCCTCACCGGCTGTTCCGACAGCCTGCCGCCCTTGGAGCGGCGCGACGTCGGCGCGCAACGGGACGCGGGGCGCAGCGACCGCGGAGCGCCGCGCGACGCAGCACTTCCAAGCGATGCGGCGACCCCGCCTGCCGATACGCGGGTCGACGCCCGTGGGCGGCCCGATGGCCGGCCCGCGGACGCGGCCCAGCAGTCGCTCTGTCCAGTCGAGCTCCCCAGCGGCAGCGTGCAAGGGTGCCCCCGCGACGGGCTCGTCTGCGAGTACGGGCCAGACCCGCGACCGGCGTGCCGGCCGACGGCGACCTGCGATGAGGGCGCGTGGCAGCTCGCCGTTCCGCGCTGCCTGGCGCCGCCGAAGGTGGAGTGTCCCGAGACGCGCAGCGAGGCGGCCGGCGCCGCCTGCACCATAGTCGAGGCCTATTGCGTCTATGCGGGCCTGGCCTGCCACTGCACCGCCTGCGGCACTTCGGCCCCATCGGCTGTGTCGAGGGCGACCCGATCTGGCAGTGCGAGGCGCCGCATGCCGACGTGTCGTGCCCCGCGGCGCGACCGCTGCTCGGCAGCCTGTGCTCCATCGAGGGCAAGACCTGCGTCTACGCCTGCGGGCCCGGCGGGGCGCGCCGGTGCAGCGCGGGCGCCTGGGTCGCAGGAAAGGATACCGCTTGTCCCGTCTCCTCCCGGCGGCTGAAGCGCGACATCACCTACCTCTCGGCGGCCGAGCGCGCGGCGATCGCCGACCAACTACTCGCCACCCGCCTCGCCACCTACGAGTACAGCGACCCGGCGCTGCGCGGGCGCCGCCGCCTCGGCTTCATCCTCGAGGATCAACAGCCGCAGAGCTTCGCCACCGACGCCGAGCACGACCAAGTCGATCTCTACGGCTATGCCAGCATGCTGGTGGCCACGGCGCAGGCGCAGCAGCGCCAGATCGCCCAGCTACAGCACGAGCTGCGGGCCCTGCGCGCCACGACCCTGAAGACCTCGCCTGCGCCGGCTCAGTGCCTGACGCCAGGGGCCGCGCTCGTTCCTTGGCCAGGGACCTGGCGAGCGTTCACGGTCCTCGTTCCCCGCGCGGTGCGAGCACCACGAGCGCTCGATAGCGCCGCAGGCCGCGTCCGGCGCGGCAGGCCACCAAGGCCTGGCCCAACCAGGGCTCGCAGAGCTCCGCGCACGGGCCCGCGATCGTGAAGCCGCAGGCGGCAGGGCTCGTGGTGCAGCTGCGGCCGTCGGCAGCGGGTCCCACGGCGGCCGCGCCAGCGCACGCCAGCAGCATCGGCCGCGGCGCGAAGAGGTCACCGTAGAACGCGCCCTCGAGGCGCAGCCCCTCCGCCGACAACTGCGCCGCCGGAAGGCGGCCCGGAGCGGTCGCGGCCCAGGCGATGGGGACGGCCAAGCCCAGCGCGTTCGTACGCGCGAGCACGCAGGCCGAGACCAGGGCCCGGCAGGCGCCGTCGCACGACCGCGTTTGCCAGCGAGGCGCCAGACCCAGCTGCCCTTGGAAGGCCTCCGATCCGGCCCCCGCGTCGATACGGAGCGCGGTGCCCAGTGGCAGGGCGCAGCCAATGACGTAGCGCAGCAGCTCGCGGGAAAGCGCGTTCGAGGTGGGGCGCGGCGCGAGCCGCCCGGTGGCCCGCCCCACGCTCAAGGGCCGGGTGGCCAGCTCGCCGAGCCAGTTCCGACCCCCGCGCGCCGCGTGCACCAGCGCAGCCAGCGCGGCGGGGTGCAATCCGTTGGGGAGCACCGCGCCGGCACTCACCAAAAGCAAGTAGCTCTGTTCGGTACTCTCCCGCCCGTCGGTGACGCTGAGGCGCACAGGATGGGTGCCCCGCTGTGCTGGCGAGGGCGTCCAGCTCACGAGGCCCGTGGCGGTATCTACGGTCATGCCGCTGGGACCCTCGATCAGGCTCCAGGTCAAGGGGTCCGAACGATTGGCCTCGGCATCGTAGGCGTAGGTACTGAGCGGACGGACGGCCGTATTCGGCGTACTCATGATCGCCAGGGGGCCGCGGGAGCCGGCGCCGTCGGTGTTGCCCCGCGCGTCGCGGGACCAGGCGTCCGCGGACGGTGCCGCATCGCTGGCGAAGGGCGCGTCGCGAACGCCGACGACCCTGGCATCAGTGGCCTGGAATGCGTCGAAACCGGCCCGTACGCAGGCCGAGCACATCACGGCAGCGACGACCGCCAACGCCCAAGGACGAGTCCACGCTCGCGCCACTGTAGCCGCCTTTGATCGCTTCAGTTGAAAGGGCTCCCGCCAGTGTAGCCGAGTTGGGGAGGTGTCGTCCCGCTCGCCATCTCCGCTCGCCATCTCCGCCCGTCGGCGCAGCGGGCGATGGCGCCGCCTCCGTCCCTGCTCACGAACGCCGGTGCAGCAGCGCGCGCAGCCGGTCGATCAGGCCGCGCGCCTCGTCTAGCCCGAGCGCGCGCGCTGCGCCGAGATACACGGCGCCGTAGGCTCCCAGCACGATCAAGCCGGCGACCACGGGTTGGTGGATCGGTAGCAGCCGGTGCAGCAGGAAGGCGGCGCCGCAGGCGACCAGCGCGGCGGCCCACGCGCGGCCCGTGGCGGTCGCGGCGGGGCCCAGTCGGCCGATGCGACGCTGCACGGCAGCCGCGAGCAGCAGGTACTCCAGCCAGGCGGCGAGGCCCGCGGAGAGGGTCAACCCCGCCGCGCCGAGCTCCGGGGGCCAGCCCAGCGCCCGCCGGACGGGCAAAGCCAGGACCCAGCCGCCGAGCGCCGCGAGCGCGACCCGCAGCAGCGCGTAGCGCAGCGGCGTCCGCGGATCGTGCAGCGCATAGAGCGCCGAGGCGTAGAGCCGGCCGCGGGTAGTCGCCAGCAGGCCGATCGCGTAGCCCGCGAGCACGATCCAGACCACCACCGTGTCGCGCGCGCCGAAGCGGCCGGTCTGGTAGAGCGCCGCCACCACCACGTCGCCGAGCACGACGAAGGCCGCGGCGGAGGGCACGACGAAGAACGCCATGCGCGCGAGCGCGCCCTCGGCCCGCGCACGCAGCAGGGCGTGCACCTGCTCGTCGCTGCCCACCGCGACGGACATCGCCGGCAGCTCGGCCGCCGAGATGGCCATGCCGAAGAGCGCCACGGGCAACAGGTAGAGCTGCTGCGCGTACGCCATCGCGGCGACCATGCCCGGCCCCAGGTAGCTGGCGAGCACCTGGTCGAGGTAGGCGGAGAGCTGAACCACGCCGCGCCCGACGAGGACCGGCGCGAAGCTGGCGAGCACGCGCTGCACGCCCGGCGCGCGCAGCGAAACGGAGGGCGTGAGCCCGCCGAGCAGGCGCAGGGTCGCGGGCAACTGGAGGGCGAGCTGGCAGGCGGAGCCCAGCACCGTGGCCCAGGCCAGCAGCCGGACCAGGTGTCCCTCGGCCAGCTTGCCGCCGCCCACCAGAGCACCGCAGACCACCAGGGCGGCGATCTGCACGATGTTCCACAGCACCGGCGCGACGTAGGAGAGGAAAAAGCGGCGGTGGCTGTTCAGCACGCCCAGGCACCAGGCGGAGAGCACGAGCAGCCCGACGCCCGGAAAGACGACCTGGACCAGCGAGATCGTCAGCCGCCGCACCTCGGCGGAGAAGCCGGGCGCGATCAGATCGGTCAGCAGCGGCGCCGCCAACGTCCCGAGCGCGACGAGCAGCCCGACGGCCAGCGTCAGCAGTGAGACGATCACGCCTGCCAACCGGCGCGCCTGCTCGAGCTCGCCGCTCGCCAAGAGCCGGGCGTAGACCGGGATGAAGGAGGCCGACAGCACGCCCTCGCCGAACAGGTTCTGCAGCAGGTTGGGAATGCGCAGTGCGGCCTTGAACGCGCCGGCCGCATCCGAGTTGCCGAGGAAGTGGGCGAAGACGCGCTCGCGCACCAGGCCGGCCAGGCGCGACAGCAGGATCCCGGCCGCGACGGCCAGCGCCCCCGCCCCGCTGGAGCGTGGGCCCTTCAGCGCCGCCACGGCGCCGGCCCCGCGTGGACCGCAGCAGAGGCGCGGCCGAGATGCAGCGGTGCGACGGTGGTTGACACCGCTGGTCCTCCTCCCGCTGGGCGTCTTGCAGCGAGGCGAGCGGAGGTCACCACGGAACGCTGGGGGCGTCCACCTTTCTACCGGCTGTGCCTGGCATCGGGTCCGGCAGCATCGCTTCCGGCATGGGGTCCGGCATCGGGTCCCCGGGCCGGCCGCGATGCGCTATGCTCCGCGCCCACCGCCGGACCGCGTCCGGCGACGCCGCGGGAGCATCGGGATGGCCGGGTCGTTCGCCCACCTGCATCTGCACAGCCAGTACAGCCTGCTCGACGGCGCGATCCGCCTCAAGGATCTCTACCCGCGGCTGCACGAGCTCGGCATGAACACGGTGGCGCTGACCGACCACGGCAACATGTTCGGGGCGCTCGATTTCTACAAGACGGCGCGCAAGGCGGGCATCAAGCCGATCTTCGGCTGCGAGGTCTACGTCAGCGACGGCCCGATGAACGACCGCACCAGTCGCAAGACCTTCCACTGCGTGCTGCTGGCGCGCACCCTCGAGGGCTATCGCAACCTCGTCTTCCTGGTCAGCAAGGCCTACCTCGAGGGCTTCTACTACCACCCGCGGATCGACAAGCAGCTGCTGCGCCAGCACAGCGCCGGCCTGATCGGGCTCTCGGCCTGCCTGGGCGGCGAGGTCGCGCAGACGCTGCTGCAGCAGGGCAGCGCGCGCGCGCTCGAGGTGGTGCGCGAGTATCGCGAACTCTTCGAGCCCGGCTGCTTCTTCCTCGAGGTGCAGCCTAATGGCCTGACCGAGCAGAACGAGGTCAACGAGGCCCTGATCAAGCTGGCGGCGCAGACCGACCTCCCGCTGGTCGCCACCAACGACTGCCACTACCTGGCCCGCAAGGACGCGCGCGCGCACGACTGTCTGATGTGCGTACAGACGGGCAAGCAGATCGAGGACAAGCAGCGCCTCAAGCACGAGGTCGACGAATACTTCCTCAAGTCACCCGAGGAGATGGAGCGCGCCTTCTATCACGTGCCGCAAGCGCTCGAGAACGCCGCGCGCATCGCCGGCCTGTGCAACGTCGAGCTGCAGCTCGGGCAGAGCTTCCTGCCGCGCTACCAGGTGCCCGCGGGGGTGGAGCTCGGTGACTTCCTCCAGCAGCAGGTGCGCGAGGGGCTGGACCGGCGGCTGAGCGAGTTCAGCGCCCGCGGACGGGCCGCCGACGAGAAGGTCTATCGCGAGCGCGCGGCGCACGAGCTCGAGGTGATCGAGAAGATGGGCTTCTCGTCCTACTTCCTCATCGTCTGGGACTTCATCAACTACGCCAAGCAGCGCGGCGTGCCCGTCGGTCCCGGTCGTGGCAGCGGCGCCGGCTCGTTGGTGGCCTACGCGCTCCGCATCACCGACGTCGATCCCTTGCCCTATAACCTGCTCTTCGAGCGCTTCCTCAACCCCGAGCGCGTCAGCATGCCGGACTTCGATATCGACTTCTGCATGCACCGCCGCGACGAGGTGCTGCAGTACGTCAGCGAGAAGTACGGCCGCGACAACGTCGGGCAGATCGTGACGATGCACCAGCTCAAGGCACGCGGCGTCACGCGCGACGTGGCCCGCGCGATGGGCTTCTCCTACGCCGAGGCCGACCGCGTCGCCAAGTTGATCCCGAGCCGATCCAGGGCCGCAGCGTGACGATCGAGCAGGCCTTGGAGCAGGAGCCGCGCCTGCGGCAGCTGGCCGGCGAGAATCCGCGCGTGGCCGAGCTGCTCGACGTGGCCTCGGGCCTCGAGGGGCTCAACCGCCACGCCGGCACGCACGCCGCCGGGGTGGTGATCGCCGAACGACCGCTCTGGGAATACGTCCCCTGCTTTCGTGGGCCCAACGGCGAGCTCGTGACCCAGTACGCCAAGAACGAGGTCGAGGAGGCGGGGCTGGTCAAGTTCGACTTCCTCGGCCTCAAGACCCTGACGGTGCTCGATATCGCCGTGCGCCTGGTTTGCCGCGAGGATCCGGAGTTTCGCCTCGACGCGATCCCGCTCGACGACGCGGCGACCTTCGCGATGCTGCAGAGCGGTCAGACCACCGGGGTGTTCCAGCTCGAGTCGAGCGGCTTCAAGGAGCTGCTCAAGCGGCTGCAGCCCGACTGCTTCGAGGACATCGTCGCCGCCGTGGCGCTCTATCGTCCCGGACCGCTCGAGGGCGGGATGGTCGACGACTTCATCGACCGCAAGCACGGTCGCAAGCCCGTCGACGATCTGCACCCCTGGCTGGCCGAGATCCTGCGCGAGACCTACGGCGTGATCGTCTACCAGGAGCAGGTGATGCAGATCGCCTCGCGGCTGGCCGGCTACACGCTGGGGCAGGCCGACCTGCTGCGGCGCGCGATGGGCAAGAAGAAGCCGGAGGAGATGGCCGAGCAGCGCAAGATCTTCCTCGCCGGCGCCGCGGCCCGTGGCGTCGATGCGCGGCTGGCGGCGCAGATCTTCGACCTGATGGACAAGTTCGCCGGCTACGGCTTCAACAAGTCGCACAGCGTGGCCTACGCCTACCTCTCCTACCAGACGGCCTGGCTCAAGTGCCACTACCCGGTCGAGTTCATGGCCGCGATGTTGACCTGCGACAAGGACAACACCGACAACCTGACCAAATACATCACCGAGGCCCGCAAGATGGGCATCGAGGTGGTGCGACCCGACGTCGACGAGTCGGAGTCCGACTTCTCGGTGATCGCGCGCGGGGAGCGCAAGTTCATTCGCTTCGGCATGGGTGCCGTGCGCAACGTCGGCGAGGCCGCCGTGCAAGCGGTGCTGGAGGTGCGCCAGCAGCAGCCCTTCGCCGGCCTCTTCGACTTCTGCGAGCGCGTCGATGGCCGGCGGGTCAACAAGCGGGTGGTCGAGGCGCTGATCGGGCGGGGGCCTTCGACGGCGTCGCCGAGCGGCTGAAGGTGCATCGGGCCCAGCTCTTCGCGGCGCTCGACGAGGCCCAGGAGCAGGCGATGTCCGCGCAGCGCGACCGCGACTCGGGCCAGACCAGCCTCTTCGGCCTGCTCGACGGCCGCGGCTCCGACGCGCCCACCGCCGCGCGCCAGGTGGTCGAGCGCCACCGGCGTTGTCCGAGGCACCGCCGCCAGCGCCTGGCCCTCGAGCGCGAGAACCCCGGAAGGCTTTATGTCGGCGCGGCCGCCCGCTCGACCGCTATGCCGACGACCTGCGGCGCCACGGCACCGCGACGACCGCGTGGCGCTCAGCGAGCTGGCGGACCGCGCCGAGGTCAGCGTCGGCGGCATCGTCGGCGACTTTCGCGAGCGGCCGCTGAAGAGCGGCAAGGGGCGGATGGCGATCTTCGGCCTCGAGGACCGCGAGGGGCAGGTCGAGGTGATGTGCTTCTCGCGCGCCTTCGAGGAGCACGAGGCCACGCTCAAGTCGGGCGAGCCGCTACTGGTCAGCGGGCGGCTGCGCTTCGAGGGCGAGGGCGAGAGCGTGATGCCACGGATCGATCTGCAGCAGGTGGTGACGCTCGACCAGTTCCGCGCGCAGAAGACCAAGCAGGTCCACCTGCAGCTGCTGGCCGACAGCCTGGGCGAGGGCCAGCTCGACGCCCTGCAGCGCGTGCTGCGCGAGCATCAGGGCGACTGCCGCACCTTCGTGCATCTGCTGCTCGCCCAACGCTCGACCGCCATCATCGAGCTGGCCGAGCGCTGGTCCGTCAACCCCACCGACGAGTTCCTGCTCAAGGTGGAGTAGCC
>JADJDT010000023.1 GCA_016702545.1 Pseudomonadota bacterium | reverse complement strand
TCATCAGCGCGGCGCGCACAAGTGTGGTACTCGCCAAGCGCCGCAGTTGTTACTTGGGTGCCCAACGCAGTGATCTGAACCGGGCTGAGTCGCGTCAGCGTGGTCCCGTCGCCGATCTCTCCCCCAGGGTTGTAGCCCCAGCAGCGCAGCGCGGCATCGCTGCCGCGCGCGCAGGTACGAAATCCACCTGCCCAGACCTCAGCAACTGCGGTGCCCATGGCCGTAACGGCGACCGGGACCAGCCGGTTCTCCGTCGTGCCGTCGCCGACTTCCCCCTCGGTGTTCCGGCCCCAGCACCATAGGCCACCGTCCAGACGTCGCGCGCAGGTGTGATGGAGGCCGGATGCAACGCCGACCACGGTTGTGCCGAGCGCGCTAACGGCGACTGGGTTGGCGCGGGTGACCGTCTCGCCGTCGCCGAGCTGGCCATACCCATTGTTCCCCCAACACAGGAGTGTCCCATCGGCACGTCGTGCACAGGTGTGATAGCCGTCTGCCGTAATCTCCTCGACTGCCGCTGCGGCTCCGAGTCCAGTCACCCGCACTGGGCTGGGCCGGTCGACGGTGGTTCCGTCGCCGAGTTGGGAGTACCAATTTTGGCCCCAGCACCACACGCTTCCATCGCCACGGCGCGCGCAGGCGTGGTCTTGACCGAGTGCGACCTCCAGTGCGCCCGTTAGCGGCGAACCGCCAGCGAATCCGAGCACCGGTCCCGCCAAGGTGCTCCCGGCGTCGTTTGTTCCCCGTCCCAGTTGTCCGTAGTCATTCGTGCCCCAGCACCACACCGTAGCGTCAGCCTTCACGGCGCAGCTGAACTTGCCACCTAACGCAAAGCGCCCGATGCAACAGCTCTTGCCGGGCTCGCAGGTGGCAAAGCTGGGGCAACGGCGGGGGGTGTCGTCGCCGAGGTTGAGGCCCATGCGGGTCTGCAAGGTGCCCGCCCCAATGTCGAAGACCTGACAGCTGCCGACCTGCTGGGTGGGAAGCGTGGCGAGGCCCCAATCGCGGGCCCAGGTGCAGCCGTCCTGGTACCACCCGGCGACGCTGAGGTTGAGCAGCATGTCCTGCTCGAGGGCGCCGGTGGAGGCCAGGTCGGGGTAGCTGTGGTAGCCGGGCTCGCATTGGTTGAGCTCGCGGGCGTCGAAGCTCAGGCCGCCGGTGGCGTTCGCGCGGTTGTAGGGGCTGACGCTGACGCCGGTGCGGTTGGTGGCGGTCTTGAGCGCGAGGGCCGCCAGGTAGTCGGGCTCCTTGCTCGCGCCGCCGGGGTGCGTCTCGCGCGGGTTGAGGCCCCAGGCGGCGTCCAGCGCGTAGCCGATCTGCTGGCCGGCGGCGATCGGCTCGGGGATCGAGCCGATGTGGTGCTCGCGAAACTGCCAGTGGCGGTTCCAGACGTTGCCGCCGTTGTCACCCCAGGTGAGCGCCGAGAGGTAGATCGGGCGCGCCGAGAGGGTGCCCTCGCGGACGGCGTAGCCAGAGACGCCGGCGGCGAGCCGGCCCTTGCCGCAGCGGTAGACGGCCTTGCCCTGGGCCTCGTCCCAGCTCTGCAGGCAGAGGTAGCGGAAGAAGGTGCCGAAGGTCTCGGGGCTGGCGGTGGCCTCGGGGCCGGTCGTGGGGTGCAGCAGGAAGGGGCGATAGGCGCGGTCGGCGCAGGCCAGGCCGATGCCGGAGAAGACCTCGTAGGTCACGCTCGTCTCGGGAGTGCCGTTGCCGTCGAGGTCCTCGTCGATCGCCACGGTCACCGTCTGGCAGGCGCCGGGCTGGCCGAGCGCGATGCCTGTGTCGCAGTCCTCGCCGCCATCGACGATGCCGTTGCCGCAGCTACCCGGTACCGGCGTGGCGCAGGCCACGCGCACGCGCTCGAACTGCTGCTTGAGCACGAGCCAGCGCGGGAAGGTCAGGGTTGCGGCGAGGTCGTCACTCGGGTCGCCGGGGGTGCCCTGATCGAAGGTGTGCGGGAGGCGCGTCGGTGGGCAGAGCAGCTCGGTCTGCGCCAGGGTGTAGCGCCCGAGGTCAGCCAGCGTGGTCGAGGGAATCCGCAGCGCGCCCGCAGCGAGCGGCGTGCCCGCGGTCACGCTGTTGGTCGTGTTCATCGCGTTCATCGCGTTCAGCGCGTTCATCGCGTTCATCGCGTTCATCGCGTTCATCGCGTTCATCGCGTTCATCGCGTTCATCGCGTTCATCGCGTTCATCGCGTTCATCGCGTTCATCGCGTTCATCGCGTTCATCGCGTTCATCGCGTTCATCGCGTTCATGCTGTTGGCCGCATTCGTCGCCGCCCGCGCCGCCACGCCCACCACGGGCGGCGCCTGGTCCCCACCACCCCCGCTGCAGCCCAGGCCGAGGGCCAGGCCTAGGAAGAAGATCCACCCGGACACGCGCACACCTATACCGCTACTTGGCGCGAGCATGCTGGCACCTCAATAGACGAAGAATACGCCCCTTCGCCGATCATCCGCAATGGCCAACGTATGCCGTCTTGCAGAGTCAATATGCGCTTATTGGAAGGGGAGGCCGCCCCGCGCCGCCCGCGACGGCGCTGCGCTGTCGAGTGGTAGCGGTAGGGCACGCCGGCACGGGTCTCCAGACGAAGACCCTGGCACGTGGTTCTCAGCGGCCGGGGCGGCTCTCGCGCGCGTGTCCGTCGCGCCACCGGTGCTTGGCGCGACCGGGACCGACGAGGGCGGCGACGGTCCAGCGGAAGGTCGGCAGGTCGATCGGCTTGTGCATCACGGCGGCCGCGCCGAGGTGCCCCGCGTGCGACTTGGCCTCCCGCGCGCCCAGCGCGGTGACAACGAGCACGGGGGTGGCCCAATCCAGGTAGCGCAGGGTCGCGACCGACCACAGCCCGTTGGGCCCCGGCATCAGCACGTCGACGACAAGCAGATCGAAGAGGGCTGGTGACCCGACGGGGTAGAGCAGCTGAGAGGAGACGAGCTCGAGCAGCCGATGGCCGTCGGCCGCCTCGGTGACGTGGTAGCCCTCGTCGGTGAGCGCGGCGGCCAGCAACGCTCGCAGGTCGTCGTCATCGTCGGCGACGAGCACCCGGGGCGAGTCCAGCGCCGGGTATTCGCGCGCGCGGTGCGCGATCCCCCGCGGCTCCTGCCTGGTCTGCGTGTGCGGCAACTGCCTGATGTGCGTTTGACCGTGCACGATGCACCTCCTTGGTCGCTGTGCCAGCGATGTCGATGCGACCCAGCACGAGGGACGACCCGCGTTCCGGCAGCTCAATCCGCATGATTGGGCTGAACACGCCTCCGTGCAGACCTGCCTGCCGCCGACACTGATAACGAGCGCCCAGCGCTGTTGCAGCTGCAGTGCCAGCGCTGGGCGTGCCGGAATCGGCTCCGCGCGCGCACGGCGGAGGTTGCGTGTCGTGGCGCTCTGGGGTGTGGGTCAACCGCACGCGCTCCGTCGGTGTACCCGGCAACTTGCCCTCCGGCCTCGCGATCCAAGGGCGCGGCCACAGAGCGGGTGCGGCTTCGCGCGGAGGCCACCGTTCCGGCCCGTCCGTGGGCCTCCGCGCCGAGCGGGTGCCTCCAGCGCAGCATCCTCAACGCAGCGCTGGGGCAGCCGGCCCCACGAGCCGCGCTCGGACGCGTTGGCGGCGCGCGGCGGGGCGCACCTGGCTCGGCAACCGGCGGTGCAACGCCATCATCCCGGGCCTCTCGCCGCCGCGCGGCGCGCCTTGCCGACGCCGCGAGTCGCCTTGGGTCAGTCTGCCTCGCGGGGGCAGATTGGTGCCCCTCGCGGGCCACGAAGCGCAGCGCCCCTCGGCCCCGGCGCATGGGCCTGCGGTGTGACTTGTCTCGCGGGAGACGAGAGCGCTACACTGCCCGACCATGAGCATCAGTAAGCTGGGATTGACGACCGAGCAGCTGCGCGGGATTCCACTACTGCGAGCGCTGTCTGCCGAGCAGCTGCAGCGGCTGGCGGAGCTCTTCGTGCGTCGCGAGCTCGGCACGGGCGAGCTGTTGTTTCACGCCGGGCAGGTGGCCGACGCGATGTATTTGCTCACCGAGGGCGAGCTGGTGCTGCGCCAGGGCGAGGAAGAGACGCATCGCTTGCGGCCGCCAGCGATCATCGGCGAGCTCGGGCGCTGACCGGTCTGCCGCGCACCAGCACGGCGATCGTCGGCGCCGGCGCCGTGTTGTGGCAGATCGAGGCCCCTGCGCTCCGCGCCCCTGGTCGATGCCGAGCCCACCACCGGGCTGCTGATGCGGGTGCTGCTGGAGCTGACGGTCGACAAGATCAGCCGCGATCAGACGCGGCTGGGCGACATGCGCCAGAACATCATTCGCACGCAGAAGGCGATGAAGCGCATGCGCGACTTCCTGCTCGAGAGCCAAGACACGGTGGTGAGCAGTCCGATTCACGAGATCATCGAGGGGCTGATCCGGCAGAACCGGCGCGTCAACTACCGCGTCGCCCCGCCGCCCACGCTGCCGGCGCAATGGCGTTTCGACGACGGCGGCGAGGCGCTGGTGGTCGAGGTCTCGCGCACGCACATCTCGTTTACGAGCGAGCGCGGTGAGGCGCCGCCGGCGGGCGAGCGCGTGAGCGCGGTGCTGGCCCTGAGCGGCCCCGAGATCCCCGTCAGCGGCAAGGTGCTGCGCACCATCGCGCGCCGCGTCGATGTCGAGCTCGACCTGCTGATCGACGAGTACGCCGCCGCGCTCGAGGGCTACCTCACGCGCGTGCAGATGCTCGACTTCCTCGTCTGAAGCGGCCTCGGGCCTTGAGCACCGACCGAGTTGAAACACCTACTGCAACGCGCATTTGCGGGCGATCCGGGCGCCTGCTCCGCAGCCCGCCCCCCGCCCCGACCTCACCCGCAACTGCGCGTTTCGTCACGGTGTTCAACCCGGTCGGTGCTCTAGCGCCTGCCTGAAGGGTCGAGGCAGCGCCCTCAGGGCTTGCCGCCCGCCTTGCCTTGCCCTGCGTCGGCGTCGGCGCTGATCTGTTGCAGGCGGTCGCCGGCCCGCCAGCGCTCGATGCGATCGAGGCCTGCGACGACACGGGCGACGCGTGGGAAGCGACCGTCGAGCTGCGGCTGGCGCTGCAGCGCGATGAAGAGCGCGCGCGTGGCCACGCCCTGGGCCGCCACCAGCCCGACGCCGCCGCGCTCGAACGCCCCAGCGGCGTGCTCCTCGGCCAGGCGATCCTGATGCTCGTCGAGCGGCAGCCGGCCGAGCTCGACCAGCTCACCGGGGAGCACCCGATAGGGGACGGCGCCTTCCAGCGATCGCTCCCGCACCAGGCGCACCAAATAGGCCGCCGCTCGTGGGGCCTCATCCCAGAGCAGCTCGAGGACCACCCGGTCGCGATCGGTGCGTAGCACCAGACGCCGCGGGCGGCGCGGCGGCGGCGCGGCACCCCGCTGCGGGGCGGGGCCGGACAGCTCAGGCACTGGTCGAGGCGCGGCGTGCTGCCCTGCCACGCGGGCGGTCGCCCCGGGGCCGAGGAGTTCGCTCGCGCCGAGTGCCCGCAGGGCTGCGCGCGCGCAGCTACGAATCGGCTCGAGCGGGCTCAGCGCCAGCTCGAGCAGCAGCCGCGGGGGCGGCGCGCTGCGGAGCGCGGCTAGCGCCTCGCTCGCCGCGCAGAGCGCCGCCGCATGCGGCGGCCGCGCGTGCGCGGTCATGCCCTGTACCAATTGCGCGGTCATCCCCTGCTCGTCGAGCAGGGCGGCGCCGCGCGTGGTGGCTCGGGCCGCGGCGGCAAAGACGGCAGCACTCGGGTCGGCGTAGGCCCGGCGCAGGGCCGGCACGACGACGGCGCTGCCGAGCGTGCCGAGGGCCTCGACCGCGGCCACGCGCACGGCCAATGTCGCGTCGACGAGGTAGCGACGCAATAGCGTCAGACGCCAGCCGGCGTCCCGCGCCAGTGCCGTGAGCACCTCCACGACCTGACGTCGGCGCCAGCTCGCGTCGAGCTGCGGATCATGAGCCGTCCCGCAGGTCGGTGTGCGCTCGACGGCCGCCGCCGCGAGATCGTGAAGCTGGGCGGCCAGGCAGTGCACCAGGTCGATGCTGCGGGCCTCGGGTGGGGCGTAAGCGACACTGGACCGCGCTGCGTCGGCAAGCTCGAGCAGCTCGTCGGCCAGCTGACGCACGGCGGCCAGCGCGGCGTGCGGGAGCAGCGCCGTCAGGCCCACGAGGATGGGATGCAGCTCGGGGCCGGCCAGGCGCTGGCGACTGGTGGCGACCCCTTGCCACAGCGCGCGGAGGGCCGCGGCCAGGCGAGGCGCGCCTCCAGCACCCAAGCGGGCCAGCGCGTGGATGGCCTCGAGCCGCACCCAGACGCTCGGGTCTTCGGTACGGCGCAGCAGCCAGGGCCCGGCCTGCCCGTCCAGGGTGGGCGCGAGCGCACGCAAACAGAGCGCCCGCACGCGAGCGTCCGGGTCGGAGGTGCCGCAGCGCTCGAGCGCCAGCGTGACCGAGGCGGGCCACTGCAGCCGCGGCGCCGGGGCTCGTGACTGCGGCCCGGTGACGCTGTGCAGCAGCGCCGTCGAGTCGCGGCAAGCGCAGGCCGGGCGCGTGCAGGGCGCGTGCGAGCGGCCGGCGTCGGCGCCCTGCGCGAGGCGGGCCAGCGCCCAAGCGGCCGCGCGGCGCACGGGCGCCTCGGGCCGTCGCAGCGGCCCCAGCAGAAGGGTCGCGGTGGCTGGATCGAGCCGGAGCCGATCGGCGAGCACGGCGAGCGCTGCCAGGGCCGCCGGCACCTCCTCGCCGCTGCCCCCGCACCAGGCCAGCAGGCGCCGCACGTCCGTCGCGTCGCCGGCCCAGCCCAGCGCCTGCAGCAGCGCCACGGCTACCGACCCTTCGGTCTCGCAGCGGAGCCGGCGGCGCAGCACGACCGCGAGACAAGCGCGGTCGGCGGGTGCCAGCCCCGCGTCGCCCGCGATCCGCGCCTGGAGCAGCAGGGCCGCCCGCCGGCGCGCCCTCGCCTCCGCCGCCCCGAGGCCCGGGACCCACGCTCGCGCCCGAGCCGAGAGGGCCGCCGCCTCGCTGCCGGTCGCGCGCGCCGTGGCCCACGAGGTCTGCGGTTGCTGCAACCGCGGCCCGCCCCCGCAGGCGGCCACGCCGCTCAACAGCAGCGCGCAGGCGCAGCGACGTGCCCAGCCAGCCATGGGCGCACCATAACGCCGATCCGCCGGGCAGCGCACCCTCGCGGGCCGCGCGTTCTCGGGTGGGGCTGAGCGGGGCGAAGTTTCCCCGGCGTGTCGATCGCCCGGGGCGGGCGCAGGCTCGCGGCCTACGAACTGAGGCCGGTGAGGGTGCGGACCTTGGCTACCAGGTCGTCGCTGGCGAAGGGCTTGCCGAGGGTGGCGTTGGCGCCTACTTGCTCGACCTTGGCCGCGTCGCAGCCCGCGACGTTGCCGTGCAGCAGCAGCACCGGCATCTTCCCCAGCTCGGGATCGGCGCGCAGGGTGCTGCAGATCGCGTAGCCATCGGGTCCATCGAGCGTGAGGTCGGCGATCACCAGATCGGGCCGCAGCTCGCGCGCGCGGTCGAGGACGTCGTTCCCGTCCACCAGGCTGACGACCTCGATCGCCTCGCCGGCCAGCACGAGCGAGACGATTTTTCGCATCGTCTTGCTGTCCTCGACCAGCAGCACGCGCTTCGCGGGCTGCGCCGGCACGGCCGCAGCCGCAGCCTCGGCCGCCGCGGGCGCTTCCGCCTCGACCGAGGCAGGCGCTGGCTGAGGCTCGACTGCTGGTTCTGGCTCGCTGGGGGCCGTGATCGGGGGCCCGAGCGCGATCGGGAGGGGCGCGGCCGGTGCTGGCCACTCCAAGGGCGCAGGCGCCTTCGCCCGGCCTGGGCTCGCGGCCGGCGCTGGGTCGCGCCCCAGCATCGCCGCCAGCTGCGAGCCCGACACGCTGCGCTGGACCGTCGGCTCGTCGGCAGCGGTCAGCTCGCTGCTGGCCTCCGTGGCCCCCGCTGCGCCCGTCTTCTCGGGGCTCTGCGGGGCCGTTTCCGCCGACCCCGGCAGCTTCGCGGCCGGCGCCGGCCACGCGAACGCCGACGCGGCCGGGGCGCGCAGCGCAGCGGCGGGCGTCGCCACGGGCGTCGGCGTCTCCGTCCGGCTCAACGCGGGCTGGGCCGGTGCGGTTGGGCCGCGCAGCGGGGCGGCGGGCGTGATCACGGGCGCTGGTGCCGGTGCCTGGCCGAGGGCGGGCTGGGCCGGCGCAGTCGGACGCGCGGCCACGGCTGGCGTCGCCCCGGGCGCTGGTGCCGGTGCCTGGCCGAGGGCGGGCTGGGCCGGCGCAGTCGGACGCGCGGCCACGGCTGGCGTCGCCCCGGGCGCTGGTGCCGGTGCCTGGCCGAGGGCGGGCTGGGCCGGCGCAGTCGAACGCGCGGCCACGGCTGGCGTCGCCGCGGCCGCTGGAGCCGGTGCGGAGCCGAGTGCGGGTCGCAGCGGTGCGCTTGGGCGCGCCGGGGTCGGCGGCGGCGGTGGCGCGGCGGCGGGGCCGAGCGCGGGCTGAAGCGGCGCGGGCGGGGGCGCCGGGGCCGGTGGCGTGGCGGCCGTCGGTGGCGTTGGCGGCGTCGGTGAGACGAGCGGCGGCGCCGCGATGGGCAACCCCGCTACGGGGGCCGCTGGTCCGGCGAGCCGCGGCTCGCTGGCCCGAGCGCCGTTGGGCTCGGCCTTGGCGCGCTCGGGCTTGGCTCCGTCGGATTTGGCCAGCTCCCGGAGACTGGGCGGCATCGGCCGCGGAAGCGGGTCCAATGCGGCGGCGGGCGCGAAGGGACCCGCTGCCGTGGGCGCCTCAGGTGCCGGCATCGGCGCCGGGACCACGGGCTTCGCCCCGGCATCGGCGGTGGCGCGCGCTGTCTCCGACGCCAAGGCGGCCTCGCCGGGCTCTGGCGCTGCTGCGGCAGCGGTCCCGGTCTCGCCGGCGAGCGGCGTTCCTTCCTCGGCCGGTGAAGGGCTGGGCTCCGGTAGAGGCGGCCTCGGCTGCGGCGCCTCACGTTCCTCGCGCAGCAAATACACGAGCAGTAGGAAAGCCAGGATGGCCACCGCCAGCCCGACGATCAGCCGGAGGTTGAGCTGGCCGTCGAGCAGGCCGGTGGCCAGGCCGAGCCACGGTGCGGGAAGATCAAGAGCTTCGGACGTGACGAGGGCAGTCATCGGACGCAAGCACTCCAGGCTCATGAGTTTCGCAAGCATAGGCCAGCCGCGGCGGCAAATGCAGCATTTTTCACCGTCGCGCCGGATCGCGATCCTCTCGGCCGGTCGCGGGACTTGCGTGCGGTCCCACCTTCGGCGCCGGGTGCGCGCAGGTCGGGACGGGCGGCGCGGCCTTTGCGGTGGTGTCGGGCGTCACGGACATTGCCTCCTGTGGCAGCCCGCGCGAGAATGCGCCCCGGTCGGGTTCGGCCGAGGGCGGAGACGATGCACAGCTCAGCGCTTCAGCCAGCGGTCCAGTCAGCGGTTCAGCCAGTGGGACAGCCAGTGGGACAGCCAGTGGGACAGCCAGCGGCGGGGTCAGCGGCCGAGAGCGAAGGTGGCACGCCGGCGCTGCGAACGCACCAGCTGGCGAAGACCTACGCGCTCGGCTTCTTCCGCAAGAAGGTGCGGGCGATTCGCGACGTGTCCTTGCGCGTCGAGCGGGGCGAGATTTTCGGCCTGCTCGGTCCGAACGGCGCGGGCAAGACCACCACGCTCAAGGTGCTGATGGGCCTGGTCCGACCGACCTCGGGCGAGGCCGAGGTCCTCGGCCGGCCCGTGGGCGATCTCGTGGCCAAGGGCCGACTCGGCTACCTGCCGGAATCGCCCTACTTCTACGACTACCTCACGGGGCGTGAGCTGCTGGTGTTCGTCGCCGAGCTCTTCGGGCTGCCGCGCCGCGAGAGCCGTCGCAGAGCCGACGCGCTGCTCGAGCAGGTCGGGCTGCAGCGCGCGGCCCAGCTCGCGTTGCGGCGCTACAGCAAGGGCATGCTGCAACGCGTCGGTTTGGCCCAGGCGCTGATCAACGATCCAGAGCTGGTGGTGCTCGACGAGCCGCTCTCCGGTCTCGACCCGATCGGCCGCAAGCAGATCCGCGAGCTGATTGCGCAGCTCGGCGCGCGCGGCAAGACCGTGGTCTTCTCGTCCCACATTCTCTCGGATGTCGAGCTGCTGGCCCAACGCGCGGCGATCCTCGTCGGCGGCCGCACGGTCGACAGCGGCGCGCTCGATCACCTCGTCCAGGCCCGCATCCTCAGCACCGAGGTGCTGATCGATCGGCCGGCGCCCGTGTTGCTGCAGGCGCTGGCGGGCGGGGCCTACGCCGCCGAGGCCGTCGGTGAGACGGTGCGCGTGGTGGTTCCCGAGGGCGAGGACGTCGGCCGGCTGGTGGATCTGGTGCGCCGACATGGCGGGGCGCTGCTCGCGCTCACGCCGCGCCGCGAGTCGCTCGAAGACGTCGTGGTGCGGCGCGCGACCGACGACAACGGCGCGGGTGCTGCGGCACCCCTGCCCGCGCGTGATGCCCAGCCAATGGGCGCCTAGGCGCTGCTCGAACGCCATGGACTCCAACCGCCAGGAATGCCGCCGATGATGAAGACCCCCGCGATCGCCCTCAACACCTTCCGCGAGGCCATTCGCAACAAGGTGCTCTATAGCCTGTTGTTCTTCGCCGTGGTGGTGATCGTCGCGTCGCTGGCCTTCGGCGCGCTCTCCGTGCACGAGGAAGTCCGCCTGACGACCGATCTGGGGTTCGCCGGGATGAGCGCCTTCTTGGTGCTGATCGCCACCTTCCTCGGCGTCAACCTGGTCTACAAGGAGCTGGAGCGCAAGACCGTCTACACCCTGCTCCCCAAGCCGATCCACCGCTATCAGTTCGTGTTGGGCAAGTTTTTCGGTTTGGCGCTGACGCTGCTCGTGCTGTTGGCGCTGATGTGCGGCGTGCTGCTCTTGGTGCTGCACCTGCAGGGTGCCGCGCTGGAGCCGGCGCTGGCGATGCTGGTGGCGTTGATCTTCCTCGAGGTGCTGGTGGTCACCGCCGTCGCGGTCTTCTTCTCTTCGTTCTCGACGCCGTTGCTCTCGGGCCTGTTCACGGTCGGTGTCTTCCTGCTCGGCCGCAGCGTGCCCGACATCCGCGCTGTGGCCGCCAAGCTGGACCAGCCGGGGCTGCCGCTGCTGCTGCGCGGCGTGGCTCGAGTGGTACCGAATCTGCGCTATTTCTACGTCACGGGCGCCGAGATCGATGGCCAGCAGGTGGCCATCAGCGGCACCTTCGTCGATTGGGGCTACGTCGGCCTGGCGTCGGGCTATGCGGCGCTCTACCTCGCCGTGGTGCTGCTGCTGGCGATGGCGCTGTTCTCGCGACGGGACCTGATCTGATGGTGCGGTGGCGCCGCGGGCGGCCGTTGGCGGTGGCGATCGCGGCGCTCGGGCTGGTGGTGGCGTTGCTCAGCGGTCGGATGCTGCTGGGTGCGCGACAGGAGCTGCGCCGTGCCCGCGCGGCGGCGGCGCGCGCGGACGGCGACGGGGCGCGACTGCACCTGCGGCGCGGGCTGGCCTACTACCTCCCCGGCAACCCCTGGGTCGAACAGGCCGCGGCGGCCCTGCAGCAGCAGGCCGAGCGCGAGCAGTCGGCGGGGCGCTCGACCGAGGCGCTCGAGAGCTGGCGCACCCTGCGGGGCGCCCTGTTGGCGCTGCGCGGCGCCTACCAGCCCTTCGCCGAGCGCCTGCCGGCCATCGACGAGCGTATCGCCACGCTCACCGCCGCCCAGGCCGAGGCCGCGCCGGCGTGGCGCGGAGCGGCGGGCCGCCAGCGCCTGCAGGCGCGGCTGGCGCGACCACGGGATCCGCGCCCCGGATGGGTCGTGGTCGCGCTGCTGGGCTTCGCGCTGTGGACGGGCGGCGGCCTCGCGCTGCTGCTCGTGGGTTTGACGCCACGCCTGGAGTGGGTCCCGCGGCGCGCGCGCACGCTGCTCCTGGCGGTCGCGCTCGGTCTGACGCTGTTCTGCGCCGGGCTGGCGCTGGCCTGACGGAGCGCTGGGCCAGACCGAGGGCGTGAGCGTGGGCGTCAGCCTTGACAGCTCAAGCCTCGTCGCCCACCATGCCGACGTGGCCAGCGATGACCTTCAGGGCCTGCTTTTCGCCCTCGTCGAGCAGGCGCGTGCCGCCGCCATTCGCATGGCCGGCGACCCCGACCGCGAGACCACCTGTCACTTCTGTGCCGGGGAAGTGCCGCTCTGGGAGAGCCTGCTGGTGATGCAGCTCGCCGGGGTGCCGGCCCACGTCGAGTGTCCGCCCGAGACCCTACGCGCCAAGCTGAGACAGGTCGCTCCGCTGGCGCAGTTCGCCTACGATGACTTCTCGGCCGCGGTCGAGCTGCGGCTGGCGGGTGCGCGGCCGACGGCGCGGGCGGGCGTGATCGAGCACGCGCGCTGACGGGCCCGGGAGCGGTCGTGGGCCCTGTCGCGAGTCCTCCTCCGGACGAGCTGCTGCCACCGGCGGCCGTGGCGTGCACGGCGGCGCCTGAGGCGCTCGAGCAGCGCTACCACGAGGCCTACCAGCGCCTCGCCGCGCATGGCCAGCTGCAGGTCCTGAGGGGCTGGGACGCGCTGGAGCCCGCGGGGCGCTCGCGCCTGCTCGCCGATCTCGAGTCGATCGACCTCGACGCCGTCGCGCGTGCCTGGAGCGCCGCGGGGGCGCACGGTTCTGCTGAAGAGGTAAGCCCGGTGCGCGAGGTCGTGGACCTCCCCTCGGCGCGCGACCCGCAGGCGCGCGCCGAGGGCGAGCGAGCGCTGCGCGACGGGCGCGTAGCGGCGCTGCTGGTGGCCGGTGGCCAAGGGACGCGCCTGGGCTACGACGGGCCCAAGGGGGCGTATCCCCTCGGGCCGGTCAGCGGACGTAGCCTGTTCGCGATGCACGCCGAGCGCTTGGTCGCGCTCGGTCGGCGCTTCGGCCCGACGCCCCCACTTTATGTGATGACCAGCCCGGACAACGATGCGGCCACGCGCACGCTCTTCGCCGCCCACGACAGCTTCGGTCTGCCGGCCGATCGCGTGCGGATCTTCGCGCAGGGGGTGCTGCCCGCGCTCGACGGCGAGGGGCGACTGCTACTGGCCGCGCCGGATCGCCTGGTGCTCGCCGCCAACGGTAACGGCGGCCTCTTCGCGGCGATGGAGCAGCAGGGGGTGTTCGCGCACATGCGCCAGCTCGGCAGCGACGTGATCAGCTATTTCCACGTCGACAACGCCCTCGCCGCGAGCTGCGACCCGCGCTTCATCGGGCATCACCTGCTGGCCGAGAGCGAGTTCTCCTGCAAGTCGATTCGACGCAGCAATCCAGGCGAGGCCGTCGGTTGCTTCGCGTCGCGGGGCGGTCGGCTCTGCATCGTCGAGTACACCGAGATTCCCCGTCGGCTCGCGAACGCCCGCGATGACGCCGGCGAGCTGGTCTTCAGCCATGGCAACCCCGGCTTGTTCGTCTGGAGCCGGGGCTTCGCCGAGCGCCAAGCCGCGCGCCGCGATTTCCCCGTGCACCGGGCGCACAAGCGCATCGCGCACGTGGACAGCACGGGCCGCCCGGTCTCCCCCACGGCGCCCAACGGCTACAAGCTCGAGACCTTCGCGCTCGATGCGCTGCCGACGGCCGCTCGGGCGATCGTGGTGCTCTGCGCCCGCGCTCAGGAGTTCGCGCCCCTCAAGCAGGCGACGGGCGTCGACAGCCCGCAGAGCGCGCGCGCGCTGCTCTGTGCGCTGCACCGCGGCTGGATCGAGCGGGCCGGAGGCGTGGTCGCTGCCCAGGCTCGAGTCGAGATCGGCCCGCTCTACGCGCTCGACGCGGCGGAGCTGGCGTCGCGGCTACCGCGAGGCTTCCGCGCGGAAACCGACACCTATCTCGGCGCATGAAGCACGGGCCGTCGGTTGGCGCGGGCACCCCGGGCGGGGGCCGACACCTCGAGCGACAGGCTCAGGTTTGCGTCGAGACCGTCCGCGAGCTGCTGCGCCAGTGCCTCGGTGCGCGCCGACCGGCTGACCGCGTGCTGACCGCCCACTTCCGCGCGCATCGCGAGCTGGGCGGTCGCGATCGCCGCTTGATCAGCGAGACCAGCTTTGCGGTGCTGCGCTGGTGGGGTTGGCTGCAGGCGCTCGCGCCAAACCCTGACCTCGCGCCGCCCGCGCTGCTCGTGGCGGCCACGCTGCTCGAGGGCTTGCCCTTTCCCCCGGCCGGGGCGAGTTGGCTGCGCGATTGTGGCCTGAGCGAGGCCGCGGTGGCCCGCGTGGCCCCGCTGTCCGAGGTCGGAGCCCGTTGGCGCGCGTTGGCGCCGCTGCTCGGCGTGGCAACGGCCGACGCGGAGCTGGCCGCGCTGTCGCCCGCCTGGTTCGCCGCCCAGCTGACCGCCTGTCCGCGCACGCTGCCCGAGTTGCAGCGCTGGTTGCAGCGCCGGCCACCCTTGTGGTTGCGCGCGCAGCATGGCGATCGCGCCGCGCTGATCCGCGAGCTACAGGCGGCCGACCTCGAGGTCCGCCCCCATCCGCGCCTGCCGCAGGCGCTCGATCTCGGCCATCCGCGCTGCGATCTACGCCCGCTGCCGGCCTTCCGCGAGGGCCGCATCGAGGTGCAGGATCTCGCCTCGCAGGCGATTGGTCACGTCTGCGCGCCCCGGCCCGGTGAGCGCTGGTGGGACGCCTGCGCCGGTGGTGGCGGCAAGACGCTGCACCTGGCCGCGCTGATGGGCGGCAAGGGCAGTGTGCTGGCGAGCGACCTACGCAGCGCCAAGCTCGAGGAGCTTCGTAGGCGCGCCCGTCGTGCCGGTCTCTGCAACATCCGCGTCGCGCCGTGGTCCGGTCAGGCGCCCGATCCCCGCAAGCCTGGCTTCGACGGCGTGCTGGTCGATGCGCCCTGCAGTGGCAGCGGTACCTGGCGGCGAAACCCCGACGCGCGCTGGCGCGTGCAGCCCTCCGAGCTGGGCGAGTTGGTCGAGCTGCAACACCGGCTGCTCGCCGCCGCCGCGCGGGCCGTGCGACCCGCGGGTGTCTTGATCTACGCGACCTGCTCGCTCCTCGCGCGCGAGAACGAGGGCCTGGTGGCCTCCTTCCTCGCCGCGCACCCCGAGTTCGCGGTCGAGGCCTTCGCGCACCCGCTGACGGGAGCGCCATGCGAGGGCGGCATGCTGCAGATCTGGCCGTGGGAGGGCGATTGCGACGCGATGTTCGTGGCGCGCCTGCGGCGCCGCCAGGAGCACGGCGCGGCGCTTCCCTGAGGTCTCGGCGGCGGGGTGTGCCGTCGCTCGGCATGCGCCCGCGCCGGGCGCGCTATCGAAGCGTCGCGGCGCGCGTCGAACCGCGCGTGAGCCGGCTGCAGGGCGTCTGGTGCGGTTGAGAACTCAGGCCGGGCCGGGTTTGCGCAGCAAGCGCCGATCGCGGCGACGACGACGACGCTCGGCCTCACGGGCCTTGCGGCGCTTGCGCACGCTCGGCTTCTCGTAGTGACGGCGGCGCTTGATCTCGCGGGTGATACCTTCGGTGTCGATCTTGCGCTTGAGCCGGCGGATGGCCCGCTCCAGGCCGCGGTCATCGACGACCACTTCGAGTGGGCGCCCTTCCACCGTGTGCGACGCGCTCGCCACGCGTGGCTCCAACGTAGCCGCGCGCGGCTCGGAGGCCACAGCTCGCGGCTCCAACGCCGCGGTCTTCTCAATCGTCGGTTCTTCCTGCATGGACCCTTCCACCACGCCCTCCGCGGAGGACCGCAATCAGCGCTTGCTGAACTGGTAGCGCTTGCGCGCGCCGGGCTGACCGTACTTCTTGCGTTCCTTGGCGCGCGAGTCACGCGTCAGCAGGCCCGCCTTCTTGAGCGCGCCCCGCGTCTCGGCGTCGAACTGCAACAAGGCGCGGCTGATCCCGTGCCGGACGGCGCCAGCTTGGCCGTTCTCACCGCCACCGCAGACGTTGACCGTGACGTCGAACTTGCCCTCGGTCTCGGTCAGCTGCAAGGGCTGCAGCATCGCCGCTCGGCCGGCGAAGCGCGGGAAGTGGACCTCGACAGGGCGCCCGTTGACCGTGATCTGACCGGCGCCGGGGCGCAACCACACGCGCGCCACCGCCGTCTTCCGCCGGCCCGTGCCGTAATACTGCTCCAGCTGTGCCATCAATGGATCTCCACTGCCTTGGGCTGCTGCGCCGCGTGCGGGTGCGTCGCGCCCGCGTAGATTTTGAGCTTCCGCAGCAGCTGCCGACCGAGCGTGTTCTTCGGCAACATGCCACGGACCGCCAGCCGCAGGACCTCGCCGGGCTTGCGCGCGAGCAGCTCGCCCGCGCTGAAGCTGCTCAGACCTCCCGGATGCCCACTGTGCCGGTAGTAGCGCTTCTGCGTCAGCTTCTCGCCCGTGAGGTGGATCTTCTCCGCGTTGATCGCGACGACGAAGTCACCGGTGTCCACATGGGGCGTGAACTGCGCCTTGTGCTTGCCGCGCAGGATCCGCGCGATCTCAGAAGCTACGCAGCCTAGAATGCGGCCGTCAAGATCGACAAGCAGCCATTGCACCAGCACCTCGTTCGAGCACGCACTGAAAATCTTACAGAACATCGAGTTCATCGTACATTTCCCAAAGTAGGCCCAAGGTAGGCCCAAAGTAGGCCCAAGGTAGGCCCAAAGTAGGCATTCCCAAATGTGCTCATGGCTCCCAACGAGCGGCCTGCGGGATCCATGGTCCGCGCCGGCGCGAGGGACGGGCCCCCGCGCGGCGGCAGGACGTGTAGCCCGGGCGCGCCCGGCTGTCAAGCAAGGTGGATCGCCCGCCGCCCGAGCGAGCGCGACGCCCGTTTTTTGCGCGGCGGACAGCCGCGCGCTAGCCTGCTTGCGGCGCGTGTCCGCCCAGGGCAGGCACCGGGCCGATCCGTGATCCGATCCGTACCCGAGGAGCGAGGCGTGCGCCGTTTGGGCAAGTACGAGCTGCTGCGCAGCCTCGCCCCGACCGCACTGGCTGAGCGCCACCTCGCGCGGGCGCCTGGCGACGAAATGGGCGCCGCGGCGCAGCCGGTGATGATCGAGCAGCTGCTGCCGCGGCTGGCCCAGCAGGACCAGGTCAGGGCTGCGTTCGTGCGCGAGGCGCAGCGGGCCGCGCGTGGTCCCCAACCTGCTCCCCACCCGCAGCTGCTGCGGGTGATCGAGGTCTGCGAGCTCCCCGGCGAGTGCTTCGTGGTGCTGGAGCATCTGCCGGGCCACGATCTGGATGCGGTGGTCGCGCGCGCGCAGCAGCGCGGCGGGGGACTGCCGGACGCCCTGGCCGCGTTCGTCGTCACCTGCCTCTGCCGTGGGCTGCAGCAGTCGCACTCCGCCGAGACGACGGTGGCGACGCCCTTCGGCGAGGCCCATGGCGGGGTGCACGCGGCGAACGTGTTTCTGGGCCACGGCGGCGAGGTCAGGCTGGGCGGCGGCTGGTTGGCCGCCGCGGCGGCGGTGTGGGCCACGGCGCCGGCGGGCGCGGCGAGCGGCGGGCCGGCCTACGCCTCGCCGGAGCAGTGGCGCGGCGAGCCGATCGATGGCCGCAGCGACGTGTTCTCGCTCGGCGCGCTGCTCTACGAGTTGCTGGGACGACGTCCGCTCTTTGGGCGCCCGACGCTGCCGGCGACCCGTGAGGCGGTGCTGCACGAGCCGATCGCGCCGCTCGGCACGCTGCGCGACGACCTGTCTGCGGCGCTCGCGGCTGTCGCCATGACGGCGCTGCAACGCGACCGCGAGGCGCGCTACGCCAGTGCGCAGGAATTCGAGTATGCCCTCGATCAGGTGGCGCGCGCGCAGCGCTGGTCTGCCGGGCAGCCGGCTCTGGCGAGCTGGCTCGCGCTGTTGATGCCGGCGAGCGAGCGAGCGGCCCCGGCCGGCGATGCTCTCGCGGCACCGCTGCCACGCGTGACGACCGCACCGTGGGCGCGCGAGGCGGGCGAGGCGGTGGAGGAGCCTTACGACGCGGAGGAGGCGCAGTCCTTCCTCGACGAGGTGCCGACGGTCGAGGCCGCACGCGAGGTGCTGGCCGGCCTCGTCCGCGCCTCCGCGCACGACGAACGCTCCGCGGCCGAGTCGTCACCGCCGGCACCGGCGCCGGCTGGCCCTGAACGGCGGTCGCCGCCGACCCCTGCGCGCGGTGCCTCGCAGCGCACGACCGACCTGCTCCCGCGCGCGCGCCCGAGCTGGACGCCGCTGTGGTGGTCGGCGGGTGTGCTCTGTGTGGTGGCCCTGCTCGCCGTGGGCTGGCGCCTGTGGCGCGACCGAAGCCCGGTGGCTGGCCCTACCGTGCTCGAGTTGAACACCACGCCGGTGGCGGTACGGGTCTACAGCGAGGGCCAGCGGCCCCTGGGCGAGACGCCGCTGGTGCTCAGCGACCTCGCGCCGGGCGTGGCTCATACGCTGGTGTTCAGTGCCGAGGGCTATCGGGCCGCGACGCGCGTGGTGCGACTGCGTCCGGGCGAGCAACGGCGCCTCGCGGTGACGCTCGCTCCCGAGCGTCAGGCCCAGCGCTTCGTGCTCGACGTGGTGACGCGTCCCGCCGGCGCCGCCGTCTTCGTCGATGGCACACGACGCGGGACGACGCCGCTCCGTCTCGACGACCTGCGCCGCGCGGAGTCGCACGCGCTGCACCTGCGTCGCGACGGGTATATCGACTTCTCGCAGACGATCGACGACCGCGAGGCCGCACGCCTGGCGGGTGTGCTCGATGTCGAGCTCAAGCGCGTGCCACCGCCGCCCTTGCGCCCACGGGTTCGGCGCCGCGCGCCGCGGCGGCGTTCGCGGCCGGGGTCGAGATCCCTCGCGGTCGCGTCGAGAGCGGCCTGCGCCGGCGCTGAAGGCCTTGTTCTTCGGTCGTGCGTCGCGGGGGCTCACCGTGCCTCACCGTCGACCGAGGCGCCGTCCACCGTGACGGCGTACCAAGCGTTACTCGTTACTGACGAGGGGCCCGAAGGCCCACAACGACAGCACGATGAAGATGGCGTCGAACGCGAGCATCAGCTTGAGCCAGGTGAGGGCCGTGGGCAGCTCGGCGGGGCTGCCGAACAGGGCCGCCGTGCCCTTGGCGCCGGCGATGATCACCGGCAGCACGATCGGGAAGGTCAGCACCCCGAGCAAGACGTCCCGGCTGCTGGAGCGCATCAGCCCGGCGGCGAAGAGCGAGCCGACTGCGGCGAAGCCGACCGTGCCCAGCAGCAGCAGCGCGATCAGCAGCCCTGGCGCAGCGATCTCGATCTCGAACAGCACGATCAGCAGCGGCAGCAGCACGGCCTCGGTGATCAGCATGAAGACCGCGATGCCGAGCAGCTTGGCCAGGTAGATCGCGGCGCGGCTCGCCGGGCTCAGCAGCAGCGCCGTGATGGTGTCGGCCTCGCGCTCGCGCTCGAAATAGCGTCCGAGCGCCAGCGTACCGGCGAAGGCCACGGCGACCCACAAGATCCCCGCAGCGACGCCGCTCATCGGCTCGCCCTGCTCGATGAAGGCGAACGAGAAGATCATCACCAACAACGCGGCGAAGAGCGTCATCGTGTAGACGATCTCGCGTGAGCGCCACTCCTGGCGCAGGTCCTTGTGCAGGATCTGCGCGGTGTGCGCCAACAGCAGCCGCAGCTCACCCGGGGCCGACCTCGCCGCCCCTGCTTCGCTCGGCCGCGGCGCGCGCGCCGGCGGGCCTTCGGGCGCCCGCTGCTGCGCGCTGGCCCCCCCCGCCGCGCGCTCCGCCTGCGAGCTTCCCGGCTCGGCGTCCCTCGGGCTCATGGCGCACCCCTGCCGATGTCGTCCGTGGCGCCTGGCGCGGCCTCGCTCGGCGCCGCCGGCGCAGCGCCGTCGACCGGCTCGTCGATCGCCTGGTGGTAGCCGGCGAGCAGCGCCGCCCCATCCAGCGTCGCTCCGCTGCGCCGCGCCACGATCCGCCCCCGGCGCAGCACCCACAGCTGGTCGCAGAGACCACTGACGGCCTCGACATCGTGCGTGGCCAGGACCACCGTGCGCCCAGCCTGCCGCAGCGAGCGGATCACCTGGCGCAGCAGCGCGACGCCGCCGCGATCGAGCGCCGTGAAGGGCTCGTCGAGCAGTAGCAGCTGCGGCTCGTGCAGCAAGGCGCGGCCCAGGGCCACGCGCTGAGTCATGCCGCGCGAGAGCTGGCGCACGGGGCGCTCGGCCGCGGCGCTCATGCCTGTTTGAGCGAGCCACTGCTCGACGCGGGCCGAGAGACCCGTCAGTCCGTAGAGGCGGCCGAAGAAGGTCAGGTTCTCACGCGCCGAGAGGTCGCGGTAGAGCAGCGGCGCGTGGCCGAGGAAGCCGATCGTGTGGCGCAGGTCGCGCTCGGCCTCGCGGTGCGACCAAGGCCCGAAAAACACCTCGCCGCTGGTCGGGCGGGCCAGCGTGCTGAGGAGCCCCAGCAGCGTGGATTTCCCCGCGCCGTTGGGGCCCATCAAAACGCTGACCTGGCCGGCAGCGAGCTCGCCGTCGACGCCCGCGAGCGCGGCGTGCCGGCCATAGACCTTGCGCAGCGCCACCACGCGCACGGGGCTGATCGTAGCGCTGGAGGTCGCTGAGTCCATGACCGAGGTGGCCCGGTTAACACGGAAGGCGGCTGCAGCGGAAGGAACATGCTGCGGTCGGTGAGGGCGCGGGGCGCGACTGCCCCGGCCTGCCGTTGACACCCGCTTTGCCCTCGTGGCAAGCATGCGCCGAACCTGGGGAGGGGTACGATGCTGGACAAGCTCAGGGAAGACGCGCTGCGGCGCGGGATGCGGCTGCTCTCCAACCCGTCGGTGGCGCGTGTATTGGCCGATCCGCGCCTGCTCGGCGCGATCACCAAGGGCCTCGAGTTGAAGGGCCGCTTCGAGAGCGAGTTCGACCGCAAGGTCGGCGGCGTGGCCGCCGTGCTGCGGCTCGCGACGCGCGGTGACCTGACGCAACTCGAGCAGACCCTCGAGGGCACCCTGCGCCGCGTGGAAGCGCGCTGCGGGGCGATCGAGCGGCGCATCGAGGGCGGTGGGGCAGCCGCCGGGCGTGGACAGCCAAGCTGAGCGTGGCGAGCTGAGCGTGGCGGGCGGCCGCGACGGCCCGCCCCGCGATGATGCGGACGGGCGACGATCGGACCGGCGATCGAAGCACCGGCAGACGAGGCGCACGATCCCATGGCGCAGCAGATCCCCGCGGCCGTGCCCGATAGGGTGCCGAAGGCGATGCACGCGGAGGTCCCCGACCTCGTCGTCGTGATCATGGCCGGCGGCGCGGGCACTCGCTTCTGGCCTGTCAGCACCGAGCACCGGCCGAAGCAGTTCCTGCGGCTGATCGGCACGCGCACGCTGTTGCAGCAGAGCTACGACCGCGTCGCCGAGCTGGTGCCGCGCGAGCGGATCCTGGTGCTCACGGCGGCCTCCTTCGTCGAGCTGGTACGCGAGCAGCTGCCGGAGATCCCGGCCGGCAACGTGATCGGCGAGCCGTGCCGGCGCGACACGGCGGCCGCCACGGCGCTGGCCGCGCTGCTCTGCCGCCGCCGTTTCGGCAATCCGGTGCTGGCGGTGCTGACCGCTGATCACTACATCTCGCCGCCCGCAGCCTTCCAGCGCGCGCTGATCTCGGCGGCCCGCGGCGCCCGGCAGCATCCGCAAGCGCTCTACACCTTCGGGATCCGACCGACCTACCCGGCCACGAGCTACGGCTACCTGCAGCTGGGCGAACGCCTGCCCAGCGCCGATCAGGTGGCGCACTACCGTCTGCTGCAGTTCCGCGAGAAGCCGAACGCCGAGACGGCCAGCGACTACCTCGAGGCGGGTGACTACTGCTGGAACAGCGGGATCTTCGTCTGGACGACGGCGGCCATTCTGGCCGAGCTCGAGCAGCGGCTGCCGGACCATCTCGCGGGCCTGGAGCGCGCGGCGGCCGCCGACGGGACACCCGAGTTCGCGGGCGAGCTGAGCCGGGCCTTCGAGCCGCTACGCCCGATTTCGATCGACTACGCGGTGATGGAGCATGCCCGGCAGGTCCACTGCGTCGAGGCGACCTTCGCCTGGAGCGACGTCGGTGGTTGGGTCGCGCTGGCCGATTTCCTCGAGCACGATCCCTTCGAGAACGCGGCGCGCGGCCAGCTCCATGTGCTCGAAGCGGAGGGCAATCTGGCCTTCTGCGAGGACCCTCGCGAGCATGTCGCGTTGGTCGGGGTGCGCGACCTGATCGTCGTGCGGGCCGGGAATCGCACGCTGGTCACGACGCGCGCGCGGGCCGAAGGCATCAAGCAGCTCGTGCGCGGCTTGGCCGACGAGCTGAAGTAGGCGGCCGCCACGGGTTCGCGTGGCGCCGCGCCGCCGCTGGCGCAGGAGCAGGACCGATGAGTGCAGGTGGCAAGAGCGAGACGATGGGCGCGCTGAACGCCGACGGACGGCTGGCCGCGTTCAAGGCCTACGACGTGCGCGGGCGTCTGCCGGATGAGCTCAACGAACGCATGGTCGAACGCATCGGCCGCGCCTACGCGACAGTGATTCAGCCCGGCCGCGTCGTGGTCGGTTACGACGTGCGCTTGTCCGGGCCGGCGCTGGTCGAGGCGCTGATCGAGGGCCTCACCGCCAGCGGCGTCGATGTCCAGTGCATCGGTCTGTGTGGCACCGAGGAGGTCTACTTCGCCACCGCGCACCTCGGCGCGGACGGCGGCATCATGGTCACCGCCAGCCACAACCCGAAGGACTACAACGGCATGAAGATGGTGCGCGCCGGCTCGCGCCCGATCAGCGCCGACAGTGGCCTGCAGCAGATCGAGGAGTGCGTGCGCAGCGGCCACTTCTCCGAGCGCGGTGGGCGGGGGCGCGTCTCGGACGTCTCGGTGCGTCCGGCCTACGTGGAGCACCTGCTGAGCTACGTGCGCCGCGAGGCGTTGCGGCCGCTGAAGATCGTGACCAACGCGGGGCACGGGTGCGCCGGCCCCGTGCTCGACGCGCTCGCCGCCGAGCTGCCCTTCGAGCTGGTACGTCTGCAGCACGAGCCCGATGGCGAGTTCCCGGCCGGAGTGCCCAATCCCCTGCTCGAGGAGAATCGCGGTGTCACTGCCGACGCCGTGCGAGCCCACGGGGCCGACCTCGGGGTGGCCTGGGATGGCGACTTCGACCGCTGCTTCCTCTTCGACGAGCACGGGGTCTTCATCGAGGGCTACTACGTCGTCGGTCTGCTGGCGCAGATGGCGCTGCGCGAGGCGCCCGGCGGCAAGGTGATCTACGATCCGCGACTGACCTGGAACACCCTCGACCTCGTCGGCGCGGCCGGTGGCACGGCGGTGCTGAGCCGCAGCGGCCATGCCTTCATCAAGGAGAAGATGCGCGCCGTCGATGCGGTCTACGGCGGTGAGATGTCCGCGCACCATTACTTTCGCCGATTCTTCTACTGCGACAGCGGCATGATCCCCTGGCTGCTGGTGGCGCAGGCGATCACCGAGCAGGGTGCCCTCTCCACGCTGGTAGGCGAGCGGATGCGGATGTTTCCGGCGAGCGGCGAGATCAACCGCCGCCTCAGCGCGCCCGATCAGGCGCTGGCCGCGATCGTGGCGCACTATCAGGGGCAGCTCGGCCAGGGGCAGGGCGGCCAGAGCAAGGGCGGCCAGGGCCAAGGCGCGATGATCGACCGCACGGACGGCATCAGCTTCGAGTTCGCCCGCTGGCGCTTCAATCTGCGCACCTCGAACACCGAGCCGCTGGTGCGGCTCAACGTCGAGTCGCGCGGCGACGCCGCCCTGATGCAGCAGAAGACGGCCGAGCTGCTGGCGCTGCTCGAGCCCTTCGCTGCCGGCGGTGGCACAGGCATGGATCGCCCTGGATGAGCGCTAGAGCGGAGACGGCGCGGGAAAGCCAGCGGAGCGGGCTCGCGCTGCTGGTCGTGGCGCTGCTGCTGACCGCGGCCGCGCTCAGCGCCTATCTGCTGCGTTTGCATGTGGTCGTGGCGGCGCTGGGGCCCGAAAACGTCGACAGCTTCTGCAACCTCAGCGACACCGCGAGCTGCACCACCGTGGCCGCGAGCCGCTACGCGAGCGTGCTGGGCGTGCCGATGGCGGCCCTCGGCCTCGAGTTCTACGCCCTCAGCGCCGTCGTCGTACTGCTGGCACTGTGGCGCGGTTGGCCAATTTCCCGCTGGGCCACGCTCGCCGTCTGGGCGATGCTGCTGGCCTTGCCGGTGAGCTTGACGATGGCCTATCTCGCCTTCTTTCGCCTGCACGCGGTCTGCGTGCTGTGCTGCGCGCTCTATGTGGTCAACGGCACCGTGCTGCTGTTGCTGTTGTGGGCGTACCGAGGCCGCCTGAGCTCTGTGGTTTGGGGCGGACTGCGCGAGCTCGGTCAGTGGCTGGCACGTCCGCGCGCGATGGCGCTGGTCGCCGCGCTGGCCGCCGCCGCCGCCTCGCAGCTGATCTGGTTACCCCCGCTGCTGGGTGCGCCCAAGGCCGACCGGTTGCCCATCCCGCACTCGCCCGCCACGGGGCTGGTGCTGGGGCTGAGCAGCGCGCCCCTGCACCTCGTCGAGTTCTCCGACTTCGAGTGCGCGGTCTGCAAGCGCGCCCACGCGGTCGTCGTCGAGCTGCAGCGCCGTTATGCGGGCCAGCTGCGTTTCGAGCACCATGACTTCCCGCTCGACCAGGCCTGCAATCGCGGCATCGATCGGCCCTTCCACGGCTCCGCCTGTGCGGCGGCGCTGCACGCGCGCTGTGCGGCGGCACAGCGGAAGTTCGGCGCCTTCGCGGCGTTGCTCTACCAGCAAAGCGGCCCCTTCGTCGCCGAGGACTTCGCGCGCTACGCTCGGCGGCTGGGACTGCGCTGGGACGCGCTCGACCGCTGCGCTCGCAGTCCGGAGATGCGCCGCCAGTTGCTCGATGACATCGAGGAGGGCCTGCGGCGCAAGCTGAGCGGCACCCCGACCTTCTTCCTCAACGGCGAGGAGGTCGTCGGGCTGCACGACCTGGCGTGGTGGCAGCAGAAGATCTCCGCGCTGCTCGGCGCGCGGGCCGGGGCCCCTGCGCCGTCGCCGAAGCCTCGCCCGTGAGGCTGGCGCCCGCTGCGCCACCGCAGCGCCCATGACACGGAGACGCCCGGCGGCGGCGCCTACCGCGGCCCCCGAGACGCTGGCCACGGCCGCCTGGCCGCACTTCGCTGTGGTGGCCGCCGGCGCCGCGCTGGCCGGCGACCCCGCGCTGACGATCACGCTCCAGCGTGACGAAGGACCCACCGACGGGCCGTTGGCCTTCGCGCCGCTGCGCGGGCCGCGACGGGCACTGCTGCAGCTCAGCGGCGCGCTGACACCGGTCCAGCAGGGTCAGCTCGAGGTGGTGCTCGAGCTGCGCGCCGGCGCGCTGACCTTGCCGCGTGGCGCGCTACCGCTGGTCGAGCTGCAATGGGCCGAGGGCACGCGCCTGACCTGGCGCGCGGCGGTCGAGCGCTCGACCGAAGGTGTGCTGGAGCTGCGTAAGGCGGCGCTGCACTGCGAGCCGCCCCTGCGCATCACCCCCGCGCTGGGACCAGGGGGCCTCAGCCAGCTGCGAGAGTCGGCGCCGTGGTTGGGCGCGATCTTTGCGGCGATCGAGCGGCGGCTGCCCCGCGCCGCGCAATGGCTCGGGGCGCGGGCGCTGCAAGGACTCGGGCAGGCGGTGGCGATCGAGCTCCACGGCTTCGAGCTGAGCACGGAGGTCCGCGCTGGGGTCCCCGCTGGCGCGCCTCAGCTTCGTGGCGACCTGGCGCTGCGCTTGTTCGACCGACCCGGCCTACGCTTGCGCGACGTGGCGCTGCCGCCTGCCTTGCACCGCAGCTGGTCGCCGGAGCTGGCACGTTGGGTCCCCCTGCTCGCGGACTGGGCCCGCCGCGTCGCCGGTCCAGCGGCTGCCCCGCGGGTCGCCGAGGCCGCGCTGCGCTGGGTTCGGCGGCTCGACGGCTGGTGCGGTGGTCGGCTGCAAGCGCCGCCGATCATCGTGCGCGAGCGGGCGAGCGACGGGCTGCAGAGCGAGCTGCGCTTCAGCGGCAGCGAGGCGCTCACGGTGGAGCTCGGGCTGGCCGCGGTCGTCGAGGATGATCAGCTCAAGCTCAAGGTCGAGCCGCTGCGACTTCGGGGCCAGGCGCAATGCACCGAGCTCCGTGCCAGCGGCGAGTTGGAGCTCCGGCCGGCGCCGGCGCGCGCCGGACACCGCTCTCCCCGGCCGCGCTGGCGGCCCCGTGGCTCGGTGCTGCTCGAGGTCGTGGCCCCCAGCGCCCTGCCCCCCTTCGTCGTCGAAGGGCTCTGGCGTCATCCCTGGTGTCGCGGTGAAGCCCGCCTGACGGCGGGGCTCGTGGCGCAAGCGCTGCATGGGCGCCTGCGGCTCGAGCTCGACGGCGCGGGGCTGAGCGTGGCCGCGGTGCCGGGAGCTTCCTTCGCCGCGACGATCGCGCCCGGGGCCTGTCTCTCGCTCGAGCGCGGCGATCTGCGGCTCGACCAGCAGTTCGAGGGCACGCTGCGGCTCGACCACGCCCCTGCCGAGGCCGCGACGCCCGGCCTGCAGGCGCAGCTCGAGGGCCGCTTTTCGCACCAGCTGCAGGGCAAGATCACGCCGATGCCCGAGCTGGAGCTGCGCGATGGCACGGTGCGCGGCGCGGCCGAGGGGACCATCGAGCTGCGTCTCCGGGCGCGTCAGCAGCCGGTCCGCGCGGCGGAGGCCAGCGTGCGGGCGATCGACCTCAGCGGCACGGGCTGCACCCTCACGCTCGCCGCGGCGCGGTGCGAGCTCGACGGGCGCTCGTTGAGTGCGCCCGCGGAGACGAAGCTCGCGCTCCAGCTGCTGGCCGGGGGCTTCGACGAGGGCGGCCTGCTGCCCTGCGACGTCGACCTGGAGTGGGATCTCGCCGGGCGGCCGCTGCTGCTCCAGGCCGCGCGCCCCGGGGAGCCGCCCCGGGCGCTGCCGCTGGCCGCCTCCACGCACGGCCGTCGGGCGCTGGCCCTGCGCCTCGACCCGAGCGGCCACTGGGCGCTGCGTTCGGCCGCGGCCGACCTCGCCGACGTGCACTACGTCAACGCGCTGCTCAACCCCAGCGGCGAGCTGCAAGAGTGGTATCGCCTGCTGCTCACCGACGCTCGCTTCGCCCAGGTCGTCGCGGTGCTCGAGGCGCTGTCTCCGCCGCTGGCCGCCCGCGTCCTCGACCTGCGGCTGCTGGCGCTGACGGCCCGCCAGATCCTGCGCCGCGAGGGCCTACAGCAGCCCGCTGACCTACTGGCGCCCGGTGCGCTGGGCCGGTTCCTCTCGCTGCTGCTGATCGGCACGACCGACCTCGCGGACGAGCTGCGGCCGATTCTCGAGGCGGCCGCGCAGGGACGCGGGGTGCCGCTGGCCCTCGCCAAGCCGCTCTTGATGCGTGAGCTCGGCGAGTTCGGGCTCGACTTCGAGATCGGCGCGTTGCTCGGCTGGGTCGACTACCTGCTGCGCGCCGGCGAGCCGCTCGGCGCCGGCGCGCCCGAGCCCGAGCTGCCCTTGGCCGCCCAGCCGACGCACGCCGCGGCGCTGGCGGGCCTGCCCGCGGCCGCCGAGATCTACCGCCGCGCGCACGCGCACCCGCCGAACCGCGCGCAGCTCGCCGAGCTGGCGCAGCTGGCGCCCGACCTGTCGCTCGAGCAGCTCGAGTACCTGCTCGAACAGGCGGACGACGCGCGCTGGGGCGCCGACACCGTGCGGCGGCTGCGCTTCGTCGCGCAGCTCAAGCGACGCGTGCGGCAGCTGGGCGCCAGCGGCAGCGGCATCCAGCACAGCGTGCAGCCCTTGGTGCTCGCACCGCTGCTCGCCACCGCCGTGGGCAGGCTCCCGGGCCTGGGCGCCAGCGCGGCCGGGCCCCGTCGCCTCGGGGCGGGCGGACGCGCGCTGGGGGCCGAGGAGATCGCGCTGCTCTTGCACGCCGGTCTCGCCACCCCGCGCCAAGGGCAGCGCATGCAGCTCAACAACCGCCTGCTGCTCGAGCTGCTGCGGCAGGCCGAGCCTGAGCTGCTGCGGGCCGTGCTGGTCGAGCTTGGTCAGCAGAGCCCGCGCGTGCTGTCGGGCACGCTCTACGCCTTTCTCGAGCAGGACCAGGACCAACTGGTCACGCCCTTCGACATCGCGGCCTTGTTGCGCGACAAGCTCAAGCTCGAGGTGCCGCGGCAGAAGGACTTCCTCGCCGGTGGACCGCGCGCGCGGGAGAGCTACTACGAGCAGCTCTCGCTGCTCGCCGAGCGCGTCCTGGCAGGGGGCGACGGCTATCTCGCGCGCAAGCAGCACCTACAGCGCGTGCGTCACCCGGTCCCCGGGCCCCTGGCGCTGTCGCCGGCAGGCGTGCCGCTGGCGCGGGAGGCGCAACAGGCGCTGGCCGGGGCCGACGCGCAGGGGCAGGCCTGGCTCGTCGCCGGGGCGTCCTCCGACGGGCGGCTGGGCGTCTGCCAGGGCTACGAGCGGGCCGCCGCCGCCTGTGCTGCGCTGCTGGTCGAGGAGCGCCGGGCCTTCGAGCTGCCCTGGCTGGCGCGCTTCTGGGGCCGCAACGAGGAGGCCCTGCGCGTGCTGTCGGTCCTGCGGGAGCTGCGCCGCGAGGAGCCGGGGGTCGCGCGCTGGTTGCACGCGCGCACCGGAGGGCAGGTGCTCGCCGACGAGCAGGCCCGTGTGACAGCGGTGGTGCGGGCGCTCTACGCGCGCGCGGCGGACCAGCGCCAGCTGCTGGCCGATCCCTTGCTGCGCGCGCTCTGGGAGCCTGAGGCGGGCCACTACGCGCTGACCATCGTCAGCTGCATGGGGGTGGTGACGGGTGGCGCGGAGGGCGAGGAGCTGGCGGGCGTGTTCGCGCAGCTCGAGGCCGAGCGCGGGGTGCGCGTCGTGCGGGCCGCCACGGGCACGGGTCGCTCGCTCGAGCACAACGCCGAGCGCATCATCGAGGCGATCGCCGCCTGCGACGGACCCTTTGCGCTGCTCGGCTACAGCCAGGGCGCCGCCAACGCCTTGCTGGCCGAGCACCTGCTCTTCAGCGGCACGCCCGCCGAGCAGCGTCAGCTCGATCGGCTGGTAGCGCGCGGGCTGTTGTTCTCCGCGGCCAACGGCTCGGCGCACGGCAGCGCGGCGATGGCCAAGCTGACGCGCGCGATGGTGCTCGGCGAGCGCCTGCTCAAGCCCTATCAGGCCACCCACTCCTGGCCGGCGATTCGCGCCGTGCTGCGCGGGCTGCGCGCCCTGCTCGATACGCCGGCGCTGGTGGCGACGCTCAGCGGGACGCATTCGCTCTCGCTCGAGCGCGCGCGTGTGCTGCACCGCGACGGTCAGTGGCTCGCCGAGGCTCCGACCTCGCACACGCGCGCTTCGACCCGCGCCGCCTGGCTACCCGACGCCCTGGTCTATACGCACCATGTGCTCAACGAATTGAGCGGTGGCGCGGACCAAGACAGCCAGGTCTTGACGGCCGATGCGGTGGGCAGCGCGACGCGCGTGCGCAATGAGGCCACGGTGGCCTTCGCACGCAGTGAGCGAGAATCACCGCCCCAGGCCACTCACCACTGGGCACCGGTAGGCAGGCAGGTCGCCTACTTGACCACCGACTCCGATCGGCTTCGCGCCGTCTACGATCATCCGGTCGAGCAGCTCGTCTGGCCCTGGGTCGAGACCTTGGCGCGTTTCGGGCTGGTGCGGCGGCGCGCGCCCGCCGAGAAATGGGGTCGATGATGGCGCAGCGCGTCGTGCCCGGGGCCCTCGCCCCGCAGCGTGGGACCGTCACCGAGCAACGGATCGCGGCCCTGCGTGCGCTGATGCGCGCGCGCGGGCTCGACGCCTATCTGATCCCGAGCGCCGATCCGCATCAGTCGGAGTACGTGCCGCTGCACTGGCAGCGACGGCAGTGGTTGACGGGTTTCAGCGGCTCGGCGGGCGACGCGGTCGTGACGCTGGCGCAGGCCGGTCTGTGGACCGACGGCCGCTACCACCTGCAGGCCGAGCAGGAGCTCGCGGGCTCGTCGGTCGTGCTCTGGCGCGAGGGCGCGCCGGGTGTGCCGACGCTGCCCGCGTGGCTGGCGCAGACGCTGCGTCCCGGGCAGACGCTCGGCGTCGATGCGCGCGCCCTCTCGCGCAGTGCGGCCGAGCGGCTGGAGACCGCCCTGGAGGGCGCTGGTGCGCGTCTGGTGCTGCGCGGGACCCATCTCGTCGATGCGATCTGGAGCGACCGACCGCCGCGGCCGGCATCACCTGTGGTGGCGCACCCGCGGCGCTTCGCCGGCGAGACGGTCGCGCAGAAGCTCGCGCGCGTGCGGGCGGCGCTGCGCGAACGGCGCGCCGGCGCGCACGTGATCGGCGCCCTCGAGGCGATCGCCTGGCTCTTCAATTTGCGCGCAGCCGACCTCGCGCACACTCCGGTGGCGGTGGCCTGGGCCATCGTCGGCCCGCGGCGCGCCTGGCTCTTCTGCGACCCCGCGCGGCTGACGGCGAGCGCCCGGCACGCGCTGGGGGGGCGGGTCGAGGTCGCACCCTACGACGACTTCGCGCGCGCGCTGGCGGCCCTGGCGCGCCAGGGCGACCGCGTCTGGGTCGACCCGGCGAACGCCAGCGTCTGGCTGCTGAACAAGCTGCGCGGCTGCCCGCTGGTCCACGCGCGCTCGCCGATCGCCGCGCTGCAGGCGCGCAAGAACGCGACCGAGCTGACGGGCACGCGGGAGGCCCACCGGCGCGATGGCGTCGCCTTGGTGCGGCTGCTCAGCTGGCTCGGGCGCGTGGTGGGCCAACAGCCCTTGACCGAGCTCGAGGTGGCGCAGGTGCTGGCGCGGCTGCGCGCCGCGGGCGCGCACTACCGCGGCGAGAGCTTCGCGCCGATCGTCGCCTACGGTGCCCACGGTGCCGTGGTGCACTACAGCGCCACGGCGGCCACCAACGCCGCGCTGGCGGCGCGCGGCCTGCTGCTGCTCGACAGCGGTGGCCAGTACCTCGACGGCACGACCGACGTCACGCGCACCGTGCTGCTCGGGGCCGCGGCGACGGCGCTCCAGCGCGAGCACTACACGCGCGTGCTCAAGGGCCACATCGCGTTGGCCTCGTGCCGCTTCCCGCGCGGGACGCCCGGGCGACGAATCGAGGCACTGGCGCGTCAGGCGCTGTGGCAGGTCGGGCTCGACTACGCCCACGGCACCGGTCACGGCGTCGGCTCCTACCTCGGCGTCCACGAGGGCCCGCAGTCGCTCAGCGCGCGCTGCACGGGCGTCGCGCTGGAGCCCGGCAACGTGCTCAGCATCGAGCCCGGCTACTACCGGCCAGGGCATTACGGCATCCGCCTCGAAAACCTCGTCGTGGTACAGGAGGCCCCCGCGGACCTGCCGGGCTTCCTCGCCTTCGATCCGCTGACGCTCTGCCCCTTCGACCGCCGGCTGATCTCAACGGCTCTGCTCACCGTCGCCGAGCGTCGCTGGCTCGACGCCTACCACCGCCGCGTCCGCCACCAACTGAGCCCCCACCTCGACCGCAGCGACCGGGCCTGGCTCCGCGCCGCCACGGCCCCCATCGGCTAAGGACCCGCTCGGAAATAACTCATCCATCTGGCCGTCGATCCATCCCGCCGGGCTGCGTTGCAGCTCCTCGCGATACCAACAGTATTCCTTCGTCGCTGCGCCTTGCCCGGCGGGCGCCTCAACGCCCAGTTGATCAAGTTGTTTTCGATCGGGTCCTGAGCGAAGCCCACGCCCGCGGGGCGCCGGGGCGGACCTGGCCCTCGCGCCGTGTCCGGGGGGCGCCTGCCCCGCCGCGCCCCTGCGCGCCGGCGAAGTAGCGAGCGCCGGCGCCGCGGCGCGAGATATCACGCGGCCTGGCGGCGCCCCTGGCGACCGCGACACGCTCGAAGGTCGAGAGTGAAACATGAAGCGTGATCAGAAGGGCGCCCGACGGCAGCTCGTGGGGCTGCTGACGCTGCTCGCCGCGGCGGGAACACCCCGCCCTGCCGCTCGGGCGGGCGAGCCCGCCAACGCCGAGGAGCTGCGGCACCGCAGCTACTCGACCGAGCTGCGGCCCTACACGCGCAAGGTCTATCCCGACCACGGTCTCGCCGACACGCTGACGCCCCTCGGCCGGGCCGCGCGCGGCTTCTACCTGACGGCGGCGTACCTCTATCGGGTCGGTGCCGAGCGCGCCTCCGGCGTGATGCAGGACGCGCTGATGAACGCGGTGGTGATCGACGTCAAGGACGACTGGGGGCAGGTGCTGTGGCCCAGCCTGGTGCCGCTGACGCGCGGCGTGCAGTGGCCGCTGATGCGCGACCCACGCGCCATCGTCGAGGCCTTCCACCGGCGCGGCATCTATGTGATCGCCCGCATCGTCTGCTTCAAGGACAGCCGGCTGCCCTACGTGCGCCCGGACCTCTCGGTGCGCTTCCAGCCGCACGGACGCCGGCTCTTCCGTGCCGGTGCCGGCTGGATCGACCAATGGTCGGCCGAGGCCCAGGACTACATCATCGATCTGGCGCGCGAGTGGGAGAGCTTCGGCGTCGACGAGATCCAGCTCGATTACATCCGCTTTCCCAAGGGCAACGCGGGCAAGGTCGGGCTGTGGCTGCATCAGGCCGGTGATGCGCGCACCCGCTCGCAGCTCATCACCGGCTTCCTCGAGCGCATCGATCGCGCGCTGCGCGTGCCACTCTCGGTCGACATCTATGGGCTGACGACGCTGGTGGACGGTGATCCGCGCGAGCTCGGACAGACGGTCGAGACGATGTCGCGCTACGTCGAGGCGATCTCGCCGATGATGTACGCCAACGGCATGACGACCTACTTCCGCGACCAGACGATCAGCGAGTGGGTCTACGACTTCATCCAGTGTGGTCTGTGGCGGGCGCGGCTGAAGATGCCGCCGTCGGTGGTGTTGCGCCCCTTCCTGCAGTCCTACCCCAACAACGTGCCCTTCTTCGGCGGCGACTTCATCAAGCGTCAGGTGCTGGCGGCGCGCGCGGCGGGGGCCGAGGGCTTCCTCTTCTGGAACTCGACCATGCTCAACAAGACCGCCTACCGCGCGCTGCGCGAGCTGGGGCGGCGCGAACTCGACGCGCTGGCCGCCCGCCCAGGCTGGTCCGACGCCGCGACGATCGCGGCCGCCGTCAAGCAGCCGGGCGCGTGGTGCAAGCGACCGGGCGAGGGCGCGGTCTTCGGCGTGCCGATGGCGCGCTAGGGCCCCCGGGGCGCCCCTGCGATGCAAGCGCGTGGCTTCAGCGGCGTGACGCTGATGGTGCTGGCCTCCGCCGCGTTCTCAGCGATGAGCGCCTGCGTCAAGGCCTTGGGCCCCGCCTTCCCCTTCGCCGAGGCCGTGCTGGTGCGGGCCCTGCTCGGCTTGCCCCTGCTGCTGCTGCTGGCGCGGGCGCAGCGCGTGCCGCTGCGGATGCATCGGCCGGCCTTGTTGCTGCTGCGCGCCCTGCTCGGCTTCGTCGGCATCTCATCCCTCTTCTTCGCGCTGCAACGCGCGCCGCTGGCGATCGTCACGTTGCTCAATCGCCTGCAGCCGCTCTTCGTCGCGATGTTGGCCCCGTGGCTGCTCGGCGAGCGCACCGCGCGCAGCACGGCGCTGGTGCTGCTCGTCAGCCTGGCGGGTACGGCCCTGGTGCTGCGACCGGCCAACGCGCACTTCGATCTGCTGGTGTTGGTGGTGTTGGTGGGAGTCGTCTTCAGCGCCCTCGCGCACCTCGCCGTGCGGCGGCTGAGCGCGAGCGATCACCCGCTGCTGATCGTGATCGCCTTCTCGCTGGTCGAGATCCTCGGTGGTACGGCCTTCAGCCTCGGGCGCTTCGTCGTGCCAAGCCTGCCCCAGTGGGGCCTGCTGATCGGGACAGGCCTGGCCGGCACCGCCGGGCAGTTGCTGATGACCCACGCTTACGTCCACGACGAGGCGCCGCGGGTCGCGGCCGCCAGCTACAGCTCGGTGGTCTGGGCGCTGGCGATCGGCTACCTCGTCTGGCGCGAGCTACCCGACCCGCTGGCCCTCCTCGGCGGCGGGCTGATCGTCGCCGCGGGCCTCACCCTGGTGCTGCAAGGGCGCCCCGCCCGTCGCTGAGTACCTGGCTCGCCGCGCGGAAGGCGCGCGCAGCGCCGTGGTCGCTCGACCTGCCGGCGGCCACGCCTGGGGTCAGCCGGCCCAGGCGCGGCCGGCCCCAGCGCGGCGGGTGGATCCGGAAAGGCCTTGGATCTCAAAGCGTTTCCGCCATGGGAGCGGCGGCACGCGCGTTGCTAGTGCCCCTACTCGGTGACGATCCTCCTGCGACATAGGGTTCTTGGCCTCGCCCTCCTCCTCGTTGGCTGCGCGCCTCCGGAGTCCGGGGGAGGTGCGGAGCGGGCGATGATCGGGACGACGGACTACAGTCGGGCCGACTGGTCGGGAGCCTACCCGAGCCACTTCCGCGAGGGCCGCGAAGGCCGCGCGGTGACCCAAATCGTCATTCATGTGATCAACGGAAGCTTCGCCAGCGCGAAGAACTTCTTTCAACAGGCCGAGCAGGTGCAGGCCAGCGGCGCCACGGTCAGCGTCTCCGCCCACTACATCGTCGGTCGCGACGGGAGGGTCGCCCAGGCCGTGTCCGAGAGGCACACGGCCTACCATGCCGGCAGCCGCGAGGTGAATCTGCACTCGATCGGCATCGAGCATGAGGGGCTCGTGACAGCGGGCTATGTCTTCTCGCCCGCGGAGTACCAGGCCAGCGCCGCGCTGGTGCGCGACATCTGTCGGCGCCACGGCATTCAGCCCTGCGACCGGCCCAACATTGTGGGTCACAACGACGTGGTGCCGCGCTCGTGCCCGGGAGCGTGGGACTGGAACTACTACTTGGCGCTGGTGCGCGATGGGTCCACGGATGCGGTTCCGACCCACCAGCGGACGGAGGAGCTGCCCGTCTATGCCGCCGAAGGTGACAACGTTGTGACGGTGCCTGCCGTGGTGGCCAATGCCGAAGCTGGGTCCGGAGCCGGCGATTGGCGGATCGGGTCAACGCTGACCGAAGCCGGCGCGGCGGCCGAAGCGGCCTGGCAGGCGGCGAAGAACAGTGCGGGAGAACTCTGGGATGGCACGACCGCATACGCCAAAGCGACCACCGACACGGTGCTAGAAACGACCTCTGGGTGGGCAACGGCCGCTGCGACCATGGCCGCCGACATGGGCAACTCCGCGGTCTCGGGCACCAAGCAACTGGTGGCGAGCGCGAGCGGCTCGGGCAACGCCGAGGCCTTGCCCGGGTGGCGGCCCAACGGGACGGGCTACTATCCGGGATCCTACGGCGGGACGAGCTACTACGGCGGGACGAGCTACTACGGCGGGACGAGCTATTACGGCGGGACGGGCTACGCGGCGGCGAGCGGCCTGGCGGCCTGCTGGAACGCCGGGGGCGCCTGCGAGCTCGAGAGCGCCCCGGTCGGTCTTGGCGACTGCCGCCTGGGGATCGTCGTGTGCAGCGGCGGCGCTCCGGTCTGTACCCGGCGCTCGGCCTGTACGGGGGCGCTCGCCACGGGGGGTCTCGACAACGGCCTGCTCAGCACGGGCACGATCGCGGCTGCGTGCACGCCGGCCGCCGAGCAGTGCAATGGTCGGGACGACGATTGCGATGGCCAAATCGACGAAGCGAGCGACCTGAAAAAGGTGGAGGGCCTCCCCTGCCCGAGCAGCGGCGTCGGTGGGTGCCAGGCCGGCACGATGAAGTGCGCCGGCGGCGAGCTGCAGTGCCAGCCCCGCGCGCCCGCGCCCGAGAGTTGCGATGGCCTCGACAACGACTGCAACGGCACGATCGACGATGTGGCCGGTGGCTGCGCCGCGACCGCGCAGGCCGCCTCCAAGCCCGCGCCCGAGCTGTGCAACGGCAAGGACGAGGACCTCGACGGCTTCCCCGACAACGGCAACCCTGGCGGCGGCGCGCCCTGCACCCTGACCGAGGCCGGCGGCGGTCAGGGCACGGTGATGTGCACCCACGGCGAGCTGCAGTGCCTGGCGCTCAGCTTCGAGGCCCCCGGTGCGGGCGCCGGCGCGAGCGCGGGTGGCAGCGCGGCGGCCTCCGGCGCCAGCGAGGACCCGGGAGTGTTTGGCTGCGCGCTGGACCGGCGGCCCGCCGATACGGGGGCGAGGACGGGAGCCTGGGGCCTGCTGGTGCTCGCCGCGCTCGGGTGGTCCCGCGGCCGCCGGCGGCGGTTGCGCCCGCGCGGGCGTCCTTCGCGTGAACCCCATGGCCGAGCGGGCGCAGCGGCGCTCGTCGCCCTGCTGGCGCTCGCCCTGCCGACGGGTTGCGGCCTGGTATCGTCGGAGCGCGACTCGACGGCAGTTGAGCAGACCCTGGCGGCGCCGAGCCGGAGCTTTGTCTACGATCCCAGCGAAGGGCTTGCGGGGTGTCAGACGGTCCGCGTCCTGCTCGGGGCGGCTCGCGGTGCATCGTGCGCGACCGGCGAGGTGGTGGAGCTCGACCTCGAGAGCCAATACCTGCCACAGGTGGTTACCTGCGAGGTGCCGGCGAGCTGGAATCCCGAAGCGCTCAAGGCTCAGGCGGTGGCCGCCCGGGAGTTCGTTTGTCACCACAAGGCCAACGGTGGGAAGGGTAGGGCGCGTGGCTGTGCCGACGTGACCGATGACACGCTCTCGCAGGTCTATAGCTGCGGCAAGACTCCCTCGGCCAGCGCCCGCGCCGCAGTCAGCAGCACGCGTGGTCAGGTGCTCCTCAAAGGTGGCTATGTCTTCGAGACGGAGTTCTTCGGCAAGGGCGGGCATGGTCGCGGCCTCTCCCAACTCGGGGCGCAGTCCCTCGCCCAGCAGGGCGCCACCTATGACCAGATCCTCGCCCGGTACTACGGCAGCGATGTTCAGCTCGTCGTCGGCGGCGATGGTGGGGTCCTCGATCCGGGCTCCAGCCCGACCTACGCCGAGGCACAGGGCACACCGGTCAGTTTGTCCGTCAGCAGGTGGACGGAAGAAGCGAGGGCGGCGGCGGCTGCTGCTGCGGCGGCCGGCGAGTCGGGGTACGACAGGGTGGTGAATGGCGTCGGGACCGCGTGGGATGCGACCCAGCAAGGCGCGACCATCGCGTGGAACCAGACCGTGACGACCACCGGGGCTGCCGCCGACGCGGCCAACGCCTATTGGGATCGCGCGGTCGCCGAGTGGCAGGATTGGCGCGCTACGCCGTCCTCCGGGGCCTATGCGTCGGCGTCGGGCTACCAGCCGGTGCGTAACGAGCTGAACAATACGGCTTGCGTCAACACCGACTGCAACAACGAGCTCGGGACGGTCGTGGCCGAGACCAGCACGCGCACGCGCTACTGCTACAGCGCTTGCAGTGCCCGCTTGGCGAATGCTGGGCTCTACGCCAATGCCGGGACGGTCTACGGGCGCTATCCCTTGACGGGCTACGCGGCGGACTCCTACAGCTCGGGCTACTACGAGGCGTCGGGCTACTACGGCGCGTCGAGTACGGCCGAGCAGGATGCGCTGCTCCTGAGCTTGGCACGGACCGCGCCGACCGCCGCCGCGCGCTGCGCGCCGACGACGGAGACCTGCAACGGGGTCGACGACGATTGCGATGGCCAGATCGACGAGGCCGCGGACGTGCGCCAGTTCGAGGGGCTGCCCTGTCCGGTGGAGGCGGGCCAGGGCGCCTGTCACGCGGGTACCACCGTCTGCGCGGGTGGCGAGCTGCACTGCCAGGCGCGCCCCGCCTCGGCCGAGCTCTGCGACGGCTTCGACAACGACTGCAACGGCACGATCGACGATGTTGCCGGTGGTTGCGCCACCACGACCACCTGCACGCCCAAGGGTGAGCAGTGCAACGGCCAGGACGACGACTGCGACGGCTTCCCCGACAACGGCAACCCGGGAGGTGGGTCCTCGTGCACCCTCGACGCCGGCGGCCAGGGCACGGTGATGTGCGCCGAGGGCCAGCTCCGCTGCGTGGCGCTGGTGCTCGCGCCGACCCCGGGCCTCGCCGCCAGCGTCAATTCGCTCGCGGGCGTGGGGGGTGCCGACCCGGCGGGCGCGGTGCTCGGCTGCGGGCTGGCGGCCGGCCCGCAGCAGCCGCCCTTCAGTCTCGTGCTGCTCCTCGCGGCGCTCGCCGTGGCGCGCCTCCGTCGCGGCCGCTTCACGCGCACAGCCACGCGGTCTGGCGACAGCAGCCGTCAGTCCGGCTAATCGCCCCGTCGCTCGCCGCGCGCGCGGGCCGTACCGAGACCCCTTCTAAGCCATCGCAAGCATGAATGAATCCAGGACGAGCGCGGCGCGTCCCGGCTGGCACGGATGTCGCTATGGCTAGGCTCGGGGCGCGCGCGGGCGTCTCCTGAGGAGCGGCGATGAGCACCACGACACGGCGATGCGGCGGAATCTTCGGCCCGGTCTTCGGCGCGGCCTGCGCCCTGCTGCTGGTCGCCTGCGGTGGCGCTGACGGCGGCTCGGACTTCGGCGCACCCTGGGAGAAGGGCCAGGGCGCCCCGACCACGCCGGCGCCGGGGGACGGCACCGGGACTGGGAGCGGGGGCGGTCAAGCGCTCAACCCTGGCGGCACGGCGCCCGGCACCCAGACGCCCACCGGCACGAACCCGCAGGACCCCTTCGGCGGCTACACGCCGACGAACGGCTACACCGGCAGCTCCAACCCCTACGGCACGCAGACCCCCCCTGCCGGCAACAACACGGGTCTCTACGGCAACGGCACGGGGACGACCGGGGTGCAGGACGACGGCAGCGAGTACGCCCTGCGGCTGAGCAGCGTCCAGTCGGGCTTCGAGGCCGCGCTGGCCTGCAACCTCTGGGACGCCCGCAACCTGGCGATTCCGGCGACCTGGGCGCTGAGAATCGTCCCGATCATGGGCTGGCTTTGGGGCTCGATGAACAAGCTGGCGATTGTGCGGCGGACGATGTACCTGCGCTACGGCATCGCGCTGACCGATTGGGGCTGTGACCCGCGCGTGCGGGTCTCCGTGGGCGGCAAGGCGGCCACCTCCGACGCCTTCAGCGGGGATGCGCCGAACCTGATGCTGCTGCGCGGGCTGCAGCGCGGCGACCTCGTCGGCAAGACCATCGACGTCGAGGTGCTCGACCACGACAGCATCATCATCACCGAGTGGGATACGACCATCGCGCGCTGCACGGGGACGATCACCGAGGCCGCCGTGGCGGCCAACACGCTGACGCTGAGCTGCAGCTTCCCCTGGCCGATGGGGTTGAGCTCGGTGATGTCGAGCACCACGATCACTGACCTGATGAGCCAGACCGGCGCCACGCCGGCCGCCGACGGGAGCATCGTGCAGGTGACCTTCGGCTTCCGACCATAATCAGACAGAGTCGCCTTGAGCGTGGCACAAACAGGGTCGCGTGGAGGCCGCCGGGCGGCGAGCACCGGGCGGGCGTACGGGCTGGTACGTAGCACCGGAGCACAGCCGCAACGCGGCCCGGGATGGATCGTGCTCCACGCGACCCTGTCTAGGTCAGCTCGACCGGGACCGGCCGGAGCCGCCAGATCTCGGCGGCGTAGTCGCGGATCGTGCGGTCCGACGAGAACATCCCCGTGCGGGCGATGTTGGCCAGCGACATGCGCATCCAGCGGCTGCGGTCGCTGTAGGCGGCGTCGACCTTGAGCTGGGTCTGGCGATAGGCCGCGAAGTCCGCCAGCAGCAGATAGTAGTCGCGATCGAGCAACGACTCGATCAGCGGCTGGTAGAGCCCGGGCTCATCCGGGCTGAAGAAGTCACCGCTGATCAGGTCGATCACCTCGGCCACGTCCTGGTCGTCGCGATAGATCGCGCGCGGGTCGTAGCCCTCGCGGCGCAGCCGCGCGACCTCGTCGACGTCGTGGCCAAAGATGAAGATGTTGTCGTCGCCGACCTGCTCGGCGATCTCGACGTTGGCGCCGTCGAGGGTGCCGATCGTCAGCGCCCCGTTGAGCGCGAACTTCATGTTGCCGGTGCCGGAGGCCTCGAAGCCCGCGGTCGAGATCTGCTCCGAGACGTCGGCTGCCGGGAAGATCAGCTCCCCGGCCGAGACGTTGTAGTTCGGGTAAAAGAGCACCTGCAGCCGGCGCCCGATCTGCGGGTCGCTGTTGATGCGCGCGCCCAAATCGTTGATCAGCTTGATCACCAGCTTGGCCATCGCGTAGCCGGGCGCGGCCTTGCCGCCGAAGATGAAGGCGCGTGGCGTGCGCAGCGCCCCTGGATCGCGCTTGATGCGCAAATACAGGTGCACGATGTGCAGCGCGTTGAGGAGCTGGCGCTTGTACTCGTGGATGCGCTTGATCTGCACGTCGAAGATCGCGTAGGGGTCGAGCTCGACGCCGTGGCTCTGGCGCAGGTGCTCGGTCAGGCGCTGCTTGGCCCTGAGCTTGACGCCATCGAGCTCGCGCAGGAACTCGGGGTCGTCCCGCAGTGGGTCGAGCCGGCGCAGCTGATCGAGATCGGTGATCCAGCCCGCGCCGATGCGGTTCGTGATCAACGTGGCCAAGGGGGGATTGCAGGCGAGCAGCCAGCGGCGTTGCGTCACGCCGTTGGTCTTGTTGTTGAATCGCTCCGGCCACAGCCGGTGGAAGTCGGGCATCACGCGCTTCTTCAGCAGGTCGGTGTGCAGGCTGGCGACGCCATTGACCGAGAACGAGCCGACGACCGCCAGGTGCGCCATCCGCAGCCGCTTGGTCGAGCCCTCCTCGAAGAGCGACAGCCGGCTGACCATGTCGTGATCGCCGGGGTAGCGCAGCCGCACGTCGTCGAGGAAGCGCTGGTTGATGTCGTTGACGAGCTGCAGGTGGCGCGGCAGCACGCGCTGCATCAAGTCGACGGGCCACTTCTCCAGCGCCTCGGGCAAGAGCGTGTGATTGGTGTAGGCCATCGTGCTGGTGACGATGCCCCACGCCTTCTCCCAGCTGAAGTTGTGCTCGTCGAGCAGGATCCGCAGCAGCTCCACGATCGACAGCGCCGGGTGCGTGTCGTTGAGCTGGAACACCACCTTCTCGGGCAAATCGTCGAGCGTCGGGTGGGTCACCAGGTGGCGGCGTAGCGCGTCCTGCAGCGTGGCGGCGACGAGGAAATACTGCTGCTTGAGGCGCAGCTCCTTGCCCGAATAGAAGTTGTCGTTGGGGTAGAGCACCTTGGTGATGTTCTCGGCCATCACCTTGTGCGTCACCGCGCCGACGTAGTCACCGACGTTGAAGTCCTCGAGGTCGAAGTCCTCGGTGCCTCGCGCGCTCCACAACCGCAGGGTGTTGACGGTGCTGTTGCCGTAGGCCGGAATCGGCGTGTCGTAGGGCACCGCCTGCACGTCGTGCGTGTCGAGCCAGCGCGAGCGCAGTCGGCCCGTGCCGTCGTCATAGAGCTGCACGCGCCCGCCGAACTGCACGCGCACCGCCTGCGCGGGACGCGCGATCTCCCACGGATTGACCAGGCGCAGCCAGTCGTCGGGCTCCTCGATCTGGCGACCGTCGAGGATCTCCTGGCGGAAGATGCCGTAGTCGTAGCGCAACCCGCAACCGACGGCCGGGAGCTGCAGCGTGGCCATCGAGTCGAGGAAGCAGGCCGCCAGTCGCCCGAGCCCGCCGTTGCCCAGGCCGGGCTCGGTCCCCTGCTCCTCGAGCTCGTCGAGCGAGTAGCCCAGCTCGGCGATCGCGCGCCGATAGACGTCGAGCAGTCCCAGGTTGGACAGCGCGTTATGCAGCGCGCGACCCATCAAGAACTCCATCGACAGGTAGTAAACCCGGCGAGCGTCGGTGTGGTAATAGGTCTGCTGGGTCTGGATCCAGCGCATCAGCAGGTGCTCGCGCACCGACAGGCAGAGGGCCTCGTAGAGGTCCGCTGGGGTCGCCGAGTACTCGTCGCGTCCGAGTGACGTCTGGATGTGGCGCAGGAACGAGCGCTTGACCGACTCGACGTCGGCGCCCACCACCGGCATGCGCCAGAGGCTGGGTCGGCGCTTGCGAGCCACGTTGCCGCTGTCCACTGTGGTGCTCCTCAGTCGGCGCTCACGCCGCTGAGAACGCGGCGGAGCTGCTCGCCAATCTGTTCGATAGCCGCGGCGCCGTCGATGCGCCGTAGCAGCCCGCGGCGCTCGTAGTAGGGCACGAGCGGAGCGGTCTTGTCGTGGTATTCGGTGAGCCGGCGGATCACGACGGCCTCGGTATCGTCGCTGCGTTGCACCAGGCGCGCGGCCAGCTCGGCCGGCGGCGGATCGAAGGTCAGGTGGTAGATGCGGCCCGTTTGCGGGTCGCTGCGGCGCCCCGTGATTCGCTCCACCAGCAGCGCATCGTCGAGCTCGAACAGCGCCACGTGCGTCAGCCGCCGCCCGCTGCGCTCGAGCACCGCGTCGAAGGCGCGGGCCTGGGCCAGCGTGCGCGGATAGCCGTCGAGCAGGAAGCCGCGCGCGCAGTCCGGCTGATCGAGGCGCTGCTCGACCATGCGATCGACCAGCTCATCGGGCACCAGCTGCCCGGCCTCGGTGAAGCCGCGTAGCTCGGTGGCGAGCGGCGTGCTTTGCTTGATCGTCGCCCGGATGATGTCCCCGGTCGAGATGTGCGGCACGCCGAAGTGCTCGGCCACCGTGCGCGCCTGCGTGCCCTTGCCGGCCCCCGGCGGTCCCAGAAAAACGAGGTTCATGTTCCCCTGCCTCCCCCAACGGGCGCCGACTCTACGACATCGGGCTGACCCTGCCAACCACATCGGGGCGGGTGTGGGATACCGGACAGGATGCCGGGCGATGGCTTGCCACGCCTGGTGGCGCATGGTACGGGCGGGGCATGTCCGAGAGTGACTCGGCGGCCCTCGCGATCGACGTCCACGCCCTGCCGCGGCACGTCGCGATCATCATGGATGGCAACGGGCGCTGGGCTCGCCAGCGTGGCCTGCCGCGCATCGAGGGCCACCGCAAGGGGGCCGAGTCGGTGCGTGAGGTCGTGCGCGCGGCGCGCGCGATCGGCATTCCCGTGCTGACGCTCTTCGCCTTCAGCGAACAGAACTGGGATCGGCCGCGAGACGAGGTCGATGCGCTGATGGAGCTGCTCTACCGCTACGTGCTGGACGAGCGCGAGGAGATCCTGGGTAACGACATCCGCCTCGCGGCCGTCGGCGAGCTGGAGCGGCTGCCGCTGTTGGTGCGTGAGGCGCTCGGCGTGCTGATGAAGCTGTCCTCGGCACGGCAGTCGATGGTGCTGTGCCTGGCGCTCAGCTACGGGGGCCGCGAGGACCTGGCGCGGGCCACGCGCAGCATCGCCGAGCGGGTGCGACAGGGCACGCTCCAGCCCGAGCAAATCGACGAGGCGCTGGTCGGCAGCTATCTGGCCACGGCGGGGCTACCGCCGGTGGATCTGCTGATCCGCACCAGCGGCGAGATGCGGCTCTCCAACTTCCTGCTGTGGGAGCTGGCCTACGCCGAGCTGTTGTTCACGTCGACGATGTGGCCCGATTTCCGCAAGCCCGACCTGCTGGCGGCAGTGGCCGAGTTCCAGAGCCGCGAGCGCCGCTACGGCCGCACCTCCGCACAGCTCCGCCCACCCGCGGCGGACGCTGGCGGCAGCTGAAGGCCGCATGGCGGCAGCCTAAGGACCCGCTCGAGAAAACTCCACAACGGGCGGGGCGCCCGCCCGCCCCCCCCCCCGCCGCGGCGAAGAAGTTGTTGGGGGGGGGGGGGGGCCGCCCCGCCGGCCGGGGGGGGGGGCGCGGCCGAGGGGGTGTTTTCTTCGGGGGGCGCCCCGCCTCGCGGCGAGGGCGGGCTGATGGCCTTTCTCGATCGGGATCTGCTGCGCCGCCTGTCGATCGTGGCGCTGATCCCGCCGCTCGTCTGGCTGGTGCTGCAACGGGGCGTGCTGGGGGTGGCGTGTGTGGTCCACCTGGTGGCGGCCCTGGCCCAGGCCGAGCTCTACGCGATGACGCTGCGCGACGAGGCCCGCGCGCTGCGCGCCGTTGGCGTGGGCCTGGGGCTGCTCGCGGGCGTGGTCGTCGTCTGGGCCCCCGCCCCCGGACTGCTGCTGCCGCTGCTGATCGCGACCACGATGCTGCTCGCGACGCTGCAGCTCTTCGGGCACCGCGAGCTGCCGCGCGCCGCGACCGCGACGGCGCTGCTGCTCTTCGGCGTGCTCTACGTGCCCCTACCGCTAGCGACCGTGGCGTTGCTCAAGCGGCTGGAGCACGGTCCGCTCTGGTTGGTGCTGCTGCTCAGCCTGACCTGGCTGGCCGACACCGGCGCCTATCTCGTGGGACGCGCCTGGGGCCGGCACAAGCTCTATCCGCGGATCAGCCCGGGCAAGAGCGTCGAGGGCGCGGTCGGGGCGGTAGCGGCGGGTCTCGGCGCTGTGGCGGTCGCCAAGCTGTGGTACTTGCCGCAGCTCGGCTGGGGGGACGTGCTGTTGATCGCCGTGCCTGGTAGCGTGCTCGGCATGCTGGGCGATCTGGTCGAGTCGATGCTGAAGCGCAGTGTCGGCGTCAAGGATTCGGGTCGGCTCTTGCCGGGCCACGGGGGGCTGCTCGATCGTATCGACGCCCTGCTCTTCGTCGCGCCCTACGTTTACTACTACGCGCACTTCGCGCTGGGCGCGGTCTAGGGGCTTGGATCGCGGGCGCCACACCGAGCCGGCTCCGCGCGGTCCGGGGGCATGAGGGAAGGGCCAATGAAGCGAATCGCCATTCTGGGTGCGACGGGGTCGATCGGCGTCAGCGCGCTCGAGGTCGTCGCCGCGTTTCCCGAGCACTTCGAGGTGCTGGCGCTGGCGGCAGGGCGCAACGTCGAGCGCCTCGCCGAGCAGGTGCGGCGCTTTCGGCCGCAGCTGGTCTCGGTGGCGGGCGCCGAGGAGGCCACCCGGCTGCGGGCGCTGCTGGAAGACGACGTGGCGCGCGGGCTCGAGATCGTCTGCGGGCCGAGCGGCCCGGACGCGGTGGCGGGCCATGGCGGGGTCGAGCTGGTGCTGACGGCGATGGTCGGCGTGATCGGCCTCGCACCCACCCTGGTGGCGATCCGTCGCGGGATCGAGGTCGGCATCGCCAACAAGGAGCCGCTGGTCGCCGCGGGGGCGCTCTGCACGAGCGAGGCTCGGCGCAGCGGGGCGACGCTGCTGCCGGTGGACAGCGAACACAACGCGATCTTCCAGTGCCTCAGCGGTCAGCGCCCCGAGGCTGTGCGCCGGTTGATCCTGACCTGCAGTGGCGGGCCCTTCCGCCAGACCGCCGACCTCAGCACGGTCACGCGCGAACAGGCGCTCAAGCACCCCACCTGGTCGATGGGGCCCAAGATCACGATCGACTCGGCGACGCTGATGAACAAGGGCCTCGAGGTGATCGAGGCCCACTGGCTCTTCGGGCTACCCGCCGCGCAGATCGACGTCGTGCTGCACCCGCAGAGCGTCATCCACTCGATGGTCGAGTACGTCGATGACTCCGTCTTGGCCCAGCTCGGCACGCCCGACATGCGGGTGCCGATCGGCTTCGCGCTCGGCTACCCGGCGCGCTTGCCGCTGCCGATCCCGCGGCTCGACTTCGCGCGGCTGGCGCAGCTCAGCTTCGAGGCGCCCGATCGCGCGCGCTTTCCCGCGCTCGATCTGGCCTACGAGGCGCTGCGCCGCGGGGGCACCGCGCCAGCGGTGCTCAACGCCAGCAACGAGGTGGCGGTGGCGGCCTTCCTCGCCGGTCAGCTGCGCTTCGTCGCCATCACCGAGCTGATCGCCCGCACCCTCGACGCCCACACCGTGCAGCCGACCGACGAGCTCGAGACCGTGATCGAGGCCGACCGCTGGGCGCGCGAGCAGGCGCAGACCCTGCTCGCGCGCGGCCTCGGTCGTCCCTGAGCGCGGTCACCGCGATGCCGCGCGCCGTCGCCCTCGCCGCGTCCCCCGTCTGCTACGACGACGGCGTGCGCCTGCGCGGGACGCCGCTGTGGCTCGACGCGCCGCGCCCGCACGCGCTCTGCTTCGTCAGCCACGCGGGGATCGCCGGTGCCGGGCGCCATGCGCGGCTGGTGGCCAGCGAGCCCACCGTGCGACTGCTGCGCTTGCTTCAGCCACCGCGGCGCCGCGCGGCCGCCGGGGCGGACGGGCACGCCGCGCCGTCCCAGGCGCTGAGCGTGCCCTATGGCCGCCGCTTCTCGCTCGGCCGGCTCGACCTCGAGCTGCTGCCGTCGAGCTTCTCACTGGGCGCGGCCGCGTTGTGGGTCGGTGGGGGCGCGCGCAGCGTGCTCTACACCGGGCCCGTCAGCCGGCCGTCACCGCTGCTCTCGCAGCAGCTCACCGTTCGTCGCTGCGAGGTGGCCGTCGTCCCCGCGGGCCCCGACGCGCTGCGTGCGCCCGACGCACCGACCCCCGAGACGAGCGAGCAGGCGCTGCTCGACTTCCTCGAGACCGCACTGCAGGGCGGTCGGTGGCCCGCTGCTCTTCGTCCCGCCCCTCGGGTTGGGCCAGGAGCTGGCTCACCGCTTGGCGCGCGCCGGCTACGTCCTGCGGCTACACCGGCAAATCTATGCCGCCTGCCAGGCCTACGCGGCAAGCGGGGCCACGCCGCTCGAGCTGCGCGCGCTGCGTCGCGAGCGCTTGCCCCGTCGTCCGCCGCCAGCGGTCGCCCGCGAGGTGGCGCTGTGGCCGGACGATCCGGCGCACGTCGCCGCGCTCGCCGATCTGCCCCACGCCCGCCGCGCGCTGGTCGGTGGCGGTGCGGGCCTCGCCGCGCGGGCCCAGCGGTGCGGCTGCGAGACGGCCTTCGCCCTCGGCCAGCAGCCGAGCTACGCCGAGCTGGCGCAGTATCTGCGGGGCTGCCAGGCCACGCGCGTGGTGCTGCTCGGCGGGCTCGGTGACGACCCGCTCGCGTCAGAGCTGCGGCGTGACGGCTGGGCCGTCGCGTGCTGTGGCCCCCCGCGACAGTTGCCATTGCTGTGACACACTGACCGGGTGTAGGCAGAGGCGCTGGGCCAGCAGCGGCGGGCTGCGCTGTCCGCCGGCACCAGCAATCTCGCTCGGCGTCTAGGCCGTAAACAAGCGCGCTCTGGCGTGAGCCGTTTGTTTACGGCCGGACGGCCGAGGCGATTGGTCGGGATTCCCCAGAAGCCCCCTGAGTCTGGACCCGAACGGCGCGGGACGCCTTTTTTGGTCTGGGGGCGGTGATGTTCGGTCTTTCCTTCTCTGAGCTGACGGCGATCGCGGTCGTGGCGCTGATCGTGCTCGGGCCGCGGCGCTTGCCGGCGCTGGCCAAGGGGCTCGGCGAGGCCCTGCGCCAGCTGCGGCGCGCCTCCGCCGATCTGCGCGGGGCGGTCGATCAGCCGCTGCGCGAGCTACGCGAGCCGCTCGAGGAGCTGCGGGGCGATCTGCAGCAGACGGTGCATCACTTCGAGCGGCAGGTGCACCGGGTCGCCACCGAGGAGCCGGCGCCGCAACAGGCCGCCGCCGCCCCGGCAACCGAAGCGCCGGCGCTGCCGCCGCCGCGCGAGCTCTAAGCATGCATGATCAGCCGATGACCTTCGTCGAGCACCTGGAAGAGCTGCGGCGCCGGCTGATCTACAGCGCGATCGCGCTGGTGGTTTGCACGGTGGTCGCGTACCTGATCAGCGATCTGCTCTTCGCCTGGCTGGCGCGGCCGCTGGTGCAGGCCTGGCGCGACGCGGGGCTGGGCCAACCGAAGCTGCACTTCGCCAACCCGATCGAACCCTTCGCCACCTACATTAAGGTCGCGCTGCTCGGCGGGGTGTTCCTGGCGGTGCCGGTGATCTTCTATCAGCTCTGGTGCTTCGTCGCCCCGGGGCTCAAGCCCACGGAGCGGCGCTACGTCATCCCCTTCACCCTGCTCAGCAGCGCCTTCTTCATCGGCGGTGCCGGCTTCGGCTACTTCGTCGTCTTTCCGCTCGGCTTTCGCTTCTTGCTCGGCTTCGCGCGCGCCGATTTCGGCTCGCTCCAGCGCGTCTTCGCCGCCGTCGGGGTAACAGCCGGGCAGGGCAGCTTAATCGCGCTCGAGCCGACCCTGATGATGTCGGAGTACTTCTCGCTGGTCTGGCGGCTGTTGGTGGCCTTCGGCGCGATCTTCGAGCTGCCCTTGTTGCTGTGCTTCCTGGCGCTGGCTGGCGTCGTGACCCACGGCGCGCTGTGGCGCTGGAATCCCTACTTCATCATCGTGGCCTTCGTGCTGGGCGCCGTGCTCACGCCGACGCCGGACGTGTTGACGCAGTCGATGATGGCGCTGCCGCTGATCGCGCTCTACAACTTGGGGATCGGCGTCGCCTGGCTGGTGGCGCGGCGGCGGCGCGCGGTGCCGCCGGGTGGGGGCGGGGCGGGCTAGCGCGGGGCTTCTTCGCTGCTCGCAGTGGCGTTCTCCCACTTGTCGGGACGGCCATCCCCGTTGGCGTCGTGCCCGACGCGGGTCAGCTTACCGTCGCTGTACTCTTCCCAGTAGTCCACGCGGCCGTTCCCCGTGCTATCGCGCTCGAGCCGGTCGACCTTGCCGCCGCGGTAGAGGCGCCAGATATCGGTCTTGCCGTCGTAGTTCGTGTCGAGCTCCTGCCGCACCAGTTGCCCCTGCTCCATCCGGTTGGTGAGATCGATCCGACCGTCGAAGTCGAGATCCAGCTCCTCGGCGCCCACCTGTCCATTGACGAAGTAGCGCGTTAGGTCGGGCCGACCGTCGAAATTGAGGTCCACGATCTTGCAACTCTGCTGCCCGCCAACGTTTGCCCCCCCCCCGCCTGCCTCCGGCCGCCCCCCCGCCTGCGGGCCGCCCCCGCCCTGCTGCCCGCCAACGTTCGGCTGGCCGCCAACGTTCTGCTGGCCGCCGACGAAGAGCTCGCTCACATCCGGCTTACCGTCGTGGTTGAGGTCGAGGCGGCTCACCGTTTTGCCGCCCTCGCGGCAGGGGGAGCGGTCGAGGGGCGCATAGTGCGGTCCCCGCGCCAGGGGTTTGGTGCCGGCCGCGGTCGTGCCGCAGCCGGTGCCGCCGGCGGCGGCGAGCAGCAGCGCGACGAGGACGAGAACGTTCATTCCGGCCATTGATGTCTCCTCAGCCGAGCCCGGCCGGACGCATGGTAGGCCATGCCGAGGCTCATGTGAAACGAAACCAGAGAAAGAGCAGGCCACTCGACAGCGCGACCCAGATCAGCATCGCGAAGGCCCCGTGTCGCAGCTTGACGCTCGCGATCTCCGCCTCGACCTGCTGGGGCGGGCGGTAGTCGGCCGGTCGAACCAGACGTGGGCCGGCGGCGCGAAAGGTCGAGAGGTCCGAGCGCAGCGCGGTCACGCGGTCCTGCATCACCGTCCCAGTGTGGCATAGCGGCACGACGCTGCTCAGCGCCAGCGCGACCACGAAGCCGAAGCTGATGCGGAGGCGCGGGTAGTCGCGCAAACGACCGCCCAGCAGCGTCAGCGGGGGTGCCTTGCGCGCGCTGCCCGCGCGGCGCGGTTTGGCGAGGCCAGGTTGGGTGCCCTCGCCGACCTCGAGCGGCTCCAGGGCATCGCCCAGGTCGATTTCCTCGGGCGGGGCCTCGTAGGGCATGTCGAGCTCGATCGCCTCGTTCTCGCTCCCGGGCCTCGGGACCCGCCCGGCGAGTGCGCGGCGCTCGAGCCCAGGCGCCGCGACCGCATCGGCGCCCTCGTCGGCCACCGTGCCGTCGAGCAGGATCAGCGCCCCCTGATCGATCCCCTCTAGGGTGCGGTCCATCGCCGCCGCCGCCAGCGCCGCCGGCGACACCGTGGGATGCGAGCCGCTCGCGAGCCCGGCATCCGCGAACAGGCTGTCGAGGTCGTTGGCGGACACGGAGCCGGTCGCCGCAGCGCTCGGGGCGAGGCGCGGCGCGGCGCCGAAGGGCCCCGCGAGCGTGCCACCGCCCAGCGGTGGTGCGACGGCTCGCGGCGAGCCCTGGACCGCGCCGCCGCGGCCGGCAGCAGGGGCTGGCCCGCCCTGATCGACCACGGTGCCGGTGCCATCGACGATGCGAAAGCTGGCCCCTGCCGCCGCCACGCGGCCCGCCACGCCCTGGGCCTCCCCGAGATCGCCGGTCGTGGCGACCACCACACCACGCTGCGTCAGCGCCACGTCGAAACCCGGCCGCGCCGGCAGCCCGAAGCCTTGTAGCAACCGAGCGCCGATGGCGCGCGCGTGCGCGACGTCGCCCTCGACCAGGGCGAGAATGCGATAGGTCTTGCTGACGGCGGTGGGCGCCACTCAGTTTCCCTCGCGCGCCAACCGCCGCACCGCGGCCTCGAGCCCGCTGCGCGCGGCCGCGGTGTTGGGTGCGAGCGCCAGAGCGCGACGGTACTGTGCCACAGCGTCGTTGGTGCGACCTTGCTTGAAATACGCGTCGCCGAGCATCACGAGGTAGCGCGCCTGCCCGGGGCTGAGCTGCGCGGCGCGGCGCAGATGCTGCGCGGCGGTGACGTAGTTCCCCAGCTCGAAGGCCACCTCGCCCAGGCCACCGTGCGCCTCGGCGTTTCGCGCGTCCAGCTGGACCGCCGCGTTGAAGTAGCCGCGAGCCTCGTTGTAGCCGCCGCGCCGCAGCCGCTGCTGGCCGAGCTCGACCTGCGCCTCGGCCACGCGCTGGTTCGTGTCCCGAATACGCCGACTGCGGGCCGGCGCGCGGACCGTCGGGGTCGGAGGTGCGTCGACCGGCACCGGGGCGCTGCCGCCGGCCGGCAGCTCAGGCTCCTGCCGGCGCGCCACCGCTGCGGCTGGCGAGGGCGTGGGCGTGGGCATGGGCGCGGGGGCGGGGGCGGGCTGCGCAGTCGGGGGCGCCGCTGCGCGGTCGGGCTCGGCGCTCGCGGGGCGGGCCGCCGCGACGGTGTCCTCTGCCCTCGCCGTGGGAACCGCAGCGGGTGCGGCCGCGGGCGGCTCGTCGTGGGGGCGCCCGGCCGCGACGGTGTCAGCGCCACTGCGGGGCGCGGTCAGGCGCAAGGGCTCCTGCCCGGGGGTGACGCGCTTCTTCCCCAGCTCGGCGAGAGGGCTTCGGCCGCTGTCGCGTGAGAGCCAGAACACCGCCCCCAACACCACCACGGCCAGGCCGAGCACGGCGCCAAGGACCACCGCCGGAGACGGACCGCTGCGGGGCAGCTCGTCGCCACCGAGGGCGCCGTACAACGACGGCAGCGTCGCCGGCTCGCCCTTGGCTCGCCGCAGGGCCTCCTCTGCCGCCATGCCCTCGGCGAACCACTCGCGCGCCTCTTCACTCAGCGAGACTCCGGTCGTCTCGGCCGCGCCCAGCCTGGTGTCCGGCTCGCCCTCGTCGGCCTCGCCCTGGGCCGCCGGGCCAACCACCGCTTCCCGCGGCGGTGCGGGCGCGACCGCGCCCGGCAACATGGTTTTGGCGGCGAAGACCTCGGGCGTCAGCAGCGCCACGTCGGCTCCCTTGACGATGACCGCGGGCTCCGTTGGCGCCTGCGCCGAAGCGCGGGCGGCGGCCGCGGCGACGTGCGCTGCCATCACCCGCTGCACCTCAGCGCTCGTGATGCCGGTTCCGATCAGGGTCCGTTCATGGCCCCCGAGGGCCTCGGCGGGCTCCTCCGGCGCCTCGGCTGCGGCGGTGCTGCCGCCGCCCAGCGGCGCGGCCAGGGCGACCGCCTGGCTGCGCGTCGGGCGCAGCGCCGCCGAAGGCTGCGCGCGCGCCTCGGCCGGGTGCTCGGGCTCGCGGAGCGCCTGAAGAAAACGCACGACCGTGGGAAAGCGCTGGTCAGGCGCCTTGTGCAGCCCGCGGGCGACGGCCGCGGCCATCGCGGAGGGCAGCTCAGGTAGGCGTTGATCGAGCGCGGAGGGGGTAGCCTCGAGATGCTGCGTCAGCAGCGCGACGGGGCTCGATCCGGCGAAGGGCGGTGCGCCACAGAGCATCGCGTAGGTCACGGCGGCCAGCGAGTAGATGTCGCTCCGTGGGTCGATCGCCGCGCCCCGGGTCTGCTCAGGGCAGAGGTAATGCGGATCGAGCAGGGCCGGTACGCCGCCGCTCGGCGGATCGCCGACGGCCGCCAGGCGCGCCAGCCCCAGCCCCAACAACTTGACCACGTCTTCTCCGCCGCGCCGCGTGAGAAAGATCTTGCGGGGCTGGAGGTGACCATGGACGAGGCCCAGCGCGTGGGCCTCCGAAAGCGCGTCACCCAGTTGCGCGAGCAGCGTTAGCACCTGGGCCACCGGCAGCCGACCCTCGCGCTGGAGCCTGGTGGCCAGCGTCTCGCCGTCGAGGTGCTCCATCACCAGGAACAAGGCCCCGCCGGGCTCGCGCCCGACCTCCAGCACCTTGGCCATGTGCGCGCTCTCGATACCGCTGGCGCTGGCAAGCGCAAGCTCGACCTCCTCGCCGCTGCGGGGGTCTTGCAGCCAGCGCGGGTCTACCAGCTTGACGGCCACGCGTTGAGGCGGGGTGCCGTGCTCGGCGCCGTAGACCACGCTCGAAGAGCCCTCGGCGAGGCGCTGTACGAGCCGGTAGCGCTGGGCGATCAGCTTGCCGAGCAACGGATCGGTCACGGTATACGTCCACCCCTGAGCCTGCGGGAGAGGCTCTCCTCACGCCGCTGCAGCCGGCACCGCTTTAGGCCTAAAACGAGCGCGTCCCGCGCTCGTTCTGGGCCTAGATATGACTCAGGGGGCTTTCGCAAAGCCCCCTCGTCGCGGGGAGTGAATCCCCGCGACTTCACCCCATAACGCTCGCCTGTCGGCTCGTCTAGCCCGAAAACACAGGGCTTGCGCCAAAGCGCGCTTGTTTTCGGTCTAGACAACCGCTGGAAACCGGCTGCGCCACTCGATCGCTGCGTCACCGCCCGCCACGCCCGCCGACCGGCCCCCGCCGCGTCACGAGCGCGCACGGGCCGTCGCTGCTGGCGCGCCTCATCGCGGACCGCGCCACCTATCCTTGACCGCGGTGAAACCTCGGGTCAAGCGGAGCCCCGTCCGCTCCGCGGGCCACGTCGTCAGAATGCGCCGCCACCACCCACGAGCAGCCCGCCGGCAGCGGGCGTCACGCGCAGGCGCTCGAGGATCCCACGCGCGACGGGGGCGCCGGGGCCCGACGGTACGCGACGGGGTGCGAGATAGAGGTAGAGCAGCGCTCCAGCGCTCGCCAGCGAGGCTAGGCCCACCGTGGTCATGACCCAACCGCCGCCTGCGGTGGCGTAGAGCCGTTCGCAGTTGCGGTGATCGGGCCGTGCGGGGCCACGGCAGTCGGTGCCCTGGCCGTCGATCGCGATCAGCGGTAGGCCGATGGCCAGCCCGACGGCCGCCATCCCGGTAGCCGCGAGCGCGGGCCACAGCGGCCAACGATGCGGCAGACTCGCCGGCCGCGCGGCCTCGGTGGCTGTTGGGCCGTCCGGCGCGCGCGTCGCCCGGCGCGCTCGGCGCGCCGCCGATCGCGCGGCTGCCGACGCCCTGCGCGCAGCGGGCTTCGGCGCGGGACGCGCGTCTCCCTTCACCTCGATTGGCGGTGACTCCGCAGGCTGGAGCAGCGTCGCTGCTGGGCCCTGACCACCCGTGCCGGCGCTGGCGGCCTCACCTGCGCGCTGGGCGATGGTGCTCGTGGCGGTGATCGCCTCGGCGACGGTGCAGACGTCACAGCGCCCGGTTTCGCTGCCTTCCAGCAGGGTCCCGCGATAGAGCTCCACCGCAATGGTGTAGTTGCGACCGACCACGCCGATGCGCGCCGTGGCCGCTCGCTCCACGAAGAGCGCGCGTTGGACCGTGGCGGCGCAACGCGCGCTCGCGCAGGGTGCCCGCGCGGACGCCGTCTTGCTCACCTGCGGCGGACTGAGGGCGGAGAGCCGGGCCGCTCGCAGGCCGGTGGCGAGCGCTTCGTGAAAGCGCGCGACGATCGCCGGGTCATGCGGGGATCGAGGCGTGGCATCAGCGGAGCGATCGGCTGCGCCGAGGCCGGGCGAGCCGGCCCGGCCAGCGCGAGGCCGGCGCCGGCCAGGAGTGCCAGGACGAGCACCCGGCCTGCCCTCGGCCGCCTTCCGCCCGCCGATCGTGGTTGCGCTGCGAGGCCCGTGGACACGCTAGGCTGTCTCCCCGCCGAAGTGTTCCTGTGCCGCCCCGTCCGTCCGGCTGAGGGTAGGCCCGCGGGCTTTCGGCGCGTGCGCCGGCGCATCGACGCCGGCCCTGCCTCGTTCGGTAATCACCTGCCTCGTTCGGTAATCACCTGCCTCGTTCGGTAATCACCTGCCTCGTTCGGTAATCAACGGCAGTAGGCGTTACAGGATTCGAACCTGTGACCTTTGGCTCCGGAGGCCAACGCTCTATCCAGCTGAGCTAAACGCCCGAACAAACCGCCACCCTCTTAGCGAAAAGCCGCCGCAGCGTCAAGGAACGCCCGCCGCGCGGTTGACCGGCGCTATCGGCAACGGCTATACGCCGGCCGCATGGTCAGCCCTGTGCCACGAGGAGCCCCCGATGCCCAAGCCTTCCAGCCGAGCGCTCGCTACCTTTCCCAATCCCCACCCCGAGCGCGACTACGAGGTGCGCCTGGACTGCCCAGAGTTCACCTGCGTCTGTCCGGTCACCGGTCAGCCCGACTTCGCGACGGTGCGGATCGTCTACGTGCCCGATCGGCTCTGCGTCGAGCTCAAGTCGCTCAAGCTCTACCTCTGGTCGTTTCGCGAGGTCGGCAGCTACCACGAAGCGGTGACCAACCAGATCCTCGACGACCTTCGCCTCGCGCTCGAGCCGCGCCGCCTCAGCGTCGAGGGTGATTTCCGCGTGCGGGGAGGCATTCACACCGTCGTCGCCGTGAGCTACCAGCAGGAGAAACGCGCTCGCGCCCCCCGTCGCCGCACATGACCCGCCGCGCTCGAGGGCCTTTGCCCGGGCGCGGGTCGAGGGTATATCTGCCCGGCCGGCGATCGAGCCGTAGCGGGGGCCCGCGGTGGGGCAGCACGTCAGCCACTCACGCGTCTTCGGCGTCACGATGCTCGTGCTCTGGGCCGTGGCGACCGGCGAAGAGCCCGCGGCGGCGCGGCCGGCAGTGACGCCACCGGCAGTGACACCACCGGCAGTGACACCACCGGCAGGGCAGGCAGCAGGTGTGCTCGACGCCTTCGATGCCCGCTTGACCGCGGCCCCGCCGGGGTCGAGCCGTGCGCCCGCGGCGCCTCGTCCCGGCTCGCCCTCGCCCACCGGTGAGCTGCCGGCTGTGCTGAGCGAACAGGTCGTCTTGGCACGGCTCGAGCGCCCGGCCACGCACCCGCAGGTGCGGCGCGCCCAGAGTCTTCGTCGCGGGCAGACCGGTGGCGCGCTCGAGCGGCCCTTCGTGGGGCCCGACGGTGCCGCTGGGGCGGCTCAGCGTGCGGCGGCCCAGGCCACGGCAGAGTACCGGCGCTATCACGCGCTCGCCGCGGCGCTGGCCGCCCCAGCCGCGCGCGGGACCGGAGCGCCTCCGGCGCCGAGCGCGCCCACCCCTGCGGCGGCCTCCGTTCCGGTGGGCTCTGGGCGCTCCGTGCTCGACTTCTCCGTGGGTGCGCCGAACGCCGCCCGCGCGCGCTCACCGCAACCGGCGTCACGAACGCCGGCGGCCGGCGCTCCGCGTTCGGACGAAGACGGCTGTGTTGCGGTGGCGCGCCTGGGGCGAGCGTTGGCTCTGCCCTCCGCCGCGCGCGCCGAATCAGACGGCGCCGTCGAGCGGGCGCCGCGAGCCCCGCGCGAGCCGAAGAGCACCGGTTCGCGCTCCGTACCCAATCGCCTGGGCGATGAGCTCAGCGAGCCGCCGGTCGCTGGTCGCGACGCGACGAGCTGCGTGGCCGAGGCCCGCCGGCTGCGGAGCGAGGCGCTCGAGCTCCAGTCGATTTTCGGGTCCTTGGCCGGTTGGGTGGCGTTCGAGGCGGCCGTCGTCGTGCCGCTGCTGGCGACGCAGGGCCCGGCGCGGACCCCACCGAACCGCATTCGCTACCTCGGGCATTAGGCCCAGAACAAGCGCGTCCCGCGCTCGTTCTGGGCCCAGATATGACTCAGGGGGCTTTCCGCAAAGCCCCCTCGTCGCGGGGAGTGAATCCCCGCGACTTCACCCCGCGCCATCACCCCAGCATGCTCGCCTGTCGGCTCGTCTAGGCCGAAAGCGAGGGTTTTGCGCCAAAGCGCGCTTGTTTTCGGACTAGTGCCTCGGAACGAGTGCTTCGGCCCGTCCCGCGACGCGATCCCGGCCGGCGTCAGGCGTCCAGGCCCAGCTTGAACTCCCCGGAGAGGACGCGCGCCAGGGCCTGCTCCTCGAGCAGATCCTGCATCCGCTGGCCCCCATAGCGCTCGATCACGCGATCGTCCCAGTCGTCCGCGATCAGGGCCACGTCACGCACGGTGGCGACGAGCTCGTCGCCGTCGAGCGTGTTGCCGCCGAGGATCGAGTGCAGGAAGACCAGCAGACTGCCCTCCTCGACGTAGGCGAAGGCACCGAAGCGCAGGCTGGCGTTGAGGGTCAGCAGGCGGAGCTGCAGCTCCGGCTTCATGCGCACCCCTTTGACCAGCTGCGCGACGCAGCGGACGATCGCGCGCTCGTCGCCCCAGGGCACGACGTTGATCATCACGTAGCTCGAACCCTGCTTGACGACATACATGCCGTCCTCGACCGTGCGAAACGCACGGTGGCTGCCGAGGGTGGCCTCGATCACCTGGCACGTCTTTGCTTCGGCGGCGTTCATCGCTTGCTCCATCAGCCGGCGCTCGCCAGCTCCGGTGATCTATCATGAGCTTTGAGCCAGCCCCAACAGCGATCCGCCCCGGCCGCGCGGGACGCGGTGCCGGCGACCTCGCCGCGCGGGGCGTCTCCCCTGCGGCCGGTGCTATGATGCCGGGCATGCTCCGCTCCCGCCCCACCCGCAGCCCGACGACCCGCGCCGCGGGCGTCCGCACCGCGGGTCGATCCGCGCGCCCATTGCCGGGCGCTCCGCGCCCATCGCCGGTCGCGCCGCGCGACGGGCGCCGCGCCAGCGTGGCGCTGGCGCTGGTCCTCGCGCTCGCCCCGGCCTGCGGCGATCAAGCGCCCGGGCCGACCTTGGTCTACGAGGGCGAAGCGGGTCAGCCGGTGGCGCTCCAGCTGATCAACGGCGTCCCCGCCATCGTCGCGACGATCGACGGAGGTGCTGAACAGCTCTTGCTGGTCGATACCGGCTCGCCGCTGACCCTGCTGTCGCAGCGGGCCTTCCCCGAGCGGTCGGCCGGCACGGCGACGGTCCGGCTCGGCGCCTTCGGCTTGGCCTTTCCGGCGGCGCCGATCGCGATGGGCGCACTGTTTGCCAGCGAGAGCCCCTGCGCGGGCCCCACCCCGGCCGGTCTGGTGGGCGGTGATCTGCTGCAGCAGTTCAGCCTCGAGCTCGATTTCGGCGCACTGCAGCTGGCGCTGGCAGCGGGCGCGCCGAGGCCGGTCCCCGGTGGCGAGGCTCCCGCGCTGCAGGAGGTGCCCTTTCGTTTGCATGGCGGTGGAACCGTGCGTCTGGGCGACGACGTCAAGGTGCGCGTCGGTCCGAGCCGTGTGGTGGTCCCGCTGCGCGTCGAGGGACAACCCGTCGAGGCATTGCTCGACACGGGCAGCACGCGCACGCTGATCAGCGACAGCTTGTTGCGCCGGCTGCCCGCGGCCGGCCGTCCGCTGATCTGCTGTGAGACCGTCGAGACGGCGACTCAGGGGGCCCTGGCCGCTCGGGTCACGCGCCTGCGCGGGATCGAGCTGGGCACCGTGCAGCTTGCCGATTGGGCCGTGCTGGTGCTCCCCGAGGCCACGCCCTTCGCCGCGCTCTCGCGCGAGACGGGTCGCCCCATCACCATGGTCATCGGCAGCGATGTCTTGCAACGGCTGGTGTCGCAGCTCGATTACCCCGCGCGGCGCTGGCGCGTCGGTCTGCGCAGCGACGCGCCGCCGGCGCCGGTCGACGCCTACCTCGGGCCGGGCTTCACCTTCTGCGCGGCGCGCGACGGCGTGGGCGCGCTGGTCCAGGACGTCCTGTTGGGGAGCGACGGTTTCGTCAAAGGGGTCCGCACCGGTGAGCGTCTACTCGCCATCGGCGGCGTCGATCTCGCGGGCCTCGACCGCGCGGCGATGCTGGACTTGCTGCAACAAACGCCCTCGGGCAGGCCGTCCGTCTGAAGTTCGCCACGGCGGGCGGCGTGATCGAGCGCACGGTGCGGATCGAGCAGCTGCTGCCACCTTTCTCCTAGAGCACCGCAATGGCGCCGAGCGCCTCAGCGCCCCGCGGGGCGGCCAGAGCCGATCGATGAAGCTTGCTTCCCGCGCGATGCCCAGCCGGTGGACGCGGCCCCACGGCCGGCGGCCGGCCAGTGTCCTTCCCCTCGTGCGCGCGGTGGGCGGCCTCGGCTGCTGCGCGCTGCTGTTGCTGCCGGCGACGGTACGCGGTGGGGATCGTGCCGCCCACTGGGGCCTCGTGGTTCGAGCGGTCGGCCACCTGGTCGAGGGGGACCTGCCGGCGGCGGTCGTGAGCCTCGGACGGGCGCGCGCCGCGCAGCCCGCCGCGGCGGCGCTGCTGGACACCTTCGTCGGGCTGGTCGCGCTGACCGGCGGGCGGCTCGATGACGCACGGGCGCACTTCGAGCGCGCGATCGAGCGTCGGTTGGCGGAGCCGCTGCTCTTCTATTGGGCCGCGCGCGCCGAGCTGCGTGCCGGCCGTGTCGCCGTCGCGCTCCAGCACCTGGATCGGGCGCTCGCCCTGGGCCGCGATCGCGCGCCGCTGTGGCTGGCCGACGCGTTGATCGCCAATGCCGCGCACCGGCGACCGCGGGCGGTGGCGTCCCTCGCCGAGGCGATGCGGCTGTGGCCCAACCTGCTCGATCCGCGCCTCTATCCGACGCCGGCGGAGGGGGCCGTGGAGCTGCTCGAACGCGCCCTCCATGACCTGCCCGAGCCGCTGCGCCTGTGGCGGACCCAGGGGCACCTCTACTGGCGGCTGGAGCAGGTGCTCGCCGCGCGCCAACAAATGGCGCGGGTGTTGGCGCGGCAGCACGACGACGGTGACGCGCTGCAGGTTGCCGCGCGCTGCGCCCTCACCCTCGGCCAGAAGGACGAAGCCCTGCGGTTGAGTGAACGCGCGGTGCAGCCGCGAGGCGTGGTCACGGCCCAGGCCCTGGCGACCCGTGGGTTGGTGCTGGCGGCCGCCGGCTTCGGGCGGGAGTCGCTGGTCTGGTTGCGTCGGGCAGCCGACGCGCGTCCGCGCGACGTCGAGCTGCTGCTACTCCTGGCCCAGTCCTGCGCGGCCACGGAGCAGGGCGATTGCGCGCGGCGGTTCTACGGCTGGGCGGCCCGGCTCGAGCCGCAAAACGACGCGGCCCAGCTCGGGTTGGGCTTGGAGCACCTGCAGCAGGGCCAGCTCGACGAGGCCCGGGTGGCGCTGGCGCGCGCGATTCGCGCAGGTCCGGGCAACCCCCGCGCCTACGAAGCGGCGGCGCAGGTCGAGCGGCAGCGCGGGCGGCCGCCGCGCGAGTTCGCGGCTCTGCTCCAGGCGGCGGGCCGCGTCGCCCGGGTCGAGCAGCGGCTCGAGGCCCAGGTCCAGGTGGCCGCTGCCGCCGGCCAGACCATGCTCGCCGCCCTGGAGGCCTGTCGCTGTGACGAGGGGCCCTGCACGAGAGGGTCCGACGCGGCCTGCCAGCGCGCCGTCTCACGGGTGCGAGGTACCCCGGGCCTGTTCCTGCGTGGCCACCTGGCGGCGGCGCTGAGTGGCCACCTCGAGCCGGCCCTGGCGGCGGCGCGAGCGGTCGCCGACCGCCTGACCCCAGCCCTGCTCGGTGGGACGGCGCCCACGCTGCTGTGGGCGGAGGGCCGGGGCCTTGACGGGGTGCGTTACCGGCTGCGCAGGTCGATCGCCTGGGTGCCACCCGCGAAGCTCGGCTCGGCCGAGGTCCTATCCGTAGGATATGAAAGACAATAGTCTCGAGAAGTAAGCTGCTGTAGGGCCTTCTCCCCCGATTTCCGGTGCGTCATCGGCTACGCAGTCCGCGCTGCGCTGGGCGGCACCCCGCCGAGGCGTGTGCGAAAACCATCGTAACAAAACGAGAATATGTTCGGCGCTCCCCGCCGGTCCTGGCACGGTTACTGCATTGTGGGTGCCGTTCACGACGCGCTGCGTCGTTGCGAGGGATGCACCATGGGCGAGACACAGCTGGCCGCGACGACCGCCAATCCACGGGGCCCCGCCGGGGCCCTGACCGCTGTCATGGGGCCCTGACCGCTGTCATGGGGCCGGCTGTCATGGGCCCGGCTGTCATGGGCCCGGCTGTCATGGGCCCGGCTGTCATGGGCCCGGCTGTCATGGGCCCGGCCTGGCTGGCTGCGGCGGTGCGTCCCAGAGGGGGCTTGGTGGTCGTCGTCAACCCCAACGCGCGCGCCGTGGGCGCCCGCGTGATTCGCCAGCTGCAGCAGCTGATCGGCAGCGACGCCCTGTTGATCTCTGAATCGCCCGACCAGGTGCCTCTCATCGCCCGCCGGATTGTTCAGAGCGGCTACGACACGGTCCTCTGCGGCGGCGGGGACGGCACCTTCACCCGGCTGGTGAGCGAGGTGCTCGCGCTGCGGCCGGCCCGCCGACCCGCCTTCGGCTTGCTGCGGCTGGGAACAGGCAATGCCCTGGCCACCGTGCTCGGTGCGGCGCGGCCCACGGCGCGCGGGCTCGCGGCGGATCTGCGTTGCGCGCGCGACCGCTCGCGGCGCGTTACGCTCCCGTTGCTGCAGGTCGAGGGGCAGCTGGCGCCCTTCGCCGGGGTCGGCCTGGATGCGCTGATCCTCGAGGACTACGTCTCGTTCAAGCGCTCGATCGAGGACACCCCGCTGGAGCGGCTCGGGAGCGGGCCGCTCGGCTATGGCCTGGCGATCGCCGGTCGCTCGCTCTGGCGCTACCTGCAGACGCCGCTGCCGACCGTGGTCATTCGCAACGAGGGTGTGGCGGCCTATCGCCTCGATCGTGACGGCAACCTGGTGGGCCCGCCGGTCGGTCGCGGCGAGGAGATCTACCGCGGGCCAGTCAGCCTCGCGGCAGCCTCGACCATCCCCTACTACGGCTTCGGCCTGCGGCTCTTTCCGCAGGCGAACCAGCTGCGCGACCGCTTCCAGCTCCGCATCGGCCACGTCGGCGCGGCGACGCTGCTGGCCAACGTGCCCGCGATCTTCCGCGGTTCGTTCGCCGACGACCGGGTGCTCGATTTCGCCTGCTCGGCCGTCTCGGTGGCGTCTGACGATCCCACGGCGCTGCAGATCGGCGGCGATTTGGTCGGTCGGCGCGAGCACGTGTCGATTGGACTGCGGCAGATCGAGGCCGTGGTCGGCAGCCGCGGCGACGAGGGCAGCGGCTGGACCGAGCCGGAGCTGATGCGGATCGGCGCTGCGGCGCCCTGGGGTGGTCGCGCCGCCACCGCCTGAACGCTTCCCGGCGTCGTGTCGAGCCGCCGGGGGCGGTTTGACACCCAGGCGACCCGTCTCTACCATCCGCGGCGCATGCGCTACTGCCCGTCTTGCGGCAACGAAAACACCGCTGCCGCCACGCTCTGTGACCACTGCGGCAGGACCCTGCACGACCCCCCGGCCCTCGTTCCCTCCGACGCACCAGCGACCGACGCGACCACGACCGCGACCGACCCGGCCCGCGCCCCGTCGGAGGTCCTCGAAACCCCGCCCTTGATCGACGCGCCCGAGGCCAGCCACACGCTCCAGGGCTTCGCCCCCCATGCTCAGTCGATCGCCGAGGTGGCGCTCCCCGCGGCGCCGCCGATGGACGACACCCCAGCCTCTGCACCGACCGCCTCGGGCGACAGCGCTCCGCCACCCGAGGCTATCGCCGCCGGCGACGACCCGAGCGTGGCGGTGGAGACCTTGCCCGCGATGCCGCGCGGCGAGGTCCGTGGCTGGTGGTCCACCGTCGGCTACGCGCTGGGCGTGGTCCTCACCGGGGCACGGCTGCAGGCCGTGGTGCGACGGCTGGACCAAGAGGTGCGCCAGGCGCAACGGCAGCTCGATACCGCCTATGCCGAGCTGGGGCAGGCGGCCCGCGCCGCCGGGCGAGCGGTCCACGGTGGCGAGACGGCCGTCGCGGCCCTCGATCGGCTCGATCCCCCTCGGGCTCAACTCGAGCAGCAGTTCGCGCGCCTGCGCGTCGAGCAGCAGGTGGCCCAGCAGCGCTTCGCCGATGCGGAGCGCACCATAGGCGATCGCCGAGACCGGGCCGAGGCCCGCGCCCGCGAGGTGATGCAGACGCTCAGCCTGAGGAAGGGCGAACGGGTGGCCCTGGAAGCGCGCGTCGTCGCTCAACGCCGGGCGCTGCGCCTGCTGGCGCGAGAGCGCGACGGGTTGCGGGTGCGGGCGGCGCGGGCCGATGCGGGAGAGGCGTCCAAGGACCTCGAGCGCTCGGCGGCGGAGAAGGCCGTCGCGATTGGTGATGCGACGCGCGCGCAGTCGGAGACGCAGGCCGCGCTGCAACGGCTGGCCGGTCCGCTGCGCGAGCTTGGACAGGCCCTGAGGCAGGAGCGCGACCACAGCCGCCGCGCCGCGCGGGATCTGGCGGCGGCCCGTCGCGAGCTCTCGGCCGCCGCGCGCGGCATCGAGCAGCGTGAGCAGCGCTGTACCGCCGAGCTGCTGCAGCTCGATCGCGAGGCCACCCAACAGCTGGCGGCGCTCGGGCGCCTGGTGGTGGCGGGCGAGGAGCGCGCCGATGAAACTTTCCTCGCGCAGGTCGCACGCGTCGAACGGCAGCGCGCCGACTGGAGCCGCCTCCAGCGGCAGCGCTCGCTGGCCCAGCACCGCCAGCGGGACTACGACCCGGCGGCCTTGCGGCGGGGGCTGGCCATGGTCGGCACGCTGCTGCTGCTGGCGCTGGCGGGCCTGCTGACGCTGCTGGCGCTGCGGTCGGCGTCCTGACCCCACGGCCTGGTTGTCTGTCTGGCCGGCCCTGTTGCCCGGTGCCGGCAGGCGCTACAATGGGTCACCCGTATGGCTGAGCGCGACAAAGACTCCAAGCCTCGCCCGCACGATGTGCTGCTCGTCCACGGCCCCACCGCGGACGGGCGCGGCGTGCGCGCGCTGCGCTCGCGCCCGAACCGTCTCGACCTGGCCGAGCTTCGCCCGGTCAAGGAGGGGCAGCCGCTCCTTCCGGGGGGCGAGGTCGTGGCGCTCAAGCGCCGCGAGGAGAGCCCGCTGCTCTGGGACGTCGATGTGCAGTGCCAGCTTGGCGAGTCGACGGCGGAGGCGGCAGCCAGCGAGTCGCAGGCCCGGGGCCACGCGGGTCCGGCGCAGGTGGCCACCGAGCGCTACCGCCAGAACTGGGAGTCGATCTTCGGCGGGCCCGCGCGCCGGGCGCTCGATCGCCGCACGCTCAACTGACGACTGCTCAACTGACGACTGCTCAACTGACGACTGCTCAACTGACGACTGCTCAACTGACGACTGCTCAACTGACGACTGGGGTGGCGCGCGCCGGGTGGCTCCCTTCGGCGGCCCGCTTCCCCCGCTGCTGCCGTGCTAGGAGCCTGTCGGGAAATTGCTGCGCCACCCGACCGCCGCGTTGCGGCTGTGCTCCGGTGCTCACGTACCAGCCCGTACGTTCCGGCTCGTGAACCCCTCGCCTGCGGCTCGGCGGGCGGCGCCTGGCTGTCGCCAGGCTGGCAGCGCCGCGCCTTGCGCTCGGGCGGCTCGCGACATTTCCCGACAGGCTCCTATGAGGCCGCGTTTGGTGGGTCGTCGGTGTCGATCGCTAAGACGGCGCAGCGATCACGTCCCGCGTCCTTGGCGCGAAAGAGCGCGCGGTCGGCTGCCGCCACGAGATCCGCGATGGCGCGCGGGCGGTGAGCCACCACGCTGCTCGCGCCGCAGCTGACCGTGACGTGCGGTGCGGCCACCGAGCCGATGTGCTCGCAGCGCAGCTCTCGCACACTTCGACAGAGCCGTTGCGCGACGACCTCGGCCCCCGCCATCGGGGTCGAGGGCAGCACGATGGCGAACTCCTCCCCACCATAGCGAGCCACCACATCGGTCGGTCGCAGGACGGACCCGCGCAGCGCCGTGGCGACCGCGCGCAAGCAGTCGTCTCCGGCCTGATGGCCGTAGCTGTCGTTGTAGCGCTTGAAGAAGTCGATATCGGCGAGGACCAGGCCGAGCGGGGTTCCGCTGCGCGCCGAGCGCTGCCATTCGCGCTCGAGCACGATGTCGAGGTGCGCCCGGTTGGCGAGGCCGGTGACCGCGTCGGTGCTGGCGCGTTCGGCCAGACCACGGTTGAGGTCCTCGAGCAGCCGCTTGGCCTCGACCAGCTCCTCGTAGAGGCGGCTCTTCTCGATGATCGTGGCGACGAGGCGCGCGATGCGCACGAAGACCTCGACGTGATCCTCATCGTAGGCGTAGGGGCGAAGGCAGGAGAAGAAGAGCAGGCCGGCCGGCTTGCCGGCGACGAGCAGCGGGCAGGTGAGACTCGAGCGCATGCCCTCGGCGACGATCTTTCGCGTCGCATCCGAGGCCGGGTGCTGGCTCAGGTAGCCCTCGAGGTCGTTGATGATGCGCGGCTGGCTGCGCTCCAGCACCTGCTGCAGGCTGCCCCGGCTGAGCGAGAGCTCGTAGCCCTCGGCGAGGTGCAGCTCGGGGGCCGTGGAGCGCGCCCAGACCGAGCGCACGCGGCGCCGCTGCTCGTCCACGAGGGCGAAGCCGATGCGGTCGTAGGGCACCAGGCTGCGAAAGCCGGCGTAGATGTGATCCAGCACCTGATTGACGGTCAGCCCGCGGTTGATCTGCTCGATCACCTCGAACAGCCGCTCGTGCTGCTGCAGCCGTTGCTCCAGGGTCTGCCCGAGCTCGACGAGCGTGAGCCCGAGTCGGCCGATGGCGTCGCGTGGCTCGATCGGTACATAGACCTGGTAGTCGCCGTGGACCATGCGCCCGGCGGCGAGCCGCAGCCGCTCGATGCGGTCGTCGGCCGCCGCTTGCGTGGCCTGCTCCCGCAGGAGCTGGTCGGTGACGCCGGGGTAGGGTGCGGTCTTGCTGCTCATCCTGGGCTCACAACGGCTCGGCGCCTCTTCGCGACGCGCCGCGAGAGGGGAAGCGGTGGAGACACGCAGTCGGACAATGAGCGCCGATTGTAACACCTCGGAGCCCCGGAGACCGCCAGGCGTAATCGTTCCCGGGGGATGTCCCATCCCCCCGCCCCGCCGAGAGCGCGGCCAGGCAAGTATTCACAGTGCGGGGCCCCACCCCCAATGCCGGGGCGCAACAGGTTACCGCTTCGCTCTCGCCCTGCGGGCTCGTTTCCCGGCCCCTGCGGGGCACGGGGTGCGCCCCGCGCGCTGCCAGCCTGGCGTCAGCCAGGCGCCGCCCGCCGAGCCGCAGGCGAGGGGTTCGCTTCGTCGCGCTCGCGTGCGATGTTTGACGTGGTTCGCGGCCATTGGTGTAAGCACCTCGTGAACGACAACCGCCAGGCTTGCGCACGGGCCCGTCAGAGGTTAACTGTTCCAGCATGGGCCGGCGCGTGAGCCGCGGGGTTGGGACCGCGTCCCTCGTCCCGCGCACACTCCTCGGATCCTGAGCGGAGGCAGCCGTCTTGCAGTCGTTGGTCTTCGCTGCTGGTGCACAGCGTCAGCCCCAGGCGGTTGCGGCGGCCCCCACCGAGCGGGTCGTGTTCGTCGATCTGGCGCGCGCCATCACCGTGCTGATGATGGTGCAAGGGCACGCCCTGCACGTCTTCCTCGATCCCGCCTGGCAGCAAAATCTCGTCTTCGACACCTGGCTCTACCTGCGCGGGCTGACGGCGCCGATGTTCCTCACGCTGGCCGGCTTCGCCTTCAGCGTCGCGACGATGAAGTACTGGTCGGAGTACCTCGTCGCCGGGCCGCGCTTCCACAAGCGGTTGCGGCGCTTCGGCTTCTTCTTGCTGCTCGGCTACATCGTCCACCTGCCGGTCCGGCCGCTCGGCGCGATGGCGACGATGGGGCCCGAGGCCTGGGCGGCGTTCCTGCGCGTCGATGTGCTGCAGCTGATCTCGACGGTGCTACTCACGCTCCAACTGCTGGTGTTCGTCACCAAGCGGCCAGAGCGCTTCGCCGCAGTCAGTTTGGCGCTCGCGCTGCTCGTGGTCGGGTTGACGCCGGTCGTGCGCGTGATGCCCTGGAGCGCGTGGATCTGGCGCCCGATCGCGCCCTTCCTCGAGTCGGGGAGCGGTTCACTCTTCCCTTGGTTCGGCTGGGCGATGTTCCCCTTGGTCGGCGCGGCGCTCGGGGTCTTGCAGGTGGCGAGGCCGCCGCGGAGCCTGCGCTACGGCGTCGTCCGGCTGCTCGCGCTCGCGCTGGCAGCGGCGCTGCTTGCCCGACTGTGGCCGCTGATCGCGCAGAGTCAGTTCACGGCCGCGACGATTGCCGAGACCAAGCCGAGCATTTCTGCTCAACCGCCTGGGCTTCGTGCTGGTGATGCTGGCCGGCTTCTACACGCTCAGCGCGCGTGTCCGGCGCCTGCCGCGGCCGCTCCAGGCGCTCGCCGAGGAGTCGCTCGTCGTCTACGTCGTGCACCTCGCCTTGTTCTACGGTTCGGTCTGGAACAATGGCCTCGGCGTGCATATCGGCCGCCTGGGGCTCGGGGCCACCCTGCTGCTGATCGTCGTCGCGCTCGCCAGCATGGTGTCGCTCGCCTATTACTGGGGTCGCTTCAAGCGCAGCCATCCGCGGGGCAAGTTCGCGGTGCGCCTCGGCCTCGGCCTCGCGCTGGCGTTGCCCTTGCTGTGACGGTCACGGGCGCGCCAGCCTGGCTGCGGCAACAGCTCGTGGTCGGTGGGCACGAGCTCCCCTGCGCGACCTGGTTGCCCTCGGGCTATGACCCGGCCCGCGCCTGGCCCCTCGTGGTCTTTCTGCACGGCAAGGGCGAGCGTGGCAGCGATGGCTGGGCTCCCACCACGGTGGGTCTGGGTCCCGCGCTGAGGGACCACCCCGAGCGCTGGCCCTGCGTCGTCGTCTTCCCTCAGTGTCCCGCCGATCGGCAGTGGATCGACGCGCCGGAGCTGGTCGAGGCGGCCTGGGCCGCGACCGTGGCCGAGCGCGCCATCGAGGCCGAGCGCAGCTATCTGACCGGCATCTCGATGGGCGGCTTCGGGACCTGGCACCACGGGGCGCGTCACGCAGACCGCTGGGCGGCGCTGCTGCCGATCTGCGGCGGCGGCAAGCCCGCGGATGCTACGACGCTCGCGGCGCTGCCGATCTGGGCCTTCCACGGCGCGATCGATCCCGTGATCCCGGTCGAGGCCTCGCGATCGATGGTCGCGGCCTTGCGCGCGGCCGGCGGCGCGATCCGCTACACCGAGTATCCCGACGAGGGCCATGCCTGCTGGGACCGAGCCTACGCCGACGAGGCTGCCGCGGCCTGGCTGCTCGCGCAGCGCCGAGGGGCGGGTGCGACCCCGGCTGCTCGCGGCGTGCTGTGAGCCCGCGGCCGACGGGGCCACGACTTTCTGCGGGCCGTGGGCTCGTTGCTTCGCCAGCGCCTCCCCGCCGTTGGCGCGACGATTGCCTCATCCCGGCGCCGAAGCGCTCCGCCGCCGGGGCCTGTCGAGTCGGCATGGGCGGGCGATCACGGGGTTCGTCGGTTGGCATGGCGTGGCCTCGCGGCGAGCGGCAGCTCGCGCTCGAGTCGTACCTGCCCGAAAGGTGGGTTGGGTGTCACCGTGTGGTCCAGGGAAAGCGGCTGCCGAGCCGTCAGGGTGTGGTAGCTCAGCTGCGAAGAAGGTGCGCTCATCCGGGCATCTTCCGCGTCTGAGCGCCTGCCTTCAGTCCGGGGCCTGCCGCCGGCTGCGGCGCAGGGCCGCGTGCGAATGGGCAAGGGCGCTGGCCACCCGCAAGACCGTGGCGCGCTGCGGCGGCGTCAGGCGCTGCTCGAGGTAGCGCTGGCGGGCCTCGGACCGCCGCAGCTTGCCGCTCGAGGTGCGAGGCAGGGTTCCCGGGTCGAGCACCAGCACCTCAGCGGGGACCAGCCCCGTGGCGACGGTCACGCGCCGGCTGATCTCGTCCGCGATGCGCTCGCTCGCCGCGGCCTCGCCGCTACGGCGCTCGGCGAGCACGACGAGCTGTTCACCGTCGCTTCCTTCGCGGACCACTCCGATCGCCGCGACGCAGCCACGACGTACGCCAGCAGCGGCCTCGGCGGCATGCTCGATGTCTTGCGGGGCGTAGTTGCGGCCGCGCACGATCACCAGCTCCTTGGCACGTCCGACCAGATACAGCGAGCCATCGTGCAAGAAGCCGAGGTCGCCGGTGTCGAGCCACCCGTCGCAGAGCACCGCGCGCGTGGCCTCGGGAAGCCCGTCGTAGCCGCTCATCACCGAGGGGCCGCGCACGAGCACACGCCCGACGCTTCCGCTCGCCAGCTCACGGCCATCACGGCCGGCGATGCGCAGCTCGATCCCGGGTAGCGCCCGCCCCAGGCTCACCAACGCCTGTCCCTGCGCGCAGACCTCAGCCCGAGCCTCGCGGGTGAGCTGCTCGCGATCGAAGGTCGTGACGACAAAGCGCTCCCGCGGCGGAAAGAAGGTCACGGCCAGCGCAGCCTCGGCCAAGCCGTAGACGGGCGTCAGGGCCTCCTCGCGCAGGCCGTAACGCGCGAAGCGCGCAACGAAGCGTTCGAGTACCGCCGGGGTGACCGGCTCGGCCCCGTTGAGCGCCAGGCGCCAGGACGACAGATCGACGCCGACGAGCTCGTCGTCGCGCACGCGCTCGGCGCACAGCGCGTAGGCGAAGTTGGGCGCGGGGCTGACGGTGGCGCGCTCGCGCGAGAGGACCCTCAGCCACAGCGCTGGGCGTGCGACAAACAGCTCGGGAGGGATCAGCGTCAGCTCGGCCGGTCGTGCGACCGCCGTCAGCAGACAGCCCACCAGGCCCATGTCGTGGTACAGGGGCAGCCAGCTCACACCGGCGTGGGTCAGGTCAGCGCCTTCGGGATAGCTCTCGAGGATCACCTTCAGGATCGCCCCCACGTTGGCCTGCAACTGTGCGTGGGTCAGCGCCACGGGCTTTGGCGCGCTCACGGATCCGGAGGAAAACTGGATCAACGCCAGATCGTTTGCGGAGCCCCGGTGGTCCTCGTAGGTCCCCACCGGCAGCTCCTCGAGCGTCAGACAGCCGAGCTGCGGCCGCGCCAGCTCCACGCAGGGGCCGAGCAGGCGCCGCGCGCGGCGATCGGCGAGAACCGCACGCGCTCGACAGGCGCGCAGCATCACCGCTGTGCGCTGCTGGTACTCCTCGATCAGCCCCAGACGGAAGGGGGGGTAGAGTGGGGCGGGGACGAGACCGGCCAGGCTGGCACCGAAGAACGCCCGCAAGAACTCGGGGCCGGTCGGATAGACGAGGGCCACCCGATCGCCTGGTGCAAGCCCGAGCGCTCGCAGCGCTCCTGCGACGTCTCGCGCCTGCTCGAACAGAGCCTCGTAGCTGAGGCGCCCCAGACGCTCGGCGCCGTCGACGAAGCGCACGCCATTGGCCGACCCAGCAGCGCGCTGCAGCTGGCTCCCGAGGGTCTGCTCGATCCTCAAACCTTCGGCTGGCATCAGCCGAGCTTCTCGAGCGCCGCGTCAGCGGCAGAGCCTGGCGCGCCCTGTTGTGGCTCCGAAGGGTTGCTAGCGGCGACGATCCGGTTGCGGCGAGAGACGATCCGCTCGACGAGGTCACGCATCGTCACGATGCCCTGCTCGTCGGCGGCGTCGAAGCAGACCTCGAAGTGGTTTTCCAGCTCGACGATCAGGCCCAGCTGCTGGACCGAGTCGAGCTGCAGGTCGCGCACCAGCTCGTGCTGCCACTCTGCCTGGCGTGTCACGCGCAGCCGATCGCGCAGGATCACGCCTATCTGCTCGAACACCTCGCTGTCGCTCATCGCACGCCTCCCGCCACGCGGCGCCGCGGTATCAGCCTGTTTCGTGCGCCCAGGCGCTGCGCGTAGTCGCAGTGCTCGCTGAGGGCCCGTTCCTCGCAGCGGATCCGCGCCGTCAGCAGCAACGCGTTGAGCACCGTGAAAACGGCGGCCGTGATCCACGCGCTGTGGATCAGGGGCACGGCCAGACCTTCGATCACCACCGCCAGATAGTTGGGGTGCCGCAGATAGCGGAAGGGACCCCGGTCCACCACGGGTGACCCAGGCACGACCACGACGTGGATATTCCACGACCGGCCGAGGGTATGCACGGTCCAGTAACGCAGCAGTTGCGCGGCCACGCAAAGGCTCAGCATGAACCCCGCCAGGGGCGCGACGAAGGGGCGGCGCATCAACAGGACCTCGGCGGCGCACCCGAGGGGAAAGGCGGTGTGCAACATCTTCATCCAGCGCAGCTGACCCTGCCCCACCTCGATACCCCCTCGGGCGAGAGTCCAAGCGCGGTTGCGCGCGCTGAGCCGCAGCTCAACCAGCCGTTCGCCAGCGAGCAGGGCCAGGAAGACGAGGTAGGCGGTCACCATCGGAGCAGCACCAGCTCGGAGCAGAACCCGGGGCCCATCGCCAGCACGAGATCGTAACTGCCCGCTGGGGCCGTCGTCTGCAGGGTATCGTCGAGAATCATCAGCACCGAGGCGCTCGATAGGTTGCCCAGGCGCTGCAAGCTGCTCCACGATGCCGCGAGCGCATCGGGGGGCAGCTCGAGCGCCTGCTCCAAGGCGCGCAGCACCTTGGGTCCGCCCGGGTGACAAATATAGCGTCGAAGGTCGCGGCGTGTGAGGCCCTGCGCGGCGAGGAAGCGGTCGACGTCGCCGCGCACATGTTGCGTCACGACGTCAGGTACCTCGGCCGTCAGAACGACCTGGAAGCCATCGCCCGTGACCTCCCAGCCCATCACCGCCTCGCTGTTCGGATAAAACACCGAGCGCGTTGCGACCACGGCGGGGCCAGCGGTCGGACGGGTCGCTCCGGTCATCACCACGGCGGCGGCCCCATCGCCGAAGAGGCCGCTCGAAATCAGGTTTGCCGTCGAGGTGTCCTTTAGTTGGACGGTGAGGCTGCACAGCTCCACCGAGAGCAAGACCCCGACCTGGTCTGGATAGCCGCGCAGGTCATCCGCTAGCCGCGCCAACCCGGCGGCGCCAGCCAGACAACCCCAGCCGAAGACGGGCGTGCGTCGCAGGTCATGGCGCAGGTTGAGCCGGTTGATCAGGCGCGCGTCGATCGACGGTGTAGCGATCCCCGTGCTCGAGACAAAGAGCAGGTGGTCCACATCGGCGGGGTGCAGGCCAGCGCGCTCGAGCGCGGCCTGGATCGCTCGAGCGCCCAGCTCGACCGCCGAGCGGATGAACACGTCGTTGCGCGCGCCGAACGAGTTCAGCTCGGCATACGCCTCCAAGGGCAGCGCGAGATGGCGCCCGCCGACCAGCACGTTCTGAAAGATCTGCTCGAGGCGCGCCGGATTGTGGAAGCGCGACGCCCAGACCCGTGAGAGCGCCTCCAGCAAAGCTGCTTGATCGTAGTAGTGCTCGGGGAAAGCCCGGCCGACCGAAGCGATGTACATGCCCTGCCCCTCCCCCAAGAAGGCGAACGGTTCGTAGCAGTCATCTCATAAATCGCTGCGCCGCCCGATGGCGTTGTCGCGGCTCCGCTCCGGTGCCCGCCGCTCCGAGCCTCGGGCGGCTCGCGGCATTTATGAGAGGGCTTCTAGCCCGAAAACACGCGCTTGAGCACAAGCCGTTTGCCTTTCGGGCTAGACGAGCGGACAGGCGAGCATGCTGGGGTGATGGCGCGGAGTGAAGTCGCGGGGATTCACTCCCCGCGACCGAGACGAGCGCCGTCTTGGTTCAGGGGCCCACCGATGCCCTCGCGCTGCGCGCACCGGCGCGTGCATCCTAGCCCTGTTCTTCCGGCTGGCGTGGGCTCCGGCGTCGATCGGCGGTGGATCGTGTCGACGCAGGCAGCGGACCCTCTCTCTCCTCCCCGCGCCGGGCCCATGCGCTATGCTGCACCCTCGAGGAGCGCGACGTGCACGTAACGCAAGGTCGTGACCACGCAGCGGCGGTGGTGATCGTGGGCGCGGGCTCCGTGGGACTGCTGCTGGGCTGCTGCCTGAGCCGCCTCGGTGTGGCGTACCGCATCCTCGAGCGGGCGGCTGCTCCCAGCGCGCACTCACGGGCCATCGGCCTGCATCCCGTGGCGCTGGAGCTGCTGGACCGCCTGCAGCTGGCGGCGCCCTTTCTGCGGGCCGGATGTCGCGTGGACGGCGGACGCGCGCTGCGGTCGGACGGGCGCCTGGCCGGCCGCTTGTCCTTCGCCAGTTGCCCGCCACCCTTTCCCTTCGTGCTCACGCTGCCGCAACAACAAACCGAGAGCTTGCTGGAGCGAGCGCTCGTCGAGCGCGATCCGCGTGCGCTTACACGGTCGGCTGAGGTGGTGCGGGTCGAGCCGCTGCAGGATGCCGTTCGCGTGACGTACCTCGACGACCAGCACGACTCGAAGGTGCTCGAGGCCGCAGTGGTGGTTGGCTGCGACGGCAAGCACAGCATGGTGCGCCGTGCGGCAGGGATTCCCTTCGACGGGGCGGCGTATCCCGATGCGTTCATCATGGGCGACCTTGACGACGACACCGGCCTTGGCGCAGAGGCCGTGATCTTCCTGCACCACGAGGGGATGGTGGAGTCTTTCCCGCTTCCCATGGGGCGACGGCGCTGGGTCGCTCGAACGGACTGTCCCCGCCAGCGTGCGACGCGAGAAGAGCTGCAGGCGATCGTCAAGCGTCGCTGTGGCGTGCGCCTCGAGCAAAGCCAAGAGCACATGCTGAGCGCCTTCGGCATCGAGCGTTTTCTCGCGCGGACCTTGGTTGCCGGACGCATCGCGCTGGCCGGCGATGCCGCGCACGTGCTCAGCCCCATCGGCGGCCAGGGCATGAGCGTCGGCTGGCAGGACGCGTGGCACCTGGCGCAGACCCTGCAACGGACGTTGCGCGGCGACGCCAGCTCGGCGCGCTTGTGGCGCGACTACGACCGTCAGCGGCGTCGGGCCGCACTATGGGCCAGTCGTCGCGCCGAAGCCTTTACGCGCCTGGGACGACCACAACGCTGGCCGGCGGCGCGCGATGCCCTGGTGAGGCTGGCTCTGGCCTGGCCGTTGCGGGCTACGGCGGCGCGTATCTTCACCATGCGTGGGTCGAGCCGACCGGCGGCCCTGCCGGCCCCGAGCTGACACTCTGACCGCGTGGCGCTCGGCCGCGCCGCTGCCATGCTCGCGGTGTCCTCACAACGGCTCAAAGGCGCCGTGGGCACCGCGCACGAGCCGCACCTGCTGCGTGCCGTAAGCTCGGATGGCCTGCGGCAGATGCTCGAGCACGTCGCGAGCCGTCATGCCGTCGGGTCCACGCTGCTGCTCGGCGAGCTCGTCCAAGCGGGCGGCGCCGCAAGCGGGTGACGCTGCAGCTGCTGTGGCAGGAGTACAAGCAGGCGCACCCGGACGACGGGTACCAGTACAGTCAGTTCTGCCAGCTGTACAAAGCGCTGCAGGGCCAGCTCGATATCGTGCGGCGTCAGCCCGATCGCGCCGGCGAAAAGGGGCTCGTGAAGATCGACGTCCACTTCGCGTCCAAAAAGGACTCGGCGTCGACCTTGTCAGCATCGAACCGCCCCAGTGGCCCGCAATTTAGCCCGAGAGTGCGTGCCGCCAGGATGACGTAGCCGCCCTGCGCTGACCGACTCGCATCAGAAGCTCATCCCAACTCCGGCAACGGCGTAGTGAAACCACGCGAAGCTGTAGACCTCGTCGTTGTTCGCGCCGCCCTCGACCATACGGTAGCCAACCCGCAGCTCGAGCCCCTCGCGGAAGGCCCAGGTCGCCGCCAGGAGCACATCTTCGGCGCGCCCCTGCGGCGCGGCGAGTGCGTCCGCGTCGAGCAGCACTCCGAACGCTCCGTTGCCCGGCCGCCAGGCGAGATGGAGGTTCACCAGCGGGACAAAGCCCGTGTTGGTCTTGCGACGTGCGTCGACCCCGTAGAGGCTGGTTTCGGCATCGCGGATCTTGGCGGTGAGGCCTGCGGCGACATCCAGGCCATCGGCTCAGACGATGCTGTAGCGGTAGGTCAACCGGTACGAGTCGAAGCGATACACAGCAAGCAGGGGGCTGCCAGCGGGGTAGGTTCCCCCGGCGAAGGAGACGTCCCGGTCCACGGCCCCCCGGGCATTGACCTGCAAGGGCGCGTAGAGCGCCGTGATCAGGTGCCGGTCGGCGATGCGGTAGCCGAGGCGCAGGCGAAAAACCGGCGCTGGAGAGGTCGAGAGATCGTTGACCAGCGACAGCTTCGTCCCTCCATCGCCGGGGATCCGAGCGTCGTTGCGGCTCGCGAACACTGCGCCGGCCTCGATCTCCGCCTCGATGCCCGCCAGAGCGGGACGCCCAAGGAGAACCAGCGTCAAGCCGACGCCAAGCGTGATACCTCTCATGAACGACCCCCTTCTGCCGCCGCTACAGCGACCCTCTTAGCACTACCGTTTCGGATTGCGGACCGAGCCTGGCGAAGGGCGCGGAATCACAGGCGCGAAGCGAGGAAGGAGCTTGCTGGTGGCAAGCAACCGACGAGCGACAAAGCCCGTGATTTCGCGAACGAGCCCAGGCGACGGGAGCAATTCGAAACAGTAGTGTTAGGACCTGCTCGGAAATGACTCATCCATCTGGCCGTCGATCCATCCCGCCGGGTTGCGTTGCAGCTCCTCGCTATACCCACAGTATTCCTTCGTCGCTGCGCCTTGCCCGGCGGGCGCCTCAACGCCCGGTTGATCGAGTTATTTTCGAGCGGGTCCTTGGTGCAACGGCTCGTGACAAGACAACTCGATCGTTGTTGCCGCCGATCCATCGCGTCCGCCAGCGTCGCTCCTCCTCGGTTTACCCCACGGTGCGACCGAGCATCTTCGCTGCCTCGACGACGCCGAGGATCAGCAGGCCCGCCAAGAGCGGGGCGGCCAGCTGATAGCCGGACAAGGGCAGCGTGGCAAAGAGGGCGTGCAGGGGTGGCAGGTAGATGACAGCGGTCTGAAGCCCCAGGATCAAGCCCGTGGCACCCAGCAGGGCTTTGTTCGACAGGGGATCGAGTCGGAACACCGACTGCTGTGGGGACCGGCCTGCCTGGGCCTGAAAGACCTGGAGCAGCACCACGGTGGTCATGACGATGGTCTGCCATTCTGGCTGCCCTGTGCTCCAGGCCCACCACGCGACCGCGAGGTTCGCCGCCCCGAGGAGGGCACCTTGCCAGAGGATCTCGAGGCCCAGACCCCGCGCCAGGATGCCGTCCGACGGCGCCTGGGGCGGACGCTTCATCACGCCGCGCTCGGCTGGCTCGACGCCGATGCCAAGACCGAGGACGCCGTCCGTGACCAGATTCAACCAGAGGATTTGGAACGGGAGCAGCGGCAGCGGCATGCCCAAGAGCGGGCCCACGAGCACGAGCAGCAGCTTGCCCAGGTTCCCGGCGAGAGAGAACTTCAGGAAGCGCCGGATGTTGTCGTTGATCGCCCGGCCTTCCTCCACGGCGGCGACGATCGTCGAGAAGTTGTCGTCGAGCAGCACCATCGCCGCTGCCTCCTTCGAGACATCGGTCCCCGTGATGCCCATGGCAACCCCGATATCGGCACGGCGCAGCGCCGGCGCGTCGTTCACGCCGTCGCCGGTCATCGCCACCACCTGTCCCCGTCGCTGCAGCGCTTCGACGATCCGCAGCTTCTGCTCCGGAGCGACCCTGGCGTAGACCGAGACGCGCTCCACGAGGTCGTCCAGCGCCTCCTGCGACAGACCCTGTAGCTCGGGGCCGGTCAGCACCTGCCCCTCACCGAGGATCCCCAGGTCTTGGGCGATGCGGCGCGCTGTCACCGGGTGGTCGCCGGTGATCATCACCGCCCGAATCCCCGCGCTCTTGCAGGTCGCGACGGCGCGCTGCACCTCGGCCCGTGGCGGGTCCAGCAAGCCCACGAGCCCCACGAACACGAGCTCCCGCTCGAGCCCTTCCGGCTGCTCGATGGGCTCTGCGTCGCCGCCAGGAGCGAAGCGAAAGGCCACGCCGAGGACGCGCATGCCCTCGCGCGCGAGCGCGTCGTTGGCCGCCGTGATCCGCTGGCGCCACCCCTCGTCGAGCGCGGTGGCCCGGCCTGCGTCCCAGACCTGCGAGCTCACCGTGAGCAGGCTATCGACCGCGCCCTTCGTGAACACCACGCGGATGCCGGGAGCGAGCCCTTCGCACTCACCGATCCAGGCCGTGCAGTCCGCGACGCGGTGCACCGTGGTCATGCGCTTGCGCTCGGAGTCGAAGGGCACCTCGGCCACTCGAGGGAAGGCCGCATCGAGACGCTCGCGCGACAAGCCATAGCGCAGCGCGGCCACGACCAGCGCGCCCTCGGTGGGATCGCCCACGGCGCGGAGACGACCCGGCCTGGCGGGGTCGGGCTGCAGGACGGCGTCGCTAGCGAGCGCCCCGCCCATCAGCAGCAACGCCAGCGCCGGCTCCTGCTGGAGCAAGGCCGCTTCGCCCGCTGTAGTCGTCGCCCCGGGCATCCCCCGACTCAGCTCCGCTGAGAGATCGACCCGGTGACCCGCCAGGTCGAGCACGACCACCGTCATCCGATTCTCAGTCAGGGTGCCGGTCTTGTCCGAGCAGATGACCGTCACCGAGCCGAGAGTCTCCACCGCCGGCAGCCGCCGGATGAGCGCCCGTCGGCGAAGCATGCGTTGCGCGCCCAAGGCGAGCGCGATCGTCACGACGGCGGGAAGGCCCTCGGGGATCACGGCGACCGCCATGCTCACCGAGGTCATGAACATCAGCGGCAAGCTCCCGCCGAGCAGCACGCCGAGCCCGAAGATGGCACCCACCACGACCAGCGCTGTCGCAGCCAGCGCGCGGCCCAGCCGGTTCAGTCGGTGCTGCAGGGGCGTTGTCACCTGCCCGACCCCTTGGAGCAGATCGGCCACTCTCCCGAGCTCGGTGCCCATCCCGGTCGCGCTGACCATCATCTGCCCGCGACCGTAGGCCACACTGGTGCCCATGAAGGCCATGTTGACCTGGTCCCCAAGCGCCAAGACGCCATCGCCCGGGAGTGCGGCCGACCGTTTCTCGACCGCCTCCGACTCTCCGGTCAGGACGGCCTCCTGTAGCCGAAGGCTAGCGGCTTCGAGGATGCGACCATCCGCCGGGACCAGATTCCCGGCCTCCAGGAGCACGACGTCGCCCGGCACGAGCTCAGACGACGCGACTTCGACGATGGCGCCCTCGCGGCGCGCGCGCACCTGCGGGACCGCGAGCTTGCGCAGCGCGGCCATCGCGCGTTCGGCGCGGAACTCCTGGACGAAGCCGAGGGCGGCGTTGAGCAGCACGATCGCGAGAATGGCGAGGGCGTCCTTGAGGCCTCCCACCACAGCGGAGACGGCGGCTGCCACGAGGAGCACGGCCACCAGCGCGCTCGCGAATTGGTCCCACAGCAGGCGCCACGGGGATCTGCCTCCGCGTTCGACCAGCGCGTTGGCGCCGAAGCGCGAGCGGCGCGCGACGGCCTCCGCCTGACCAAGCCCGCGAAGGGGGTCGCTCTCGAGCAGAGCCGCGGCAGCAGCCGGGTCGAGTCGGTGCCACGAGGCCGCGCGCAGCGCTTCAGCGTTCATCCGCTTGATCTCCAGGCGCTGGTGAAAGGGCCAGCGTTGACCTTGGATACCAAGCAATGACAGCCTGCGCCAGCCAGCTCACGAGCTAGAAAGATCGGCACCATGGACCTGGTCCCCGCCATCGGAGAAAAGGAGCAGCGGGTCGTCGCCCCCGCGGGCCCCCTTCCGACTGACTTCGTGGTCCTGCTGGCCCAAGCCCTTCACCGACAAGGGATGGCGTGCCATCACCTGGAGTCGCTCTTGGGTCGGGTCGCCGAGCGCTTGGGCTTGAGGTCGCACATGCTCGCGCTGCCGACCGCGTTCTTGGCCTCGCTCGACGACGGGCGCGCCAGCGCGGGGGCGCGCTCCGTCATCGTTCGGATCGATCCGGGAAGCCTGGACCTGTCTCGACAATCGAAGCTGATCATGGTCGGCAGACAGGTGGCAGCCGGCACGCTCTCCATCGATGCGGCCGCAGAGCGCGTGGGCGAGATCGAGCGCGAACCCGGCCTCGCCTGGTGGTTGCAGCTCCCGGCCGGCGCCGTGGTCGCGGGCGCCGCAGGCCGGCTCTTCGGCGGCGGCTTCGGCGAGATGCTCCTCGCCGCGCTGATTGGCCTGTTCGTGGCCATCCTGACGCGCGCCATCCGAGCGACTCGAACTCAGCGTCTTCACGATCCGCTGGCGGCCAGCGTCGCCGCGCTGATCGCCTCCGCCGGCTCGGCCTGGATCGTCGAGGCCTCACCAGCCATCGTCGTCCTGGGTGGGTTGATGCTGCTGCTGCCAGGCTATGCGTTCACCGTGGCGCTCGACGAGCTCGCGGCGCGGCATCTGGTGGCCGGCACGGCCCGCAGCATGGGCGCGCTCACCGTCATCCTCTTCTTGGGCTTGAGCGTGCTGCTGGCGGGCAAGCTCACGCTCGCCCTTCCCGCAGCGCCGCTGTTCGTCGCGCTGCCCGTCGTGCCGCCCTGGGTCGATGTTGTAGCGATCGGCCTCGGCTTGCTCGGGCTCGGGGTCTGGTTTCGCACGCCCTGGCGCGAACTGCCCTGGGTCCTCGTGCTGGGGGGCGCGGCAGAGGCGATCGAGCGCTTGTCGGTGGGCACCTTGGAGGTGCCGCTGGCGGCGAGCCTCGCGGCGTTGTTCCTGGCGCTCTCCTGCAATAGCGTGGCACGCGTGGCCGGCAGGGTGGCGAACGCGGTGCTGGCACCGGCGCTGATGCTGCTCCTGCCGGGCAGTCTTGGCCTGCGCAGCATGTTCGCGCTCTCGGCCAACAACGTGATCTCGGGCGTCGAGACCGCGTATCAGATGCTGCTGGTCGCGGTGGCCATCGTCACGGGGCTGCTCTTGGGCAATCTACTCCTCCCTTCGCGGAGGCAATGACCCGACATGGCGCTCACGGGCCTGCTCTTCGTGCAGCGCCCGGGACCCCGGACCGTGCGCCCGGACCCGGGACCCGGACCGGGGATGATGGTTCGAGGTTACGGGGGCGAGACCTGTGGAGGGGCGAGCACGTCGGGGGGGCCTTGGCGGGGAGGCCGAATTAGCCCTGGCCGGTGGGAGCGGAGGGGCGAGAGCGGTCGGGGCGAGTGGCTTTGCGGGTGCGGGACGCAGCCTTCCGCCCTCAGCGCGAGGAAGCGCGATGAGTAGGGGCAGGCGGCGGGGTCAGGGACCGGGCGGGACGGACCTCACGGCGCCTGGGCGCAGCAGACGCCGGCGTAGAGCCGCAGACCGTAGGTGCCGAAGGGGAAGACCGCCCCACGTTCGCCCGCGCGCCAACGGCGCCAAGCGTCGCGGTAGCCGGTGACGAAGTCCCGTAGGCGTTGCAACGCCTCGATACGCGCCCACTTGTTTCCGCCCGCCACGCGCGGGCTCAGCTCGCGCCGTGGCTCGCGCCGGCTCGGCGTGTCGAAGGCCGATTGACGCAGCACGCCCCGGCGGCCGAGCACGCCCTTGCCTGTGGCGCGACGCTCAGCCGCCAGCACCACCTCTTGCGCCGTGACCGCCTCGGCCAGCAGCGCAGCGCAACGCTCTTGCGGTAGGTGGGCGAACGCGGGCAGCGGCGCCACCCTCAGCGCGGCCTGCCGCGGCAGCGGGCCCTTCTCACGCAAGAAACCCTTCGGTCGCTTGAACGCTTCGCTGCGGCCCAGGCGCGCCGGCCGGCTGATCAGCCCGGGCCAGAGGTGGTGCTCGGTGACGAGGCCCGCTGCGACCGGGTTGGTCAGCGTGTAGACCACCTTGGCGAGCTGAGCCTCCGCATCGGCCAGCCGCACCACCGACGGCGGCTCGCTGGCCCAGAAGTTCTCCCAGCGGCCCCAGTGCGCGTTGAGGCACTTGGCCGTGAACTCGAACAACCAGCGGCAGAACTCCGGCCGCGTGCCTCGCAGGTCGGTGATCACCAGGTGGAGATGATTGGAGAGCACGCAGACCGCGTGCACCTGCACACCGTAGCGCTCGGCCGCCACGGCGAGGCAGTACCCCACTATTGTCGTCACCGTCGGCGATGGCCGCAGCAGAAACTGCCGCTGCGTGCACCGCCTCGTGATCATCACGGTCTCTCCGGGGATCACGGGCCGAGGCATCGTCATGCAGCCCGCGGGCATCTGCAGCCAGCGTGCCTAGCACGCGGTCGCGTCATTCCAAGGCGTTAGCGCCAAAGCGCGCGCCCCGCGTCCGACATCCGGTCCGGTCCGGCCAAGACCCGGTCCCCCGCGCCATCGGCCGGCATCAAGAGGGCGCGTCGGGACGCGGCCGGCGACCCATCCCCCGCTACCCCCCCCGGCTACTGCCAGCCGGGTGTGACTCCGCCTTTTATAGAGGTCGGGCTCTCCGGGGGCTCTCGAGGCTGGCTCTCGAGGCTCTCGAACCCGGCAAAGAGGGGCCCCCCCCTGGGAGGTGCACGGGGCGGCGGGAGGGCCCGCGGACCCCCCCCCCAGGGGGTGGGCGGGCCCGGCCCGGCCCGCCCCGCCCCCCGCCGCCCCCCCCGCGGCCCCACCCGGCCCCCCCAACCCCGCCCGCCGGCGGGCGCCCAAAAACCCGCCCCCCCCCCCAACGCCCCGCGGGGGAAAAACCCCGACCCCCCCGGCCCCCCCCCCCCCCGCCCCCCCCCAACCCCCCCCCCCACCCCCCCCCCCAACCCCCCGGGCCACAACCCCCCCCCCCCCAACAAAAAAAACCCCCCCCCAAAAAACCCCCCGGAAAAAAAACCAACCCCCCCGCCCCCCCCCCCCCCCCCAAAAACCCCCCCCCCCCCCCCCCCAAAAAAAACAACAAAAAAACAACCCAAACAAACCCCCACCCCCCGAAAAAAAAAACCCCCCCCCCCCCCCCCCCGGGCCCCCCGAAACCCCCCCCCCCAAAAACAACAAAAACCCAAAACACCCAAACCCCCCCCCCCCCCCCCCCCCCCCCCCCCCCCGCCAACCCCAACCCCCCCCAACCCCCCCCCCCCCCCCAAAAAAAAACAACCCCCCAAAAGGCCCCCAAAAAAAAAAAAACCCCCCCCCCAAACAAAACCCCCCAACCCCCCCCCCCCCCCGCCCCCCCCCCCCACCCCCCCCCCACCACAAAAACCCCCCCCCCCCCCCCCCCCCCCCAAAACCCCCCCCCCCCCCCCCCCCCACCCCCCCCCCCCCCCAAAAACCCCAACCCCCCGAAAACCAAAAAACCCCCACCCCCCCCCCCCGAAAAAACCCCCCCCACCCCCCCCCCCCCCCCCCCCCCCCCCCCCCCCCCCCCCCCCCCCCCCCCCCCCCCCCCCCCCCCCCCCCCCCCCCGGCCCCCCCCCCCCCCCCCCCCCCCCCCCCCCCCCCCCCCCCCCCCCCCCCCCCCCCCCCCCCCCCCCCCCCCCCCCCCCCGGCTTTAGGGTCGGGCTCTCGGCGGCTCTCGGCGGGTCGGGCTCTCGGCGGGGGCTCTCGGGGGGCTCTCGGCTCGAGAAGGGGCTGCTGGTCGGAGACCCTCGGCGAGGTCACCGGGTTCGTACCCCAGGCTTCAACTTGACATGAAGCACGCGAGCGCTCAATGTGTACACATGAGAACACTCGCGATCCGAGAAGCTCGAGCGCTTCTGACCAAGCTCGTTGAAATATTGGATAAAGAAGGCGAGGTCATCGTAACCCGGCGGGGGCGGCCAATCTACCGCATCCTGCCCGTGAAGTCCTCTCGTGCGGTTCCCTCGCACCGCGCCCTGCGTCAGACGATGCCCCGATTGTCCCCCAGCGAGGTCTTGGTGCGCGCGGACCGAGACGAACGATGACCAGCAGCCTGCTCTACATCGACACGAGCGCCCTGGCCAAGTGGTACCTCAACGAATCGTGCTCGGAGGTCGTCGAATCGCTGATCCAGGGCGAGGGCAAGGTGGCGACCTGCGGCCTGACCAGCGTCGAGATGCGGTGCCTGTTGGCGCGCCGCCGCCGCAGTCGCGAGATCGATCCCTCGATCGAGATGCGAGTGCTCGCGGCCTTCGAGGAGGATGCGCAGGCGGGCTTCCTCGTGCGCTTGGCGTTCGTGGAGCCGCTATTTTCAGCGGCGAGCCGGCTGATCGCCAGCCTGCCGGATGTTCCCCTGCGCACCTTGGACGCTCTCCACCTCGCCGTCATGCGTGAGCACAACCTCGCGCGCCTCGCGACCGCGGACGCCGTGATGGCACAGGCTGCCGCCCAGCTTGGGATTGAGACGCTTTCCATCCGCGAGTAGCGAGGGCGAGCGGCTCAGAGCGAGGTGACACTTTCCCTGAGCGTTGACACGCACCCCCCAGGCGCTTTACAGGCGCGCTCACACGCGCCTACGCTACCGCGCATGAGTTCCGAACGACCGCCGCAACGACCCGGTGGTAGTGCTGCGGACGACGCGACCCTGGCGCTGCTCGACCAAGACCAGCCCACGGAGAGCGCGTCATCGGCTTCCGAGCGAGCCTACCTGATCATGATCGGCGGTAGGCAGGTCGGGCAGATGTTCAAGATCGACGGTGAGACGGTGATCGGCCGATCGACGGACGCGGCGATCCAGATCACCGACGACGGCATCTCGCGCCAGCACCTGCGGATCACCGAGGACGAACAGGGCCGGGTCGTGCTCACCGATCTCGGCAGCCGCAACGGCACGAGCGTCAACGGCGAGCGCGTCAGCACGCGCATGCTCGCGGACGGCGACAAGATCCAGATCGGCTCGACGACGATTCTCAAGTTCTCCTTCGCCGACCGGCTGGAGGAGCACTACCAGCGGAAGCTGTACGAAGCCGCGGTGCGCGATCCCTTGACGCAGGTCTACAACCGGCGCTTTCTGCTCGAGCGCCTCGAGACCGAGGTCCGCTACGTGGAGCGGCACGGCACAGCGTTGGCGCTCGTGCTCTTCGATCTCGATCACTTCAAACGCATCAACGACCAGCATGGACACGCGGTCGGCGACGGCGTGCTGGTCGGCTTCGCCGAGAACATCACCCGCACGATCCGTAACGAGGACCTGGCGGTACGCTACGGCGGTGAGGAGTTCTTGGTGCTCTACCGCGGCCTCGCCAGCGAGGCGGCCCGCATCGCCGCCGAGCGGATTCGCGAGCAGACGTGCCTGGCGCGCTTCGCGGCCGAGCTGCCAGAGCTGTCCGTCACGGTCAGCGCCGGCGTGGCCAGCCTGCCGCACGCGCGGATCACGGGGCCGGAGCAGCTGCTGCGCGCCGCCGACGAGGCGCTCTACGCCGCCAAGTCTGGCGGTCGGAACCGCGTCTGCCTCTACGATCCCGGTTGACCGGCCGTGCGCCGGGCCCGCGATCAGAGCTGATGGATCGACTCAGGCGAGCGGCGAAGCTGACCAGATGAGCCGTCAGGTTGCGCTTGCCGACCACGGGCGCGGTCTCTGCCGTCTCGGTGGGCACCGGAGAAGAGCAGCCGATCGACGTCGGGCAGCTCCGGCGCGCCGGTATCCGGCTGGACCGGCGTCTGGTCGTAGGCGAAGCCGATGGGCAACGGCACGCGTCCGAGGAGCTCGTACTGCGCATCCAGCCGCACCGCGAGCGTATTATGCCAGCGTTTGGGCTCGACGGAGCTCAGCTCGGGGTTGTCGAGGAAATCGATCCGCAGCTGCTCGTAGGTGCTCCAGGTGGTCAGTCGAGGTTGGCGCTGAGCGTCAACCTCGGCAGCGGAAGGACGGCCGCGCCGAAGCAGAGCGTGTGCGGCAGGGTTAGCGGGGCCTGGACGGGCCCATCGACCAGGCGCGAGCGGCACCCCCGCCCGCGCTGCCGGCCTTGGCGAAGACGGCGGCACCCTCGACGTACAGCTTGATCACGCTGCGGTAGCCGACGCCGACGTTGAGCCGCCGCGGGATGACCTGCGCCAGCCGACCCGCGGTCGCCCCGACCCCGAAATCGTCGCGTCCAACGCAGCCTGGATGTCGTCCCCGGGATCGCTCGAGCTGACCACCGCGCGCTCGAGCTGCACGCGCGAGGGCGCCACGACCGACACGGCAGCGCACCTTCGTTCCCTTCACTCTTAGCGCGAACAACGCCGCGCGGCGCGATCAGCCAAGAGCCGCGGGATTGGACCGCACCAAGCCGAGCGCTGTGATGCTCCTGAGCGTGGGGCGTTACCTCGATCGCGGGACGGGGACGAACCTGCTCGAGAGCCTCGGCCGCGCCCTTCCGCCGACCCGCTTGCTGATCACCGACTACTACGATCCCAGGGTGACGAGTGATCCGAGCGGCCACGCGATGATGACGTACACGAAGCAGCGCGGGGAGCCGATTCAGAGCCGGTGGCAGCCGGCAGAAATGCGTGCCCAGCTCGCTAAGGGGGCTGGCCGAAATCGGCTTGCCAGGTTGGCGGTCGAGGCGACCGCGCGGCAAGGCGTTAGGAGTTGCCCATCGGCCGCAGCGGCCGACCCTGGTGGATGAAGCGGATGCTCGTTCGCAGGCCTGGGTGGCTACGATGCGCAGGTGCGCTGGGAACGAGGTCGGTTGGCTTGGTGCCCCGACCCGTTGGAGTTGGACCCGGGCCCTGCGAGCACCTGATGCGTCACGCCCGAGGCCTGCGATAGAATTGATGACGAGGCTCCTCCGGCGCCGTGACAGGAGGAAGTCCCATGAAGTGCTCTACCCCGCTGCCCTGCACAAGGACACGGTCGTCGCCTGCGTCCGATGCGTCACCGCCTCGAAGGCACACGAGGTGAGGACGTTCGAACCACCACGCGCGAGCTGCTGGAGCTGTCAGACTGGCTGGAGTCCTTCGGCTGCACGCACGTCGCGATGGAGGCCACCGGCGTCTACTGGAAGCCGGTCTGGCACCTGCTCGAGGCTCAGTTTGAGCTCGTGCTGGCCAACGCGCAGCACATCCGCAACGTGCCTGGCCGCAAGACAGACGTGAACGACGCGATGTGGGTCGCCGACCTGCTTGCGCACGGCCTCATCCGCAACAGCTTCGTCCCGCCCGCGCAGATCCAGGAGCTGCGGGACCTGACCACCCGCAAGCAGCTCGTGCGCGAGATCCAGCCTCGTTGCGCATCCAGAAGGTGCTGGAGACCGCGAACATCAAGGTCGCCAGCGTCTGTCCGACGTGCTGTGCCTGAGCGGCCGTGCAATGCTCGCGGCGATCATCGACGGCGAGGACGATCCCAGCGACTGCCGACCTCGCGAGGGCAAAGCTCGCAAGAAACGCGCAGAGCTCATCGAGGCGCTGCGTGGCCACATGACGGCCCACCATCGCACGTTGCTCGCTGCACCTCGACCTTATTGCGGCGCTGGAGACGGCGCTCGAGCAGGCGATGCTGCTGGAAAGCGCTGGCACCGATCTCCTACGCGGTCGATCTGCTCAAGACGATCCGGTATCAGTGACGTCGTGGCGCACGTCATCGTTGCCGGATCTGCCGCGTCGCGCTTCCCCACGGCGGGGCACCTCGTCTCCTGGGCCGGCCTGGCCCCAGGAACGACGAGAGCGCCGGCAAGCGACGTTCCACCAGGGTACGCAAGAGCGGCACCTGGCTAAGACGACCCTCGTCACCGCAGCATGGGCCCTGCCCGCAAGAAGGACTGCTACTTGCGCAGCCAGTTCCTGCGCCTCAAGGCCCGGCGCGGACCCGAAGGCCATCCTCGCCGTGGCCGCCTCCATCTGACCGCCGCGTATTACATGCTCCGCGACGGCGTCGAGTACCGCGACCTCGGGCGACCACTTGACCGCCTGGATAAGACCAAGGTGATCAACCGCCTCGTGCGGCGCCTCGGCCAGCTCGGTTGCGAAGTGCAGATCAAGCATGCGGCGTGAAGCTTCATAATAGGGCGCGTACTGCCTGTACGCAACCGACGAGCAACGTAGACGCGCGGGATGGATCGGCCGCGCAAGTTGGTGAGTTGCTTTCGGCCAGATCGGCAACCCGCTCGCACCGACGTCGTAACCCCGCCCTTCGTGCACTTCCTGCCCGCGAAGGTCATGGCGCGGCCGTAGCGGTGTCGGGCGGCACGTCGGCTACGAGCGCCGAAGCAGGTGCGAGCGCGAAGCGCGCGGCGACCTGCGCCGCGCGCAGCCGCCAGCCCTGCTCCAGGGCCAACTCGTGCGCGCGGCGCGCCTGGACCGCGGCCTCCGCCTCGTCGCCGCGGGCGCGGGCCAGTAGCGCGCGCTGGTAGGCGACCTCCAGCCGGACCCAGCGGTTGTCCGTCGCCTCGGCCAAGGCCTCGGCGCGTTGCAGCTCGCGCGTGGCCCGCGCGGCCCGCCCGGCCAGCACGCTCGCGCCCGCTACGAGGACCAGTCGGTGCGCCTCCAACCCCGGGTGACTGCAGACGCGGCGCAGCTCGCGCAGCGCCGCCCGCAGGGCGCGTCGGGTGCGAGGCCGGTCGTCGGGGCCAGCGGCCTCGTGTTGCCACAGGCGGGCGTAGCCTACCGTGACGAAGAAGTGGCGTAGCTGCAAGGGGGTCCCCCGCGGGCGCAGGCCGAGCCGCCGCCAGTCGTCGAGCATTCGCTCCAGCGGTGGGCCCAGCTCGCCCTCCAGTAGCAGGGCGAAGGCCAGGTGCCCGTGGTATTGGCCCCAACGAAAGCGGTCCCCCGGGCTGTTGCGGATGACCCGGCGATAGTCCTCGAGGTGCTTGCGCCCCTCGGCGCCGCGATCGACCATCGCCAGCAGCGGCCCCATATACGCGCGAAAGCTGTGGCCCTGGACCAGGCCGTCCTCGGCCGCGGTGAAGGCCGCGCGCCGCACCTTCTGCTCGGCCCAGCGCAGGCCCTGCTCGGGGTAGCCGCGCAGCAGCAGATTCCACGAGAAGACGGCCACCGTGTTGAGGAAATCGACGTTCTCGAGCTGCTCGCCGAAGCGCTCGAAGGCCTCGCATAGCTGCGCTGCGGCCACCGTCGTGCCGCCGGAGAGGTGGCTGGCCAGGCCCATGTAAACCAAGTTGTGGCCGAGCGCCGACGGATCATCGAGCTCGCGCGCGATCTCTTGGGCGGCGGCGACGGCGCGCTGCGAAAGGCGCTTCCGACCCAGGGCGCCCAGCACCGCGCCACAGCCTGAGAAGACAACGCAGAGCTCGTACCCGCGGCCCAAGAGCGGCACCGACCCGAGCGAGACGAAGGCGTAGAACATGAACTTCAGCCGGTCCATGGTGAAATACGCCGCCACACCGCAGCGATCGAAGATGCGGTGCACCAGCACGAGGCGCTCGCGCAGCTCGCCCGTCGCGCTGCCGAAGCGCCGCGGATCACGCAGCATCCGCAGCCCGCGCACAACCGCCCAGATCAGCGTCCAGACCATCCGCGGCTGCGAGTGCGGGATCTCGACGCCGAGCGCGCGCAGCGCCCGGCCGAACTCCGCCAGCGCGCGGGCGACATCCAGGCGGCCGAGGTGGATCAGCCCCACCTCGTAGCGCAGGTGCCCCCGCTCCAGCGCCGTCCGGCTCCGCGCCAGCGCTCGCTGCAGGTAGCCGACCGCCTCGTCGGCGTGCCCGGTGCGCGCCGCCGTCTCGCCGGCCAGCCGCTCGAAGTCGGCGTCCGGCGCGATGCCCGCTTGTGCGGCGATCGCTGCGGCCTGTTGGCAGTAGAGGTAGGCCTGCTGATAGGCCAGCGTGTTCGCGGCCGTGCGTGCCGCGAGCAGGTTGAGCTCGAGAGCGCGCGCCGCTCGCTCGGCGCTGAAGCCGTGGAAGTAGTGTCGCGCCAGCGTGTAGATCAGCTCGCCCTGCTCTGGGACGACATCGGCGTCCAACGCCGTCGCGAGGTGGCCGTGGAGCGTCCGTCGCTCGTCTGGCGCCATCGCGCCCAGGACCGCCTCGCGGACGCGGTCGTGATAGGCCTCGACGGCGTCCATCTCCGCGCGCGCGCTGGCGGCGACCAGCGAGCTCGCCCGCAGCTCGACGAAGGCCCGCTGCGTGTCGCCGCCCTGCATCGCACTGGCGCCAGCGCCGAGCTGCGCGGCGCGGCGGGCCACCGCGCGCGCGACTGGCGCTCCCGCGACCGCCACCACGCGGAGCAGCGCCTGCGCCGCTGGCGAGAGCTCGCTCGCCCGCTCCAGCAGCAGCGTGTCGAGCGAAACCCTCTCACGCCCGAGCGCCGCCGGGCTGGCCGCGAAGCGTGCCAGCTCCGACATGAAGTAGGGGTTGCCCCCGGTCTCCGCAACGATGCGCTCGATCTGCTCCTCGGCCGCGGTTGGGCCCAGCGCGGCTCTGGCCAGCGCGCGCGCATCCTCGGCCTCCAGTGGGGTCAGCCGCAACGTGCGCACATGCAGCGACCCCGTGGCGCGGCGCTGCTCCTCGACAATCGGTGCCAGCGCGCGCAGCAGCGCACTCTCGTCCTGCTCCTCGCTGCGATGGGTGACCAGCAGTAGCAGCCGCGGTGCGCGCGGCCCGATCAGCTCGGCCAACATCGGTGCGCTCTCCGCATCGCCCCATTGCAGGTCGTCGATCCACAACACGAGCGGCTGGAGCGCAGCCAGCCGTTGCAGCAGATCGCGCAAGGAGGCGAAGGCGCGCTGTCGCAGCGGCATCGGTTCGATCGTCGGCAGCGCCTGGTTGCGGACAGCCGCGGCGAAGGGCCGCACGCGTCGCAGCACGGGGAAGGCCGTCACGAGCGCCAAGAGGTCCTGGGGCACCAGCGTTTGCGCCTGGGATGTGCCGAGCTCGACCAGATGTCGGCTGATGGCGTCCACCAGGCTGTCCAGCGCCTTGTAGGCCAGCGACTCGCCCTCATAGCAGCGCCCGAGCAGCACCACCGCAGCGGGCTCGCGGCTCCGCAACTCGGACAGGAACTGCCGCACCAGGACGCTCTTGCCCGTGCCCGAGCTGCCGGAGACCGGCACCGCCACGGGCTGGCCCCCGCACATCGTCGCAAAGGCCTCGTGCAGCGCCGCCAGCTGCGCTTCGCGCCCGACCAGCGGCGTCACCCCCGGAGCCTCGTCACGCGGTGGCGACGCGATCGAGCCGGCGGCGGCGCCGAGCGCCACGTCCGCCACCGGCGGGCCGCCGACGAGGTGCGCCAAGATGCCTGCCGCCGATGGGCGCTCGGCGGGGTTGCGCCGCAGCAGCGCGGTGCAGAGCATGTCGAGATCGGGCGGCACGCCGCCGAAATAGGCGCCCGGCCCCACCGGATCGACAGCGGCCTTGGCCTGCACGATGCCGGCCAGCGGCCCGCGGAAGGGCCGCTGGCCCGTCAGGGCCTCGTAGAGCATCACCCCGAGGGCGTACCAGTCGCTGGCAGGCCCGACGCGCGGCGGCCGCTCGAACTGCTCGGGCGCCATGTACACCGGGGTGCCGGCGGCGTCGGTGAAGGTGCCATCCGACCGCACGCTCGCCAGCTCGGCGACGACCCCGAAGTCGAGCACCACCACGCGGCCTTCGCGGGTCACCAGCACGTTCGATGGCTTGATGTCCCGGTGCACGTGCCCACGCGCGTGGATCGCCTCGAGCGCCTCCACGAGCTGGCGGATCGCCGCCCGCAGCCGCCCCTGGTGCAGCAGCACGGGCGGCGCGTCAGGGGTCGTTCCCGCTTGCGGCGCTGGCGGCCCAACCGCGCGCAGCAGCGCGCTCGGACGCGCGGGTCCGCGTTCGACCGCCAGCTCGGCGGTTTCGCGCTCAGAGGCGAGCCCCTCGCTGCCGCGGAACGACGAGGCAGGTCCGCCGCCGGTCAGCGCCCCCGACATCGAGAGTTCGCTGCGCTCTTCCGCCGAGAGATCCTCACCGCGCACGTAGTCCAAGAAGCTTAGACCGTCGACGTACTCCATCGTCAGCAGCCAGCGCCCCTCATCGCAGAGCAGCTCATAGAGCGCTGCGATGTTGCGATGGGCCACGTTGGCCAGCGCCCGGAACTCCTGTTTGAAGCGATAGAGCGCCAGCGCGTCGAGCCTGCTCAGCACCTTGAGGGCGAGCCGCTGGCCCCGCTGCTCGTCGTGGGCCAGGTAGACGCTACCGCTCGCGCCCTTGCCGAGCGCGCGAATAATCCGGAAGCGTGCCGTGCCGTTAAAGGACGCCGGCGGTGCCTCGTTCGCCAACGCTCACTGCTCCCCGCGCGCCGGTGGTGGGGCCGACGCAGCGCCACCACTGCCCGGGCCACCTCGACACGTAGGAACTCCAAAGCCGATCCGTGCAGGTGAGGACAGTATGTGGGGGCGGGGCGGGAGCGGCAAGGCGCGGCGGAGCGCCCCTGTAGCGAGCTGATGAGGTGGTGGCGGTCGAATCCGGCTCGCTTGCGGGAGTTGGCGACGCCGAGTTTGCGTGTGGCGTCTTGTTTGACGAGCGAGAGAGTTCCTACGCAGCATCACGACATCGTCGGTCTGCTTCAGATCACCAGGCCGCTCTTCTTGACCGCCCAGCTCCAGAGTCGCTCACGCTCCTCGGGAGTGTCGGAGCGCCGCGTGGACGCGAGGCGGTGCAGCGGGCGCGGGCGGCGGTCGAGCCAGAAGCGACCGCTTTCCTGCAGTGGCGCACCATCGTCGACGGCCAACCAGATCAGCGTGTCGGCACCCTCTGCGGGCGTTCGCAGCAAGGGGCCGACGACGCGGCGAAACCTCGGGAGCGACCGCGCGACGCCCGGAGTATCGGCCCAGCCGGGGTGCAGCGAGTGGACCGCGATCCGATCGGCCGCCAGCCGCTTGGCCCACAGCTCGGCGAGCGTCACCTGGGCGCGCTTGGCTCGAGCGTAGGCCGTGGTGCCTTGGTAGTCGCCGGCTGACATCTCCAATCGGTCAACAGACAACGGCTCGCTGTACATGCCACCCGACGAGACCCACAGCACGCGAGCGGGCGCGCCGGCCCTCAGCGCAGGGAGCAGTAGCCCGGTGAGCAGGAAGGGGCCAACCACCTGGCTCGCGACGGTGAGCTCGATGCCCTGCGGGCTCGTCTGCCGGAGGTCGTCGAGCGCGCCCGCGTTGTGGATCAGCACGTGAATCGCCGGGCGCCGCTCTACGAGGTCCAAAGCGGCGCGCCGAAGGGCGGCGAGGTCTCCGGTGTCGGCGACGACGAAGCCGAGCTTCGGGTTGCCCGTCGCCTGGCGGATCTCGACGCAAGTGGCCTCGGCCTTCGCCGCGTTGCGCGCGATGATCTCGACGGTCGCTCCCATTCGGGCAAAGGCCCACGCCGCCTCAAGCCCGAGCCCGGAGGTCGCGCCTGTGATCGCGACGACGCGACCCGCGAGGCTTCGTTCGTCGAGAGGCGCCCAGTGGTCCAGGCGTCGCCGGAGCGCCGAGCCGACGCGGGTGAAGCTGCCGGCGACGCTCCACTCGAGCGCGGCGTCGACGCGGTCGGCGATGAAGCTCATCCGGCCGCCGCCTGGCCCGAAAGCACCCGCTTCAGCCCCGTCGCGGCGCGATCTCCGATGCGGCGGAAGGCCAGGCACAAGAGCGGGTCGAGCAGGCCCAGCGGCCCATTGAAGGTCAGCTTCGCGTCGTAAATCACGATACTGCCGCTGCCGGCGACTTCGACCCTGACCTCATCCACCGACGTGAGAAACGAGGTGCGCGCGACCAGAAGGATGCGGCGAGGCGGCTCGTATGCCTTGACCTCGTAACGCATCACCGTCGTACCGCCGGCCTGGACCGTGAGGTCATAGGCTGCGCCGACGCGGAGCACGCGCTTCACGCCCGGGTCCCATTCGACGAAGTGAGTGACGTCCCCCATGTACGCGAAGGCCTCGGGCGCGGAAAGCGGAGTTGCGACGGACGTGACGTAGCGAGCCATGGAAGATCACCTCTCGAGAGCGATCGAGTTCTGGTTTCGCCCCACCGTGCGGAGGGGATCGACGAAACACGCGGAATTTGATCAACCCTTTCCGCCGAGAGGAGGCGCTCAGGGGCCTGGGCGATCCGCGGCGTGGATCCCTTCCCTGAAAGGGCTGATTCTGCTATCGACTGCAGCCTGAGTCGGTCGAGTACACCGCGCATGGGTCCTGCGAATACTTGCAAGTAGCTTCCGGCCGCGGCAGACGTCCCGGCCACCGCGGTTGGATGTGTGCCACCCGCGAGGAGATACGCCTCTGAGCATCAAAGCCTCGGTTCCCGCCTTGCGCGCCGGGTCCGTCAGCCGGGCCCTGCTCGCCGCGTCGCTGCTCTCGGCGGGGAGCGCCCAGGCGTGGCCCTCTCGCCTACTGTCCTGGTTCCACTCGTCCAGCGCGCCGGCGGCGTCCCGTGCGCGAGACCTCGTCGGGCGGGGTCAAGCCGATTTAGGGCGCGTCCAGGGCTCCAAGACGCCGGACCCGGCCCGGGACGCGCGCCTGCTCGCGCGAGCGGCCCACGCGTTCCTCCGAGCCAACGCCAACACCAACGCCATCGCGAGCTCGCCTGCCGCAGACGCTGCAACCACAGCCCAGTCGGACGCACGAGCCGGGCTCGCCGCCGCGAAGGCGCTATATCTGCATAAGGTGCTGCCCGCCGTGCGGGGCGCCGACGTGCGGGAGGTGTCCGAGACGAGCAGCAGAGCCCGCGCGGCCCTGATGCTAGCTTCGGCCCCGCTGCGTCGTGCCCTCCACGATGCCAGCTTCGCCCCCAGCCCCGACAACCTCCAGCCGTGGCGCTTCGAGGTAAGGGACAGCGATACCTTCGTTGTCCACGGGCGCGACCCGCGCGCGGCCTACGGACCCTATGACCTGTACCGGCACGCCTACTGGACCAGCCTGGGCGGCCTGCTCGAGACGATCCGCATCTCGGCCGCCGCTCACGGCCAAACGGTTGTGATCGAGCGGGATCCATCGAGGTCAGACGAGTCGCCCTCCTTCGTCGGCAAGCTGAGCCCCGCGCCGGAGGGCGCGAGCCTCACGGACCTCTCGCGCGCGATCTTTTGGCGCTCCACGCAGCGACGGGCGATGAACCCGCGGCGCCTCGGGGCAGCGGAGAAGGCCGCGCTCGAGACGAGCGTCGGGAGCGGCTTCCAAGTGCGCTGGCTCGAGAGCCCGCGCCAGCGCCTGCGGGCGGCCTGGGTCAACTACCTCACCGGCAAGCTCCGCCTGACCACCCCTGCCGCCAATCAGGTTCATCAGCGCATCGTGGACTTCGGCAACGAGAACCCGCTCGGCCGGAGGCTGAGCGCAGACCGCGTCCCTGCTGGCGCCGTCGGCGTCGACCGCGCCACGGAAGCGCTGATGCGCTGGCTCTTGCCGCGCGAACGGCTGCTCGCCGTTTTCAACCAGTACCTCGCGGGGACCGCCGTACCCGGACTCGAGCTCGACCTGTTGCCCGGGCTAGCGACCGGGGCTCACTTCCTGATCGAGACCACGGGCGATTCGCCGCCGGCGGGGATCGACGACTACCTCGCCGCGGGCGCTGCCATGCAGCGTTTCTGGCTGAAGGCCACCTCCATGGGCCTCCAGCTCCAGCCCACGTACATGCCGCGGGCGTTGCTGGCCTACAGCAAGGATCGGCAGGGCTCGCCCCACGAGCCGCGCTTCAGCAGCGACCCCGCGGGCTGGCGCCTCGAACGATCCATCGTGAACGGCCTCGGCAACCTGGCTAGAGACGTTGGCGCCGAGCCGACGCACATCATCTTTGCTGGCCGAGTCGGCCGCGGGGCGCCCCCGGATCGCCGATCCCTCCGTCTGCCCCTAGACGACCTGCTCGTGCTGCCTGAGCCCGGAGAAGCCCGTGACTGAGCACGCTCGGATTCCTACGCCTCGTCGCGCGAGGCGGTACGGGAAGGCCCTTTCCCCTCGAGACTGGGCCGTCGGCGGTCCACTCCGCCGCGTGGCCGCCGCGAGCCTGGCAGTGCTGCTCGGGGCCGTCGAGGCTCGCGCGCAGCCGCCTGAGGACGACCCTCAGGCAGCGTTCACGCAGGAGGAGATCGCGGCCCTGTTGTCGGAGACGCCCAGCCCGGCCAGCGCGGACCTGGTCGCGCGCTTTCGTGGACTGATCTTCGAGCGAAACATCCGCTTCATCCCGGGTCAGGACGCACGGCTGCAGCAGGCGGTGGTGGCAATAGCGGGCGGCACCACCGAGGTCGGCTGGCTGGCTGCCGAGCTGTTGGTTCGGCTCGGTGTCGGCGCGCTGCGCGTGACGGAGCTGGGACAAGACGAAGCAGAAGACGCACGCGTGGCCGGCGCAAGGCGCCGTGGATCCATCCCAGAGCTGGTCGCGTACCTACGAGAGCTCAATCCCACCCTACGCATCGAGGTGCATGACGCGACTCCCCGGGACGTCCCCGCCTTCGTGAAGGGCGCCAGCCTGGTCATCGACGCCCTGCACGTCGGCGCGCCGCGGAGCCAATTGCCACTCCACCAGGCCGCGCGCGCTGCGCGGGTGCCGATCATCGAAGGCCGCACGCTGGGTGACGGGGCGCGCATCGTGCGTTACGAGCCCGACGGGCCCTCCCGCGACCAGGTCATGGGCCCCTACGCACGAGACGCAGATCCCATGACCCTGATCGCCCGCGCCGCCGCGGGGCCCATGCCGGACCAGTGGGGTCACTACCTCGCGACGGGACCTCGTCGCGCAGCGATGGCACAGGCGGCCCTCAAGCCGTCCGCGCCGACGGCCGAGGCGGGGCTGGCCGCCTTGCTCGCGGATGCGGCGCTGGCCCGTATCGTTGGCCTGCCCGGTCTGCCGCCCGCCCCGAAGCTGACTTTTTTGGATCTGACAGAGGCCAGGTTCCACACCGGCACAGCGCTTCGCCCCGAGCTCTGGATGAATCCCGCTGCGCTGACCTACGCCCCCGCGGAGAGCTGGGCGCCACTCGAAGGCAAGATCGCCGGCGTCATCGGCCTCGGCGCCATCGGCGGCAGGGTGAGCGTATTGTTGGCGGAGACGGCCGCCGCGCTGGCCCCCGATCGATCCTGGGGGCTGCGGTTGGTCGACGGGGACAAGTACGATTGGCCGAACATCCAGCGCCAGCTCGGCGCCACGACGAGCACGATCGGCCGACCGAAGGTCGAGGTCCTGGCCGAGCTCCTGAAGGCGCGCGGGCCGCGAGGTCTGGACGTGGACGCGCGTCGGGTGATGCTCGATGCGCAGAACCTCGGCTCGCTGCTAGAGGGTGTCTCCGTGGTGGTCCCAGCCCTCGACGTCTTCGCCGAAGGGGAGCGCGCCCGCCTGTGCGAGGAGGCGGGCACGCGCGGGCTGCCCTTCGTGGATTATGGTCCGTTCGGACGCGGAGCCGCCGGCGGCGTATTTCCCCCCGAAGGAGAACGCTGGAGCACCCTCACCGGCAACGCCCCCGAGGAAGGGATGTCGGACGTCGAGCGCTTGCTACGGCACAGCCTGATGTTGTCCGGTGGGCTCGGGCTTCACTTGGGTTACATGGGGAAAGAGCCCATCAGGAGCCAGATCGATATCGAGAACGGGCGTGCTCCCTCTCTGGCAAGCTCCATCGTATTGGCGGCGGCCCTGACGGCGCATCGCGCGCTGCAGCTTCTGACGAACCGACCGGTCCCGAGCCACCTGAGCCAGCTCGATCCGTCCGTCGGCGGTCGAACCCGAATCTACCCACCTCGCTCCAACAGCGCCTTGGACCGCTGGGCATTGCTCCGTCTGGCCATGGCGAGGTTCAAGCCGAAGAGGTGACGGGACGGTCTGGTCGCGCCACAGGCCCAGCAGCGCGCCAAGCTCGCCGCGCTGCTGCCCGCCGCCCTGGCCGCTGCGGCGCCCGCAGACGCCGACAATGCCGACCGCCCCTGGCATCCTTGCACCCTCGACTCGCCATTCGCCCAACCTCCGCCTTGCCGCGCGCTCCGTCACCCGGCCTTGCCCCCCGTCGCACCGCCCCGCCATACTGCCCCCAGACGCGCAGATCGGCTTTGGAGTTCCCACTCATCCCCACGAGGCTCGTGAGCCGCCCCGATCCCAGGCCCACGCTCAGCCCCAGCCCCCTTGCTGGCTTCACCCCGAGCACCCATGGGCACCGGCTTGCGCATCATCCCGGGTCCGGGTCCCGGGGTCCCGAGGGGGTCTTCAGAGTCTACGTGGCGTCGTGCCCCCCGTGGCGGCACTCGCTGGAACTCGTCGCGCTGATCTCAGAGGCCGTAGCGCTCACTCCTGCGCATAACGAGGTAAAGGCGCGTCCCCATCCCCTCAACTTTCAGGGAGCGCTGACCACGAGGCGAAACCCAATGCCGTGAATAGCCGTCTTAGGTACACCGAAGTAACGGTTCGCGCTGCGTAGTCCTCGGGCGTCACTTGTGTAGGCCCCACCACGATAGGTCTCGTAGTACCCGTCGTTGCGCACCGGGTCGGTCTGGATGCCTCCCCAAAGCTCAGAATGGTGGCCATCCCAGACCGTCTCCCAGGCGTTTCCCGCCATGTCGTAAAGTCCCCAGGGGTTGGGCCGCTTCTGCGCTACCGGATGGAAACCGGCGCCGTCCGGGTCCGTCTCCTCGTGCCAGTCAGCCTGCTTGAAGCGGTAGCAGCCGCGGTGCCCCGCGCGCGCGTTGAAGCAATACCAGCCGATGGCGTCTGCTCGCGGATCCGACCTGCCGGTTGATTCATCCGGCTGCGTGATCTTGCCGTTGTAGAAGGCCGTTTGCGTGCCCGCCCGGGCTGCGTATTCCCATTCGGCCTCGGTGGGCAGCCGAAATCCCGGGCAACGGTAATAGTCTTGGCCCGAGTTTCCGCGGTAGCGCGGGTTCAGGCAGCTGCTCCGAACCTCCCAATCGCAAGATGAATCGCCGTTGCGAGCGTAGCAGGTGGCGAGCCCGTAGCGCTGCGACAGAGCGTTGGCGAACTCCATGGCAAGACTCAGTCCACCAAGCGCGGGACAGAATCGGCCGCAGGCCCCGAAGCTTGCCGGGGTGCCCAATACAGCTTTGGTTTGGGCCTCGGTCACTTCGGTGCGCCACATCCAGAAGCCCCGGGTGAGGGTAACTCGCGTTGTCGGTCCCTCGTCCCTGTCGCGCCCTGGCTCTGTGTCGGGCGCGCCCATGACAAAGCTGCCTGGGGGGATCCACACCAAGACCGCGCCCGGCAGGCCAGGGAGCGGGCGGGCTTCGGGTTGTTCCCCCTGGGTCAGTCGAAGACTCTGCCCCTGTTTGGCCTCGTTGGTGGCGGTCTTGATCAAATCAGGTTTGCCCGCCATCCCCGGCGTGTCGCACTGCACGCAGAGCAGAGTCGTGCAGATCCAGGAGGCGACGCAACGCATGTGGCACTCTGCAACAGCCCCGAAAGAGGCGTCTCGGAGACCGGTGGCATCGAACCCGTCTCGCGGACTGGATCGATTTAGTCCGTCGGAGGCTGGATCAGCACTTTTTTTTTGTGGAGCGATCCGCACCCTGAGCGATCCGTAGCGGAGCGATCCGCACCCAGGTTGATATCGCACGCTGGCGGCGCCGTCGAGGCGTCGTTCGGCGGGGGGTGGATCACCCGCGCTCTTCGGCGATGCCCGTCGTCCGCCAAGCGACGGCCGGGCATTCGTCGGAGCCGGAGCCGGCTTTCGGCCGAAGGGGCGAGGCGGGTGCTGCAACGCTGCGATTCTTCGTCGTGACGGCTCAGGCACAGCAGTTGCTCAGCTCCGAGCGCTGAATGAGCCTGCCGCGTCCCGTGATCGCGGGTGAGACGATCATGATTACGAGGCGCTGCACGCAGCGGCAGTTCCTGCTGCGCCCGTCTGCGACGGTCAACGGTATCATCGGCTACTGCCTCGCGGTGGCAGCCGAGCGCTACGGCCTGCGGCTCCATGCCTTCTGCGCGATGTCGAACCACCTGCACATCGTGGCGACGGACGTTCGCGGCGAGGCTCCCGAGTTCTGCCGCTGGCTCTTCGAGTTCACGGCGAAGTGCCTCAACGCGCACTGGGGCCGCTGGTCGGAGTAGGGATCGCGGTCACCCGCGACCCCCTCCACAGATCCGGACGTGCGGCACTACCGCATCCGGCTCCTGCCTTGGGTCATGACGGCAAGACGCTGCGAAGGATACGGATGGCAGATGCGAGGACTTGGGAGCCAGCGGCGAACGTAGGTTCGCATCCGGTCCCACGGCACGTTGCCCGTCTGACTCCGGCGGCCGAGAATCCAGTGCCAGAGCCGGGCGATGGCCTTGTGGAACGCGCTAATGGCCGGACCGTTGCCGGGCACGCCGTAGTAGCGCGTGTGACCGACGATGACCGACCGAAGGTACGCGCCCACCTTGGGGACGGGGTCGTGCAGGCGTTTCTTCAGCTCGGTGCGGACCGCCTGGAGCTTTGCCTGCCACCTCTGACGCATCGTCTGCCGTAGCACGGTGAACCAACCCGCTCTCGCCTTCGCGCAGCTATGCGTGAAACCGAGGAAGTTAAGCTTCCGGCTTCCCTCGCCACGGTCTCGTCGGTCGGTCGCCGCGAAGCGGCCGAACTCGATGAGCCGTGTCTTTTCGGGGTGCAGCTCAAGGCCGAACCGCGCGAAACGCCCGCGGACATCCGCGAGGAACCGCTCGGCCTCTTGCCGATGCTCGAACCCGAGGACGAAGTCGTCGGCGTAGCGCACGATGACGACGTCACCGCGAGCTACCGTCTGCCTCCATCGTCGGACCCAGAGGTCGAGCACGTAGTGAAGGTAGATGTTCGCCAGGAGAGGCGAAATGCTCCCGCCCTGGACGGTCCCAACCTCGCTTCGTACTCGCTTTCCGTCCTCGAGCACGCCGGCGGCCAGCCATTTCTGGATGAGCCGCACGACGCGCTTGTCCTTCACTCGGTGCTCGATGAACTTCACCAGCCATTCGTGGACGAGGGTACCGAAGAAGTCCCGAATGTCGGCATCGAGCACCCAGTTCACCTTCCTCGACTTGATGCCGACCGCGACCGCATCCAACGCTTGATGCGGGTTGCGCCGCGGCCGGAACCCGTACGAGAAACCGAGGAAGTCGGTCTCGTAGATGGCGTTCATCACCTCGACGACCGCGCGCTGGACGAGCTTGTCCTCCAGCGTCGGCACTCCGAGCGGCCGAAGCCGCCCATCCGCCTTGGGGAATGTGCGCCCTGCGAACCGGCTTTGCCCGATACGCTCCTCGCGCCAACCTCGTCGAGAGGTCCTGGAGGTTGGCCTCCAGGTTCTCGCCGTAGTGCTGCCACGTCTCGCCGTCGATGCCGGCGGCGGCGTCTCGCTTGAGCGCGAGGTACGCCGCGCGCAGGCGGTCGACGTCGTATACGTGGTGCAAGAGCGCCGTGAACTGCTGCTTCTTGTTCCTCCCTGCTGCTTGCCGTATCCGCTCGAGGCCGCTTGGCACGCTCATCCGGCGCTGAGTCCGGTGCGTGGTGGTCTCGGGCGGATTCCCTTGGCCAGCCCCCTTCCCTCCACCACCTCCGCGGCCGGTTGCCCGGCTTTGTTCGGCGGCTTCTCGGGTACTACGGAGCTGTCCGACTTCCCATCGCCGTTCATCATCGTCGTCTGCCCTGGGGCTTCACGATGCGGTCTGCGGCGCCTCGAGCCGCAGACGGCGCTGGGACCTCCCGGTTCCCGCGCGGGTTGATTCCATGCGTGCACGGGGTCTCCGACCGCGCAGGGCCCGAGAGCGTCTCGCGATGGCGACGCTCCCAGTGTTGCCTTCCGCTTTCTCCACAGCGTGGGCGCCCTGAGTGTCCGGCACTCTCGTGCCGGTCCAGAGATTTCGCGGCTCAATACCCGGCCCGCATGTACCCCTGCCGACGCTTCGCCGTCGCCCTTGCGGACGCCGACGCACGGCTTGGGGCCGGCGTGGTTCGCCATTCCTTCGCCGTTGGACTCTCTCATTCCTTTCAACCCGCCGGTTTTGACCGGCGCACGGAGAGCCTGTGGGCCAGCGAGCAACCGTCGGTGGTGCGGCTCGCTGACGAGCAGGCCCAGCTCGGGAAGGCGGTCTACACCCTGACGAACCCCGTCGCCGCCGGTCTGGTGACCGAGCACCACCACTGGCCTGGCGTCATCAGCGTGCTCGCCCGGATGGCTCGCCCTCGGGTCTACAAGCGACCGGTCGGCTTCTTCCGCGAGAATGGACCGCTGCCTCGCCACGCGAGGCTGACCATCGCGCCGCTGCCAGCCCTGGCCCACGCATCGCAGGAGCACTACCTCGCCACGCTCCGCACGGCGGTGACCGCCCGTGAGGCCGAGCTCGCGCGAGCGCCAGAGGGCAGGCCGCAGCGTGCTCGGGCGCCGCCAGGTGCTGCGGCAATCCGCCTTCAGCTCACCCGGGAGCTGCGAGCCGCGCCGCCAACCGAGCCCTCGCGTCGCCGGCGGCAACAAGTGGGCGCGCATCGAAGCGCTCGCACGCCTGCGCAGCTTCCTTGCGGGCTATCGCGAGGCCTGGCTCCAGTGGCGTGCAGGCGCCCGCGGCGTGGTCCCCTTCGGCACTTACGGACTGCGAGTGTACGCGGGCGTTTGCTGCGCCCAGGCTCCGTGAGCGGCCACGCGCCGCTCGTTCTCGCTGACCCGAACGCCGTCCCGCACCACCGCTCGCCGCAGCGCCTCGCCACAGCTCCGCCGCGCGCCCGAAACTAGCCCCAAACGCCGCCGTTGCAAGGTCCTCCCGGCGATGCAGAAGCCCCTGCCGCGCCAGAACGAACCGCCCCGCGCTCCCTCGCTCGCTGTCCGCGGCAGACCCCTTGGCTCATGCTTCTTCACGAACCCGGACGGGGACCGACCGCGAACCCCGGACGGGGGACCGGCTCCGGGGACCGGCTCTGTTGCGCGCAGACCCGCTGCGCCATGCTTCTTCACGAACCCCGGACGGGGGACCGACCCTTCTTCACGAACCCCGGACGGGGGACCGACCCGACCGGCCCGCCGCCCGCGGCAGACCCGCTGCGCCATGCTTCTTCACGAACCCCGGACGGGGGACCGGGACCGGCCAGAGACCCGTGCCGCCCCACTGCCCCGCGCCCCAGCACAGCCCGGAGCCGTCGCGGCGGACGCCGCAGCTGATCCCGGAGCCGGCGTCGATGCGACTGAAGTCAGCGATACCGCCGCCGACCGGGGTCGGCGCCCCACTGTCCACCGTCGTCCCGTCGCCAAGCTGCCCAGCGCTGTTGTCGCCCCAGCAGGCGGCGGTGCCGTTTCCGCGCACGGCGCACGCAATGCGTCCCGCCGACGCCGAGCGCGGAGACCTCCGTCAGGCCCGCCGCCTGAAGCGGGCCGGCGAGTCCGTGGTGGTGCTGCTGCCGAGGTAACCCCAGGTGGCTGGCCGCGCTGCTCCACCTCGTGATCTGGCCGCTCTGCCCCGCCGATCGCTCCTACCGACGCCTGCTCGCCTTCATCACGCTCGTGGCGCCGCCGGCCGCGCTCTATGCCATCCCCGTCGAGCGCTTCGTCAGCCTGGGGGCCGCGCGGAGCATCAACGGTTGGTTTCTCGCCGTGGTGGCGGCGTGGCGGGTAGGGCTGCTTTTCTTCACCTGGGCGGGTCGCCGGCTTTCGCCCCTCAAGGTGGCGGTTGCCGGACTCCTGCCGCTCACCGCCATCACCACCACGTTGTTCGCCCTGAATCTCGGGCACGTGACCATGGACCCATGGGCGGCATTCGCGATCCCTCACCGCAGGATGCGGCTTACGGCGTGCTCTTCCGGGCTCGCACCTGTCGTGGTGCGTATTCGTTCCCGCGCTGGTCGCCTATCTGATCCTGATTATCCTCGCCCAGCGACAACGCCGTCGCCAGCCAGGCGGCGAGCGTGACCACAGCGGGGCGACAAATGGTGACAAAGTTTTTCAGTTCCCTGACAAAGGGCAGTGAGCGGACTGCTAGACGTGAACC
>JADJDT010000022.1 GCA_016702545.1 Pseudomonadota bacterium | reverse complement strand
CGAGCAAGGCGACCTCGCGCTCTTCGACGAGATTCGCTACTTCTTCTACATCACCAACGACCCGCTGCTGACCCCCGCCGAGGTCGTCTTCAGCTCAACCAGCGCTGCAACCAGGAGAACCTGATCGAGCAGCTCAAGAACGGCACCCGCGCCCTGCATGCCGGCCTGAACACGCTCAACGCCAACTGGGTCTATATGGTCGCAGCGTCGTTGGCCTGGTCGCTCAAGGCCTGGGCCGCCCTGCTGCTGCCGATCTCGCCTCGCTGGCGCGTCCGTCACCTTCGCGAGCAGCAGCAGCTGTTGCGCATGGACTTCCGCACGTTCGTCAACATCATCATTCAACTGCCGGCGCAGGTCGTTCGCACCGGCCGTCACGTGGTCCTGCGGCTCCTCGGCGGCATGCCGCACCTCGACCTGTTCTTCCGCCTTCGATGGCATTGCCACTGTCACCTGACTGCTGCCGCAGTCCTCCCGTTATGCCGCAGCACCGGGCTGCGGTGGGCGGCTCAACCCGCCACTGACCCGAAGATGCCAACCCCTACAACTCATGCCCTACCGCGACACCGGCGCGCTGCGCTACAGGATCGTCTTGGCTCCTGAGCCGCGACTCCCACGACGTTGCGCCTTCGGCGTCGCTTGTTTTGGGTCTAGCGGCTCGTTGAACGGCGCCATCGTCGGTAGCGCGCGCCGCCGCCGTGCGCGCAAACGCTCCCACCGCCGCGTGGGATCGCATGCGGGCGGTCTCGCGCCGCTCGGCCTCGGCGCCGGCGCGCGTCGCGTCAGCGCCAGATCTCGTGATCGATGCCGCTACCGAGCTCGGGGTAGTCCTGAGCGCGGAAGACGGGTGACTGGCCGGCGCGGCGCTGGGCGAGGTAGTCGCGCGTCAGCTTTACGACGGTGGGTGAGAGCAGCACGATCGCGACCAGGTTGATCGTCGCCATCAGACCCATCGAGGCATCGGCCGCGTCGAAGACGGTGCTCACCGTCTGGTAGGCGCCCCACAGCACCATCGCCAGCGTGCCGACGCGCAGCGCGACGAGGCGGCTGGTGTGGCCGTGTCCGAGGAAGATGATCGCATTCTCGGCGTAGCTGTAGTTGCCGATGATCGACGTGAAGGCGAAGAAGAAGATCGCCACGGCGACAAAGTACTTGCCGGCGACGCCGAGGTGCACGGTCATCGCCGCCTGCGTGAGCTGGGTGCCGGTGAGGCCCGACCCGGGGTCGAGCTTGCCGGAGAGCAGGATCATCAAGCCGGTGGCGCTGCAGATCAGCAGCGTGTCGATGAACACCCCCAGCGCTTGGACGAAGCCCTGCGAGGCCGGATGGTGCGGGCTGGGGGTGGCGCAAGCGGCGATGTTGGGCGCGGAGCCCATGCCGGCCTCGTTCGAGAAGAGCCCCCGCTTGACCCCGTTGAGCATCGCCGCCGCGACCCCGCCGGCCGCGCCGCCGAGCGCCGGGCGCAGTCCGAAGGCGCCGGCGACGATCGAGGCGACCAGGCCAGGGATAGCCTTGACGTTGACGACCAGCACGTAGATCGCGACCAGCAGATAGGCGCCCGCCATGAAGGGGACGACGATATCGGCCACGCGCGCGATCTGCCGCAGGCCGCCGAAGATGATCGCTCCCGCGAGGGCCACCAACACCGCGCCCACCACGAGTTTCGGCACGCCGAAGGCGCCCTCGACCGCATCGGCGATCGCGTTCGCCTGCACGGCGTTGAAGACCAGACCGAAGGTCACGATCAAGCACACCGAGAAGAGGGCGCCGGCCCACGGGGCGCGCAGTCCCTTCGCGATGTAGACCGCGGGGCCGCCGCGAAACTGGCCGGCGTCGTCCTTGACCTTGTAGAGCTGGGCCAGGGCGCTCTCGGCGTAGGCGGTGGCCATCCCCATCGACGCCACCATCCACATCCAGAAGATCGCGCCCCGGCCGCCCAGGTAGAGCGCGATCGCGACCCCCGTGAGGTTGCCGGTGCCGACGCGTGACGCCAGACTGACCGTCAGCGCCTGAAACGACGAGATCCCCGCGCTGTCGCCCGCCTTCGAGCCACGCAGCACCCGGAACAGCTCGCCGAAATGCACCACCTGCAGCGCCCGCAGGCGAATCGTGAAATAGGCGCCCACGGCCAGCAGGCCGTAGATCAGCACGTGCCCCCAGAGCAGGCGATTCACCAGCGCAATGATGGAAACCATGGTTCACCCCAACAGCGATCGCGACGACCGCGCCGCACCCTACGCGAGCGCCTCGCGCGGAACAAGGCGCGGGTCCGAACGGTCCTTCGGGCCAAGCAGGGGCCGCGGATTAGGGCCTATCGTCCGCGCCTAAAACGGGCCCGTCGCTCGCGAATTCACGGGTTCGGCGGCCATAATCAACCGACCCTGGGTGGGAAGGGCGAAAGGGCGATAATGACTCCCCAGGGCGGTCCTCTCCATGTACGATGCACGCTCGGTCCGAGCTCTTCGGCACCCGCGCGCGGGCCCGTTTCTATCGCCGATCGTGCAAGGTGAGGAGTCTTACCCAATGGCCAAACGACAGAGCGCACTACTACTCATTTCGACCGTGGCCCTTCTATCGCCCGGTTGCAGTGACGAAGCCACGCGGTCGGATCGCGGCGTGGGGAGCGACGCTAGGACCCGCGACGGTGCGGGGGGAACGCGCAAGGATGGAGGCACCTCTAACCCTCGGGACGCCCGCGTTGTCAGGGATGCGGGGGCCCGATCGGATGCCTACTCCTCGGCCGGTCCCCTCACCGGCAATGCGTGCGAAAACGAGACGGCGTGCCCGGGCGGCTGTCTCTCGGCGCAGGCCTACGGTTTCCCAGGGGGCTACTGCGCCGCGCAGTGCTACGGCAATCCGTTGCTTTGCGGCAAGGAGAGCCACTGCGGTGTGGCAGTGCAGAACTTCGCCTTCTGTCTGCGCAACTGCACAGGCGATACCGACTGCCGGCAGGCCGCGGGCTACGCGTGCTTCGACAGCGATGGCGACGCGGTCAAGGAGTGCATGCCGGTGGGGACTGGCAGCGGCGCCGTCGGGGCGCCCTGCGCTACCACCGCGGACTGCGCCGGCGGACAGCGCGCAATCTGTGGGACCGCCACGAACGGCGGCTTCACTGCGGGCTATTGCTCGATCGCGCTCTGCACGGCTGCTCCGCAGGACAGCTGCCCAACGGGCAGCCACTGCGTCGATCACAGCGTGCCTGGGAGGCGGCCAGGCTGCGGCAAGGACTGCAGCTCGAACCCCGATTGTCGGGCCGAGGGCTATGCCTGCTACGACGCCGACCACGACGGCAAGAAGGAATGCGCGGCCGCCGCCACCGGCAGCGCCGCGATCGGCGCGGCCTGCAGCGGAACGTCGCAGTGTGGGGGCGGGCCCTTCGCGTTCTGCTTCCTGCTTTGGTCCGGTGGCTACTGCACGCAGGACTGCACGCCGAGCTTTGGCGAGGCCTGCGACGAGGGCAGCAACTGCGTCGATCTGGGCGGCACCCGCCGCTGCCTCGCCGCCTGCACCGCGAGTTGTCGCACCGGCTATCGCTGCACCGACCTCGACGGCGATCAGAAGAAGGAATGCGTGCTCAACTGAGTCCGCCGCGGGCCCTCGGCGCATCGCGATGGAGTTCTTGGGCGGGCTGGCAGCGATTCATTGCATGCGGGCCCCCGCCGCGCCAGCGCCGGCTTGCATTCGGCGGCCAGCGCCGACAGTCTTGCGGTCGATGGATCATCCGGAGAGTTGCTCGTCCTGTCTCAAGCCGCCGTGGCTCTGCGTCTGCGCGGCGATCAAGCCGGTGGGGGCGCGCACGCGGGTGCTGATTCTCCAGCACCCGCAGGAGCCGGACAAGGAGCTCGGCAGCGCGCGGATCGCGCACCTGAGCCTGCCGGGCTCGACGCTGCACATCGGGCTCTCGTGGCCGAATCTCGCCGCGGCCCTCGGCGAGGGCGGGCAGGAGCTGCGCCACAAGGAGTGGCTGGTGCTCTATCTGGGCAGCACGCGGCCCGCGGCGGGCGCGGGGCCGCTGACCCTCGTCGACCGGCGCGGCGTGCCCCTCGACGCGACCGTGCGACCCGCGCCGATCCGCGGGCTGCTGCTGCTCGATGGCACCTGGAGCCAGGCCAAGACGATGTGGTGGCGCAACGCCTGGCTGCTCAAGCTGCAGCGCGGCGTGCTGGCGCCGCCGCGGCCCTCGCTCTACCGCGAGGCGCGCAAGGAGCCGCGCGCCGAGGGGCTCTCCACCCTCGAGGCGATCGGCCTGACGCTCGCGGAGCTGGAGCACGATCCCGCGCTGCTCGAAGGGCTGCTGCCGCCCTTCCGCGAGCTGCTGCGCCGCTATCGCCAGGGTCGCCGGTCCTGGGCCTGTCGGAGCCGCCTGAGCGCCCCCGAACGTACGGCTGCACCGCACAGCCCCAACGCGGGGTCCCGACAGGCTCCTAGAAGGTCAGCGCCAGGGCCATCCCGCCACCACCTCGCAGGCTCAGCGGCGCCAGCGCCCAGCGGCGTGCCGCGGGGACCGGGGCCGAGGCGAGGCGACCCGCGCGGTAGTCGCGCCAGGTCGCAACCAGCCGGGTCGGTTGCGTGAGGATCTGCGTTTCGCCGATGGTCCAGCCCAGCCCGAAGTTGATCCCGGCCTGCAACCAGCGGCCGTATTGCAGCCCGATCCACAGGCTCAGGCCGACGTTGACCAGCAGGTTGCCGAGCTGGGTGACGAGCCCCGCACCGAAGGCCTCGCTGCGGGCGCCCCGGCAAAGTGCGCGCTCGGCGAGCGCCAGGGTCGCGGCGTCGGCGCGACCCCCCTTGGCCACCAACGCCGCCTCGAGACGCGGCGCATCACCGATCACCGTCAGCGGCATCAGCACCAGCGGCAACACGCCGCCGACGCTGAAGGCCGCGCCCACCGCGAGAATCGTGCGGTCCGCGCGCTGCTCGACCCAGGGCAGCGCGCTGAGCTGGGCCACGGCTAGCGCGCTGTAGGTGCTGCCAAAGGTCCAGGCCCAGGCCAGCGCCCGGCGGCGCTCGCTGCGAAGCTGCGTCTGGATGAAGTTCACGCGCCGCGCGGCCTCGAGCATCGTGGGCACGGTGCTGCGCGTTGGGGTGCAGGGCGCCCCCGCGCGGCTCCAGGTGGCCACGAGCAGGGGCAGGAGCAGGGCGGCAGCGCCGGCGCATGGCAGGCCGCATCGGCGTGGCCGCTGCCCAGCGCCACGCCCGCGGAGCCCAGTCTCGTCGAGCATGCCGCGCAGTATCGCTTGGGCTCGTGAGGGCGTCGAATGGCTAGCGGGCCCTCTCCCGCAGAACGCGAGCGCCGTGGTCGGGGTTGCCGCCGCGCTGCGTCGAGCTGGGTTATCCTGACAACATGGTGTCCACCCCGCGTTGGTCTGCGCTCGCGCTCCCTCCGAGCCGAGCGCTCGTGGTGGTGGCCTGCTCGCTGCAGCTCGCTTGTGTGCGTGCGGGCTTCGAGCGTCAGTCCCGAGCCGTGGCGCCAGACCGGTCCGCGGCGGGCGTGGACGTGGGTAGCGGCGGGCGCGGACGGGACGCCTCGGCGCGCGATCGCGGCGCGCGGCTGGACCCGTCGAGCCCGCCGAGCGAGCGGGACGCCGGTTCACGCGATGCCCTGGCCGAAGAGGCGCCATGTCCCGGCGGTCCGACCGTGTTCTACACGAACATGCCGGCTCGGCGCGTGCTGGGCCAGGCGGACTTCGTGGGCTCGGCCGCAAATCGCGGCGGCAGCGCGACGGCTGCCTCCCTCAGCCGACCGCTCGGCGTGGTGGTCTATGGCTCCAAGTTGCTCGTCGCCGACAACCGCAACAATCGCCTGCTGGTCTTCGATCGTGAGCCCGCCAGCGACGGCGCCGCGGCGACGGCGGTGATTGGCCAACCGGACTTCACCTCGACTGCAGCCATGACCAGCGCCTCGACCGTCAGCGCGCCGCAGGGGCTCGGCCTGACGGGCAGCGCGCTCTTCGTCGCCGAGTGGGACAGCGCGCGGGCGTCGCTCTGGCCGCTCGACTCGCTCTTTTCCACGCCCCGGCTCTCGACGGTCTTCGGCCAGGTCGACGCCAACTCGGCGGTCGATGTCACGACGAGCGTCACGCCGACCTCGCTGGGGTCCGTGCCCAGCGTGCTGGCCGTCGGCTCGCATTACCTCGTCACGGATTCCGACAACCACCGCGTGCTGGTCTTCGACTCGACCGTAGGTGCGCCACCGGCCGCGATCGCCGCGATTGGGCAGCCTGATCTGCAGAGCAACGGCGCCGGCTCCTTAGCCAACCAGCTCAACGTCCCCCTGGGCCTGGCCACCGACGGGGTGCGGCTCGCCGTCGTCGATGCCTTCAACGATCGGCTGCTCTTCTTCGATCAGGTGCCCACCACGAGCGGCGTCGCGGCCAGCAGCAGCTGGGGCAGCTGGGGTCAGGGCGCCCTGAATCTCGATAACCCGGTGGGGGCCTTGTCCGACGGCACACGCCTCTTCGTGGCCGACCGCGGGAATGACCGCGTGCTGGTGTTCAATCGTTGGCCGACCTCGCCGGACCAGCCCCCCGACGTGCTGATCGGCCAGGCGACCTACGGCACGGGCGAGGCCAATCAGGGCCAGGGCACCGTTGCCGCGGCCAATAGCCTCTGGGGCGTCCATTTCCTGTTCTACGACGGTTGCCGCCTCTTCCTCTCTGACACGAACAACAATCGCGTGCTGATCTACTGAGTGGGAAACATTTCGCTCTACGGCGGCCGCCGAGGGTTGCGCCCTCGCGGCGGATCGGGACACTGATCGCAGGTGACGAGGCTGGCAACCCAAGCTTCGCCAGTCTCACAAGGGAGGGTTCTGCAATGAGTAGCCTGCTTCGCGCACCGCTCTGGCTGGTTGTGGTGGCCGCGTGCTCCGGGTCTTCGGGCGCTACAGACGGTGCGCTCGGACGAGCCGAAGGCGGAGCCGCCCCTGCTGACGACGGCTCGCTTCGCGGGGCCGACGCGGGTGTCCCGAGCTGCCTCGTCGGCTGCAGCCGAAGCCCCTTCGAGCTCGTGGACCGCGACCAGGCGCTGGCGCTGACGCACACCGACCAGGCTGCTCTGACCCAAACGCTCACGCGCTACCTCACGGCGCTGCCCAAGGCGGCCGATCTCGTCGTCGCCCTGGAGTCCCGTTGCGGGAGCCCGGAGCTGCTCGGCCACGCTGAGGCGCTCGCGCGCGCGGGACGAACGGCGAGCTGCACCGAGCTCGCCGAGCGCTGCACTGCGGATAGCGACACGCCCGCGCAGCTGCGGGCGGAGCTGGCCTTCATCGGCGGCACCTGCGCTGACACCGAGGGTCGGAATGACGTGGCGGCAGTGCTCTTTCGCGCAGCCACCGATCCTTCGACGGTGACTGCGCCTGGCTTCGCCGGCCGCGTGATGGGCTTCGCTCGTTTCCTCTCGACCACGGAAGGGCCCGCGGCCGCCCGCGAGCTGCTGGCCCGCTATCCCGGGTGGGGCGTACCCGCCGAGACGGTATACCGCGCGCTGGAGTACCTCGCGGGTCGCATGACGCTACCAGAGAGCGAGCGCGGGGCGGCAGCGGCCTTCGTCGACGCCCAACTGGTGGGCGGCGATCCGCGGGTGCGGGATCAGCTCTTCCGCCTGCAGGCGATCTACTGGGCGGACCACGAGGAGTGGCAGCGCGCGCTGCTCCTGATCGCGAACAACCTCGATGCGATCGATCCCACCACGGGTTGGATTGGCGCGGCCTATAATTCCCTCTATCGCCAAGGGCCTTCCAATTTCGACTTGGCCCGCGAGCTCTATCGCGCCTATCTGCCCCACGCGCACCCGCAGGCCTGGGTGCCGACCCAGTTCAACACCTACGACTACTCGCAGCTCTACCGCGACGCTTGCGCGGGGAGCTTGCTGCAGGGCCAAGAGCTCGCGCGCTACCATTCGTTCGTGAGCGACTGGCGTAGCGGCGCGGCCTCGACCGCTGCGACCATCGCGCGCGCGCAGGCTCTGCTCGATCAGTCGGGCACCCGTGCCGACCTCCTCACGCTCCTCGGCAGCATGCACGAGCTCGCCGGCGACGACGACGCGGCGCGCCAGGCCTACTGGCAAGCCCATGGCGCTTGCCCCTTCTACAACCGAGCACATGACGGCTTGTACAGTGTTCGCCGGCGCACGCGGAGCGCGCAGCTCCCTGATCGTGCGCAACAGCTCGCGCAGCTCGCTCGCGCCGTGGCCGCCACCGCCTTCCCCGGCGAGCTGGCGAGCTACGTGCAGAATTTCTCGGCCCTGCCAGAGGAAGGTCAGCGCCGCGTGCGCTACGCCCTACGCTATTGGGCACCGTGGATCGCGAGGCTCTCCGCCGGCGGCTACCGGCTCTATCTCAAGCAGGCCTTCGAGCTGGTGAGCGACATCCCCTCGCTGGAGGGGCTGCGTGATCAGCGCGTCAACACCCGCGGGGACTACCACCTGATCGACGAGGACCCGGGCCGCTCGCAGGGCCAGCTCGCGGTCGTCGATCTGTCCTATGTCAGCGAGCACCTGTTCGGCACCCCCAACGCGGCGGCGCACGAGCTCGCCCACCAGTTCGACGCCGCGGCGCCGCAGAGCCTTCAGGCCTGTATCACGACGCTCTACCAGCGCGCCCGCAGCGCGGGGGTGTTTGCCGACGCCTATGCCGCCACGAGCCGCGGCGAGTACTTCGCCCAGGGTGTGACCCACTACAGTGTGGAGGCCGAGGCCGCGGCGACCTTCGGCATCACCCGCCAATGGCTGGCCGAGCACGACGTCGGTCTCTACAGCCTGCTGCGCACCATCGGTGCGGCCGCTACGCCGCTCGAAGCGATCGCCTGCCCACAGTAAGAGGGCCTTCCTCAACGACCTTGTCGATGAGCGGGAGATCCTCCCGCGTGGCTTCGTTGCTCGTCGGTTGCCCACCCCGAGTCGGCGCTCTCCTCGCGCCTTGCCCCGTGGGCGCATCAGCGCCCAATCGATCCACTGATTCCTCGGCGGCGCTGCGCCGGCAGTTGCTTGCGGCGACGGACCGTGACACAGGGGGGTGGGGTAGGTTGGGTTGGAGGTGGGGCGTGGCGCGGTCGGCGAGACAAGGACTGTCTGCTTGCGTCAGCGGACGCTGGGTGGTCGGCGCCGCGTTGGTGCTCGCGGCGCTGCACGCGCAGGGACGCGCCTGGGGCCGCGGCGAGGCGCCCCTGGCCCGGGTCATCGGCGGTGGGCCGGCGGCCTTTGCGGCGGCGATCGTGTTGCGGGAGGGGGGCTGGGAGGTCGAGCAGTCCTTCCCCGCGTTGCCGCCACGCCACCATCTCGCCGTGGTGGGGCTCAACGCTGCGCGCTGGCTCCAGGCCCATGGGAGCGGCGACGTGCTCCACGCCGTCACCGAGCGCGGGGTCTTCGACGGCGGCAAGCTGCGGCGTGCACCGCTCTACGCGTCGCCGACCGGCGCGCAGCCTCGTTTTCCCTGGAACTGGATCGGTCGCAGCACGCAGCTAGCGCCGGTGGGCGCGATCGAGGGCGCGCTGCGGCAGCGGGCCGAGGCGCTCGGTGCGAGGCTCTTCCCCGGTACCACCGTCCTCGACGTCATGGCGGTCGAGGGTGGCAGCCACCTGCGCTGCGCCGAGGCGAGCGGGCGCGAACAGGCGACCACGGGTCTGCCGGCTCGGCTCGTCGTGGATGCGAGCGGCCTGGGCAGCACCCTGCGCTGGAATGGGGTGCTGCCCCAGCGTCGGGTCCCGGCGCAGGACCAGGCGTTCTCCTCGTGGATGAGCCTCGCACCGCTCGGGGCGAGCGGGCCGGCGCCCTCACGCGGCGCGGCGCCGCCCGAGCTGCTGCTCTTCCGCGTCGCGGATCCCTCAGCCCCGATCAAGGCTGTGGTCGGCGGCGTGCAGCGCTATCGCGATGGCCGAGGACAGCTCAGCCTCGAGCACGAGGACCGGGGGGCTCAGCCCACGCCCACGCAACGGGACGCGCTGTTGAGCCAGGTCGTTGCGCAGCTCTCGCTCGACCCGACCACGCTGCTGCTGGACAGCGCCGCCACCTTCCGCGCCGAGCTGTCGCGTATTCAGGGCTACTGGAACGGAAACCCAGCGGCGCCGATCGTCTGTCTCGGCGATCGCGCGATCGAGCCGCATGTGCGGATGGGTTCCGGGATCTCGTCCGCCGTGGCCGCGGTGACGCTGTTGCTGCCGCTGGCAACCAGCCTGCAGCGTCAGGATCCCAGCCGGAACCCCGCCGGCGCGGAGGCAGCCCTGGGAGCCTACGCCCAGCAGATGCAAGGGCTCGCCGACGCGCTGGCCGAGCTGGCCCGCGGCTTCCTCCCCGACCACGAGAGCTGGCTCGGGAGCTTCGTGCCGCCCAGCTAGGGGGCAGGGGGTCCCGAGGGGCCTGTTGCGGCGACTACTCTAGCGACGCGCCGCCGCTGCATTCCGTCACGCAGCTGGCGTAGGTCGTGCCTGCCGGGCTCTTGAGCTCGGCGCAGCTCGCCCTGTTCACGCAGCCGGCCGTGCACAGCGCGTCGCCGCTGCAGGAGCTCGAGCTGGCGGTGTTGCAGGACGCGCTGGAGACGCCGCAGGACTGCTGCTTGTTGCAGGCCTTGTCGCAGTCGCTCTCGTCGTCGCCACAGGCGCCGAGGCCAAGGGTCGCGCAAACCAGGAAGAGCCCTAACATCATCGTGCGAAGCATCAGACATTCTCCTATCCGGGTTGATACCCGCCTCGGCTCGGCTCAGGGCCTCGGCCCGGCCGAGCACATGCCCAGCGCTGCGACCCGCGAGCTCAGTCCCACGTGCGCAGGCCCGCCTTCTAACATCCCTGCGCGGTGAATGCACCCGAAGCGGATCCGCCGGATCCGCCGCCGCGCGGCGCAGCACCGGCGATCGACAAGTCGCCCGCCATCGTGGACATTCGCGCTGCAGGACCCGTGCAGGAGCGGAGACGATGAGGGCTCGGGCAGCGCGGCAGGCCACGCGGGGCGAGCGTGCAGGCGCGCGCGGCCGCGACAGCAACGATCCCCTCGCGTGGTGGGCGACCCCGCTGGGCGTGTTTCTCGTCAGCCGTGGGCTCTTGCTGGTCGCGAGCTACCTCGGCCTGCGCTGGGACGACGCGCTCGCGCCCGACCCGCTGCTGCTGCCGCTGCACGACGGCGCGGAGCCCTACCGGGCCTTCCCCGGCGCGCTGCTGCTCGATGGCTGGGTGCGTTGGGACGCCGGCTGGTACCACGCGATCGTCCGGCACGGCTACGCCTTCACGCCGGGCCAGCAGAGCAGCGTGGCCTTCTTTCCGCTCTATCCGCTGCTCAGCGGGTTGCTGGCGTGGCCGCTGCGCGCCGTGCTGCCGTCCCATCAGGCCTTCTACCTCGCGGCCCTGGCGCTCTCGCACGGGGCGTTCTTCGTCGCGCTGCTCGGCTTCAGGCGCCTCGCGTGCGCGCTGCTCGAGCCCGGCGCGGCGGCGCGCGCGAGCTGGCTGCTCTGCCTCTTTCCCTACGCGCTCTTCTTCAGCGCCGCCTACACCGAGTCGCTCTACCTCGCGCTGGTCGTCTGGAGCCTGATCGCCGCGCGGCAGAGCCGTTGGGCGCTGGCCTGCGGCCTGGCCGCGCTGGCGAGCGCGACACGCAGCACGGGCGTGCTGCTGACGCCGCTGCTCGCGCTCGAGCACCTGCGGCAATGCGGCTGGCGGCTGCAGGGCCTGGACCGCCGCGCCCTATGGTTGCTGCTCGCGCCGGCGGGGCTGCTCGCCTTCAGCGCCTTCCAGTGGCTGCGTTTCGGCGATCCGCTGGCCTTTGTGCACGTACAGGCGGCGTGGAACCGCAGCTTCGCGCTGCCCAACGTGGCCCTGATCTGGAGCGTGGTAGGCTCGGCAGCCTTCGACCCGCTCTCGCGCCTCGACCTCGGGCTGCAGCTCGTACTGATCTTCGCGCTGCCGCCGTTGGTGGTGCTGGCCTGGCGCCGCTGCGGCTGGCTGCTCGGGGCCTGGTCCGCGCTCAGTCTGTTGCCGGCGCTGACGGCCGGTAGCGCGGCGGCGCTGGGTCGCTTCACGGCGGTGGTCTTTCCGCTCTTCCTCGCGCTCGCGCCCTCGCTCCGCCGGCGTTGGCTGCTGGGCCTGGTGGCCCTGATCGCCGTGGTGCTGCAGCTCGCGCTGACCTACGGTTTCTCACATTGGCGCTCGCCGGTGTAAGCACGCCGCGCAGCAGGTCCTTGAGCGAGCCAAGACTCAGCGGCCCGAGCGCCAGGCGCCCGCGAGCCACCACCCGCGCAGCGCAACGCAGCGATCGGGCCGCGCAGCAGGTCCTTGAGCGTCGGCGCTCAGCCGCGCGGGAAGACCCGCGCATAGCTCGGCGGCGGTGGCCCGCAGGGCCCGTCGCGGTGCAGCAGCACCCAGGCGGTGCGCGCCGCGGTCGCGCGCCAGCCGGGGGCCAGCGCGGCCAGGCCGCGGTGCGCGATCACGTAGTTGGCGCCGGTAGCCGTGCGGCTCAGGTCACCGTCCGCGATGGCAGCCTCGGGCACGATCGTGAAGAGGGGCACGTCGCGGTGCAGATAGGTGTAGCCGCCGCTCCAGATCTCCTGAGTGCCGAGCAGCCCCAGCCCACAAAGGTCGCCCTGCCGCCCGGCCTCGAGCAAGAGCGCGTTGACCTCCGCGCTCACGCGCCAGGGCGAAACGCCGACCTCGGGGCGCAGCGGGTGTTGGCCGAGCTCGAGCTGGGTCAGCCCGACGGCGCGCCACGCGCCCGTGGCCGCCAGCAGCAGGCCCACGCCGAGGACCACCTGGAGGGACGGCGGGCGTCGCGACAGCCGTGCGGCGAGCCCGTCACCCCAGCGCAGCAGCCCCACAGCCGCCAACGCCGGCACCAGCGGCAGCACCGGATAGATGAAGCGCAGCTCTTTGTGCGGCACCAGGCTGTGCACCGCCACGAAGCCCGCCACGACCCACGCCGGCCCCCGCGCGCGCGTCAGCAGGGCGCCACCGACTCCGGCCAAGGCCGCGAGGGCCAGGGGCAGGCCTGCGCTCGAGCGCAAGGTGCTCAGATAGAAGCTGGCTGGCGACACCCCGTAGGCCGCAGCGTGGCCCTCGAACAGGTTGTAGGCCAGGTAGCGGCGAAAGGCGTGAAAGGGCGCGCCCCAGCTCAGCCAGTCGAGCAGCCCACCGGCGAGGGCTGCGACGAGCAGCGCGCCGCCGCCGAAGCGCAGCGCGTCGCGGCCACGGCGTTGCGCCACGAGCCACGCCAGCAGGCCGACGACGAAGAGGCCGTTCTGGAAGCGCAGAAAGACGGCCAGCCCGGTCAGCAGGCCGGCGAGCAGTGCGCGTCGCGCGGCGCCATCGGGTCGCCCCGCGTCGCGCGGCGCCGCGAACCAGGCGCCGGCGCTCAGCAGCGCGGCGCTCGGCACCTCGGTCAGGGTGCGCCAGCCGAAGAAGAGCAGCGGCGGAAAGGCCAGGGCCAACAGCCCCGTCAGCCAGGCGGCGCGCGGGCCCGCCCACAGCGCGGCCAGCCGCAAGGCGAAGGAGAGCGCGACGAGGGTGCAAGCGGCCAGCAGGAGCTTGGTGCAGGCGAGCAGGGTGGCGGCCTGCGACAGGCCCAGCGCGGCGGCGCCGCGCCACAGCCCGCCGATCACCCCGGGAAAGAGCCACGAGCGGGCGCCGTCGGTGAACTCCCACGAGACGAAGCCGTAGCCAAAGGCCACGCGGTGTGCGGGCTCGAGCGTCTGAAAGATCTCGTCGGGCCAGAAGACGGAGTGGTTGGTGGTGGCGAGCAGCGCGAGGGGAAGGGCCGCCAGCAGCAGCCACCCGTGGGTGCTGCTGGCGGTGTCTGCGGCCTCCGGCGTCGCGGGCGACCGCGGGGCCGCTGCCCGTCGCTTGCGCACCCGCGCCACGGGGCGCTACTTGGCGGACTTGAGGTACGCCAGCATCGTCTTGGCGTCCGAGACCTCGAAGGGGTCGCTGCCGCAGTTGTCGCTGAAGCCGGCCTCGACGAACATCTTCTCGATCTTCTTGTCGTTGACCACCATCGAGTAGCGCCAGGAGCGCAGGCCGAAGCCGAGGTTGTCCTTGGCCACCAGCATACCCATCTTGCGCGTGAACTCGCCGGAGCCGTCGGGCAGCAGGAAGACCTTGCTGGCGCCGAGGTCCTTGCCCCACTTGAACATCACGAAGGCGTCGTTGACCGACAGGCAGATCACGCTGTCCACACCCTGCGCGCGGAGCTGATCGAAGAGCTCCTCGTAGCCAGGAAGATGCGTCGACGAGCAGGTCGGCGTGAAGGCGCCCGGCAGCGCGAAGAGCACGACCCGCTTGCCCTTGAACAGCTCATCGGTGGTGCGGTCCTGCCAGCGAAAGGGATTGGGCCCGCCGACGGACTCGTCGCGGACGCGGGTCTTGAAGACGACATCGGGAACGAAGCGATCCATGGAGGTCTCCTTTTCTGGGCGCGGGCCTCTGAGCGCAGGACTCCGCTCGACGCCGACGCTCGCTATGGTTCATGGACTCTTGCCCCTAGCACAGCCCTCGGCTTCGGACAACGGCGCATCGTTGGTCGTGTCGCCTGCCGCGTCGCGCGGCACCCGCCCCGTGAAGAGGTGGACCGAGCCGAGCCCCATGCGCGTGCAGTGCGCGTCGCGCAGACCGGCCTGTTCGAGCAGCCCGAGAAACGCAGCGGGCGCGGGAAAGGCGGCCATCGAGCGCTGCAGATAGCGGTACTCGGGCGCTCCCGACAGCCACGCCCCCAGCGCCGGCACTACCCGTTGCACATGCCAACGTGCCAGCGGCGCTAGCAGTCCTTGTCGCGGTTCGCCCAGCTCGAGCACCGCGACCAGGCCCCCCGGCGCCGTCACGCGCCGCAGCTCGCAGAGCGCAGCCAGGCGGTCGGGGACGTTGCGGATGCCGAAGGCCACGCAGCAGGCGCCGAAGGTCGCCGCGCCATAGGGTAGCCGCAGGGCATCGCCGCGCATTAGCCGCAGCCGACCGGCGGCGAGGGCCGCCCGCGCCGCGCCCTTGCGCGCACCCTGCGCCAGCATCCGCGCGCTGGGATCGAGCCCTACCACCCGCAGCGCGCGATCGGCGCGCAGCAGCGCCAGGGCCACGTCGGCGGTGCCCGTCGCCAGGTCGAGCACCAGCGCGGGTGGCACCGGATCGGCGAGCACCGCTCGCACCAGCCGTCGCCGCCAGCGGCGATCGAGCCCCAGGCTCATCAGCCGATTGAGCAGGTCGTACCGCTCGGCGATGCCGTCGAACATCGCCCCGCTGCCCTGCGAGGGGGGCGTTCCCGAGCCGTCGAAGGCGCCGCTGGGGGGAGACACTCCTAGCTCGGCCGCGCGAGGCAGAACTCGACCACGGCGGCGAGCGCGCGCCGGGCCTCGCTCTCGGGGAGCTGCTGCAGCGCCTGGGTGGCCCGTTGCGCGTAGTCGATCGCCGAGCCGCGCGTGGCCGCCAGCGCTCCGGTGGCCTCCACTCGCGCCAGCAGCGCCGCGCCGTGCGCGGCCTGATCGGCGGGTGGATCGGTGGCCGCCCGGCGCAGCTCGGCCGCCAACGCGGGGTCGCGCTGGGCCGCGACCAGGAGCGGCCAGGTCAGCTTGCCCTCGCGCAGGTCGGCCAGCACATCCTTGCCGACCTGTTGCGGGTCGCCCGCCAGATCGAGCAGGTCGTCGACCAGCTGAAAGGCCACCCCGAGGAAGCGCCCGAACTCGCCGGCCGCGGCCACGACCTCGGGCGACAGGCCCACCAGCGTCGCCCCGGCGCGCAACCCCCAGCGAAAGAGCGCCGCGGTCTTGCCCTCGACGATCTGCAGGTAGAGCTCGGGCCGCGGGTCGAAGCGATGCTGCTGCTCGAGCTGGACCGCCTCCGCGCCGATCATCTGCTCGATCACGTCCAGCAGCTCGGCGAGCAGTCCGTGGCCGCCGTGGGCGCTGACCTTGCGCAGCGCCTCGTTGAGCAGATGGTCACCGGCCAGGATGCTGGCGGTGTTGCCGAAGAGCATCCGCGAGGCCGGCGCGCCGCGCCGTTCCGTACCCAGGTCGATCACGTCGTCGTGCAGCAGCGTGGCGGCGTGCACCAGCTCGCAGGTCAGCGCCAGCTCGTTGAGCTGCCGGCGCAGCACGCCGCCCGGTGCGTGCTCGCCCAGGCGACCGGCGAGCAGCACGCACAGCGGGCGAATGCGCTTGCCGGGTTGGGCCAGCAGGTGCGCGGCGGCCCGCTGCGCCACGTTGCGATCCGCCGCGCTGAGCTGCCGCAGCTGCTGCTCGATGTCGCTCAGATCGCGTCCGAGCCAGTCGCGCAGCTGGTCGAGCTGAGCACCAAGCTGTGCGATCGCCGGGGCCTCGCAGCTCGCCGCCAGGCGGCGCAGGAGGGTGTCCGGTACGGCGGGGGCATCTTCGCTCGCGCTGCTGACGCCAGGTGGCGCGGTCGCCTGCTCGCGGGCAAGATCACGCAGCTTCGCCCGCGCGATCTTGCCCAGCTCCGTGCGCGGCAGAGCGGCGCACCAGATGAAGGCCGCGGGCACCTTGAAGGCCGCCAGCCGTTCACGGCACCAACGCGCCAACTCGGCCGCGGGCACGGCTGCCTCGCGCGCCACGAGGAAGGCCACTGGGCGGTGGCCCCAGCGCTCATCGGGACGGGCGACGACGGCCACCTCGGCGACGGCGGGGTGGGTGCCGAGCAGGGCCTCGAGCTCCGCAGGCACGACCTTCTCGCCACCGCTCAGGATCACGTCGTCCGCGCGCCCCTTGACATGGACGTGCCCCAGCGCGTCGAGATAACCGAGGTCGTCGGTCAGGAGTTGGGCCTCGCGCACCGTCGGCCCCGCGACGGTCAGCCGCCCGCCGCGCTCACCGACGCGGGTGAAGGCCAGCGGGGGCGCGCCGTGGTCGGCCGCCAGATCGCCGGCGAAGCGCGTCGCGACCTGCGAGGCCGTCTCGCTCATGCCCCAGCTCAAGGCCAGCGGCGCGCCCAGGGCCCGGCAGCGATCGAGCAGCGGCGCGGGCAGCGCGGCGCCACCGACCAGAATCGCGCGCAGCGTGCCGGGGAAGGGCACCGCCGCCCGGGCGTCGAGCACGCGCGCGAGCATCGTTGGCACCAGCGACGCCACCGTGACGGTGCCGGTGTCGAGCAGCTGCGCCACGCGCTCGGCCTCGAAGCGCGGCTCCAGCACGACGCAGCTGCCCAGCCACGCGCAGCGCGTGAGAATCGAGAGGCCGCCGATGTGGTGCAGCGGCAGGCAGGCGAGCCAGCGGTCGTGCAGGTCATGGCCGAGGCGAATCGCCGAGCCGAAGGCGTTGAAGAGCAGCTGTGAGGTGGTCAGCTCGACCTGCCGCGGTTGGCCGGTGGTGCCCGAGGTGAAGATCACGACGCGCGGTTCGGCGAGCGGCCAGAAGCGCTCGGGCAGCGTCGCGCCGACCGCTGGCGTTCCGTCGGTCGGCGCCGCCCCGGGCTCCGGACCGGCCAGCGGCAAAGCGCGCAGTGCCGGTCCGAGCCCGGGGAGGGCGGTCGCGTCGGCCAGCACGGCCTGCGGTCTCAGCTCGCGCAACAGGCGCTCTTGCTCGGCGAGCGGTTGTCCGTCGGGGAGCGGGGCGGCGACGGCGCCGAGCCAGCCGAGCGCGTGAAACGAGACCACCCAGTCGACCGAGGGCGCACCGAGCAGCGCGATCACATCGCCGACGGCGAGGCCCTGCGCCGCGAGCCACGCCGCGCGCCGCGCGACCGTCGCCTGCAGCCGGGCAGCCGTCCAGACCGCGTCACCGCAGATCAGCACCGGATGCTCGGCGCGTGCCAGCGCCGTGCTCAACAGCGGCTGTGGGATCGCCAGTGACGCGCCCTGTGCGGCGGTGGCGGTGGCCTCAGACACCGGCGGACCCCGCGGCCTCGCCGGGCAGGCGGCCGGACACCCCCAGGCCAGGGCCGCTGGGCACCAGCAGCACGCCGGCGCGAGCATGGGGACCGGGGGTCACGTCCTCGGACAGCAGGCTGTTGGACGCCAGCCCGCAGGACCACAAGCGCCCGGGAATGGCCGCAGCCACGTGTAGGGCCCCGACGCGGCCGATCGAGGACTCGAAGGTGCCCGTCACCGACACCGCCAGCCCGGCGGCGACGGCCCGCCGGGCCAGCGCCAGCGTCCGCTGCAGGCCGCCGCAGAGCATCGGCTTGAGCACCACGGCATCCGCCGCGTTGCGCTGGATAACGGTGTCGAGCTCGGCGGCCGAACGGACCGCCTCGTCGGCGGCAATCGGCACGGGGCTGAAGGCGCGCACCTCCACCAGCAGGTCGACCCGGTGGGCCGGTACCGGCTGCTCCACGCCCTGCAGCGTGTGGCGCGCCAATCGCTCGATGGCGGCCAGGGCGGTCGTGCGATCGCCCCAGGCGCCATTGGCGTCGAGTCGCAGCTCGGCCTGCTTGCCGATCGCGCGCCGAATGTTGCGCACGCGCACGTCGTCGTCGTCGAGGTGGCTGACGCCGACCTTGGTCTTGAAGCACGAGAACCCGTCGGAGGCCGCGCGCGCCGCGTCCTCATAGCCGTGGACCAGCGCGTGGACCGGCACGCTCTCGCGGCAGGTATCGGCGAGCAAGCGGCAGAGCGGGAGCCCCTGCTCCTGGGCCAAGAGGTCGAGGAGCGCCTGGTCGAGCGCGTGTGCCGCGGACGGCGGCAAGTCGAGCTGTTGCAGCAGCGCGTCGATCTCCGCCGCGCTGTCGAAGGTCGCGCCGCGGAGCGGGCCGTTGCTGGCCAGGACCCGCCGCAGGGCCTGCTCGGCGTCCTCGAGGCTGTCGCTGCTGAAGCCCAACAGCGGGGCCGCGTCACCGTAGCCCCGGCGACCCTGCCGGTCCTCGAGAGCGATCAGCAGTCCCGAACGGTGCTCGATCGTGCCGCTGGCCGTCTGCAAGGGCCGGCAGAGCGCGAGATCGTAGCGCGTCAGCGTTCCATCTTTGGCCTTCACCACTGGGCTCCAAGAGCAAACAGGACACCATACAACAGCGCCAGGCGCGCTGTCCCACCAAGGCTGGCGTTGAGCGCGGCGCCGTCGCGACGGCGCACCCGCTGCAGCTCCAGCAGCGCCAAGGGCGCCGCCAACGCGACGCACAGCACCCCGGGTCGGAGGCGGTCGAGGGCCGCCGCGAGCGCCGGCGCCGCGAAGGCCAAGAGCAACAACAGAGCGTACTCCCAGCGGCAGGTGCGCGCACCCCAACGCACGGCCAGCGTGCGCTTGCCGGCGCGCGCGTCGGTGTGCCGATCACGCAGGTTGTTGACCACCAGGATCGCCGTGCAGAGCGCACCGGGCCCCACGGACGCCCAGCCCCAGCCCGGCAGCCAGCGCTGCGCCTGCACCAGGACCGTGCCACCGACCGCCACGGGGCCGAAGAAGAGCGCGACGACCAGATCACCGAGTCCCAGGTAGCCGAAGGGCAGCGGCCCACCGGTATAGGTCACGCCGCAGAGGACGCCGGCCAGACCGATGCCGAGGATCGGCCACCCGCCGCGCCAGACGAGATATCCACCGACGAGCGCGGCGGCGGCAAAGGCCAGCGCCGCCGCGCGCACCACCTGGCGCGGGGCGACCCAGCCCTGCTGCGTCACGCGCGGAGGACCCAGCCGCTCGGCGGTGTCCGCGCCCCGGTGCCAATCCGAGTAGTCGTTGGCCAGGTTGGTGCCGATCTGCAGCAGCGACGCGGCGAGCAGGGCGGCGAGGGCCGAGGGCAGGTGGGCGGCCCCCGCGGCGGCCGCGAGCCCGGTGCCGACGAGCACCGGGCTGAACGCGGCGCCGAGCGTGCGCGGTCGTGCGGCCCACCACCACACGCGCCAGGCCGGGTGTGCTGTGCTGGAGGCCGCTGCGCTCATGGCATGCGCGGGAACTTGCGGAAGTCGGGCGGACGCTTCTCCAGGTAGGCGTTGCGGCCCTCCTGGCCCTCGGCGGTCTGATAGAAGAGCATCGTGGCGTTGCCCGCCAGCTCCTGCAGCCCGGCCTGCCCATCGAGCTCGGCGTTGAAGGCCGACTTGAGCAGCCGCAATGCGGTCGGCGAGTGCGCCAGCATCTCACGACACCATTGCACCGTCTCCTCCTCGAGGCGCTCCAGCGGCACGACCGTGTTGACCAGCCCCAGCTGCAGCGCCTGCTGGGCATCGTATTGACGACAGAGGAACCAGATCTCGCGCGCCTTCTTCTGGCCGACGACGCGCGCCAGGTAGCTCGCCCCGAAGCCGCCATCGAAGCTGCCGACGCGCGGCCCGGTTTGGCCGAAGATCGCGTTCTCGGCCGCGATCGTCAGGTCGCAGATCAGGTGCAGCACGTGGCCGCCGCCGATCGCGTAGCCCGCGACCATCGCCACCACCGGCTTCGGGCAGCTCCGAATCAAGCGCTGGAGGTCGAGCACGTTGAGCCGCGGCAGGCCATCGTCGCCGAGATAGCCGCGGTCACCGCGCACGCGCTGGTCGCCCCCCGAGCAGAAGGCCAGGTCTCCCTTCCCCGTCAGGATGATCACGCCGATGTCCTGATCGTCGCGCGCATCGATCAGCGCGGCGATCAACTGCATCACGGTCTGGGGTCGAAAGGCGTTGCGCACCGCGGGCCGATTGATCGTCAGCTTCGCGATGCCCTCGGCCTTCTCGTACTCGATGTCGGAGTACTCGCGTACGCGCTCCCACACCATCGTCATGGCGACTCCTCGCTCTCCGTGTGGAGGGCGGCCACCGCGGTCGCGACGGCGGCCGTCGCTCGGTGATGGCGCTCCACGCTGTCACGTCGATCGATCGAAACCTCGATCACGCCGATCCCGCTGCGTTGCAGCTCCTGCTGCAGCGCCGCTGCCAGCGCCGCGCGCGTTTGCACGCCGTGCCAGCGCGCGCCCACCGCGGCGCAAAGCTCAGGGAGGGCCAGCCGCTGCGGCGCGAGGAAGTACGCGCTGAAGGCCGTCGGATGGGCGGCGATCGGCAGGTACTCGAAGATGCCGCCGCCCCCGTTGGCCAGCACCACCAGCGTCAGGTCGAGGCCGAGCTGCGCTGCCGTCGCCAGACCGCCGAGATCATGCGCCAGCGCCAGATCACCGAGCAGCGCCACGACGCGCGCGGCGGGTCTTGGCGCCGTGCCGGCCGCCAAGGCCCAGGCCAGTCCGCCCGCGCTGGCCACGGTGCCGTCGATGCCGTTGGCGCCGCGGTTGGCGCTGACGTAGAGCGCGGCCGCGCCGCGCTCGCCGAAGGTCTCCAGGTCGCGGATCGGCATGCTGCTGGCCACGTGCAGCACGCTGCGCGGCGGCAGGGCCGCGAGCAGCTCACGTACGACGCCCGCCTCCCACAGCGCCTCCCCGGCATGCGCGGTGAGCACCGCGCTCGCCGCGGCGTCGGCACGCGCCCAGCGCTGCCACCAGGCGGCCGTCCCGGGTGGGGGTGGGCCAGGGTCAGCGAGCCGGGCCGCGAGGGTCCGACACAGCGTGCCCGGCGCCGCGGCGACGAGCGTGTCGGCGCTGCGACTCGGATCGTGCCACTGGCCCGCCTCGTCGATCAGCAGCGTCCGGCCTGCGGCCTGCTGCTCGAGCCAGCCCTGCACCGCCTTCGAGGTCGGCGTACGGCCGAAGTGCAGCACCAGCTCCGGCGCGAGCCAACGCCTGGCGGGCGCTGCCGCCAGCACGCTGTCAGCATGGCTGATCAGGTGCGCGGTGCGTGGGGCGCCGAAGCGCGCGGGCGCCGCAGCATCGGCGAGCAGCGGCCAGCCGAGCGCGTCGGCGAGCGCGGCCAAGGCGGCAGCCAGCTCAGGCAGCTCGTCGCCGCCGATCCCACCGTGCGCCGCGAGCTCGACCGGTCCGCAGACGATCGCCCCGCGCACGCAGCCGCGCAGCCGGGCCACCAGCGCGTCGATCGCCGTGGGGTCGAGCTGGCGCCGCCCCTGCATCAGCCGCGTAGTCGCCGGCGGCTGCCCACCCGCGGCCGCCGGCCCCTGGGCGTCACCGTCGGGCAGCCACAGGGGCTCGCGGAAGGGCACGTTGAGGTGCACCGGGCCACCCGGTGCCGCATGAGCGTGGTGCCAGGCCTGCGCGGCCACGTTGCGCCACCAGGCGACCGGTTGCTCGGGTCGCGGCGCCTCGAGCGCGAACGACCAGCGCGCGTAGCCGGCGAACAGCCGCTGCTGGTCGATCGCCTGCGGTGCCCCACATTGCTGCAGCTCGGGCGGCCGGTCGGCGCTGAGCAAGAGCAGCGGTATCGCGCTCTGCGCGGCCTCGACCACCGCCGGCCAGGCGTGCGCCAGCGCGCTGCCGGAGGTGCAGACGAAGGCCGCCGCCCGCCCGCTGGCGCGGGCCGCCCCCAGCGCCACGAAGGCCGCCGCGCGCTCGTCGAGCACGGTCTGCACCCGGGCGGCACGACAGGCAGAGAAGGCCAGCGCCAGCGGCGCGCTGCGGGCCCCGGGGCAGATCACGGCCTCGCTGAGGCCGCAAGCGACCAGGCCGTCGATCAGCGCCTGGGCCGCGTCGCGGTTGGCGCGGGCCACGGCCGTGGACGCGCGGGCCGACCCCTCGGCGGCGGGCGGCATCAGCTCGGATCCGTCCAGGCCAGCGATTCGGCGATGGTGCGCAGCTTCAGCTGCGTCTCCTCCCACTCGCTGAGCGGCGTCGAGCGCTGCGTCAAGCCCGCGCCGGCGAAGGCCCAGATTTGGTCGTCGTGCAGCAGGGCGCAGCGCAACGCGACGACGAAGTGTCCTTCGCCGCGCGCATCGCACCAGCCGAGCGGACCGGCGTACCAGCCGCGATCGATGCTCTCGTGCTTCGCCAGCCAGCTCAGCGCCGCCTCGGTCGGCCAGCCCGCGACGGCGGGGGTCGGATGCAGCGCGGCCACCAGCTGCAGGATGTGGGCGGGCCGCGCCAGTCGGCCACGCAGGGGCGTCTCGAGGTGCTGCAGCAGCGCCAGCTTGCGCACCTGCGGCTGTGCGCCCAGCGTGAGCTCGCTGCACCAAGGACGCAGCGCCTGCTTGATGGCGCCAACCACGAGACGATGCTCGGCGCGCTCCTTTGCGCTGCCCGCCAGCGCCTGCGCCGCGTTCTCGTCGCGGGCCAGGTCACGGTGGCGGGGTCCCGTGCCCGCCAGCGCCACCGTGGTGACGTTGCCGCCCCGTAGCTCGACCAGCGTCTCAGGGCTGGCGCCGAAGAGCACCGCGCCATCGGCGCGGCCCACCGCGTAGATCGTGCAGTCGGCGTAGCTGCGCCGCAGGCGTCGCAGCGCGGCCCAGAGGTCGGGGTGCAAGCCCTCCCGTGCGCGCCAGTGGGCCATGCGTGCCAGTACTATCTTGTGGACCTCACCGCCCGCGATGTCCTCGCAGGCACGACGCGCTTGGGCGAGCCAGGTCTCGGCCGTGGGCAGCAGACTGTGATGCGGCGCCGCCTCGGGGCTGGAGCGCAGCCCCGAGGCTCGCGGCTGCAGGGGCGTGGGCGCGCTGGCGATCGCGCTCGCTGCCAGGGCCGCGGCCTCGACGCGCCCCCGCGTCTGCCGCAGGCGCTCCAGCACGCCGGCAGCCGTGTCGTCGCTGACCAGGCGCTCCGTCAGCACGAGCACGAGTGCGAGGCGCTCGTGCTCCACCAGCAGGATGCGGGGCAAGACCAGCCGCCCGCCCGGCCACCCGCGCCAGGGCCCGGCCGTGTCCGCGGGGCCGCACGCCCGGCGTGCGCAAACGCGAAGCCACCGAGCAGCAGGGGCAGTCCGTCACCGTCCGCGGCGGCGGCGCCGGGCGTGGCGACCTGGGTCGTGCGGGCTGCCAGCGCCTCGGCCTGGAGCCGCGCCTCCGCCAACCGCTCGCGCTGCTGCGCGACGACGATCTGCGCGGCTTGCCCCAGGGCGGCGAAGCAGCGCCGCGCGCGGCCATCACGCCAGAGAAAGAACTCCTCGCCCGGTGCCTGGAGCGCCAGCGCGACGGCCCACGGGTCGCAGGGCGGCAGCCGCACGATCAGTCGCAGGTAAGCTGGAGCGTCGGGGCGCACCTGCGCCAGCGCACGGCGCACGGCGCTCGTGACCTCGTCGCGCTCGGGCTCCGCCGCGGCTGAGTGGGTCGGTACGTACATCAGCTGAACACCGCCATGACCAACCGGCTCGCGCTCTCGCCGCCGCGAGCGCAAGCGATCCAGCCTTCAGGTTGAGCTCCGAGTGCTTGCCGCCCATGAACGCTGAACGTCGATCTAGCGGTTTGCCGCACGCGCTTCAAGCCCAAAGCGTGGGACGGCGTTAGCGGAGGCTGACGCGGCGAAAGCGTCGCTTGCCGACCTTGAGCAGGTAGCTGCCGCCGCGCTCCAGCGTGGCCGCGGCATCGCTGACCCGCGCCCCGTCGAGCTGCACGCCGCCCTGCGCCACCAGGCGCCGCGCCTCACCGTTGCTGGCGCAGAGACCCGCCGCGACCAGCACCCGCGAGAGGAAGGGGCGCGCCTCGTCCAGCGCCAGCTCGACGGACTCGACCTCGTCGGGCTCACCCCGGTCGCCGCCGCCCGCGGGGTGCAGGCGATCGAACTCCTCGGCCGCGCCCGCCGCTGCCGCCTCGCCGTGGTAGCGCGCGGTCAGCTCGAGCGCCAGCAGGCGCTTGGCCTGCTTCGGATGCAGCTCGCGCCGCCGCTCCAGCTCGGCCGCGTCGATCGCCGAGAGCATGGCGTAGTAGTGCCACATCAGCGGATCCGAGCCGCTCATCAGCTTGCCGAACATGCCCTGCTCGCCGGCGGGCGGGTCCTCGACGCCGATGTAGTTGCCGAGCGACTTGGACATCTTCTCGCCGACCAGGTGCCCGTCCTCCAGCACGCCGTCGGTGCCGATCAGCAGCTCCGTCGTGAGGATCACCTGGGGCGCCAGGCCGTACTCCCGCATCACGTCGCGACCGACGTTGAGGTTGAAGAGCTGGTCGCTGCCGCCCAGCTCGACGTCGGCCCGCAGCTGCACCGAGTCGTAGGCCTGGAGCAGCGGGTAGAGGAACTCGTGCAGCGCGATCGGCTGGCCGCCGCGATAGCGCGCCTGGAAGTCGTTGCGCTCGAGCAGACGCGCCACGGTGTATTTGGCCGTCAGCCGCACCAGCTGCTCCGCGCTCAACGAGCCGAGCCAGCTGCTGTTGAACACGACCTCGGTGCGCGCCGGGTCGAGGATCTTGCCGAGCTGGCGGCGGTAGGTCTCGGCGTTGCGCTCGATAGCTTCCCGCGAGAGCGGCGGGCGCGTGCTGTTCTTGCCGGTCGGGTCGCCGATCATCGCCGTGAAGTCGCCGATCACGAACACCACGCGATGCCCGAGCTCCTGGAACTGGCGCATCTTGCGCATCACGACCGTATGGCCCAGGTGCAGGTCCGGCGCCGTCGGATCGAAGCCGCACTTCACACACAACGGTCGCCCGGTCGCCAGCAGGGCGCGTAGTGGCTCCCGCATGTCCGCCCAGACCCGCGGCACGATGCCGCGTCCGAGCATCGCGAGCTGGAGCTCGACGGCCTCCTCGTGATGTGGCGTGTTAGCCATGCCTGGTGATCCCCCGGCGCAAGGTCGCGCCCGCCGGCGTCGGGTCAGCTCAAGCGCCGACAGACGCGTTCGATCGCGCGCGCCCGCCCCGTCGCGACCTCGACCTCGACCAGGGCGCCGCACAGCCGCACGTCGCGCTCAGCCACGGCAAAGCGCGTCGGGCGTAAGGTCAGGAAGCGCTCGATCACGAGCTCCTTGCGCGTCCCGATCACCGAATCATAGGGTCCCGTCATGCCCAGATCGGTGAGATAGGCCGTGCCGCCAGGCAGTACCTCCTCGTCGGCGGTCTGCACATGCGTGTGCGTGCCGACCACGGCGCTGACCTGCCCATCGAGGTACCAGCCGAGCGCGCGCTTCTCGCTCGTGGCCTCGGCGTGCAGGTCGACGATGATGATCGGGGTGCGCTGGCGCAGGGCCGCCACCGCCTCGCGCGCGGCCTCGAAGGGGCTGGGCACGGGCTCCATGAACACTCTTCCCTGGAGGTTCAAGACCGCGACCTCGACGCCCGCCGCGCTGGTGCAGATCGCGCTGCCGGCGCCGGGCGTGCCGGGCGGGAAATTGTAGGGGCGAATGATGCGCTCGCGCTGCCGATCGAGCAGCGCGGCCGCCTCCTTGAAGCGCCAGGTGTGGTTGCCGCCGGTCAGCACCGCGATCGGCAAGGCCAGCAGATCGGCCGCCGTGTCGGCGGTGATGCCATTGCCGCCCGCGATGTTCTCGGCGTTGGCGATCACGAGATCGATGCCGAGCTCGTCGATCAGCGCCGGCAGCAGGCGCTTGACCGCGCCACGCCCCGGCCCGCCGACGATGTCACCGATGCAGAGGATCTTCAGCGTGGTTGGCGTCGTCGGCGCGGTCACCGCGCCATCTCGGTGGCGCGCGTCTCGCGAATCACGCTGACCTTGATCTGCGCCGGGTAGGTCAGCTCCTCCTCGACGCGCCGCGCGATGTCCTTGCTCAGCAACACCGCCAGCTCGTCGCTGACCTTCGCGTTCTCGACGATCACCCGCACCTCGCGCCCGGCCTGGATCGCGTAGACCTTCTCCACGCCCTCGAAGGCGCCGCAGATCTGCTCCAGCCGCTGCAGGCGCTGGATATACGACTCGAGCCGCTCGCGCCGCGCGCCGGGCCGCTGCGCGCTCAGCCGGTTGGCCGCATCGACGAGGTTCGCCAACACGCTCTCCGCGGGCACCTCCCCGTGGTGCGCCGCGATCGCGTGCACCACCTGCGGGTTCTCGCCGTGCTTCTGCGCCAGGTTGGCGCCCACCGCCGCGTGCGAGCCCTCGACCTCGTGGGCCACCGCTTTGCCGATGTCGTGCAGCAGGCCGGCGCGGCGCGCCAGCTTGATCGAGAGGCCGAGCTCGGCGGCGATCGCGCCGGCGATATAGCCGACCTCCACGCTGTGCTGCAGCAGGTTCTGCGCGTAGGCCGAGCGGAAGCGCAGCTCGCCGAGCAGCCGCACCAGCTCGGGATGCAGGCGGTGCAGCCCCAGATCGAAGACCGCCTGCTCGCCAGCCTCCTTACAGCCGGCCTGGACCTCGTCGCCGCAGCGCTTGACCACCTCTTCGATGCGGGTCGGGTGAATGCGGCCGTCGGCGACCAGGCGGGCCAAGGTCAGCCGCGCGACCTCGCGCCGTACCGGGTTGAAGGACGACAGGATCACGGCCTCGGGCGTGTCGTCGATGATCAGGTCGACGCCGGTGGCGGCCTCCAGCGCGCGAATGTTGCGCCCCTCGCGCCCGATGATGCGCCCCTTCATCTCGTCGCCGGGCAGCGGCACGACCGACACCGTGCGCTCGGCCACGTACTCGCTGGCGTGGCGCTGGACGGCCGTGGCGATGATCGTGATCGCGCGCTCGTGGGCCTGCGCCTCCGCCTCGCGCTCGATGCGTGCGACCTCGGCCGCCGCTTGCTGGCGCGCCTCACCGCGCATCTGCTCGATCAGCAGCGCCCGCGCCTGCTCGGGCGACATCTGGGCCAGCTCGTTGAGGCGCTTCTCGGCGCGCGCCAGCAGCTCGGCCGAGCTGCGTGCCATCGCCTCGGCGGCCTGCTCGCGCCGCGCCAGGTCCTTCTCCTTCTGCGCGACCTGCGTCTCCTGCCCGCGCAGCTCATCCTCCGCCCGCTCAGCGAGCGCCTCGCGTTGCAGCAGCCGCGTGCGCTCCTCTTGCAGCTCATCGAGCTTGCGCTTGGCCTCGGCCTCGACCTTGGTCTTGGCCTCGATCACGAGCTCCTTGGCCTCGAGCTCGGAGTTGCGCCTGATGGTCTGCGCTTCGCTCTGCGCCCGCTCGAGCAGCTCGGCGGCCCGCTGATCGGTGGCTTCGCCGCCCGCTTGCGCCCGCCCGCCGCTCAGCAGCCGTCCGACCAGCACTCCGACCGCGGCGGCGCCGAGCGCGGCGATTACGACGATGGTCCAGCTCACGGGGTCACCTCCCGGGCGGCAGCGCGACGCGCCCGCCAGGCAGCCCAGGGCCACCTTGCGGCGCTCTCGCACGGCGCCAATCCCACCCATCGCCCGCCGCCGTGCTCGCCCCAGGGTCGACGGCCCGTCCAACGCCATCGTCGCGCCAGGTCGTCGCCCACGAGCTCGCGCACGGCGCGCGAACGAACCACAATTCAGGCACGGCTGAGTCAGGAAGCCGAAGGGTCGCCGCTGATGATGGCCACAGCAGCCGGATAAAGAGCCGACGGCGGCGCCGCTGACCCCCGCCCCGAAGCGGATCCGTGCGCCGATTGTCTACCGGCCGGCGGCACAAAGGTCAAGGACGGGGACGGGCCAACGAGCCCGGCGACTGACCCCGGGGGAGCCGGGCGACGCAGCGTCAAAGCGGGCGTCGCGGATCCGGCGCCCGGTCACGCTTCGTCGCGAGGCGCATCGAGATCCACCCCCGCGGCCTGCTCGATCAGCCCCACCAGCGCCTCCGCGCGCCCGGCGATGCGCGCGCGCATCGCACCATGCTGGGCGCGCTCGCGAAACAGCTCGTCGGCGATGTTCATCGCCGCGAGCACCGCGAGCTTCTGCATCGGCACGGTCTGGGTCGTCTGCTGGATCTCGGTCATCCGCCCGTCGACGAAGCCCGCCAGCGTCCGAATGTACGTCTCGTCCGCGTCGCTACGGACGGTGTAGCGTTGGCCACAGACGGTCACCACCACGGGACGCTTGGACAAGGCGCGGGATCCTCACTCGGCAGGGCTTGCCCGCATCCTAGAGACACGCCTTGCGGGCTGTCAACGCGCGGCCCGCGTGAGCGCCTTGACAGAGCGATTGCGCGAGTGCTACGCGGGACCGCCTACGAGCCCATAGCTCAGTTGGCAGAGCAGTAGACTTTTAATCTATTGGTCGGGAGTTCGAGTCTCCCTGGGCTCATGTCCCCATCGTCTAGAGGCCAAGGACACCGGCCTTTCACGTCGGTAACACGGGTTCGAATCCCGTTGGGGACGCCAACCTCAGCCCTGCCGCGAGGGGGCGCCGTAGACCACGAGCTGCGAGGCGAACGAGTGGCGAAGGTCGTGCGCCTCTCAGGCGCTCGTGAAGCGGCTACCCGCTCAACCTCTGCCGACCACCCCGGCCGCGTACCGAGCCGGCGCAGCGCCTCTCACCGCTGGTCAAAGTTCGGCGGCACGCGGGCGACCCGCGCCCAGAACTCGGGCGTGTGGTTCCCCTCGACTGGCTGCCCTCGACCAAGTGTGCGCGACCTCGTGGACCACAACGTAATCGATGAGGCTCCTCCCGGGGCTGAGCAGCCTCGGTCAGCTGCTGGGGCAGCCCTCCCCTGAGTTTCAGTTCTTCCGCGCCAGCGCCTGGCGCGCCGCAGGCCGTCGCGCCGAGCGCGGGCCCTTCCAGCAGCGGGTGCGGCTGCAGCTTGCGCGCCTCCCGGGCCGGGAGCACCTCCCTGCGGCGCGGTACCCCCTGCGGCGCGCTACCAGGAGCGGCTGCGCGCCGCCGTCGAGCCGCACGTCGAGGCCGCCCGTTGCGCGCGGCAGCAGGAGGGGCGCACGGTCATGCGCCGTGCCGCCCTGGAGGGCATCCGACCCTCGCAGCGCCCGGCCGGACCCAAGCGCAGCCCGCGGCCCTGGTGTCACACTACGAGCCTGGCGCTCTGGGCCGAGTACCGCACCCAGTGGCGCGCCTTCGTCGAGGCCTACCGCCACGGCGCGCCGCGCTACTGCGACGGTGACGTCACCGCCACCTTCCCGCCCGGCAGCTTTCCGCCGTCGCGCTATCCCCGCGCCCGCTGCTTCGTCCCGGCCGCCTGACCCGCCCAACGCCCACGCCGCCGCCCGCCGCAATTGGCCATTGCGTCTGATCGCCCCGTGCGCACCGCAGCTACCGACGTGCCGACCCGGAGCCAAGGACCTCGACCGCGCCGCCACCGATACCAACGCCTCGCCCGCCGGATCATGCGCGGGTGACCGCCGAGCAGGACGCCGCCCTTCGATCCGAAGCCCAGGCCACGCTCGCCGAGCCCGAGCGCCGCAGGCCATCACGGGGTCGTTGGCACCGCTCTCCAGGCAGGCACCGCTCTCCGGCAGCAGGGCCATCACGGGGTGGTTGGCACCGCTCTCCGGCAGCGGTGCCCATGACCGAGCCCCTGGGCGAGATCGGCGACGGTCGCCCGGACATGCGCGGGCCACAGCTCGATGCCGTCTTTCGCCTCGCGCCACCGCACGCCCTCGGCGAGCTCCTCTGCGCTGGGCGCGAGCGGGACGCCGCCGGCCAGGTCGGGGCCGCGATCGCAGAGGGCAACCCGCTTGCTCTTGAGCAGGTCGGACCGGCTGCCACTGCGCCAACCGCCCTCGGTCCGGTCCGGTGGCCCGCTCAGGTGACCTTTGAGCTGATCCTAACCCTCCCCGCGCAGCAGCACCTGTTTGGCCTCGAGCTCGGCCCAGCGCTCGTAGATCGCGTCGAGCTCGCCTTGGAGCATGGCCACGGCTGCGAGCCCCTCCTCGAGCGCCTTTGCGTCGCTGGCGATCGCTGGGTCGTGAGCTGCCGCTTCAGCTCGTGCCAGTCGCGCTTCGCCTGCGAGCACGCGCGCCTCCATGCCTTCCCACTCGCGCTGCTCGAGGTACCCGAGCTTCTTGGCTCTGGAGGGGGTGGGCGCGGTCCTGACGCCCGGGCCCTCCGCCGGCGGTGTGCTGGCAGCATCCGGCGGCCCGGCCCCGCGCTCGTCCCATTGATCGTAGCTGGCGAGGCGCACATGACCGCCGCGACCATCGAGCGCCAGCAGCTCGGTCGAGACGCAGTCGATGAGATGGCGGTCGTGGGTGACGAGGACCAGCGCGCCCGGAAAGGTTTGCAGGGCCTCTTCGAGCACGTCGAGCGTCGGGATATCGAGATCGTTGGTGGGCTCGTCCAGGACCAGCAGATCGGCGGGCTGGAGCATCAGTCCAGCGAGGACGATTCGCGCCCGCTCGCCGCCCGAAAGCCGCCCCACGGGTGTTTCGAGCTGTTCGCTGCGAAAGAGAAAGCGGCTGGCCCACGACGCCACGTGCAGCTCTTGGTCGCGATAGATGACCGCGTCACCGTCGGGTGCCAGGGCGCGCCGCAGGGTGGCCGTGGGGTCGAGCGAGGCGCGCTGCTGGTCGAAGTACACCACCCGCAAACCCTCGGCCCGCCGGATGGTCCCGACGTCCGGAGCCAACTCGCCCACGATCAGCCGCAGCAGCGTGGTCTTTCCCGAGCCGTTGGGCCCAACGACACCCAAGCGCATCCCCGGTGTCAGCAGGAGGTCGAGATCGGCTGCAATCACGGTTTCGCCAAAGGCCTTGCCGAGGCCTTCGGCGCTCCAGAGGCGTTTGGTCCTGCGGTTCGAGGCCGTGAGCGCGATTCCGGCGACCGCTTGGCCGCTGCGCCGACGGACGTCCTCGAGCTCGAGGATGCTCTCCTCCGCGGCGTCGATGCGGGCCTTGGCCTTGCGCGTTCGCGCCTTGGCACCGCGTCTGAGCCAGGCGACCTCCTGCCGTACGCGGTTGGCGAGCGACGCTCCGTAGCTCGCTTGGGCCGAGAGCACGGCTTGGCGTCGCTCGAGCAGATCGGCGTAGGACCCCTGCACGGCGAGCAGGCCCTCGGCGTAGACGCGATCGAGGTCGATCATGCGCCGGCCGACGCTCTCGAGGAACACGCGGTCGTGGCTCACGACCACGAAGGCCGTCGTCTGCTCGTTGAGGAAGTCCTCGAGCCAGAGCCGCGACGCGATGTCGAGGTGATTGGTGGGCTCGTCGAGCAGCAGCAGCTCGGGCTCTGCCGCGACGGCGCAGGCGATGGCGAGTCGCGTGCGCCACCCACCCGAGAGCGTATCAACGGGCGTCTCGCCGCTCGTGAAACCCAGTCGTGCCAGGGTCGCGGCGATGCTGCGCTCGCTCGCCGCGGGATCGTGCTTCGCCGCCGGTCCGAGGGAGCTTCGCAGGACCTCTTGGACCTCGCGGCCCGCCGGGAACACTGGGTGCTGAGGGACGTAGCTCACGAGCAGATGCTTGCGCGTGCTGCAGGTACCCTCGTCCGGCGCCTCGACCCCGGCGACGATGCGCAGCAGCGTGGACTTCCCCGCCCCATTGGGTCCCACCAACCCCACGTGCTCGCCCTCGTGTAGGGCAAAGGAGAGCCCCGAAAACAGCGGTCGCTCGCCGAAGGACTTGGTGAGGCCCTGGCAGGTAAGGAGCACAGCGGGCGGCATGGCGCTCGTGTCTACAGCACGTCCCCGAGCGAGGCAAACCCGGCGGCAGCTGTCCCCGACCCGGGTCGATCGGACGCGTCGATACTCAGCCGGACTGGTTGCGTTGGTGGGGTCCTCGCGCTCCCGCGAAGCGCCCCTGCGGCCTCTTGACGCCGAGGCGCCTGGACGCGTCCTGGATCGGCGAGCGGACCGACCGCAGGTCAGCGCAGGGCGAAGGTGGCGTGGATGATCGTGAGGATGTCCTTCTCGAGCGTCGAGGTGTCGTTGTGGCCCTGCCACGAGGTCGAGGTCGAGTTGGCGGGGTCGACGTTGATCACGCCCATGTCGGCGCCGCGCGGATCGCCCAGGCCGCGCCGCCGGCCTTGGTCACGACCTGCTCGGCGCGCGCGCGGGCGTCGGTGGAGGCCTCGGTGCGGGACGCGGTCCCGCGCGAGGCGGGGGTCCCGGCTGGCCTCCGTCTCGGGGCATGGCTATAGTTGGACGGATGACCCTTCCAGCGCTAACCAAGCAGGCGGCGACCTACGCGGATCTTGCGTCCTTGCCCGATCACGTCGTGGGGGAAATCCTTGGTGGTGAGCTCATCGCCAGTCCACGGCCGGCCTCACGGCACGCCGTTGCTGCTTCTACCCTTGGCATGGATATCGGTGGGGCGTTTCAGCGCGGGCGCGGTGGACCGGGCGGGTGGTGGATCGTCTACGAGCCCGAGCTGCACCTGGGCGCCGATGTCGTGGTGCCGGACCTCGCAGGCTGGCGGCGCGAGCGCCTACCCGAGATGCCCGATGTGCCGGCCTTCGTGCTGGCGCCCGATTGGGTCTGCGAAGTCGTCTCCGCCTCGACCGCGCGCCTCGACCGCGTACGCAAGCTGCCCCTCTACGCACGAGAGGGCATAGCCCACTGTTGGCTCGTAGACCCACGCCAAGAGACGCTGGAGGTCTATCGGTTGACCACCGGCAAGTGGCTCCTCGTTGCGACACACGAGCGGAACGAGCGAGTGCGCGCAGAGCCCTTCGCCGAGCTGGAACTGGAGCTGGGAGCGCTGTGGATCGGTGCCGGCTAGCCCCCAGCGGACGCGGGTCCCTCACTAGGGGGGGGGGGGGGCGCCTGTGCCCGGTCACTGCTCAGCAAGGCGTCAATCCCGGTGCGGGACCTGGCCGGGTGCGGGATCTGGCCCCGGTCCTGGAGCTGCTCGCGGAGCGACCGCTGCTCAGCGCAGGGCGAAGGTGGCGTGGATGATCGTGAGGATGTCCTTCTCGAGGGACGAGGTGTCGTTGTTGCCCTGCCAGGAGGTCGAGGTCGAGTTGGCGGGGTTGACGTTGATCACGCCCATGTCGGCGCCGCGCAGCTCGCCCAGGCCCGCGCCGCCCGCCCTGGTGACGACCTGCTCGGCGCGCGTGCGAGCGTCGGAGGAGGCCTCGGCCAGCATCGCGATCTTCAGCTCGCCGAGCTTGGTGTAGTAGTAGGACGGCGCCGAGGACGAGACGGGCACGCCGCGCTCGAGGAGCTGGGTGACCTCGCGCGAGGCGCGCTCGACCAGCGGCACGTTGCCCGAATTGACGGTGATCGCCTGGCGCGCGGCGTACCCGCGAAGGATCTGGCGCTCGACGCGAGCCTCGCCGGTGCCGACGTATTCGGTGTCGAGGACCTTCTCGACCGTGGCCGAGCCGACGCGCAGCTCGCTCGGCTTGAGGCCGAGGCCACGCAGGTAGGCCAGCGTCGTCTCCACGTGGCCGTGGAGGTCGCGATAGGCCTTGGTGCGATCGAGGTCCTGCGTGCTGACCTGGGCGGTCCACTCGACCTGATCGGAGACGATGCGCCGCTTGGCCGAGCCCGTGACCTGAATCGTGCGGTCGGGCGGCTGCAGCTTGACGCGCTCCCAGGCTCGCGACGCGATCCAGGTCGAGACCACCAGCGCCACCGCCACCCCGAACCACCCACCGGCGGCGCGGGCCCCTCCATTCGAGCTCATCGATTACCCCTCGCTTGCCATTGGCCGCCAAGCTACCACGGTTGCCGCCACGACCGACTATCGCCCCCGTCAGGCGGTTACGCAGTCAGGCGGTTACGCAGTCAGGCGGCGCCAGGCACGGCGGCAGGGCCAGGCCGTGGCCGTGGCCGGGCCGAGTGGGTCAGCGCTGAGCGGGAGCGGCGAGCACGATCCTCTCGGCGGCCTGTGCGCAGCCCCACTTGCGGTCGCAGGCCCGCCCGTTGGGCTGGAAGATCGTGTAGGTCGGCTTCACCTGGCCGGACCACGACAGCGTTCCGTCCGCTGTCGCCACGCGAAGCTCCAGAGTGGGAGCCTTAACGTTCGAGAAGACGACCGAGGTTGAGCCGCATTGGTAGCTCGGGGCGGTCAATTCCGCTGCGACCTCCGAGGAGACCCGCTGCCCGGCAGCGCAGGCGAAGGAGAGGGTCATGCCGTCGAACTCGGCCGCTCCGGAAAACGTGTCGACCCCCCTGCCGTCGCCACTGACGACCTCGAAGGTAACGGTATCCATGCACTCCATGAGGGTGCAGAGACGGTCAACGCCGCAACCCCAGGCGCTGGCGGCAATGGCCAGCGCAAGAGCCAACGCACTCGCCACCGGCTGGCGCCTTTTGAGAGGCCCCGCAAGAAGGACCATGCTGCGCAGCATTTGTGATACCCCCTTCAAATTGGTCGCGCCGCTCGAGGTCGGTGCCACCCACCACGCCCCTTCGGCGTGCGAGCCGCTGGCGCCCTGGGCCGCTGAAGCGCAGGGTAGCGCAATCGAGGTGCCGGTGCCGAGGCGAGAGTCTCAACAGCGCGTGATGACGACCGTTGCTCTCGCTCGGACGGAGGTTGCGGAACGCCCGAAGGCTGCGTCCCATGACATTCGTGTCAGGCCCATCGCAGCCGCAGGGCGGTTGCGCCGCGCCGGAGGCTGGCGCTGACCGCGGAAGCGTTGCGGGCGGTGGCTGGCGTCGGGTGGCGTCGCGCCGCGAGCTGCGGGCCCGCTCGCTCCAGCCCGTGCCGAGGCGTGGTGACGCGCCTTGCGTGGGCTCGGCGGTGCGAGCGGTCGCCGTCACTCGCGCAAGACCCCGGCCTGGCGCAGCAGCGACCAGACCTCCGGCCAGAAGGCGGCCCAGTCGGGGGGGCAGTCGTTGTGGTCCGCGTCCGGGTGGAGCACGAGGCGGCCGTGCTGCGCCGCGCGTTGGAGCTGTTGACTGTGGCGCACGGGGATCACGCGGTCGCGCCCGCCATGGACGAGCAGCGTGGGGCCGGCGAAGCGCTGCACCACGGCGAGGTTGTCGAAGGGGTCGAGGACGGCGAAGCCGGGCAGTCCAAAGGCGCGCGCCATCGTTCGCACGCTGGTGAAGGTGGACATCAGGATCAGCGCGGCGGCGGGACGCTGCGCCGCCAACGCGCACGCCACACCCCCGCCGAGCGAGCGCCCGTGCAGCACGATGCGGCGCGCATCGACCTCGGGACGGGCGGCGAGCCGATCGTAGAAGCTGCGGAAGTCGGCGGTGATCGCCGCCTCGGAGGGTCGGCCCGCCGAGCGGCCGTAGCCGCGGTACTCGGGCAGGAGCACGGTGATGCCGCGGCGCCGGTAGGGCTCGAGCCGCTGCGGCCAGTCGTCGATCAGCTCGGCATTGCCGTGCGCGAAGATCACGGCTGGCCCCGGATGGGCGGGGCTGACGCCCTCGCCCGGCAGCAGCCAGGCCTCGACTGTACCGACGTCGTTCTGCAGCCACAGCCGCTGCAGGCCCACGAGGCCCTGGCCGGCCGCTGGCGCGGGCCGCACGAGGTGGCGAGGAAAGACGATCCGCCGCTGCAGGGCCACGACCGCGGCCAACACGATGGCCAGCAGTAGCGCCAACGGCAACAGCAGCGCCAGGCCCCAGCGCGCGAAGCCGCGCGCGACCCCGCGCGCGGTGTGGTGCTGCTGCGAGAGCGCGTGCGTCACGTCACGCCACCGCGGCCGCGGTGGTGGCCCCTGCGCCGCCGGGGAGCAGCGCGTGCAGAATGCGCTGTGCGGCCGCGAGCGGCTGAGCCTGCTCGTCGGGTCGCAGGGTCCGGGCGAGGCGCGTCGGGGAGAGCAGGCGAAAGCCGCTGTTGGGCGTGGTGACGAGCTGCTTGAGGCGCTCGCCCGAGAGCGGCGTGTCGGCCTCGAGGGTCAGGGCCAGGCGACCGGCACCGAGGTCGACGACGCGGGCGCGCAGCCGCGCGGCCAGTCCCTTGATCACCATCAGCTGGCCGAGCGCGTCGACCTCGCGCGGGGGGGCGCCGTAGCGGTCGCGAATCTCGGCCAAAATGTCGCCGATGGCCGCCTCGTCGTGCGCGGCGTGGCTGAGCCGCTGATAGAGCTCGAGGCGCTGTCCGGTGTCCTCGACGAAGTCGTCGGGGATAAACGCGGCGATTTGCGCGTTGATCTCCGGGTCGCTCTCGCGGCGGATCGGCTGCCCGCGCAGCTCTGCGACGGCCTCCTCGAGGATGCGCGCGTAGGCGTCGAAGCCCACCGCGGCGATGTGCCCGGACTGGCGATCGCCCAGGAGGTCGCCGGCGCCGCGCAGCTCGAGGTCGTAGCTCGCGATCGAGAAGCCGCTGCCGAGCTGCGTGAACTGCTGCAGCAGCTCGAGCCGCACGCGCGCCTCGTCGCTGACCTCGCCGAAGGGCGGCAGCAGCAAGTAGCAGTAGGCGCGGAGGTGGCTGCGGCCGATGCGTCCGCGTAGCTGATAGAGCTGACTGAGCCCGAAGCGGTCCGCGTGGTTGACCAGCATCGTATTGGCGCGCGGGATGTCGAGGCCGGCCTCGATGATCGTCGTGCACACCAGCACGTCGTAGCGGCCGGCGACGAAGTCGAGCATCACGCGCTCCAGGCGCCGCGCGTCCATCTGCCCATGGCCGATCACCAGCCGGGCTTCGGGCACCAGGCGGGCCAGGCGCTCGGCGCACTCGCCGATGGTCTGCACCTCGTTGTGGACGAAGAAGACCTGGCCGCCGCGACCGAGCTCCTTGCGCAGGGCGTCGGCCACGACGGCGTCGTCCCAGCGGCAGAGCACGGTGCGGATCGCCAGCCGGTCCTGCGGCGGCGTGGCGATCACGGAGATCTCGCGCAGCCCCGCCAGGCTGAGCTGCAGCGTGCGTGGAATCGGCGTGGCCGTCAGCGCCAGCACGTCCACCTGCGTACGCCAGCGCTTCATCCGCTCCTTGTGCACGACGCCGAAGCGCTGCTCCTCGTCGAGCACCAGCAGGCCGAGGTCGCGGAACTGCACATCGGCCGAGAGCAGGCGGTGCGTGCCGACCACGATGTCGACCCGTCCGGCGGCGAGGTCCGCGAGCACGCCGCGCAGCTCGCTCGGCGGGCGGAAGCGACTGACGGACTCGACGCGCAGCGGGTAGGGCGCCATGCGTTCGCGGAAGGTGCGGTAGTGCTGCTCGACCAGCACGGTGGTGGGTGCCAGCACGGCGACCTGCCGGCCGGCGGCCGCGACGAGATACGCCGCGCGCAGCGCGACCTCGGTCTTGCCGAAGCCGACATCGCCGCAGACCAAGCGGTCCATCGGACGCGCGGTCGTCAGATCCGCCAGCGTGGCCTCGATCGCCTGCAGCTGGTCGGGCGTCTCGGTGAAGGGGAAGGTCTGCTCGAAGTCGATGAAGTCGGCTCCCGGCGTGGGGGAGGCGTGGCCGGCCAGCGCGGCGCGCTGGGCATAGAGCTGCAAGAGCTCCTCGCCGATGCGTCGCACGTCGCCCGCGACCTTGCGCTGCTTGCGCTCCCAGGTGGTGCCGCCGAGGCGGTCGAGGCGCGGCGCGCCGGCCTCGGAGCCGACGTAGCGGTGCACCTGGTTCATGCGATAGACGGGCAAATAGAGCCGATCCCCGCCGGCGTACTCGAGCAGCAGGAAGTCGCTCTGCACGCCGGCGACCTCCAGCTGCACCAGGCCCTGGTAACGGCCGATGCCATGCTCCGTGTGCACCACGGCGTCGCCGATGCGCAGCTCGCGCAGGTCGGCACGTGGGCCGCCGGGTTGAGCCCGTGGCGGCGGGTGGCGCGTGGTCTTGGGGCCGAAGATCTCGTCATGGGCGACGACGATCCAGCTGCCCGGCAGGCGGAAGCCGCGGCTGAGGTGGCCCCCCCGCAGATAGACCTGCGCCGCAGCCGGCTCGGGCAAGGGCATGCCCTGCGCGGCGGGCTCGCCCGGTGTTGGTGCCGGCAGCGTGCGCGTGAGCAGGCCATGCGTTTCGAGCAGTGCGCGCAGCGTCTCGGCGTGACTCGGATCGCCGGCCGCGATCAGCACCGGTCGGCCCTCGTCGAGGATCGCCTCCAGGTCGCGGGCCAGGGCCGTGACGATCTCCTCTCCGCGCGCCGCGCGGGCGCGCTTGAGGTGCGCGACCAGCTCGGCGTTGTCGCCGGCGACCAGGCTCACGACCCGATCCGCGGGCTCCGTCGTCGCCCGGACCTCGATCCGCGGCCGCGCAGCGCTCGCGGTGGCGACGGCGTCAGGGGTGCTGAAGAACGCCGCCGGCGGGTAGGCCAGCCGACCGGCAGCGACGCGCTGCTGATAGAGCTGATCGTGGTGCTCGAGCTGCCGCACGAGCGTCTGCTGCACCGCCTCGGGCTCGACGATGACCCAGCAGGTGGTGGGCGGCAGATAGCGCCAGAGGGGGACCAGCGCGCCGCAGAACGCGGGCGCGAGCGTCTCGCCGCCCAGCAGCGCCTGGCCACGCTCGATCTCGTCGAGCAGCGCGCGGGTGGCGCGGGTGGGATGGTGCAGCTCGTCGGCCAAGGTGAGAATGGCGCCGCGCAGGTCATGCCCGGGCGGTCGCAGCAGCTCGCTCACCGGATGGACCAGCAGCTCGTCGCAGCGTCGCAGCGTGCGTTGCGACGCCGGATCGAAGAGCCGCAGCGACTCGATCTCGTCGCCGCACAGCTCGAGTCGCGTCGGGTAGCGATAGAGCGGCGGGAAGAGGTCGATGATGCCGCCGCGCGTGGCGAAGGTCCCGGGATCGTCGACCGCCGGGCAGCGCTCGTAGCCGGCGGCCACCAGCCTGGCGAGCAGCGCCTCACGATCGATCGTCGCGCCGACCGCGAGGCGAAACGAGAGCGCGTCGAGCAGCTCGGGGGCGACGACCTGCCGCTGCAGCGCCGCCGCCGAGCAGCACACGAGCTGGAGCTCGCCCGTCGGCTCGCGTGCGCGCTGCAGGCGGTAGAGCGCCGTCATCCGCGCGAGCGTCGCGCTGCGATCGGGGGCCATCTCGGCATAAGGCGAGCTGGCGGCTGGAGGCAGCACCACCACCGCGGGCGTGTCGGCCACCGCGTCGCCGCTCGCTACGCCGAAGAAGGTGGCGTCGTCGGCGAGGGTCTGGGCCCCCTCGTCCTCGGCGGTGACCACCAGCAGCGGTCGCGTCGGCGCCAGGTAGGCCAGGCGCGCCAGCGTCAGCGCCAGCTGCGCGCCCTGCGCGCCCTGCACCACCACCACCTGCTGACCGGCGATCAGCGCGTCGAGGATCGTAGCTTCGCCGCTGCGCGCGGAGGACATCGAGAGGCCCACGGCGTCGCAACGTGCCACAGATGGTTAGCCTGGGCCAGGCGCCCGCCTCGCCGCGCGTGCTATCGTCCTCGGCCAGGAGTCATGGAGCATGATGCGTCGGTGGGTGCTCGCGATCGCCTTGCTGTCGGTGGTGCTGCCCACCGCTCTGCTGCGCGCGGGGGCCCCGTCGCGCGCTGCTGTCGACGCCGGCGCTGCGAGGGACGCGGCCCCGCTCGGCGCCGGCGCCGAAGTGGCGCGGCGGCAGGAGGGCGAGGCACGGGCCCTGCTGGCGGTGGTCAGCCGGCTGCGCGAGCTGCCGGTGCGGGCGCCGGTGCCGATGAGCGTGGCGAGCCGCGTGCAGGTGCTGGCGCAGATCGAGCATCGCCTTGCCACCGAGTACGAGCAGGCCGAGATCGCCGGGGAGGAGCAGGTGCTCAAGCGCCTCGGCCTGCTGCCGCTCGACCTCGACTATCGCCGGGCGGTCTTGGCGCTGCTCACGGAGCAGATCGCCGGCTTCTACGACCCGCGGACGCGGCGGCTGGCGATCGCCGATTGGCTGCCCTTGACGCTGCAGCGCCCGACGCTGGTGCACGAGCTGTGTCACGCGCTGCAGGATCAGCACTTCCACTTGCTGCGCTTCGTGCGCCCGCTCAAGGACAACAGCGATCGGCAGCTGGCGCAGGCGGCGTTGGTGGAGGGTGACTGCACGGGCGCGATGTTGGAGTACGTGCTGCAGCCGGCGGGGCTCGACCTCGGTAGCGTGCCGGGCCAGCTCGAGCAGTTCGTCAGCGCCGCGCTGGGGGCCAGCAGCAGGGGCGGCGCGCCGGTGCCGGTCTATCTGCGCGAGGTCTTGACCTTCCCCTATTTGAGCGGGCTGCGGCTGATTCAGCGCGTGCGGGCCAATCAGCCCTGGAGCGCGGTCTCGGCGCTGTTTCGCCGTCCGCCGCAAACGACGGAGCAGGTGCTGCACTTCGAGAAGTATCGGGCCCACGAGCCGCCGCTGGCATTGCGGCCGCGCGCCCTGCCGGCGCTGGGGTCAGCGTCGATCGTGCGTCAGGACACGCTCGGGGAGTTCCAGCTCCGCCTCTATCTCGCGCAGGGCCTCGATCCCACGCTGGCCGAGCGCGCGGCGGCCGGTTGGGGCGGCGACCGCCTGGTGGCCTACCGCTTGAGCGCGGCCGCGCCGCTACCCGCGATCGTGCACCTGACGGTCTGGGACAGCGAGGCCGACGCGATCGAGTTCGTCAACGCCGAGCAGCAACTCTTCGCTGCACGGCGGGTCCGAGCCGGGCAGCCGGGGGCGGCGGGCGCGCCGGTGGGGGCGATAGTCTATCGCGATGCCGAGGGCGCCGAGTGGTCGGCCGAGCGGCGCGGCCGACTGGTACTCTCGCTGATGGCCTTTCCCGCCGAGCAGCGTGCTGCCCTGCAGCAGGAGGTCTGGCTGCGCTGGTGCGGGCCCGGGCTGGCGTGCCGACGGGCCCCCGGCGGCAGCGCGCCGGAATGACCGCGGGAGCTCAGGGCGCCTGCGCTGGGGCCGCGAGCCGACGGGCGAGCTCTGCGAGCGCCTCGAGGTCGTGGACGTCGCCCGACAAGAGCGGCACGACCACGTAGGGCACCTCGGAGCCGCAGCGCTGGCGCAGCTGCGCCAGAGTGGCGGCGTCGGCGGCGGCCATGCTCTGGGTCTCCGTCCAGGAGCGCGCCAGCAGCGTGGCTGCGGCGCGCGCGCAGGGGTCGTCGATCGACTGCGCTCGCAAGGCCTCGAGCAGCTGCTCTTCGCTGACCGCGTGGGTCGACGCCGTGTGCATCCGGTTGATGACGAAGGCCGCCGGGCGCAGCTCGCTCGCCTGCAGCCGATCGGCGAGCGCGATCGCCTCTTGGCTCGCGCGGGGCTCGGCGGTGCAGACCACGATGAAGGCCGACGCGGGCTCGTGTAGCAGGGCGGCGACGGTGGCGGCCCGCTGGCGAAAGCCGCCGAGCAGCGCGTGCATGTCGCCGAAGAAGGCGGCCACGTCGTCGAGGAAGGCCCCGCCGACGAAGCGCGCCAGGCGGCGGAAGACGAAGGCCGAGCCGCGGGTCAAGAGCCCGAAGCTGAAGCGTCCGGCGCGCTCGTAGCTGCGCAGAAAGATCTGGATCGCCGGTCCGTCGACCAGCGCGACCATCTTCTGCGGCGCCTCGAGGAAGTCGACGGCGTTGGCCGTCGGCGGGGTATCGAGCACCACGAGATCGTAGCGCCCACCGGTCACGACCTCGTGCAGCTTCTCCATCGCGGCGTACTCTTGACCGCCGGCGAGTCGGGTCGAGAGCTCCTGGTAGAGCTTGTTCCCCATCACGCGCTCGCAGGTCGCGGCGTCGGTGGCGTAGCGCGCGACCACCTCGTCGAAGGTCCGCTTCTGCTCGAGCATCGCCGCATGGAGCAGCGCGCCGCCGACGCCGACCGCAGCGAGCCTGGCGGCCGGCACCTCGCTCGGCGCGTCGGCCAGCCGCTCGATGCCGAGCGAGCTGGCGAGCCGGCGTGCCGGGTCGATCGTCAGCACCAGGCTGCGGCGCCCGTGGGCGGCCGCCAGCAGCGCGAGCGAGGCCGCCACGCTGGTCTTGCCCACGCCGCCGGCGCCGACCACCACCAGCACGCGTCGACTGCAGACCAGCTCGACCAGCGGACCGTCGCCGCTCCAGGCGAGCAGCCCAGGCTCGGTGTTATAGTCGCTCATATCCTCATCTCGACGGACCCTCGCCGCCATGCTCGATCCAAGCGCTCGCTGTCGTCGTTGCTCACGCTCAGCTTACCACCGGCCTTGCGCAGCGGAGGGTCCCCCTCGTCCGCGCCAGCGCAGGGTGGCCCTGCTGCTGGTGCTCGCCAGCTGCGTGACCTGGCTGGGCAGCGGCGCCTGCTTGACCGCCTGCGGTCGGGGTGGCGATGAGCTGCGCGAGGATGAGGCCGTCAAGCAGGTGGTCGAGGCCGACCGCCAGCTCGCGGAGCAGGAGAGCGCCCTGCTGACCCGGCGGGGCTCGTTGCAGCGCAGCCGCACCGAGTTGCGCGGGCAGCGGGAGGCGTTGCACTCGCGCAAGTTGGCGCTCGGCGAGGCCGATGCGCCGGGCAAGGCCGCCTTGGAGCAGGAGGAGTCGAAGCTCTTGGCGCTCGAGGCCAGGCTCGTGGCGCAGGAGCTGGGCCTCAACCACAAGCTCGACACCCTGCTGCAGCAGAAGACGGGGTTGGCCGAGCGGCTCGGCAAGGAGAGCCCCGAGGCTCGCGACCTCGTGCTCGCCCGGCGCGAGGCGGCCTTGGCGCAGCGCGAGCGCGAGGTCGGGCGGCGCGAGGCGGAGGTCGGTGGGCGCGAGCGCGCGCTGGCCGAGCGCGAGCAGCAGGCCGGGGCGCGGCAGACCCGGCTGTTCGGCGCCGGGGTGCCGCGCTTCGTGTCGGCGCTGAGCGGGGGCGCCACGCCGCGGGAGGGCGTCACCCGACGTGACGTCGAGCCGATCTATCAAGCCGCGCTGCGCACGATGGAGGCGCGCGGCGTGCTGGCCGTGGACCTGCCGCTGGGCGTCGACCGTTTGATGACGGAAACACGCCACGCCGTGGCGCGCGGTGACTTCGGCGCGGCACGGTCCGCGGCCGAGGCGCTGGTGGCCGCCGTGCGCGCGATCGCCGTCGACCGCGTCTTCGTCGGCGCGAAGATGGGTCGCCTCTCCCAGGCGATTCGCAACCGGCCGCCGCGCGGCGACGGCAAGGCACGCGCCGAGGAGCTGTTCCGCCAGGCCACGACCTACTACGGCGATGGCCAGTTCGCCGCGGCCAACCGTCAGCTCAACCGCATCTACGCGCTGCTCCGTTAAGGAGGTTGGCGGAAATTAGCTTGCCAGGTTGGCGGTCGAGGCGCCCGTGCGGCAAGGCGCGAGGAGGGCGCGTACTGCCTGTACGCAACCGACGAGCAACGCGACCGCGGGATGGATCGGCCTCAGTTGGCAAGATATCGGCCAGCCTCCTAACCCTCCGGGGGACGCGCCTGCAGCGCTTCGAGCCGGTAGAGCGGCAGCGCCTCCTCCATGTCCTTGCCCATCAGCGGCGGGGCGGCGTGCACCACGGCCTCGGTCACGACCGAGAGATACGTCGACTCGGCGATCAAGATCTCGCCCGGCTGCGCGCGCGCGGCGATGGCCTCGGCGTGATCGACGGTGGCGCCGACGACGGCGTAGCTGGCGCGCTGGGCCGAGCCCACGTTGCCCACGGCGACGCGTCCGCTGCAGAGGCCGGCGGCGAGCGCGAGCGCCGGCTCCCCCGTCAGCACCTGGCGGCGCGCCTCGTTCGCCACCGCGGCGCGGGCGGCGAGCGCACCGCGCAGCGCGCTGATCTCGCTTCGCGGGTCGTCCTCGGGCACACCCCAGGCCACCTGAAGCTGGTGGCCACTCAGCGCCAACACGACGCCCCCTTCGGCCAACAGCGCGTCGAGCAAGGGGCCCAGGTAGTCGTTGAGCAGGCCAAGCCGCGCGCGCGGTGTGCGCTCGGGCAGACCGTCGCGTCCACGCAGCGAGCAGCACAGGATCGTCGCAGCCCGCTCCTCGACCGGGAGCTCGCGGGCGCTCTCGGCCCGTAGCACGCGCTCGCGCACAGGGCGCGGTAGGTAGCAGGCGTGGGCCGCTTCCAGCCGCCGCAGCGCGCGCAGGGTCTGCATCATCTGGTTGAACGAACCGGCGAGCTGTGCCAGCTCGTCATGGCGGCCGACCGTGACGGACTGCGTCAGGTCGCCGCGCGCCACGGCGTCCATCGCCTGCGCCAGCTGACGGAGCGGCCGCACCGTGTTGCGCGCCAGGGCGAAGGCCGCCAGGGCTCCCAGTAGCAACGCCGCGCCGAGCAACAACCACGCCGTAGATCGCTGCGCCGCCAGTTGCCGCTCCAGGCGCCGCACATCGAAGCCGAGGTGCAGCGTGCCCTGAGGCAGCGGCAGCCGGTATTCCTTGATCCGGCCCAGGCGCTCGATGCGGCCGGCCGCCAGCTCCGTCAGCACGTGTTGTCGCCCCGCACGCATCTGCTGGCGGTAGGTCGGGTCGAGCGCCGCGAAGGCCCGCGGGTTGAGTGCACCGTTGCGCAGGGCGCCGCCCGCGTTGCGCTCGATCGCGTAGACCAGGCCCAGGTCGGTCTGATCCGCGCCCGCGATGAAGGCCGCCAGCGGCGCGAAATCGAGTGCGCCTTCCGCGGTTCGCAGGCCGGCCAGCACGCGCGCGAGCTGGCGGTCTTGATCGACGAGCTGCCGCTTGCGCGCCTCGCCCGCGCGATGGACGAGGAGGTAGCTGGCGGTGCCGACCACGACGGTGAGCAGCAGCGCCCCGAGCAGGCCGAACTTGACCGCCAGGGAAGGGCGGAAGGCGCTCACGCGATCACCAGCAGCGCTTGGCCGGCCTCGACGTGGTCACCTTTGTCCACGAGCACCGCCGTGACCCGGCCTGCTCGTGGGCTGCACAGCTCGTTCTCCATCTTCATCGCCTCGACCGCGGCCACGGCCTGTCCGGCCGCGACCTGGTCCCCGAGGCGGACCAGCAGCTTGGCCACGCGGCCCGGCATGGGTGTCGCGATCGATGCTGCCATGGGTGCTGCAAGCGATGCTTCCACGCGTGCTGCCATCGGCGTGGGGCCAGCGCCGCTCGGGTTCCCCGGCGGGCCGCCCGGGGCGCGTGCGAGCTGGCGCTGCTCCCGGCGCTCGAGGCGCTCGTCGGTCGTGGCCGTCAGCACGCTGACCTCGCGACCGACGCTGTGCAGCAAGAGGTCGTGGACCCGACCGCTGGCCTCGTCGATCAACAGCCAGCCCCCATCGGGGAGGCGCTCCGCCAGCAGCGCGGACGCGTGGCCCTGATCGACGATGTGGTAGCGACCGCTGCCGGCGAGCCGCAGCGCGACCTCGCGCGAGCCGCCCGCGCACGACAGCCGCACGCTGCGCTGGGCGCCCGCGGAGGCGCCCGCGACCGGTTCGCCCGGGCGCTCAGGGCAGGCCAACCGTCGCCTCGCGATCGCGCCCCACGGTGTGCGGGAGCAACAAGACGGTGGTCGTGGCCGTCGCCGCGACCAGCACGCCGAAGGCCGTCACGGCCCACCAGCGGCGGTACCAGGGCCACGTGCGGCCTTGCGCGTTCGAAGCCGAAGCGCCGCCGCTGCTGGCGGCGCTGACCGCCAGCGAGAGCGGCTGCAGCCGCACCGCCAGCGTGCTCTGCTGGGCGAACGCGACGTGCACGAAGCGCAGGGCGTCGTGGTAGGCCTGATGCGCGATCCGCAGCGTGTGGGTGCCGACGGCCACGCCGTTGAGCGTGGCCTGGGGTCCGCGCGCCACGCGCCGCCCATCGAGGTAGATCCAGGCCTCGGGGGCATCGACGCTGATCGCCAGCGTCCCCACATACTGCTCCGGAAGCAGCAGATGCACGAGCAGCGCCCGCTCGTCCGCGCCAACCGCGGCAACGTCCTGCGCTCCGGGCTGGGTCGCGAGCAGCGCGCGCGCCCGGCGGCTCTCGCCCCCGCGCGCGCTGTGGGCCTGCAGGTAGACGACGTAGGCCGCGCCTGTGCCGCCGACCTCGCCGCTGACCAGCAGGTCGAGGCCGAGCCGGCGCGCGAGTGCGCCCGCACAGGCGGCGTCCTCGAAGCACTCGGCGTTTTCAGCCCCCAGGCGTCGCAGCAGGCGCGGCTGCGCGAGCCAGCGCAGTCCGGGCAGGCCGGCCGCGGCGCGTCGCAGGCGCTGGTCCACCGCCGCCGCCTCGTCGTCGCCGATGCCCAGCGCGACCAGCGGCGCGATCGCCGCGCTACGCACGCGCGTCGCCGCCAGCGAGCGCGCGGCCGGCAGCGCCAAGAGGCAGCCGATCACCCACGCGCCGCAGCGCAGCCTGGTCCCTGCTAGCGGGCGCATCGGGCCGGCTCCGCATCGCAGTTGATCCCCGAGTCGTTGGCGAGCGCCAACCCCAGCACCGTGCCAAGGGCTGCGGCGCCCACACCCACCGTGGCCCAAAACCACCCGCGGCTGAACCAGGGCGGGGCGCTGCGCCCGGACCGCTGGGTCGCCCCGGCGGCCGGGCCGCGGGGTGCGTCCGTGCGCTCGAGCGCCACGACGACCTCGGCGACGTTCTGCAAGGGCACCTCCACCGCCTGCAGCACGTCGTGGTGCCCCGCCTTGCTGACCCGCAGCGCGTGGCGGCCGACCTCCAGGCCGGGTTGGAGCGCCAACGGGCTGTAACCCAGCAGCCGGCCGTCCAGGTACACCGCCGCGCCCGGGAGGGCGACCTGAACGTTGAGCGAGCCGCGTAGTCGCTCCGGTGCGACCAGCCGAAACGCGGCCAGCCGGATCGCCTCGATCAGGCGCTCGGGCGCGCCGCTCAGCGTGTCACTGACCCGACGGATCTCGCGTTCGGAGGCGACCTCGACCAGCTTGAGGTTGATCACGTAGCTGTCACCCAGGGCGCCGATGTTGCCAGAGATGATCTGATCGACGCCGAGCAGTCGTCCGGCCAGCGCCAGGCAGTGGGCCTCACCCGTGCAGTCACTCAGCTCGGGGTGGCTCAGGCGCAGGCGATGCAGCGCCCGCGGCCCGGGCATGGTGGCGTCGGCCAGGCGTCCGAGCTCGGCGCGCAGCAGCCCCTCCAGTCGCGCGACGATCGGCGGGTCGATGCCCAGCGGGTCGATGCGGAAGACGGCCAGTCGCGCGGCGAGGGCCGGGCCGCCGGTCGCGAGCAGCGCGAGCAGGGCGAGCATGCCGAAGAGCCCGTGTCTCATGCGGGCACCGCTGGCGCTGGCGCCTGGGGCGCCTCGAGCGCAGCGCCGAGCAGCGTCACCAAGGGCTCCAGCGCGGCCCGATCGAAGCGCGGTGCGAAGAGCATCGGCAGCTCCGTGCGCCGCAGCGGCAGGCGCTGCGCGAGCTCCTTCAGGTAGTGGTCGTTGATCGCGCGCCGCTCGCGCAGCAGGCGGGTCGCCCGCAGCGCCAGGTCGAGGCCGCTCTCGGCCGACGGGGTGGCCTGCCGCAGCACCTGGTCGAGCGCGGCGCTCTGCGTCAAATCGGCGGGGTAGAGCGCGTTGACGAGCAAGCGGTCCACGCGGAGCTGCAGCTCGTCGCGCGCGGCGCGGTGCAGGTCGGCGGCCTCGCTGACGGCCATCTCTTCGGCGAGGGTCACGAGCCACATCGCCGTGCGCTCGGGATCCGCGAGCAGCTCGCGCGCCCGTCGCGCGTCCCCGGTCAGCGGCCCCTCGGGGACGGCGTCGAGGATCACCTGGGGGATGCGCAACATGCTCACCAGGTGGCCGGTGGCCGGGCCGTCGAAGATCACCGTTTGAAAGCGCGCCCGGCCGTCGCTGCGCTGCTCCGTCGTGTGGTACCAGGCCTTGCCCACCATCGAGTACTCCTCCAGCGCGGGCACCGCGCGAAGGAAGGAGCGCACCAGGCGGTTCTCCAGCACCAAATGGTAGAGCGCGCGGAAGCGCAGCACGAGCAGTCCCATCTCGCGAATCGAGGCCTGCGGGTCCATGTTGACCGCCCAGAGGTCGGGGCCGACGGCGCGGATCTCCTCGTCGATGCGCTCGCAGCCGTAGAGCTCCGCGAGCGGCGGTCGGGCGCGCACATGCGCCACCAGCGTCCGGTGGCCGCGCCGCGCGAGCGCCAACCCGAGCGCCACGGCGACGGTGGTGCGGCCGACGCCGCCCTTCCCGCCGATGATGATCAGCCGATGGACCGGCACGGCACGTCAGCGGCTGCAATCAAGAGATATCGATCTGTAGGCCCTCGCGGGCGGCCACCGTCGCGGGGAACGCGCGCTTGGCCTGGGCCTCGATCGCGTCGACCATCGCGTCGTCGTGGTCCGGGTCGTGATGGAAGAGCACGAGCTGGCGTACGCGCGCGGCCCGCGCGACGCGTACACCCTCCTCCCAGGTGCTGTGGCCCCAACCCGTCCGCGCCGCGTGCTCACCGGTGCCGGCATACTCCTCGGGCGTGTACATCGCGTCGTAGACCAGCACGTCGGCGCCCTCGGCCAAGGCGCAGATCTTCTGGTCGAGCGTCGCGTAGTGTTCGGTGTCGGTGGCGATCACCACGGCATGGCCGCCGTAGTCGACGCGGTAGGCGAAGACGCCACCCGGATGATTGAGGCGCGCGTTGCTCACGACGGCGTCGCCGCAGCACACGCTCTGACCCTCGTGGAGATCGTGGAACTCGATGTGCGCACCGAGCTCGCCCAGGGTCACGGGGAAGTTCGGGTAGCTCATCTGGCCGGCCAGGGTCTCCGACAGCGTCGCCGACAGCTTTTTGGCGCCGAAGAGATCGAGGCGCGTGCCCTTGACGAAGGCCGGCGCGAAGAAGGGGAAGCCCTGGATGTGGTCCCAGTGGAAGTGCGTGAAGAACATGCGTGCCGTCACCGGTGTCTGGCCGAGCAGCTGGTTGCCGAGCACCCGCAGGCCCGACCCGGCATCGATCACGATCAGCTCCGCTCCAGCCCGCACCTCGATGCAGGGGGTGTTCCCGCCGTAGCGCACCGTGGACGGTCCCGGCACGGGCACGCTGCCGCGTACGCCCCAGAAGCGGACAGAAAACATGGATGTCTCCTTGCGCCCGTCATCTTAGCCCAGCCGCGTCAGCCCCGGAAAGGTAATCTCAGCGGGCCACCGCACAGAGCAGAAAGGTGAGGTACTCGCCCTCCGGAAACGCGGGCGTGGTGGGGTGGTCGGGTCCTGCCCCGGCGCGCTCGAGCAGGCGCAGCTCGCACTGTGTCTCGGCGGCCGCCCGCGCCAGCACCCGGCGCAGCTCGTCGACGGGGATCAGCTGGGAGCAGCAGGCCAGGCCGAGCAGACCGCCGTCCTTGAGGGTCGGCAAGGTCAGACGCAGCAGCTTGTGGTAGCCCTTGAGCGCCCCTGGCACCTGGCTGCGGTGGGTGGCGAACTTCGGTGGGTCGAGCACCACCAGCTCGAAGCTCTCCGGCCGCAGCGTCGCCAGATACGGCATCGCGTTGGCCTCGACCAGCTCCAGTGGCAGCCCGTTGTGCGTGGCGTTGAGGCGCGCGGTGGCCAGCGCTCGCGCGGAGCTGTCGACCGCGGTCACCGCGCTGGCGCCGGCGCGCGCCGCGTTGAGCGCGAAGGCCCCCGTGTAGCAGTAGACGTCGAGCACCCGTCGGCCCGCTGCGCACTCAGCGATCCGCCGGTGATTGTCGCGCTGGTCGAGGAACAATCCGGTCTTCTGGCCCTCGCCGAGCTCGAGCTCGTAGGCCAGGCCGTGCTCGTGGCAGCGCAGCGCGGCGCTGGCGCCCCGCAGCAGGCCGCGCCCGCCGCCCAGGCCCTCCTGGGTGGCGAAGGCGCCGGGATCCACCTCGACCACGATCGCCGGCTGCAGCAGCGTGTCGAGCTCGGCATAGATCCAGTCGGCGCGTCGATGGAGCGCGTTGCCCGTGAACTGCACGACCACCGCTGGCCCATAGACATCGACGACCAGGCCGGGCAGGCCGTCACCCTCGGCGTTGACCAGCCGATAGCAGTCGGTGTCGGTCGAGGGCAGGCCGAGGGTTCGCCGCAGCCGCAGCGCGGCGCCGAGCCGCCGCGCCAACCAGGCGCGGTCGATCGCCTCGTCGGGGCGCCAGCTCAGCATGCGCGCGGCGATCGCCGATTGCGGGTTGTAGGCCGCGCGGCCGATCGGCCGCTGATCGCAGTCCACGACCTCGACGACGTCCCCGGCCTCGGCCGCACCGACCAGCCGCTCGACCGCCTGCGCGAAGACCCAGGGGTGGCCGTGCCAGAGCGGTCGCGCGCGCCCCTGCTTGATGATCAGCTGCGCCATGGCTGCAGCGTCGCCGATCGGTGCGCCTCAGCGCAACAGCCCCGGTGAGACCGGTACGGCCGTCCGCCGTGCTTCGCCCCGCGGCGCGCTCCGGGGCCCGGGACCCGACCATGCCCGGCGTGCCCTCGCCGATCGGAAAGCTTGAGATCGCGGACCAAGTCGGTAGCATCTGCGTCAACGGTGCCTCGCTGCGGTGCTGCGTGCTCGGTCGGGACGGGCGTGGGGAGAGGGCTCCTTTCCTGCCCTTCGCCGGTGCCCACGGTCGCCGGCGGCGCGGTGTTCGCAAGATCGGCCCGGGTACCTCGCGCGCCTCGCGCGAAAAACGCGCCTCGCGCGCAAGGAGCGGACGATGAAGACGACGTGGATGACCCGTACAACGGCGACTTGGGTGCGTAGCGGCCTCGGCTGCGCGATGAGCTGTGCGCTCCTCTTGAGCGGCTGCTCGGACGACGATGCCCCGGCGCGCGACGCGCGGGTGGTCGATGCGCGGGCCCGTGATGCGAGCCGGCGTGACGCTGCCGTCCGCGATGCCGCTGCCCGCGACGCTGCCGTCCGCGACGCCGCCGCCGTCAATCCCTTCAACACTGTCGCGGCGGTGAAGGCCTTCTTCGATGGCAAGACGGTTGTGATGGAGGGCAGCAACATCCCGACGCACCCGCAGGGGGCCAACGAGAACATGAATCTCGGCCCCGCCGCGACCCAGTGCCTGCACAAGGTGACGATCAAGCTCAACGAGGCTCCGCAGATGGTGGTGACGACCGAGCTCGGCACGCTCAATGGCGCGCCGACCGTCGGCAGCGTGGGGACCTGCGATCGGACCACGAAGCTGGGCGAGCCCTTCGCCTTCACGACGACGTCGGTGGTGATCGAGAACGTGGCGGCGAACGGCAGCTGCTTCGACATCACGGCGAACTACACCGGCTTCTCGCAGCAAGGGCGCGGCACGATCAGTGCCGACGGCCAAAGCATCCGACTCGAGCTCTACATCGCGGGCGTGGCCACCGGCCATCGCTGCGCCGATGGGCCTCCGGGCAGCGCCACCGTCAAGATCTCCGGTCAGAACTTCACGGGCAACGCCGTCGGAATCTTCGCGGTTGCGGCCGCGCAGCAGTAGGTCAGCGTGGCGCAGGCCACGTTGCGAGCGCCTCGTGCTGCCCACCCGCGGCTTCGAGCCCGAAGGGCGGCGCTGGCCTGGCGGTTGGCGAACACGCCAGCGCGATTAGGAGGCTGGCCGAAATTAGTCTGCCAGGTTGGCGGTCGAGGCACCCGTGTGGCAAGGCGCGAGGAGGGCGCGTGCTGGTTGCACGCAACCGACGAGCAACGCAGCCACGCGGGATGGATCGGCCGCCCAAGGTGGCGGAATAATTTTGGCCAGCCTCCTTAGGAGGCGGCTGCCGATGCCTTCGTCCGGCTCCTTCCGCCCATCGGTGCCGCTCGCTCGCTGTGTTGGGCTGCTGCTCAGTACGGCGGTCGCGCTGGGCGGGCCGGGCCGCGCCGCGGCGCGGGTGCCCGATCCCGGCTTCAACGCGTGGTACGAGCTACGCGACCGCAGCGACGACGGCCCCTTTCGCGAGCTGACCTTCATCAACTACTTCTTCACGCGCGCGATGGCGACGCGCGTCCGCGCCGACAGCACGCTGTTGCGGGGGGTCTCCACCGGGCCCTTCGGCATCGGCCCGGCGGGCAGCGCGGGCCGCGTCGGCCAGGGTTCGACCTATCTCGTCGAGCAGCGCTGGATTCCGATCCTCTCGGCGACCCCCTTCTTCGTCGATGGCTGGGCCGAGCTACGCGCCATGCTCGAGGTCGACTACGCCTGGGGCTTCTCGGCCAATTCGGTGGGGCAGCACCAGGGCGGCGGCTTCAACGCCGACCAGCTCAACATCGTCACCAAGAACGTCTACGCCGCGCTCTTTCCGACGCGGTACCCGCAGCAGCTCAGCATTCTGCTGGGGACCCAACCCTTCTTCGACTCGATCTACAGCCCGCACAGCACGCCCGCGATCGAGCTGATGCGCTCGGGCTACAAGATGAGCTTCCTCGCCACCGACGCGACGGGGATCGCCGCCTTCGGCTCCCACGGTCGGCTGTTGGCCAAGGCCGCCTTCGTGCCGCTGGGCGTGGCCCAGCCGCGCAAGGCCAGCGCCAACGATCCCGGCTTCGCGTTCGCCTATCTCGGCACGACCGACCTCGCCGTGACGCTGCAGCCCGGCACGGCCGTCGGCCTGTCGTACTGGTATCTGCGCGACGACACCGAGGGGCAGGCCTATGCCGTCGAGGGCCTGGTCCGCAGCGGCCCCGCGCCGGGCGGACTGGCCAGCATCACGGGGCACGTGGCGATGGAGCTGCAGCGTCCGACCGGCGCCGTGCACTACGCTGGGCTGAACTTCCACCACAACCTTCGCTTCTTCACCAGCCCCTTTTCGGCCTCGGGCTTCGTGCTCTTCAACGCGGGCCGCTACCGGGCCCACGACGCGCGCTCGCTCAATCCGCGCGTCGACCTCTGGGGTTGGGCGGCCAACCTCGAGGGCGCCTATCACTACGGTCGCTCGCTCAACGACCTCGTGACGCTCGAGCTGATGCTCACCAACGGCGACGACGACCCGGCCGATGGCCGGCAGCGCGGTCCCTTCACTCTGAACAACTACGGCGCGATGGGCGCGTTCTGGGCCAACCACCGCACGCTCTTGCTGCTGCCCTTTGCGCGCACGGCGATCAACGCCACGGGCGCCGTGGTCGATATCTCCAACCAGGGCTTCGGCCTGGCCGCGGCGATCGCCAGCGGCAGCTACGACCTGGTGCCCAACAAGCTCAACCTCAAGCTCGGGGTCGCCGTCGGCTCGTGCTTCGTCGATCCTCCGCCCTTTCGTGAGTTCGGCAGCAGCGACGCGCCCACGCGCGATCGCGGCCGGTTGATCGGGACCGAGCTGAACGCGGAGCTGGTCTATCGAATTCGCTTCCTGATGGAGGTGGGACTGCACGGCGGCGTGCTGTTTCGCGGCGACTTCTACGACGGCAACAGCTGGGTCACGGCCAATCCGCTGGCCGCCTTTCTCACCTTCACCTGGTATGTCTTCTGAAGGCCGCCCGTAGCCTGGGCTGCGCCGCGTCGGCGGCCGGAGGTGGTGGATGAGCATAGCTCGCAGCCGGGCGGGCGTCGGCAGGGGCGTGGCGCTGGCGCTGGCGCTGGTGGGGCTCGGGCTGGGCTGTGTGCCGTCCTACCGCGGCGCACCGCCGCTCACCTTCGCTCAGCTGCCCTATCGCTCACTGCAGGGCCGCGCCTGGCCACTCTCGTACTTCGTCTCCACCGCCCTGCCCGAGCGCTATGGCATGCGTACGCCGCGCTTGCGCGTGGCCTTCGTCGAGCTCAACCCCAAGGGCGCGCGCACGATCGTCTTCGTGCACGGGATGAGCGCGCAGCTGCGCCACTGGCAATACCAGCTCGATGCCTTCGCCGCGGCGGGCTTTCGCGTGCTGGCGCTGGACCTGCCCGGCTACGGCAAGTCCGACAAGCCGGGCTCCTTCCCCTACACGATGGAGGCGCTGGCGGACGTGCTGCTCGAGCTGCTCGACCGGCAGGCCATCGCGCAGCCGATCGTCGTCGGTCACAGCATGGGCGGGCACCTCGCGCTCTCGCTGGCGATGCGCCACCCGGGGCGCCTGGGCGCGCTGGTGCTGACGAACTCGGCCGGGCTCGAGGCCTTCTCGCGCCGCGAACGGGCCTGGTTCGAAAAGGTCACGACGATCGGCTCGATGGGCGGTAGCCTCTCGGAGTACGCGCTGTGGGGCACCTTCCGGCTGCGGCTCTTTTCGCGCTGGCGCGACGAGCTGGGCTGGCTGATCGAGGAGCGCGTGCGCCTGCAGCGATCGGGCGCGGAGTTCGAGCAGAGCCTCTACGCGATGGTCAAGTGTGTGCGGTCGATGAGTCAGACGGAGTTCACGCGCCAGCATCTGCGTCGGCTCGCGCTGCCGACGCTGATCGTCTTCGGCGCCGACGACCGGTTGATCCCAAACGCCGAGCTACACGGCGGCACGACGCGCGGCCTGATGGCCGGCGCGCAGCGGGAGATTCGCGGCTCGACGCTGGTCGGCCTGGCGCGCTGTGGCCACATGCCGCAGCTCGATTGCCCGCGCGAGTACAACCGCGCCGTGCTTGACTGGCTCGCCACGGCTCGCGTCCAGCAGGCGACGCGCCCGCGCGCGCTGGCGGCGGCGGCCGAGCGCCCCGGTGCCTGAGGCGACGCCGACCACTGACGACTTCGGTGGCACCGAGCGCTATCGGCTGGAGGAGCGCATCGGTGCCGGGGGCATGGGCGTCGTCTACCGCGCGCGCGATCTCGAGCGCGCCAAGGTCGTGGCGCTCAAGACGCTGAGCCTGACGCAGCCCCAGGCGCTCTACCGCTTCAAGCAGGAGTTCCGCGCGCTGGCGGACATCCGCCACCCCAACCTGGTGACGCTCTACGAGTTTCACGCCGAAGGTGAGCGCTGGTTCTTCACGATGGAGTACGTCGAGGGGCGGTCCCTCTTGGCCTATGTGCGCGGCAGCGAACCGCAGCTCGAGGGCCCGCACACGCTGTGGTCCGAGGAGCCCGGTGGTTTGCGTGACGAGGGCTCGCCACGTGGGGGGCCGGCCAGCGCCGGGTCCGCGGACGAGACCTTGGCGCCCGCCGAAGCTGCGGTGCCCGCAGGAGCGCCGACGCCCGCGAGCGCCGACGGCCAAACGCTGACGGTCGACGGACTCCCGCGCGAGCTGGTGCCGCTGCCGCTCGGGGCCACCGCCGTCGAGCGGCGCGGCGCGGGCGCCAGCACTGCGCGCGCCAAACGCGTGGTCCATCCGCTCAGCACGGCGGAGCAGTTTGCCCGCCTGCGCGCCAGCCTGGGCCAGCTGATCGCCGGCCTGCAGGCGATCCACCGGGCAGGCTATGCACACTGCGACGTCAAGCACTCCAACGTGCTCGTCACGGAGGACGGTCGCGTCGTGCTGCTGGACTACGGTCTGGTCACCGACGTCGATGCGTCACAGCTACGCCGGGCAGGCCGCAAGGGCGAGATGGCCGGCACCCCGCTCTACATGGCGCCGGAGCAGTTCCTCGGCGAGCGGCCCAGCCCGGCGAGCGACCTCTATGCCGCCGGGGTGCTGCTCTATCTCACTCTGACGGGCTGCCCGCCCTTCAGCGGCACACCCCGCGATCTGGGCGAGCAGAAGACGCTGATCGATCCGCCGCGGCCCCAGGCGTTGGCCGCGACGGTGCCGCAGGGGCTCGATGCGCTGTGCATGGACCTGCTGCGTCGCGATCCTGCGGCGCGGCCGACCACCGACGAGGTGCTCGCGCGACTGGGCCGCGAGGCGGAGCCGCGTCGCAACCCGGCCTCCGTGCCCGTGCTGGCGGAACTGGGTGGGGAGCTGCTCGGCCGGGACGACGAGCTGGCCGTGCTCGGTCGCGCGCTCGACGCGGTCCTGGCCGGTCGGCCGACGACGCTGCTCGTGCACGGCGGCGCGGGGGTCGGCAAGTCGGCGCTGCTGGCGAGCTTTCGCCAGCAGGCGGAGAGCTCGAGGCAGGCCGTCGTGCTGACGGGCCGCTGCTACGAGCGCGAGACCGTGCCGTACAAGGCGCTGGACGCGCTCTTCGACGCCCTGGCGCTCTTTCTGCTGCGGCAGCCGCCGGAGCAGGTGGCGGCGTGGTTGCCCGAGGGGGTGGGGATCCTGGCGCGGATGTTTCCCGTGCTCGAGCAGGTGCCCGCGATCCGCGCGGCCGCGCCGGTCCCGGCGGCGCTGCGCGACCCGCGCGCGTTTCGCCGGCAGGCGGTGACGGTGATGCGTGAGCTGTGGCGCGGGCTGAGCCGCCAGCGGCCGCTGATTCTAGCGATCGACGATGTTCAGTGGGGCGACCGCGACAGTGGCCTGCTGCTCGGCGATCTGCTCGATCCGCCCGATCCCCCGCCACTGCTCCTGCTGCTGAGCTCTCGTACGGCCGAGGGGCGCAGGAATGCGCTGCTGGAGGCGCTCGGCACGCGCCTCAGCGCCGCGGACGAGCTGGCGGTGGGGCCGCTCGACGTGGTGCAGGCCCAGGCGATCGCGGCGCGGATCTTGGGGGCCCAGGCCGGTCCGGAGCTGGCCCAGCGCATCGCGATCGAGTCCGGCGGCAACGCCTATTTCGTCGGCGCGCTGGCCTATCACGTCAGAGGTCGGCGCGGCCCCAGCGCGGCCGACGAGCTGAGCCACGTGCGGCTCGAGGACGTGGTGGGCGAGCAGTTCGCCGCTTTGCCCGAGGCGGCGCAGCGCGTGCTCGAGACCGTGGCCGTCGCCGCTGAGCCGCTGCCACAGAGCGTGCTCCAGCAGGCGGCCGAGCTGGAGGGCGAGGCGGCCTACGATGCCCTGATCCTGCTGCGTACGCAGCGCCTGGTGCGGACCGAGGGTCTGCGACGCACCGACGTGATCGAGGCCTACCACGATCGGGTGCGCGAGCTGGTCTGGGCGCGACTGAGCGCCGACGCCCTGCGCCAGCACCACCGACGGTTGGCCTGGGCCTTCGTCAGCTCGGGGGAGGGTGACCCCGCGGTGTTGGCCCGCCATTTCGACGGCGCGGGTGATGCGGAGCGCGCGGTGCAGGCCTACGTCGAGGCCGGTCGACGCGCCGCCCGGGCTTTGGCCTTCGATCGCGCGACCGAGCACCTGGGGCGCGCGCTGGCGCTGCACCCTTCGACCGCCGTGGCACCGGTCGAGCTGCGGGCCGCCTACGCCGAGGCGCTGGCCAACGCGGGCTACGGGCAACGGGCCGCCCAGGCCTATCTGGAGGCCGTCGCCGGGGCCGAGCCCGCTGCTGCGCTCGAGTACCGGCAGCGCGCGGCGCTGGTGATGCTCGACTATGGGCACATTGCCGAGGGGCGAGCGACGCTCGACCAGGTGCTGAGCGAGCACCAGATCGCGGGCTTGGCCTCGGGGCGGGCGGGCTGGGCCCGCATGCTGCTTCGGCGTGCGCAGCTCCGCCTGCGCGGGCTGGGCTTCAAGGAGCGCGATCCGCGGACGATCTCGTCCGAGCGGCTGCATCGCATCGACGTGTTGTGGAGCGTCGGGCTGGGCCATGTGCTGGTCGATACGATGCCCTTGACCGAATACAACACGCTGGCCCTGCTCGAGGCGCTCCGCGTCGGTGACGCGCTGCGCATCGCGCGCAGCCTCGCGCTCGAGCTGACGATCTCGGGGATGCGCGGTCGCAAGGCGCTGGCGCGTAACCGGCGCCTGGTCACGATGGCGCAGGCCTTGAGCGAGCGGGTGGACGATCCCTATGTCCGCGGCATGGTCGCCTACGGCTCGGCGGTCGTCAGCGTGCAGCTTTGGGACCACCGCGCGGCCCTGCCCTGGATGGACCGCGCCTGCGAGCTGCTGCGGAATCGCTGCGTGGGCCACGGCGCCGACGCCAATCGCGCCGAGGTCTCGCGCATCATCACCTACTGCTTTCTCGGCGAGCTGGCGCTGCTGCGCGCCGCGGTGCGCGAGGCGCTGCGCGACGCCGAGAAGTATGGCGAGCGGCAGTTGGCGACGAGCCTGCGCGGTGGCGTGCAGGCGACCTACTGGTTGTTGGACGACGACATCGAAGGGGCCCGGCGCGCGCGCCAGGAGCTCTGGGATATGTGGCCCCGCGGCGCGGGCTTCCTGCGGCACTACTGGGACGCCTACAGCCGGGTGGCGATCGACCTCTACGCCGGTGACGGCGTCCGCGCCTGGCAGCAGGTCGAGGAGCAGCGCGCCGTGCTGTTCCATCCGGCGCTGGAGGGCATCTCGCTCGGTCGCCTGGGACGGACGGAGCTCACGGCGCGTGCGGCGCTGGCGGCAGCGGCGGCGATCCGCAACCCGCGCGAGCGCCGGCGGGTACTCGCGGCCGCCGAGGGGCTGGGGCGACGGCTCGAGGCTGAGCGCCTGCCGGCGCCGGGTGCGGTCGCGCGCCTGGTGCGTTCCCGGGTGCTCGAGCTGCGCGGTGACGCCGACGCGGCCTTGCTGGAGCTGCAGGCGGCGGAGGCCGCCCTCGACGCGCAGTCCTTCGCGCTGCACGCCACCGCCGCGCGCCGGCGGCGCGGCGTGCTGCTGGGCGGCGACGCTGGGCGGCGATTGGTCGACGAGGCGGACGCCTGGTTGCGCGAACAAACCGCGGTTCATCCGGAGCGCTTCGCCAGGTTCTGGGCACCGCATTGAGGCCTTCTGGCGCGGCCCCCCCGGCCCCTGCGCCGAACGGCTTGCCTTGCCGGGGACGAGGCCTCTAAGCTAGGCCGATGCGCCGTCCTGGATCCGGTGAAGTCCCGCCCAACGACGAGGTCACGCTGCCCAGCGTGCCGGAGGTCCTGCCACCGGTCGGCACGCCGGAGGGCCGGCGCAGCGGCCACCTGATCGTGCTCAAGGGCGCGAGCGTCGGCAACGTCTTCAGCCTGAAGGGCGACTGCGTGGCGATCGGTCGCGACGACACCAGCGGCGTCGTGCTGGCCGATCCGGGCGTCTCGCGGCGGCACGCGGAGGTCGTCTGCGAGCCGGACGGTTCCTACTGGCTGCGGGACTGCGGCAGTCGCAACGGCACCTACCTCAATGCCGTACGCATCACCGAGCGCACGCTCTTGCACGAAAACGACCGGCTGCAGATCGGCCTGCTCTCCGTGCTCCGCTTCACCCTCGACGAGGGGATCGAGGCGAGCTACGCGCGCGCCATGTACGACGCGGCGCTGCGCGATCCGCTGACGGGGGTCTTCAATCGGCGCTATTTCGACCAGCGCCTGCCCGCCGAGTTCTCCTTTGCGCGGCGCCAAGGCTCGGCGTTGGCGCTGATGCTCGTCGATCTCGATCACTTCAAGCGAGTCAACGACACCTATGGACATCTCGTCGGTGACCAGGTGTTGCGCCAGGTCGGCTCGCGCCTGCTGCGCGCCGTGCGCGCCGAGGACGTCGTGATGCGCTACGGCGGTGAGGAGTTCGCGGTGCTCTCCCGCGGCGCCAATGCGGCACGGGCCGAGGTGGTGGCCGAGCGGATGCGCCTGATCGTGGCCAACGAGCCCTTCGTCGGCGAGCCGGCGCTGACGCTGCAGTTGACCGTCAGCGCCGGCGTCAGCGTGATGCCGCATCCGAGCATCGATGATCCCCAGACGCTGGTCGCGGCGGCCGACGAGGCGCTCTACCAGGCCAAGGCGCTGGGCCGCAACCGGGTCGCGATCAGCGGCGGTTCGCACCACCCGGAGGCCTCGGCCCCCTCCGAGACCGCGGACACTTGAGGGCCAGCGAGCAGGTGCTCGCCTGATCGCGGGCTTGCCCCGGCTCACGCAAACGCCATGGTCACTCGCCGAGAGTTAATGCCGATGCCGGTCACGCCCCCCGCCCCGCTGCCCGAGCCCTTGCCCTATGAGCGGCTGCGGCTGTTCTTGCGCACGCACCTGGCGGGCCAGCGGCTGCTGCACGTCGCGGTGCTGGGTCCCCACGGCTGCGGCTTCGGCAGCGCGCAGGCGCCCTTCGAGCTCAAGGGCGTCTACATCGAGCCGACCGAGACGCTGGTCGGTCTGGCCGAGCCGCCTCGCGCGACCAACTGGGTCGGGGAGCTCGAGGGACTGCGCATCGACTACTCGGCCTACGAGGTCGGCCACGCCCTGCGCGCGCTGTTGCGCGGCGATGGCTCGGTGCTGGAGCGCCTGTTGGCGCCCGAGCAGCTGGTAGAGAGCGCAGAGCTCGCCGCGCTCCGCGCGCTGCTCGCGGGCGTGATCTGCCAGCGCTTTCACCCGCACTACAGTCACGTCGGGCGCAGCCTGCGCCAGCCGGTCGAGAGCGGCCAGGCGCCCTCGCTCTTGCACGTGCTCGCTGGCTGTCGCGCGGCCCTGACGGGTGGCCACCTGCTGCGCAGCGGGGAGGTCGTGCTCAGCCTGCCGGCGCTGGCGCTGCGCTATGACCTGCAGCAGGAGGTCGCTCCGCTGATCGAACAGAGTCGTCGCGACGACGCGGCGATCGTCGAGCCCGCGGGGCGCGCGATCAAGTTGCTGCTGCGCCTCCAGGCCTTCCTCGAGGAGTCCGGTGACCTCTCCGATCTCCCGCTCGATCCGCTCGCCCCCGGCCCCGTGGAGCAGTTCCTGCTCGAGCTGCGGCGCCGCTTCTTCGATGCCATCACCGTCGAGAGCCCTGCCCCGGCCGTTGGGCGTGGCGACGGTCCGACGGGCTCGTAGCAGAGCTCTGAAGGGCTCCTAGACCGAAAACAAGCGCGCTTTGGCGCGAGCCGTTTGTTTTCGGGCTAGACGAGCCGAAAGGCGAGCATGCTGGGGTGATGGCGCGGGGTGAAGTCGCGGGGATTCACTCCCCGCGACGAGGGGGCTTTGCGAAAGCCCCCTGAGTCATATCTGGGCCCAAAACGAGCGCGGGACGCGCTTGTTTTGGGCCTAGATGTGCTCGGCCGAAGTCGCCGAGCACATCTAGAAGAGATTGAGCTCCAGGCGCGCATCCTCGGTCATCATCTCCATCGTCCAGGGCGGCTCCCAGACGACCTCGACGGCGGCGTCCGCGACCCCTGGGACGCGGCGCACACTCTCCTCGACCTCGGCCGGCAGCGCGCCGGCCACGGGGCAGGCGGGCGAGGTCAGCGTCATGCGCACGGCCACCCGGCCGAGCGGTAGCACCTCGATGCTGTAGATCAGGCCGAGGTCGTAGACGTTGACCGGGATCTCCGGGTCATAGATTTGCCGCAGCGCCTCGATGATCCGCGGCTCGAGCGCCTGCGCGTCGGCGATCGGGTCGAGGCCCCGGGCGCCGCTCGGCCCCCCGCCCGGCCCGCTCGGCCGTGCTGCGCTGGCGCCCCTGGGGCCCTCTCCGCCATGGCCTGCTCCGGCCGCCTCCGCGTGGCCTTCGTCGCAGAAGAGCCCGTCGCCGCCCGGCCCCGCGTCGTGCTGTCCTCCTGCCGGTGGCTTGGCCGCAGCCGCCCAGGTCATCGCAGCGCTCCAGGGCGTGGTGCGGGGAGGGCGAAGAGCGCCACTACCTTGTGCAGGCCGGCGACCAGCGCGTCGAGCTCGGCCCGCGTGTTGTACAGCCCGAGCGAGGCCCGTGTGGTCGCGGGGAGCTGGAGCCGCTGCATCAACAGCTGGGCGCAGTGGTGACCGGCGCGCACGGCGATGCCCTGCTCGTCGAGGAGCGTGCCGATATCGTGCGGGTGGACGTCGTTCAAGGTGAAGGACAACACGCCCGCCCGCTGCGGCGCCGTGCCGATCAATCGCAGCCCCGGCACGGTCTGCAGCGCCGCGGTCGCATACTCGAGCAGCCGCTGCTCGTAGCGGTTGACCGCGGACATGCCCAGTTGCTCGAGATAGCCGATCGCCGCCGCCAGGCCGACGGCGCCCGCCACGTTGGGGGTGCCGGCCTCGAAGCGCCAGGGGGCGTCGAGGAAGGTCGAGCCCTCGAGCCGCACCTGGTCGACGATACCGCCACCGGTCTGGTAGGGCGGCAGGCGCTGCAGCAGCTCGTACTTGCCGTAGAGCACGCCGATGCCCATCGGACCGTAGAGCTTGTGCCCGGAGAACGCGTAGAAGTCGCAGTCCAGCTCGCGCACGTTCAGGGGTTGGTGGACGATGGCCTGGGCGCCGTCGATCAGCACCTTGGCCCCGCGCGCGTGCGCCAGGCGCACGATCTGCGCTACCGGGTTGATCGTGCCCAGCACGTTCGAGACGTGGGTCACGGCGACGAGGCGCGTGCGCGTCGTCAGCAACCGGTCGAGCGCGTCGAGCTGCAGCGCGCCTCGCTCGTCGATCGGAATCGCCTTGAGCGTGGCGCCAACCTGGCGGCAGATCTGCTGCCAGGGCAGAAGGTTGGAGTGGTGCTCCATCTCGCTGACCAGCACCTCGTCGCCGGCCCGCAACGACAGGCGGCCAAAGCTGGAGGCGACGAGGTTGATCGCCTCGGTCGCGCCGCGGACGAAGACGATCTCCTCCGGGCGGTCGGCGCCGACGAAGGTCGCGACCCGCTGCCGCGCCAGCTCATAGGCAGTGGTGGCCCGCGAGCCGAGCGCGTGCGCGCCGCGATGGATGTTGGCGTAGTCGTGCTCGTAGAACTCCGCCAGCGCGGTGATCACGGCGCGCGGCTTGTGGGCGCTGGCAGCGCTGTCGAGATAGATCAGCGGCCGGTCGTTGACCCGCTGCGCCAAGGCCGGGAAGTCGGCGCGCACGCGCTCGACGTCGAGCTCCGGTACCTCGGGCCGTGGTGTCGCTGGTCGCAAGGGCTCCGTCAGGCCGGCGGTGTCTGCACGCTCATGGGACATTAACGCTTGTATCTTCCTTTTTCACGTTGTTGTCAGCCCGCTCAGACCCAGTCGCTGCTGCACGGTACTTGCTAGTTGCCGGCGCAGCGCCGCGAAGGGCACGCGCTCGATCACCTCGCTGGCGAAGGCCCAGGTCAGCAGGCTGCGCGCTGCGCCCTCGTCGATCCCCCGCGCTCGCAGGTAAAAAAGCGCCTCGGCGTCGAGCTGGCCGATCGTCGCGCCATGGCTGCACTTGACGTCGTCGGCGAAGATCTCGAGCTGCGGCTTGCTGTTGACCGTCGCCGTCGCCGAGAGCAGCAGGTTGTGGTTGCTCTGCCGCGCGTCGGTCTGCTGGGCCTGTGGGCGCACCAGGACCTTGCCGTTGAACACGCCCGTCGCGGCACCGTCGAGGATCCCCTTGTAGCACTCGCTGCTGGCGCAGCGCGGCTGCTCGTGGTCGATCGTCGTGTGGTTGTCGACGTGCTGTCGCCCGCCGGCGAAGAACAGCCCGTCGAGCGTGCTCTGCGCCCCGGGCGCCGCCAGTCGGGTGCCGATCGTGTTGCGCACCAGGGCCCCACCCAGCACGCAGGTCAGCGAGGTCAGCCTGCTGTCGGCGTGCTGCGTCGCCTGCACCGTCGCCAGCTGCGTGGCCGCCTGGCCGGCGCGTTGAAGCAGATAGTGCGCCACGCTGGCGTTGGCGCCGACCACCAGCTCGGTGGCGCTGTTGACCAGGCAGGCAACGTCGGCGGCGTCGGGCGCGGCCGCGTGGCTCTCGATCACGGCCAGCTCGCTCGTCGGCTCGGCGATCAGCAGCGAGCGCAGCTGCACCACGCGTTCGGCGGCGCCGCGGGTCGTCAAGCAGAGGAGCTGCACGGGCCGCGCCAGCACCACGCCCTGCGGCAGGTAGACGAACGCGCCATCCCGCGCCAGCGCCGTGCTCCAGGCCGCCAGCGGCTGCGCCGCGAGCGCCGGCTGCTGCGCCAGCTGCGCGCGCAAGGCCGGATGGTCCTCGGCCAGCGCCTGGCGCAGGCTGCAAACGCGCACGCCGTTAGGTAGGTCAGCGGCGCCGCTGGCCGGGCCCAGACAGTGCCCATCGACGAAGACCAGCGTGATCGCCTCCGGCAGCCCGTCGCGCGTGGCCCAGGCCGGCGGGGTCGTCAAGGGCGGTGCCGGTGCGCGCGCCAGCCCGCGCTGCAGCAAGGGTGCGACGTTGGTGTACTTCCAATCCTCCTCGGCCGAGGTCGGCCAGCCGCGCGCGATCAGCGTGGCCAGGGCCTGCTCGCGCCGCTCCTCCCACCAGCCGGGAACGGGCGGATCGCCGGCGCTGCTCAGGGCCGCGCGCTCGGCTCGCAGTTGCTGGGCCAGTTCCGTCATCGTCAGACCCTCAAGCCCGCGCCGCGGCGGCAGCCGGTGTTGCCGTCTCGGGCGCCACGATCCAGCCGTAGCCGTGCTCCTCGAGGTGTAGCGCCAACTCCTTGTCGCCGGATTTGACGATCCGCCCGCCGACCAGCACGTGCACGTAGTCCGGCACGATGTAATCGAGCAGGCGCTGGTAGTGCGTGATCATCAGAAACGAGCGCTGCGCGTCGCGCAAGGCGTTGACGCCGCGCGCGACCGTCTGCAGCGCGTCGATGTCGAGGCCCGAATCCGTCTCGTCGAGCAGCGCCAGCCGCGGCTCGAGCAGCGCCAGCTGCAGAATCTCGTGGCGCTTCTTTTCGCCGCCGGAGAAGCCATCGTTGACGGCGCGCTGCAGCAGCTCCGGCTTCATCTGCAGCAGCTCCATGCGTTGCCGGCAGAGCTCGAGAAAGGCCTTGCCCGAGAGTTCGTCCTGACCGCGGTGCGCCCGCACCGCGTTGACCGCGGTGCGCAGAAAGTAGCTGCTGGTCACGCCCGGCAGCGCCACCGGGTACTGGAACGCGAGGAAGAGCCCCTCGCGCGCCCGCTGCTCCACGTTCAACGCCAGCAGATCGCGGCCAGCGAAGGTCACGCTGCCGCCCGTGACGTCGTAGTCCTCGCGACCGGCCAAGACCTGCGCCAGCGTGGTCTTGCCCGAGCCATTGGGCCCCATGATCGCATGCACCTCGCCCGGGCCGATCTTCAGGTCGATGCCGCGCAGGATCGGCTGCTCGCCGATCGCCGCCTGCAGGCCACTGATCTCCAACATTGCCCCCGCCTCGCTCTCGCGGCCCGCCGGCCACGGACTTGCTGCCCGAAGTCACCGAAGTCACGACGGGGGCGCGCCATCGCCCCCGCCACCCCACCCCACGCCATCGCCCCCGCCACCCCGCCCCACCTAGCCTAGCCCCACCTAGCCTGGCCTAGCCCACGCTGCCTTCCAGGCTGATCCCAAGCAGCTTCTGCGCCTCGACGGCGAACTCCATCGGTAGCTCGCGTAGCACGTCCTTGCAGAAGCCGTTGACCAGCATCGAGATCGCGTTCTCCTGGTCGATGCCCCGCTGCCGCAGGTAAAACAGCTGATCGTCGCCGATCTTCGAGGTGGTCGCCTCGTGCTCGATCTGCGCCGTCGGGTTCTTGCACTCCAGATAGGGAAAGGTATGCGCCCCGCAGCGGTCGCCCAGCAGCAGCGAGTCGCACTGCGAGAAGTTGCGCGCGTGCGCCGCTCCCCGCTGGACGCGGACCAGCCCACGATAGCTGTTCTGCCCCTCGCCGGCCGAGATGCCCTTGGAGATGATCGTCGAGCGCGTGTGGCGCCCGACGTGCAGCATCTTGGTGCCGGTGTCCGCTTGCTGCCGCCCTTTTGTGAGAGCCACCGAGTAGAACTCGCCCACAGAGTGATCGCCCAGCAACAACACGCTCGGGTACTTCCAGGTGATGGCCGAGCCCGTCTCGACCTGCGTCCAGGAGATCTTCGAGCGCACGCCGCGGCACGCCCCGCGCTTGGTGACGAAGTTGTAGACGCCACCGCGGCCCTGCTCGTCCCCCGGATACCAGTTCTGAACGGTCGAATACTTGATCTCCGCGTCGTCCAACGCGACCAGCTCGACCACCGCCGCGTGGAGCTGGTGCTCGTCCCGCTGCGGCGCCGTGCAGCCCTCGAGGTAGCTCACGTGGCTGCCCCGATCGGCGACGATCAACGTGCGCTCGAACTGCCCCGTCCGCGCCGCGTTGATGCGGAAGTAGGTCGAGAGCTCCATCGGGCAGCGCACCCCGGGCGGGATGTAGACGAAGGACCCGTCGGAGAAGACCGCCGAGTTGAGCGCGGCGTAGAAGTTGTCCGTGTGCGGCACGACCGAGCCGAGGTAGCGCTGGACCAGCTCCGGGTGCTCGCGCACGGCCTCGGAGAACGAGCTGAAGAGGATGCCCTGCTTGGCCAGCTCGTCCTTGAAGGTGGTGGTCACCGAGACGCTGTCGAAGACGGCGTCGACCGCCACCCCGGCCAACATGGCGCGCTCCTCGAGCGGGACGCCGAGCTTCTCGTAGGTCTCGAGCAGCTTGGGGTCGACCTCGTCCCAGGAGCTGTAACGCGGCTGCTGCCGCGGTGCCGAGTAGTAGACGATCGACTGGAAGTCGATGGCGGGATAGCGCACGTTGGGCCACTGCGGGGCGCGCAGCGTCAGCCAGTGGCGGTAGGCGCGCAGACGCCATTCGAGCAACCAGGGCGGCTCCTGCTTCTTGCTCGAGATCAGGGCAATCGTCTGCTCATTCAAGCCCGCGGGGACGGCGTCCGACTCGATCTCGGTGACGAAGCCCCAGCGGTACTCCTGCTGGGCGGTTTCTTCGATCAGCTTCGTGCTCATCCCTCGCTCCACCTGCTCGCACCGATCGCCGGCCTGCGCCGCGCCGGTCAGGGTCCCTCGCCTGGTCCGCGGCTACTGGCGGGCCACGCCCGCGGCCGCCTCGCGCGCGGCGACCGCCGCCAGCCCCGCCACGGCCGTCGTCGCCATGGTCGGCGCCTTCGGCTGCGAGCCCGCCTTTGCGCTCGGCTGCGCCAGATCGCGTAGCGTGACGCCGCCGAGCGCCTCGCGCAGCGCCTGGTCGATGCGCTGCCAATTCGGGCGCGCCAGGCAGCCGAGCTCGCGCTCGCAGCCGGCAGCGTTGTCGCAGCACTGCGTGATCGCCACCGGGCCGTCGAGCGCCGCGATGATCTCGTTGGCCGTGATCTCCTCGGGGCGCCGCGCCAGGCTATAGCCGCCCTTCACCCCCCGCTGCGAAAGCAGCAGGCCCTCACGGGCGAGCACCTTGAGGATCTTGGTCACCGTGGGTAGCGGCAGCCGCGCCTTGCGCGCCAGGTCGCGCGCGCTCAGCATCGGCTGCTCGCGCTCGCGCGCGAAGTGGGTCAGCAGGAGGGTGCCGTAGTCGGCCTGCTTGGTGATCCGGATCATCGCTGCGTTCTCCCGCTGCTTCGTCGCGCCGGCGGTGGCGCCGCCGAGCGCGTCGCACCGCCGGCGACGACCGTCGCGCCAGGTCCCCCCGCGCCACGTCCCGTGCCCGCTGCACCGCACTCACGAAAGAGTACTACCCGCATCCTATTTCGCAAGCCGGCGCTTTGCAACTGCCGCGCTTTGCGACTGCCGCGCTGGGGGCCCGCTGCCGCCAGGCCGGCATTTAGCTGGCTCCGCTCGGCTGCAGCTGTTGCAGCTCGCGCTCCAGCTGGTCGATCAGCGCGTCGAGCTGGCGCGGGACGGCCTCGACGGCCGACGCCTCTTCGAGGTCGACCCCGGCGCGCTGCAGCAGCCGCACCGGATGATCGCTGCCTCCCGCTTGCAGCAGCTCCAGGTAGCGGGTGGCCGCGGGCCCGGCCTCGGCCCCTGCCGTGGCGCTCACCAGACCGGCGAGGATGCGGGCCGAAGAGGCGAAGCAAGTGGCGTATTGATAGACGTAGAAGGGCGAGCGGAAGAGGTGCGGGATGCGCGCCCAGGTCAGCGCGTAGCGCGGGTCGTGATCGATCGCGTCGCCGTAGTAGTGCTGCAGCAGCTCGCGATAGATCCCGCTCAGCACCTCCGCGGTCAACGCCTCGCCCCGCTCCAGCCGCCGGTGCGCCTGCAGCTCGAAGTCGGCGAAGAGCACCTGCGCGTAGAACGTGCCGCAGATGCCGTCGATCGCCCGCTGCAGCAGCACCACGCGCTCGCTCGCCGCGCTGCTCTGGCGCAGCAGGTGCTGTAGCAGCAGCGCCTCGTTCAACGTCGAGGCGACCTCGGCGACGAAAATCGTGTAGCTGGCGTAGACGAAGGGCTGGTGCTCGTGGGCCAGCAGCGTGTGCAGCGCGTGGCCCATCTCGTGCGCCAGGGTGAAGACGTCATCCAGCGTGTCGTTGTAGTTGAGCAACATATAAGGGTGCACGCCGTAGACCGGCGCCGAGTAGGCACCCGCCCGCTTGCCCTCGTTCTCGTAGACGTCGATCCAGCGTCCGGCGAAGGCGCGGCGCAGCCGCTCGCTATAGTCGCTGCCGAGCGGCGCGACCGAGGCGATGATCTGCGCCACCGCGTCGTCGTAGGGATAGACGCGATCGTCGGCCAGCAGGGCGACCGCGCCATCGTAGAGCTCGTAGCGCGGCAGGCCGAGCGTGGCGCGGCGCAGCCGGTGGTAGCGCTGCAGCGGGGCGACGTGCGCGCGTGTGGTCGCGATCAGGTTCTCGACCACGGCCGGCGGGATGGCGTTGCCATGCAGCGCCGCTTCGAGCGCGCCAGGGTAGCGCCGCGCGCGGGCCTGGAACCAGTCGCGTTCGAGCACCCCGCGGTAGAGCGCAGCGTAGGTGTTGAGCTGGGGCTCATAGCAGCCGTAGTGCGCGTGGAAGGCGGCCGCGCGGTCGGCCTGGTTGCGGCACTGGGCCAGCAGGGCGCGATAGCGGCCCGGGCTGACCACGGCGTCCTCGCCGCTCGACAGGCGAATCGTGGGGAAGCGCAGGTCGGCGGTCGTCAGCGCGGCGTAGGCGTCGTCCGGCGCGTTGGCCAGTCGTGTGCCCAGCGCCAGCAGCTGCTCTCCCGCTTGGTCCAGCACGTGCTCCTGTTGGCGGTAGATTTCGTGCAACGCGAAGCGATAGCGCTGCAGCGCCGCGTGCTCGGCCAGCCAGGCGTCGACCGTCGCGCGCGGTAGCTCTAATAGCTCGGGGTTGAACCAGGCGCCGGCCTCGCTCGAGCGGGCGAGCAGCCACTGCGCCCGTTGGCGCCGCGCGTCGATCGCGTTGTCGCGCTGATCCTGGTCGTACATCAACGCCGGGTAGTACCAGACGCGGTAGGCGAGCTGGCCCAGGCTATCCGCCAGCTCGAGCGCGCGCAGCAGCGCCTGGGGCCCCTGCGCCAGGGTGCCGCTGAGCGCGGCGTAGTCACGGAGCTGCCCCTCCAGCGCGTCGCAGCCCACCTCCCAGGCGCCCCAATCGGCGAAGATCGGGCTCAGCTCCCAGCGATAGCGGACGTCGATCGCCTCGCGTTGACGTGAGGCCGGGCGGGCCCCCGCTGGGTCTTCGTTGCTCATCGCTTGCTTCATGTCGGGAGAGACTCCTCGCCGGGGCGCTGCACGATAGACCAACCGCGCCCGGCCGGAAACGACCACGCGAGCGTGCGTACCACGAAAAAATATTTCCAGATCTGCGACCAGCCGTGTATTCTATTCCCTCATTTCAGTGCGAATACCCAGGGAGGTGCGCTTTGGCACGTGATCGCATGGCAGCTGCGCGCGCAGCACACGGCAGCATCAACGGACCGCTCGCCCTCGTGGCGGTTCTCCTGATCGGCGGGCTCACGGCCTGCTCCGCGGGAAACTTCGACAAGCAGCCTTGCAAGCCGGACGGCTCCTGCACCGCCGCGTTGGGCGCGGGCTACTTCTGCGCCAAGAGCGGCTTTTGTGAGAAGCCCGCCGCCGAGGCGCCCGGCGTCTGCGAGGGCACCATCGCGGTCAAGCTGCTCCACGACAACAGCGGTCCGATCAAGGAGAGCGGTCGCTCCTTCTGGAAGGGCCATGTCGACTTCCTGCGGGAGGTGAACGAGAAGGGCGGCGTGCGCGGCTGCAAGTTCGAATTCGAAAGCTACGACTACAAGTACGATCCCGTCGAGGCCGTCGCACAGTATAACCGGTGGAAGGCCCAGGCTGACTTCGCCAAGGTCGTGGCCCTCTCGACCCTTGGCACGGGCGATACGCTGCAGCTCGCGCCACTGGTCGCCGAGGACAAGAAGGTCCTGATGGGCGGGAGCTGGGCCGGCGCCTTGGCCTCACCCAAGCAAACCAGCTACGAGGTCCCGGTGCCCTCGATCAACACGTCCTTCAATGAGGTCACCAAGACCGAAAGCCTCGGTAGTCCCGGCTACCCCTACAACTTCTTTATCGGCACAGACTACTCCAACAGCATTCGCGCCGCGGTTGACTACATCCAGCGCGAGGCGCCAGCCGGTGCCAACGACCGCCTGGGCTTCGCCTTCTGCTCCGCGGCCTATTGCACCGCGCCGCTGCCGGCCGGGCGAATCTACGCCAAGGCCTCAGGCGTGGCCCTCGGCCGCGACCTGAGCATCGAGCTGAGCCCCCCGGTTCCGGCGGGCCTATCGCCCGAGGCCGCGGAGTCCGGAGCGTCAGAAAATGGTCGACAAGCTCGTGCGTGACTACTTCGTGCAGGAGGCCACCCAGGTCAAGAAGGCGGCGCTGGCAGGGGGCGTGTACCGGCCGGTCACCTGGATGTGGATCGCCAACACCAACCCCAGCGCCTTCCGCATCGGCAAGGCCTTGCAGGCGGTGCGCGAGGAGACGACGCTCGCGAAGCCTGGGGAGGACTACGACGGCAGTCTAAGCTCCCACTTTTCCGGGGTGAAGTCGATCAGCAACCCCTGGGGCTTCGACGAGTTCACCATCGCCAACTGCAAGGGCAACAAGGACACCGGGGTCCCCGCGAAGTGGTGCGTCGAGAACTTCCTCGGCGTGCTGCCGCTCGCCGTGTATGGCGGCACCGCCGTCGGCATGCCTGAGCTGCAGCGCGTGCACAACAAGTGGCGCCAGTCGGACGCCGCGCTGCCGGAGTCCGACCCCCCAGCGATACGACCACGACGGCCACAGCTCGGACCTACCAGGACGTGCAGTACGTCAAGGGCTATGTTTCGATGCTGCTGCTGACGCGCGGTCTGGAGCGCATCATCGACGCGAAGAGCAAGCCGATCACGGGTGAGAGCCTGAAGGAGGTGTTCGAGGCCTCGGGCGTCCCGGGTGGCACGCCGATCTCCACCGACGGGCTGACCCCTCCGCTCAAGTACAGCCCGGACGACCATCGGCCCCAGGCCTCGGTGAAGGTCTACAAGATCAATGCGGGGGGCTCCTTCGAGCTGATCGGCCAGGAGCGGACGATCGTCTTTCCGAAGGACTCGCTCGGCTGGTAGGCCTGAGGCCGTCGTAGGTTCAGAAGCGGGCCCCTGGCCCAAAGGGTTAGGGGGGCCCGCCGCTTCGAGCGCCCGCTTCAGGGAGCGTGCGGGGTCGGTGGGGGCCGCTGAGCAGGCTGCCAATAACAGGGGGCAACGACGTTGGTGCGCGGCGGATACAAACTTCCCTTGATCTTGGCGGGCGTCGCCGTGGCCCTTCTGATCGGCGCGGTCGTGCGGCAGGGCCTCAAGGGGCGGGACGTGCCGCCCCCTCCCGCGCCGGCGGAAGACGCCCTGACGCTCTATCAGGTGGCCAAGGAGTACTACGCCCGCGGCGATGAGCGCACGGCGATGACGGTACTCGGCCGCGCCCGCAAGGCCACCTCCTCGGCCCGTGCTTTGGAAGAAATCGACCAGCTCGAGCGCGAGATCAACCTCTCGCCGCGGCTGGCGCATGTTCGTGACCTGCTGGACGAGGGGCGCATTGCACTGGCGCGGGCTGGCCTCGACGCGCTGCGCGCGGAGCTGCCCGGCAACGCGCGGGTGGCGACCCTCACGCGCCTCTTCGAGGCTCGCCTGGCCGGCGGCGCCACGGCCGCTCCGGTGACGACGGGGCGCCCTCCAGCCACGGATGGCACCCCCGCGGCCGCGGCGGCCACCCCCGACGACCGCGCGGCCACGATCGCCGCCGGACGGCAGATCTTGCGACAGGCCAGCGCTGCTGCGGCGCGCCGTGGCCGCCGGGGCGGCGGCCCGGCAGTCGATAACGCGGGCGCCGCCGTGTTGCGCGTCGAGTCGGAGGAGCCCGGCGTGGTCTCCGTCGACGCTCGGGTCTATGGCGTCACCCCCGCGCTGATTACGGTCAGCCCCGGGCGCCACGTGGTCACCTTTGCGCCGCAGCACGACGCCTCCGCCCGGATCACGCGGCGCGTGCTGGTCGCGGCGGGCTACGAAACGGCCTTTCGCTTCACGCGGGCGATGACCGGTGAAGGCGACGGCCGCGCCGCTCGAGGCACCGGGAGCCCCGAACCAGCGGCGCAGCCGCCGGGTGCCGGCGCGCCACAACCGGCGTCGGGCACGCCGCAACCACCACCGGCGGGCGGTGGATCCCCGACACGTCCCCGCGGACGTCCAAGCTCCGACGGACTGCCCTCCGACAACCTCAACCCCTGGGAGTAGATGATGGCAAGCTCACGGATCGCAACGAACGCAGGATGGCGAAGGATCAGCACGGTGGGGCTTGCCCTCTGGCTGGTGCTTGGCCCAACGCTGGCAGCAGCGCAAACGCCCGAGGCGGCGCCGGCGGCCGACGCCGACGCTCAGAACAGGCTGATGTTCAACGAGGCCGAGGCGCACTACGCGGCGGGCCGCTACAAGCAAGCGGCCGACCTCTTTGCACGGGTCTACGACCGCACGCAGCGGCCGCAGCTGCTCTTCAACCTGGCCAATTGCTACGAGCGCATGGGCGAGGCCCGCACGGCGGCGATGTACCTGCGCCGCTACGCCGAGATGCCCGGCGTGCCGGGCGCAGACCTGGCGCGTGAGCGCATCGGGCGGCTCGAGGCGCGCGATGAGCAGCGCCAGCGCGAGCTGCAGACGATGGCCCAGGCTCGCGAGAGCGGGACCTCGGCCGCGGCCACGACGCCGGTCGACAAGGGCGAGCAGGGCCCGTCGAAGGTCGCTCCCATCATCGTGCTGAGCGTGGGCGCCGCCGCGATCGCGGCGGGCGTGGTCACCGGCGTGATGGCGCTGGGTGCGCGGGACGACGCGAAGAGCGCGTGCAAGGAGGGCGACCTCTGCCCAGCCTCCGCCAAGGACGACATCGACCGGCAGCGTTCGCTGGCGGGCACCACGGATGTGCTCATCGGCGTGGGTGCGGCGGCGGTCGTCGGCGGGGTGACCTGGCTGGTGATCAACCACCTGCGGGCGAAGAAGGCCGAGCGCGCGACGGCTTGGCGCTTGGGTGCCTCCTACGACACCCGCGCGGTCAGTGTGGCCGTCGGGCGGGCATTCTAGCGGCGGGGCTGCCGAGCGCGAGCGTGGCCGCGCGCTCCTTCGCGGAGCGCGCGCCGCGTTAGTCCCCGGTCGCTCAATCGCCGCCCCTTCTCCTTCTTCTTCTCGTTCTCGTTCTCCTTCTTCTCTCTGCCTATTCCCCTCAGAGCCAAGCGAATCGGCGGCGCGCCGCTCGCGGCACGGCCTAGCACTACTGTTTCGGATCGCGGACCGAGCCTGGCGAAGGGCGCGGAATCACAGGCGCGAAGGGGCTGCTGGTGGCAGCGACCGACGAGCGCAAGCCTGTGTTTCGAACGAGCCCAGCGGGACAATTCGAAACGTAGTGCGCGATCCATCGTCCCTCGATGCGACGGTCGAGCTCGCCGGGTGGCGTTGCAGCTCATGGGCGTTCCGCAGCAGGTGCCGCCGTCAAGACGGTGAGGTCGCCCGCCCGGTGATAGCAACCGGCAGCGCTCCAAGAATTTCCGCATGGGTGCGCGTGGTGTACGGCGCCAGCGCTTCGCCTTCTGGCGACGTTCTTCCGGTGCGCCCGACTCAGGGCACTTCGTGCCAGCTCTCGACCACGGGAGCGCCGGCCGTGCCGCCGCCGGCGAGGGCGTGGCCGCTGAGCGTTTCGATGCTGGCGCGGGTGCCGCTACGACCCGAGCGCGTGAGCACGAGATCGGTGCCGCCGCCGGCGATCGAGAGCCCGCTGACCAGCGCGTCGTTGTAGGCGCGCAGGTCGAGCAGGTTGAGGCGGTTGGTCTCGGAGTCGATGCGCACCAGCCAACTCTTGCCGTGGTCGATCGCGCTGCCGGCGCAGAGCGCTGCCGGAGCTTCGTAGAGCGCGTAGAAGGCCTCGATGCGACCGCTGTTGCTCTGGTTGCGCACCAGGACGGGTGAGCCGATGGGCAAGGCGCGAGCGGTCGGCGCGGTACAACCGGCGGGCGTGGTGCCCCCGCCGTAGCAGCCCGGGTTGCAGAGATCGCTCACTGCACAGGTGAAGTGGTCTGCCAGCGGATCGACCGTGGCGCCATTCTCGGTGCGCAGGAACAGCCGCGACTCGAAGCTCGGATTCCAGCTGTAGTCAGCCTCCTGCATGGCGCCCGAGTTGCCGGCGAAGGAGACGTGGTTGATGTCGTCGCGATAGAGTGCCGCAGGGGCGAAGTAGAACGGATGCTGCGGCCCGGCCTGGTCGGTAGCATCGAGCACCGTGCCCACGGACAGCAGGCGCGCGCGGTCGAAGCGCGTGATGCGGCCGGCAAGATCGGCCTGGTAGGTGGCGATCACGTCGCGATCACCGGGGACCTTGGTGACCGCGACCGTGTCGGCGACCACCGCGTAGTCATTCACGGCCGCGCCCGAGCCGTCGAGGTAGAGTCCGTCGACGTCGGCAGGCGCCGTGCTCCACGCCGGTCCCGCGACCCTGCTGAAGAGGTTGTAGTGACTGCCCTCGCCCGCCACTGCCCCGTCGTAGCCGCTGCCCATGGCGGCCAGCGCCTGGTAGGCCGCGCTCCAGGAGAGCGCTGGGATGGACCAGGTCTGACCGAAGCGCGGCAGCAGCGGCGGCGCGGCGTGGTCGGCGTCGAAGACGACGCGCAGCGGCGGATCGTTCAGCGTGCAGCTCGTCGCGACCAAGGGATCGCTGCAGCTCCCCGGGCTGGTGATGTCCAGCACCGCGAAGCGGGCGCCGCCGGGCCCGTCCGTCTGGACCAGGTAGGTGCGCCAGCCGCCGCCGCCGTCGGGCTGGTCCTCCACCCGCGGTGAGTTGGCCAACACCCAGTGGTGGCGGGCCGGGTCGGCGTCCTGGCCGCCCCGCGCGTAGAGCGCATAGATCTGCGGCAACAGGTGGGCCGGCAGGAAGGCATAGAGCTCGACGCCCTGGAGCAGGTCGAAGGCGTGCAGCAGACCCTCGTCGGAGGCGACGAAGGCGATGCGCCGTCGGGCGACCTCGGCCGACTCCAACGCCGCGTGACCGGTCACGCCGGGATACAAGGGCGGTGGGCCGACCGCTGCCGGCACGCTGTTGATCAGCGCCGGCAGCTTCCAGCTGCGACCCTTGCCAGCCAGCCATTGCACCATCGCCCCGAGGTCGGCGGGCGGGGCGCTGCCGGTCAAGGTCGTCCACACGTCGCCGAGGCCCAGTGAGGGATCGCAGCCGGCTGCGGCGCCGGCCGTGATGCAAACCGCGCCGCTGCCGTCGTTGGCCAGCAGCGGCAGTGGATCGAGCGGGCCCCCCGAGACGGCGTCGTGCACGCCGCTGTAGAGCCGGCGTGAGAACCAGTCGCGCGTCGCGAGCTGCTCGCCCGCGTCCCACAGCTCACAACGCCCATCGACGCAGGTGCCCGTGGCGCAGTCGCCGTTGTTGGTGCATTGCGTCGCCGCGTCGACGGCGCGCAGCCGCCCCTCCCATCCGGGGTAGGCGGTCGTCGCCAGCACAGCCAGATTGCCCTCGATGCGACTCAGCGGGCTGGTGGCCGTGCCGGCCGGGGCCGTCGTGACCTCACGCCGCAGCTCGCCGAGCAGCAGCTCGCGCAGCACCTGCAGCAGCTCGTGCTCGTCGTTGGCGAAGCGCGCGGTATCGGTGCCGCCGGCGGCCGCCACCGCGTCGAGCACCGTCAGGTCCGCGCCCGGTAGCGCCACGACGAAGGTGCGGGTCGGGTTGCCCGGGTCGTCGGCCCGCAGCGCGGCCGCCGCGGCGATGGGGTCCGCGCCGGTGACGGTGGTGCCGTCGCTGATCACGACGACGAAGTGCGGCCGGCAGGCGCCGCCGGGGTCCGGCGCGGCGAAGCCATTCGTGCCGTTGCGCCGGTGCTGGAGGTGGGCGCGGGCGGTGTCGATCCCCTCCGCCAGCGGGGTGCGCCCGACCGCCAGCAAACCGCCGTTGGGCGCCGTGTTGAGCTGCGCCAGCAGCGCGCCGAGGGCGAGGTCGTGGTCCCCCTGCGCGGTGGAGGCGGTCAACGGCACGATCACGCGAGCAGCCTCGGTGCTGCCGTCGATACCCTGCTCCAGCCCCTCGGTGCAGGCCGCCGCTGCATAGCGCTCATAGACCCAAGTGTTCGCCCCGGCGGTGAACTGCGGACCCTCGTAGTGCGCGTGCAGGGCGCTGTTGCTGGGGTCGATCCCCAGCGCATCGTAGGTGTAGTAGCTGCCGACATAGAGCCAGTCGTGGCTGCCGTCGTTGAAGTGGCGGCCCGCCGTGGCCCAGGCGGCGCGCTGCTCCGCGGACGGGTCGTCGGCTCGCCGGTAGAGGCTGTCCGCCGCTACCGCGAGCGCGCTCCCCGAGGTCAGCGTCAGCGTGGCGCCGATCAGGCCCATCCCGCTGACCGGCCAAACGAAGCTGGCCGTCGGGGCATCCGCGCCGCCGTCCCAGCCGCTCGCGCGGCGCAGCTCCCATTCGCTGAGGAAGATGGTCACGGGGTGGCTCGGGAGGCCGCCGGCGGCCGCGTAGTAGCGGTAATAGCCCTGCTGCTCGAAGCCCAGCAGCGCGAAGCTCGCCGCCGCGCGCAGCTCGGGCAGGAGGGCGCGCAGCGTGCGCTTGGTGGCAGCGAAGCGGCTGAGGTGGTTGCTACCGCAGCTCGGCGCCTGGCCGGCCGCTGCCAGTGTGCCCGTCAACGGGGTGGCGTTACTCGTCAGCGGACAATCCGCGGCGCAGCCGGCCGCCGCTTCGACGCCGCTGCACAGCCCATCGCCGCAGAGATCGACCGTCCCGCCACGGTCGCCGAAGCAATCGCCCCCGCCGACATCGGCGCAGGCGCCCGCCGTGGCGCTCAGGGCGCTGGCCATCGATCCCGAGGTGTCGAGCAGCAGCACGACCTCGCTGCGCGGCTGCCCGGTGTTGAGCAGCACCAGCGGATCGAACTTGGCGAGAGCGGCCTCCGGCAGCGCCATGAGGGCACCGACGACGGTCAGCGCCAGCATTTGGCGGGACTGAGCCTTGAGCATGCGCCACACCTCCATGGCAGCCGAGAGACGAGGACCCGAGCCGTGCGACGAAGATCCCGGACGAAGATCCCGGACGCATGCAGTCCGCGGGCCATCTGCTCCGCGGTGATTCCTCGCGGAAGCTCGTTGCCGACGGCGCCACGGGTCGCAAGATCGTGCGCGACCATGAACTAATTACATAGCGACCCGATCACCGAGCGAGGTCGGTCGGTCGGCGTCACCGAATCAGTGCGGGCACGCTCTGGTCGCTGAGCCGGCGCGCCGCGGCCGAGCCCGCGTGCCGCGCATGGCACGCGCGACAGGCTGTAACCAACGCATTGAAGGCCTGGACCTGGAGCGGCCGCGGCGCGGCCACGAGCGCGTCGGCGCGTCCTTGCAGGGCTCGCAGGCGCAGCGAGAAGCCGGGCAGCGTGGCCCGTGGGTCGATCGCCTGCACCAACCCCGCGAGCCGCTGCGCCGGCGCGGCCCACGACGCGCCGCCGAGGGCGCGCCGCCGCAGTTCGCTCGTCAGCCGCTGCAGTCGCCGCATCTGCTCGCGAACCCCGAGGGCTCGGAGGGCCGACCGCTCCCGCTCGGCCTGCAGCGCCTGCTGAGCCGAGAGCCGCGGCGACTCGCGCCGAGGGTCGCAGCGACAGCCCTCGAGCACCAGCAGCGCGGCCAGCAGCAAGAGCGGCAGCCCAAGCTTCATGAGGCCTTCGCCTGCTGCAGGTTGTTGATCGCGACCTCGAGCTGAAAGCGGCTGAAGCCCTGGAAGACGCGGCCGTTGACGATAATCAGCGGTACGGCCCCGGGTCGCATGCCGTTGGCCTGTTGGATCTCGACCATCTTCTTGCCGGCCTCGGGCTGCTGTTCGACATCGATGTCGAGGAACCGTACGCCGCGCTGTCGCAGGTAGTCGCGCGCGAGCCGGCACGAGGGACACCAGCCGGTGCCAAAGACGATCACCTTCGGCAACGTCGCCGCGTTCGGTGGGCCACCGGCCGTGGCCACCGCCTGGCCGCCGCCCGCCGCTACCGGTGCCGTCGCTGCCGCGGCGGCAGCCATCGCGCGCGTGCGGTCACCACCCGCGCCCCGACGTCGGGTCGCGCGCCGGGTGGCGCGGCCGACGGCCGCCGTCGCTGTAGCGTCTGCGCCGCGCCGCCCGATCGTGGCCACGCTGACACGGGGCATCACCCGGTCGAGCCACGTGCCCTTCTGCTCGACCCAGGTCGGGTACGTATCGTCGCGTGGGTCGTGAACGGTCAGATCGGCGACGTAGACGCGGTCGTCGCCGAGCGAACGGCGGGGGTCGGTGACGAGCACCGCGCGCCGCGCTTCGCTCTCGACGGCTCGCAACCGGTCGACCGTGCGCATCTGACCGGTGTGATCGAAGAACGTGAAGAGCAGGCCCAAGCCGTCGCGCACGACCAGCGTCTCGTCGGGCGGGGGCGGCTGCGGACCCGCCGCCGAGGTCGGTTGCCCCTCGCAGCCCCAGCCCGAGGCGACGGTCGCGGCGGCAATGAGAATCAGGCGGTTCACCCTCGGCTCCGCTGCGGCTAGCGTTCCCCCGGCCCCTTGTCCGTTGGCCGCGCTGAGCTTAGCCGATGCGACGCAATGCGGCACGAAAAGCAGGGGCAGCGAGCGCCGCCGAAGGCTCCGCCCGGCGGGGGCAGCGCGACCCGGCGGACACACGATGTGGTATAGGGCCGCCTCTGGGTAACTAGATGCAGTGCACCCTTGACGCCTCGCGGCGAGCTGCCCAGAATAGGACCTCGGACTCGAAGCACGCGCTCCCCGAGCGCGGGAGGACCCAGCCCATGGCCAAGAAGCAGACCCGCAGAAGCATCTCCGTGCGCGGGACGACCTACGACGCGCTGCGCGCCTACTGCGACAAGAAGGGCGTGAGCATGAGTGAGGTGATCGAGGAGCGGGTGGCGGCGCTCCTGAGCCTGGCCGGGCCGCCGGCCACGCGCGAGGCGAGACCCGCGCCGGCGCCCGCCCCCGTCGCCCCGTCTGCCACCCCGCGCCCCCGTGTCGAGGCGCCGCCGCGGGCCAGCAAGCCCGTCGGGCGATCGGGCCGGCAGCTCAGCGTCGACCAGCTCCACGAAGCGGCCCGTCGCTTCACGTTCTGAGCGCTCGCGTTCTGAGCGCTCGCGCTCTGACAGCTCACCTTCTGACAGCTCACCTTCTGACAGCTCGCGAGCCGTCACGGCTTCGCGTGCTCATCGGGCCTCCGGCGTCTCCGCGCTGCCCTCCGAGAGGGCCGGCCCTCCGCAATAATTGCGGCCTCGTCGGCCCGCTGCGGTGATCGGCGGCGCGGCCGTTTTGCGTTCACCGCGCCCAATCTGGCATCATTGCGCTTCGTTCGAGCCTGGAGCGCAGCAGGCTGGCCAGTGGCACGGAGACTGCTGGTGCTGGGACCTCCGGCGACCGTGGACGCGTGGGCTCGCGGTCGTCGTGACGCTCGGTGCGCGCCGCTGGGCACGCGAGGGGAGAGCGCATGAAACGCTGGTTTCAGTCCGACCTGTCTCCGTCGCGGCGGGCTCGACCACCCCTGTCGCGATCCGGCCTGTCGCGATCCGGCCTGTCGCGATCCGGCCTGTCGCGATCCGCGGGCTTCACGCTGGTGGAGCTGTTGGTGGTGGTCGCGATCCTGGCGGTCCTCGCCGCCCTCGCCATTCCCACCTTCGGTCGCGACAGCAGTGAGGCGGATTTCCGGCGCAGCGTGCGCCTGCTCGCGCAAGACCTGCGGCGCTTGCACTACGAGGCGATTGCCAGCCGCGAGCACCGCTCGATGGTGATTCCGAGCCCCGGTGAGCGCTACTCGCTCAATGCGGTCGTCCCGGGCACGACGACGATGTCGCTCTTGCGCCGCGAGGTGCTGCCCGCGACCGTGATCGTGGCGGGGGTGCTCGAGCGGGCCGCCACCCCCGGGACTGCCTACGCGCCACCCGGCGCGCTGCCGGCGGAGGTGCGCTTCACCGGCACCGCCGACGTGCAGGCCGAGGCCGGCAGCACCACCGCGCCGACCGACAGCTCCGCCACGATCTTCGTGCGTACGGTCAACAATCAGTTCCACGCGCGCATCGTCGTCTATCAGACCACGGCGTACGTGCGCGTCTACGACCGCTGGTGAGGGACGGCCGTGGTAACTGAGAGCGTGAGCAGAAGTCCCCTCCCGTCGCCCGAGGCGCCGGCGGGCGGCGCCGGCTTCACGATCGTCGAAGTGCTGATGACCATGCTGCTGCTGATGGTCGTGATGCTCGGTCTCACGGCGCTGCAGCTGACGACGATTCGCCAGGTGACCAACTCGAAGCTGGCCAGCGAGGGCACGCGGCTGGCCCAGCTCACGCTGGAGCACTATCAGACGATCGACTACGCCAACATCGTCGACACCGGCGGCGTGTGGAGTACCGAGATGAAGCGCGACGGCGTGACGCCGATGCAGGGCGTGAGCGCCGATGGCCAAGGCGACGGGCCCTTCACCGCGCGCACGATGATCGAGAGCCCGGCCGCCGGCGGCAGCCGCCTGATCACCGTGCGCGTGAGCTGGCTCAGCGTCGAGCGCGGCGCGGAGCTCGCCCCAGCCCAACAGTACCGCGAGCTCGGCGTGACGATGTCGCTGCAGAGGTACCGTTGATGCGCCGGCGCCGCGGCAACGAAGCGGGCCTGACGATCGTCGAGCTGATGATCGCGCTGGCGCTGGCGGCGATGCTCTCGGCGGGGCTCTATCACCTGATGTCGGGCCAGACCCGCAGCTACAACCAGCAGATGGACAACCTCACCAGCCAGGAGAATCTGTGGGGCGCGCTGGAGTTCCTGCAGCGCAGCGTGCGCCTGGCGGGCCATGGGCTGGGCGGCTGTCCACGGGGCCGCATCCTGCGCTACGAGAACGCGACCGGCACCACCCCGCCGGCGCCGTGGCTGTCGCCGCTGCGGGTCTACAACGACTGCAACCTGCTGCTGGTCGGCGATCCGGCGGTCGACTGCGCCAGCGGCCACGGGGACGGCGTGGACTCGTTCTCCGTCGCGTTCGTCGGCGCCACGCCGGGGACGCCCTCGGGTCTGACGGCGGCGCGATTGACCCAGACGATGCCGGGTGTGCATGCGCTGGCGATCGTCGGCTCGCCCGGCCGCTTCCCTGCCGGCGAGCACATCGCCCTCTGGCAACCGGGGACGAGCAAGCCCTGTACGATGTTGCGCGTGACCGCGGCGCCGGTGTGGAACGCGGGCGCCGGGGGCTACGAGCTGCCGCACCTTGCCGGCGTCTTCGGCCCCGACGTCAATCCGCCGGCCGGCGTCGAGATCTTCCCCGCGGGCGGCTACGACGCCGGGACGCTGGTGCTCAACGTCGGCGGTGCGGGGGTACGCCACTTCGCGGTCGAGAGCGACCCGCTGCGGCCGGAGCAGCCCCCGCGGCTGGTGACCTGGTCGACCTCCAATCCCCATCCGTCGGCGGACACGGCGGACGTCGAGGTGGTGGCCGACGGCGTCGAGGACCTGCAGATCGCCTACGCCTGCGACGAGAACGGCAATGGCCTGTTCGACGAGGGGCGGCTCGACGTCGTGAGCGGGATCGACACGCGGCCCGCCGACGAGTGGGCGCACAACGGCAGCGGCGAGGCGGGCGATCTGAACGGCGATGGCTATCCCGATGCGCTGACCTGCGCCGCGGGCATCGGCGCCGTGCGCTTGACGGTGACTGCGCGCTCACCGAGCGCCGACACCACGGCCCCGCAGGGCGGCCGGGCCGCGGCGGAAGATCGCGCGGCGGGCGCGAACGATCGCTACCAGCGGCGGCGCCTGACCGTGCTCGTGACGCCCCGCAACCTGAGGCAGACGCCATGACGCCATCCAGTGCGCGACGCGGGCCGGATCAAGGCTCGGTGCTGCTGATCGCCATGCTCGTCACGCTGATGGTGCTGGGCATCGGGCTGACGGCGATGTGGCTCTCGTCCTCGGGCACGAAGATCTCCGGCAACCTGACGCGGCGCCAGGAGGCGCTCTACGCCGCCGACACCGGCATCGAGCGCGCCCAGGCCTTGCTGCGCGCGCGTGCCGATTGGGCGACCTTGTTGCGCGGAGGCGATGGCTCGCTCTGCACTCCGGCGGTGACGAGCTACGTGCCGGGTAAGGGCCTGGTGCTCTGCGACGGGGCGGCGCCGCTGGAGAACGTGTTCTTCGTCACCGGCTCGTCGGCGGCGAGCAGCGACCCGCGCACGGCCCAGATGGCGCACAACCTGCGCTACACGGTCTACGTGCGCAACGACGACGTCGAGTACCAGTGGTGCAACGGCGTCAACGAGCCGGGTGAGCCCGCGGGCTCCGACAGCGGCGATTGCGATGGCGATGGGGTCGGCGCGACGGCCGCCGACCTCGACCTGCGACGCTTCGGCGACCACGACCGGCGCGTCGTGCTGCGCGCCGAGGGCGTCGGCCGCGACGGGCTCAGTCAGCTCGCGATCGAGGCCGTCGTGGGGGCCGCCGTGACAGAGCCCGTGCGGGCCTCCTATGGCCAGAAGGGCGGCGGTGGGCAGGGCAACAACGCCTCGCCCCAGGCGGCGATCCCGCGGCCCTGAGGGCTCGTGACAAAACAACTCGATCGTTGTGGCCGCCGATTCATCGCGTCCGCCAGCGTCGCTCCTCCTCGGTTTACCCCAGGTAGACCTTCGTCGTCGCTCCGTAAGAGATCGGATGAAGGGGCCGGCCGCGCGCCTCGGCAGCCACAGTCGACCGATTTGTTTTGTCACGAGCCCTGAGCGCCTGTCGCTCAGAGCGCGGTGGCCACCTCTCCCACGCCGTCGAGCTGCTCGAGGCGCACGCTGTCATCGCCGACGAAGCTGCCGTAGCTGTCGTGGACGGCCACCACCCGGGCCACGGGCGCGCGCGATCACTCCGGCCGAAGGGCGCTATACTGGCGTACCGTGCCGAGGCCGGTGCTCGCTTGGCGGCTGTGTCCCCCTATCAACGGAGCTGATCCCCGATGCCACGTCTGTCACCCCGCGCGCTGCCCCTGCTGGCAGCGCTGGCGCTCTCGACGGCCGCGCGCCCGGCCCGGGCGCTCTCGTCGATCGGCTGTAGCGACGAGAGCCGCGAGGGCTTCGTCAGCATCCAGACCTATCCGGCGCTGGCGGCCTGCGGTGGCGGCTGGTCGCTGCCCGGGCTCGTCGACACGTTGCCGCGCTGCAACCGGGCGGGGGGCAACGGCAGCAGCAATCCGAACGGTGCCGGTTGCTCGGCCGGCGATCTCTGTGCCCTCGGCTGGCACGTCTGCGAGACGCTGGAGGAGTTCGACGCGGCGACCAGCACGGGTTGCAGCGACGCGGTGCCGAGCGGCACGGCCTTCTACGCGGCGCGGCTCTATACCTCCTGGCTCGGGCCCTTCTGCGGCACCTTCCCCGATGACATGTGGGGCTGCGGCAACCTCGGTCAGGTGCAAGGCGGGGGTGGCGGCTGTGCGCCCCTCGATCGCAGCGCCGGCGATCGCTGCAGCGCGCTGCCGGCGCCCTGGAGCTGCGTCGGCACCGACGGCTCCAACGAGGCGGTGTATCTGCGCAAGAGCGGGCCCGCCAACGGCGGTGTGCTCTGCTGCCGCGACCCCGATAGCGACGGCGACCTGATCCCGGATTCGCTCGAGGACCGCGACGGTAGCGGTGGGCGAAACGGCGATGAGACCGACTCCCGACTGGCCGACACCGACGGCGATGGCCTGCTGGATGGGGTGGAGGACAGCAATCAGAACGGGCTGCGGGAGGCGGGCGAGCTCAATCCGATCTTGGTCGACACCGATGGTGACGGCTTGGGCGATGGGCTCGAGCGCGGCGTCGACCAACGCGGTCAGGGGATCGCGAACGCGAACCCGACGGAGCCGCTGCTCGTCGACACCGACCGCGACGGCCTGAGCGATGGCGTCGAGGATGCCAACCGCAACGGCGTCTACGACGCTGCGACCGAGACCGATCCGACCGACGTCGACACCGACGGCGACGGCTTGCCGGATGGCTGCGTCGATGCCGACCGGCTGGGCTGCAGCGCTGCCGATGGCGAGGACCTGAACCGCAATGGCGTGGTGGACAGCGGTGAGACGGATCCGCGGCGCATCGACAGCGACGGCGGCGGCGTCAGTGATGGTCAGGAGGTGCTCAGCGACCGCACCAATCCGCTGCTCGCTGCCGACGATCTCACCTGCGGCGACGGTCGTCGCAGCGGGCTGGAGACCGACAGCGACTGCGGCGGGCCGGTCTGCGCGCCCTGCGGCGACGGGCTAGGCTGCGGGCAGCCGCGGGATTGCCGCAGCGGGGTCTGCCCCGCGGCCACGCAGCGTTGCGCCGCGCCGTCCTGCGCGGACGGCGTCACCAACGGCACCGAGAGCGATCGTGACTGCGGGGGCTCTTGTCCGATCGGCTGCGCCGTGGGTCAGGGCTGCGGGCAGGGCCGCGACTGTCTCAGCGCCTCGTGTAACACGGCGGCGACGCCCCCGGTCTGCGCCGCGCCGGCGTGCAGTGACGGCGCCAAGAACGGCACGGAGACGGACATCGATTGCGGCGGCCTCTGTCCCGAGCGCTGCCAGCTCGGGAAGGGCTGCGCGCAGCATACGGATTGCGAGACCGCTCGTTGCGCCAGCGAAACCCAGCGCTGCGCGTCGCTCTGCCCCGCCGTCGCCGCGCCCGGCACCGCCGAGGACTGCGACGCCGACCGCCTGACCAACCTGGAGGAGGATCGTAACGCCAACGGCGTCGTCGACGGCGGTGAGACCAACCCGCTGGTGCCTGATACCGATGGCGACGGCCTGATCGATGGGCTCGAGGAGTTCAACGGCGACGGCAAGACCGATCCGGCGACGGAGACCGATCCCCTCAGTCAGGACACCGATCGCGATGGACTGGTCGACGGTTGGATCGACGCCAACAACGACGGCCAGGCCACCCCGGCGGAGGGCGAGGACCTGGACCGTAATGGCGTCGTCGGCGGCAACGAAACCGACCCGAAGCGCGCCGACACGGACGGTGGTGGCGAGTCCGATGGCTCCGAGGTGCTGAGCACCCGCCACGATCCGCTCGACCCAGACGACGACTTCATCGACAGCGATGGGGACGGGCTGCCGGACCGCATCGAGGACGCCAATCGCAACGGTCAGCTCGACGCCGGCGAGACCAACCCGCGCCTGGCCGATAGCGACGGGGATGGGCTCAGCGATGGGATCGAGGATCGCGACAAGGACGGCGAGGTCGACGGCGGAGAGACCGATCCGCGGCGCTCCGACAGCGACGCTGACGGCCTGGCGGATGGGCTCGAGGACAAGAACCACGACGGGCGCCTCAACGCCGGAGAGACCGATCCGACGCGCGCCGACAGCGATGAGGACGGGCTCGAGGATGGCGTCGAGGACGCCAACAAGAACGGCGCCCTCGACGCGGGCGAGACCGACCCGGCGCGCGCCGACAGCGACGGGGACGGGCTGAAGGACGGCGCCGAGGACAAGAACCGCAACGGCACACGCGAGAGTGACGAGACCGATCCGCGGCTGGCGGATAGCGACGGCGGCGGGACGGACGATGGCGCCGAGCTGGCGGCGAATACCGATCCTCTCAATCCGCGCGACGACCTGGCGACGGACAGCGATGGCGACGGGCTGCTCGACCGCGAGGAGGACCGCAACGGCAACGGCGTGGTCGATGCGGGCGAGACCGACCCGGCGCAGAGCGACAGCGATCGCGACGGCGTGAGCGACGGCGAGGAGGTGCGGGCGGGTCGCGATCCACTGCGGTCGGAGGCGTGGCTCGTCGGTGGCGGTTGTGCCCTGGCGGGCCCCGCGCCCGCCGGGGCAGGCACGACGCCGCGCGGGGCGCTGCTGGGGCTCGCGCTGTTGGGCGCGCTGGTGCTGCTGACGCGCGCCGTTCGCACGCGCTCACGGCCGCGTGGCGCTCGGCGGCCGCGCGACCGGCGCACTGCGCGCCACACGCTGCCGCTGCTGCTCTTGCTGCTGGGTCTGAGCGGCGCGCGGGCGCGGGCGCAGGCGGCCGGCTTCTCGTTGGCGCGCCTGCGACCCCCCGCGGCGGCGCTCGGTTTCTTCAGCACCGAGACGGCCCTCACGCTGCCGCACCTGTCGCCCTCGGCGGGCCTCCTGGTGCACTACGACCAGCGCCTGCTGCAGGTGGTCGATCAGGCGAATGGCACGCGTCGCTACGAGGACGTCAAGTACCAGCTCAACCTCGAGCTCTTGCTCGCGCTCGGGCTCTGGGAGCGGCTGGAGCTGGGGCTGGCGCTGCCGGTGACGCTGACGCAGGCCAGCGGCGCGCGGGGCGCGCTCTTCGGTGCCCAACCGGAGCTGGCCGCGGGGAGCGGCGATCTGCGCTTGCTGGCCAAGGGACGGTTGTTGGCGCACGGTCCCTGGCTGGCTGCGTTGGCGCTGGCGGTGGATCTGCCGACGGGAAGCACCGCCGATTATCGTGGTGATGGCGGCGTAGGGGTCGAGCCGCGCGCGATCGTGGGGCTGGGCTGGTCGCGGGTCGGCGCCGCGCTCAACGTCGGGGTGCGGTTGCGCCCGGACCACACCTTCGCCTTCGCCGCAGGCGCTCAGCCCGTGACGGTCGGCGACGAGGCCTGGCTCTCGCTCGGGCTGCGCGCGCGCCTGTGGCAGCGGCGCCTCGACGCGCTGGTCGATGGTCAGGGCTTCTTCGGTCTGGCGAGCGCGGGCGGTGAGCGGCAGCACGGGGGCGAGCTGCTGGTGGGCCTGCGCGGCTTCCTGCCCTGGGGTTTGACCGCGAGCGTCGGCGGGGGCCCCGGCTTCGGTGGCGGGCTGGGCACGCCGGCCTTCCGCGTGCTTGCCGGCCTGCATTATCAGTACGGCGAGAACCCGCTCCGGCGCGCCGACCCGCTGGCGGACCAGGATCGCGATGGGCTTGCCGACCACCTCGATGCCTGTCCGGACGAGCCGGAGGACCGGGACGGCTTTGATGACGCCGACGGTTGTCCCGACCCCGACAACGACAACGATGGCGTCAACGATGCCGACGACGCCTGTCCCAACGGGGCCGAGGACAAAGACCACTTCGCCGACGATGACGGCTGTCCGGAGCCGGACAACGACCGCGATGGCATCGAGGACGCGCGCGATAGCTGCCCGGATGAGGCCGAGGACATGGACGGCTTCGACGACAGCGATGGCTGCCGTGATGCGGACAACGACAGCGACGGGATTCCCGATCCGCAAGACCGTTGCCCGAACGAGCCCGAGACGCTGAACGGCGTCGAGGACAGGGACGGTTGTCCGGAGGGCCTGGCGCCGACCGTCGACGAGGTGCCGCTGCCGAGCCGCTAGCGCTGGGCGCGTCGCTCGCCGCGCACCCTCGGCGCGTGCGACAATCCCCCTGCGCCAGGGGAGCCGCCCAATGCCGACCAAGGTCGTTTCCGTTGCCGAGATGCGTGAGCTCGATCGACGGGCCGTCGCCGAGCTCGGGCTGTCGGTCGCGCTGTTGATGGAGCACGCCGGCGTCGCGGTCTACCGCGCGGCGCGCCAGCAGTTCGGCGTGCGCGGCCGGCGCTATCTGGTGCTTTGCGGCGTAGGGCACAACGGCGGCGACGGCCTGGTGGTCGCGCGTCAGCTGCACGCCGGGGGCGCCGCCGTGCGCGTGCTGCTGCTCGGCGATCCCGCGCGCTACGACGGGGTCGCGGGCGAGCAGCTCGATCGCGCGCGGCGTAGCGGGGTCGACGTGGCGACCGCCACGACCGCCGCCGAGCTGACGACGGCGCTGGCGGCCTGCGAGGTGGTCGTCGATGCGCTGCTGGGCACCGGGCTCACGCGTCCGGTGGAGGGGCTCTTTCGCGCGGCGATCGAGGCGATCAACGGCGCCGGTCGCGCCGTGATCGCGCTCGATCTCCCGTCCGGGATCGACGGCGACAGCGGGGCGATCTGGGGCGCGGCGGTGCGGGCCAACTGCACCGTGACCTTCGGCCTGCCGAAGCGCGGCAATCTGCTCTTCCCCGGCGCCGAGCGCGGCGGACGGCTCTTCGTGGCCCCGATCTCGATGTCCCCCGCGTTGCTCGGCGACCCGACGCTGCGCGTGGCGCTCAACGAGCCGGCGCCCTTGCCGCCGCGTCACGCCGATGGGCACAAGGGCAGCTTTGGCGACGTGCTGTTCATCGCGGGCGCGGCGGGCTACTACGGCGCGCCCTGCTTCGCGGCGCTGGCGCTGCTGCGGGCCGGGGGCGGGTATGCGCGGCTGGCGACGCCGCGCAGTCTGGCACCACACCTGGCCGCCCTCGCCAGTGAGGTGGTCTTCGTGCCCCAGGCGGAGACCGCCGACGGCGCGCTGGCCGAGCAGGCCGCCGAGGGGCTGCTCGCGCTCGCCGCAAGGGTCGACTGCGTGGCCCTGGGTAACGGGCTGTCACTGGCCGCCGAGACGCAGCGCCTCGTACGCCGCCTGGTGCCCGCCATCCCCGTGCCGCTCTTGCTCGACGGTGATGGCTTGACGGCGATCGCGGCCGCGCCCGAGTTGCTGCGGCAGCGGCGCGCGCCGACGGTCTTGACGCCGCACCTCGGCGAGATGGCGCGCCTGCTCGATCAACCCCTGAGCGTCGTCGCCGCCGACCCGATCGGCAGCGCGGAGCGGGCCGCCGCGGCATGGGGCGCGATCGTGGTGCTCAAGGGCGCGCGCACGCTGATCGCCACGCCCGACGGTGAGGTGAGCCTCAACTGCACCGGCAACTCCGGCCTGGCCACCGCCGGCACGGGTGACGTGTTGGTGGGCACCATCGCGGCCATGCTCGGACTGGGGCTGCCGGTGCCGGAGGCGGCGCGCGTCGGCGTCTTCGTGCACGGCCTGGCAGGGGACCGCGTGGCGGCCGAGCGCGGCGCCGATGGCCTGATCGCCCGCGACCTGCTCGAGGCCCTGCCGGCGGCGGTGCGGGCCTATCGCGCCGAGCACGCGGCGCTGACCACCGGGGGTGGCGGCGTGCTCGAGCGGCTCTGACTCAGCGCCACCGTGGGTAGTCGCGCCCGGAACAGTACCGCGCGCCGCTCCCGGCCGCCCTCGGCGGCTTGGACGCTCCCCCAGCGCAGCCGCACGCTGGTGATGCTGGCCTCGATCGGGACGACGCAGGCGCCTTCGACCAGCGGCAGCTCGGAGCGGTCGCGCTCCCGGGCGTCGCAGAGCCTTGCGGCGCGCAGGGGGCGATCGCTGCAGCGCAGCCGCACCTGGCCGCCGAGCGGCCCGTAGGCCCGCAGGCGGGCGATTAGCCCGGGCCCACGACTGGCCGGCTTGAGCGCCGAGACCAGCACCTGCTCGTCATCGGTGACGATCGCGGCATTGGCCCGTTCGTCGAGATCCGGCGCGTCGGGGGCGAAGAGCGCGGCGCGCAGCGCGCGGCGCACCTGGCGCGGCAGGTGATTGGCGCGGTAGTCGCCGGCGCGTGTGAACCACACCGCGTAGTCGAAGCTGCCGATGTCGGGGTCGGTGCCGCGGGCCGGATGCGCGAGCACGGGCAGCACCCCGAAGGCCACCTCTCGCGGTGCGTTGCGGAAGGCCAGCCACTCGAGGGCGCCCGAGGCCCGCAGCGCGGGCGCCGCCGGTCCACCGAGGAAGACCGCCAGGCCGCGATCGCTCGCCGGGTCGTGCAGATGGACGAACGACCGGGCCGGCCAGAAGGTCGGGTCGTAGAGCTTGTGCGCCGGTCGCTCGACCACCCCGCCCGGCACATTCATCGCGAGCTGCCGCGCCTCGGCGAAGGCCGTCGGGAAGGCGCAGGTGATCGTGCGCCGGCGCGCGGCCGCGCCTGTCAGCCGCAGGCGCACGATCGGCGTGCCGTTGCGAAACCACAGCCAGCGCACGAAGCGCTGCCCGCTCAGCTCGGACTCGACGCGGACCTCGAGCCGCTCGCCGTGCTCCGCGGCGTGGATCTTCGCCGGCAGGGCGCTGGCGCGCGCACGCTCCGCAAAGGTGCCCCCGGCGTACTCGTGGCCCATGCGCCACAAGCCGCCGGAGTCGCGGTAGGAGATCAGGTCGTTGGCGGGCCCCGCCAGCAGCTCGGCGTCGCCCGCGGCATCGACGAAGCTGACGATGCACCCGCCGGCGGCCTCGGACAGGCGTACGCGGTAGTGGTCGGTCTCGACCTGCAGCTCGCCCCCGGCCAGCTGCCAGCGTGGCGCCGGGGCCGTGCCGGACGCGGGGAGGTCGGTGGGATGCACGCGCGCCAGGGCGGTGTCCACCAGCGCCTCGGCCTCGCGCAGCCAGGGCTGCTGCTCGGCCTTCCAGATGCGGTCGGGGGAGGTGCCGGTGACGAAGTCGTGGTGGTTGCTGAGCACCAGGAGATCCCAGGCGCGCTCGAGCTCGTGGCGCCAGAGGGCGACGGTGCCGGTGGCCAGCCGCTGGACCTGGCGCGAGGCGGGCGCCTCGAGCCCCAGCGTGGCATAGGCGCGCCGTTCGCCAGCGAGCGGCGCGTCCGCCGGCCGTGGCCCCCAGGGGCGCGCTGGCGGCTCGCTGGCGTCGCCAGCGCGCCCGATGGCGAGGGCCCGCGCGGCGGCGATACTAGCCTCGAGCTCGGCCGCGGCCTCGCTGTCCGTGGTGGGCAGCGCGTAGAGCTTCTCCGCCAGCACCAGCTTGCGCGCGACGCGGTTGCTCAGCAGCTTGGCCTCCTGGCGGCTGGCGTAGAACCCCATCCAGTAGGGGTTGGGGTCGAGCTCGAGCACGGGCAGGCGCTCGCGGTGGCAGTTGACGAGGTCGAGGTAGTCCTCCATCCCGGCCACCACGGCCCAGACGCCCGTCTGCGCGAAGCGCTGCTCGTTGTAGCGGTCGACGAGCGCGACCAGGCCCTCGATCGGGTCGTTGAAGTCGCAGCCGATCGGGCAGAAGAGGTAGGGCGTGCGGGCGAGGGGCGCGAGCTGCTTGACGTAGCTCTGGATGCGGCGCGCGACGTGGGGCTCGCTGCGACGGGACCAGCCGAAGACCGTGCCCATCCAGCGCACGGCGCCGACGCAGGCCAGCATGTCGCCCTGGAAGTAGGTGAAGGCGTTCCAGTGCGTCAGCACCTCGGCCCCATCGGGGCCGCGCCAGACGAAGTCCAGCGTGCGGTGGTCGCGCAGCAGCAGCTCCGCGTTCGAGCCGGGCAAGGGGAAGCGCGACTTCGGCCGGTAGTCGCAGCCGACGAAGTACATGCCATCGATGCGCGTCACGCCGGCCATCTCGAAGCCGAGCGCGGCGAGCACCGAGGGCAGCGCGGGTGAGTAGCCGAAGTCGTCGGGCAGGTAGGCCAGCTTGGGCTCGGTGCGCAAACCATGCTTGCGCAGCCATTCCTGGCCGTGCAGGTAGTCGCGCAGGATCGCCTCGGTGTCGGGCAGCACCGTGTCCGGGGTCGTGACCCCCGTGCCCGTCAGTCGCAGGCGACCCTCGTTGATCAGCGCGCGCAGGCGCTCGCGCTTGCCCGGGTTGCGCTCCCAGTAGAGCTTGAGGAAGTAGGTGCTCTCGAAGGCGAAGATGCGCCGCGGCTCGGCGGCGAGCGCGGCCAGCGCCGCGTCGATGATGCGCCAGATGCGCTGCTCGTAGTACTCCTCGGTCGTGTAGAGCCAGTTCGGATCCCAGTGGCTCGTCTCGCCGAAGATCAGCACCCGCGTGGCGGCCTCCGGGATGCCGAGACGCTGACGCAGCGGGCGCTCGCGCTCGCCGGCCTCCCCCTGCGCCGGGCCCGGCGCCAACCCCAACTGTGCTTCGGGCGCCATCGACCGCTCCTTGCTCCCCGCTGCTCGGCCGGGTCAGGCACTCGCGCCAGGCCGAGACGCGTAGCAGGCTAGCACATGCTCGCGCGTTCGCGGCCGGCAGCGCCGCGCTCGCCCGCCTCTGCTACCCTTCGCCACGGCCTGCGATGCACCCAGCGACGCCCAACGCACGGATCGTGCTGATCAGCCTACTCCTCCTCGAGGGCTGCGTGACGACGATTTCCGATGCGCCGCGGGATGCACGCGCGGGCGACGCTGCCGGCCAGGCGCAGCCCGGTGGGCGGCAGCTCTTCGTGCTGGATCGCGAGGTCCACTACCTCAGCGAGGGCGAGGCCGCGTGGGGCGACGCGCGCCCGATCCCGATTCCTGCGGCGTGGGACTTCGGGCCGGGGAAGACGGGCAATGCCGCGCTCTTTCCGCGGCGGGTCGTCGATGCGCGCGGGCAGCAGATGGACGTCTATTCCTCGACCTCGCCACAGTGGCTCTACAAGCAACCAGGAACCGGGCGCATGGTGCAGATCGCCAACGTCATCGGCGTCGGTCAGGCCGAGACGGTCGCGGGCGTGAACAATCAGCAGGTCTGGTATCGCGTCTCGACGGATGGGGGCGAGACCTTCACGGCGCTCGCGCCGATCGCCCAGCAGGGAAACACGGCGCTCAACCCCCTGCCCGGGATTCTGATCGGCGTCAACGGTTATTGGCCCAGCGTGTCGTCGCTGGTCGAGCTGAGCAACGGCCAGCTCGTGGTGCCGGTGTCCTATTGGCCGCTCGACGGGCGCGGTCTGCCGACCATCACGCGCTATCCCGTAGCCAGCTTCAGCGTCAGCGCGGTGCTGCTTGGCACCTGGAACGCCACCCGCGACGACCTGTCCTGGCGGCTGAGTGAGCGCGTGTTCGTGCCGGAGACGCGCTCGACGCGCGGGGCGAACGAACCGGCCGTGGCCGAGCTGCAGGGGCAGCCCGGTAGGTTGCTGATGCTCTGTCGCGGCTCCAACGAGCATGCGCCGGAGCAACCCTCCCGCCGCTGGCTGGCGGTCTCCGAGGACTACGGCGCCACCTGGAGCGAACCACGACCCTTCTGCTACGACGATGGCACCTGCTTCTACAGCCAATCGGCGGCGTCGGACCTCGTACGCGCCGGCAATCGGCGGCTGTACTGGCTAGGCAACACGGCGCTGACCAACCCGCGGGGAAACTCGCCGCGCTATCCGCTGCAGGCCGGCGAGGTGGACGAGGCCTCACTGGCGCTGATCCGCGGCAGCGTGCTCACGATCGACGACCGCAACCCGCTCTACGACTCGCTTGACGTGCAGCTCGCGGGCTTCACCACCTACCTCGATCCGGCCCAGGGCGGCCTACTCGTGTATCTGAAGCGCGTCGATACGACCGACCAGGCGCTGGCCAACGAGGGCCGCTTTCCCCATAACTGGTACCGGCTCGGCTTCCGTTAGCGTCGGATGCGTTACACTGCGCGCCGTGAACCAGGGGGCGACGGCCGCCGCGGCGCCCCTGGTGCTGCCGTGGCGGCGCGCGTGGGCTGGGCGCCGCGTGGGTTTGGACGCCTCGTTGGCGTCGATCGACGCGTCGGGTTCAAGCAAGAGGGGGTGCGCGATGGCAAGGACGGTGCGGCCGCGTTGCGTGGGCATTCTGACCTCGGGCGGGGACTGCCAGGGGCTCAATGCGGCGATTCGCGCGGTGGGCAAGACGGCGATCAACGCCTACGGGATGGAGGTGATCGGCATCCTCGATGGCTTCCGCGGCCTGGTGCAGAACCGCAGCCGGCGCCTGACGGATGACGAGCTCTCGGGGATCCTGACGCTCGGGGGGACGATCCTCGGCACCAGCCGCGACAAGCCGGATGCCTTCCTGATGGGCGATCAGGTGATCGACATGACCTCGACCGCGGTGGAGAACTACCACCGCCTGCACCTCGACTACTTGATTTGCCTCGGTGGCGGCGGCACGCAGAAGAACGCGCTCAAGCTGCTCAAGCGCTCTGACGACCTGCGCATCATCACGCTGCCGAAGACGATCGACAACGACGTCGCCGAGACGGATGTGTCGTTCGGCTTCGACACCGCCGTGCAGATCGCCACCGAGGCGATCGACCGGCTGCACTCGACGGCCTCCAGCCACCATCGCGTGATGGTCGTCGAGATCATGGGGCACAAGACCGGCTGGTTGGCCGCCGCCGCGGGCCTGGCCGGCGGCGCCGACGTGGTGTTGATCCCGGAGATCCCCTACTCGATCGACGTCGTCGTGGCCGATCTGATCGAGCGCAGCCGCAAGGGCAAGAAGTTCTCGATCATCGCCGTCGCCGAGGGCGCGCTCTCGCAGCAGGAGGCGCAGGCTCGGGAGGAGCGCGAGCGGGCCAAGGAGCAGCGCAACGGCGAGAAAGCCGGCGCCGCTGGCCGGAAGGGTAAGGACAAGGAGCGCGAGAAGGAGCCGCGGGCCGCGGCGCGGGCCGCCGAAGACAAGGCGTCGGCTGCTGCTGCCCCGCCACCGACCCTGGCGCTGGCCTCCGTCGGCGTGCGCATCCGCGACGAGATCGAGCGCCGCACCAAGCTACAGACGCGCCTCACCGCCCTCGGCCACACGCAGCGCGGCGGCACGCCCTCGGCCACCGATCGCATCCTGGCGACCAAGCTCGGTACGCGCACCGTCGAGCTGATGATCGAGGGGGTGTCCGGCGTGATGCTCGGCGTGCGTGGTGAGCAGATCGTGCCCGTGCCGCTCGAACAGGTCGCCGGCAAGCGCAAGATCGTGCCCCTCGATCACCCGATCCTGGAGAGTCTGCGCCAGCTCCACATCTGCCTCGGCAGCGAGTAGCGCGTGATGAGCTAGCGCATGCCGCAGGCGCCGGGTCCCCGCGGATCGTTGCAGCTGCGGCAGGCGTCGGGTAGCGCGTCCATCCCGCCGCCGCTGCCCGCCCCGCCGACGGCGAAGACCGAGAGCTGCTGCGTCAGCTTGCCGGCGCCGCACTGGGGGCACTTGGCCTTCTCGGTCGTCTTCAGCAGCACCTCGAACTGATGCTCGCACTTCTGGCACTTGTACTCGTAGATCGGCATGCTGGGACCCTCCCCCGGGGCTTAGCCCCATGAGCTAACGCTACAGTCGGACCTTGTTGGCGAAGAAGCGCAGCGCCGCCTGCTGGGCCGCGGCCGAGCCGCGCGTCGCCGCCCCGCTCCCGCCATAAGGTGCGTCGTCCGGCAGACGATAGCCGCCGGCGCGTAGCGCGGCTATCACCTGGCGCGCGAAGACCGTGAGCCCGCCGGGGCTGACGTTGGCCCAGGGCGCGACGCCGACCTCGGCGGCGCTGCGGGCCGGCCGCGAGAGCGGCACGGCCACCAGATCGTTGCCCCAGAGCGCGGCGAACCAGCTCTGCCGCCGCTGGAGCCCGAGCTCGAAGGCAGCGGCCACGCCCTCGGCGTCGCCCAGCAGGTAGGTGCGATCGTTGTCCACGTTGTAGCGCGCGCGCACGTCGTCGAGCATCTGCGCGGCGGCGCCGGCCGCATCGACGTAGAGCAGGGCATCGACGACGGCGATGATCGCGCCGCTCGGCCCCACCGACGCGGCATTGAGCAGCAGCGCGTTGGAGAGCGCGGCGGCGCCCTGGGCACCGGCCAGCACGATCACCAGCGGGGTCGCCTGCGTCGCGCGGTAGGCGCTCGGCACGATCAATGCGTACTGCACGGCGCCGACCGTGACGAAGCTCCCGGTGGGTGCGGTGCCGCCCCCCGAACCGCGCGACGAAGCGCTGCGCGGCGGTTGGATCGCGGCGAGCGCGCGATCGCTGCCACCGCCGTCGCCGCGCTCGCGGGCGTCGCCGTCGGCGATGCCTGCATCGGCGATGGTGCCGCCGTCGTTGCCGCTGCCGCCCTCCTGCGCCAGACAGCCCGTGGCGGTGAGGACGCTCACGAGCCCAATGACGCCCAGCAGGCGCCGTAGCACGTGTTCGCCCGCCTGCCGGGTCCCAGCGCTCTCGGCGGGCGAAGGGCCCTCCGGGCGCCGGTTGGCGCGCGAGATCCTAGGGACGCGCTGCTCCATGATGTGCCCCCTCCTCGCGCTCATCGCACGTCCCGTCGCGAGCGACAAGCCGGCCATGCGGCCTTCGGCTCGGCTGACGGCGCGTGGCGAGGACAGACTTCGTTAGCGTGTTGAACCCAGTTCGGCGAAGCTAAGCCGTCGCAAATGCTCAGTATTGTTATCCACGTGTGAGGTCTTCGAAAATAGGTGCTTGACACAAAATGAAATCCAGAACACGTTAAAACCTGAAGGTGCAACCAAGGCTCACGCCGAACAGGAGGCAATCATGGCCCAGCATGGCATCCGCGGACGGCTCGAACCGCTTCCGGCGCTGGCTGTCTGGGCGGGCCTCGGGCTGGTGGCTGCTGGCTGCGCAGCACCGCTCGATGACGACAGCGCGCTGACTCCTCCCGTGGCCAGTCGCGGCCAGGCGGCGACCAACGCGATGAACGCGATGAACGCGATGAACGCGATGAACGCGATGAACGCGATGAACGCGATGAACGCGATGAACGCGATGAACGCGATGAACGCGATGAACGCGATGAACGCGATGAACGCGATGAACGCGATGAACGCGATGAACGCGATGAACGCGATGAACGCGATGAACGCGATGAACGCGATGAACGCGATGAACGCGATGAACAGCCTCAACCTCGGCGCGGTCGGGGCGCAGTCGACGGTGATCGACAACTTCGCCGGCTACACCTTCCAGCAGGTGGACAGCCTCTGCCCGGCGACGCGGCTGCCCCACACCCTCCCCAATGGCGTGGCCGTCGATCTGATCTTGCCCAAGTTCCTGACGGTCAAGGACCAGCTCGAGGTCGTCAAGGACGCCTCCAACCAGGAGGTCACGGTCAGCATCACCGAGAACGGCCTGCCGAAGGTCTACCGGGTGCTCGCCGGCCAGGGCCTCGCTTGCGGTGATCGCGCCTACCGGCCCTTCTTCCTCAGCCCGACCCCGGTCGGCAGCACCGTGCTCAAGAGCTACGAGGTGGACGGCGACAAGGGCGGCATCCGCTACATGTGCCTCAAGCTCTTCGACGCGAGCACCAACGGCTCGAGGTATTTCTGCGGCAAGGGCATGCTGGCCGACGGCGTGACCGGCTACGCGGTGAAGCGCTTCACCCAGTCGCCGCGCCCCTTCTATGTCTCGAGCCTGACCTGGGGCGGCAACACCTGGAACCGCCACTTCGAGTTTCTCGAGGGCGGGCTCGGCTCGATCGCCGAACGCATCCCGTCGTCGTCGCAGACCGGATATGCGCTGGACAACGCCTGGAACCTCAACCCCCGCGACGTGCATCTCGATGGCACCACCGCCACGAGCAAGCAGGCCTCGTACCTCGGCGCGCTGGCCCTCAAGTCGGCGACCAACCGCAACGGCGTCTACGTCAGCCCCTACCGCAACGCCAACGTCACCGGCGGCAAGGCCTTCTCGTCGGCCGAGCTGAACCAGTGCGAGCCGGGCTATGGCACCTATCCCGACTTGGCCACCGACGGCACGCTCGAGCAGGGGATCTTGCCGCGCCTGTGGGTCTCGGACTGGTACGCCAATCCCTACACGGGCTGTAGCTGGGCCGCGGACTGGGGCCTGACCGAAGCCGCACGATCGACTCAGACGTTCTCGGGCATCAGTGGCACCAGCAGCTGCACCGTCTTCAGCCTCGGCGGCACCAATCCCTACACCATGGGCATCAACCTCCACGACAGCGCGCAGCGGCGCTGCCCGACCTGGTCCAACTGCGACGTCGGAAGTTTCTGCTGCGCCGGCAGTGTGGCGACCACCCAGGGGATCACCTGCGTCGCCAAGACCGACGGCAGCGTTTGGTGCTGGGGGTACAACAACTCGCACGGGCCCTTGGGCAATAAGGCCTCGGCCCCCTCTGCCACCCCCGTGCGGGTCGTCACCGCGAGCGGTGCGCCGCTCGATCGCGTGGTCACGATCTTCGGGGCGACGAGCAGCAACGACTACGCCATGCTGCATTTCTGCGCGCGCCGAAGTGACGGTACGCTGTGGTGCTGGGGCGAGGCGCCCTCCGGCGCGACGCCCTACGCGGCGCAGGTGACGGGCTTGAGCGGGGTGGAGAAGGCGGGCCTCGGCATGTGGCACAGCTGCGCGACCAAGACCGATGGCACGCTGTGGTGCTGGGGCAATAACTGGAGTGGCCAGCTCGGCGACGGGACGACCGTCGCCAAGGCCGGCCCGGTGCGCGTGACGAGTCTCGGCACGACCGTCCTCGAGGTCGCCGCTGGCTACCACACCTGCGCGCGTCGCAGCGACGGTACGCTCTGGTGCTGGGGCCAGAACCAGTTCGGAGTGCTCGGCGACGGCACCACGTTGGCCTCCAGCGTGCCGAGGCGCGTGACCGCGCTCGCCGGCGTCGTGGCCGTCAGCGCGAGCAGTCAGCACACCTGCGCGATCGCCGCTGGTGGCCGCTTGTGGTGCTGGGGCAGCAACCAGTTCGGTGAGCTCGGCATCGGCGTCACGCCCGACTCGGCGCAGTTTGCGACCCTGCAGCGCACGATGTTTGTGGAGGTGACCGCCTTGGGAACGGGCGTGACTGAGATCGTGACGGCCAACAACCTGACCTGCGCGAGCAAGTCAGGCATCTTTTGGTGCTTCGGCGACAACTCGAACCGGCTGCTGGGCATGGGGAAGGCCGGTCTGGCCTTAAGCGCGGTACCGTCGTACCTCTCGGGTCTGCCGCACGACGTGGGCGATCTGGTCGGTAGCGCCGAGCACCTCTGCATCCGGCGCAAGGGCAATGGTGCGCTGCACTGCTGGGGTGGCAACCGCTACGGTGAGCTCGGCTCCGGAAGCGCCAGCTCGGCACCCTCCGAAGCCCCTGTGCAGAGTTCCGTCTTGACCTGCGACTAGCGCCGCGCCCGCCGTCGGAGACGCACGTCCGCGCGCCGCTCGCTCTTGACGCCCCGGCGGGGGAGGCTCACCGTCGTTGCTCGATCCTGCGGGAGTGAGCGGCGATGAATATTCTCACCTTCGACATCGAGACCGTGCCCGACGTCGAGCTGGGCCGGCGCCTGCTCAACGCGCCGGCGGCGCTCGACGACGCGGCGGTGGCCGAGGCGATGGAGTCGCGGCTGACGCCGCGAGAGGGCGGAGGCGGCGCGTTCCTGCCGCCGCACCAGCACCGGGTGGTGGCCATCAGCTGTGCCCTGCGCAGCGGCGAGTCGTTCAAGGTCTGGAGCCTCGGCGAGCCGGACGCCCCCGAGGAAGATCTGGTGCAGCGCTTCTTCGATGGGCTGGAGCGGTTGGGGCCGACGTTGGTTTCGTGGAACGGCCGCGGCTTCGACCTGCCGGTGCTCGGCTACCGCGCGTTGCGCCACGGCGTGGCGGCACCGCGCTACTGGGAGCAGGGAGATCACGACCCGGGCTATCGCTGGAACAACTACGTCAGCCGCTTCCACTGGCGCCACGTCGATCTGATGGACGTGCTCGGCGGCTACCAGGGGCGCGGCTGGGCGCGGCTCGACGAGGTGGCGCGCCTGCTCGGTTTGCCGGGTAAGCTCGGCGGCAGTGGCGAAAGCGTGTGGTCGTGGTTCCTGCGCGGCGAGCGCGAGCGCATTCGCAACTACTGCGAGCTGGACGTCCTCAACACCTACCTGATCTACCTGCGCTTCGAGGTCTTCCGCGGCCGCCTGGCCCCGGCGGCGCTCCAGCAGGAGCACGCGCTGGTGCGCGAGACCCTGCAGGCCTCGGGCAAGGCGCACCACGCGGAGTTCCTGGCGGCCTGGGGCTGAGGCTGAGGACGCCGCTCCCGTCGCTCGACGCACCCTTGCCCGGCGCCGGGCGACCACCGCCCCGCCCGAGCCGACGAGCATTGCTTGCATTGTCTATCGTGTTATGAGCATATGGCCCTATGCGGGTTTCTCAGCGAGCGGCCTATGCGGTTGGTGCGATGCTCGACCTGGCCCTCCACGGGGGTCGGGGTGGTGTGCGCACCGCCGAGATCGCGCAGCGGACGGCCGCCCCCGAGAAGTTCCTCGAGGCGGTGATGCGTGACCTCCAGCGCGCCGGCTTCATCGCGAGCAAGCGCGGCCCGGATGGCGGGCATCGCCTGGTGCGCGATCCGGCGCACCTGACGGTGGGGGCGATCGTCGAGGCCATCGATTTGACCTGGCGCGGCCCGGGCGCCTCGGCGAGGGGCCGCTCCGCAGCAGCGCGACCCCGGCGGAGACCTGCCTCGGCGCGCTCTGGGGTCGCGTCGAGGCGGCGATGCGGGCCGCCGTCGACTCCGTGACACTGGAGGACCTGCGGCGACAGGTCGAAGGCCACGGGGCGCTCGATTTCGTGATTTGAGCACGCGCGGCTGCGTGAGCGCGCGTGATTTGAGTAAGCGCCGACGAACTGCTTTACTGCGCGCTGCAGGGCCCTGAGCACACGAGCCAAGGAGGGCGGTCATGGGTCGCATCTTCGATGACAACAGCCTCAGCATTGGACACACGCCGCTGGTGCGGTTGAACCGCGGCAGCCGGCTTACCGGGCACCGTGGTGGCCAAGATCGAGGGGCGCAACCCGGCCTACTCGGTCAAGTGTCGCATCGGCGCGGCGATGATCTGGGCGGCGGAGCGCAGGGGGGCGCTCAAGCCGGGCTCGCGCGAGACGACGGTCGTCGAGCCGACCAGCGGCAACACCGGCATCGCGTTGGCTTACGTCTGCGCGGCGCGCGCGGCTATCCGCTCATGCTGACGATGCCGGAGACGATGTCGCTGGAGCGGCGGCGCATGCTGCGCGCCTTCGGCGCGGAGCTGGTGCTGACCGAGGGCGCCAAGGGGATGCCCGGCGCGATCGCCAAGGCCGAGGAGATCATCGCCAGCGACCCGCAGCGTCACTTCATGCCGCAGCAGTTCCGCAACCCGGCCAATCCCGAGATTCATTTCCAGACCACTGGACCGGAGATCTGGGAGGATACG
>JADJDT010000021.1 GCA_016702545.1 Pseudomonadota bacterium | reverse complement strand
AGCTGGCCGCCCAGCCGCTCGAACTCCTCGACGAAGCCCCGCAGCTTGTCGTAGACGGCGCCCGCCCGCTGCGCGATCAGCCGGGCGTTCTCGCTCTGCCGCTCGAAGCGCCAGACGCTGCTGACGGTGCGCAGCGTCGCGAGCAAGGTCGTCGGCGTGACGACGACGATGCGCTGCTCGAAGGCCGCGCCGAGCAGCTTCTCGTCGTGCTGGAAGGCGAGCATGAAGGCCGGCTCGATCGGCATGAACATCAGCACGAAGTCGACCGAGCGGAGCCCCTGCAGCGCGCTGTAGTCCTTGCCGCCGAGCGCGCTGACGTGGTCACGCACCGCCTGGACATGCGCCTGCAGCGCCGTGAGCTGGGCTGACTCGTCGACGGCGTTGAGGTAGTCCTGGTACGCCAGCAGCGACACCTTGGCGTCGACGACGATGTCCTTGCCCTCGGGCAGATGGATCACCACGTCGGGGCGAAAGAGCTGGCCCTCGCGATCGCGATAGCTGCCCTGCAGCTCGTACTCGATGCCCTTGCGCAGCCCCGACTGTTCGAGCACGCGCTCGAGCACCATCTCGCCCCAGTTGCCCTGGATCTTCTTGTCGCCCTTGAGCGCGCGCGTGAGGTTGCGCGCCTCGTCGTTCATCCGCTGGTTGAGCTGCTGCAGCACCAGCAGCTGTTCGCGCAGCGAGGCGCGCTCCTGCGTCTCGGTGTGGTGGATCTGCTCGACCTTGGTGCGAAAGCCCTCGAGCTGCTCGCGCACCGGCTTCAGCAGCGCCTCGAGGCCAGTGCGGCTCTGTTCGCCCAGCGCGCGTCCCTTGGCCTCGAGGATGCGATTGGCGAGGTTCTCGAACTCCGTGGCCATCCGCTGGCGAGCCTGATCGAGCTCGGCCAGGCGCTCCGCATGATGCTGCTGCCGCTCGGCCAGGCGCTCCTCGTGGTGGCGTTGCTGCTCGGCCAGCCGCGTGCCGAGCTCCGCTAGCTCGGCGCGCTGCGCTGCGCTGACGCCGGCGAGGGTCGCGCTCTGCTCGCGCGCCTCGCGTAGCTCGGCCTGCAGCTTGCCCACCAGCGCCTCGCGCTCGCTGGTCGCTGCGCTGAGACTGGTGGCCAGGCGTGCGCGCTCCACCGCCAACTCCGCGGCGCTCTGGCGTTGTTCTTCCACTGCGCCCCGCGCCTGGTCGCGCTCGCCCCGCAGCTCCTGGGACTCGCGCTGGCAGGCGGCCAGCCGCTCCGCGAGCACGGCTCCTTCCTGCTGCGCGGCGCTTCGTCCCTCTGCGCGTGCGGCAGCCGCCTGCTGCGCCGCTCGGCCGCGCAGCAGCGCATAGGCCGCGATGGCGCCGGCAAGCGCGCCGCCGACCAGGAGAGCAAGGTCGATCATCGTCTTCACCGCCACCGCGGCGCTGCGCCCGCGAAAAGGATGCCCCGAGGGGCGCCACCGCGTCGCGCGCGCCGTGGTAAGCGCCCGTCGTCGCGCGTGCCGTCGTCCCGGCGTGGCGGTCGCCCTCTTGTCGTCGTGGCTTGACAGCCCTGTGCTCCGGGGGCTAAGTCGGCGGCATGTTGGTTGGCCGGTCCTTCCGCGCTGCTCGCTGGCCTCGGACGCTCGCCCTCGCCGCCGCGGGTCTGTTTCAGCTCGCCCAGCTGGTCGGTCTCCAGCACGAGGCGTCGGCGCCGCACCTGGTCTGTTCCGAGCACGGCGAGGCCGTGCACGCGCCGGCCCGCTCGGGGGCGGGCCTCGGGCTCGCGGCGCCGCTGCGGTCCGTCGTGGCCTACGTCGCGGAGACGATGCCGCGACCGCGCGGGCACGACCACTGCCCCTTCGCTGGGGCGACGCACGCCGCGCGCGCGGCCGGCGACGGGCTGTGGCAACTCTCCGATCTGCCTCCCCCAGGCCCCGCGCTGGCTCTCGATCGCCTCGGCCCCGGGCTCGCCTCCGCTCAGCGCTACCTACTCGCCCCGAAGCAGTCGCCGCCGGTATAGCGCGGCCCCTTTTTCTCCCGAACCCTGTTTATCGCCCGGGCGAGCGTCCTCAGACGCTGCGCGGCAGTCGGGCGCCGCCGACCCTCCGTCGTCGGCGACGTCCGGGTGTGTCGTCGCAGCACCGAGTGCGCCGCCCCGGCCCCGTGAGCACGAGAGCGCCGATGGCCATTGCTTCCCGTCCGCCAGCCCACGCTCGCGCGCCCAGCGCACGGCGGGCCTGCGTCCGCACCCTGCCGCGCGCGCGCGCCGCGCGGCTCGCGGGGCTCGCGGGGGCGCTCCTGCTGGGCGTGCTGATCGCCGCCCGCGCGGCCGCCGTCGGTCCCGAGGCGCTACCCTCCTCGCGCCCGGCGGTGGTGCCGCCTGCGCCCGTGGTGCGGGTCGACGCGGTCTATCCGCCCCGGCAACTCGCCGCGGGGCGCAGCGCCGAGGTGGTCCTGGCGGTGACGATTGACGCGGCAGGCTCCGTCACCGGCGTCGAGCTGCTCACCTCCGCGGGCGCCGACTTCGACGAGGCGGCGCGCACGGCTGCCCGAGCGTGGCGCTTCCGGCCGGCGCTGCGCGCGGGGGCGGCGGTGGCCAGCCGCATTCGCTTGCCCTTTCGCTTTGCCGCGCCCTTCGAGCTCGCGCCGCCGCCGGCGCCGCCCAGGGCTCCGGAGCCGCGGCGTCCCCAGCGCACGGAGCCACGGGTGCTCGAGGTGACGGTGCTGGGGCGTCCGTCCCGGCCCAGTCGCGGGGCCTCTGACTTCCAGCTCGAGGTCGGTGAGCTGGCGCGCGTGCCCCGCCGCAACGCCACCGAGCTGCTGCAGCTCGCCCCCGGCATGCTGCTGACCAACGAGGGCGGCGAGGGTCACGCCGAGCAAATCTTTCTGCGTGGCTTCGACGCGCGCGAGGGGCAAGACCTCGAGCTCAGCGTCGGGGGCGTGCCGGTCAACCAGGCCGGCAATCTGCACGGCAACGGCCACGCCGATCTTCACTTCGTGATCCCCGAGCTGGTGGTCGGGCTGCGTGTGCTCGAAGGGCCCTTCGATCCGCGCCAGGGCAACTTCGCCGTGGCGGGCAGCGCAGAGTACGAGCTGGGGCTCGCGCGGCGCGGCCTGACGGCGAAGTACGGCTTCGGCTCCTTCGCGACGCAGCGCCTGCTCGCCCTCTGGGGCCCACCTGGCAGCGGCCCTGGCACCTTCGGCGGGGCCGAGCTGCTGCGCAGCGCGGGCTTCGGCACCAATCGCGACAGCACGCGCGCGACGGCCATGGGCCAGCTCGAGGGCCGCGTCGGCGCGCGTGGTCACTGGCGGCTGGCCGGGACCGCCTACGCGACGCGCTATCACAGCGCCGGGGTGTTGCGCGCCGATGATGTCGCGCGCGGGCGGGTCGGCTTCTTCGACACCTACGATCGGCGGCAGGGCGGCGACGTGACGCGCTTCTCGCTGGCGGCCGAGCTCGAGTGGTCCGGCGAGCAGCTGACGCACGGTCACCAGTTTTTTGCGCTGCGCAATTCGATGCGCCTGTTGGAGAACTTCACCGGCTTTCTGCTCGACAGCCAGCAGCCGCAGCAGAACCTGCATCGACAGCGTGGCGACCTGATCGACTTGAACAACGTCGGGTTGACCGTCGGCGCGCGTGGTTTCGGACGCTGGCACGGCCGGCTGCTCGGCCAGCGCCAGGAGCTCGAGCTGGGCTACGCCGTGCGTGGTGACTTCGTCGAGGCGACGCAGTACCGCAACGAGACCGCGACGAGCGTGCCCTATCGCCTCGAGACGGCGATCGACGCCGAGCTGAGCGACCTCGGGCTCTACGCCGACGCGAACCTGCGCGCGACCAACTGGCTGAGCCTGCGCGGCGGCCTGCGCGCCGAGGCCTTCACCTTCAACGCCCTCGATCGCTGCGCCGTCGATAGCGTCGCTCATCCTTCGCGCAGCAATCCGCCGGGCGACCGAAGCTGTCTCGACAGCCAGGACTACGGGCGCTACCGCGAACCGGTAGCCCGCGCCGCGACCGCAGCCACCGTCTTTCTGCCGCGCGTCACGCTGGTGGTCGGCCCCTTCTTCCACCTGACGGCCTCGGCCAGCCTCGGGCGCGGCATTCGCTCGATCGATCCGATCTACCTGACCCAGGACGTTGCCACGCCCTTCGCCAGCATCACCGCCTACGAGGGGGGCGTTGCCTATGCCCGCCGGCTGGGCTGGCTCGAGCTCGCCGGCCGTGGGGTGCTCTTCGGCACGCAGGTCGATCGCGACCTGATCTTCAGCGAGACGGCCGGACGCAACACGCTGGCCCAGGGCACCACCCGCCGCGGCTGGCTCGCGGCGCTGCGCGCCCGCGCCATGATCCTCGATCTCTCCGGCAGCCTGACGCAGGTGCACTCGACCTTCGATGACACGGGCCTGCTGGTGCCCTACGTCCCCGAGCTGGTGCTCCGTGGCGACGGGACCCTCCACGGCGCGCTGCCACGGCTGCGCCTGCGGGGGCAGCCGCTGCAGGGCCATGCTGCCCTCGGCCTGACCTGGGTCGGTCGGCGCCCGCTGCCTTACGGCCAGCGCAGCGACGTCTTGGCCACCGTCGACGGCGCGCTGGGGGTGGCCTGGCGCGAGCTCGAGTTGGTCCGGACGCTGCAGAACGTGCTCGATCGGCGCTATCGACTCGGCGAGTACAACTACGCCTCGAACTTCGACGCGCAGGGGCCGCCCGCGCTGGTGCCAGCGCGCCACTTCACAGCCGGCGCGCCGCGCACGCTGCTGCTCACCCTGGGCATCACGCTGGGAGGTCAGGCATGAGCCTCGCGATCCTGCGCCCGGCTGGCGCGGTGGCGACCTCTGCCCTGGTCGCCGCCGCCGGCTGCGTCGAAACCACCGGGAGCGCGCTGGTCAGCTTCGACGTCGCGGCCGCCGGCCCGCCGGAGGCGGTCGCTGGCGCGCCCCTCGGCTTCAGCACGGCGCAGGGCTACGAGGTCGCGCTGACCCGCGCACGCCTGCAGCTCGGCGCGCTCTACCTCAATCGTGCGGTGCCTACCTCGGCGCGCAGCCGACGAGCTGCGTGCTGCCGGGTATCTACGTCGGGCAGGTGCGCAGCGCGCTCGCGCTCGATGTGCTCGATGGCAGCCCGCAGCCCTTCACCGCGGCGGGCGAGGGACTCGCCGAGCCCGCGCGGGCCGCCGAGGTCTGGCTCTTCGGCGACGAGATCAACGCGATCGACGACCCCACGGTGATCCTCGACGTGGCGGGTGTGGCGAGCCGCGAGGGCCGGGTCTTTCCCTTCGACGGGCGGCTGACGATCGGGCGCAATCGCAGCCTCCCGCCCGGCGACCCAGCGCTGCCCGGCGTCAACCCCTTGTGCAAGCAGCGCATCGTTTCACCGATCCCGATCGAGCTCACGCTGGTCGAGGGCGGGTCTCTGCTGCTGCGGGTCGATCCGCGGCCGTGGTTCACCAACGTGGACTTCTCGCAGCTCGAGCGGGTCACCGACGAGCCGCCGCTCTACCAGTTCCGGGACGACTCGACCGGCGAGCCCGAGAGGGCGCTCTACGAGGGTTTCCGCGCGCGACTGGGTGTCTACAGCTTCGAATGGAGGAACGTGCGATGAGGAGCCAGAGAACGACGAATCGAGGGCGGATACGAGCGCTCGGGGCGACGAGCAGGGGCAGATGCGCTTCGAGGCGTGCTCGGCGTGGCCTCGCGCCGGGGACCTGGCCAGGGCGGTTCGACGAGGCACCCGATAGGGGACCTGCGGACCCAAGGTCGAGGGGGCGGGTGCTGCAGGACTTCCTGCCGCCCTGCGACCCGGGACCGAAGGGCATCCTCTTCACGGCCTCCGGCGAGGCCCTGGCGCGGCAGGGCTACGGCTTCCCGCCCAGCTCGGAGGACGAGCTGGCCTTCGTCGACGGGTGGGAGCTGAAGTTCACGCGGGTGATCGCCACCTTCGATCACCTCACCCTCGCGGAGGAGCCGGACAAGGCGCCGACCGACCAGTCGCAGACCGGTGAGCAGGTCGCGCAGGTGGATGGACCCTGGGCCGTCGATCTGGCCCAGGGTGGGTCGCTCGAGGGGAAGGGCGGCGGGGACGAGCGCGCCGCACCCGTGGCAGCGCTGCGTGCGCAGAACCAGCGCGGCGGCGCAGCCTTCGACCCCACCCGGCGCTATGCCTTCGGCTTCGAGACCGTCGCGGCGACCGCGCAGGCGAAGAACGTGAACCTCGACGCCGCGGGTCGGAGCGCCTACGAAAAGATGATCGCGGCCGGTCAGACCTACCTCTTCGCCGGCACGGCCACCTTCAAGGGCACGAATTGCCGCGCGACCGACCCGAGCTACGACTTCGATCGGTTGCCGAAGGTGATCGACTTCGAGTTCGGGTTGACGCTGCCGGCGCGTTTCAGTAACTGCCAGAACCCCGACACCGCCCCCGCGGAGCCCTTCGCCGGCGAGGAATTCCAGCGCGGCATCGCCATTCGCAACAACGCGAGCGTCGTCGCGCAGGTGACCTTCCACACCGACCACCTCTTCTGGGAGGAGTTCGAGCACGACGCGCCGCTGCACTTCGACGCCTTCGCGGCACAGGTCGCCGGGCTCGGCGCGAGGCCCACGCTGCGCTTCGACAACCTGATCGGCACCCCGATCGCGCCGATCAAGGACCGTGACGGCAAGCCGGTGCCCTGGCGCTCGTGCCTCGCTTCCTACGAGCCCCCGAGCAACGGCGCGATGGCCTTCGACACCAAGGGCATTCCCGTCGATTCGCGTGGCGCCCCGAGCAGCGCGATCCGTGACTACGCCGACTTCGTCGCCTATCTCACGAGCACGCTCGGACACCTCAACGCTGACGGCTTGTGCTACGTCAAGCGAAACTATCCCTCACCGCCCTAGGCCAGCGCAGGAGACCGCTGGGCGCAACTGCCGCGCCCAGACAGGGATCAAGATGATGGAGGAGCGAGCGAGATGAGCACGACCGAAGCGGCGAAGAACCTGCTGCTGCAGCTCGGCGCCGGCTGGGTGCTGTGGTTGCTGGGCGCCTTGGCTCTGGCCAGCCTGATCCTGACGCTCGAACGTTGGCTCTACTACCGCGGCTCGCGTGGCGATCTGCGGGCGCTCGGTGAGGCGCTCGATCGACAGCTCTCGCGCGGCGCGATCGACGAGGCCATCGCCGAGCTTGGTCAATCGCGGGCGATCGCCGCGGCGATCGCCCGCGCGGGGCTCCGCCTGGCCCAGCGCAGCGCGGCGGCGGCGGACCGCGCGATGCAGAGCGCCGCTGCGCTCGAGCGTAGCAAGCTGGAGCGGCGGCTGAGCTATCTCGGCACGCTCGGCAACAACGCGCCCTTCATCGGCCTCTTCGGCACGGTGATCGGCGTGATTCGCGCCTTCGAGGAGTTGGGGCACGGCGCGGTGGGTCACGGGGGGGCGGCGGCCGCGACCCAGGTGACCTCGCAGGCGGTGATGACGGCCGTGGCGGAGGCGCTCGTCGCGACAGCCGTTGGCATTCTGGTCGCGATCCCCACCGTGGCCGCCTACAACTATCTGCACCGCCGCGTCAGCGCGCTGCTCGCCGAGACCGAGGTGCTGAGTCAGCTCGTGCTCGCTTACCTCGTGGATTCACCCCGCCCGGCGGCGACCGGGTGCGGGGATGAGGCGCAGCGCGGCGCGGCGTAGCGACGCTGAGATGCCCGCCCCAGGCCAACAGGACGGGCCGATCGCCGGGATCAACATCACGCCGCTGGTCGACGTGTTGCTGGTGCTGCTGGTGATCTTTATGGTCACGGCGCGGCTGGTGGCGCCGGCGGCCGTGCCGCTCGAGCTGCCGCGCGCCGCGCGGACCACCGAGGTGCAGCAGGTCTTCTCGCTGCTGGTGCCTCGCACGGGGCGGGTGTTGGTGGACGGTGTCGAGGTCGCGGACGACGCGACGCTGCTGCGCCTCGCGCGGCGCGCGACGCGTGGCGCCCACGACCTGCGCGCCGTGATCAACGCCGATGGCGCCGTACCGCACCAGCGTGTCATCGCGTTGCTCGACCTGCTGCGGCGCGCCGGCATCGAGCGCGTGGCCTTCGGCGCGCGTCCCCTCGGCGCCGGGAGTGCCCCGTGAGGACCTTCCCGGGCAGCGAGGCGCCTCGCATCGTCGATCTCGTCTTCGAGACCACCGCCAGGCGCGCCCCCAGGCGTGGCCTTTGGGCGGCCCTGCTGGCCGCGGGTGCCGCGCTGGGGCTGGCGCTGCTGGTCGCGCGCGCCGAGCCCTCGCTCTCCGACTGGAGCGCAGCCTTGGCGCTGCGCCTGCATGAGGCGCTGGCGCGGGCCTACGCGCTCGAGCCCCTGCCCGAGCCGCCGGCTCCGCGACCCCCTGCACCGGCTGCGCTCGCCCCGGCGCCGCCACCCCGCGCGCCGCTGCGCCTGCGGCGGATGGCGCCCGCCGGCCCCGTCACGCCGGTCCCGGCCGAGCCCTCGGCGCCCGAACTGGCTCAGGCCGGCGCCCTGTTGACCCGTGAAGCGCGCGCCGACGATCCGCTCGATCTGAGCGACGAGGTCTTCGTCACCGGGCAGGGGGCGGCCTACGCTGGTGGTGTGACCAGTGCCGCCGGCACCAGCGCGCGGGCCGTGGCGGCCGGCCCAGGGGCCCATGGGGGCACGAGCGCCCGCCCGGGCGCCCCGCCGAGCCGCGCGCGTGGCGTGGGCCTCGCCGATCCGGCCTGGGTCTGTCCGTGGCCGGTGGAGGCCGAGGCCCTGGCCGTCGACGAGGAGCTAGTGCTGGTGCAGGTGCGCGTCGCGGCGGACGGGCGGGCCGAGCAGGTGACGCTGCTGAGCGATCCGGGTCGGGGCTTCGGTGAGGCCGCGCGCACCTGCGCGCTTGGGACGCGCTTCCTGCCGGCGCTGGACGCGGCGGGTCGGCCGCTGCGCTCTCTCTCGGCGCCGATTCGCGTGCGCTTCTTACGATGACAATCGTTCACGGGGGCATGTCCCATCCCCCCGCCCCGGCAAGAGCGCGGTCTTGCCGGGGCCGCCGCGATCGGCGCGCTGCCCTAGTCGCGCGCCTGCGGCGGCGAGTCGCGCTCGCGTGCCGATGCCGGCTTCCTTCGAGCGCCTGACCATTGCGGGGTCGTGGAGCGTTGCTTCCGATGATCGCGCCCTGGTCGCGCACCAGGCCGGGAGCGCGCGGCGCTGCGCGCATCGTGGTGGACCGCGGCGATCGCCGCCCTGGTGTTCGCGCCTGCCTGGCGGCGAGCGGGCGACCGAGGCCGACTGCCGGTTGATCTTCCACCGCCTGACCGAGCTCGAGCTCGCCGAGCGTGGCTTTCGCGATCGCGCCCTCGTCGCCCACAAGGAGCGAGAGCTCGACGCGCTCTTCCGCCAGACCGTGGCGCAGTGCGTCGGCAAACGCCTGGCCCCCGGTGCTCGCGCCTGCATCGCCGCTTGTTTTCGGTCCGGGCGATCGAGCCACGATGTCTCTGCTACGCGCGCCGCGACGTTGCGAGCGGCCCTGGCCCGACCCATACTTCGCCGCGCTGGCTGACAGGATCTTGCGCGCGGGTCCTCGGTTCCGCGCGCCGACGGAGGAGGTTGATCATGTTCGTCATCGCAGGAGTCACGGGTCACGTCGGATCGGTCGTCGCGGCGGAGCTGCTGTCGCAGCAGCAGAAGATCAAGGTGCTGGTGCGCGACCCCAAGAAGGGCACCGCCTGGGCGCAACGCGGCGCCGAGGTGGCCGTCGGCACGCTCGACGACCGAGCCTTTCTCGGTGGGGCATTGCGCGGCGCCAGCGGCTTCTTCACCTTGTTGCCGCCGAACTTCGCCGCACCGGACTTCTTCGCCTACCAGCGGAAGACGGCAGACGCCATCGCCGGTGCCGTGCAGGACGCGGCCGTGCCGCACGTCGTGCTGCTCTCGTCGGTCGGCGCCGATCTCCCCGCGGGAACCGGACCGATCAAGGGACTGCACTACTTCGAGAACCAGCTGCGCGCGACGGGCACCTTGCTCACCGCGATCCGTGCGGGCTATTTCCAGGAGAACCTCGGCAGCGCCGTCGCGCCGGCCAGGCAGCAGGGCGTCTTCCTCAACTTCACGCCCTCGGCCGACTACCCGATGCCGATGATCGCGACCAAGGACATCGGCCTCTTGGCGGCGCAGTCGCTGCTCAACAAGCCGCGGGCGAGCGAAGTGATCGATCTCCACGGCCCGGCCTATTCGCAGCGCCAGCTTGCCGAGCGGCTCGGCGCTGCGTTGGGCAAGCAACTCCAGGTCGTCGACATCCCCGAGCCCGAGTGGGTCCCCACCCTGACCAAGGGCGGCTTTCCCCAGCCGGTGGCGGAGATCTTCGCCGAGATGTACCACGCCTTCGCCACCGGCACGGTCCAGCCGCGCGGCGACCGTATGGTCCAGGGCACGACGCCAATCGACGCCGTGGTCAAGTCACTGGTCTAGACCCAAAACAGGCGCGTGCCGCGCCCGTTTTGGGCCTAGATGTCGTCAGGGGGGCTTTTCAAGCCCCCCTCGGGGGCGAAGACGCGGTCTTCGCCCCCCTCACCGGGCGGCGCGCAACAAGTGGCCGCCGCGAGGGCTTGGTCGCCCTCGCGTAGTGCTACCCTGGTTCTTCGTGAATCGCGGATCCGCGCGCCCAGAGCTTCGGCGCTGGCGGTTGTGGTGGCTCACCTCGATCTCGTGGATCCGATCGACCTCGGCGAGGCAGTCTGCGAGGACCCGGACGACGACAAGTTTCTTGCCTGCGCCCTTGCGGCTCGGGCGAAGGTCGTCGTCAGCGGTGACCGCCACCTGCTGCAGGTCAGTGGTTATCGCGGGGTCGAGGTCGTCCGTCCTCGCGCACTGCTCGAGTCCCTCAAGGCCGGCTAGGGCGGACGGCGGCCGTCGGTCGGAAGTCTTCTCAGGTACGCTCCGGGCCGGTAGCAACCGGGGCCCCGTCGGCCCCCGCCGGGGAGGCACGGTGCGCCACCGTGCCTCCCCGATCTTCCCGAGCGCAACGGACCGGTGCCGGCCGGCCTTTGTCTCCAAGTCGCCGAGTGTCGGAGCCTCAGCGGACAAGGATCGCGTTGGAGTTGCACTGCGTGGTGCCACCGGGGCCGGTGGTGCGCAGGGTGACGTAGTGGTTGCCGACGGTGAAGCGGCTGTTTGGGGCGGAGCCCGAGCAGGGGACGCCGCCCTGATTGATGCCGTCGAGGGCCCAGGTGCAGGAGCTGCCGTTGCTGCTCCAGGTGATGGTGAAGTTGGTGTTGGTGTTGCCGCTGCCGGGGCTGATCGAGGCCGAGCAGGTGGGCAGGGCGGGGGCCTGCGTCACCGAGACGGTGTTGGAGTTGCACTGGGTGGTGCCGCCGGGGCCGGTGGTGCGCAGGGTGACGACGTGGTTGCCGACGGCGAAGCCGCCGGTGGTGGGGATGGTGCCCGAGCAGGGGACGCCGCCCTGATTGACGCCGTCGAAGGCCCAGGTGCAGGAGCTGCCGTTGCTGCTCCAGCGGATGGTGAAGTTGGTGTCGGTGTTGCCGCTGCCGGGGCTGATCGAGGCCGAGCAGGTGGGCAGGGCGGGGGGCGGCGTCACGGAGACGCTGTTGGAGTTGCACTGCGTGGTGCCGCCGGGGCCGGTGGTGCGCAGGGTGACCGTATGGTTGCCGACGGTGAAGCGGCTGTTGGGGGCGGAGCCCGAGCAGGGGACGGCGCCCTGATTGACGCCGTCGAGGGCCCAGGTGCAGCTGCTGCCGTTGCTGCTCCAGGTGATGGTGAAGTTGGTGTTGGTGTTGCCGCTGCCGGGGCTGATCGAGGCCGAGCAGGTGGGCAGGGCGGGGGGCTGCGTCACGGAAACGCTGTTGGAGTTGCACTGCGTGGAGCCGCCGGGGCCGGTGGTGCGCAGGGTGACCGTATGGTTGCCGACGGTGAAGCGGCTGTTGGGGCGGAGCCCGAGCAGGGACGGCGCCCTGATTGACGCCGTCGAGGGCCCAGGTGCAGCTGGTGCCGTTGCTGCTCCAGGTGATGGTGAAGTTGGTGTTGGTGTTGCCGCTGCCGGGGCTGATCGAGGCCGAGCAGGTGGGCAGGGCGGGGGGCTGGGTCACGGAGACGCTGTTGGAGTTGCACTGCGTGGTGCCGCCGGGGCCGGTGGCGCGCAGGGTGACCGTATGGTTGCCGACGGTGAAGCGGCTGTTGGGGCGGAGCCGGAGCAGGGGACGGCGCCCTGATTGACGCCGTCGAGGGCCCAGGTGCAGCTGGTGCCGTTGCTGCTCCAGGTGATGTTGAAGTTGGTGTTGGTGTTGCCGCTGCCGGGGCTGATCGAGGCCGAGCAGGTGGGCAGGGCGGGGGCCTGGGTCACGGAGACCGCTGTTGGAGTTGCACTGCGTGGTGCCACCGGGCCGGTGGTGCGCAGGGTGACGTAGTGGTTGCCGACGCTGAAGCGGCTGTTGGGGGCGGAGCCGAGCAGGGACGGCGCCCTGATTGACGCCGTCGAGGGCCCAGGTGCAGGCGCTGCCGTTGCTGCTCCAGCTGATGTTGAAGTTGGTGTTGGTGTTGCCGCTGCCGGGGCTGATCGAGGCCGAGCAGGTGGGCAGGGCGGGGCTGGGTCACGGCCACCACGGTTGGAGTTGCAGTGAGGTGGTGCCGCCGGGACCGGTGGTGCGCAGGGGTGACGTAATGGTTGCCGACGCTGAAGCGGCTGTTGGGGGCGGAGCCTGAGCAGGGGACGGCGCCCTGATTGACGCCGTCGAGGGCCCAGGTGCAGGAGCCGCCGTTGCTGTTCCAGCTGATGTTGAAGTCGGTGCTGGTGTTGCCGCTGCCGGGGGCTGATCGAGGCCGAGCAGGTGGGCAGGGCGGGGGCGGCGTGACGGAGACGCTGTTGGAGTTGGACTGCGTGGTGGCCGCCGGGACCGGTGGTGCGCAAGGTGACCGTATGGTTGCCGACGCCGAAGCGGCCTTGGGGCGGAGCCCGGGGCAGGGACGGCGCCCTGATTGACGCCGTCGAGGGCCCAGGCAGCTGGTGCCGTTGCTGCTCCAGCGCGATGGTGAAGTTGGTGTTGGTGCCGCTGTGCCGGGGCTGGATCGAGGCCGAGCAGGTGG
>JADJDT010000020.1 GCA_016702545.1 Pseudomonadota bacterium | reverse complement strand
TCAGGCGACGCAGCGGGCTGGCCACCAAGAAGGTCAGCAGCGTGGCCAGCAGCACCACCGTGACCGCGCTGAGCACGCCCAGCAGCACGGTGCTGCGCTTGGCCAAGCGGATGAAGCTATCGCTGCTGTGCGTGGGCTTGCCGACGCTCAGGACGCCGATGATGGCCCCGTGGCTGCGCACCGGCGCCGCGACGTACATCATGCCGGCCTTGGACCACGGGTCGCCGTGGGTCATCCGCGCGCCGTACGCGCCCTGCAGGGTGCGCCACACGTCATTCCAGGCCGCGTAGTAGCGCCCGACGGCCCGTCCCGCCGAATCGAAGACCACCCGACCGCGCGCGTCCGTCAGGTAGACCCGCACGTCGACGCGCTGCTTCTTCAGCGCGAAGATCTGCGCCGCGAAGCGCTCGCCATAGGCGCGACGAAAGGCCAGCGCGAGGGTCGGTGCCGCGCTCTGCACCTTGCCACCGTGGCTCGCCGCGTGCTCAGCCACCTGCGCCGCCAGAATCGTCGCCAAATCGATCAGCGGCTCCTCGGTGGCCTCGCGGTAGTGCTGCTTGGTAGCCTCGAGCACCTGACCGACGAAGAAGTAGAAGCCGAGGCTGCAGAGCAAGGCGAAGGCGAGGCTGACGCGCGCGCTGATGCTCACTCAGTCCTCCTCGAGGGCGTAGCCGAAGCCGCGGTGCGTGCGCAGCAGCTCCTCGTCGGGCGCCAGGGCCCGTAGCTTGGCGCGGAGATTCTTGATGTGCGTATCGATCGTGCGCTCGAGGGTCATCTCTGGTTGGTCCGTCACGCAGCGCATCAGCTCCTGGCGCGAGAAGACCCGCCCCGGATGGCGCACCAGCACCGAGAGCAGTCGGTATTCCACCGGCGACAAATCGAGCGCCGTGCCCCGCAGGCTGATGCGCCGGCGCTCGGCATCGACCGCGAAGCTCGGGTGGCCGCGAGAAGGTGCACCACCGCCGGGCTGGCCCGCGCTGCGACGCAGCACGGCCTTGGCCCGCGCCACCAGCTCGCGCGGACTGAAGGGCTTGGCAACATAGTCGTCGCCACCGAGCTCGAGGCCGAGGACCCGGTCGATCTCCTCGGCGCGGGCGGTGAGAAAGATGATCGGCAGCGGCGAGAAGGCCCGGATCCGCTTGCAGAGCTCGAAGCCCGAGATATCGGGCAACCCGACGTCGAGCACCAGCAGTTGAACGGGACGCTGGCGCAGCTCGTCGAGCGCCTCGCGCCCCGTGGCACAAACCACGGGCGTGAAGCCCTCGAGGGCGAGGGCGTAGCTGATCGTCTCGGCGATTGACTGCTCGTCCTCGACGATCAGCACGCGACCCAACAGGCGCTCCATGGCCTCTCACGATCCGGCGCTTCCGCCCCGACCTGCCCGCAGATCGGCGCCGATCTGGTACCAGTCCAGGCGCCGGGTGAGGAACATGATCACGGCGAGCGTGGCGAAGAGCAACACCGCGCCCATCAGCAGGGCGTAGTCCTCGGAGCGGAGGATCACGAAGAGCACGCCGTAGAGCAGGCCGAGCAGTGCGACGAAGGCGGCGGCCCCCTGGGCGCTGCGGAGCACGTGACGCACGTAGAAGCCGAGCAGCGCCGTGCTGGCGCCGGCTCCGATCAGGTACGACGCGGTGAACGAGAGGTGCTCGGAGAGCGAGAGCAGCAGCAAGTAGAACAGGGTCAGCGCCAACCCGAGCAGGGTGTACTGGACCGGGTGGATCGCGAGCTTGCGCAAGACCTCGAAGAGGAAGAAGACGAGGAAGGTCAGCCCCACGAAGAGCAGGCCGTACTTCACCGCGCGCTCGGTCTGGAGGTAGACATCGACGGGCTGGATGAAGGCCACGCCGAGCAGGCTGTGGCTGAAGGGACCGCGCCCCGCGACCTGGGCCTCGTGCAGGCGGCTCTCGGAGTCGGTGGCGAAATGCGTCGTCTGCCAGCGGGCACGGAAGCCCGCGGCGCCGATTTTGCGGTGCGCGGGCAGGAAGTCGCCGACGAAGCTGGGGTGCGGCCAGCTCGACGCGAGCTCGACCCTCGTGGAACGGCCGATCGGCGCGACCTCGAGGCGATCCATACCCAGCAGGCCCAGCGCCAGATCGAAGCGATAGGTGTGCGGCTCGGCCAGATCGGTCGGGCCGAGCGGAGCGTTTACACCCGCCTCGAGAAAGGGGGTCCGCGTCCCCGGAGCGAAGGGGCGCCCTTGGCCCTCCCAGCGCAGGCGCGGCGCGTCGCGCAAGCCCCGCACGTCGGAGACCGCGATCACGAGATAGGGCTCACCGAAGGTCAACGACTCGGCCGGGGCGCTTACGCCCGCGCGCGGCGGCACGTTGAAGCTGCCATGCAGGTCGAGCCGCGCGGTGTAGACGGGAATCCGGTGTAGGCCGCGATAGCGCTCCTCGGTCTCGACGCCCGCCCCTACCTGCAGGGTCTCGGGCAGCAGATACGCCACCTCCTCCGTCAGGCGGTTCTCGATGATGAGGCGCTGCAGCTTCTCGTCATAGCGCTCGACCGCGTCGCGGCGCTGGTAGGGCACGGCCAGGATCGGCCCGATCAACCGCTGCGGGCCGGTCCAGCTGCGGGCGATGTCCTGGCGGGCCGTCTCACGGCGTTCCTGCCGCTCGCTGATCGTTCCGCGAATCATCGATAGCGGCACAAGCAGCACGAGGGCCAACAGACAGAGTACGAGGGTCTTGAAGAGCAGCGTGCGATGCATGGGGTAACCTCCTGAGGGGTCCGAGTGTCGCTTTCGACGGTAGCAACCCCATGAGGAGCATCGATGGAGCGCGCGTGGGGAGTCGGAGGATAAGGTGCGGCTAGCATTTAGATGTTGACGTCAGTTTGTACTGGCAGTAACAATAAAACCATTGCACCAAGAACGGAGTGTGTCTCGCCGGGATTTCGAGACGCCCAACGACGAAGGGGAGGAGAGTGCCATGCGTGCCACCATAGCCGGTCTCGGGAAGGTCCTGACGTTGGTGCTGGCGGCCACCGTCGGCTTCGGCTGCTCGGACGAGGGCGCGTCGGCGCCAGGCGGCAAGACCGCCGGACCCCAGGACACGACGAAGGCCTCGGGCCCCGCCGGCAGCGATCCCGCGGCCGCGAGCGACCCCTCAGCGACTGACCCCTCGGCCACGCCCGCGGTGCCGAATGCGGTCGTCTTCTCGGGCACGCAGAAGCTCTGCGGCGCCGCCGAGTGCAGCACGACCCGCTACGGCATCGAGAGCCTGCGCGAGCTGCACGTCTACGGCCTGTGGAAGGGCGTCAGCGGTGATCACGTCGAGCTGCGCAAGTACTACTCGCCCGACGGGTCGCTCTACTACCAGAAGCTGGTGGCCTTCTCGACCGACCCGGCGAGCGCGGACAAGCCCTTCGAGCCCAGCGCCGATCTCCCGCACACGGCCACGGTCCAGCTGGCGCAGACCAACCCAAGCGGCCAGCGCGTCGTCTGGGACTATCTCCCCATCGGCGGGACCTGGATCACCCAGCATGGGATGACGGGGAGCTGGCGCGTCGAGGTCTACCTCGACCGCACGACCGGAACGCCCGACGTGGTGAAGAACTTCGAGCTCGCTCCGCAGACCGCCAGCGCCAGCCTCTAGCCCCAAAACAAGCGCGTCCCGCGCTCGTTTTGGGCCTAGATATGACTCAGGGGGCTTTCGCAAAGCCCCCTCGTCGCGGGGAGTGAATCCCCGCGACTTCACCCCATAACGCTCGCCTGTCGGCTCGTCTAGCCCGAAAACAAAGGGCTTGCGCTGCAGCGCGCTTGTTTTCGGTCTAGCACGCCACGGGTTCGCCTCGCCTCGCCCCGCGCGCCATCTCGCGCGCTGCGGGCACACCCGGCCTGCGACGGAAAAGGGCTTGCCCCGGAAGGCTCCTTCTGTACACTTTGGCCCTCTTGCGGGAGCAACAGGATCCGCACGGCGCCTGGGCCGCGTGCGTGCGACCCCATTCGCCGCCGGGAAGCAGGCCACTTGACGAACGAGCTTGACGGACGAGCTTGACGGACGAGGTGTGAAGCATGAGCGCTGAAGCGAAGTCGACGAGCAGCGGAGCCCGAGTGCGGCACGCGCCCTCCGTGGCCTGGCAGCGGGTCGGGGACGAGGTCGTGGTGCTGGACGTGCCGCGGCGCACGCTGGTGGGGCTCAACGGCACGGCCTCCGCGCTGTGGGAGGCGCTGGCCTCGGAGAGCGATCTGGCGGCGGGAGCGGACGCGGTCGCCGCGCGGCTGCAGCAGCCGGCCGCAGGCCTCATCGACGAGGTCGAGCAGATCGCCCAGGCGCTGATCCGCCGTGAGCTGCTGCAGGTGGTCGCGACGCTGCCGGTCGGGGCGGGCCCCGCGCACGCCGCCCCCGCCTCGCCCGCGAGCGCGGGTGAAACGCCCGAGGCACTCCCAGGTATCCTCTGGGAGGAGCAGCTCGAGGCCTCCGGCGTCTACGCGGCCTGCGCCAAGGACGAATTCGGCGAGGGCGGGCCGCAGTGCACCAGCAGCCCTTCCGCGGGCTCCTCCTAGGAGCCTGTCGTGCGGCCGACCTCGCCTCCCGCGCATCGGCGCCAGCTTATCCAGCTGCCATGAGCGTCATCACGTCCTACCGCATCGCGGAGCTGGTGCTGAGCGTGGAGCAGCAGCGCCGGGACGGCGTGGCGCCGGGTGCGCTCCCACCGGCTTACGCGCCCTTCGCGACGGTCGCGCCCGTCGGGGAGGCCGACGTCACGCTGCAGGCCGTGTCGGAACCGCCTGAGCAACCCCGCCCGGACCCCGGCAGTCCGCGCTGCGAAACCACGCAGTGGATCGCCTACCGCTCCGAGGACCGCCCGGTCTTTCTCTTCAAGTCCGTGCTACCCGGGCTGCCGATCTGGCGCTCGGCGGTGCGGGAGCAAGGGGCGGCGCGCTGGCGCGTGAGCACGGCCCCCGAGTTCCGGTCGCTCACGGGGGTCGAGCGTGAGCCGGCCGCCCTCGCCTTTCCCCTGGGCGAGCTGGTGTTCCTCGACGCTCTGACCGAGCGCGGCGGGCTGGTGTTTCACTCCTGCGGCATCCGCGACGGGAGCGAGGGCCGCGGCCCCGACGGCCAGCCCGGACAGCGCCGCGGCATGATCTTCACCGGTCACTCGGGACGCGGCAAGAGCACCATCGGCGCGCTCTGGACCGCCCAGGGCGCCACGCTGCTCTGTGATGATCGCATCGCGGTGCGGCCCACGCCGGAGGGGCATCAGCTGTGCGGCACGCCCTGGCACGGCGACCTGCGGCAGGTCTCACCGGAGACCGGCCCGCTGCACGCCCTCTTCTTCCTCGAGCACGCCGAGCAGACGCGGATCGAGCGGATCAGCCCCGAGGATGCCCAGCGGCGCATGCTGACCACGGTCTGGCAGCCGGTCTGGACCGGGCAGGCGGGGCTCGGTGCGCTGTGGGAACGCTGCGCACGCCTGGCGCGCGAGGTCCCGATGTTCCGCCTGCGCTTTCGCCCCGAACCCGCCACGATCGATCGGCTGCGCGGCGTGATGGCCGAGCTGGCCTGACCGCGCTCAGCAGCCGGCCGAAACCCGCAGCCCTCTTCCTCTTGAGGAGACCTTCAGCCCTCTTGCGAGGGACGGGGGCCGGTGGGCACCTTTTGGGTGCCGAAGATCCCGTTGAGCAGCCGCGCCAGCGCGTCGCGCTCGAAGGGCTTGTGCAAGAAACCCTCGGCGCCGGCATGCACCATGCTCTGGGTGCTGCCCTGCGGCGCGAAGCCCGACATCAACGCGATCGGCAGCGCCGGCCGCAGCGCCCGCAGCTGGTGAAAGACCTGCTCCCCACTGACCTCCGGCATCACGATATCGAGCAGCACCAGGTCGATGCGCTCCTGGTGTTGCCGAAAGAGCGCCAGCGCCTCCCGCCCCTCGCCAGCGGCCAGCACCGCGTAGCCGAGCTGCTCGAGGAGCCGCACGAGGCCGCGGCGAACATTCGCGTCGTCGTCCACCACGAGAATGGTCTTCTCGGCGGGCAGGTCGGCGGCGATGCGCTGCGTGCGCTGCGGCGTCTCGTGCAGCGTCCCCAGTTCCGGGCCGCGCTCGGCCACCGCTGGGAGGTAGATGCGGAAGATCGTGCCGCGACCGGGCTGCGAGTCGAACTCCACATGGCCCCCATGGTTCTTGACCACGGCGTAGACGGTGGACAACCCGAGGCCCGTGCCCTTGTCCGGCCCCTTGGTGGTGAAGAAGGGCTCGAACGCGCGCTGCGCCGTGTCCTCGTCCATACCCATGCCGGTGTCGGCGATCTTGGCGAGGATGAAGGAGCCCCGACCAGCCAGCAGCAGCGGCACGCCTCCTGGCACGCTGGCGTCGACTCGGCTGAGGGAGACGTTGATCGTGCCGCCCTCGCGGCCGCTGAACGCGTCGCGCGCGTTGACGCAGACGTTCATCAGGGCCTGATGGATCTGCGCGCGCTGACCCATCACGAACAAGCCCGGCGCGATCGCCTCCTCGACCGTGATCTCGCCCGGGAAGGTGCGCCGCGAGAGCTGCATCACCTCGTGCAGGACCGCCGACACATCGACGGCAGCCGGCCGACCCAGCTCGCGCCGCGACAGGTCGAGCATGCAGCTCGTCAGCTCGACTGCACGCCGAGCTGCTTGACGAATGTCGCCCAGACACTCGCCCAGCACCGGCGCCTCGACCGGCCCCTGCTCGGCGGCCTGCATCAAGAACTCGACGGTGCTGGTGATCGCCGCTAGCAGGTTGTTGAAGTCGTGCGCGATGCCCCCCGCCATCCGCCCCACGGCCTCCATCCGCTGCGATTGCAGCACCTGCTCCTCGAGCTGGTCGTAGCGGGTGAAGACGAACAACGCGTGGCTGCCGATTTGGACGCGGTCGCCAAACTGCAAGGGATGGGGCTCATTGCTCACCGGTGCGCCGTTGACCAGCGTGCCGTTGCGACTGCCCAGGTCCTCGATCACCCAGCGCCCACTGGTCCTGCGCGTGACCAGCGCGTGGCGGCGCGAGATCTCCGGCACCTCCAAGCGCACCAGCGCCTCACTGCCGCGGCCGATCAGCGCGCCGTCCTGCAACGAATAGACGCGACCGGTGTGGGGCCCGGCGAGCGCAATCAGCCGCGCCCCCGTCGGGGGCAGCTGGATCTCACAGGTCGCGCGGTCGAGCGTGACCTCTTGCCAGGCAGTGTCGCTCACATCCCACTCCATCGACGGCCTGCAGCAAAGGTTGAGCCGGGCGTTGGGGCCCCGGGCTTGCCGGACCGCGCGGGAGCAGCGAGCCTCCGCTGATCCGGCGACGGGAGGGGACTTCTGATTACGGTCTCAAGCGCCGAAGAAGCGGCGCTCGGCCTCGGCGCCGAGCGGCAGCGCCCGCGCCCGCGCCTGACGCACCAACCGCCAGGCCTCGCGATAGGTCCCTCGGTCCTGGAGCTGGCCCTCGAAGGCCACCGGTCCCCAGCCGGCGTCCTGGGCCCGCGCCAGCAGCGCCAGCGCGCGCGGCAGCCGCGAGAAGTCCGGGGCCATGCCGGCGAGGATCGCCTCGATCTGCGTCGGGTAGATGCTCCACATGCGCTGGAAGCCGAACTCGCGCTGGGCCCGGGCCGCGTCGGCGCGCGTCTGGGCGCTGTCCTTGAGCGCCAGCGTCACGTTGTGCGCCGGCACGACGCCGTGCGCCAGCGCCGCCGCCGCGACCTCGGCCTTGGCGCGCGCGACCAGCCGGTGCTCGAACTGGTCGGGTGAGCGCATCGCGGCCTCGGGGATCGCGCCCTGGTGGTCGCTGACGAAGTCCATCAACCCGAAGTCCAGGACCTCGACCGCGGGGAGGGCGGCGATCTGCCAGACCTCGCGCAGCGCGCCCTGGGTCTCGATCAGCACATGCAGCGGCAGGATTCGCCCCTCCGCGTACCGCGCGCAGCCGCTGCGAATGTGCGCCGCCATGGTCTCGACCTGCGCGGCGCAGGTGACCTTCGGCAGCGTCAGATAGGCGACGCGCCGGGCCGCACCTGCCAGCAGCAGGTCGACGTCCTGGCGCCAGACCGCATCGTGGAAGCCATGGATGCGCACGCCGAGCCGATCGTGACGATTGAGCGGGTCGTGCAGCAGCGCCACCGCCAGCTCGATCTGCTCGCGTTCGGCGCCCGCGCGCGCACCATCCTCGCAATCCACCGTGACATCGAAGGTACCGCCGAGCTGCTGCTGCAGCTCGAGCGCCTTGCGCAAGAAGCGTTCGGCGCCGGCGTAGTGCTCACACGCCGAGAGCACGGGCAGCTCGCGCGCCCCCTCGGCAAACAAGACCTCTTGTGGCTGAAGCACCGTCAATGGCTGTACCGTAGGCTCGACCCGAGACACGCTACGCAGCGCGCGAGCCGATGGCAAGCCTCGCCGAGGAGCCATGAAGCCACCGACGACCACCAGGAGCTGGGGCGCTCGCCTGAAGAGCCTCCATGACGGGCGGCTGCTGCACGCCTGGGCCGAGGCCTGTCGCCGCCGCGGCGGGGCGATCGCCTATCTCGCCCGCCAGGTGCAGGTCTTCTTCTTCACGGCGCGCACGATCAACGACGGCGAGATCACCCGGCGCGCCGCGGCGTTGACCTATCACACGCTGCTCGCGATCGTGCCGCTGCTCGCGGTGGCCTTCGCGCTCTTCAAGGCCTTCGGCGGCCTGCAGCGCCTGGAGGCGCCGCTGCGGCGGCTGATCCTGGAGAACCTGGCCGTCGGCCGCGCGGAGGAGGTCGGTCGCTGGCTCAACCAGTTCACCGCCAACATCAGCGCGGGAGCGATCGCCGGCGTCGGCACCCTGCTCTTGTTCTATTCCGCGATCAGCCTGCTGGTGAACAGCGAGCAGGCCTTCAACCGCATCTGGGGCATCTCGCGCGGCCGACCGCTGCATCTGCGGCTGGCGGTCTACTGGTTCATGATCACCGTCGGGCCGATCCTCGTCGGCGTCTCGCTCTCGATCTCGGCGCAGCTCCAGCGCTCGGCCTTCACCGCCGCGGCCCTCGGTTGGCTGCCCTGGGGGCTCGGCCGCTGGCTGCTCTCGCTCAGCTCCACGCTCGCCGTCTGCGCGCTCTTCGTCGCGGCCTACGCCCTGGTCCCCAACACCAAGGTGCGGCTGCGCAGCGCCCTGGCGGGTGGGCTGGTCGCGGGCCTGCTCTGGACGGCGGTCAAGGCGCTCTTCGTCTGGCTCTCCGCCAGCGTCTTGAGCCAAAGCGCCGTCTACGGTGCCCTCGGTGCGCTGCCCTTGTTGATGCTCTGGCTCTACTACAGCTGGGTGATCGTGCTCTTCGGCGTGAGCTACACCTATGCGAGCCAAAGCGTGGCCACGGATCAGCTCAGGGCTGCCCCGCGCCTGCTCAACCAGGCCGTGCGCGAGGCGCTGGCGCTGCGGCTGCTCGCCGACACCGCGAGCGCCTTCCAGCGTGGCGCGCCCGCACCGACGGCAGCCGAGCTGGCCGCCCGCGCTGGCGCGCCCCCGACGCTGGCCCAGCCGGCGCTCGACCTGCTGCTCAAGGCGGGGCTGTTGGCCGCCAGCGCCGAGGGCGACGAGCCGCGCTACCTGCCCGCGCGCGCGCCCGATACGACCACGGTGGCTCAGGTCTTCGAGCTGCTGCGCCATCACGATGGCGAGGAGCTGGCCCTCGTCGACGACGCGCTGCAAGCGCGCGTGGGGGTCGTCATCGCCGCCGCCGAGGCGGCCCGCTGCGCGCAAGCGACGACCACACTCGCGGCGCTAGGCGATCCGCAGCACGCCGCGCCACCACGCTGAAGGGCCTCGTTCGAGGGAGGCCAGCACCACAAGGTCGGATTTCGGGAACGAACCTGGCGACGGGGGAACCCCGACAAAGTGGTGCTAAGGAGGTTGGCGGAAATTAGCTTGCCAGGTTGGCGGTCGAGGCGCCCGTGCGGCAAGGCGCGACGAGGGGGCGTACTGCCTGTACGCAACCGACGAGCAACGCAGACGCGCGGGATGGATCGGCCGCCTATTATGAAGCTTCACGCCGCATGCTTGACGCCTCCCACCGTCGCCGAGGTAGGGGGACCGAGGGGCGCGTTGGCCAGCACGAGCTCAACCTGCCTCGAGCAGGTGCCAGACCGGCTCCAGTAGACGCCGGTGGCTCCATGGACGTGCGAGCCGAAGGAGCCAGTGAGCCCAGCTTGTTCCGAACGTCCCCTCCTCGAGGCGGGACGCTCGGACGCAGGCGACGACCGTGTCCGTGCCGCGAGCCCGGGGCGCGGGGGGGGCCCGCTGGGACTTCCCCCGGGCCGGGGGGGCTCGTCGATTCTTTCGCCCCCCCCCCCCCGCGCCCCCCCCACGGGCGGGGCACCAGCCCACCCCCCCCCCCCCCCCCCCCCCCCCCCCCGCCCCCTCCCCGCCGGCCCTCCGGCGCGGTACGGCCGTGGCTGCTCTGCAGCAGGCAGTTGGCGAGCGCCGCGCGGGTCTCCTTGGACAGCGCACCGAAGCGCAGCCCCATCCCACTCGGCCGGTCGGACATCGCGAACGACCAGATGACCTCTCCGCTGACGACGAGCGGAGCCGCTTGCTCCAGCAGGCTGATCGTCACCTCGGCCAGCGTGCCGATCGGGTCGACCGCCGAGCAGCGCAAGAACAAGCCGGTCTGGCTCAGGTTGGAGACACGGACATCGATGATCAGGTTGGCCGAGCAGTAGGTCGCCGGTAGGTTGACCGGCAGGCGCGGATGTTGTCGCAGGTCTTGCTCGCCCACCGCGTTCTCCCCCTGGCCACGGCCCCGGCGCGGAGCTAGGCCGAGGATAACCCAACCCGCCCGCCATCGCGAGCGCCCAGTGCACCGCCACACCGTTGGACCGTTGGACCGCCACACCGTTGACCGTTGGACCGTTGGACCGTTGGACCGTTGGACCGTTGGACCGTTGGACGAAGCCGGGCACCGGGCGGGCGCCCTGGGGCCACGCACGCCCTGGCCGGTCCCCGTGGGCGGCGGCGGCGAGGTGGGAGGTGCCTGGAGCGCGGTGGGCCTAACGGGCGAGCTGGGCGTGCAGCGCCCAATCGAGCGGCACACCGGGCAGCAGGCCCAGCAGCAACACCAGCGCCAGCGCCAACCCGAGCATCGCGTAGACGCCGGGGCGGGCCAGCGGCTGGGGCTGCGCCACGCCGTCCTGAAAGTACATCGCCACCACCGGGCGCAGATAGTAGTAGACGCTGACCACGCTGTTGAGCACCGCGATCACGACCAGGGTCACGAGCTGCGGGTCGCGCAGCGCGGCGCGGAACAGGTAAAACTTGGCGAAGAAGCCGCCGGTGGGGGGCACCCCCGCCAACGACAGCATAAACACCGTCATCGCCAGGGCCACGACGGGATGGTGCCGCGCCAGCCCGGCCCAATCCTCGAAGGTCAGCCGCTCCGCCTCGCGGCGCCCAATCCACGCCACCACCCCCAGCGCCCCGAGCGTGGCTGCGGCATAGGAGAGCAGGTAGAACAGGACCGGCGCCAGCTGCCCCGGATGCAGTCCCGCGGCGATCACGCCCAGCAGCACATAGCCCGCGTGCGCCACCGATGAATAGGCGAGCATGCGCTTGATGCTGGGCTGCCGCAGCGCGGCCAGGTTGCCCAACGACATCGTCAGCGCCGCGAGGGTCCAGCAGGGGTTGAGCCAGCCGGTCGAACCGTAGACCAGGCCATCGGCCGCAAAGGAGGTCGCCAGCAAGCGCAGCAGCGCGCCGAAGCCGGCGGCCTTGACGGCGGAGGCCATCAACCCCGTCACGGGCGTGGGCGCGCCCTCGTACGCGTCGGGCACCCACATATGCAGCGGTACGATCGCCACCTTGAACGCCAGCGCACCCAGGACGAAGACCATGCCGAGCAGCAGCAGCGGCTGTCCGGCCGCCTGCGCGGCGGCCTCGGCGAGCGCGCGATAGCCGGTCGCCCCCGTCACGCCGTAAATCAAGGCCACGCCGAACACCAGGAAGGCGGAGGCGACGGCGCCCATCACGAAGTACTTCAGCGCCGCCTCGGCGCTGGTGGCCTTGCCGACCCAGAAGGCGACCAGCGCGTAGATCGCCAGCGACATCGTCTCGAGCCCAATCAGCAACATCACCAAGCTGGTGGCGTGGACCAGCAGCATCATGCCGCTGATGGCGAGCAGCAGCAGCGAGAAGTAGGCATCGTCCGCGAACCCGTGCTCGTCGAGATAGGCGCCGGAGATCAGCACGGTCAGCGAGCCAGCGAGCAGCAGCAGGGCGTCGAGGAAGAGCGCGAAGCGGTCGCTGACCGCCAGCCCGCCGAAGAGCACCTGCCCGCCTGCGCCGACGAGACGCCAGTCCCACACCACCGCCGCCAACGCCAGCAGCAGGCCGCAGAGCGCCAGCGGGCCGAGCCGCAGGCTGCGTCCTCCCGCCAAGGCGCTGACCAGCAGCAGGAGCGCCGCCCAGCCGGTGACCACGAGCAGCGGCGCCAGGGCCTGCAGCTCGCCCATGCCAACGCCGCCGGTCATGCTGCACCTCGCGCCGGCCCGCGGCTTCGCGCCAGCGGTGGCTTCAAAGGCCGGACGCCGGCCGCGCGGCCAGACGGCAGCTCGGCCGCGCGCGGCGCGCTCGGCCGCACGCTCGGGCTGCGGCGCGCCGGGGCGGGGGGAACCGCCGTGGCCTGGTCGGCCTCGTCGCCGAGCGCATCCACCTTTCCGCGCAAGCGGCGCACGCCGCTACCCTGGTGGTCGCGACTGGCGGCGTAGCGCACGCTGAAGTCGTGCAGCAGGCGGTTGACCGCCGGCTCCATCGGCGCCAGGAAGGGGCGCGGGTAGATCCCCATCACGAAGGTCAACACCACCAGCGGCGCGAGGACGGCGATCTCGCGCGCGTCGAGATCGCGCAGCTCGGCGTTCTTCGGCTGCGTGATCGGCCCGAACATCAGCTTCTGAAACATCGCCAGCAGGTAGACCGCGCCGAGCAGCACCCCGAGAGCCGCGAGGCCGGCGACCACGCGCGGCCCCCAGTGCCAGGCACCCGGCAGCGTCAGCAGCCGTAGCTGCTCACCGCCGTCGACGAAGAGGCGGTGGGTGAAGGTGCCGACGAGGATCAGGAACTCACCGACGAAGCCGCCGAGCCCGGGCAGGCCGGCCGACGAGAGCATGATCACCATGAACAAGCCGGCGAAGATCGGCATCGGCCGCCAGAGTCCCCCGAACTGCGCCAGCTCGTTGGTGTGCCGCCGCTCGTAGAGCACCCCGATCGCCAGAAAGAGGCCCCCGGTCGAGACGCCGTGGCTCAGCATCAGGAAGAGGCTGCCCTGCAACCCGGTGCTGTTCATCGCCAGCAGCCCCAGCATCACGAAGCCGAGGTGGCTGACGGAGGAGTAGGCCACCAAGCGCTTGGCATCCTGCTGGGCGTAGGCCACCAACGCGCCATAGATGATGCCGATCACCGCCAGGGCGGCGAGGTAGGGTGCACAGCGCGCTGCGGCCCACGGGAAGAGCGGCAGGGCGAAGCGCAAGAAGCCGTAGGTGCCGAGCTTCAGCAACACCCCGGCGAGCACCACCGAGCCCGCCGTGGGCGCCTGGGTGTGCGCGTCGGGTAGCCAGGTGTGCAGCGGGAAGAGCGGCACCTTGATCGCGAAGGCCAGGGCGAAGGCGAGGAACAACCAGAGCTGCTCGCCGCGACCCCAGACGGAGAGCATCAGCGTGGTGTAGTCGAAGGTGTAGTGCCCGGTGGCCTGCCCGTGCGTTACGTAGAGATAGATGATCGCCGCCAGCATCAGCAGCGATCCGACCACCGTATAGAGCACGAACTTGAGCGCGGCGTAGATCCGGTCGCCGTGGCCCCAGATGCCGATGATCAGGTACATCGGCACCAGCACGAGCTCCCAGAACACATAGAAGAGGAAGAGGTCGAGCGCCAGGAACACGCCCAGCATGCCGGTCTCCAGCACCAGCATCGCGACGACGAACTCCTTCACCCGCGTGGTGATCGCGCGGTAGCTGCTGAGCAGCACGATCGGCGTAAGGAAGGTGGTGAGCAGCACCAGCCAGAGGCTGATCCCGTCGACCGCCAGGTGGAAGTCGATGCCCAGGCTGGCGACCCAGGGCCGCTGCACGACGAACTGCCAGCCGGCCTCGGCCGGGCGAAACGCCGCCAGCCCGAGCGAGACCGCGAAGGTCAGCAGGGTGAAAGCGAAGCCGAGGTGACGCGTGGCGCGTTCCTCGGCGCGCGGCAGCAACGCCACGACCAGCGCGCCGAGCAGCGGCAACAGCACGATCGCCGTCAGCAGCATTATCCACCTCCGCCGAGCAGTGCCGCTCCGACCACGCCAACCACGAGCGCGGTGATGCCGATCACCAGCCCGACGACATAGTGCTGCACGTTGCCGGTCTGCAAGCGGCGCAGCACGCGACCGACGCCGTCGACGCTGCGCGCGGTGCCGTGGACGCCCAGGCGGTCGATCACGAGGCGGTCGACCAGCTGGAACAAGACCACGGCCAGCGCCTTGTAGGGCCGCACGATGGTCCAGTCGTAGAGCTCGTCGACCCAGTATTTGTTGAGCACCAGGCGGTAGAACCACCGCAGGCGCGCCGTCAGCCGCTCCACCAGCGCACTCGGGCCGGCGCGGTAGAGCTTCCAGGCCAGGGCGCTGCTGCCGACGGCGACGGCCACGGAGAGCAGCAGCAGCAGCGCTTCGAGTCCGTGGCTCTCGGCGAGCGCATTGGCCGCCACCCGTTGCCCGCCCGCCCAGCGGTCGGCCAGGCGCGCCCCCTGGTCCACCACCGGCGCCAGCCAACGCTCGAAGAGGTTGATGTGCTCGATGCCGAGCCACGAACCGACCACCTCGGGCAGCCCCAGCAGTCCGAGCAGCGCGGCGCCGCCCGCCAGCACGATCAGCGGGGCCTCCATCGCGGGGCCCGGCAGATGCAAATCGCCCGCATGACCACTGCCCGCATGACCACTGCCCGCATGACCACTGCCCGCATGACCACTGCCCGCATGACCACCGCCCGCATGACCACCGCCTGCATGACCGCCTGGATGGCCGCCCACGTGCCCGCCTGCATGCCCGTGCGACGACGCGGGCGCCGTCCCTCGCCGCTCACCGAGGAAGACCAGGCCATAGAGGCGAAACATGTAGAAGGCCGTGCACAGCGCCGCGGCCAGCGACATCACGTAGAGCAGGGCGGGCAGCCAAGTCGATCCGAGCGCCGGATTGGCGGTGGCGATGGCGCGCCAGAGGATCTCGTCCTTGGAGAAGAACCCCGACAGCGGCGGAATACCGGCGATCGCCAGCGTCGAGACCAGGAAGGTCCAGTGCGTCGTCGCCAGCGGGCGCCGGAGACCACCCATCTGGCGCAGGTCCTGCTCGTCGTGCAGCGCGTGGATGATCGCGCCGGCGCCGAGGAACAGACAGGCCTTGAAGAAGGCATGCGTGAAGAGGTGGAAGATCCCGGCCGAGAACGCGCCGACGCCGACCGCGACGAACATGTAGCCGAGCTGGCTGATGGTCGAATAGGCCAGCACCTTCTTGATGTCGTGCTGGGCGAAGCCGATCGAAGCGGCGAAGAGCGCGGTCGTGGCGCCCACCAGCGCGATCAGGCCCATCACCGCGGGCGAGAGCATGAAGAGGAAGTTCATGCGCGCGACCATGTACACGCCGGCGGTCACCATCGTCGCCGCATGAATCAACGCGCTGACCGGCGTGGGTCCGGCCATCGCGTCCGGCAGCCAGACATAGAGCGGGATCTGGGCCGACTTGCCCATCGCGCCGATGAAGAGCAGCAGCCCGGCGACGCCGGCCACGGTGTAGGGCCCGAGGCCCAGCGGGTGCAGGGGCAGCAGCAGATCCGAGGCCCGCAGGGCCAGACTCTCGATGCTCAAGGTGCGCGTCGCGGCGAAGAGCACGAGCATGCCGAGCAGGAAGGCGACGTCACCCACGCGATTGACGAGGAAGGCCTTGCGACCCGCCATGGCATTGGCCAGGCCGAGGCGCTCGGTCCCATCCTTGTCGTACCAGAAGCCGATCAGCAGATACGAGCAGACCCCGACGCCTTCCCAGCCGACGAAGAGCAGCGGCAGGTTGTCGGCCAGCACGAGGATCAGCATCGCGCCGGTGAAGAGATTGAGGTAGCCGAAGAAGCGGGCGTAGTCGCGCTCATGCGCCATGTAGCCCGTCGAATAGAGGTGGATCAGGAAGCCCACGAGGGTGACGACCAGCAGCATCACCGCCGAGAGCGGGTCGCAGACCAAGCCGACCGGCAGGTCGACGCTGCCCGCGGTGATCCAGGCGTAAGCGGTCTGCACCAGCCGCGCCGGAAGGTGGGTCCCCTCGGCCGCCCCGACCAGTGGCCAGAGACGGCCGAAGACCGCGAAGACCACCACCCCGAGCGCGCCCGCCACACTGCCGCACGCGACCACGTTGACCGCGCGCCGTGACAGCACGCGCCCGCAGAGCAGGTTGATCGCCGCCCCGAGCAGGGGCAGGAGCGGGATCCAGAGCAGGGGGAAGGTCTTCGTCATGGGCCAGAGCCTCGATCCGACGGCGGGGGGTCCTCAGCGGCGCAGGAGGGTGACCTCGTCGGCGTAGACGGTGCGCCGGCTGCGGAAGACCGACACGACGATCGCCAGTCCCACAGCCGCCTCGGCCGCCGCCAGCGCCACGATCAGGAAGGCCAAACCCTGCCCCTCCAGGTCGCCGCGCACGCGGGCGAAGCCGACCAGCGCCAGATTTGCAGCATTGAGCATCAACTCGACCGACATCATCACGATCAGCAGGTTTCGCCGCACGATCACCCCGGCGAGACCGATACAGAACAGCAGCGCGGCAAGACCCAGGACTTGACTCGTCGGCACCATCGCGGCTCAGCCCTCCCCCTCCGCACGACCACGTGGCGGCCTGCGCGTGATCGCCACGGCCGCGACGATGGCGACCAGCAGCAGCACCGAGATGGCCTCGAAGGGCAGCAGGTAGCGTGAGAAGATCCACCGCCCCAGCGATCGCACATCGCCGAAGCCGCCCGGCAGCGCCGCGCCTACCGACGTGCCGTCGCCCACCGTCAGGCACACGCGCAGGAGCTGGTGACCGAGCACGCCGACGGCCGCCAGGCCGATCAGCTTGCCCACGGTGCCCTGCGCCAGGCCCAGGGTCTCCCCCTCCGTGTGGCTGACGGACATCACGACGAAGAGGAAGAGCACCATCACCGCGCCGGCGTAGACGAGGACTTGCATCGCCGCGAGGAAGCTGGCGTGCAGCACCAGGAACAGCCCGCCCGTCGCCACCAGCGTCAGCACGAGGAACAACGCCGCCTGCACCGGGCTGCGCCGCGTGACGGTGCCCAGCGCACCGAGCAGCGCGAGCCCGCCGAGCAACCAGAAGGCCCACTGCACCGGGTTGCTCCACATTGCACTGCTCATCAGGGCGCTGCTCATCAGGGCGCTGCTCATCAGGGCGCTGCTCATGGCGCGGCTCCCGCTTCCTTGGCCTCGAACTCGCCGCGGAACTTGGTCAGGAAGGCCAGCATCGGCCAGGTCACGGCGTCGCCGAGCGCGCAGATGGTGTTGCCGCCGATCTGCCCCGCCACGCGCTGCAGCAGGTCCACGTCGCCACGGCGGCCCGCGCCTCGCGCCAGCCGGGTGCAGACCTGCGCCAGCCAGCCGCTGCCCTCGCGACAGGGGGTGCACTGCCCGCAGGACTCGTGGGCGTAGAAGCGCATGATGCGGGCGCAGAGGGCCACCATGCAGGTACCCTCCTCGATCACGGTCACCGCACCCGAGCCCGGCATCGAGCGCAGCGTGCCACCGGCGCCCCAGCGGAACTTGATGCCTGGAGCCTGCTCGACCTCGCGGATCTGCTCGGACTTGAGCATCGCCTGGAAGGCGTAGGGCACGTCGATCTCGGCGGCGCTCAGGATCGGCATCGAGCTGCCGCCGGGGATCACCGCCTTGAGCGGCTTGCCGGACTCGCGCATGCCGCCGCCCTGTTCGAAGATGATCGATCGCAGGTTGGTGCCCACCGGCACCTCATGGATCCCGGGGCTCTTGACGTGGCCGCTGAGCGCCACGGCTCGCGTCCCGCCATCGCCGGGGAAGCCGAGATCGGCGAACCAGTGACCGCCACGCTCGAGGATCGTCGGCACGTTCATCAACGTCTCGACGTTGTTGACCACGGTCGGCTGGTCGAAGAGGCCGCGCAGCGCCGGATAGGGTGGTTTGAGCCGTGGGTAGCCGCGCTTGCCCTCGAGTGAGTTGAGCAGCGAGGTCTCCTCGCCGCAGATATAGGCGCCCGCCCCGCGATGGACCACGGCGTCCATCGCCCAGCCCGAGCCCGCCATCGAGGGCCCGAGGTAGCCGCGCTCGTAGGCCTCCGCCACCGCCTGTTCGAGCACGCGCAGCTCCCGCACCAGCTCGCCGCGGATGTAGATGTAGAAGCGATGCGCCCGGATGGCGTAGGCCGCGATGCAGGCGCCCTCGATCAACCGGTGCGGGTCCCAGTACATCAGCCAGCGGTCCTTGAAGGTCCCCGGCTCGCCCTCGTCGGCGTTGACCACCAGGTACACCGTCTCGGCGTCCTTGGGTATGAACGACCACTTCTTGCCCGCCGGGAAGCCGGCGCCCCCGCGACCCGTCAGGTTGGAGGCGATCACCTCCTCGATGATCTGCTGCGGCGTCAGGCTCACCGCCTTGCGCAAGGCGGCATAGCCGCCGAGCTGCTCGTAAACAGCGAGCTGCTTGGCCTGCTCGTTGCCGAAGTGCTGGGTGACGATCAAGTGCTGGGTGACGATCCGGGTCATCGCGCTCAGTCTCGCTCCACCGCGGGGAGCCCCTGCGCCGTGGGAGCCCGATCGGCCGCGGGGACCGACTGGGCGGTAACGATCGGCCCGGCCGCGGATGCGACCGGCCGCGCCGCGCGCAGGGCGGGCGCCTCCAGCCGCAGGCGGGCAACCAGCGCCTCGACCTCTTCCGGGCGCACGGGCTCATGGTAGCGATCGTTGATCTGCACGCAGGGCGCCGTGCCGCAGGCCGCCAGGCATTCGACCTCGCTCAGCGTGAAGGTGCCGTCGGGCGTCGTCTCGCCCGGCTTGAGCTCGAGCGCGCGCTCGAAGCGCGACAGCACCTGATAGGCATCGCGCAGCATGCAGGCGACGTTGGTGCAGACCTGGATGTGATAGGTGCCCACCGGGTGGCGCCGGTACATCGTGTAGAAGGTGACGACGCTGTAGACGTGCGACTCGGGCAACTCGAGCGTCTCCGCGACCAGGCGCATCGCCTCGGCCGAGAGCCAGCCGAACTCCTCCTGGGCCACCCACAGCACGGGCAGGCAGGCCGCCATCCGCGTCGGGTACTGGGGCAGCAGACGGGCAATGCGCTCGTGCGCCTGCGGGCTGAACGACAACGCCATGAAGCTCTCTGTGCAAGCCGGGGTAACGAGGCGGGTGAACCGTAGGGAAGTTGCCGGGGGGTGTCAAGCGAGGCCACGACCAGCGCAGGGGCGGGGCTTCGCGGCCCGCGCGGAATCTGCTAAGCAGTAGGCCACCCCCGGTTGAATCTCCAGAGGAGGCCGCCGCGATGCTGACGACCAAGCGCTTCGACTATGTGGCCTTCGAGGCGATCCAGGTCCATCCGGACGTGAGCAACCATCGCTCGCTCGATCCGCGCAAGGTCGAGCACTACCAGCACGACATCCTCAAGAACGGGCTGCTCGAGCCGCTGGTGGTCTGGGAGAAGCGACCGGGCCAGCTCTTCCTGGTCGGCGGCTTTCACCGGCGCGCGGCGATTGACCGCATTCGTCGCGCCAACCCCGGCTACTTCGATCGCGTCGATACACGCGTCGTCGCCGGCGACCTCGACGAGATTCGCGCACTGAACCTCAAGCTCAACGCCGACCGCCTCGACGCCAAGATCACCGACTACTTCGACGTGGTGGTCTATCTCAACAACGCCAACTGGTCGGCCGAGCGCATCGGCCAGTTCCTCGACAAGAGCGAGAGCTGGGTCGGCGACATCCTGCGCTACGCCCCGAGCATGGATGCGCGGGTGCGCGACCTGGTGGCCGCGGGCAAGCTGAGCTGGAACCGCGCCAAGACGATCTGCCGCGCCGTGCAGGACGCCGCCCCGGGCGAGGAGCGGCGCGTGCTCGAGGAGCAACTCCGCGGCGCCACCAACGGCGGTGCCAGCGGCCCCAAGCCGCGCAAGCCGCTGACGCTGCGCCACGCCAAGAAGCGCCTCGGCCTGCAGGCCGCCCGCCACCCCGAGCGCAGCTATCAGGTCAACGACGACGACCTGCTCGCGCTGCTGCTCGTCGTCGAGGGCAAGTACTTCGAGCCCGAGCACCTCGAACGCGTCCGCCGCGCCTTCCCCAGCCTGGCCGAGGACTGAGCGCCAGCCGAGGGCACGACCGGCGCTCGCTCGATTTTCCCCGCTCGATCCCCACCCTACGTTGAGCGCAGCACGGCACGCCCCAGCGTGGCCACCGACCCACCGCGGGGAGCGCAGCGACCTGCTCATGCAGATCGAACATCACATGTTTGCTCTGCGCGTCCTTGGGCCAGCCCCACACCGCGCCACGCCGACGGCCTCGCCCGGTGGCTGAGCCTGGCCGGCCCCACCGCCCGCGGCGTGCTCGCCTGCCGCGTCGATCACCCGCTGACCCTCGGCCGCGGCCCCTCCCCCCCCCCCCCCCGGCCCCCCCCCCGCCGGCCCCCCCAGCCCGCCCCGGGGCCCCCCGGGCCCCGCCCCCCCCCCCCGCCCCCCCCACCCCCCGGCCCAACCCGGCCCCCCCCGGCCCCGGCCCCCCCCTGGCCCCCACCCCCCCCCGACCCCCCCCCGGCCGCCCCGGGGGGCCGGGCGCCCGGCCGGGCGGCCCCCCCCGCCCCGGGGGCGCCCAGCCGCGGCCGGCCCATCGCCCGCTGTGCACCTCGCCCGCCTGGTGAGGGCCACTCCCGTGATCGAGCGCAGTCGCGCCAGCGCCTGTCGAGAAGGGGCGCTGCCCGTCGAAGCAAAGACGTCGACGTTCATGATCGTGGCCAGATGAATCGCATTGGAGCTCGATCCGCGCTGGACTGCCACTCTTGACATCGACGTGAAATATCGTGAAAATCCACGACTTGATCGACTCGACGAACAAGCTATCGAGATCACTGCGACTTCGGTTCTCGCCCAATCCGCTCACGGGGTCGGCGGCGGTGTTTCTTTGGGGGCCGCGGCAGACCGGCAAGACGACGCTGCTGCATGACCAATGGCCCCAGGCCAAGTACTACGACCTGCTCGATACCCAACTCGCGACGGAGCTTCGCCTGCGTCCGGCGTTGCTGCGAGAGGAGGTCCTGGGGCAACGGCCGCCGCTGGTCGTGGTGGATGAGGTGCAGAAGGCGCCCGAGCTGTTGGAGGAGGTGCACTGGCTGCTCGAGAACAGCGCCACCCACTTCGTACTTTGCGGGCCGAGCGCGCGGAAGCTGCGGCGCGTGGCGCACAACCTGCTCGGTGGGCGAGCGGTTGACGCCTATCTTTTTCCGCTGACGAGCGCCGAGATCGGAGCGGTGGATCTGCACAAGCTGCTGAACCACGGCGCGCTGCCCACGCACTACCTCGCCGCGGACCCAGGTCCGCTGCTGCGCGCCTACGTGCGCAACTACCTGCGGGAGGAGATCCTCGACGAGTCGCTGACCCGCAACGTGCCGGCCTTCGCGCGTTTCCTCGAGGTCGCCGCGATCGGCCATGGGCAACAGATCAACCACACGAACGTGGCACGGGAAACCGGCGTATCGGCGAGCACGGTCAAGAGCTACTACCAGATCCTCGAGGACACCCTGCTCGGCTTCCGCCTGGAGCCGTGGCGGAAACCCGGTCGGCGGCGGCTCGTGGGCACGCCGAAGTTCTTCCTCTTCGACATGGGGGTCGCGCGCCAGCTTCATCCGGATCTGCGCGAGGTGAGCGAGGGCTCCGATGTCTACGGGCGCGCCTTCGAGCACTTCTTGATCAACGAGGTGCGCGCCTACTGCGCCTACCGCGAGCTCGACGCGCCGCTCTACTACTGGGGCACGCACGGGGGCGACGAGGTGGACCTGGTGGTCGGCGATCTGGACCTCGCCCTCGAGTTCAAGTCGTCGACCACGGTACGCCAGTCGGACCTCAAGGGGCTGCGCGCGCTCAAGAGCGAGCGCGCCGTGAAGTGCGCGCTGCTCGTCAGCCGCGACCCCCGGCTGCGACGCACCGAGGACGGGATCGAACTCTTGGACTGGCAGAGCTTCTGCGCGCGCCTGTGGCAGGGCGAGCTCCCGGGCCTGTCGTAGGGGCGTCGTCATGGGTCGGCGCAGAGCGAAGAGCATGGGGCGACCCGAGGCGGCAGCGCCGCGCGAGGCAGCGGCTCGGGCGACGGCGCGTGGGCGCAGGTGGTGGCTGGGGCTCCTGGTCGCGACCGTGCACCTGGCGCTGGTCGTCGATGTGGCGCGGCAGCCGCTGGCAACCGAGGCGGGACCGGACACGCACCGGGCGCTGATCTGGCCGCTGCACAACGACACGATTCACCGCATCGGCCCGGGCGCCGATTTCTTCGCGGTCTACCACGCCGGCCAGGCGCTGGAGGCGGGGCTCGACCCCTACCAGCAGGCCGAGCTCGTCCGCCGCACGCCCTATTGGTTTCCCTTTCGCTACCTGCCGACGGTCGGGCACACGCTCGGCCGCGCGGCGATCGCCTTCGCGCCGCGCACGGCCTACCTGCTGTGGCTGGCGCTGACCGAGTTGCTGCTGTGGGGCCTCGTCGTGGTGATCGCGCGGCGGGCCGCCCGTACCTGGCGCCGTGACGTCGCATTAGGCGCGCTGCTGCTGAGCAGCCCCTACCTGCTCGAGCTGCACATGGGGCAGTTCACCTTCGTCACGGTCGCGGCCGTCGCGCTCGCGCTGCTCCTGGAGGGCCCCACGCGGCCCGCTTCGCCCACCAACGGGCCCCCGCGCCAGCGCTGGTCGCCGCGGCTCGGCGCGGCGCTAGCCTACGCGGGCGCGGTGCTGCTCAAGCTCTTCCCCGTCGTCGCCGCCCCCGCCCTGCTGCGCCAGCGGCGCTATTGGCCGATGCTGACGCTCGCGCTGGCGGCGCTCGGTATCGCGCTGCTGCACGACTTTGCCGGCCACCCCCAACAGGCACGCACCTTCTGGGAGCTCAATTTCTCGCAGCCGGTGGGCGGGATGGACGGCGGCAACGTCGGGCTGGTCTACGCCGGCTATCTCGCGCTGCAGCGGCTCTGGCCCGAGTGGCAGGCCACGCACTGGAGCACGGTACTCGGGCTCTGGCGCCTGCTCGTGCTCGGCGCCAGCGCGCTGGTCGTGCTCTTGGCCCGCAAGCACGACGTCCGCGTCGGCGTCGCGCTGCTGCTGCTGGCGCACTTCGTCAGCTACGCACACGTCTGGGAGCACCACGTCAGCGGGATCCTCGTGCTGGGGGTGCTGCTCTTGCTGGCTTCGCCCCGCGCCGACGCCGCAAGCGCGGGCACCTCCGGACCCGGGCCACGCGGCGGTGGGGCACCCTCGCCGTCGCCGCCGCGCTGGTCCTGCTCGCGCTACCCACGCCCTTCACCTACTTCGACGCGGAGCGGCACCCACTCGTCGTCGACCCGTCGGCGAGCTGGTCGCTGGCCGCGCGCTACGCCGTGGTGCTGAGCAAGGCCCTACCGACGGTCGTGCTCTTCGTCGTCGCGCTGCGCTGGCAGCTCGAGGCCGGCCTCGCGTTGCCGTGGCGCCCGCCGCGCCAGCGGCAGGCCTAACCACAGGCGGAGTCCGAGCGCGCGTCGGCGGCGCATCGACGGCGTGTAGCAGCCTGTTGCGCGGACGGCCGCGCGTTGGCTAGACTGACGGGGTCTTGGCGCAAACGGGCCTCATCGACGCAAAGGACCCGCGGGCACCCGCCCAGGAGCTCTGGGACCAGCTCAGCGACGAGCAGCGCGCGGCGGTCGTCGCGGCGCTGCCCGCGGCGGTTCCGCCCGAGCTCTTCATGCCGGAGGGCGATCGGCATCGCAAGGCCAAGGCCAGCGCGATCAGCGCCCTGGATGCCTTCTTTCGCCGCATCGGCCGCAAGGTCTATCTGTCGTCCGAGCTCAACGTCTTCTATCCCGGCGAGCCGCGCTTCCACCCCGACGTGCTGGCCGTGCTCGACGTCGACCCCGGCGAGCGCGACAAGTGGGTTGTCTCGCACGAGGGCAAAGGGCTCGACTGGGTGCTCGAGGTCCACGTCTGGGGCGAGCTGCACAAGGACCAGACCGTCAACGTCGAGCGCTACGCCCGGCTCGGCATTCCCGAGTACTTCGTCTTCGACCGCCTGCGCGGCCGCCTCACCGGCTACCGGCTGGCCACGCCCGCGCAGCGACGCTATCAACCGATCCTGGCCCAGCACGGGCGCTACGCATCCACCGTGCTCGGTCTGGAGCTGGCGCTCGAACAGGACCGGCTGCGCTTCTACTACGGCACCGCCCCCCTACCGGAGGCCGATGAGCTGGCGCAGCGGCTCGAAGCAATGGTCGACGACCTCGTCAGCCAGCGCCTCGAGGCCGAGCAGCGCGCCGAGCAAGAGCGGCAGCGCGCCGAGCAAGAGCGGCAGCGCGCCGAGCAAGAGCAGCAGCGCGCGCCGAGCAAGAGCAGCAGCGCGCCGAGCAAGAGCAGCAGCGCGCCGAGCAAGAGCAGCAGCGCGCCGAACGTGCGGAAGCGCGCCTGCGCGAGCTCGAAGCCGAGCTGGAGCGCCTCCGCCGCGGCCCGAGCTAGAAACCTGTCGGGCAATGTCGCGAGCCGCCCGCACGCAAGGCGCGGCGCCGCCAGCCGGGCGACAGCAAGGCGCGGCCCGCCGAGCCGCAGCCGGGGGGTTCACCGGAGCGGAACTTACGGGCTGGTGCTTGAGCACCGGAGCGCAGCCGCACTTCGGCCCATCAAGTGCCGAGGAACGAGCCCGCAGGGCGGTGGCGCAGCAGATTCCCGACAGGCCCCTGGGCAGCTAGCTTGTGGGCCAGCAGCGCCGCACTCCCGGGGCGCTCAATACAGGTTGGTGCCGAGGATGCTGTAGAGGCCGCGCATCAGGTTGAGCCACTTGATCGTGTCGTTGAGGTCGGCGGTGGCGGTGTCGGAGGTGGGGTTGGCCAGGTAGGCCGTGGCCTCGGTCTGGCACTGGCGGACCATCTTCACCGCCGCGGGCTGTTCGTCGTCGGCGACGGCGGGGTCGCGTAGCGCGCTGTAGAGGTGGCCGCCCAGCGGGTCGGCGCAGCTCAAGAGGTCCTTGCCGGGGGCCGGCGTCACCTGCTCACCCGAGCCCAGCCGAAAGACCTGCTGACGATCGACGAAGCGCAGGCTGTAGAGCGAGCGCAGCTCGAGCATGCCGAGCACCAGCGTGTAGTACTGCTGCGTGAACCAGTTCTGCAGATCGATCGCCTCGCCCGCGGGCAGGTTGTCGATGCGCTCGCCCGTCGCTGGATCGAGCAGGACCGGCGGGTCCGCGCCTACGGCCCGCAGGCGCAGCGGTCGCGCCGGCCGCGTGCGCAGCGCGCCGCCCACCACGCGCGGTCCGTAGCGCTCGTAGTCCTCCGTCAGGATGCCGTCGAAGTGCCGCGTCAGCTCCTGGTCGAAGGTCAGGTAGTAGGGCACCAGGTAGCTGGTGAAGTCGGAGCCGGTCTCGCGGCCGACGAAGGTCCCGACCGACTGCGTCAGCATCTCGAGCGCCGCCAGCGACTCCCAGAAGTGGCCGCTCTCCAGCACCTGGTCCTGGTAGTTGTAGCCGGCCGAATAGTCGAAGCGGCTGAAGCGCCGGCGACCGGGTCCGCGCTCGATCACCAGCCGGTTGCCGTCGGGTGCCTGCGCCCCATCGCTGAGCTGGCCCCAACGCGGCCCCGTGGCCGAGCACTTGCGCGTCACGGGGTCGAAGCGGCAGTAGGTGCCGTACGAGGGTTTCGCCAGCACGTCCATCAGCAGGTTGAAGCCGGTGTAGGCGCCAATCGTCCAGTAGTTGGCCTGCACCGCGTCCGGCGCGTTGCGAAAGACCGTCTGAAAGAGCCAGTGCTGGTAGGTGTTGGGCAGATAGGAGAAGTAGCGCCCAGCGACCCGGCGAAAGACCGAGTAGGCGTCGAAGGCGAAGCGGTCGCGTTTGAAGTTGTTGAAGAAGTAATAGCTGCGATAGCTGTCGATGACGTTCTGCACCTGCTCGCGCGGATCGGCGCCCTCGTCCCAGCGCTGACAGCTCTGCGTCGCGCCGGCGTACTCGTCGCCGCAGAACATGTAGGGCACCTCGGCGTCGCGCTGCGTGTCCTCGCGCGCGACGTAGTCGGCGACCTTCTCGCCGCCCGCTGTGACGAAGGCGCGACACTGCTCCGTCGCCTGCTGCTGCTCGGCGTTGAGTTCGCTCCAGCGGCGGAAGCGGCGCTCGACCAGGCCGCCCTTGCCACCGAGCAGGTTCCAGACGGAGCTGTAGTGCCACTGCTCCAGCAGGTAGTCGAAGGCCGGGTTGGGGATGCTCTCGTAGCGCGGCAGGCAGTCGGCGAAGCGGTCGCGCAGCACCACCTTGGCGCGCAGCGGGGCGCGCTCGAAGACCTCGACGTGACCGCCGTAGCCGAAGAGGATCGCCGCCTCGTCGTACTTGCCGATGCCCTGCGCGTCGGAGTTGAACTTGGCGTGGTAGTCCATGATCGACGAGTACTGATACTCGCGCATCCGGCCGCTGATCTGCGCCGGCGTTTGCTGGGCTTGCTGGTAGAGCTGCGCGAAGGTCAGCGATTGACCCGCGGCCAAAGGATCGCGCTCGATCAGCCCGCCCTTGCCCTGGGCGTCGGCCGGCGCGCGGAGGTCCCAGTACTGGTTGAAGTAGTTCACGCTGTCGTAGGAGCCGGCGAAGTTGTGGCGCAGCCCGACGGTGTGGCCGACCTCGTGCTCCATCACCGCGCGGAAGATCATCTGCCGCAGGTGCTGCCACATCGCGTCGTAGTCCTTCGCCGCGCCGAAGCGCCGCCAGACCTCCTCCGCGAGCCCCTGGATCGAGTCGGCGGCGAACTCGGCCAGCCATAGCGTTTGCGCCGCCGCGCGGGAGGTGCGCAGCTCGTCGAGCTGGCGCATCGCGGGCGAGGCCCACTGCAAGGGGGAGAGCGCGTCGCGCAGCTCCGCTGGCAGGCTGGCGGGATCGAGGCGCGCCCCCGCGCCCCCGCCGGCCGCGGCGACGCTGGGCGCCAGCGCGCGCACGATCTCGTCGTCGACCAGGGGTGCGGCCAGGCTGCTCCCCGCCACCAGCTCACGCCGCGCCTGGCTCGCGCCGGGGTTGGCGCGCTCGAGCCCGCGCTCGCGCAGCGCGGCGAGCTTCTGCAGCACATCGTCACCCAGCAGCAGCTGGCGCAGCGGCTCGCCGCGGAGCTGGGCCGCCTCGGCCGGGATCTTTGCCGGGTCGATCGGCTTCTGCACCGTGGCCAGGTAGCGGCGGACGTCGGCGCCGGTGGTCAGGTCGTCGATGCTCAGGTCGTTGTTGAGCACGCGGATGATCTCGAGCGCGGTGCTGGCATACTCGTCGACGGCGGCGCCGTAGACGTGAGCCATCCCGGCGATCACCTCACCGGTCTCGGGATCGGCGGAGTGCGGGCCGTAGCCGAGCGGGCCGCTGAGCTGTCGGTCGGGCACCCAGGCGAGGAAGCTGTAGCGCAGGTCGCCGAGCCGCGCCTCGACGCGCGCCGGGTCGCGCCGCAGGTTGCTGCAGCTCCAGTCGTCCCCTGCCTGCTGCTGAACCCAACCGTTGAGGTTGAGCACGAACATGTCGGGCACGGCGTCGCGACCGATCGCCGCCAGCTCGGCCTCACTGTCGCCGCTGGTGCGCTGCAGCAGGCCCTTGGCCACGGCCACCGCGCGACGGAAGGCGCGGTTCCAGCCGGCCGCGGTCTGCTGCGCGCTGCTGATCAGCTCACAGGGGAAGTCCTCGTTGAGGTGGTAGACGATCGGCTTCGGGTCGCGCTCGGCCAGCGGAATGGGCACGTACGCGCCGTCGGCGTCGCGCTCGAGCTTGCCCTGCGCATCGGTGCGATAGGCCGCCTTCCAGATGTTGTGCACGTCGGCGAGGTAGACGCGGCCCGATTCGCGCAGACCGTAGCGGCGGTCCCAGGTGAAGCGCTCGGTGCGGAAGTAGCCGAACTTGCCCATCTCGCGGTTGGGCAGCGGCACCGGCTCGAAGTTGCGCTCGCCAGCCCGCAGGAAGGCCGTGCGCACCCGCACCTCGGTCGGCCCGCAGCTCGCGGTCTGGAAGTTCTGCCCGCGGTAGCTCTGGAACCAGCAGAGCGGCAACCCAACCTCACTTCCGCCGAAACGCAGCTTGACCTCCTCGGGCTCGAGCAGGAACTTGCCGACCATGTCGAAGTAACCGATGCGCTCGCCCCAAGTCGCCGCGGGGCGCTGCCGCACCGTGGCCAGCGCGTCGAAGTCGACGGCGCGGCCCTCGCGATCGATGAAGCGCGGCGCGTCGGCGCTTTGCTCGTGCGCCTGCACGAAGAAGCGCGCCTGATAGGGCACGCGGCCCGCCGCGCCGCTGAAGGCCCGCCCGTCGACCTGGCTGGTGGCCCAGTCGACGCGCAGCCACTCGCGCTCGTGCCAGGGGCGGTCGCTGGTGTTCTCCTCGATCACGTTGAGCTGCTCGCCGGTGGTCGGGTTGTAGTTGCGGCGCAGATCGAAGTGCGACTCGATCGGGAAGGCCGCCACCGGGTTCTCGCGGTATTCGCTGGCGGCCACCTTGCCGCGCTGGGCGCTGTCGGTGCCCGGCACCTCCTCGTAGGCGCGATAGGCGATCAGCCACTTCTCCTGGATGTCCCAGCGCACCTTCTCCAGCGCGCCGGTCTGGCCGATCCACGAGGCCGTCGCGGTGCCGGGCACCCCGATCACCGTGCTACGCAGGTACCAGGTGCCGGAGAAGAGCGACTTCGGCAGGCGGTTGGCCTGCGTGCGATCGAGGTCGCCCTCACCAGCGCAGGCCGCGAGCACCGCGAGCGCCAAGGAACCGGCCAGGGCGAGCAGCCGCCGGCGGGGACGGGCAGTGCGTGCGCGGCAACCGGGAGCGGGGGCGGAGGCTGGCGTCATGGGGATCGGGTGCATGGGCTTGCTTCCTAGTAGATCGCGGTGGCGGCCACGTAGAGCTGGCTGAAGTTGTTGGCGGGCGAGACGAAGTCCCAGAAGGGAAAGCGCGGCCAGCGTCCGTCGGCGTGGAGCGCCGGCTGGCGGCTCGAGCTGCCGAGCGCGAGCACGAGGTGCGGCTGGAGCTGATAGGCCAGCTCGAGCGTGCCCCAGCTCTGGTCCGCACGGCCGCCCCGCGGCAGCCCGGGAGGCGTCAGCGGATCGTCCGTCACGGCGAAGCGGAAGTAGTTATAGAGCAGCACATCGGCCGACAGCCACAGCCGGTCGCGGAAGAACCAGGCCACATGCAGGCTGTTGATCACCAGCACGTTGTCGTTCAGCGGCCCGCCCGAGCCGCAGGCCGCTGCGTCGCCTCGCCCCGCGCGCGCGAGGCAGAGCGCGACGCCGTCACCGTCGCTGCGCGCGCCGCCGTAGCCGCGCGCGCGCCGCGTGGGTAGGTACTTCTGCACGGCCAGGTCGTAGCGCAGCTCGAGCCGCTCGCGCGCGACCCGCACCAGGTAACCCGCCGCGCCGCGCAGGTTAAAAAGGGTGTGGTTGGCGCGGCTCTCGTAGGACACCGGCAACCAGAGCTGGGCACTTCCGGTCAGCCTGCCGCCGATCCATGGATCGCGCCACAGCCCGATGTGGTGGTACGAGAGGCGCAGATCGCTGGGCGAGCAGCGCCGCCCCGAGGCCCCGTTGTCGGCGGGCGTGTACTCGCAGCCGGCGCCCCAGAGCAGGCGCACGCTCTGTGCGCCCGTCAGGTTCAGCCGGGGCAGCAGCAGCAGGTCCTGACCGACGTAGGGGTTGTCGCCGTGCTCACCGGTGAGCAGCGTGCCGCTGCCGAGGTAGGTCGAGAGCTGCGCGGCAGAGCCCTTGAAGCGCGCCCACCAGCCGGCGCCCTGGCGCCGCGCGAGCTGCAGCTCGGTGAGCTGCGCCGCGGCTGGTCGCGGGGCGCAGACGAGCACGAGCGCCAGCGCCGCCAGCGCCGCCAGCGCCGCCGACCGGCCGCGCGCCCGCGCAGCTCGAGGCCCTAGTGCTGACATCGTCGGGATCAGGCCCGCGATCACATCACAGCTGCGCGACGAATGCCACCTCGGATCGCGCCCTCGCGCCCTCCGTCACGGCGCCGTGGCGCGGAGCTGCGCGGCGATCGCGGCGGCCGCCTCACGGGCGCGATCGAGCTGCTCGGGTGGCAGCGAGATGCCCGCCACCACCGCGTGACCACCGCCGCCCCAGGGCGCGCAGAGTTCGGCGAGGTTGGTCAACGGCTCGGGACGCTGCCAGGGATTGCTGCCGACCGAGACCTTGGCGCGCCGCGACGAGCAGGTCAGGCCCACCGTGTAGCGCACGCCCTCGTGCAGGTAGTAGGGCACGAACTTGTTGACGCCCTCCACGCCGTCGGCGCTGAGATCGAAGGTCGCCACCCCGCCCTGCAGCTCGAGGCGCCGGCGCATCAGCTCGAGCAGCGCGCGCTGCTGCTCGAGCACGGGCGCCACCGCCTGCGCGATCGCCGGCAGCGCCCGTGCCTGCGCCAGCGTGCCCGCAGCCAGCGCCTGGATCAACTCCTCGACCAGCGCCGGCGGCGGGGCCTGCTCGAGCAGCGCCATCAGCTCCAGCGCCAGTGACTCGAGCCGGACGGCCTGCGCCGGGCTCTCGAAGCGCGCGCTGTCGATCACATCGGCCCAGCGCAGGTGCTCGACCACGGGCGCGAGCTCGAAGCCGTGCTCCCGCGCCAACCAGCGGCCGAGCAGACCGGCACAGGAGGGCGCCTGCGGGTCGAAGCACTTGCGCCCCGAGCGATCGGCGGCGAAGTGCGCCCGATGCTCGGGCTGTAGAAAGGCGCTGTGATGGTGGTCGCACCACCAGCCGAGGCGCGGCGAAGGCGAGTAGCGAAAATCGACCACGGCGTTGTCCTCGGCGGCGAAGAGCGCATCGTGATCAACACCGTAGGGATCGCCCTGCCCGTGGCTCATCCCGCGAAAGGTCACCGCAGCCCGCGCATCGACCCGCTGGCGATAGAAGCGCCAGAAGACCGCCGCCGAGACCACCCCATCGAAGCAATTGCCGTGAAAGCAGACCTGCAGGCTCATCAGCTCACTCCGCGCCGGGCGAGAAGATCGGGCGCGACCGCGAGGCTACCCTGCCCTGCCGGCGCTGTCAGGTGGTGGACGACGCCCCGTGCCCGACGCAAGGCGAAGTGGACTTGGACGCCGGTGCGCCCGATGCGCCGCTCAGCGCCCGGGCGCGGCGGACCGGCGCCTCTGCAGCCCAGCCGACGGCAGCGCTCCGGCCCACCCACGGCGGCTGGAAGAGCTGGCGGCGGCACCCCGCAGCAGCTCCGAAGGCAGGGGAACGCCTGCTGCCGAAGCGGTGCCGGCCTGCCGAAGCGGCCTGCCGAAGCGGTGCCCGGCCTGCCTGCCTGCCTGCCTGCCTGCCTGCCTGCCTGCCTGCCTGCCGTGCCTGCCTGCCGAAGCGGTGCTGCCTGCCGAAGCGGTGCCAACCACGCGGTGATGCGCTGTGGCGGTCGGGCTCCGCGACTGTGGCCGACAGGACGAATCGAAGGGCGGTGTCCTGCTCGGCGGTCGCCCGCGCATGATTCGGCGCGTGAGACCTTGGTATCGGTGGCGTCGCCGTCGAGATCCTGGGCTCCCGGTCGGCGCGCCGGTGGCTGCGGAGGCGGTCAGACGCAAGGAGCGACGCGTCAGCGAGGGGCGGCGTGGGGCCGGTCAGGAGGTCGAGACGAAGCAGCGGGCGCGGGGATAGCGCGACGGCGGGAAGCTGCCGGGCGGGAAGGTCGCGGTGACGTCACCGTCGCAGTAGCGCGGTGCGGCGTGCCGGTAGGCCTCGACGAAGGCGCGCCACTGGGTGCGGTACTCGGCCCAGAGCGTCGGGCTCGTGGTGTGACACAAGGGCCGCGGGCTGCGCTTGGGGCGAACCGGGCGCTGGGACGGTCGGATGGCCTCCAGGGCGGCGCGGCGCATGACCGTGCGCCCCTCCTGCTGCCGCGCACAACGGGCCGCCTCGACATGCAGCTCGACGGCGGTGCGCAGCCGCTCCTGGTAGTGCGCCGCAGGGAGGTGCTCCAGGCCCGGGAGGCGCGCAAGCTGCAGCTGCACCCGCTGCTGGAAGGGCCCGCGGTCGGCGGGACAACCTGCGGCGTGCCAGGCGCTGGCGCGGAAGTGCTGAAACTCAGGGGCTGGCTGCCCCAGCAGCTGACCGAGACTGCTCAGCCCCGGCCACTGCTCGGGGCGCGCCACCAGGTGCGCGAGAACGGGGTTGGCCATCACATAGGCCGCCCGGTCGAGCAGGGCCTCAGTGTCCAGCACGGGCTCCGCGCTGTAGCGCCGCTGCCAGAGCGGACCGCGACGGCCATGCAGGCGGTTGATCCCCTTGGCCGCGTTGGCCTGCCAGTAGCCCATGAAGTCGGCCAGGTTGCCCTGGGGCGCACGCAGCAGCACGTGCACGTGGTTGCTCATCACCACGAAGGCGTAAAGCTCCACGCCGTAGCGCTGGGCCGCGTAGGCGAGCCAGGTGCCCAGCACCTGCGGCGTCTCGGCCGTGGGCTTCAGCCAGAAGCGCTCCTCGAGCGTCCGGTTGGTCACCAGATACACTGTCTCGGCCAGCTGCCTGCGGAGAGGTCGCCCCATGCCTCGCCGTTGTCGGCAGCGCCCCGTCCGGTGTTGCGTCCCGGGTGGTTGGCACCGCACTCCGGCAGCGCCCCGTCCGGTGTTGCGTCCCGGGTGGTTGGCACCGCACTCCCGGCACCGCAGGCACCGCACTCCCGGCACCGCACTCCCGGCACCGCACTCCCGTCCAGTCGGTCCGGTCGGTCAGGCACCGTGGTTGGTCGGGTGCCGTGGTTGGTCGGGTGCCGTGGTCGGGCGGGTGCGCCCTGGTGACGGACCGCACCGGGGCCGCGGCCCCCGGGCCCCAGCCCCCCGGCACTCGCGAGCAACGAAAAGCCTCTTGCCCATGGGGGCGCAGCGCGGCGCCGCGATCGAGGCGATTGGGCATGCGCGTTGCAAGGCGCGGATGCGCCGCGCAGGCTCGCACCTTCGAGCCTCGCGGCGCAACGAAGAGGAGTCCCCGATGAAGCCCCCCTACCGCCTGTCACTAGCGTACTGCCTGCTGCTCGCAGCCTGTGGTCTCCCCGTGGAAGAGGGGGTGGATCCTGCGGTCGAGGGCGTCGACACGCTCGGCGCAGCGATCGGCTCGACCGCTCAGGCGCTCAGCACGAGCGCGATCAAAGGCCACGTCGATGCTGTCACGAAGATCGACGGCGCCTGGTACATCAGCGGCTGGGCCTGTGAGCGGTCGCAGAGCCGTTCGATCAACGTCCAGTTCTACGCCTCGACCAGCCCAAGCAGCTACGCGGCCACCGACTTCGTCAGCACCACACGCGCCAACTTGGCCAGCTCAGCGGCAGTCGCCACCGCCTGCAGCAGCGCGCTCCTGTACCACCGCTACCGCATCAAGATCGCCGAAACGACGCTGCAGCTGCGTGGCGGACGCTATGTGCACGTTCTCGGCGTCAAAGCGACGAACGGCAGTGCCGCCGCGCGGCTCGTCGACTCCGGTTCGTTCCGAGTGCCGCGGCTCGAGGAGCACTACGCCTGCACCGCAGCGAGCGCCGATTCCTGCGTCTTCCCGTCCGTGAGCGCAAACAACACGTTGGCGATCATCGCCGTATCCGGGAAGGCCGACACCACGACCCACACGCTGAGTTCCGGCAACGTCACGCTCGGCATCGGCAGCTTCGGCGGCGGTTACATCAACCAATTGGTCCTTCCCGGCGTCGGCGATATCGTCGGCACGACCTCCAGTCGCTTCGGCCGGGGCGGGCAATCGGCGCTTCGCGATCGGCTGCACAAGGCGGTCTACAACCCAACACAGGCGGGGTTCTCCGACGTTGCCGGCACCTCGGTCAGGGTCCGGGCCAGCAGCCAATCCCTGGTCCTGCCGCCTCGTCGTCTCGCGCTCTACAACGGCGATGGCAACTACGACTTCGTCGAGTCGACCGACCTCGCCCCGGACGGCTACAGCCCGGCCCATACCGACCAGGACAACTACAACGATACAGGGTCGCAGATCGACGAGGTCACCTCGGAGTTCGACTTCTACGGCAGCTACCAGAACTGCCGCGACGGTGGGAGGATCACCATCGCCTGCTTCAAGCACTACTACGAGTATCGTTTCGTGCGCGCGAAGCAGGAGGCGAACACGCTGGTGCAGTTCATCAGCGGGGTGATGAAGGCGGACGGGTCGTCGGTGCTCGACCGCACGCTCTTGGCTAGGTCGGTCACGGATCGCTACGGGCCCGCGATCGCCAACACGGATGCCTACGATCTGGGAACCCTGATCTCGCGCTGGACGCTGCGTTTCGACAACGCTGTCTGGAACCCAGGGTTCCTCTTCTACCTCAAGCGCGACCACACCCTCACCCGCGCCGTCGCCAGGCAGGGGGCCCGATCGGAGGCCGATCTCCTCAACAAAATCGGCCGCCCGCTCGAGGCCGGCTACGAGAAGGCGCTGATCCTCAGCACCTCGAGCAGCCCGACGCAGGGCCTGGCCATCGCCCTCTACAAGCCGGGCACGACGGCGAACGCCGAACCGATTGTGACGAAGACCTTCGATGGGCGGGCACTCCAGCTCGAGAGCCGTCGCACCAGCGATGACATGTTCGACAACAACGCCACCCTCTCGAACGTCGAGCTGACCCGGAACATGTCGAAGGTCGGCTTCACCGACCTCTTCAGCGGGTTGCTCAACCCGTCCAAGCTGAACAACGCGGCGACCACCCTGCAGAACCGGAAGTACGAGCTGCTCCGCTCCGAGGTCTATCTGCTGGTCGGCACCGCCGCGCAGATCAGGGACGCCATCACGCAGCTGATCGCCAGCGCTCGCTAGCACTGCGGTATCGGGTTTCGGACCGAGCCTGGCGAAGGGCGCCTGCGCCACGGTGCTCGCCCACCGGCCGGCACGTTCCGCTCGGGTGAGCCCCTCGCCTGCGGCCCGGTGGGCGGCGCCTGACTGGCACCAGGCTGGCGGTGCCACGCCTCGCGCTCGATCGGCTCGTGACCTTCTCCGACAGGCTGCTAGCGGGCGTGCTGCAAGACTGCGCGGTAGCGCACCTTGCCGGTCTCGAGCCGGTCGCGCGCGGCGTTCGCTTGATCGAGGGGGTAGAGCTCGAGCCGCGGCTTGACCTTGCCTGCGGCCACCAACGCCAGGGCCTCGACCAGATCGCGGCGCTCGTCCTGCAGCGAGCCGATCAACCGGCGCTGCCCCATCAGCAGGGCGAAGGGATCGACGGGGATCGGCCCGTCGACCAGACCCATGTTGACCAGACGGCCCTCGGGCCGCAGCCCGATCAGCGCCTGACCGACCTGCGCCGCCGAGTTGGTGGTCGAAAGGATCACGTCGACCCCGCCGAGGGCCATCAGCTCCTCGCCCACGTGTTGGCGCACGACCAGCGTCTCGCTGGCCCCGAGCTGCCGCGCCTCGACGCGCTTGCCGTCGGTCGAAGTGACCGCGATCACCTCGAGCCCCAGCGCCGCGGCGTACTGCACGGCGAGGTGCCCGAGCCCACCGATGCCCAGCACCGCCACGCGATCGCCCGGCCGCGGGTCCGCGTTACGCAGCCCGCTGAAGACCGTGTAGCCCGCGCAGAAGATCGGCGCCGCCTCCTCATAGCTCAGGCCATCGGGCAGCAGCGTGCAGCCCTCCGCCCAGGCCAGCATCAGCTCCGCATTGCCACCGCCCAGGTTCATCCAGGACTGCTGCTCTTGGCAGTAGGTGCTGCGTCCCTCCTGGCAGGACCGACAGCGCCCGCAGCCCTTCTGCGTCCAGCACACGCCCACGCGGTCGCCGCGCTGCAGCGTGGTCACGCCCGCGCCGAGCTCAACCACCTCGCCGACCGGCTCGTGACCGGCGACCAGCGGCACCCGCACCGGGAACTTGCCGTGGTGCACATGCACGTCCGTACCGCAGAGGCCGCTGGCGTGAATGCGAACGACGACTTGACCGGCCGCGGGTCGGGGCTCGGGGAGCTGCTGCAGCTCCCAGGGGCGATTGAACTGCGTGATCACGCAAGCGCGCATGGTGGGGCTCCTGGATTGTTGGGGGCAGCCGCAGTGTAGCGCAACCGCGGCGACGATATGGGGGGCGCCGTTTCGGTCGGGGGTGGGCAGGCGGTTACGCGGCAGCGGGCGCGCGTGGGCCTCGAATCGACCCCGCGGAGGCGCGGCTGGCGTAACGGGCCAGCACGTCCTTCTCCGGGCGCAGCATCGCCTCGACTCGCGAGGTGAGGACGCCCTCGCGACCGAGGAAGAGCAAGCGCAGGCCGATCGGCGGGCCCTCCACGAGGGGACTCCCGCCGTCGGTGGCCCCGGCCAGGCGCCCGCGCAGCGCCCCGTGGTCGAGGACCCACTCGCCCGTGCGACGGTTGCGCACGCCGACACACTCGCGGCCGCGGCAATGGTACTCGGTGTGCCGGGTCACATAGGCCACGTGCCGGCGCCGGTCGACTCTGGGATCCAGCATGGGTCGCCTCCGCTTTCCATTGTGGGGGACATTGTAGGATGAGTATGTCTGAGTGGTTAATTATCCTACCCATGACGGCGGGGGGCCATCGCCGTCGCTTGGGGCCCGGAGCGGGTCTGGCGGGCCCGGGGCGGCGGCCGCGGGTGGCGGCGCGAGACGCTCTTGGTGCACGGAATCGACGGGGCGTCGTGGCGTCGCGTATCATCGCCGGACACACGCACTCGGTGGAGGACGTCATGACGCAGCGAGGCACCTTGCGCGCACCGCATCGCTTTCTCCTGGTCGGCCTCCGGCGCGGAGGCACCCCCGCGCGCGGAGCCGCCGCCTGGGCCCTCTGCGCGGGTCTGCTGCTCGCCGCGGCTGCTGGCTGCCGCAAGCCCGAGTGGGTCCTCGGGCGCTGGGCCTATGTCGACGACGACGGCAAGCCGGTCCACTGTCATGAGTTCCTCCCCGATCACCAGTTCCGCGCCTATCTCAGCGTGAGCTGCGCCGGCCCCACCGACGCGCTGCTTTCGGGCAAGTGGAAGCTGCTCGAGGAGGACCGCCTGGCCATCCTGCGCGGCCCGGACGCGGTGGCGCAGGTGGCGCGACTGGTCCGCACCGGCGGCGAACGCTTCAAGGCCCAAGGGGCGCTGTCGGGCAGCCTTCACCGGCTGGAAGGCACCACGACCGATGCCAGCGCGCTCCTGGCGCGGCTGGAGAGCGAGGGCGTGGTCAAGTTGCGCCCGCTCGACGACGCGCACTGCCAGCGGCTCGACGCGACGCTCGACAGCATTCGCGCGCTGCCCCCCGAGCCGAAGCCGCGGATGATCCGCGCGCGTGACCAGAGCCTCGAGTACCACGTCGCCGCGGCCGGCGAGCAACAGGCCGTCTCCAAGGTGGTCTACGCCGTGAACCAGGATCAGCTCGATTGGGTGGCCTTCCAGCTCGGGGAGGCTGCCTTTGCCCCGCCCGGCCCCGAGGCCCGCATGGAGCAGGCCCTGGGTCGGCCCGAGCAGACGCTGGTGACGGGCCAGGGACTCAAACGCCAGAGCATCGTGATGTGGCAAACCTACTGCCGCTCGCTGCACGGCGCCCTCAACAAGAACGTCGACGTCACGCTCTTCGCGACCCCGGGCGAGCGCCAGGGGCTGTTCTACGTCTCCGAGGGCCTGCTGCCCGAGGTCTGGCCGGAGCTCAAGCAGACGGTCGGCGATCCCGCGCTGCAGGCCACGGAGGAGGAGCTGGCCGAGGCGGAGGCCGCCAAGGCGGCCACCGCGGCGGAGTCGAAGACGCCGGCCGCCGCAGCGCCCCCGGCCCCCGCCCCCGCGGCCCGGCCCGCCACGGCCCCGGCCCGCGCCGCCCAGCCGGCCCCAGCGCCCAACCCAGCCCCACCGCCGGCGAGCGCTGGCAGCGCGAAGCCACCGGCCGCGGAGGCGCCCCCAGCAGCCGCGCCAGCACCCCCATCCGCACCAGCCCCGCACCGGACAACGGTCGCGGCGCCCATGCGCGTCCCCAGGTCGGCGGCACGGACGACATCTGAGCGCGCGGGCCGGCGCGCTTCACACGGTGATCCAGAGCTGCCGCGACCGACCGCAGACCGCGCCGTCGGCGCCGTAGAGCAGCGTCGCCGCGTGGCGCTTGCGACCCTCCGCGCCGAGCGCCCAGGCCACGACCACGCAGGCGTCTCCGGCGCGCAAGGCGCCAGGCCTGACCTGCGCCGTCATCGTGCCGAGCAGCGCCCGCTCGCCCGCGCGCGCCACCGCAAAGTACCCGGGGCAATCGAGCGCGGCCCACAGCAGCGGCACGGGCACGCTTCCCGTCGCATCGGCGCACCACGCCTCGGGTACCCAGGGCGCCGCGACCCCCGCGCCCGTCGCATCGGGCCCGGCGAAGATGCGCAGCCCCTCGCCCAGCGCCCGCAGCGGCCCGCAAACGAAGCAGCTCGGATAGGGGTGCGCCTCGTGCCCGGCGAAGCGCGCGGCCGCCGCCCGAGCGGCCGACAGAAGCTCCGGCCCCCACAGCAGCGCGGGGGGAGGCGCCGCCTCGACCGCCTCCTCCGCCACCTCGCTCGCCTCAGCCAACAGCTCCGCCCCCTGGCGCAGCACCACGCCCGGAGCCCCTCGCTCCAGCGCGAGCTCGGTGCCCAACGGCGTCGGCCGCCGCAGCCGAACCTGCACCGCGCCCACGAGCCCGCCCGGCTGCACGACGCGCTCGGCCGCGAGCTGCTCTGCCAGCAACCCGCAAACGAAACCACCATTGGCGCAACCCGGCGGCCCACCGTAGCGCTCAGCGATCGTCAGCGTTGTGTTCACTGCAATCGCCATCTCGGCGGCGCGCCGAAATCCGGAACGGTAGGCGGTAGCGAGCGGTGGCTGGCGCCACGCGCTTCGCGCCAAGACGCGCGCCCGCCCGTTCTCGGCGTCAGAGGCCAAGGCCTTGCGGTTGTTCGGCCACGGGGGGCGCGGGTTGCCTTTCAACGCGGAGCAAATTCGACAAATCTGGTTGACAACTCAACCCCAGATCGTGCGCGGTAGCCAGAAGGGCCTCCTGTACAAGGCCAAACCGAGCGACCAGCTGCTCAGCCGCCCCATCGGCCATTTCGTGGTCTCCATTTCTTCTTGCCCAATCCAGAAACCAATCGGCCGCCCAACGTGCCGGAATGGTGCCCGGTTGCAGCCAGGGCCGCACCGCCGCTCCGCTCGCGGTGCCACCCTTCTTGGGCAATGGCGCGGGGATGACATGGATCCGTTGTTCATCGGTTAGCTCGACGGTGCATCCCCCGGGGAAGAGCTCGTGAAGTGGCCTCCCCGGCCCCCTCTCGCCCCAACCCTTGGTCCGCTGGATCAGCGGAACCGTGATCCCCCTGTCCTGCGTGAGAATGAGAGTATCTCGACCGAAACGCTCGGCCACAGCCGCTTCTGCGACGATTGCGACGTCCTCTTCTCCTTTATTACCGGACCCGTTCTTGTGGCCCCGTCCGACGTTCAAATCACGAAGGAGTCGCTTGGTCGCCTCTAGCCTCGCGACGGCCAACACCCCCTCGGGAAGCGGGAAGGTCTGTGGGACTACGAGCTCCGGATGGACAACGTGCTCCGCAAACTCCTTCAGCGAGGGGTGCGCGGCGCGGACGTCTATTTCGGGAAAGCGAAACTGGTCCAGCCAGGGCAGGATGCAGCGGCGCTGAGGCGCTAGGTAGGGGTCGAGTCGGCCCATCGAAGCCAGCCAGACCTGGGTGTCGGCGACGAGAGACCAGGGCCACAAGGGCGCCCCACTCCCGAGTTCCTCAGCGCGACATGCCTCCCCCCAAAACATGTCCTCTACCTCCGGATCACCGGTCAACCGGCCCTCCAACGAAGGGGGGAGCGTGACGGTCGGGGCTGCTTCGCCCCACCTCTGGCGGTAGAGCAGCTCCAAGAGGTCACGACTGGCCGCCGATGCCGCGCCCGCGGCTCGCAGAACCTCCTCTAACGTCGCGCGCGGCAACCTTTCGCTCTGGCGCGCCGCCGTGCTGCAGGCCAGCAGAGCTCGGTGACCGAGCATCGCGGTTTCGTGCGAACGGAGCAACTCGACAACCCTCGGGTGCTGCAGCAAATCGTTCGCTCGGGCGTTGTCGCGCGCCACACGGCGCAGCGCTTCTTGCACCCGGCCCACGGGCAACGCCGCACCAACGCCGTTGACAAGGAACAACCACCGGCCGAGGCGACCAAGGGCCCTGGTGTTCACAAGCTTCCTGAGATCCGGCGTATCTTTGAAGGTTTGAGCCAAGGCGAGCGAAACAGGCATAAACAGTGGAACCTGCGCTGGCGTGGGGTCCGGAGAGGTGCCGGGACGACCGCCAACCGCAGCGAGGATCGGCGAGCGATCCGCGACACGATCAACCCGGTCTCTGGCCAAGGCGTCGGAAACGAGGCGCTCGGCCATTAGCCCCTTGGCGCCGTCCTGGAAAAGACCCCGGGCCAGCGCCAAACGCACGATCGCCCCGGCCAGGTAGTAGCCGGGGCCATGCTCGCGCTCGGGTTGGGCAGCCCTAACCTCGCCCGCTGCGCCTAGGGAGAGGCCTAGGAGGACAACGAGGGCGGCGGCAACGCCGCGTTGGCACGACATGGCGCGCCAGCACAGCCGACGGCCTCGTTGCCCCGCATCGAAAGGGTTGTCGCTTTCAGGCATCCGCTAAACAACCAAGGGTCGCGGGACCGCTCCCGCCTGCGCCCGGCGCGCTAGCTGCACGATGCGCGCCAGTCGCGGAGCACCGACGACGCCACCTGGCGTCGCCCTTCCAGCCGGCGTGCAGCTCGTTCCTGCTGATGCTTGCGAATGATTCTCCACCTTCCGCGGAGCCGACGGCGCGCGGGGGAGAAGAGCGGGTGGCCGCACGGCCTGCCAGCTCCAGGATCGCCCCCTTCGATTCTTGGCCACGGCGCAAAGCCCTCGGCTCTCAAAGACGCAGACCCCTGCGCGGTACCCGCCAGCCGCGCAATTGGGACCGGCGCGCCGCGCCCCAGCGGGGTGCCGGCGTTGGCTGAGGTGCTTGGCGGTGCCGGAAGGCGGGCTGTCCATGGCTGGCGCAGCACCCCGTTTCGCCGAGCCGATGGGGCATCTTCCGCGCCTGTCGACGCATTTTTCACGTTTGAAAGCGAGCGGCTACGCTGTCTCTCTGATTGAGCTCAAATCGGCCTTGAACTTGCTTTGCGCTCGCCCGTGCTCTCGGAACGGTCACTCCTCTATCCACGAAGGGCGCTCGCCACGGGATTGATCTGGCTCGCCGCCAGTGCCGCCTGCGTGCCGAACGAGGCACCGGACCTCGCGAGCACGGGCCAGGCGGTCGTCAGCGGCCAACTCGAGCCGGGCTACCCGGAGGTGGGGCTGATGTCCTTCGAGGTGGCGGGAAGGGCTCAACCCTACGACCTCGAGAGGCGCGAGTTGCCGGGTACAAAGAAGATCTGCACTGGAACCCTGATCGGGCCACGACAGATTCTGACCGCGGCGCACTGTGCCGATGACCTCAAGCGCGGCTGGTTCAAGCTCGACGCGGGCCCGGCCGAGGGGATTCCTTTCTACGCTCCGGTCATCCATCCCGGCTACGCCGGTGCGGACAAGGGTGCGGCGGATATCGCGATCTTGTTCCTGTCGGAGCCCGTCCCCGGCATCGATTTCCCCGAACTCGCAGGCGCACCGCCAGCGGTCGGCGAGGCGCTTACGCTGGTCGGCTGTGGCGCGACGGGCTCGGACGCACCCAGCGATGGCCGCAAGCGCTCAGCGAAGAACAGCATCGAGGCCGTGCAGCCCTACACCTTCGCCTTCGCGGGGTTTCGCTGGGGAGATGGTATCACTTACCCGGGCGACTCCGGGGGGCCAAGCTTTGCCGTCCGCGGCGGCAAGCGGGAACTGGCGGGCGTTCACTCAACGAGCGTATTGGATCTTACAACGCTCTGGATCTTCGACACGAGCGCGGCCTGGGATACCCGCGTCGACGTCTACACCGACTGGATCAGCCAGGTGGCGTGGAACCCGCCGCCGCCACCCCTGCCAACATTGCGACTGCACACGCCCCTGCACCCGCAGATGCCCGCCAGCTTCGAGCTACAGCTCTCGGCGACGAGCCGCGTCGCGATGCAGGAGCTCAGTATCGCCATTGACGGCGGCGCGCCGCAGTCCTCGTCCGGTGGCACGGCGCGGCAGAGCATCGGCCCTCTCGCCGCCGGAACGCACGTCGTGACCGTGCTGGCGCGCGACCAGGATGGCTTCGTCGCCCGCCAGCAGTGGCGCTTCGTGGTCGGCGGCGCCGGCGCTGGCCCCCCCATGGCCTATGGCAACCCCGCTCCGCTGGCCTCCACGCCCACTCCCGCCCCGATCGCCGACCCGCGCGGCAGCGCGGCCTGCCCGGACCCGGCGGCGCCCACCTGCGGGCTTCCACCCTGGGAAGCCTCGACCGAAGAGGGTGGCTGCGCGGTCCGGCGCAGCGGAGACGGAGCGCAGGGGCGCGAAACCCGGGTCCCGCCGCTTGCGCTGCCCGCGCTCGGCGCGCTGCTGTTGGCGCTGCGGCGCACGCGCCGGCGGAGAGGGCGCGAGCGCTAGCACCCGCTACAGCGCGCCGACGTCCTCGCTGCGCACCCAACCCTCGAGGCCGTTGCCGAGCCGGATGCGGCGCCAGCCGTTGACCTCGTCGACGAAGCGCACGCGCAGGCCCGCGTGCAGGCTGTAGGCGCTGCGCGCCGCGGCGTCGGGTCCTTCGCGCACCGCGAGCTTGTCCGGCAAGACGATGCCCTGGTGCACGCTGCGCGCGAGGTGGATGCGGCCGGCCAGCAGCGCGCTGCTCGCCACCAGCAGCAGCGCGAGCAGCGCGTTGACGGCCAACAACCCGGCGCGGCCCGGCCCGGGGGCGACGCGGCGCAGCCACACGAGCACGCCGAGCACGGCCCACCACAGCACCAAGGTCAGGCCCCACCAGGTCGGCAGCTCGCCGAGGGTCACGGCCCGCAACCAGATCGGCTCGTCGCTGGCGCCGCGCAACACGTCGCGTCCGCGCCGCGCGGCCTGCGCGCGCGCGAGCTGCAGGTTGTGCCGCGCATCGTCGAAGCCGGGCTCCAGCGTCAGCGCGCGCTCGAAGGCGAAGATCGCCGGCCCGAGGCGACCGAGGCGGTAGTAGGCGCACCCGAGGTTGTAGAACAGCGCCTCGTGGCGCAGCGGCAGCGCGACCAGGCGCTCGAGCGCCGCCGCTGCGGCGGCATGGCGACCCGCATAGTAATCGGCCAGCGCGCGCCGGTAGGTCGCGTCGATCGTCTCCGCCTGCGCCCGCGGGGGCACGAGCAGCAGCAGCGCGGCCAAGAGCACCGCCGTCGCCGTGGAGAAGCAGCGCGTCACGGCGACCCCTCCTGCCCGCCGTCCCGCTTCGTGGACGCCAGCGCGGCCACGCGCCCGAGCAGCTCCTCGGCGGCGGCGATCGCCTCCGCGGCCGCCCACTGCGGGTCGGCGCCCGGCGCAAAGCGCGCCTGGTCGCAGTGGTCGAGCAGCGTGCCTACTGCCTCCACGAGCCCCGCCGGCGCACCGCGCGCGCCGAGCGCCGCGCACAGCGCCTCGCGCGTCAGCCCCGCCGTGCGCAGCCCGAGCTGGTGATCGAGCTGCTCGTGCAGCGCCGCCGCCAGCAGCGCGGAGATAGCGGCTCGCGGACGCGCGTGGGCCACCGCAGCACGCGCCTGGTGCAGCAGCGCGCGCACGCGGCGGCGCAACGCCCGCTCGCGCGCGCGCGGGGTGGGCGCGCTGCGTGCCGCGCGCAGACGCCCGGTCCCCCAGCCCGCTGCCAGCAGCAGCAAGGGGAGGAGCGCCAGGCTGACGTACCCGCCATGGAAGGGCGCGGGTGGCACGCGGTCTCGCAGCGTCTCCGCCGGACGGGGGGGCCGGATGTCGGGGCCGAGCACGTTGCTCGCGCCCACCCCACTCGGCGAGCCGAGCCCCGCCGCGACGGCGCTGCCCGTGACCCGCAGCCGAAGCGGACTGCTGCGCGCCTCGCGATAGGCCCGCGCCTCGGGATCGAAGAAGGCCAGGGTCATGGCGGGGAGCCGCAGCTCGCCCGGCTCTTGCGGCAAGAGCAGGTAGGCGACCTCCTTCTCGCCCTGCAACCCGGCCTGGTTGGCCTCTAGTCGATCGCTGCGCTTGGGCTCGAAGCTGCGAACCCCCTTCAACGCCGGCAGCGCGGGCAGCACGAGCTGTTGCAGGTTGCCGCTGCCGCGGGCGATCAAGCGCAGCGTCACGGCCTGACCGACCTCGACGCTGTCGCGATCGAGGAGCGCGGCCAGCGCGAAGCGACCCACGTTCGCCGGGACGAAGGCCGCCGGCCGCCCCTCGCTGGGCAGGGGCAGGACCTCGATCGTCAAAGGGTCGGCGCGCCGTCGCAGCGCCCCGTCGAGCACGGCGTCGGCCGTCTGCAGCTGCACCTCCAGCGGCCCGATCGTCAAGCGCCCCGCGCGCTGCGGAAAGAGCACCGTGCGCTGCAGCAGGGCCGCGGCGTAGGCCTGCCCCGCGAGCGCCACTCGTTCGAACTCGAGGCGCCGCGGCGAGCCGCCGTCCTCGCTCCAGAAGCCGTCGGTCGTCGGTCGGGTCTCGATCTGGAACGAGAGCAGGTCGGACTGGGTGTAGAGCCGCCAGGTGACGACGAGCTGCTGCCCGACATAGGCGCGCGTCAGCGAGGCCTGGGCGGCCACGAAGACCCCCGCGCGCGGCACCACCGCCCCACCGAGGGCCGCGTCCCCCTCTGGCGGCGCCGCGGACGCCGACGAGGGCGGTGCGCCGGCCCCCGCCGGGCGCACCTCGAGCTGCACGGTGTTCGACTGGATCACGCGCCGCGCGAGACGCACGCCCGCCGGCCCCAGGGTCAGCGTCCCGAGCTGCAGCGGCGCAACTTCGTAGACGCGCGTCTCGCGGCGCCGCATCTGCCAGTTGATGATCTCGATGTTGCGGCTGACCAAGCTCGCGCCGAGCACCCGAAAGCCCCGCAGCGCCGGCTCGATGAAGTCCACCTCGGCCCGCCCCTCGACGGCCACCTCGACGGTGACGACCAAAGGCTCGCCCAGCACGGCCAGGTGCCGATCGACCGTCAGCCGCACGCTGGCGCCCTGCGCCCGCGCCCCGGGCGCCGCGGCGCAGAGGGACCACGCGCAGAGCAGCGCCCCGAGCACGAGCCTCCTCACGCCTTTCCCGCGACCACAAGACCCTCGCCGAGACAAGGACCCGCTCGAAAATAACTCATCCATCTGGCCGTCGATCCATCCCGCCGGGCTGCGTTGCAGCTCCTCGCAATACCAACAGTATTCCTTCGTCGCTGCGCCTTGCCCGGCGGGCGCCTCAACGCCCAGTTGATCGCGTTATTTTCGAGCGGGTCCTAGGAGCAGGCCCTGCACGCTACCAGTCCTTCGCCGGCGGCCGGTAGAGCCCTTGCAACCGGCGGGCCTGCTCGCGCTGGACGTTTTTGTCGTTGCGGTCGAGGGCCTCCAAGACCTGCTGTCGCTCGCGCTCCCCTTGCTGCGCGGCCGCGGCCTTGGCCGCGCGTGCCGCGGCCTCTCGCGGCGTCTCGCGCGGAGTCGGCGAGGGCGTCGGCGCCGGCTCGCGCGGGGGCTGCTGCGCGTCCGGGCGCGCGCCCTGGTCACCCTGCGACGTCGGCTTCTTTTGCTGCTGGTCCTGCTGCTGCTGCTGCTGCTCCTGCTGCTGCTGCTGGTCCTTCTGCTGCTGCTGGTTCTTCTGCTGCTGGTCCTGCTGCTGCTGCTCCTTCTGCTGCTGCTGCTCCTTCTTTTGCTCCTGCTCGCGGCGCCGCAACGCCAGCTCCAGGTTCCACTTGGCCGCTCGATGCCCCGGATCGAAGCGCAGCGCCTGCGCAAACGCCGTCGCCGCCTCGGCGAAGCGCTTCTGCTCGAAATCAACGTCGCCCAGGTTGTAGAAGCTCTTGGCGCGCAGCGCGCGATCCTCGCCTTGGGTCGCGCGCAGCAGCGCCTGCCGCGCGGCCTCGTGCTGGCCGAGCCGGTGCAGGGCCACGCCGCGGTTGTAGTGGATCCCCTGCGCGTCCGGCTGCTCTGCCAGCGCCTGGTCGTAGGCCGCCAGCGCATCCTTGGCCAGGCCCGCCGCCAGCGCGGCATTGCCGCGCTCCACCGCAGCGTTGCGCACCCGCAGCACGTCGAAGCCGCCGCCCAACACGGGCAGCAGCAACAACACGCCCACCGTCGCCCACCGGTGCTGGCTCGCTGCCCCTCGGGTCATGCGCCGTAGGCGTTCACGACCCTGCAACGGCAGGCGCCCGAAGGAAGCCGTAAACACCGCACGCGAGCGCGACCAAGCGCTCGCGCGGCGCGCACCCCGTGTCCCCGCAGGGGACCGGGGAACGAGCCCGCAGGGCGAGAGCGAAGCGGTAACTTGTTGCGCGCCGACATTGGGGGTGGGGCCCCGGCAAGACCGCGCTCTTGCCGGGGCGGGGGGATGGGACATCCCCCCGTGAACGATGATCATGCTCCGTGCTCCACACGTCGCGCCCGGCGCCGCTCCGACAGGCAGAGCTCGCCCAGCAGCAGCAGGAAGGCTGGCCAGACGAACCAGGCGTAGGCCTCATCGTAGTGGCGCACCAGGCGGGCGTCGATCGCCGAGCGATTCAACCGCTCCAGGGCCGCCATCACCGGCTCGACGGCGAAGTGCTGCGGCTCCATCTCGAGATAGCGCCCGCCGGTCAGCGACGCCAGCTGCTGCAGCGTCGCGCTGTCCAATCGACTGGCCACCGGCCGCCCCTCGTGCTCCAGGTAGCCCGCCACCTGGCCCCGCGCGTCGAGCTGCGGCACCGGCTCGCCCGAACGCGACCCGAGCCCCACCGCGAAGATCCGCACGCCACGCGTCGCCGCCTCGCGCGCCGCGGCCAGCGGATCACTGTCGTGGTCCTCACCGTCGGTCAGCAACACGATGACCTGCGCGCGTGGCGGCCCGTGGCCGCGCACCGCGCCAAGCAAGCGCGTCGCCGCGACCACCGCTTGACCGAGGGCCGTGCCCCCGACCGGCATGTCCGCCGGTCCGATATCGCGCAGGAAGAGCTTCGTGGCCGCGTAGTCGGTGGTCAGCGGGTAGGTCAAGGTCGAGCCCGCGAAGAGCACCAACCCCAGGCGGTCGCCGCGTAGTCCGTCGATCAGTCGACCGAGCTCGGCCTTGGCCCGCTCGATGCGGCTGGGGAAGGCGTCGCGGGCCAGCATGCTCTTCGAGAGGTCGAGCGCCACGACGATATCCAAACCGACCTGCGGCGCGAGCGTCGTCCGCTCTCCCGCCTGCGGCCGCGCCGCGGCCAGCACGAGCAGGGCCAACGCGACGACCAGCGCCCCCGTCTTGAACAGGCGCCGACCATGACTCAGCGGGCTGATCCGGCTCGCCAGCAGCGCCGCGTCCCCCAGCCGGGCCAGCGCGTGCCGCCGCCAGCCGAAGCGCAAGGCCAGGCCGACGACCAGCACCGGCAGGGCCCCCAGAAACCACAGCAGATCAGGGTCGGCGAAGCGCATGGGGGCTCCTAGGGCAGCTCGCGCCAGCGCGTCAGGCTGAGCAGCGCCTCGAGCGCCAGCAACAGCAGCGCCAGCGCCAGAAAGGGCGCCTGGGCATCGCGGTGCAGCGCGGCCACGTCGCGGCGGGTCGTGCGGTCGAGCTCGCCGAGAATCGCCTCGAAGGTCTGCTCGAGCGCACCGCGGTCGGTGGCGAGGAAGGCGCGGCCGCCTGTCTCGCGCGCGATCGCCTCGAGCAGCTGCGGATTGGCCGGCGGTGGTGGGGACGCCCCGAGCATCACGCCGCCGAGACCGAGCCCTGACCCCAGCCGCGGCACCTGCTGCCCCATCAGGATCGTGAAGACCTTGACCTTCATCTCGCGGGCGTAACGCGCCGCCTCGCGCGGCGCGACGTTGCCCGCGTTGTTGTCACCGTCGGTCAGCAAGATCACGACGCGGCTCTTGGCGTCGCTCGGCCGCAGCCGCGCCAGCGCCAGGCCGAGCCCATTGCCGATCGCCGTCGCCGAGCCATCGAGCAGCCCGAGCCGCACCCCGCCGAGCAGGTTGAGCAGCACCGAGTAGTCGAGCGTCAGCGGGCAATAGGTGTGGGCCTCGCGACCAAAGACCACCAGACCCAGGCGATCGCTGCGGCGCCGCGTGATGAAGTCGCGCAGCACGCGCTTGGCCGCCTCGAGCCGATTGGGGGCCAGGTCGTCGGCCTCCATGCTGTTCGACAAGTCGAGCGCCACGACGATGTCGATCCCCTCGACCTCGACCTGACCCCCGCGCTCGCGCGTCTGCGGCCGCGCCAGGGCCACAACCAGCACCGTGAGCAGCACCAGCCGCAACACGCGGGGCAGCGCCGCGAGGCGCGCGATCGGGCCCGGTCGCAGCCGGGCCAACACGCTGGTGCTGGAGACGTGCAGGTGCACGCTGCGCCGCCCACCGAGCACGAAGAGCAGCCAGTAGGCCAGCGGCAGCGCCGCCAGCAGCAGCAGGGCCCAGGGCCGCCCGAGCGAGAACTGACCGGCGGGACCCAGCGCCCAGACCAGCCCCGCAACGGCGATGCCCAGGACCACGAGCAGCAGCTTCCAGGGACCAGGCGCGCGCTTCCTCGCGCTCGCCTGCCGCGCCAGCTCGGTGGCGTCGCCAACCAGGCCTGGCGGGTCGTGGACCGTCATGACCGCGCCCCCTCGGGAGTCGGCACGACGCTCGGCTGCAAGGCCGTCTCGGCGCTCACCGCCATCTCGCGCACCATCGCCTCCACCTCGGCGACCGCCGCTCGAGCCTCGTCGTCGTCGGGCTGCAGCTTGGCGAACTTGACCAGGTCACAGGCCTGGCAGAGCACCTGCACCCGCGTGCGCTGGGTGGCGGGCACGATGCGCAGCACCAACGCCGTCGTCACCTCGCTCGTCGTCATCTCGAGCGCCTCGAAGCCCCAGCGCGCCCCGAGGTAGGCGCGCAGGATCTCCGAGAGCGCCGCGTAGAGCTCCTTGTGGCGCTGCTCCGTCAGCCACGACGCGACCGGCAACGCCGCCAGTCGGGCGAGGGCCTCGAGGTGCGCCGGCACGGGCGGCGCGGCCGGCCGCCGCTCACGCCGCGCCTTCAACCGCCGATAGGCCAGCACGCTGGCCGCCGCCACCGCGCCCACCGCCAGCAAGGCACCCAGCGTGTAGAGCAGCCACCAGCTGCGGCGATAGACCACCACCGGCGGGTCGAGCCCCTTGAGCCGCGGGTCGGGCTCATTGCCCAACACGCTGCTGATCCGCAGCGCCAGCGGCTTCGTCTGCAGTGTCAGCAGCTCGCCACCAGGACCCAGCGCCGTCAGCGGCAGCGACGGCAACGTCAGCGTACCGAGCTTGTAGGCGGCGAGGCGCAGACGAAAGGTCTGCACGCGCGGGGCGAGCGGAGCGCCCGCCGCCGGCTCGCTGCTGGACTCGCTGCGCCCGAGCTCGACGAACTCGCCGAGCTCGAGCTTGAGGGGCAGGTTGACCGCCACGCCCCGCGGGCAACGCGCCACCACCGTCACGGTCAGCGGATCGCCGACGTGGGCGCGCGGCGGCTTCACGTCGATCGTCAGCCGCGGCGCCCAGCCCGGTCTCGCCGGCGCAACCGGCGCCGCCACGCCTGCCGACGGCGCGCCGACGATCGCCAGCAGCGCCGCCAGGCAGCTCGGGCCCCACCCCCTCGACTGCACAGCTCCCGCCCTCATCCGTGTCGCAGCCGCAGCTGTCGCCGCCGAAAGAAGGCCACCAGCGTGCTGACATAGGGTTCCGCCGTCGACAGCTCCATCGCGTCGAGTTCGAGGCGCCGCCAGAAGGCCTGGCGCGCCTGGCGCGCGCGGCGCATCTGACGCGCGTAGACCTCCGCCTCGGGCCCGGCGCTGTCGAAGATCATCAGCTCCCCGGTCTCGACGTCGAGCAGCCGCACCAGGCCGAGCCCCGTCAGCGACTGATCGAGCGGGTCGTCGATCGCCACCGGGATCAGGTCGTGACGCCGCGCGATCACCCGCCAGGCCCGCTCGGTGCGCGTCGCGGCGGGGCCGCCCACAGCGCTCTCCGCGCGCCGGCCCCCCGGCGCCGTGGCCTCGAGCGCGGTGGCCGGCAGCGCCGCGTCGCCAACGAAGTCGCTCAGCAGGAAGGCCACACAGCGCCTCGGCACCACCCGGCCGAGGTAGGCCAACGCCGTGGCCACGTCGGTACCGGCGCGGCGCGGCCGAAAGGTCAGGATCTCGCTGATCACCCGCAGCACGTGCTTGCGCCCCTTCTTCGGCGGCACGAAGCGCTCGACCCCGTCGGTGAAGATGATCAGCCCCACTCGGTCGTTGTTCTTGATCGCGGAGAACGCGAAGGTCGCCGCGACCTCGGCGGCAGGGCTCGCTTGCTGCGCACCTGGCTGCCCAGCTCGCTCGAAGCGCTCATATCGACGAGCAGCATCACCGTCAGCTCGCGCTCCTCGGTGAAGAGCTTGACGTAGACGTCGTTCATCCGCGCGCTGACGTTCCAGTCGATCAGCCGGATGTCGTCGCCGGGCTGGTACTGGCGCACCTCCGAGAAGGCCATCCCGCGGCCCTTGAACACGCTGTGGTACTGCCCGGCGAGCTGATCGTTGACCAGCCGGCCGGTGTAGATCTCGATCTTGCGGATCTTGCGCAGCAGCTCGCGATCGATCACGGGACTTCGACTCGCTCGAAGAGCCGGCGCACCACGTCCTCGCTCGTCACATCCTCGGCCTCGGCCTCGTAGGTCAAGATGACGCGGTGCCGCAGCACGTCGGCGCCGATCGCCTTGACGTCCTCCGGCGTCACGAAGCCGCGCCGCTGCAGGAAGGCGTGCGCCCGCGCGGCGAGCAGCAGGTAGATCGAGGCCCGCGGGCTGGCGCCGTACTCGATGTGGTCGGCCAGCTCCGCCAGCCCGTGCTCGCGCGGCCGGCGCGTCGCCGTCACCACGCTGACGATGTAGTCGCGGATCTTCTCGTCGACGTAGACCTGCTGCACCACCTGCCGGGCCTGCAGCAGCTCCGCCGGCCGCACCACCGTCAGCGCCTCGGGCGCGCGACCGGCCGTCATGCGGTCCATGATCTGGCGCTCCTCCTCGCGCGTCGGGTAGCCGACCTTGATCATCAGCATGAAGCGATCGAGCTGCGCCTCCGGCAGCGGATAGGTGCCCTCCTGCTCGATCGGGTTCTGCGTCGCCAGCACGAGGAAAGGCGTCGGCAAGCGGATGCGTCGTGTCGCCGATCGTGACCTGCTGCTCCTGCATCGCCTCGAGCAGCGCGCTCTGCACCTTGGCCGGGGCGCGGTTGATCTCGTCGGCGAGCACCAGGTTGGCGAAGATCGGCCCGGTCTTGGCCGAGAACTGCCCCGTATGGGGGTTGTAGATCGTCGTGCCCACGATGTCGGCGGGCAGCAGATCGGGCGTGAACTGGATGCGCGCGAAGGAGAGGTCCATCGTCTTGGCGACGGTCTTGATGGCCATCGTCTTGGCCAAGCCCGGCACGCCCTCGATCAGCACGTGTCCCGCCGTCAGCAGCCCGATCAAGATGCGGTCGAGCATCTGCCGCTGGCCGACGATGACCTTGCCCACCTCGCCGCGCAGCCGCTCGACCAGCCCGCTCTCGGCCAGCACCATCTCGTTGATCGCCCGAAGCTCCGTCTGCATGCCCCTCGCCCTCGTTGGTCGTGTCCGCTACGCGGTAGGTCCTGTCTGCTGCGCGCCCTGGCTAGCCCCAAAACCAGCGCGTCCCGCGCTCGTTTGGGCCTAGATATCACTCAGGGGGCTTTCGCAAAGCCCCCTCGTCGCGGGGAGTGAATCCCCGCGACTTCACCCCATAACGCTCGCCTGTCGGCTCGGCTAGCCCGAAAACAAACGGCTTGCGCTCGAACGCGCTTGTTTTCTGGCTAGCATGGCCCGCGACCGCGCGGCAATCGCGCAGGCTCGCGCGCTCGCACCGACCACGGGGCGAACAACCCGCGACGACGCGACGCTATTCCGGGCGCAGTCGCTGGACACAACCCACGCGCGCGCTCAGGGCGTGGAGGCCGCTCCAGGCCCCGCCAGGGGCAGGGCGATGAAGAAGGTCGAGCCCTCGGAGCCGGTGCTCTCGACCCAGATGCGGCCGCCGTGGGCCTCGACGACGTAGCGGCAGAGCGCCAGGCCCAGGCCCGTCGAGGTGGTCAGCCCCGCCTTGCGCGACTCGACCTGGCCGAACTTCTCGAAGATCTTCTCGTGGTACTGGGCCGGAATCCCCTCGCCGCTGTCGCGCACGCTGATCAGCGCCGCGCCGCCGACCCACGACCACTCCGCGCGCGGCAGCTCGACCAGCTCGCTCTGGATCGACACCGGCGAGCCCTCGGGCGTGAACTTGAGCGCGTTGCCGACGACGTTGGCCAGCATGCGCTCGACCAGCTCGCCATCGAGCTGCATCGCCGGCAGCTGCGAGGAGAGCACCGTCGTGACCTGCACCGACTTCGCGCGCGCCAGCGGCGCGAGGCGGCGCACCACCGCGCGGAGGTGGTCGTTGAGCACCGCCGGCGCCAGGCGGAGCCGCATCTGGCCATCCTCGAAGCGCGAGACATCGAGCAGGCTGCTGACCAGCTCCAGCATCTCGTCGATGCAGCGCCCGCTCTCCCGCAGCAGCTCGCGCGCGTCGTTTGGGGGCCGGTCACCGCCGAGCAGGCACCCCAGGGTCATCTGCACCGCCTGCAGCGGGTTGCGCAGGTCGTGGACGATCATCCGTGTCAGGTCCTCCCGCAGCTGCTGCGTGCGGGCCAGCGCCTGCGCTCCCGCCAGCACACCCGCCAGCGCGTGCGCCAGCGCCTCGAGCAGCAGCTCGTCGTCCTCGCCGAAGGCGCCCGGCTCCGGGCTCTCGATCTGCAGCGCGCCGATCGGCCACTCCGCGCTGCCAATCGGCACGCAGAGCAGGCTCTGGCGCTCGGGACCAAGGGCGCGCCGATCACCGAGCTCGTCGACCCCGTCGACGCGCACCACCCGGCCCTGCTGGGTCGCCCACCCCGCGCAGCCCTCCCCCAGGCGCTCGCGCTGCCCAACCGCCGCGTCGAGCGCGAGCTGGCTCTGCACGGCCCGTAGGACGACCTGGGAGGGCTCCGCCAGCCACAGCGCCACGGTCGGATAGCGAAAGCGATCTTGTAGCTCTCGCACCACGCGCCGCGCGATCTCGTCGACATCGAGGCGCTCACTGGCCACCCGCGCCATTTCGTTGGCCAGCAGCAGGTGCTGCCAACGCCGCTGCTGCTGGGCGAAGATCTCGGCGTGATCGAGCGCCTCGGCCAACATCAGCGCGAGATCGGCCATCCGGGCCCGCTCCAGGTCGGTGAAGTAGCCCGCCGCCGGATGCTCGACCTCCAGCACGCCCATCACATCGCCGAGCAGCCCGATCGGCAGCGCCAGGACCGAGCGCGTGCCGACGGCCATCGGCTGCACGTCCGCCTGCTCGCGCACGTCGTCGCAGCGCCAGGGGCTCTGCTCGGCCAAGGCCGCCGCGCCCGCACCCGCGAGCACACGCGCGGGCCAGCTCTCGGCGTCGACGCCCTCGGCGAAGGGGGCCGCGCTGGCGTAGCGCGCCAACACGGGGAAGCGGCCGGTCTCGTCGCAGATCACCAGCGCGGCGAAGGTCACCCGCAGGCGATCGACCAGGCCCCGGCAGACCATGCCGATCAGCTGGCCCCGATCGGGCGAGGCCATCGTCAGGCGGCTCAGGTCGCTCTCGATCTGCAGGTAGGCGGCGCGGCGCTGCGCCTGCTCGAGGCGCACGGCGCTCGTCACGCACGGCGCGGCCAGCGCCGCCACCTGCTCGAGCAGGCGCACGGCCTCTGGCGCCAAGCGGCCGCCCGCGGGCTCACCCACCACCAACACGGCAGCGACGCTCTGCTGGTGCACCAGGGGAACGACCGCGCAGCCACTGTCTTCCCCGCGTTCGGCCTCGGCCCCCGCAGCTCGACGCGCGGCCCCGCAGCGCACCGTCTCGCGCCGCTCCAGCGCCCGCGCGAGCGCCCCGGCCCGCTCCGGCAGGTGCCAGCCACCGGAGGGCCGCAAGGCGCAGGCCGCGCGCGTGCCGTGGGCCTCACGGAAGCTGACCCCCGGGCCCTCGACCACGCCGAAGGCGACGCAGTCGAAGCCCAGGCGCTGGTGGAGCAGCTCGGCGAGCCGCCACAGCAGCAGGTCCAGCTCGATCGGAGCCAGCGCCTCACGGAGGGTATCGGCCAGGTAGGCCGGGTCGCTGAGACAGCGGTGTTGGTCGACAGGCTCGTTCGGCACAGTCCCGCGCCTCGGTGGTTGGGGAATTATACCCCGGTCTCGCGCGCATCGTAACGCGCAAAGCTCGCAGAGCTCGGGTCCGCCTCAGCGCGCTGAGGCCTCGACAGGCGCGTCGCGACCCGCGGCCGCCAGACGATTGGCGATCAGCGCGGCCGTCGCGCCGGCGCCCAGCCCGTTGTCGACGTTGACGACGGTGAGCCCCGGCGAGCACGAGTGCAGCATCGTCATCAACGCCGCCTCGCCCGGGCGGCCGAAGCCATAGCCCACCGAGGTCGGCACCCCGATCACCGGCACCGGCACCAGCGCCTTGACCAGCGTCGGCAGCGCACCCTCCATCCCCGCCACCACCACGACCGCGGCCACCTCGCGCGCCAGCAGCTCGCGCACGGGCTCGACCAAGCGGTGCAGCCCGGCAACGCCGACGTCGTAATGGTGCACGACGGTGCAGCCCATCTCCTCGGCGATCACCCGCGCCTCCTCGGCCACGGGCAAGTCCGCCGTGCCCGCGGCCAGCACCCCGATCACGCCCGCCCCGGCGGGCGCGGCCGCGTCGGGCCGACGGACGACGACCATGCGCGCCCGCAGGTGCGCCTCGACCACGAAGCGCGGCTCCAGCCGGGCGCAGAGCGTCGCCTGCAGCGCCGGCTCGACCCGCGAGAGCACCGCCCGCCCGCGCGCCGTCGCCATCTGCTCGGCGATGGCACACAGCACCTCGAGCTCCTTGCGCTCGGCGTAGACGATCTCGGGGATCCCGGTGCGCGCGCGGCGGTCGAGGTCGAGGCGCGCCAGCTGCTCCAAGGTGTCCGTCACCGCCATCGCCGTCCCTCCCGCGAGCGTTGATTACCTTTTGCCACACGACTTGCTATCGTGGCCACCGATGACGCGCGCCTGTCGCATCCACGCCGTGGGCGGTCCCGAGGTGATCGGGCTCGAGGAGGTCGCGCTCCCGCCTCCGGGTCCCGGCGAGGCGCGGGTCCGCCATACGGCGATCGGCCTCAACTTCCTCGACACCTACCAGCGCAGCGGCCTCTACCCGCTGCCCGCGTTGCCCTCGGGCCTCGGTAGCGAGGCGGCGGGCCTCGTCGAGGCCATCGGCTCCGGCGTGAGCGAGGTGCGGCCCGGTCAGCGCGTGGCCTACGCCGGCGGTCCGCCCGGCGCCTACGCCGAGGCCCGCGTGCTGCGCGCGGCGCAGCTCGTCCCCCTGCCCGACGAGCTCGACGACGAGCGGGCCGCGGCGGCGCTGCTCAAGGGGATGACGGCCGAGTACCTGCTGCGCCGCACCTACCGCGTCGAGCCCGGACAGACGGTGCTCTTTCACGCGGCGGCCGGCGGCGTCGGGCTGATCGCCTGCCAATGGCTCAAGCACCTGGGCGCGACGGTGATCGGCACGGTCGGCAGCGAGGCCAAGGCCGAGCTGGCGCGGGCCCACGGCTGCGACCACGCGATCGTCTACACGCGTGAGGACTTCGCCGCGCGCGTGCGCGAGCTGACGGGCGGCGCCGGCGTGCCGGTGGTCTACGATTCCGTCGGTCGCAGCACCTTCCAGGGCTCGCTCGCCTGTCTGCGCCCGCGCGGCCTGCTGGTCAGCTTCGGCAACGCCTCGGGCCGCCCCGAGCCGCTCGACCCCGCCCTGCTGGCGCAGCGCGGCTCGCTCTTTCTCACCCGGCCCACGCTCGCCGACTACACCGCGACGCGCGACGAGCTGCTGCAAAGCGCCGCGGCGCTCTTCGCGGTCATCCGCGCCGGGGCGGTCAAGATCGAGGTGCGGCAGCGCTGGCCGCTGGCGGCGGCCGCTGAGGCGCACCGCGCGCTCGAGGGGCGTCAAACCACCGGCGCCAGCGTGCTGCTGCCATGAGCCCGGAGCGCCAACCGTGAGCCACGGGTTGCTGCCATGAGCCAGAAGGGCCTCGGCGCCACCGCGCGCCTGCTGATCACCTGCGACGATCGCCCCGGCATCGTCGCCACCGTGACGGGCTTTCTCTACAACCACGGCGTCAACATCACCGCCCTCGATCAGCACTCGACCGATCCCAGCGGCGGCACCTTCTTCATGCGGCTCGAGTTCCAGACGCCCCATCTCGACGTCTCGCGCACCGCGCTCGAGCGCGGCTTCGCCGAGGTCGTGGCCGCACGCTTCGGCATGCAGTGGCACATCAGCTACGCCAGCGACCTCAAGCGCATGGCGATCCTCGTCTCCAAGACCGACCACGGCCTGCTCGAGCTGCTGTGGCGCTGGCGCCGCGGCGAGCTGCCGGCGCAGGTGACGATGGTGATCTCGAACCACGACACGCTGCGCGGCGCGGTCGAGGACTTCGGCGTGCCCTTCCACCTGGTGCCCGTGAGCGCCGAGGATCGGCCCGCCGCCGAGCAACGCCTGCTCGAGCTGCTCGGCGATCAAACCGAGGTGATCGTGCTCGCGCGCTACATGCAGGTGCTGAGCGAAGGCTTCGTCGCGCACTACCCGCAGCGCATCATCAACATCCATCACTCCTTCCTGCCCGCCTTCGCCGGGGCCGACCCCTACAAGCAGGCGCACGAGCGCGGCGTCAAGCTGATCGGCGCCACGGCGCACTACGCCACCGCCCAGCTCGACGCCGGCCCGATCATCGAGCAGGACGTGATCCGCGTCTCGCACCGCCACCCGGTCGCCGAGCTGCGGCGCCTCGGCCGCGACATCGAGCGTCAGGTGCTGGCCCGCGCCGTCGCCTGGCACCTCGAGGACCGCATCATCGTCCATGGCAACAAGACGGTGGTGTTCGTGTAGAGGGGCGCTCGCCCGGCGTCGGCTGGGAACGACTCAGTTTCGGAACGACTCAGTTGCGCGCGACGCCGGTCGAGCGCTGGAGGTAGACGGTCACCGACTCTGCGGGCAGCGTGCCGCAAGCGATCGGGCGCATCGGGCACGAAGCGCCGGCTGTCGTGCCCGCGCACGAGCGGCTGGGCGCCTCGCCGCAGACGCCGAGCGCGGGCCGGGCCGCGAAGAGGTTGCCGACGAAGGTGCCCTCTTCTACGAGGCCGGCCGCATCGGCGACCTGGGCGCGCTCGGCGAGCGCCGGGTGGCGACCGCTGAGCACCACCGGGACACGCTGCCCACGCGCGTTCGCGCGTGCCAGCACGCAGGCGCTGACCCAGCGCTGACAGCTTTCGTCACAGGCGCCACCCGCCCAGGCCGGGGCCAACCCGACCTGGCCCGACAGCCGCGTCGCGCCGCCGGGTCCAGCGGGAAACGTGACGTGCTGGCTCGGATCCAAGGCGCACTCGACCGTGTAGCGTAGCAACGCGCGGGCGCCGGCGTCACGAAGGGCGGCACGTAGTCTCGGACGCGCCAGCCCGGCGCCGAGGCTGTCCCGCGCCAGCCCACGAAGCCCACCTCGAAGCAGATCGCTGGGCCGAAGGTTTGGCGTGGGTAGACCATTCGCCAAAGCCCTCTTTATACTCAAGGCGAAGGCCTGCTCGACGCGATAGGCGCCCAGCACGCCGACGATGCGAAAGAGGTGCGCACTTTCCAAGGTCTCCAGATGTTTGGGGGGTAGTGATCAACCCGGCGTTGCTGATCGTCATGCCTGCGGGCGCACCGCTCAGGCTCCAGGTCACGCCACCCGCGCCCTGCGTTTGCACCTGCCAGCTCCAGACACCCCCTGATGTTGGGAAGAAGACGCGCTCGTGATGGCAAAGGGGGCAATGCTCAGCTTGGCGGTCACGCTTGCGCCCAGCGGATAGATCGCCTCGACGTCGAGGGGCCGCTCCTCGGCGGAAGCTAGGATCGGCACGGAGAAGCTGGCGCTCGAGCTGCCGGCCGGCACGATCACCGTCGACGGCACGGTTGCCGTTGGGCTTTCATTGGCCACCGTCTGGAGTAGAACCGTGGCGCCGCCTGCCGGCGCCGGCGCGGAAAGGGTCACAGACCCGGTCAGGCTCGTCGCCTGGAGGCTGGCGCGCAAACTGAAGGCCAGGCCCACCACCACGGGCGAGCTGCTCGCCGACGCTGGTTGGATTCGAATCATCACATCTTCCTTGACGACGAAATCGCAGCGATTGACAGCCCCGCCTCCGCAGGCGCCGAAGACGGCGGCCACACCCGCCGGGGACTGGGAAACGAGCGCCAGCGACGTGCCGATCGGGTAGCTTCGCGGTCCAGACGCCGAGAACATGTACGGATACACGCCGTCAGCCACAAGCATTCCCGGGTCCAGCTCAAAGGTGATCGTCCGAGTGCCGGCGCCGATGCTCCAGGTTGGGCAACGCGGAGCTTCCGCGTCCGCCAGATTCATACCGAGCCGCGCGGCGACGAATCGCCGACAACTCCAAATTCCTCCAGGGTATTCGTCCGCGGCCCGGGTCAGCCCCAGGTCGGAAACCCAGGGACACACGATCCCGTCATAGGCGCTGCCGAGCTTGAGATCGATGAGCAGGCCATCGACGATCGTCCCCTGGCTCGCCATTTCGGTGCGCCAACGATAGCCCAGCTCACAGCTATTCAGCCGATCTTTCCGAGGGGCCAAGACTCCCGAATGCAGGCGGTTGTAGGGGCTGACCTGCACACCGTTGCGGTTGGTGGCCGTCTTGAGGGCCACGGCCGCGAGGTAGTCGGGGCGCTTCGAGCTGTTGTCGTCGGGCCACTTGTCGTTCGGGTTGAGGCCCCAGGCGTCGTTCAGCGCATAGCCCGTCTGCGCACCCACCGGGATGCGCTCGCTGATGGCGCCGAGGCCGGCCTTCAGTGCGTAGTGATTGGTCCAGGTGTTGCCGGCCCACGCGATCTGCGCCGCGAAGAAAGGGCGCGCGGAGGAGGTGCCCGCCTTCACGGCGTAGCCATTGACGCCCTCGCCGAGCATGCCCTTGCCGCAGTACCAGGTAGGCTCCCCCGTGGTCGGGTCTTTGAGCTTGAGGCACATGTAGCGCAGATCGCTCTCGTAGCTGCGGAGCGTCGCACGGCTGCCGACGGGCGTCGGGCTGAGAAACATCGGCCGATAGGCCTTGTCGCCACAGGCGAGCCCGATCCCCGCCAGGACTCGGTAGCGCGTGGGGTTGGCCTCCCCGGCTTCCGTGATGTCCACCGTCGCCTCGACCCCGCCAGCGTCGAAGACCGGCTCGAACACGTTCTTGAGCACGAGAAACTTGGGCAGCGTGAGGGACACCTTCATCCCGCTAGGGAGCGTGGTGGGCAGGCTCGTCGCGGGACACGCGGCATCGATCTCTGCCAAGGTGCTCGCGCTGAAGTCGGTGATCGCCGCGGCCGGAACTGTCACGGCGCCGACATTGAAGCTCGTCAGCGCTCCCACCAAGGCGCCGTTCATCGCGTTCATCGCGTTCATCGCGTTCATCGCGTTCATCGCGTTCATCGCGTTCATCGCGTTCATCGCGTTCATCGCGTTCATCGCGTTCATCGCGTTCATCGCGTTCATCGCGTTCATCGCGTTCATCGCGTTCATCGCGTTCATCGCGTTCATCGCGTTCATCGCGTTCATTGCGTTCATCGAGTTCATCGAGTTGGTGGCCGCCTGGGCCCGTTTGCTCACCGCCACGGGCGGGGCGCCGTCCGTTACTGAGGTCGAACAGCCCGAGGCGAGCAGCGCCAGGCCCGTGGAGAGGGCCAGCACCCGCCCGGACCCCGCACCCGATATCGAACGCCGGCTGCTTCTGATGACGACCTCCTTGGCGCGTGGACCTTCGTCAACGGAACGAATCCACACTGCCAGCTCTTAAAGTATCTGGCAAGACGTTTTTTGTAGCGTTTGAAAAACCGCGTCGCCGTTCCGGCTTCCGCGCCGCGTTGCTGCACCGCGGTCGACGCGCCGCGGCGGCGGCGGCGCGGAGAGCGCTGCTCGGTCCGGGCGGGTGCGAGGGGTCCGGCGAGCGCGTGCGCCCGTGACCCGGGCGGCTCAGCCCACAGCCAGGAGACCGCAGCTCGTCCATGGCAACAAAACGGCGGTATTCGTGAAGGGTCGTGTTCGTGTAGGGTCGTGTTCGGGTTGGGTTGGGTCGTTCGAGGGGAGGGGGAGCACGAGGGCGCTGGCGCGCGGACTCGTGCTGCGGTTCTGAAGGGGGGCTCTCGATGTTCCACCGGGCCACTTGCACCACGGTGCTCGCTTCCGCGCTCTTGCTCAGCTCGCCCGCCGGACACGCTGATTCGGCGGGCGTCTCCGGACGAGGGACCGGTGCGCACACGGGCGCGGCACCCCGCTTCCTGAGCTACTTCGGACCGGGAGGAAAGCACCTCGAGCCGACGATCAAGTTCTTCGAGCCATGGACGGTCACCATCCCGAAGGACTGGGTCCAGCCCTTCGGCGAGCGGATTGCGGGCCTGAGGAAGGTGCGGTTGGTGACACGCAGGGAATTGGTCAAGCCAGGACTTGCCTCAGGGCTCGCCTGGGATACGGGCCACCTGCTCGTCAGACATGAGCGGGGACGAGCGGCGCGCCTTCGAGTCAACCCTGGGCCCGGGCTCCCAGCTGGCCGTGCCGGTGCAGAAAATGATGATTCCGCCGCTTGTCCGCATATCGGCTGGATTCCCCATCGCCATTCTTATTCCCAATCCGGACCCCAGCCGGGATATCGACGGCGATCTCTACTTGGTCGTCCAATCGCCGTACCCCCAAAGCCCGTTCCCGCCCAGATACGTAGCTTTCGGTGGAACGGTCGAGGCGACGGAAGCGCAAGTCGACTTCCTCGTGCGGAGCTGCGGAGCGAGGGACTTCGAGGGCCCCAAGAAGCGCGGACCGAGGGGCAAGATGATGACTGATCTGCGCTTCAAGGCGCCCGCCGAGAAGATTCCGATGATCGGGCAGTGGCTGAGCAGCGGCCGCGGGCCCAGGGACACCCACGAGCGCGAGGCGCTGGAGGAGTTCGAGGAGTTCGGGCTGCTGTCGGAGCGGGAGGCTAGAGAGCTCCTTGCCGCGAACCGCGGCATGCCCTATCGCCGCCTGGGGAAGGCCGTGAACAGAGTTGGCCCTTGACTTGACGAAGTAGGACCTCCTGCACCCCGCTCTAGCCTCTCGCCTGCAGCCTCCAGGCTGCAGGGTGCGGCCCATCGGCCGCAGCCGCCGCCCACCCGTTCTCAGCCACGGGCGCCCCGACTCGCCTTTTCGTCGAAGCCGCGCCTGGCACGAAGCCTGCTGTATGCCTGAGCAATGCGCTGTAAGCCATCTCACCGCAGCCTTCACGGACGCTTCTGCACCGGTCGCCGGGCTGCCCTCTGCCTGGTCGCCGCGGCGCTGCTGGGCTGGCCTCGGGCCGCCGCCGCCGACCCGAGCGCGCTCGCCGCCAGCGAGCTGGCGGGCTCGGCGGCGCGCGCGGCCCTCCGCGCGTCCCAGGACGCGCCCTCCGCCCGGCCGGCGCTGCGCCGGGGCAAGGCCCGCCGCAAGGCCCCGCGGCGTTCGCGCCGCCGCTATCGCCGCGTGCAAGGGCTGGTGCTGCTGGCCAACGGACCCGGGCTGCGCGTGCGCACCCCCGACCAGGCCTGGGGCACGCCCCTCACGGTACGGCGCCTGGGCGAGGTGATGACCGCCTACCACGAGCACTTCCCCGAGGCCGCGCCGATCTGGGTCCACGACCTCAGCCGCCGCTTCGGCGGCCGGCTGCGCCCCCACCGCTCGCACGACAGCGGCCAGGACGTCGACATCCGCCTGGTGCTCGAGCACGAGACGACCCACTGCGAGCGCGCGACGCCGCACACGCTGGACCTCGAGAAGACCTGGTTCCTGCTGCTGCGGCTGATCGACACCGGCGACGTGCAGGTGATCTTCCTCGATCGCCGCCTCCAGCGGGCGCTCTTCGTCTACGCGCGCGACGAGCTGGGCTACACCGAGGACGCGCTGGCGAGCATCCTGGAGTACCCGGGCCGCCGCAGCGGGCTGGTGCGCCACTGGCGCGGCCACGCCGACCACCTGCACGTGCGCTTCCGTGCCGGGGCCCCCCGCGACGACCTGGCGCTGCGCTGGACTGGGCCTGCCCGCACACCGCCCACGTAGCCAGACGGGCGCCACGCGCCCTATGCTCTCGCGATGCTCAACCAGATGATCGAGCGCATCCTGCGCGCACGCGTCTACGAGGTGGCCCGCGAGAGCCCGCTCGCCGCCGCGCCGCGCCTCTCGCAGCGCCTCGGCAACCGCGTCTGGATCAAGCGCGAGGACCTGCAGCCGGTGTTCTCGTTCAAGCTCCGCGGCGCCTTCAACAAGATCGTCCACCTCTCGGCCGCGCAACGCCGCCGCGGCGTCATCGCCGCCTCGGCCGGCAACCACGCCCAGGGGGTGGCGCTGGCCGCGCGCGAGCTGGGGCTCGAGGCGCTGATCGTGATGCCGCGCACGACCGCCGCGATCAAGGTCGACGCGGTACGCGCGCTCGGCGCGACGATCGTGCTCGTGGGCGACAACTACGACGCCGCCGGGGCCCACGCGCTGGGCCTCGCCGCGGCGCGCGGGCTGACCCTCGTCCACCCCTTCGACGATCTCGACGTGATCGCCGGCCAGGGCACCATCGGCATGGAGATCCTGCGCCAGCACAGCGGCCCGCTGCACGCGCTCTTCGTCCCGGTCGGCGGCGGCGGCCTGATCGCCGGCGTCGGCGCCTATAGCAAGTTCGTGCGCCCGGAGACGCGCGTGATCGGCGTCGAGCCCGACGACGCGCCCACGCTCTCGCGCGCCCTCGCCGCCGGCCGGCGCGTGGTGCTCGACCACGTCGGTCCCTTCGCCGACGGCGCCGCCGTACGCCAGATCGGCCGCGAGACCTTCCGCCTGGCGCGCCGCGTGGTGGACGAGGTGATCCTCGTCAGCACCGACGAGACCTGCGGCGCGATCAAGGACATCTTCGAGGACACCCGCACGATCGCCGAGCCGGCCGGCGCGCTGGCGGTCGCCGGCCTGAAGAAGTACGTCGCCCGCGAGCGCCTGCGCGACGCCGCGCTGGTGGCGATCGAGAGCGGCGCCAACATGAACTTCGATCGGCTGCGCCACGTCGCCGAGCGCGCCGAACTCGGCGAGCACCGCGAGGCGCTGCTGGCGGTCACCATCCCCGAGCGCGCCGGTAGCTTCCTCGCGTTCTGCCAGGCGATTGGCGAGCGCAACGTGACCGAGTTCAACTACCGCTACCATGACGCCGCGCGAGCACAGGTCTTCGTCGGCGTCGAGCTGAGCGAGGGTCAGCACGAGCGCGAGGCGCTCGTGGCGCGCCTGGTCGCCGCGGGCTACGGCGTCGTGGACCTGACCGACAACGAGACCGCCAAGCTGCACATCCGCTACATGGTCGGCGGCCACGCCCAGGGGCTGCGCGACGAGACGCTGTGGCGCGTCGAGTTCCCCGAGCGCCGCGGCGCACTGCTCGGCTTCCTGCGCGAGATGGGCGGCCGCTGGAACATCAGCCTCTTTCACTACCGCAACCACGGCGCCGACTACGGCCGGGTGCTGATCGGCCTCCAGCTCGACACCCACGCCCGCCGCGCCTTCGTCGAGCTGCTACACGGCCTCGGCTTCCCCCACCACGAGGAGACCCACAACCCGGCCTGCCGCAGCTTCGCCGGCGCGGAAGGCCCGGCCACGACGCGACGCGCGCGCGCTCAGCCGATACGGAAGAGCAGGGGCAAGTCGAGCTCGAAGCCCGGCAGCAGCTGAGTGCGCAAGGTCTCGCGCAGCTCCTCGACCTGCCCGAGGCCCTCGCCGCTCCAGCGCTCGATCAGCCCGGCCGGCTCGACGACCCAGAACTCGCGCACCCCGGCCGCCCCGTAGAGGAAGCGCTTCGTCACGCGGTCGTGGGCACGATTGCTGGACAAGACCTCGATGCAGATCGCCGGGGTTTGGTCGACCGGGCCCGCGTGGTCGGCGGCCATGCGGCCGAAGAGCACGAAGGCGTCCGGTTGCAGGATGCGCTCGGGGCCAAAACGAACATCCAGCGGCGCCTGCCCCACGGTGATCGCGCGCGTCTGGCCCGCTGTCTTGGCCCACGCCAGCAAGGCGAAAACGATGCGCTGCAGCACCTCCTGGTGCCAATAGCTCGGGCTCGGGCTCACGATCACCTCGCCATCGAGCAGCTCGACCTTGTCCAGGCTCTCGGGCAACGCCAAGAACTCGGCCTCGCTGACCAACCGTCGCTGCACAGCCAACATGCGACCAAGCTACCACGGAGGACTCGGTGCGAGGCAAGCACCCCGGACAGGCGGACCAGCGGGACACGATGGACGGGACAGCGCAGTCTTGGCAGGTACGATGAAGCGGAAGCGCGCGGGAGAGGGGACGGGGACGGCGGCGTGGACCGGCGGTCGGGCGTCAGGCCTCGCCGGACTTGGAGGCGTCGGCCGAGCCCTCCTCCGTCTCGTCCTGATCCGACTTGCGGGAGAAGAGGGCCAGCGCGCCCATCCCCAGGGCGCCGGCGAGCAGCACCCAGCGCATCATCCCCTTCCAAAAGCCGGGCTTCATGTCACCCTGCTTGTACTTGGCCGCCACCGCCTTCACCAGCTCGGGGTTGTCGTAGTAGGTGTCGCCCTTGAAGCCCACGGGCTGGCAGTCCCACCAGTGGAGGTAGATCCAGAACACGCCGAAGATGTTGCACTTGAAGCCGGCCTGCACCCCGGCCAGCTGGGGCTCCTTGTCGAGGGGCGCGGGCAGCGGGCCCGCCTCGAAGATGTCGTTACCGGTGTTGATGATCGCGATACCGCGCCGGGCCTCGGCGCTCCCGGCTCCCAGCAGCAGCGCCCCGGCCACCAAACCCGCACACAGCACTCGTGCCAGCCTCATAGCAGCTCCTTTCGCAACGAAAACAAAGTTAACGGACTTTCGAAGACTAGCAGCGCTATTCGAAGACCGGAAGGCCCCGCCGAAAAAAAGAGTCGGCCCACGCCCTCTTCGAAAACCAGTCACCCCTGGCGCGCGGCGGCGCGGGGAAGCGGGGCGTAAGGTTCTGTAAGGACTTCGTCGGGTCCCGGCGCTTCCCACCAATCGACCGCGATTCGGTTGGCCTGTGCTATGCAGGCTCGCGCCATCGGGCCAGTGGAGGGGATGGGACATGCACTTGCGCCGCACGAGTTGGATCGCATTGGCACTCGCCGTCAGTGTTGGCGTCGCGGGTTGGTCCCTGGACGCAACGGCTCATGGCGCCCCACTCGAACGACGAGCCCCGCCAACGGTACGTCCAAGACAGCGGGGATTCATGGGGCTGCGAACCCTGGCAGTGGTCGCGACGGCTGCCGTGCTGGGATCGACCTGTACGTTCCTGCCGACGATGGAAGGGCACGTGTTTCCCACCGGCAAGGACCGCTGGTGCACCGCGGCGCAGGTGGAGGCGACGGGAAGATTCGCAACGGACTTCCGGCAGGGGATTGTGCTGTTGGCGCCGGCGCGAGGGCTGACCAACACAGGCATAACGTGGGATTATAAAACGTTCACGGGCGTCGCGGCCGACGCTACCGGTGCTCCGGTCGTCAACTGGATCGCCTCCGCAGCCACCGGCAAGGACCTCACGGGCCTGTGGCACCTGAACGGGTCGTTGGGCGGAATGACGATCGAGAGTGGCTGCAAAGGAGATCGAGAGCCCGTGCTCGGAACGCTCGCCGGCGGACTTCAGCGCTTCTTGCGTAGGGACGAAGACAGGAACTAACCCTCAACACCCGCGCGCGAGCCACGCGACGACGTGATCCGCCAACACCTCAAATCTCGCGTTGACATGTGGAACCTGGTCGTGCATAGCTTGGCGCGTATGGTGTTCACATCTCCGCCTACTGCGCTCCCACGCCCGTGCCGGCGATCGTTTCGGTCGCTGCTGGTGCGCGCGCCCTTCGACCTTCCCTCGCTCGTCCTCGTACTTCTCGTCGCTGTAGGCGCGGGGTGTGGGCCTCCTTTGGTTTAGCGTAACTCTGGAGTCAGCCTTCGCCCCCGCAGCCCAATCCGGATGCGGGGGCTTTTTGTTTTCATCACCTAGCGAGTTCGTGCTAGGTCCGGCCCGCAGCAGGGCCGTCAGTCGCAAGGAGGAGAAGATCATGCAACGCACGGGAGCCCAGGTGATCTGGGAGGTGCTCGCTCGTGAGGGCGTCGAGGTCTGCTTCGGTTACCCCGGCGGGGCGATCATGCCGGCCTACGACGCGCTGCTCGAGTACGAGGTCCGCCACGTGCTCGTGCGTCACGAGCAGGGCGCCGCGCACATGGCCGACGGCTACGCGCGCGCCTCGGGCAAGGTCGGGGTGGCCGTGGCCACCTCGGGGCCGGGCGCGCTCAACCTGGTGACGGGCATCGCCACGGCGATGATGGACTCCTCGCCGATCGTCTGCGTCACCGGGCAGGTCGCGGCCTCGCTGCTGGGCACCGACGGCTTCCAGGAGACCGACCTGACCGGCGTGACGCTGCCGATCACCAAACACAACTACCTGGTGACCACCGCCGACGAGATCGCCCCCGCGCTGCGCGAGGCCTTCTACATCGCGCGCTCGGGACGGCCCGGGCCGGTGGTCGTCGACATCACGAAGGACGCGCAACAGGCGAGCACCGACTTCGAGTGGGACGATCGCCCGGTCGAGCTGCCGGGCTACCGCGTGCCGACCCCCGTGCTGCCGGCCACGCTGACGCGCGCGCTGGAGCTGATCCACGGCGCCAAGCGCCCGGTGATCCTCGCCGGCCACGGCGTGATCGAGTCGGGCGCCTCGGCCGAGCTGGTGCGCTTCGCCGAGACGGCGCAGATCCCGGTGGCGATCACGCTGCTGGGGCTGAGCGGCTTCCCCGCCAGCCACCCACTGAGCCTGGGCATGATGGGGATGCACGGCGAAGCCTGGGTCAACACGGCGATCCAGGAGGCCGACCTGCTGCTGGCCTTCGGCATGCGCTTCGACGACCGCGTGACGGGCAAGCTGGCGACCTACGCGCCGCACGCGCGCAAGATCCACATCGACATCGACGCCTCCGAGATCAACAAGAACGTCAAGGTCGACCTGCCGATCGTCAGCGATCTGCGCCAGACCCTGCTGGCCCTGCAGCCGCAGCTCGAGCGTCAGGAGCGCGGCGAGTGGCTGGCGCGCATCGCCTCGCTCAAGGGCGAGACGGCGGTGCGCGACATCCAGGCCTTGCCCGACGACGGCCACCTCTACGCCGCGCACGTGATGCACGACCTCTGGCGCCTGACGGAGGGCAAGGCGCTGGTGGTGACCGACGTCGGCCAGCACCAGATGTGGGAGGCGCAGTATTACAAGCACGACTACCCGCGCAAGCTGCTGACCTCGGGGGGCCTGGGCACGATGGGCTTCGCGCTGCCGGCGGCGATCGGCGCGCGCTTCGCCCAGCCCCAGGACGAGGTCTGGGCGATCGCCGGCGACGGCGGCTTCCAGATGACGGCGGCCGAGCTGGCGACCTGTGCCCAGGAGCAGATCAAGATCAACATCGCCGTGATCAACAACGGCTACCTCGGCATGGTGCGGCAGTGGCAGGAGTTCTTCTACGACCGCCGCTACTCGGCGACGCCGATGAAGAGCCCCGACTTCGTCAAGCTGGCGGAGGCGCACGGGCTCCAAGGGACGGTGGTCACGCGCCGCGACCAGGTGGCCGCGGCGGTCGAGGCCGCGCGCAAGGAGCCGGGCACCTTCCTGGTCGAGTTCCGCGTCGAGAAGGAAGACAGCGTCTACCCGATGGTGCCGGCCGGCGCGGACCTGGACAAGATGATCCGCCGCCCGCATCGCAGCCCGACCTCGGAGGTGTAGTCATGGACCGCGCGATCTCCCGAACCTTCATCGCCTACGTCGAGGACAAGCCCGGCGTGCTCAACCGCGTCGTCTCGCTCTTTCGCCGGCGCGGCTACAACATCGAGTCGCTGACCGTCGGTCGCACGCACGAGCCCGGCGTCTCGCGGCTGACGATGATCACCACGGCCGACGAGGACACGGCGCGGCGGCTGGAGGCCAACCTCTACAAGCTGGTCAACGTGCTGCGCGTGCGTGACCTCACGGCGATTCCCTCGGTCTCGCGCGATCTGGCGCTGATCAAGGTCAAGGCCAGCGCCGCCGAGCGGGCGGAGATCTTGGAGATCACCAAGGTCTTCCGCGCGCGCGTGGTCGACATCGCGACCGACGCGCTGATCGTCGAGATCACCGGCGAGCAGGACAAGATCGACGGGCTCGTGGCGCTGCTCAAGCCCTTCGGCATCCTCGAGATGGTCAACAGCGGGATGGTGGCGATGACCCGCAGCGCCGAGGCGGCGCCGGTCGAGCCGCCCAGTGGCACCCGGCCGCAGCGGGCCTCGAGCGCGGCCTAGGTGCGGCGCGAGGCGAGCCCGCGCGGGGGTCCGAACACGCGCGCGGCTCGCCGAGGGAGTGACCGATGGACGACCAGGACTACGTACGCATCTTCGATACGACCCTGCGTGACGGGGAGCAGTCGCCCGGGGCGACGATGACCTCTTCGGAGAAGATCGAGGTCGCGCGCGTGCTCTCGCGCCTCGGCGTCGATGTGATCGAGGCCGGCTTCCCGGCCGCCTCGTTGGATGATCTGGCGGCCGTGCAGGCGATCGCCGCCGAGGTCGGGCAGCGCGCAGTGGAGGGGCGCCCGAGCGACCAGCCGCCGATCGTTTGCGGCCTCGCGCGCGCCACCCAGCGCGACATCGACAAGGCCTGGAGCGGGGTGCAGGGCGCCCGGCGCCCGCGCATCCACACCTTCCTCGCCACCTCGCCGATCCACCGCGAGCACAAGCTGCGCATGAGCCGCGAGCAGGTCAAGCAGCGCGTGCGCGAGATGGTGGCCTACGCGCGCAGCCTCTGCGCCGACGTCGAGTTCAGCCCCGAGGACGGCGGCCGCACCGAGCCCGAGTTCCTGCACGAGGTGCTGGCGATCGCCATCGCCGCCGGCGCGACCACGCTCAACATCCCCGACACCGTCGGCTACACGCTGCCCGACGAATACGGCGCGCTGATCGCCGGCGTGCGCAGTCAGGTCGCCGGCGTCGAGGGCGTCGTGCTCTCGGTGCACTGCCACGACGATCTGGGGCTCGCCAGCGCCAACACGCTGGCGGGGCTGCGCGCCGGCGCGCGCCAGGCCGAGGTCACCCTCAACGGCATCGGCGAGCGCGCGGGCAACGCGGGCCTGGAAGAGATCGTGATGGCGCTGCACACACGCCGCGCCACGCTCGGGCTGCGGACCCAGATCGACACCACGCAGCTCGTGCGCGCCAGCCGGGTGGTCAGCGCCTGCACGGGCATCGCGGTGCAGCCGAACAAGGCGATCGTCGGTGCCAACGCCTTCGCCCACGAGTCGGGCATCCACCAGGACGGGATGCTCAAGCACCACCAGACCTACGAGATCATGCGACCCGAGACGGTGGGCGCCGGGCAGACGCTGCTGGTGCTGGGCAAGCACTCAGGGCGCCACGCCTTCTCCTTGCGCCTGATCGAGCTCGGCTACCACCTGGAGGGCGAGCAGCTCGACAAGGCCTTCGAGCGCTTCAAGCAGCTCGCCGACCGCAAGAAGCAGGTGGCGGACGCCGACCTCGAGGCGCTGATCAGCTCCGAGTTCCTCGAGGCGCGCGACTACTACACGCTGGAGGCCCTGCAGGTCTCCTGCGGCTCGATCGGCATGCCGACGGCCACGGTGCGCCTGCGGGGCCCCGACGGCACGCAGCACGTGCGCGCCGTCGTCGGCACGGGCCCCGTCGACGCGGCCTACAAGGCGATCGATCAGATCGTCGAGCTCAGCACCACGCTGCTCGAGTTCTCGGTGCGCTCGGTGACCGAGGGCATCGACGCGCTCGGCGAGGTCGGCGTGCGCATCCGCGCCGAGGTGCCCGGGCCGCGCATCAGCCCGCAGCACGCGGCGACGACCGCGCGGGTCTTCCGCGGCCACGGCGCGGAGACCGACATCGTCGTGGCCAGCGCCAAGGCCTATCTGACGGCGATCAACCGGCTGATCGGCGCGCTCGAGCGCAGCCGCGACGCGGTCGCCCGTACGCCGACCGGCGAGCTCACGCCCTCGACGCTGGCGCCGAACCCCTCCGCGTAACGTAGGCAGGCGGCCCGCCGCCGGGCCCCGAGGAGACTCTGCATTGGGCAAGACACTGTTCGAACGCGTCTGGGACGCTCACGTCGTGGCCCAGCAGCCGGGACACCCGGCGCTGCTCTATGTCGACCTGCACCTGATCCACGAGGTGACCTCGCCCCAGGCCTTCAGCGGGCTGCGCGCGCGCGGCCTGGGCGTGCGTCGCGTCGAGCGCACCCTGGCGACGATGGATCACTCGACCCCCACGCTACCCGGCGGCTATGCCGCCGCGGACGGGCCGGGCGCGGCGCAGCTGCGGCGCCTGGAGGAGAACTGCCGCGAGTTCGGCATCGAGCTCCACGGCCTCGGCTCGAGCCGCAACGGCATCGTGCATGTCATCGGTCCCGAGCTCGGCCGCACGCAGCCGGGGATGACGGTGGTCTGCGGCGATAGCCACACCTCGACGCACGGCGCCTTCGGGGCGCTGGCCTTCGGCATCGGCACCAGCGAGGTCGAGCACGTGCTGGCGACGCAGTGCCTGCTGCAGACGCGCCCGGAGCCCTACGAGGTGCGGATCGACGGCCGGCTCAGGCCGGGCGTGACGGCCAAGGACATCATCCTGGCGTTGATCGGCCGCATCGGCACCGCTGGTGGCACCGGCTATGTCCTCGAGTACACCGGCTCGGCGATCCGCGGGCTCGACATGGAAGGCCGCATGACGGTGTGCAACATGAGCATCGAGGGCGGCGCCCGCGCCGGGATGATCGCCCCCGACGACGCCACCTTCGAGTACCTGGCCGGACGCGAGCACGCCCCGCGCGGGCAGGCCTGGCTGCGCGCGCTCGAGCGCTGGCGCGCCCTGCCCTCCGACCCGGACGCCCGCTACGCCAAGACCACGACGATCGACGGGTCGGCCCTCGAGCCGATGATCACCTACGGCACCAACCCCGGCATGGCGATCCCGATCACCGCGCCGATCCCGAGCCCCGAGGCCGCGCCGGCGGGCACGGACCAGCCCACCTTGGAGAAGGCGCTGCGCTACATGGGGCTGCAGCCGGGCAAGCCGCTGCTGGGGCAGAAGATCGACGTCGTCTTCGTCGGCTCCTGCACCAACTCGCGCATCGGCGACCTGCGCGCGGCGGCGAGCGTCCTGCGCGGGCGCCGCGTGGCCGCGGGGGTCCGCACGCTGGTCGTGCCCGGCTCGCAGCAGATCAAGCGCCAGGCCGAGGCCGAGGGCCTCGATCGCGTCTTCCGCGAGGCCGGGGCCGAGTGGCGCGAGGCCGGCTGCTCGATGTGCATCGCGATGAATGGCGACCAGCTCCAGCCGGGCCAGTACGCCGTCAGCACCAGCAACCGCAACTTCGAGGGGCGACAGGGACCCGGAGGGCGTACCTTTCTGGCCTCGCCCCTGACCGCGGCCGCCTGCGCCGTGACCGGCCAGGTCACGGACGTGCGTACGCTGCTTGCGGACGGGGCCGCCGCACCGGCCGTCGGGAGGGCCTGAGCATGGCACAGTTCATCACCCTGACGGCTCGCGCCGTCGTGCTCGCGGTCGACAATGTCGACACCGACCAGATCATTCCGGCGCGCTTCCTCAAGGTCACCGACAAGGCGGGCCTCGGCGGCGCGTTGTTCTGCGACTGGCGCAAGGACCCGGCCTTCGTGCTCAACCAGCCGGCGGCCCAGGGCGCGCAGATCCTCGTGGCCGGCGACAACTTCGGCTGCGGCTCGTCGCGCGAGCATGCCCCGTGGGCGCTGATCGCGGGCGGGTTTCGCGCGGTGATCTCGACCTCCTTCGCCGATATCTTCCACAACAACGCCCTGAAGAACGGGCTACTGCCGGTCGTCGTGACACCCGCGCTACACCGTGAGCTCGTGGCGCAGCTCGGCCGAGAGCCCGAGCTGCAGCTCACCGTCGACCTCGAGGCGCAGCAGCTCAGCTGGCCGGGCGGCGCGGCGACCCAGTTCCCGATCGACCCCTTCGCCCGCGATGGGCTGCTGCGCGGGATCGATCAGCTCGACTACCTACTGGGCCATGCGGAGCAGATCGCGGCCTTCGAGGCGCGTCAGCAGGCGTAGCTCGCGGCGCCCGCGAGACGGAACGCGACACGGAGGGAGGACACGGTGGACGCGACGATTGTAGTGCTGGGAGGCGACGGCATCGGACCGGAGATCGTGCACGCCACGCGGCGCGTGCTCGACGCGGTGGCGTTACGCCACGGTCATACGCTGCGCTACGACGAGCAGCTGATCGGCGGCGCGGCGATCGACGCCACGGGCCAGCCGCTCCCGGCCGCCACGGTCGAGGCCTGTCGGCGGGCCGATGCCGTGCTGCTCGGCGCCGTCGGCGGACCGAAGTGGGACGACCCGCGGGCGCCGGTGCGCCCCGAGCAGGGGCTGCTCGGCATCCGCAAGGCCCTGGGGCTCTACGCCAACCTGCGACCGGTCAAGGTCTACCCAGCGCTGGCCGACGCCTCACCGCTCAAGGCCGAACGGCTGGTCGGCGTCGACCTGTTGGTGGTCCGCGAGCTGACCGGCGGGATCTACTTCGGCCAGCCGCGGCTGCGCGAGCGGCGCGAGGACGGCAGCGAGCGCGCCGTGGATACGCTCGAGTACACCGATGGCGAGATTCGCCGCGTGGTGCGCCTGGCCTGCCAGCTCGCGCGGCAGCGCCGCGGGCTCGTGACCTCGGTCGACAAGGCCAACGTGCTCGAGTCCTCGCGGCTGTGGCGCCAGGTCGCGATCGAGGTCGCCGCCGAATATCCCGACGTGAAGCTCGAGCACCAGCTCGTCGACTCCGCGGCGATGCGGCTGGTCACGCACCCGGCGGGCTTCGACGTGATCGTCACCGAGAACATGTTCGGTGACATCCTCACCGACGAGGCGGCCGTGATCGGCGGCTCGCTGGGCCTGCTGCCGAGCGCCTCGACTGGAGAGGGCCGCCGCGGCCTCTACGAGCCGATCCACGGCTCCGCCCCGGACATCGCGGGCAAAGGCGTGGCCAACCCGCTGGGCACGATGCTGAGCGCCGCGCTGCTGCTGCGCTACTCGCTCGGCCTCGAGGCCGAGGCGCGCGCCATCGAGACGGCGGTCGAGCGCGCGATCAACGAGGGCGCCCGCACCCGCGATCTGGGCGGCACCCTCGATACGACCGCGATGACCGACGCGGTCCTGGCGCGCCTGGGCTGACGGGGGGCATTCTTTGCGCGCCCGCCCAGCCGCCGCAGCGGGGTCCTCGATCGCGGTCGCGGCCTTCGACGCCGCGCTGACGGCCGCGGAGCGACGGCTCGTGGCGCGGCTGAACAGTCCGCCGGCGATCCAGGCCTTTCTCGAGCAGCTGACCTACAGCCCCGACGACTTCTACCGCTCTCCGCTGCGGGTGCTGCGGGAACGCAGGGCGCACTGCTTCGACGGCGCGCTCTTCGCGGCGGCGGCGCTGCAGCGCCTCGGTCACCGGCCCCTGCTGCTCGATCTCGTCGCGAACGGCCGCGACGACGAGCACATGCTGGCGCTGTTTCAGTTCGGTCGCTGCTGGGGTGCCATCGCCAAGTCGAACACCACCGGCCTGCGTTACCGCGACCCGGTCTACCGCAGCGTGCGCGAGCTGGCGATGTCGTACTTCGCGCAATATTTCAACGTCGAGCGCGAGAAGACGCTGCGGGGCTACACCGGCCCCCTCGACCTACGGGCCTTCGATCGCCAGCGCTGGCTGACCGAGGACGCGACCGCCGACCTCATTTCGACGCGCACCGAGCAAATTCGCCAGATCGTGCTGGTCGACGCGCGCACGGCTCGCACGCTACCGCCCGTCGACGAGCGCAGCTTCGCCGCGGGCCTGCTGGGCGCCAACCTGGACGCCCTCTACCGTCCCGAGCCGGCGACCCGCCGCCGGTGATGACAACTTCGTGACATTCGGCTGCTAGTGCTGCCGCAGACTGCCGGGGGAGCGAAGAGCCATGAACGCTGCTGACATCGTCGCTGACGCAGGGGCCCGCTCGCAGGGTGGGCTGCCGCGCGTGATCCAGGGCGGGATGGGCGTCGGCATCTCGGGCTGGCGCCTGGCGGGCGCCGTGGCGCGCGCGGGCCAGCTCGGCGTCGTCTCCGGCACCGCGCTCGAGGTCGTCTACGCCCGACAGCTCCAGCTCGGTGACCCCGAGGGCCACATCCGGCGCGTGCTCGCGCGCTTCCCGGTGCCCGAGATGGCCGCCCGCGTGATCGAGCGCTACTTCGTCGCCGAGGGCCAACCGGCCACGGAGCCCTTCAAGGGCGTGCCGATGTACGGGCTGCAGCCGACCCCCGCGCTGCAGGAGCTGTCGGTCGTCGCCACCTTCGCCGAGGTCGCGCTGGCCAAGGAGCGCGGCGAGGGCGGGCTGATCGGCATCAACTTCCTCTTCAAGATTCAGCTGCCCCTACTGGCCTCGCTCTACGGCGCGATGCTGGCCGGTGTCGATTACGTGATCATCGGCGCGGGCAGCCCCGCGCCGGTGGGCGCGGTGTTGAGCAAGCTCGCGCGCAACGAGGATGTGTCGCTCGATCTCAAGGTCCAGTACGCCGCGCCAGCGGACGACTTCAAGGTGCGCTTCAGCCCGGCACAGCTCTTCGGCGCGGCCGTGCCGCCGCCGCGCCGCCCGCGCCTGCTCGCGATCGTCTCCTCGGTCGAGTTGGCGAGCCACCTGGTGCACGGGCCCGACGAGGCCCCCGACGGCTTCGTGGTCGAGCGTTCGACGGCCGGTGGGCACAATGCGCCACCGCGCGGCCGCCGCCAGTTCGATGCCGCTGGCCAACCGATCTATGGACCTGACGACGAGGTCGATCTGAGCCAGATCGCTCGGCTCGGACGCCCCTTCTGGGTCGGCGGCGGCTGTGCCAGCCGCGAGGCCCTGCGGCGCGCCCTGGCCGCGGGCGCGGCGGGCATCCAGGTCGGCACCGCCTTCGCGTTCTGCGAGGAATCGGGGCTCGAAGCGGGGCTCAAGAGCGAGACGCTGCGGCGGGTCCGAGCCGGGGAGGCCTGCGTCTTCACCGATGCGCACGCCTCCCCCACCGGCTTCCCCTTCAAGGTGCTCGGCCTACCCGACACGCTCTCGGAGGCCGAGGTGTACGAGCGCCGACGCCGCGTCTGCGACGTCGGCTACCTGCGCACCCCCTTCAAGACCGAGGGCGGGGCGATCGGCTACCGCTGCGCCGCGGAGAGCGATCGCGCCTTCGAGCTCAAGCGCGGCCGCCCCGAGCAGGCGCAGGGCCGCAAGTGCCTCTGCAACGCGCTGCTGGCCAACGTCGGCCTCGGACAGCGCCGCAGCGGCTACGCCGAGCCGGCGCTGGTCACCGCAGGCGACGACGTGGCGGGACTGGTGCGGTTCCTGGCGCCGGGACAGTCGTCCTACTCCGCGGCGAGCGTCATCGCGCAGCTCACGACACCGGCCGATCCGCTGGCGGAGGACGAGCCAGCGCCGCCCCCGTCGGGCGCCGCTCGCTAGGCATAGCAACTCGCCGCGCCCGATCCTACGGCAGCGTAGGGACGGCCCTCAGAAGCGACCGCAGCGTCTCCCCCACCGCGCCCACCGGCGACGGGCCCCTTCGCAGCTCCTCCGGATAAGGCCTCGAAAAGGCTGCGCCGCGGGCCCCACCTCGGACCGCACGCGACCTGGCACGACGAGTGCTTAACGCCGGCGCGGCCTCTCAACCCGCGCTTCAGACCGAGGAGAAGAATCGATGGGCGACACGATTACGCAACTCAGCAAGCAGCTGGCTGACACGCAAACCGCGCTCAACATCGTTTGGACGCTGGTGGCAGCCTTCCTCGTGATGTTCATGCAGGCGGGCTTCGCGCTGGTCGAGGCTGGCCTGACCCGCGCGAAGAACGTCGCCCACACGATGGGGATGAACTTCTTCGTCTACGCGATCGGCATCATCGGCTTCTACTTCGTCGGCTTCGGTCTGCAGATGGGCGGGGTGGGCGCGATGGCGACCCTCGGCGGCGATGCCTCGCTGGCCAAGGAGTTCACCATCGAGCTGTTCGGCCGGTCCTTCGGCCTCTTCGGCTACTCGGGCTTCATGCTGCCGCTGGCGATGTTCACGCCAGCGGTGGCGACGATGTTCCTGTTTCAGATGGTGTTCATGGACACCACGGCCACGATCCCGACGGGTTCGCTGGCCGAGCGCTGGAAGTTCTCGAGCTTCGTGCTGCTCAGCTTCGTCATTTCCGCGCTGATCTACCCGATCTACGCCAACTGGGTCTGGGGCGGCGGCTGGCTGGCGACGCTGGGGACGAACTTCGGCCTCGGCCACGGGCACGTCGACTTCGCCGGCAGCTCCTGCGTGCACCTGACCGGCGGCGTGATGGCCTTCGTGCTGGCCAAGCTGCTGGGGCCACGGCTGGGTAAGTACAGCGCCGATGGCCGAGTCAACGCCATCCCGGCGCACAACATCCCGCAGGTGATGCTGGGGACCTTCATCCTGGCCTTCGGTTGGTTCGGCTTCAACGCCGGCTCGACCCTCTCCGGCATGGACACGCGCCTGGCGGTGGTGGCCGTCAACACGATGCTCGCCGGAGCGACCGGCGCCTTCGGCGCCTACCTCTATGCTCGACGTCGCTTCGGCAAGCCCGATCCGACGTGGTTGGCCAACGGCATGCTGGCGGGGCTGGTCGCCATCACGGCCCCCTGCGCCTTCGTCTCGTCCTGGGCCGCGGCGCTGATCGGGGCGGTGGCCGGCGTGCTGGTGATCGTGGCCGCGATGTTCATCGACCAGACGCTGAAGGTCGACGACCCGGTCGGCGCTTCGGCGGTGCACGGCGTCAACGGGGCCTGGGGCATTCTCTCGGTCGGGCTGTTCGCCAACGGCACCTATGGCCAGGGCCTCAACGGGGTGGCCAGCGGGGTCACAGGGCTGTTCTACGGCGACGCCGGACAGCTCGGCGCGTCGGTCATCGGCATCCTGGCCAACATCCTCTGGGTCGCACCGACCGCCGCGCTGGCCTTCTGGGTGATCGGCAAGCTGGTCGGCAATCGCGTCAGCGCCGAGGACGAGATCAACGGCCTCGACCTGCCCGAGATGGGGATCTTCGGCTACGCGCCCGATGCTCGCCCTCACGCCCCCTCGTCGGCTCAGGGCCCCTCGGCGGCGCACACGCGGGAGGCCCGGATGGCGGCCGCCCTGGCTGCTGACGAAGGCTAGCGCGAGCTCGTTCAGCGCCGCGGCGTCGTTGTGCCCCGATCCCGGAGCCGGGACTCGCGCCGCAGCGCCTCCAAGCGACCGGCCTGCTGGCGCAGCATCGCCTCGGCCGCGCCAATCGCCTGCTCTGCGCTCTGAACCAGGCTCTGCGCGGCCTCCCGCGCCTCGGGAGCGCGCTGAGCGTGGCCGCGAATCCAGCGCTCGTTGAGATCGAGCTGGGCGTTGAGTTCCTCGACCGTTCGCTCGAGCGCACCCAGTTCAGCATCGATGTGCAGCACGCGTTGCGTCAGCTCCTCCGCGCCCAGCAGCCGCCCTTGCCCGTCGAGCGGTCCTCCCGGCGCGTGCACGCCGCCGGCCTCGGCGACCTGCAGCGGTCGCCAGGCCGTCCTCGGCGGGCCGACTCGCACGCCCGCGGTCGGCTCGGGTAGCGGCCCGGCCGCGAGGTCCCGCCGGGCAAAGCGCTCGGCGCGTCCCCGCGCGAGGAACGCGCTCAGATAGAAGCCCCAGGCCCGCGCCTGCGCATGGGCGCGCCGGCTCTCCTCGGCGGTGGCGTCGCGGCCGCGCTGCCACCCCGCGCTGAGATACGCGGCGTTGATCGCGTCCCCCAGGCGCCGCAGGTTGCGCCCGATCAGCTGCTCGATCTGGTAGACGACGCGGTCGCGGAAGTCGGCCGCGGGCGCCGCGGGCCTAGCGAGCGCCGCGGGCGTAGCGTCCGGCGCGGCGAGCTGCCCCACCGACCCCGCACCCCCATCGACCGGTGAGCCTACCGCCGCGTAGGAGCGGCTCGCGTCCACCGCGACCGCCGGCCCCCGGGAGGACGGCTGCGACACCGTGACCGCCGCCGCGAGACCCTGGTCGGCGACACCACTGGCGGTCGGCGGCGCCGAACACGCCGAGCAGCCCGCGAGCCCACCGGCGACCAGGCCAAGCAGGGCGGACACGCCCACGGCCAGCCCCCCGCGCAACAGCTCCCAGCCCGCTCGGCCCAACATCGGCGCATCATGACATAACGCGCAGGCGCGAACCCACTTCCAGGTCACGAGAGCGTCGGATGCAGGCATTCCGCCGAGAACGCGGGGCGTGGGGCGGCGCGACGACCGCCCCACCGAGGGGTGCTGACGGGGTTGCCCCCAGGCGAGAGGGGCCCGGCGGGGTGGGTGCGTGAACGTCTATTGGGCCCCGTCCCCCACCGGGCCAGAAACCGCGCGAGCTAGCAGTCGTAGTAGAGCGCGAACTCATAGGGGACCGGCCGCAGCAGCACCTGCTTGGCCTCTTTCTCCATCTTGTACTCGATCCACTCCGAGATGACGTCGTCGGTGAAGACGTCGCCACGGAGCAGGAACTCGTGGTCCTTCTTCAGCGCATCGAGGGCCTCCGGCAGCGAGGCCGGCACCTTGGGCACGTTGGCCAGCTCCTCGGGCTTGAGCGCGTAGATGTCCTTGTCCAGCGGGTCTCCGGGGTTGATCCGGTTTTCGACGCCGTCGAGGCCGGCCATCAGGATCGCGCTGAAGGCGAGATAGGCATTGCACGAAGGATCGGGCGTGCGGAACTCGACGCGCTTGGCCTTCGGCGACGAGGAGTACATCGGGATGCGGATCGAGGCCGAGCGATTGCGGCTCGAGTAGGCCAGATTGATCGGCGCCTCGTAGCCGGGCACCAGGCGACGATAGCTGTTGGTGCTGGGATTGAAAAGGCGCAGATCGCCGGGGCATGCTTGAGGATGCCGCCGATGAAGTGCAGCCCCATCTCACTCAGCCCGGCGTACTTGTCGCCGGCGAAGAGGGGCTTGCCGCCCTTCCACAGACTGACGTGGACGTGCATCCCCGAGCCGTTGTCGCCGAAAAGCGGCTTGGGCATGAAGGTCACGGTCCGGCCGTTGCGCCGCGCCGTGTTCTTGATCACGTACTTGAACCACATCAGCATGTCGCCCATCTCGACCAGCGGACCGAACTTCATGTCGATCTCGCACTGACCGGCGGTCGCCACCTCGTGGTGCTGCGCTTCCACGGGAATGCCGAGCTTCTCGAGCTCGAGGCACATCTCGGCGCGCAGATCGACCAGGCTGTCGGTCGGCGGCACCGGGAAGTAACCCTCCTTGTAGCGCGGCTTGTAGCCGAGGTTCGGTTGCTCATCACGGCCGCTGTTCCACTGTCCCTCGACCGAGTCGACGCGATAGAAGCCGCCGTTGGCGGTTTGATCGTAGCGGACGTCGTCGAAGATGAAGAACTCGGCCTCGGGTCCGAAGTAGCTGGTGTCAGCCAGACCGGTCGACTTGAGGTAGCGCTCGGCCTTCTGGGCGACGTTGCGCGGATCGCGCGAGTAGGGCTCACGCGTGACCGGATCGAAGATGTTGCAGATCAGGCTGAGCGTCGAGTCCTTCATGAAGGGATCGATGCGCGCCGTCGTGGGGTCGGGGATGACCAACATGTCCGAGGCATGAATCGGCTGCCAGCCGCGGATCGACGAGCCGTCGAAGCCCAGCCCGTCCTCGAAGAGCGACTCCTCGAGCCGCGACACCGGCACCGCGAAGTGCTGCCAGGTTCCCGGCATGTCGAGGAACTTGAAATCGACCATTTTGACGGCGTTCTTCTCGGCAAACGCCAGCACATCCTTCGGCTTCATGCTCCCTCTGCTCCTTGTTCTTTTCAGGGCCGCCCTTTTGGGGGCCCGTGTTAGGCAGCCCCACACCTGTGGGCGCGAGCTGCGCCCACTCCATACAATCAAGCCGTCCGATTGCCAGCGCGCTGTTGCGGACCCCGGACCCGACCCGGCGGGGCCCGCGCACTACGAGCGAAGAGTGCGGATCAGAGCGCCTGGTCGCCGCTTTCGCTGGTGCGGATGCGCAGCGCCTCGTCGACCGTGCTGACGAAGATCTTGCCGTCGCCGATGCGCCCCGTGCGCGCGGCGGCCGTAATCGCCTCCACCACCTGCCGCACCAGCTCGTCGGCGACGACGACCTCGACCTTGACCTTGGGCACGAACTCCACCACGTAGGTCGAGCCGCGATAGACCTCCTCCTTGCCGCCCGTGCGGCCGAAGCCCTTGACCTCGGTCACCGTCATGCCCTGGACGCCGACGTCGCTGAGGCTCTGCTTGACCTCGTCCAGCTTGAACGGCCTGATGATTGCCTCGACTTTTTTCACGAGAGACTCCTTCGCGCAGCGAATGCGCCGGAACTTACTTCAGGCGAAGCCTGAGTGTCACCCACGGTGTGGCCAGTCGCCGCATCAACTGCCCCGCCGCCCAGGGCTCGCTCGCTCACCGACGGCCCGCGGCGTCGTGCGCCCCGCGCCGTATCGCGCGCCCCGCGCCGTATCGTGCGCACCGCGCCGTCAAGCAAGTCGGGTGCCAGCCGTCAGGCTTGTCTTGCAAGACTCTGCTTTTCTTCGCGAATCGTCCGAGGTCTCGGCGGGCTGTGGGGCGCGAGGGGGAGAGTAGCCTACATCGGCGTCGGTTAGCGCCGAGGCAAGCCACGCCGGCGTCGGATCGCGCGCATCGGCGAGCGCCCGGCGGCCCGGCGGACGATCGCCACCAGCCACAGCGCCAACAGCGCCAACAGCATTCCGGAGCCCGGGGCCGGCACCAGCGCGCAGCCACCACCGCCGGCGAGGGGGCTGGGCGGAGAACTGGCCACCGATCCTGGCAGTCCCGAACTGTCGAAGATCACCGTCACCGGATCCGAGAGGTTGCCCGCGTCGTCGCGCGCCAGCGCCACAGCGCGGTAGCGCCCTGCCGGCGGCAGCCGGTCGCTGAGCTGCTGCCGTTGGCCTGGAAGGGGATGCGTGTAGAGCACCGTACCGTCGGCTGCCGCCTCGATCGTCAGAGACTCGCACCCGGCGCCGCGGGCGTCAGGTTGTCGCCGGCCGAGAGCTGCACGCTCAGCGTCTCCCCGACGATGACGGGCCCGGCGATGGCGACGGTTGGGGCCACGCCGTCGATCTGGAAGCGCGTGCTCAGCGGCTGCGGGTCGCTGTTGCCGTTGAGGTCTACGGCGCGCACCTGCACGTCGTAGATCCCGTCGGCCAGCACCTGGCCGCTGCTCGCCGCCGGCTTGTAGCTGCGCTCGAAGCTCGGTGGCTCGGGGCTCCAGGCCCCGCCGCCGACGCGCCACTGGAAGCGCAGCAGCGGCAGCGGCGTGAGATCGTCGCTGCCGCTCGCGACCAGCCGCACGGCATCCGGGCGCATCGTGGCGAGCGGCTCCTCGGCCCAGGTCGTGTGCGGCGTCTGCTGGTCCTGATCGGGCCGGGCGAAGGCCTTGAGGTACATCACCCAGTGATCCTGCGCGGTCTGCACGCGGTCGAGATAGAGGTAGCTGTCGCCCCAGACGCCGCCGCTCTGCTGCACCACGCCCAGCGGCACGGCGACCTGGCCGTCGTAGCGTTGGTGGAGCCGCGCCAGCAGCGCCCGACCGACGGCCGCCAGGCGCCGCCCCAGATCCTGGCCGGGGGCGTCGGGGAGCGGCGTCTCGAGCCGCGCGTCCACGGCCTCCAGCGAGATCAGGTCGAGTCGGGCCTCGCGCGTGCCCGCGTCGAGCAGCACCTGGGCGACGCCTTCGACCGCCAGCGTCGCGGTGCCCGTGGCGCCGCCCGGGCCAAAGCGCGCCGTGATCGCCGGGAAGCGTAGCTTGAGGCGCAGACCGTCGCCGCGCAGCATCGTCGCCACCGGCGGGGCGGTCGCCTCCACGACGCCAGCGCCGAGTCCGGCGACGGCGTCCAGCGCGAAGCACGAGGCCCCCGTACGCCACGCCGCCCAGAGGCCACGGTTGATCAGCGAGCTCGAGAGCGCCAGCCCGAGCTGCGCGCCGCGCCAGCTCCAGGCGGGACGGGCGACGACCGTGGCCGGAGCCGCCACCTCCGGCAGCGTACAGTTCTTCGCCGCGGGCGCCGCGAACGTGAGGTCGATGCTCGCCGCGAGGGTGTCCCGATCGAAGGTCAGCTCGGCCAGCGAGGCGGCCACGCTCACACGTTGGCACCGGCGGCGCGCGTCGGGCCCTGGTAGCTCAGCGGCCGCGCCAGCGAGGACTCGAGCCGCGGCAAGACCTCGTCGGTGACGACCTCGCGCATGCGCTTCTCCAGCGCGTCGGCGGCACGATCGCGCAGCTCATCCACCGCGAGATCGATGAGGAAGGACTCGACCCGGCTGCAGCCGCTGGGCTCGATGGCCACCGCCGAGGGGGGCACGTCGATCTCGACGGTCGACGACTGCAGGCGGATGCGACCGCCCTGGAGCACCGGGGTCAGCTCGGCGTGGGCGTCGACCTGAAAGCGGAAGTCGACCGAGCAACCGATATTCGGACTGGGGAGACGCAGGGAATGATGTTCTTCAGGTCGAAGGCGAGCTGCCCCGCCGTGCGGCCCGCGAGAGCTGGATCACCAGCTTGCCGCCCGTCGCGCGCAGCGTGAGGCCGTCGAGGTCGACGCGGCCCGAGCCGCCCTTGACCTGGAGGGTCGTCTCGTGGCCCAGGCAGCTGGCGAGCTCGCGCTCCTCGGTAGCGTCGATGGGGTAGGTCGCGGGCACGGTGCGGGGGAGCTGCTGCTCGAGAAAGCGCAGGCCCTCGGGCGAGATGGCGACGGCGGCCTCCTCCGCGAAGACGGGCCGTGGCTGGAGGGTGGCCCACGGCAGGCCGACGATCAGCGCCAGCCCCGCCGGCCAGCGCCAAGCGCGCGGGCGCAGCCCTGAGCGCCGTCGACCCGATCGGTGGCGAAGCGTCCCTGGCGCCATGCTGACCTCCCCCTGCCTCGGCGCGACCGAGCGCGCCACGCCCACGACGATCACGCGGCTCCACTCCGGCCCGCGCGGCGCCGATCATGAAGGACCGCGCGGGATGTGCAAGGGCCGCATGCAAGCTATTGGCCAGGAGACCGCGCGGCTTGGATCCCGTGGAGCTCACAGTCCTCGCGGCGGCGCCATCGGTCAACTGGCGCCAGCCTGCGGAGCCCGGCTCGGCTTGACCGCTCGCGATCCTGGTTCACCATCAATCCACGGTCGCGCCCCGCGACCGAGTGGTGTATGTGTCCGGTCGGTTCGCGCCGCGCTGTCGGCGCCGCCGATCCACAGACCTGGAGGTTAAGGCGATGCAAAGACGCGAATGGGACCGCTTCCGCCGGTTCGCCGCACCGACTGCGCTGATGCTGGTGCTGGGCGGCTGCAGTGACACGGACTCGCCGGCCGTCGACGACGGCGGCTTCACCCGGGACGGCGCGACGGCCACCGGCTGCACCGGCAGCGGCTGCCGTGACTTCGTGATCAACCGCCTGCTGCTACCGACGGCCACCGCGCGCTACGCGATCGATTTGACGGGCGACGGCAAGATCGACAACGAGTTCCAGACCAGCCTGAGCTTCGTGCAGTCGCTCTCGGACGACCAGTTCCAAACGACGATCGACGAATCGGTGCTGGAGGGCGACACCCTGGTCGCGCTGCGCCTGCGGGCCAGCGACTTCGCCAACGCGACCAGCGCCAAGGCCCAGCTCTGGCTCGCCGCAGACCAGACCTGCTGCCAGAGCCAGGACCTGACGGCCTGCGGGATCGAGGCCAGCGCGAGCTGCTTCAGCGGCACGCACACCTTCGCCCCGGCCGCGAACAGCCCGACAGACATGCTCTTCAACGGCAAGATCACCGGCGGCGCCTTCGCCCTCGGCCCGGCCACGCTGCAAATCGAGCTGACGATGGCCGACACGATTCGCCCGATCTTGACGATCGAACAGGCCCAGGTGCGCGGCACGCTCTCGGGCACGACCATCACCTCGGGCATCATCGCCGGCGCCTTCAACCTCGATCAGCTCTTGCAGGTCGCGGTGGATCTGGGGAATGCCACGCTGGCGGAGAAGCCGAACGGCAGCAGCGCGGCGACGATCCGCAGCACCTTCGGGCTGGCCGCGGGAGCCCAGCTCACGCTGGCGGGCGTGCGCAACAACGACCTGATCAAGGCCCTGTTCAAGGCGGACCTGCCCAACAACCGGATGTCGATCGGCCTCGGTTTCACAGCGGTCGCCGCGAAGATCGACGCCCAGTAGCGACGCCCAGTAGCACCGCGTGCGGCGCGCCGGCGCCCGCCGGAGGGACCCCGCCCATGAGCCCACGCTTCCCACGACGCTGCCTAGCGCTGCTGCCGCTGCTGCTCGCGCTCCACGGCTGCAGTGATGGCGTGGTCGGCGCCAGGCGCGACGCCGGCACCGACGCCAGCGGCGACGGGGCCGCGACACAGTCCGATGCCGCGGTCGAGCCGGTGTGCAGCTTTCCAGCGCCCCAGGTGGCGGGCACGCCCGAAACCGATGCCCTGGCCAACGCTCCCGCCCGCTGCGGGCGGGCCCCCTACCGCTGGCTGCGCGGCGCCGAGCTCGGGACGGTGGTCAAGGTGGGCGACCCGCGCTACCTGCGCGCGGAGCTGCTCAACGCACTGCTGGAGGTGACGGGCGTCACGCTACCCCAGCCCATCCAACACGCCGCGGCGACGCAGGTCATCACCTACCGCACGCAGGACCGGGGCCAGCCGATCGAGGCCACGGCGGTGGTCGCCTACCCCGACGATTTGCCCGCGGGCACGCCCCTGGACATGCTCGTGCTCTTGCACGGCACCAGCGGCTTCACGGACGGCTGCGGGCCCGGCAAGGAAGAGGCGACCCAGCTGCTCGGCGCGGCGTTGGCCTCCTTTGGCCGAATCGTCGTCATCCCCGACTTCATCGGCCTGCGCTCGGACGGCGAGAAGACGGGCTTCCTCCACCCCTACCTCGCCGGGCAGCCGACCGCTATCGCCGCGCTCGATGCGCTGCGCGCCGCCGCCCAGCTCGCTCCCGCCCAGCGTGGCGGCGTCTGCGCGCGGCCGCGTTTCGTCACCTTCGGTGGTTCCCAAGGCGGTCACGCGGCGCTGTGGGTCGAGCGGCTCGCGCCCTACTACGCGCGCGAGCTCGAGCACCTGGGCGGCGTGGCCACGGTGCCCCCGGCGGACCTCCTCGCGCAGTCCGAGCGCGCGCTGCGCACGCTGGTGGACGCGAGCAAGAACGTCGTGGCCTTCCTCGGCACGACGCCCTTCTGGTACGGCGCAGGCACGCGGCTGAACGAGGTCTTCGCCGCGCCCTGGCCCACGCGCGTACCGGAGCTGCTCGGGGGGAGCTGCGAGCTGGGCAAGGAGTTCCGCCCCACGCGGCTGGAGGACGCCTTCGCCCCCGGCTTGCTCACTGCAGCCGCCGAGAGCCGCATCGCCCAGTTCGAGCCCTGGGGCTGCATCGTCGCCGAGAACGGCCTGACGACAACCTCGATCGCGCGCCTCGGCCAGCCCAGCGCGAGCTACGGCATGATCTTCGTCACCGGCGAGGCCGACGAGCTGGTCCACACGCCGATCGAGCGCGCGAGCTTTACCACGCTCTGCGCGCAGGGCCTGCCCTTGCAGTACCTCGAATGCCAGGGCGCCGGCCACACCAAGGCCACCTTCTGGGCGCTGCCCGAGCTGCTGCGCTTCGTCGAGGACCGCCTGGCGGGCCGCGCGTTTCCCACCGCCACGCGCTGCGTGCTGCAAGCACCCTCGCGCTGCGAGAACACGCCGGCGGCGACCGACGGCTGACGTGGGCTCTCGACACCCCGCCTTCCTCGATTCACCCATGAGGCAACGATGAGACGCTGCGTAGCGGGCGCCCCGATCGGCCGATGGCCCCCCGCGGCGCGCGGCGTGCTGACCGCTTTGCTGTTGCTCCAGGCGGTGTCGTGCCGGCACGCGGGGCCAAAGGCCGACGCCAGCGACGCGCGGGCCCTGAGGCCCGCGAGCGATGGACGCATCGCCGACCGCGCCCAGCCGCGCCGCGATGCACGGCCGCCGCCCCGCGACGCGGCATCGGGCACCCGTGACACAAGCGGCGCGACGGCGGATAGCGGACCGGTGACGCGCTGGGTCGTCAGCCGCCACGAGGACTTCGAGCAGGGCGCGTTCGCGGCCGCTGCCTGGCAGCCGGACGGCTATCCCGACGACGGACCCTTCGCCGACCGCGGCAGCTACTTCACCGAGCGCGGCATCGCGCCGCCGGTGGCCTATCGCCTCAGCCTGCCCTTCGGCGACGCCGACTGGCTGACGCTCGAATCCTCCACGCGCGACGCGGCGACGGCCCTCTCGGCCCTGGCCAACGTGGTGCCGGACCCCAGCGGCGGGCCGAACCGCGTGTTGCGCCTGCGCTCGCCGCGCCACACCGATGCCAGCGTGGTGCGGCCCAGCCTGCCGCTCCCGGCGCGCTACCGCGTCTCGCTGCGCGTCGGCCATGTGAGCTTCGGCGACGGCGCGGGGCAAAACGGCTACAGCGGCGGCGAGCGCGCGGAGCCCTGGCGCGACGCCAGCGCGCAGACGGACAACGGCTGCTACTGGCTGGCGATCCTCGACGCCGTCCCGCGCCCTCACAACAACATCTGGATTCATCACCATCGCAAGGTGGTGATCGACACCGACAACCACCTGCCGCCGCCCTGGGTCGAGATCTGGAGCGGCGCGGCCTTCGTGCCCAGCGGGACCCATGGGTTGACGATGTTCGCGCTCGATGGGCGCGATCGCGAGCTCGATGCCGGGCGAATCGAGATCGGCAAGCGCTTCCTCACCTACGCCGCGAACCAGTGGCAGCGCGAGGCCGAGCTCGACGCGATTCGCGCGGTGAACGCCTATCGCCCGGCGACCTGGTACGAGGTCCGCATCACGCGCGATGGCGGCCGCTATACGCTCGAGGTCAGCGGCGACTTCGCCTACGGCGGCCGGCAGAGCTACCGGGCCACCCTCGACGCGGCGACCGCCTGCGTCTGGCACTACAACCAGCCGGGCGAGACGGCGGCCAGCGCCTGCCTCGACGAGCGCGCTTGGCCTGGCGTACCGGGTGCCGTCTGGCCGGCGGGCGGCGCCTGGCCCGACTACTTCATGTTCGGCGACCCGCACACCAACTACTACGAGGGCGAGGTCTACTACGACGACGTCCGCCTGGAGCTCCCGGCGAGCTGAGGAGGTGTCTTTCTATGGCCGATCTTGAAACGTCCACTGGGGCGACCATAGAGGGTTACTCCTTACGGAACTTCTTCCAATTCACACCGACCTCGATCCGCTGTTTCGGATCACCCTTCCAATAGGTGGACAATCCCTCTTCCTCCATAATCCGAACGATAGTCTGCCCGACAGCCTCCGCACCGTCTGTCCCCCGGACTGAAGCGCCAAAGGTGAGCATGAGATCGCTGTCGCCCTCCTCGACGGCCAACTCTGTATCCTGTGAGTGATAGAAACAATACCCGATGACCTTGCGACCGGCCTTGCGATTGACCTCCATTTCCGCAGCAATTTCTTCGAATCCGTCGGTCACACAAGACGTCCAGTTTTGCCGCGCGACAAGTCCAAGCTCGTTGAGCTTGCTGAATGCGGCGTCGAGGCAGTCACAGTCCGTGGGACGTTTCCACTTCGCTTGCTTCGTCTTGTGGGCGTCTATGAGCTTCTCCAAGGCGATCTGGACGCCAGCCCTCGTGACACTCTTGAGGTCGCCTGCGAAACTCTCCATTGCTGCTTGGAGGATCGATTCGGTCGACTCGAATCCGGCGGCGACCTGAGCCGCCATGAAATCGCGTACGTCTTTCGGAACAGGTTTCGATTTCGGTTCCGATTTGCGCTCCGCAGCCATCTCGCCTTGTCTCCTTTCCGTACTGTCCTCGCGATTGATCTGAGGTTGGTGAGTCTCGCCCGAAGAGCGGCGCGCCTCGAACTCCAGCCCCGCCCAAACCGACCGTCGCGCCCCCTGTCCCGCGCCCTCCGGTCTCCGCATCATCAAACGTTATGCGTAGGAATTCCAAAGCCGATCTACGCGGCTGGGGGCAGTATGGCGGGGGCGTAGCGAGGGGGCAAGGCCGGGTGATGGCGCCATCTGCAAGGGGAAGTTCGGCCGAGGGGGCGAGTCGAGGGCGCAAGGATGCCAGGGGCGGTCGGCGAAGAGGCCGCGCCTTGGGGAAGGTCAGCGGTCTGGGAGACAGAGCCAGAGGACATCGGGCGGGACGCGGGCGGATGGGGCGAAGGGGTCGGCAGCGTCGGGGTCGATGGCCTGAAGCTCGAAGTCGCACTCGGTCTGCTGGGGCAGGCGCGCGGGCGCCCTTCCGCCCTTCGATGCTGCCGGTGATCCGCTGAAATTGCGTCGCTTCATCTGACACTCCTTCGGGGACAGTTTGCCCCATCGTGAGTGTCAACTGAACCGGGGGAATGCCAGGGGACCCGGGCGGGACCCGGGCGACGGGGACCCGGGGATCGGTTCGCCCCGAGCCGGACCTGCTTCCTCATGCTTCTTCACGAAGCCCGGACGGCGTCCCGCTTCGGACGGTGACGCGCGCTCACCGGCAATCGGCGGCGTACGCTCGGAAGCCCTTGGTGTTGCTCGCGGACAGGTCCCCTGATGATGTTACGGTGCCGGATGTGACCAGGCAGACGCAGGTGGTGCTGCCGTTGCCAAAAGCCACCCACTTGGCGCAACCGGCTCCCATCTGACCACACGACGCAGCGCAAGTCTCCGGGCTCGCGTCGTCGCCGTGAACCTGCTCCGTGCCGATGCTGTTTCGGCCGAAGTAGGTGGTGCTCGAGCACTGCCTCCACGCTTGCATCGGAGCGCAGGTCGTCGCGCAAGATTGCTGCTCGCAGGGTCGTCGCGCCGTCGCCGAGCTGGCACTGCAGTTTCCCGCGTAGACGGCCCAGCCGTGTCGGTCGCCCGGTCTGAACGGCGAGCTTGCTACCCGCAATCCAGGGGTGCTGTGACAGACACAGACGGAGCTGCTGCCGTAGTCCACGAACTTGGCGCAACCGGCACCCATGACACCGCAGGACACGCTGCACGCTTGCGGATTGATGGCATCTCCGTGGATTCCATCAACTTTGTCGTCCGCCGAGCATTCCTGCCCAATCGTCAAGGCGTCGCAGGTCGTCGTGAGAAAAGAGGGACAGCGCTGCGTGTTGCAGGGCTGCGCTGGGTTGGGCCTCGGCCGCTGGCAGCGGCTAGGGTCGGCTGGGGTACCATCGCTGCGCTGGCATTGCACCTCAGCCGATTGCGTGCCACCCCCGCAGGCGACGGAGCACGGTCCGAAGGCCAAGGTATGCCAGTCGTAGGTGTAGCCCGCATCGGCGGTGCACGGTTGGCTGGATGTCGGCTTCGGCCGCGGACAACGCGCGTCGTCGACTGGCTGGCCGGCGTGGGTCGTACAGGTGACCTGCTGGACCTGCTGGCCTGCGCCGCAAGTGGCGCTACACGCAGACCACGCGCCGCGATTCCAGAAGGGCGCGTCGTTGGGGTCGACGGGGACCTCGAGGCTGCAGCCCTCGTCGACGGCCCCGTCGCAGTCATCGTCCCGCTGGTTGCCGCAGGCCTCGTCGGTCGGCTGACCGGAGCCCTCACAGCGTCCCCAGCCGGGAAACCCGGATCGCCAACGCAAACCTGCCTGCCGTAGACACAAGCCCCGATGCCAGCCAGCGCCGGGATGCCCAAGAAGCAGCGGGCGTTCGTGCCGCGGGCACAAGCGCAGTCCTCGTCGACAAGCCCGTCGGCATCATCGTCGAACCCGTTGGCGCACGCCTCGGTGACCGTGGGGTGCTGTCGAGGGGGTGGGTCGACGCTGTGAGTCGCAGCATCGGCACCGCCTTCCAGCTCCGGGTTTCCGACGGACCCGACGCATCCAGCAGCGAGCAGCGACACAGCGACGAGCAGTCGGCCCCGGGTCTTCTTCTTCTTCTTCATGCGTGACCTCCCTTGTCTTGGCTGGCGCGAATCGTTCTGCGGCTCCGGCGGCGTGGTCTCCCGCTCGCGAAGCGCGGCGAGTACCGTCAAGGCGACCCCCTCCATTCGCGTCTCGCGTGCGGCGCGCGCGGCACCTGCGTCCCGCCCTGACGAGGCACCAACCCATCCTCGGATGGGCCTCCGTTGCGGGCGGTTCTCAGGCCCGGCCCAGCTCAGCGCGGGGAGCGGCCCAGCCTGCCGGGCCAGCACCTTCCGTGCCGGGCGGGGCAAGGGGCCTAGGGCCTTCAACGGGGAGCTGGAAAACCGCTCAGCCTGGCCGCAGAAAGAGGGGGCCTGTGCCGATGCGAAGGGGACCGTATCGAGGAGATTGCGTGATCATGGCCGGGCCCCTAGCGCGCGAGGGCCGCGGTGGCGTGCCGGGCCCGTTGTCCGGCAGTCGCGCCAAGCCGCGATCCAGGAGGCCACTCCCGGCTGATGTGGGGCTTGGCGGCCCCTACGGGGCGGTGCCCCGTCTCTCCACCCGTCGACCGCTTGACGACCTGATCCTCCCCCGCTTTCGTGGACACCGAGATGTGGCAGGCTTGGGCCACGAGAGGTGTCTGATGAAGCGGAAGCGATACACTCGATGACCTCCATGACTACAGCGGATCTCGAACAGCTCGTCGAGGGGTCTGACCTCGAGGCGAAGCTCGCCGCTGGGCGGGACGGTCGCGGTGAGCTGCCCTCGTCGTTCTTCGAGACCTACTCGGCCTTCGCCAACACCGACGGCGGCATCGTGATCCTCGGCGTCGAGGAGCTCCCGGACGGCAAGCTGGTCGCCAGGGGCCTGACCGATCCGGCCAAGGTGGTCCGCGCCCTGTGGGACGGGCTCAACAACACGCAGCGCGTGAACGCCAACCTGCTGCGCGAGCAGGACGTCGAGACCCTGGACGTCGAGGGCAAGGCGGTCATCCGCGTCACGGTGCCGCGGGCCACGCGCCGCCAGCGGCCGGTCTACGTCGGCCCGAACCCGCTCACCGGCTCGTTCCGCCGCAACAACGAGGGCGACTACCGCTGCCCCGAGGAGGTCGTGCGGCGGATGATCGCCGAGCAGGTCGAAGACACCCGCGACGCCCACGTCCTGCGCGGCTTCGGCGTCGGCGACCTGGACACGACGACGATCGCCAAGTACCGCCAGCGCTACCAGACGCGCAGCCCCGACCATCCCTGGAATAGCCTCGACGAGAAGGAGTTCCTGCGCTCCATCGGCGCCTTCGGCAGCGACCGGGAGGCCGGCATCGAGGGCCTCACCTCGGCGGGTCTGCTCATGTTCGGCAAGCTTGTTCCGATCAAGGACGCCTTCCCCAACTACATGCTCGACTTCCAGGAGCGCGCCGACGCCCGCCCCGACAGCCGGTGGGTCGATCGGCTGACCACGGACGGCACTTGGTCGGGGAACCTCTTCGACTTCTACGCGCTCGCGATCCAGCGGCTCTTTCGCGACCTGCGTGTGCCATTCCAGCTCCGCGGTGACACCCGCATCGACGAGACCCCGGTTCACGAGGCCCTGCGCGAGGCGCTTGTCAACACCCTCATCCATGCCGACTACACCGGCCGCGTGTCGGTGCTGGTGGTGAAGCGCTCCGACCTCTTCGCCTTCCGCAACCCGGGCGCCATGCGGATGCCGGTCGAGACCGCCCTGCGCGGCGGCGTCAGCGACTGCCGCAACCGGCGGCTCCAGGACATGTTCCGGTATGTGGGCCTCGGCGAGCAGGCCGGCTCGGGCATCCCGAAGATCCAGTCGGCCTGGCGAACCCAGCACTGGCGCTCGCCCGAGATGGTCGAGAACGTCGAGCCCTACGAGCAGACGATCTTCACCCTGCGCATGGCGAGCCTGCTGCCCGCCGAGGTCGTGCAAGCCCTCGAGCAGCGCTTCGGCGCGGCCTTTGACCAGGCTTCCGAGGTCCAGAAGCTGGCCCTCGTGGCCGCCGCCGTCGAACGGTCGGTGACCCATGCCCGGCTACGATCGATGACCGACGCGCACCCGCGCGACGTGACCGTGGCCCTGTCGTCGCTGGTGCAGAGGGGCATGCTGGAGTCCGGCGGGGCCCACAAGCGGACCTTCTACTTCCTGCCAGGGGAGCGGCCCGCGGCCGAGGCCACGCCGGTTAGCTTCGAGTTGCCGGGGCTGGAGAGGCGGGCTTCGAGGTCGGAGGCGAGCTCCGAACATAAGGAACCCAGCTCTGAACATAACGGGCCAAGCTCCGAACATAAGGAACCCGGCTCCGAACATAGCGGGCTCGGGCCGCCGCTAAGTTCGGAGCTAGAGGCCATTGCAGCCGACCTACGCAGTCGCAAGCGAGCCAAGCCCGCAGAGGTCGAGAGGGTACTCCTTGCGCTCTGCACGGACCGCTTCCTGACCCTGCCTGACCTCGCGCGGCTGACGGGAAGGACCTACGACACGATCAGGGTCCACTACATCGCGCGGCTCGTCGAGAGCGGCGTCTTGGAGTTGCAGTACCCCGACCAGCCTACTCATCCCGGGCAGGCGTATCGCACCGTGGCCGGGAGAGGTGTGATGGCTGTTGAACACCGTCGCTGATGGGCCCCGACCCGTTGAATGCTCTACGCCAACGTCGCCCTCACCGCTGAGGATCGTGCAGGACTGGAGCATCTCATCCGCTACGCCTTGCGTCGGAGCGAGCAGCATCGCGAAGACGCTCGCCCCTAGCATCCGAGGCAGCCGTCGGGGCCGACTCCGATCCACAACCGATGAGCGCGGCAAGGCCGAGCATCCCTCCCAGCGAGGCCGCCCGTGATCGCTTCATAACCAGCATCCTCCAGACCGCGCTCGGGCCTGCGCGGCTCAGTACTCGGAAAGACCCCAGTTGGTGCCCGGGTAGGCGGGGAGCGTCGGCGGCTGGGCGCCGGCGCTGGCGGCGTCGCCGGTCAGGGGCGGCTCGGAGGGGATGACCTCGGTGGTGCAGAGGGCGCCGGTGGGGGTCGCGGTGCTGGGGATCTCCTGCCAGCCCTGGCCCGGACGCTGGATGCGCAGGGTCCAGCGGTAGGTGCCAACGGGCTGCGTCGAAGGCAGGTCGACCCAGAGCTCGTGGGTGTGATTCGCCGCGATCGTGCCGGTGAGAGTGCCGGCGGCGGCACCGGTGGGCACGTGCGTCGAGGCGAGCTCGTACTGGGTGCCCGGCTCGCCGACGGCGACCACCGGAAAGCCGGTGCCGGCGGCGACGATCCAGGGCAGGTCGATGGCGAAGGGATAGTGGCCCTGCGCCGGCGAGACGAGCTCGGTCGCGCCGTCGCCGCGGCGCACGCGGTGGAAGCGGATCCCGGGCCTGATGAAGGCGGGCGGCGCCGCCGCCAGACTCTGGGCCGGGTCGGCGAGCGCGAGCCCGGCGTCGCGCACCATCCGCTCCAGGTAGTCGAAGGCGGGACCACCGCCGCCGAGATTCGTGCGCAGGGAGGTGTGACCGCCACGCAGCACAACCTCGACCTGCGCGGGTAGGCCCCGCGCGCGTAGCTCGGTCGCGTAACGCGCCTGGTGCGGGTAGGGGACGATGTTGTCGTGCTCGCCGATCTGCAGGTAGACCTGCGTGCCCGCGCGTTGCAACGCGCCGAGGAAGCGCTCCGAGAGCAGGCTGTGCTGGGTGTTGGCGACCGCGGGGTCGGTCGTGCCCACGAGCACCTGCAGGTGCGCCTGCCAGCCACGTAGCCCCGTGAGCGCCGGCCGGCCGGCGCAGCTCGGGTAGGTCCAGTTCGCCAACCAGGCGTCGGCCAGGCCCGTGCTCCAGGCGACGGCGCCGAGCAGGGCCGGGTAGGTGACGGTGCCCAGGCGAGCGTGGTCGCCGATCAGTGTCGGCGGCACCAGCGCCACGGCCAGCACCACACGGTAGGGTGCGCCGTTAGGGTTGGATGCCATCTCCAGCGCCGTAACGCCCCCACGCGAGCGACCGAAGGTGACGATCCACTGCGGGTTGCCGTGGTAGCGCTCCGCCACCTGGGCGATGACCGAGGCGAATTGGGCCAGCGCTCGCTCGCTCATCGTGCGGCTCGCCGCCGCGCCGCCGCCGTTCCACAGCACGCCGATCACGCCGCGGCGGCCCTGCAGGCCGCTCTCGCTGACCACGCGCGCGAGCAGCGGCCCGTACTCGCGGAAGGTGTTGGCATGCAGGTCGTACTGGCCGTTGAAGAGGATCGGGTAGGTGCCGGCCGGCGCGTCGGCCGACCAGCTCGGCGGCAGGAACACCGTGTAGAGCGAATGGTCGGCGATGCTGGCGTGGATCACCTGCGTGCGGCAGCCCTTCGAGGTCGGCGCGCCGGAGGCCCAGACCCCGTCGCCGGTCGGCGGCCGCCGGTGCTCGAGGGGGACCCCGGTCGCGGCACAGCTCGCGGCGGCGAAGGCCTCGGCGGTGGCGTTGCTCGGCGCCTCCGTGGTGAAGGTCGCCGCCGGGTAGTGATCGAGGTCCGGGATCCAGCCGTAGTTGAAGACCGGGTAGCAGGCTCCCGGCGTGTAGCCGGACGGGAGGGTCTGCGGCAACATCAACTGGGGCGCGTCGGTGGCGAGGAAGGACGCGCCTCCGCTGGCGGCACTGAAGTGGGTCGGCAGCGGTAGTTGGTGATTGACGGCGCCGCAGGAAGCCGGGGCCGCGGCACACGCTCGGGGGGTGAAGCCGCACGCGGGGGGCGTCGCCGAGGCGTCGGTGCAGCGATCGACGACGCAGGCACCCCAGAGCCCGCGGGCGCAGGTCTGCGTGCCGGTGCCGCCCGCGGCGCTGCAGGGCCGCGTCGGCTGGACCGGGCACGCCGGCGCGGCGTCACCGAGATAACAGAAGCCATCGACACAGCGCTGACCGGCGAGGCACGCCGGTTTGCAGCCGGTGCTCCGATCCGAGAGCCCGCCGTCCCTCGCCGTGGGCCCGCCGTCCCTCGCCCTGGGCCCGCCGTCCCTTGCCGTGGTGGGGCGGCGCGCGTCGCCGGCCGGTCTCCCGGGCCCCACCGAGCCGCTACAGCCGAGACCTCCCGCCAGGCTTGCCATCGCGACCAGCGCCGCGAGCGCTGCTGTTCGGCCCAGGACCGAGCTTCTCCGTAAGCCCCTCATGCTGCGTCCTCCCCTGAATACCGGGGGCCGCGGCCGCCCGCGACCCGGTGTCCTGCTCGAATAGGCCAGCGGCGCACGCCGGCCCGTTCGAGAGCGTAGCAGCGCGAGCGGGAGGGTGGACTGAGCTCAGTAGAGGTCAGTAGATGATCGTGCAGGTCACCGGCGTGCCCGATCCCACCGGCTCCAGGCCGCGGTTGCACAGACTGGCCGCGAAGCGCCAGCCCTCGCGCTCGCAGGCCAACTTCTGGTTGCGGCGCACCGTCAGGTCGGGCTGCGCACCCGGCTCGAGCGAGCCCTGCACGTTCTGACGGAAGTTATTGAGCCCCGCCCTGCTTCCAGTTCGGCTGCCACTCTGACGTGCGCGGCACCGTGCCGTCCTCGGCCACGTTGGTCACGGCGTAGGCGTGTGCTGGTTCCAGATCATGCGCGAGCGGACCCAGCGATCCTGGATGTCGCGATCGACCCGCACGCCGTGCACATAGCCCTTGAACACCGCGCGGCAGACCTTGCCCGCCCCCGACGTGCCGGCCCGCGGCGGCGTACAGCCGCTGGCGCTGGGCCGCCCTGCTGCGCAGGGTCTTCAAAGTCGACGTCGCCTCGTGACCGCTGAGTTTTGACTTGCGCGCAGCGCCTGGCCAGCGTCTTACTGGTAAGAGGAGGGCGTCGATGCAACAGGTGTCTACCGCGAAGCTGTCCTCCAAGGGGCAGATCGTGATTCCCGAGCCGATCCGTCGCCGGCTTGGCCTGGTTTCTGGGGACCAGTTCGTGGTCGTCGGCGAGGGTGACGTGGTCATCCTCAAGTCGATTCGCGCGCCGTCATTGGCGCAGCTCGAAGGCCTGCTCAAGGAGGTTCGGGGCCAGGCGCGGAAGGCCGGCCTCACGCGCGCCGACCTCGGGCCCGCCGTGGCCCGCGCGCGCCGACGACGATGAGGGTGGTCGTCGACACCAACGTGCTCATCTCCGCGATCTTCTTCTCCGGGGCACCCGCGCAGCTCCTGGCGGCCTGGCAGGAGGGTCGTCTGCGCCTCGTGGCGTCGGCCGAGATCGTCGATGAGTACACGCGCGTCGTGAACGAGCTGGCCCGCCGGTATCCGAGGGTCCACGGGGCCGCGGCGCTGGCGGTCGTGGTTGCTCACCTCGATCTCGTCGAACCGGTCGAGCTCGGCGAGGCAGTCTGCGAGGACCCGGACGACGACAAGTTCCTCGCCTGCGCCCTGGCGGCTCGCGAAAGCCCCGAACCGGGTTTCGTGAAGAAGCAGTGGTTCGTGAAGAAGCATGAGGCCGCGGACGGCGAGCGAAGGAGCGCGAGGCGGTTCGTTCGGGCGCTGCAGGGGCCTCCGCATGTGGCGCGGCGACGTTGCGGCGGGGGCGTTCGGCGCTGCGAGCTCGCGCGGGTCGGAGCTGTGGCGAAGCGCTGCGGCGAGCGGTGGTGCGTGACGGCGTTCGGGTGAGCGAGGACGAGCGGCGCGCGGTCGCTCACGGAGCCTGGGCGTAGCAAACGAGGGGGCTGAGTTCAGTCGGTGAACTCAGTAGATGATCGTGCAGAGCGGGCGGCGCATGCGGGCGCCGTTGTTGCCCTCTTTGCACTCGCGGTTCTGGCCGAGGCCGGTGCCGTCGTCGTCGCCCACGGCATAGATATCGGCCCTCAGCGCGAAGGTGCCGTCGGGGTCCTGCCACAGGCAGCTCACCTCCGTACACGCGCCCGGCGCGATCGCGGCCTCGGAGCGCGCGATGCACAGGGGCGTACCGCCCGCTTCCGGCGCGCCGCGGTAGAAGGTCACCGGCGTGCCCGATCCCACCGGCTCCAGGCCGCGGTTGCACAGACTGGCCGCGAAGCGCCAGCCCTCGCGCTCGCAGGCCAGCTTCTGGTTGCGGCGCACGGTCAGGTCGGGCTGCGCGCCCGGCTCGAGCGAGCCCTGCACGTTCTGACGGAAGTTGTTGAGCCCGGCCTGCTTCCAGTTCGGCTGCCACTCTGACGTGCGCGGCACCGTGCCGTCCTCGGCCACGTTGGTCACGGCGTAGGCGTGCTGGTTCCAGATCATGCGCGAGCGGACCCAGCGATCCTGGATGTCGCGATAGACCCGCACGCCGTGCACATAGCCCTTGAACACCGCGCGGCAGACCTTGCCCGTCCCCGGCGTGCCGGCCCGCGGCGGCGTACAGCCGAAGCCACCACCGCTGCCGCATTGCGCATCGCTGTTACAGCGGCAGAGACCCGCGTTGCACGAGCCCCCGGGGCAGTCCTCTCCCAACTTGCACCGCAGCCCGGCGAAGAGCGGATCGAGCGCCTCGTCCGTGTCGGGATGACGCTCGGGATAGCTGACCCGATCCGTCCCGCACTGATAGGGGCCGCCGTTCTCGTTGCCCTCGAAGGTCTGGCAGTTCTCGTTGGCCGAGACGACGATCTCGGCGTTGAAGTCGCCATCGACATCGGCGATCACCGGGTTGTCGTACCAAGTGCAGGACGTGCGCCACTGCGAGAAGAGCACGTCGCCCGACTTGCCGTCGTAGACGCGGGTGAAGCACTCGTCGGCGTACACCGCCTCGGCCGCGCCATCGCCCTCGAAGTCGAAGACCGAGGAGCCCGTCACGTTCGAGCTGTGATCCTGCGAGCGGCGGGTCCAGAGCACGCCGCTGGCGTCGTGGCACGCCGCCGGCTGCCAGGCCTTGCCGCAATCGAGGTCGAAGACCGTGTAGCTGTCGCGGCCGGCCGCGGCCAACTCGGCGCGCCCGTCCTTGTCGAAATCGGCCACCGTCGGCGCGCCGCCCGTGCCACCGGCGGGCAGCGCCAGCGGTCCGAAGACGATGCGGCCGGTGAGGGTCTGCACGCGCGCCTGCCCATCCGCGACGACGGCGATCTCGGGCACGCCATCGAGTCGCTGTCGATCATCCTGGGCCGCCTCGGCACCGTAGGTACCAAAGTCGCCGTAGGCCACCTGGCCGCGCTGGTGAACATCGGGATCGTGTTGGCGCAAGACCTGCCAGCGGCCCTCGCGCCACTGCCAGAGGCTCTCGCCGTTGCTCAGCTCGACCAGACCGTCGCCCTGCAAATCGGCGACCGCGGGGATGTAGCCCGCGCCGTAGGTCAGGTCGCCGAGCGCATCGTCCAGCAAGCGCCCGTCGTGACTCCAGACCGCGTTCCAGCTCAGCAGCTCGGGCTTGCCGTCGTTGTCGAGGTCGTGGATCGAGGGGCCGGTCCAACCGCTCCAGGTCTTGCTCGCCGGGTGTGCGGCCTCCCACAGGCGCGTGAAGCGCTGCTGCGCGCGGTCGTAGCCAAAGGCGACCAACCCGCCATCGCAGCGCAGAGCGACGATCTCGGGCCGCCCATCGGCATTGAGGTCGCCGACGGCCAGGATCGCCGCGGCTCGCACCTTGCCGAGCGCCGGATCGACGGTCTGCTGCTGCGCGCAGCTCTCGCCGTCGATCACGCGAATCACGCCGTGGTGGTTGTCCGCACAGTACTCGGCCTGCTCCTTGCCGTCGGTGCCGTCGTAGGAGACGAAGACGATCGACGGGTGACGCTGCTGCTTGTCGCCGTCGAGGTCGAGGTCGACCACCAGCGGCGTGCCGAGCACGTTGTGGTGCTTCGGGAAGCGGTCGCCCGCCGGCGGGCCGGTCCACGCGCATTGAATCGCCGGCGCGAACAGGCCGATGGGCTGCAGCGTCGAGCACGAGCGGTCGAAGTCGCCCTTGGGTCCCGTACCCCAGGGAATGCATTCGCTCTGGTCGCAGTAGGTGTCGTTGCTGCACTCGTTGTCGTGACGACAGCTCTGGATGTCGATGCAGCGACCACCCACGCAGCGTTCGCCCTCGTCGCAGCCGCCACAGGGCCCGAGATCGCGCCGGCCGCCATCGCCGACGCCGCCGTCGCTGACCTCCGGCACGCACTGCCCCGTCGGCGAGCAGAGCTGCCCGGGCGGGCAGTCCTCCTTGGTGCGGCATTCGCGCTCGCGCACCCGCGAGCCGCTACAGCCCGCGAGGCCAAGCCCGCTCAGCAGCGCGAACACCGCCAGCGTGCACCCCGCGGCGTGCCTGCCGCGCCTCGCCCCGCCTCCCGACCCACCCGTGTACGCCATCTGCCTTGCTCCTTCGACCGCCGCTGCGTCAGCGGGCGGTCACCCCTCTCAGCTCGCGACCGCAGCCAGCGCCCCTGCGAAGCGTCGCGCGGCCTCGGCGACCTCTTCGACCGTAATCGACAGCGGCGGCGCAAAGCGCACCACCTCCGGTCGCACGTTGTTGACCACCAGTCCCAGCTCGAGCGCGCGCGCGACCAGAGCCTCGGCGCAGGGACGCTCCAGCACCGCGCCCAAGAGCAGCCCGCGCCCGCGCACCGCGCTCACGCCGGGCACGCGCTCGAGCGCCGCCCGCAGCTCGGCGCCGCGCGCCGCGCAGTTGGCGAGCAGCGCGCGCTGCTCGATCTCCTCGATCACCGCCAGCGCGCCGCGGCAGACCGCCGGGCCGCCGCCGAAGGTGGTCGCGTGGTCCCCCGGGCGGAAGGCCGCCGCCACCGCGCCACGGGCCAGGCAAGCGCCGATCGGCAGCCCACCGCCGAGGGCCTTGGCCGTGGTCGCGATGTCGGGCACGAAGCCGAGATCCTGCCACGAGAACCAGCGGCCGCAACGTCCGGTCCCGGCCTGGACGTCGTCGACGATCAACAGCAGCTCGCGCTCGTCGCAGAGCCGGCGCACCCCCTGCAGGTAGCGCTCGCCGAGCGGCCGCACGCCGCCCTCCCCCTGGACGGTCTCGAGCAGCACGGCGACGGTCGTCGGCTCGATCGCCGCCGCCAGCGCCTCGAGGTCCTCGGGCGCCACCTGGCTGAAGCCGGGCGGCAGCGGCTGAAAGGTCGCCTGCTTCTCGGGCTGACCGGTGGCCGCCAGCGTCGCCAGCGTGCGCCCGTGGAAGGAGCCGTCGAGCGAGATCACGCCGTGCCGACGCCGCTCGCCCTGCTGGCCCCAGCGGCGCGCCAGCTTGATCGCCGTCTCGTTGGCCGTGGCGCCGCAGTTGGCGAAGAACACGCGATCGAGGCCGGAGAGCGCGACGAGACGCTCCGCGAGCTCGACCTGCGGCAAGGTGTAAAAGAGGTTGGAGACGTGCACGAGGGTGCCGAGCTGCTCGCTGACCGCGCGCGCCACGCGTGGGTTGGCGTGCCCGACCGAGCAGACGGAGACGCCACAGAGGCAGTCGAGGTAGGCCTTGCCCGCGTCATCGTAGAGCCAGCTCCCCGCGCCGCGGACGAAGACGACCGGCGCGCGCCGGTAGGTCGACATCAGCACGGCGTCGGCGCGCGCGGAAACGCTCGCGCTCATCGCTCGTCCTCCTGGGTGATCATCGTGCCGACGCCCTCCGGCGTGAAGATCTCGAGCAGCAGCGCGTGCTCCTGCCGGCCATCGAGGATGTGCGCCCGCTTGACCCCCCCCTGCAGCGCAGCCAGGCACGAACGGAGCTTGGGCCCCATGCCCGCCGAGATCGAGCCGGAGTCGATCAACTCGCGCACCCCGGCCGCGCTGAGGCGCGGCAGCAGGCTGCTGCGGTCACCGAGGTCGCGGTAGAGACCCTCGACGTCGGTCAAGTAGACCAGCTTCTCGGCGGCGATCGCCTGGGCCACCGCGCCAGCGGCCGTGTCGGCGTTGATGTTGTAGGCGGCGCCGTCGCGACCGTGACCGATCGGCGCGATCACGGGGACGATGCCGCGATCGAGCAGACCGTAGATGATCGCCGGGTTGACCTCGTCGACCTCGCCGACGAAGCCGAGGCGCGCGTCCTTGGGCCGCGCGACCAGCAGGTTGCCGTCGATGCCGTTGATCCCGGCGGCGATCGTGCCGTGCCCGCCGAGCAGGCGCACGATGTCGGGGTTGATCTCGCCGACCAGCGTCGTCTGCACCACGCGCACGGACTCGGCGTCGGTGACGCGCAGGCCGTCGACCCACTTCGGCTCGACGCCGGCCTGGCGCATCGCCCGCGTGATCTGGGGCCCGCCGCCGTGGACGACCACCGCCTTGATGCCGACCAGGCTGAGCAGGCTGACGTCGCCGGCGAAGCTCTCGCGCAGCGACTCGTCGGTCATCGCCGCGCCGCCGTACTTGATCACCACGATCTTGCCGCGATAGGCCTGGATGTAGGGCTTGGCCTCCATCAGGATCCGCGCCTTGAGCGTCGTCGTCGCCGCACTCGGCGCGCCCGCGCCCGCGGCCCCCGCCGCGGCGGTCGCGGCGCCGTGACCCGCGGCGCCATGGCCCGCGGCTGTCGGCGTGGACTTGATCGCGGTCTTGATCTGGTCGGTGTCGTCGCGGTCGGTCACGAGCGCTCCCCATTGAACCGCACGTAGTCGGGTGTCAGATCGGCGGTCAGCACCTCGGCGCAGCCGGGCCCGGCGCCGAGCGTGATGTCGATCGCGAAGTCGCCCGTGGCTACCCGCGCGGCCAGCGCCGGGTCGTCGAAGTTCACGGCCGCGCCGCCGCGACAGGTGGGGACGCCCGCGTAGTCGATGGCGACCGCCCCGAGGTCGAGCGGCACTCCCGCCGTACCGATCGCCGCCAGGATGCGACCCCAGTTCGGATCACCGCCCCAGAGCGCCGCGCGCACGAGGTCCGAGGTCGCGACATGCTTTCCGATTCTCCGGGCCTCCGCGTCGTCGGTCGCACCGCGCAGGCGCAGCCGCACCACCCGCGTCGTGCCCTCGGCGTCGGCGGCGATCTGGAAGGCGAGGTCGCGACAGACCTCCGTCAGCAGGGCGGTGAGCTCCGCCTCCGTCGGCTCGACCGCCGAGGCGCCCGAGGCCAGCAGCATCACCGTATCGTTGGTCGACTGACAGCCATCGACATTGAGCGAGTTGAAGGACACGGCGACCGCCGCATGCAGGCTGCGGGCCAGCACGGCCGGAGCCACCGCCGCATCCGTCGTGATGAAGGCCAGCATCGTCGCCATGTCCGGGCAGATCATCCCGGCGCCCTTGGCCATCCCGCCGATGACGAAGCCCCGCCCGCGCCGCAGCGCCTGCTTGCTGCGGCTGTCGGTGGTGCAGATCGCCTGCGCGGCGGCGCTCCCGGCCTCACGGCCCGCGTCGAGCGCGGCGACCGCCTGCGGCAGTGCGGCGATGATCTTCTCCACCGGCAGGCGCGGGCCAATCAGGCCCGTCGAGCAGACCAGCACCTCTTCGACGCCGCAGCCGAGCTGCTCGGCGACCGCCGCCACCGACTGCTCGGCGGCGCGCAGGCCGGCCTCGCCCGTGCCCGCGTTGGCGCAGCCCGAGGTCGCCAGTACCGCCCGGGCGTAGGGCTGCGCCAGGTGCCGGCGGCTGAGCTGTACCGGGGGCGCGGCGGCCAGCGAGCTGGTGAAGACCGCCGCAGCGGGCACGGCGCGCTCGGCGACCAACAGCGCCAGGTCGCGTCCCGTGGCCTTGATGCCGCAGCCGAGGCCCACGGCGCGAAAGCCGCGCGCCGCGACGATCGCGCCTTCGGCCGCGGGGTCGGCAGGGAAGGGCTTCTTCATGGCATGATCCCGTTCCACGGCAGGCCCTCCGTCTCATCGAGCCCGCACATCAGGTTGGCGCACTGCACGGCCTGCCCGGCCGCGCCCTTGAGCAGGTTGTCGATCACGCTCAGCACGACCGCGCTCTGGGTCCGCGCGTCGACGTAGGCCGTCAGCACGGCGCGATTCGAGCCGACGACCCAGCGGGTCTGCGGCGGCTCGTCGATCACGCTGACGAAGGGCGACCCGGCGTAGGCCTCGCGCAGCGCGCCCAGCAGGTCGGCGCGCGTGGCCTCGCGCGCCAGCGGCGCGCTGCAGGTCGAGAGCATCCCACGCTGCATCGGCATCAGGTGCGGCGTGAAGAGCAGGCGCAGCGGCCGGCCGCAGGCCAGCTCGAGGCCCATCTCGATCTCCGGCCGATGGCGGTGGGTGGTCACGCCGTAGGCGCGGACGCTCTCGGCGACCGCCCCGAAGAGCAGATCCTCGCGTAGCGTGCGCCCCGCGCCCGAGACGCCCGAGAGCGCGTTGATGACGATGCCCTGCTCGGCGATCAGCCCCTGCCGCAGCAGCGGCGCCAGCGCCAAGAGCGCGCTGGTCGGGTAGCAGCCGGGCGCGGCGACGCGCTCGGCGCCGACGAGGCGCGCGCGGAACAGCTCCGGCAGGCCATAGACCCAGGCCGGCAGCTCGTCGGGCAGCGGGTGCGGCGTGCCGTAGGCCTCCTGATAGCGCGCGGCCGTGTCCATGCGGAAGTCGCTGCCGATGTCGACGACCTTGATGCCGCGGCGCGCCAAGGCCGCACCGGTCAACGCCGAGGCGCCGTGGGGTAGCGCCAGGAAGGCCACGTCGACGGCGGGCACGGCCTCGGGGTCGTTCGAGGCCAGCAGGCGCTCGCCGCCGCTGAGCTGAGGATGCGCCGCCCCGAGCGGTCGGCCCGCCTGCGAGTGCGCGCCGAGGTAGGCGACCGTGAACGACGGATGGCCGTCGATCAGCCGCACCACCTCCCCACCCGCGTAGCCCGAAGCTCCCAAAATGGCGACGCGCAGGCCCATCGGCGCCTCCCTCGCAGAAAGGCGCCAATGTGGCGCAGCGCTCGCCGCGTCGTCAAGCGCAGGCTGGGCGGCGCTCGCCTAGCGCGCCAGGGCGACCACCGTACGCGGCGAGCAGGTGCCGTCGTTGGAGAGCGCACCCCGCGCGGTCGCGATCCACTCCTGGGCCTGCGGGGGGCTGCCTGGGCCGCCTGCTCGAGCAGGGGCTCGATGACCGCCGCGACCTGGGGCACGTCCTGGTTGAGCCGGGCGAGGATCTCCCCGGCTTGCGGGCTCCCCGAGGCCGCGCTCCGGGCGTCGGTGCTCGCCGGGGGTGCTCGAGAAGGATGCCTTCGACCGTCCCCAGCAGCCCGGCGCACCGCCCACGAGCCGCAGGTCGACCTCCGGTGAAGCGGCCGCGGCCGATCTTCGTGAGCGGATGCTTGAAGACCAGCCGCGCGACGCACGGTCCCGGCGGTCCGCACGGCAAGTAGAGCCCTTCCGCGGTTGAAGCCTGGCGCAGGTCCGCGCGGGCGCGCGTCCGGCGCTTTGGTGACGCCGACCGCCGAGAGAACCGACGCCACTTTTCGGCCGGCGTCGTGGCGACAACCACATCGATCGCAAGCGGCGCGACGAGTTCGATGGAGGCACCCGTGCTGTCGCCCGGCACGGTCCCGCTCAGCGGCTGTGCCAACCAGACCGTGCAGCGGAACTCCCGGAAGCCACTCAGCCAGTCCGCCGCCGCACAGGCCGTGGTCGGCTCGAGCACCGACTTCCCCAGGCCCAGGGCGGTCAAGAGGTCGTTGAGCACCTGCGTCGTCGATCCCGCGCTGACACCCTGGAGCGCCTGGTTGGCGGTCTCAGCGACGCGGACCACTTCATCATCCGCATACCGGCCGACAATGGCCGTCGAGACCCGGTGGCGCTGATTGAGTTGCTGACCCGCTTGGCCATCGTGTCAGCCAACTCTTGATGGTGTGCTCGACCCGGCTCGTGCCCCGAGCGGCTTACGTCATCGACCTGCCGCCAGTTCTCCGGGGCGCCAAGTCAAGCTCGAGCTTCTCGATCGTCAGCGCAGGAAGCCGAGGGCGGCCACCTTGAGCGTCGGCCAGGGTCAGCGTGGCCATCAGCTTGTCGAGCCGGGCGCGGCCAGGAACCGGCCCAGGCCGCTGGTCATGAGAAAGCCGTCGGGGTCCGGATCCAGCGTTAGGGTGAAGCGCGTCGCCCCCCCACTGTTGGCATCAGGCGCTTGACCGCCACGGGCAGCTCCGACCCTGAGGAACTTGACCTTGCCGTCCTCCCCCGAGCGCGCTCTCGATGGCCACCGGAACTGCGGTGCCGGAGCTCGAAGGTGCTCCCCGCTCGAATGCCGCCGGAGGAGAGCGCTCAGCCGTTGGAGCCATTCGCCCGCCGCCTTGTCCTGTGCTGGTGGTGCCACGCGCCCCCTCGCTTCGGTCCGCGCCAACCTGATCGGCGTGCTGACGGCCCGGCCCCTCGCAGCGCGGCGCGGACGGCCTCGACCGTCGGGGCCGTGACGCGGGCGGGTTGCGGTAGGCGCCGGCCCGGCCGCGTCGGTATGATAGGGTAGCGTGGTCGAGGCAAATTTCCCGCCGTGGGCGGTGGCAATAATGGCCACGCTGGCGCCGGCCTCGATCACCCCCTCCTGCCGCAGCCGGCGCGCGCCCGCGAGGGCAACCCCCGAGTTGGGGCAGATGTTGACGCCCGCCGCGTCGGCGGCGGCCTTGGCCTCCATCGCCTCCTCGTCGCTGACCTCGCTGACCACACCGTCCAGGCGCTTGATCACGGCCGTCGCCTTGTCGAAGGAGACCGGGTCACCGATGCGGATCGCCGAGGCGATGGTCGGCTGGGCGGTCATGCGGTGGCGCTGGCGAAAGCCCTCGCGGAAGGCGGTGTAGAGCGGGTTGGCCGCGCGCACCTGGATGCCGGCCAGCCGCGGCAGCCGCGGGATCAGCCCGAGCTCGTGTAGCTCGAGCAGGCCCTTGCCCAGGGCCGAGATATTGCCGGCGTTGCCGACCGGGATGACGAACCAATCGGGCACCTGCCAGTCGAGCTGGTGCAGCGTCTCGATGCCAATCGCCTTCTGGCCCTCGATGCGAAAGGGGTTCATCGAGTTGAGCAGGTAGATCTCGCCGTCGTCGGTGAGCTGCTTGACCACGGCCATGCAGCCGTCGAAATCGGTCTGCAGCGCCAGCACGCGCGCGCCGTAGACGATCGGCTGCGCGAGCTGCTCGATCGAGACCTTGTTCTCGGGTAACAGCACCAGCGCCGGCAGCTCGGCGGCCGCCGCGTAGCAGGCCATCGCGGCCGAGGTGTCGCCGGTCGAGGCGCAGGCGACGCGACGCGCGCCCACGTGCTTGGCCCAGGAGACACCGGCCGTCATGCCGCGGTCCTTGAAGCTCAGCGTCGGGTTCTCGCCCTCGTGCTTGAGGTAGGTGGTCTCGACCCCGACGAAGCGATCGATCGCGCGGCGCCGATAGAGCCCGGTGTGGCCCTCGCCGAGGGTCACGATCTCGGCAGCGGGCAGGTCCGGCAGGATCAGCTCGTGGTAGCGCCAAACGCCCGAGACATAGGGTTCGCGCAGCTCCTGCAGGCGCGCCGCGAAGCGCTGCTTCAGGTCGGGGAAGCGCTGCGCCAGGCGCGGCAGATCGTGCTCGACCCGCAGCAGATCACCGCAGGCGCCGCAGCGAAAGCGCGAGGTCGTGACGGGCTCGAGCTGACCACAGGCAATGCAGCGCAGGGACGAGAGCGGAAGCAGAGACATACCAGCACCTGGCGGCCACCCGGCCGCGGGTGCGTAGCTTAGCACTACTGTATCGGGTTCCTCCCGTCGCCTGGGATCGTTCTCGAAATCACAGGCTTTGTCGCTCGTGATTCCGAGCCCTTCGCCAGGCTCGGTCCGAAACCCGACACAATAGTGTTAGCGCGACCGAAGCGTTGAGAGCCACCGAGACCTAGACCGTAAACAAGCGCGTTCTTGCGCGAGCCGTTTGTTTACGGTCTAGACGAGCCGACAGGCGAGCGTTATGGTGAAGTCGCGGGGATTCACTCCCGCGACGAGGGGCTTTGCGAAAGCCCCTGAGTTGCCCAAAACGAGCGCGGACGCCTTGTTTGGGCCTAGAAGACCGGGACGAGCGTCACGTCGATGCGCTCGCCGAACCAGGTGACGTGCTCGGCCACGAGCTGGAAGGTCAGGGCGTGGCCTCGACGATCCCATCGGAGATGCGAGTCGCCGCGACCTGCGCCCGCCCCAGCCAGGGCACGTCGCCTCCGAGCTCGATGCGAAACCCCAGCCCCAGGTTCTCGTTGCCACCAAGCCGCACCGTGCCCTTGGCACCGCTTGCGGCAGGTCCGCGCCAGAGCCCCTCTGCGCTGTTGCGCGCCGTCGCTCGCGCCCAGATCGGCTGGCCGCGGCGCACCCCGATGCGGGCCCCCGCGTAGAGCGGCACGAAGTCGCCGGCCGCGTCTTGCAGCTCGAGCTGCTCGAAGAAGCCGTTGAGGCACTTGGGTGCCACGCCGTCGTCGCTGATCAGCGCCGATGAATCGGTCCCGCTGCACGGCGTCCGTACGCCGGGCGTTTGGCCGGCGTCCAGGGCCCGCTGGTAGTCGGCGCGCCCGGTCGCGTACAGCTCCCAGTCGGCTGGAAAGGCATCGCGGTCGACGCTGATCCAGGCGTCGACCGTGCGGCTCCCCAGCGCCTTCATTCGCGGTGCAGCGGCCGCAATCGTGGCGCCCACCGGCCGCGGGTCGAGGGTCGCGTTGTCCTCGACGATGCCGAAATCCGATCGCTCGACCGGCCGGCGTCCCTTGAAGAACCAGCCGAAGCTGCCCCGCAGGCCGGAGCGCTCGACCATCGTGAAGGTGTCCCGGTAGTAGTCCCGCTGCTGCTCGAGCAGCAGCGGGTCGGTGGTCCCGCAGGAGTGCCGTCGCCAGCCGCCTTGCACACTCGGCCCGAACTCGAGATCGATCGTGGGCGGGCACCGCCGGCGTAGTTCGGCGCGAAGCCGAAGCTCGCCACGTCCCCGGGAACGGCACTCCACGACTCTGCGGCGACGAAGTCGAGGGGCAGCGGTCGCGTAGCGCAGATCGAGCGGCAGCGCGGAGCAGACGAGTCGCCAGGTGGATCGGGTCGACTCGCCGCAGCTCGCGCAGCACTGCGGCCAGCTCGCGATTGGCGTAGTCGTCGATGAAGCGGCGGTAGGCCGCGACAAGCCTCACCGTCGGCCGGTCGACCTCGGCGCGCGCGGCACAGAGCTCCTCGTCGCGCACGCCGCAGGCCACATCGTCGCCGAGCGTCGTGGTGACCTGGACCGCCGATCCCGCAGCGATGACCTCCACCCTCTGCTCGATGACCTCGCCGAACCACGCCACACCCTCCTGCAGCAGGCGCCAGCCGCTGACGAAGGTGCCCGGCGTGCTGCCAGCCGAGAGCGAGAAGCTGAAGCTCTTGGTCTGCCCCGGATCGACGACCTCTCCGGCGGCGAGCGGTTGCCGCGGGCGGCCGAAAGGGTCGTCGTCGCCCGTGGCCCCCAATCCGTAGCGCTCCCCCGCGGACCAGGGCAAGGTGCCGCTGTTGCGCACCGTGATTTGGACGAGGTAGCTGGCACCAGCGACCATCCGACTGGGAATTGTGTGCGACAGGACCAGCGCGTCGCGCTGATCGCCACAGGGGCTGCGTGGGAGCACGCGCCCCAGCACGCGCTCCGCCTGCGCGAGCGTGCCGTAGCGCTGACGCAGCCACTCGCTGAAGCCGCGGCGCAGCCAGACCCGCTGGTCCTGAGTTCCCGCGGTAACCTCCCAGGCCAGATCGTAGGAAGACGGTCGGCGAAGTCGTGGCGCCGGTGGTCCGCAGGTCGGCGAGCAACGCGCGACAGTGCTCCCGATGATCGGCAACAAAGGGGCCGCAGGGCGGGAGACTCAGGCCGGCCTTCAGGTCGTGCCGCGCCAGTCGTGCCAGGAAGTCCTGGAAGTTGGACCGGCTGGCGGGCGAAGCGCGGTCGTAGATCGCGCTGATCCAGACTGCGTTGAAGCCGAGCGCCTTCAGCGCCGCGAGGTCGCGCTCTATCACGCCTACGTTCGCCCCGTAGCTCGGGTCGTCGAACCACGTCCCGTGCCCTGCCGGCTCGACCTCGTGGGAGAAATGCGTGGGCCAGTAGTTGATGCCAAAGGGAAACCAGCGCGCGCCCGCGAGGTAGAAGTCGCCGCCGCTCACGGTGACCACGTTGGGCGCCGCGGCAACGGCCCTGTCGAGGCCGGCGTCCCGCGCGCGAGCGTCACCTGCCAGCAAGCCATCGCGGGCGGCGGCATCGTCGTGCCGCGCATCGGCGGACGGCTCGTGGCGGCGGCGCGGCAACCTCCAACCGCCACGGCCAGTAGCACCACCATTTCTCCTCGGATCATGGGCCGGCTCCCTTCCAGCTCGGGCTACCCCACCCCGAACGAACTCGGGCCGGGCACAATGCGGTCACCCCATCACTCCGCAGGGGCCTTTCTCGCCAAACCGTGGTCCGCGGCAACCAGGCGGGTCAGCCCCGGCGGCCCAGTCCAAGACTCAGTCCAAGACCTCGATGAACATCCGATCCGCGTGCAGGGTCGCGGGGTCCTGCAGATAGAGCTGGAAGCGCAGGGTCGCCGCGTTCGGGAGGAGCACGACCTCCTGGCGCGCCGGCTGGTAGGTCGACCCACCCAGCGACACAGCTAGCGCACTGTTCGTCAGGACAGCGCCCTCGGCCGAGAGCTGGAACAGGGCCACCGTCACGGTGGCGGGACCGCCCTCGCTGGCAAGAACGCCGCCGAAGGCCAGGCGACGGGCTCTGACGCCGGCAAGGGGCACGTCCTGGTAGACGCTCTGGCCGGGCGTGCAGCTCGGGGCCCCGCAGTTGGTGGCCAAGAAGCAGCCATCGTCGGCCGACTGGCGCGGCAGGCGATACACGACAAGGTTCGTGTTGCCGATCGGAAAGCGCCACCAGGCCTCACTGGTGCACATCCAGAGGTCGCCGTTGATCAGTAGGTTGTGACGCGGCACCAGGTGGTAAAGGAAGGTGCGGGAGTGGTCCCCATCCATGCTCGTCCGCGTGTAGTGGAGCAGCATCTCGCCCGTGGCGGGCTCGCGCAGGAGCCGCGCATAGGCCGGGTTGCACGGCATCGATTGGCCGTTCTGTTCGCGCTCGCGGCTCGAGTAGATGAACGGATTCCCTGCGGGCAGAGACTCCCAGCGCGTCGAGGTGAGGGAGCGCGAGCGGAAGAGGCCCCAGTCCCAGTTCTGGCCCGGCAAACAGGCGAGGTTCAGGTCGGCGCCCTCGCTGATGAGATAGAAGTACTGCCCTTCGCGGACGATTGAGCCGGCACCGAAGCGATCGGCCCGCCCGGCAGCCAGTCCTCACGCCAGCCCTCTTGGTCGCGCGCGTCGAGCACCGCATCGGCGGGCACCCCCAGCGAGGGGTCGCCCGCGTCCCAGCAGGCGAAGTCGCGGGTGCGCGCGATGCCGCGGTAGCCGCGCGCGCCGTCGTAACCGTGAAAGGAGACGTAATAGTACCCGCCCTCGTGCAGGAAGATGTTGAAAGTGCCCTCGTCGTGGACCAGGCCCGGAGCGCCGGGGATGCTGACGCAGTCGTCGCCCGGCTGGTCACAGATGCGGCGCCAAGCCGCCTGCGGGGATGACGGGGCTGGCGAGCACCGCCACGAACTCACCGCTGGTGGGATCGGCCGCGCGAAGCTGAGCATGGCAGCCCTGCCATGGACCCGACTTCGCCAGGCACTGAAACAGGTAGTGCCAGGTGCCGGTGGCCGCGTCGAAGATCGCGTCGCCGTCCGTGGCGGCACACGCCCAGGGGGTGCCGTCGCGCGGCACCAGAATCTCGACCGGGGCGCTCCAGCTGACCCCGTGGTCGTACGAAGCTCGCACCTCGGTGCCCAGGCGCTCCGTCCCGTTGCAGATTTCGCCGGGGTGGACGGTGCGCGAGAACAGGTACCAGACCTCTCCGACGATGCTGATGTGGTTACCGGCCTTGGGTTCGTAGCTGCGCAGGAGCTCCCAGGAGGCGCGGCCGTGCCAGTAGTCGGCAAGCGTGGCGGGGGCGCCCGGCGGCCGCGTCCGGCGCGCGACCGTCGCCGCTGCCGTCGGGGTGGAGGCTGTCCCCGGTGGAGCGATCACGCGGCGCGGCGTCGCGCACCCGCGCATCGGCGCTACCGTCGCGAGCGGCGCCGTCGCGCCCGGCGTGGTGGGCGCTCGCGCTGCACCCTGCGAGGACGAGCAGGGGCAGGAGGCGTTGGATCGGGAACACCGTGCTCCTCTCAAACCGCTGCGGCCGCCAGCCCCTCGCTACTACAGTGGCGCCGCGCTGTAGGACCACTGTAGCAGCCGGGAGGCTCAGCACAGGCCCCCTGCCCCGGGCGGGGCCACCCGTCCCCTGCCTCCAGCCCCAGGAGCAACGCCGCGACGCGCTCGCGGAGCCACTCAATCGCTGAGCAAGCGATCGCTCCTGAGCTGCGCGATCAGCTGCTCGGCGGCGAGGACGTGACGGGCCTCGTACTTGGGCGAGAAGTGCACGCGCGACGCGCCCAGGACCTCGACGAGCACCGCGAGCAGCAGGGCCTTGTGGGTCGTGCTCTCGCCGGGGTCCCGGCGATACCGCCGACCGGCCTCGGCATAGCGCTCCAGCAGTGCGCGGCCGTCGACCGACCGCTCGTCGGGCCGCAGCCGGAGCAGGGAGCGCGCCACGCCGCCATTGACCACCAGTGCGGCCCCCTCCGGCAAGGGCTCGAGCCCCAGCTGCCGGACCCAATGCCTCGCCTGTTCTCGCAGCGCCGCCAGATCGCGGACCTCGACCTCGCGACGGCCCTCCCCGTCCAGCCGCTTGACGAGCCACTCGGCACCGCTCAGGTGCCCCAGCTCGAGGCCCGACACCCCGCCGTCCGGTCGGGTGATCTGCGTGGTCCGACCACCGAGCTCGATGGTGAAGACACCCGCGCGCCCCGCCGAGTCCAGAACCCCCCGCAGCCGCGGATCCGCCAGCGCCGCCCGACGACCCAGGTGCCCCTCCTCTTCCGCCGAAACCACGGCGATGGCCTCCGCCGGCAGCCCACAGCGCCGGGCGAGCCACGGCAACAGCGCCGCGGCCGAGAGGGAGCCGCGGGGAGGCCTACGGCCCTCCGGATCGTCCTGCGCGATCATCCGCCCGGTGCCCGTGATTCGCACGGGGAGCTCCCCGGCCTTGGGCTTGAGCTTCCGACCTCTGGCCTTCGTCAGGTCCTGGACCGTCGCGACAAAGTGCCGCAGGTGCCGGGCGAGCCGCTTGGCGTTGCTCAGTGGCAAGCGATCGCCTCGCGCCACCTCTGCACCCAAGCGCGTGCGCCTGCGAAAGCGCTCGCGGTCGAGCACCCGGATCAAGCCGAGGCGGAGCAGGGCCTGGATCGTCCGCGTGCTGCCGCAGCAGCTCCCCGTGCGTCTCCAGGCGCGCACGGGGCAGGTAGACCAGGGCGCCCTTGCCGCTCGAGCTGCCTGCGTCGTAGGCGGCGGCGAAGATCGGCCGTTCACCCAGGTCTGAGGTGCCGAAGTGCTCCTTCGCGGCGGCGCGGCCCCGCGCCGCGGCTCCGCCCGCGCTCAGCCCGAAGACGACGGCAGCGAAAAAACCGGCTCTGCTCGCGGCTCTGATCGCCACGTTCCGCCTCCGCGCGCAGCTGCACGCAGCCCGCGCCACACAGCTACAGGAGCAAGGTGGCGCCCTGGCGGCACGCGCGTGTCGCGAACGTGACGAAGGGCTACCGCCGGTGGTGGCGACGAAGATGCGGTCGTGTCCGTCGCCACCCTGCGCCGTCCCAGACCACCCGGCCGCCGCCGATGGGGTGCAGCCCGGGCGCCTCGACCTTGTCCTGCCCCTGCCGCGGCCGCGCCGCAGTAGCGACGATCAGCGGCGTCTCCCAGGCCGCCCAGCCGCCGGGCCAGCCCCGCAGCAGGCAGCGGCCTATCGCAGTCGCACTGGGCCCCGTCGCTGCAGGTGTCCCAGGCCGCGCAAGCGCCGCAGCTCCCGCCGCAGCAGTCGCTTTCCGCACGCCTTGCCTCCGCAACGGGCCACGCAGAGGCCGTCGTGTGCACCGGCGCTGTCACGGCCACCGGCATCGGCTGGCCCGCGATCGGGGTTCGGACCGCGGGAGTCGGGTCGAGCACCGTCGGACCGCGCGGCGTCGGGGGCTACGCCCTTGGGCCCCGTACGGCCGTCGACTGGAAGCACAATCTGGTGCGACGCGTCGCCTGCGCCACCCTTGCGCAGCATCGACCGGTTGCTCCCCGTACAGCCGGCGAGGGGAACGAGGACCACCGCAATGGTTCGCAGCGCGATGCTAGCGCTGCGCGTCTTGGTCGCAGACGCCATGGCCAGCGTATGGTCGCAGGTAATTCGCACACGGTCCCGCCCATGATCCCGGACGGCCCGCCGCGACGGTATCAAGCTCGGTCGCTGACTGGAGGGTGCCCAGCAAACCCCCTCGCACGCGACGCCCCGCTGGATGACAGCCAGGTAGTGGGCCACGCCATCACAGCGCGGATAGCGGCCCGCCGGGCAAGGCGCAGCGACGAAGGAAGCCTTTGGGTATTCTGAGCGCCCTATTGCCGTCCGGCGGGAAGGATCGGCGCCCCGATGGAGGGGCCATCGCCGATCGGGCCCTCAGGGCAGCACCGTGAAGCGATGGCGGCTCCGCACGATGTAGTCGCCGCCCGCGGCCCAGTCGAAGTAGCCGCGCGCCTCGTATTCGCCTGGCGTCTGCAGGCCGTCCAAGGTCACCGAGCCCTGGAGCTTGCCCTCGGTGTAGGACCACCTCGTGCTGTCGTGTTGATCGTCCGCGGTCGAGATCGCGACGATGGTGATCCAATCGGTCGCGTTGCCGGGGAAGCCGCCAAAAGCCACCACCACGGCTTCGCCGAGCGCGTAGACCTCGCGCTCGGTGGTGACCAGCGCTGCGACAGCCGCGTCGGCCGGGCTCGCGCTGTCCTGGACGCCCGCGCTATCCCTGACGCCCCCGCCGTCCTTGACGCCCCGCCGTCGCGGCTGGCAGCGCCGTCGACCAGGCCCGCGGCATCCGTGACGCGCGCGCGGTCGGCGACGCTGCGATCGCGCAGACCCCGATCGCTCACACCACTCGTCCCGTCGTGGACGACGCGGCTGTCGCGGACCATCGCGCGGCCGTCCACGCGCGACGCTGCGAGGTCTGGTTTCGAGGCTGACGTCCCGGGGCAGCCGCCGGCGCCCACGAGCGCCAGCGCGCACCCCACCGCCAGCAGCAGGTCGGAGCCACGCTGAGCGAGCCGGCGGTGGCGCGATCGCGGCCCGCCCGATCGCGGCCCGCCTGGGACCGCGGCGGCGGCTGACGGGCAACCGCCTTGGAACCCGGCCCATTCGCCTCCCGATCTGTTTTCCATCCGTCCTCCCCCCAGCCCCAGCCTGCCACAGCCTCACGACGCCGTCAGCAGCGGCAATGGGGCAACACAGCGGCAATGGGGCCGAAGCGTCGTGGAAGGCTTGGCCCTACCGCCCGCCCCCGGACCTCACGCGCTGCGTTCCGCTGAGCGAAGGCTGCGCTTGCGGTAGAATGCGCGAGCTCCCTGGGGCGGCGCGCATGGGGTGGCCCCTGCAGACGGCGCTGCTGCCCCCGGTGAGCGGGTTCGGCGGCCTCCAAGAGCCCAGAGGAGCACGCTCATGCAATGTCCGCAGTGTGACCAGCCGACCCTCAAGGCACAGCCCACCACGACCGGCGTGGAGCTCGACCGCTGCAGCGACTGCGGTGGCGTCTGGCTCGATCGCGGCGAGGTGTTCTTCTTCGTGCGCGATGCCGGGCTTCCAGCGCGCGATCGACACCGCTCGCTGCACGGCGGCGGTGACGGAGCGACGGTCCCCCAAGGGCGGCGACCCGCTGGTCGCCATCACCCTGCCCGCGGGACAGACCGGGGGGCTGGACCGTGGGTCGGGCGGTCTTTGGTTGCCCGGCAGCGCCGTCAGCGCCCTGAGCGAGACGGGCGCGCTGGCCTTCGGCTGGCGGCCTCCCGGGCGTGGCGCGCCTCGGCGCTTCAAGCTGCCCGACCTGCTCTCGCGCACGATCTTCACCATGACCGGGCTCTGCGCTGCTCGTTCGCGCTGATCACCCTCTCGCTCTACGCCGGACTGAGCGCGGCCGCGGCGCTGGGTATCGCCGCCGTGATCCTGGCGCTGCAGTTCGCCCTCGGGCCCTTCCTGCTCGACCTCTCGCTGCGCTTCCTCTACCGCTCGCGCCGCGTCGAGCTGAGCGAGCTACCCGAGCACCTGCAGCGCTATGTGGCGACCACGGCGCGCACGCACGCCATGGCGGTCCCGCGCTTCACGATCATCGAGGATCTCAGCCCCAACGCCTTCACCTACGGTCACACGCCGCCGAACAACGCGCGCATCGTGCTGACCGCCGGGATGCTCGAGCTGCTCGACGAACGCGAGCTCGAGGGCGTCGTCGGCCACGAGCTCGGCCACGCGCGCAACTGGGACATGCTGCTGATGACGGCGGCGCAGCTCGTGCCGCTGGTGCTCTACTATGTCTACCGTACGGCGCTGGACGTCCGTTCCAACAACAGTCGCACGCGCGGCGCCTCGCGCGGCGTGGCCGTCGGCGCCTACCTGCTCTACATCGTCAGCCAGTACGTCGTGCTGTGGTTCTCGCGCACGCGCGAGTATTACGCCGACCGCTTCGGCGCCCGCTCGGTCGGCAGCGCCTCGGCGCTCGGCCGCGCGCTGGTCAAGATCGCCTACGGCCTCGCCAGCCGCGGTGACCAAAGCGCCGCCCAGGCCAAGGGCGCGGCCGGGGGTCAGCGTCTGGCCGCGATCGGCGCGCTGGGCATCTTCGACGGCGCGGCCGCGCGCTCGCTGGCGCTGACCTCGCGCACGGGCGCCAGCGCCCTGCCCGCCCCTGCCGACGAGACCACCACCTCGGCGGCGGCCGCACCAGCCTCGGGCCGCTACCACATCGACGGGGAGGCGCTGCTGGGCGCGATGAAGTGGGATCTGTGGAATCCCTGGGCGCTCTACTTCGAGCTGCACTCCACGCACCCGCTGGTGGCCAAGCGCCTGCTCGCGCTCTCGGCGCTGTCCGAGGAGCTGGGAGAAGAGCCGCTCGTGCGCTTCGACCTGCCCCAGCCGGAGTCCTATTGGGACGAGTTCGCCGTCGACGTGGCGATCAACAGCGCGCCCGTGCTGCTGCTGCTGGCGGCGCTGGGCGTCGGCGCGGCCGCGGGCCTCGGCGGCCTGGGCGGCATGCTGCTGCTGGTCGCTGCGGCGATGATGGTCAAGCTGCGCTTCACCTATCCGACCGGCAGCTTTCCCGAGATGAGCGTGGCGACCTTGCTGCGCCAGGTGAAGGTCTCGGCGTGCGGCCCGTGCCCTGCCGGCTGACCGGCGCGATCCGCGGCAAGGGCGTGCCCGGCTTGATCTGGTCCGACGACTTCGTGATGCAAGACGACACCGGGCTGATGCTGCTCGATCATCGGCAGCCGCTCGCGCTGTGGGAGGGGCTCTGGGGTTGGCTACGCGGCAATCGGCTGATCGGCGAGGACGTGCAGGTGGAGGGCTGGTATCGCCGCGCCGATCCCTTCGTCGAGATCTTGCACTTCACCGTCAACGGCGTGCCGCCGCTCGTGGCTGCGCCTGTTCCGCTGGGGCGGTGCGGTGCTGGTGGCGCTGGTGGGGCTGGGGATGCTGGTCGCCGGCGGCTGAGGGCGCAACGGCCTGATGGTTCGAGGATTCCATGCACACTAATTCGCAGATCGCCGAAGGCACGCTCTCGCTCGTCCTCGCGCTGGCGCTCAGCGGGTGCACTGGAGGGCTGGACCGCACCGACAGCAGGACGTCCGGGCGGGACGCCGCGAGCCCCGGACGGGACGCCAAGACGCCGGGGCGCGAGGCCGGGGCGCGTAGGGACGGCGGGGCACCCGCGGCGACGCCGGAACCCATCCCTCCCCATACCTGGCGGAAACGCTGGACAGCCTGGCGCAACGGGATGGCGGCACACGGGGTCGTCTTGCACCCCTGCGAGAATCTCGTGAGTGGTGGCAGATATGTCCTCGCCGGTCTCCCTCCGCCCGGGCGAGTCGTCGACGGGTGCGATTTCTCAGGAAGGCAAGTGCGCATCACCGGAGGCGGCGAGGTGACTTTGAGGCGGCCGCGGGTGGGCAACAACGACTACGGCGACACCGAGGGCGCGGCAATATACGGGCAGACGGCGCCGGCCCGGTAACGATCGAGGACGTGGAGATCGATACGACAGACCACAATGCCAGGGGAGGCGACCCCTCCGCCGGAGGTGACCCACGACAGGATCGCACCATTTCAGTCAGGAAGAACAACGCGCTCAAGGTCATCATTCGCCGCGTCTACGCTCATGACATTACCCGGGGAATCGATATCACCTTGCAGAACAACATCGAGATTGTGGACACCTACCACGGTCCAAACGTGAGCCCGCCGGTGGGGCAGCGGCCTGGGCAGGGATGCCCGGGGACCGAGCGGAAGCATTCCAGCGCGATCCGAGCCGCTGGCTCCACCTCCAACATCGTCCTTCGCAACACGGTGCTCCACATCGGCCCGTGTGCCTTTGCCAGCGGCCTGATCGCCACCTACCAGGAGCAGGGACCTGGCGGCCTCTATGGCTACGCCAACCACGACTGGGAGATCGACGGCGGGCTTTGGATCCACGAGCGCGACAACCCCAACGCAGACAACACCGGGGGCTATGGCATCGCCGCCGGCTGCGATTGGTACGGGACGGGAACCGGCCCGACGCGCTATCAGAACTATGATCTGCGTATTCACGACTTGAAGATCAGCACGCAGTACAACAGCGCTGGGTGTCCAGCAGGCTGCGCACAGGGGCTGGAACAACGTGGCCGGCGACAGGACCTCTTGGTCGAAGGTCACGAAGTTTCACCCTGGCTCGACGGACGATGGCCAACCGATCACGGTTGCCAACCCACAGGGTGGAATCTCGATCGTATGCCCAAGACCGAATGGTTGATCATTCAGTATCAAAGTCGAGTGGAGAAAATAGATGCCAATCTACATCATTGTACCGATCTTGGTCATCGTGCTCGGCGCGGTCTATGCCGCTGTGGATGAAGACGGGGCAGGGCGCCCGTTTGCTCGAATCCACCTATGGAGCTGCGGCCGGGCGAGAAGGTGATCGCCAACTTCGGCGGGTCGTTTGCGCCCGCCGGTGGCACCGCCGGGCACTTGGCCGCCAAGGCGGCCGGTGCTGCCGTGGGGCTCCGTGTCAAGCAGCGCGGGGTGGGGGTCGCGCTGACCGATCAGCAACGCCTGGTGGTGGCGCCGATGGACGAGGGTGGATCACGCTCGGCGACGATGCGGTGTTCCATTTCGGGGCCGATCGTCCCGTGCAGGTCAGCTTCGCCACGGCGCCGGCCTCGATGGCAGCCGCGCTCGCCATGTCGGGGTCGTCCGCCGTGCTGGTGTCGCTCAAGACGGGCGAGGCAAACCGAGCTGGTGCTCCAGGGTCCTGCCAAGCCGGCTATCGCGCAGTGGGCCAGCGATCTGGGGTTTCAGGTTTCCGAGGGTTGAGGGACGACTGGACGAACCGCGCCGAGGGCTCACAGGATTTGGCCGTTGCTGCCCGAGAGTGGTTAACATTCGGCCATAGTCGAATAATTATTCGTTCGGGTCTTCGGACGAGTATCGGCTGAGCTTTCGCGAGGCTGGGGCAGTGCTCGCGCGGCGACTCGACGAGCCCGCGCCGGGCCGGATCCAGCTACTCGCCGGACCGCGTCGGTGGGCAAGACGACGCTGCTGCTCGAGCTGGCCGAGCGCCTCGGGAACGCGGCTATCTACGTGGCTGCCGACGGTCCCGAGGCGACCCTGCCTGGCTTCTGGGAGCGGCTTTGGGTTCGCGCCGAGGAGACCGCCGCCAGGGCCGGGCGAGCCGTGGTGCTCCTCGATGAGGCGCACCTGCTTTCAGACTGGTCCGGTCGGCTCAAGGGCGAGTGGGATCGCCTGCGTCGGCGCAAGCGGCCCGTGCACGTCGTCGCGACCTGTTCCTCCGCGCTCCGGCTCGCGGCGGGAGCGAGAGAGAGCCTGGCCGGTCGCTTCGAGCGCATCACGCTCACGCACTGGTCGGCCTCCTCCCTCGCCGAGGTCTTCGGCGTGCCCCCGGTGGAAGCGCCCGAGCTCCTGGTGCGGATGGGTTGCTACCCGGGGGCTTTCGAGCCGTCACGACCTCGCGCGCTGGTCGGCGTACCTTCGCGACGCGATCCTCGAGCCCGCGGTTGGACGGGACATCCTGGCCCTTGCGGCGGTGCGAAGGCCAGCGCTGCTGCGCCAGGTGTTCGGCGTGTGCGCGTCATCCCCAGCCCAGATCGTGTCCTTGCAGACTCCAGGTCAGCTCCAGGCCCGGAGCGCTCAGGACGATCGCTCATTACCTGGCGTTGCTAGAGCAGGCCTTCCTGGTCGCGCCGCTCGGCAGCACTCCGGCGGTCCGGCGCGTCAGCGCCGCACCACCGAGCTGATCACCTCAGCAACGCCTTGGTCGCGGTCGTCGACCCGCGCGGAATCCCGGAGCGCGCGACGGATCCCGCGATTCGGCGCGTGGGTCGAGAACGCCTGTCCTCGCCTATGCGTGGAACGCGGGCCAGCGGTGAGCTACTGGCGCGAGGAGCCGCTTGAGGTGGACGGTGTGCTCGAAGGAGCTGGGGCTCGTGGGCGATCGAGATCAAGACCGGCCCACTGCGGCCGCGGATCCTCAAGGGCCTCGGCGAGTTCGGGCGTCGCTACCCGAGGTTCGGTCGCTGGTCCTCTGCGACGACGAGGGCTCGTCCGGTGGTCGAGCGCGCGGGCCTCGAGGCCATGGCCTGGGGCGACTTTCTCCTGCGCGGGCCGCCCTCCGGGACGCCTGGAACCCGCTGACCCGTGGTCGACGACACGGGCTTCGCCAAGAAGGGCACGCACTCGGGAGGCCTGCGGGCTGGGCGCGAGGCGGGCCCGCGCTCGGCGGGGTGCGGCTCAACGGCAGGCTTGGGTGCGTGGAACCGGTTTGCTGGCATGCAGCCGCCGCCGAGCAGGAGCGAAATGCCGCAGCTGGTGTACTGCGCCTCGGTGCCGCACTCGGTACCACGCCGCTGGTCCAGCCCGAGCCGGCACAGCGCAGCGCGCCTCGGAGGTCGCCGAGGGTGCATTTGCCGGGGTAGCTGGAGGGATACTGCTTCTCGACCACCTTGTCGCAGTTGCAGTCCCAGGTCGAAGTCAGGCAGAGCGACCCGATCTGGGGCCGCCGTGAGGCGTCGGCACCCACGGGCAGCGGCAGGATCGTGCCGTAGCGCGTGCAGGGGCGTGGTGAAGTACGAGTTCTGAGCCGGGCTGAGCGTCGCGGCTGCGATCGTAGCAGTCGGCCTGGCCGGCGGTGGCCGGGTTCTTCAGCGTTAGCCCGTGGGGCAGACGCACTCCTGCAGCGACGTGGCCCCGGCCGGGGCGAAGCTATCGCCGTCGCCGTCGGCGAAGGCAAATACCTTTGACGGTCTGGCCGTCGTCCACCAGCCCGATTGCAGTCGTTGTCCTTGTTGTCGCAGTACTGAGCGCCCTCGCAGATCGCCGGTCGGCGTCATTGCAGTCGTCGGCGCAGCTCTTGCCGTCCTTGTCTGCATCGAGCGGCTGGTTCAGGCAGCCGCTGGCGGGCTCGCAGGAGTCGACGGTACAGGCCTCCCGTCGTTGCAGACCAAGGCGTCCTGCTGCAGGCAGAGGGGTGGTTGGCGAGGCCGCACTTCTCCTCGCCGGTGCAGGCGTTACCGTCGCTGCAGTCGGCGTCGGCCTTGCAGGTGTAGCGACAGTCGCTCTCGCAGCCATCGCCTGTGGTCTGGTTGCCGTCATCGCACTCCTCGCCGCTCTGCACGAGCTTGTCACCGCAGCCGGCCACCGCGCAGGCGCCACCGCGGCAGAGGCCCTGGACGTTGCCGCCGGGTACCGGTACAGCGCGTCCCGCTCGAGGCGTGCCCGCCACGCAGGCGTGGGTGGTCTCGGTGGCGCAGGTCTCGGCGCCGTTGCACGGGTTCTGGTCGTCGCAGTCCGCGGCGCCCCGGCAGTCGAAGTGGCAGCCGCTACAACCCGGGCG
>JADJDT010000019.1 GCA_016702545.1 Pseudomonadota bacterium | reverse complement strand
GAGGATTGGCGACTCCACCAGCCGGGGATCACGGCGGGTGGGGGATCACGGGCAAGGGATCACGCTCGCCGCCGGCGACCGCGTCAGCAGCCGTTCTCGAACTCGACGTCGAAGAGGTCGCCCAAGACTTGCAAGCAGGCTTCGCATGTCGTGGCCTGGTGCCAGAGGACGTCGCTGCAGTCGATTCGGGATGGGCTGATGCCGAGATTCTCGATGAGCCGCGGCCGCGCCCACGCACATAGGCGTCGGCAGTCGAAGCCACCGTCGACGCTCGTGGGCGCAGCCGGGGCGAGAGCTCGTCCCGTCGGCTGCGCGGGATCGAGCGTGCCCACCCCGTTCGCGCTCAGAGCGGTGGCCGCCGGGACGTCGGGGCTCATCGCCTGGCCCGTGGGGACGCGTGGCGCGAGGGCGGTGGGCGCCTCCACGGCGGTCGTAGCGCGGTCGTCAAGGTCGGTCAGGTTCGCGTCGTCGCCACAGCCGACCAGGCCCAGCACCGCCAGAAGCGCAACGACCGTCGCGCAGCGCGGAACACGCCATCGCAGGTGGCTCACGGCAGCACCCCCCTAGAAGTAGTAACGGAAGGTCGCGCCGCTGACGATGCTCAGCTGCTGACCAAGCGTGCCGAAGCTGATGTTGACCTTCTGCGCCTGGTTCTCCGCCAGGTTGTTGATCTTCAGCGCCGCGCCAAAGAACACCTCGACGGCCAGGTGGTCCCACAACAGGATCTCCGGCCCAAGACCGCCGAAGAGGCCAAGCGAGAAGTCGGTATCGTCCGAGGCGTTACTCCCGAGCACCTCGAAGGTGAGGCCGCCGCCGGTGTTGAGGTTGATCTTCTCGTGCATCTTGAGCGCGTAGACCAGTCGCGGGACGAAGATCATATCCACGCGGGTCTCCTCGCCATCGCGGCGCGGGCTCTGCAGCGCCAGACCCCACGTGAGGTCGATGCCGACGCGGTTGGCGAAGTAGCGCAGGTTGATGCCGTTGAGGTCCGCATCGTACCCGACGCCGAACTTGCCCGCTGTCTCGAAGGCCTGAGCGGAGGAGCCGAAAGCGAGACCCACCAGGGTGACCCCCAGCGCGTACGACCGTGCCCGAGCAGAACGCATGGCGCAAACCTCCTTGATAGGACCGGAACCGTCACCTGCGCGGAGCCCCGAAGCAAGCGTCTTCTGCTGGCCGGGAACCCCGTCGGCGGTACACGGCGTGGTCTCGTATGCTGGCGGGCCGAATCGGCACAGCGGCAGCGACCCCTGCCCGCGCGGGAGCCGCAGGGTCCCGGAGCCGCCGCGAGCCGCGCGGGGATCGTCTGCGCGCGGCGCCCTCAGCGCACGGCCAGGGAGAGCTCGATCTGGCGGGTCTGGCGGGTGCAAGCGCTGCGCGTGCAGACGTAGAAGAGCAAGCGCGCGTAGAGCGTGGCGAGGCCGGGCTGCCCGGCCCTGACCTGCACGACGAGGCGGGTGCCCCCGTCGTGAACCACGGCGTCGGCGTGGCTCAGCTCGGTCTTGGTCAGCGACAGGTTGCGGGCGTCGAGGCTGACGCGGAGCGGCGCGTGCGCGGCGAGCTGCGCGCCCGCTTGCGGCTGCAGCAGGAAGAACACGGTCGCGCTCGCTCCGGGCGTGAGCTGCCGCGGGCTCGCCCAGCTCGTCACGCGGCACAGCGTGTCGGGGCTCGCGCCGCGGGCGTGGGCCGGCGCAGCGACGGCCAGCAACGCGGCGAGCGCGCGTGGGAGCTCGCTCACGCTGCGCCTCGCCTGCTCGCTGCGGCCCGCCCCGTTGCGCGCCATCAGAAGGTCGTCTCGAACTTCGGCGCGCCGAGGGTCGCGCCGCCGCGGCTGATCGTGAGGGTGGTCTCCCAGGGGTCCGCCATCGAGAAGCTCAGCTTGCCCTCGTAGCGGCCGAGCGAGCTGTGGGTCGGGTCGACGCTGCCAGGCGAGCCGTGGCCCATCGAGGGCATCTGCGGGTCGAGCGCGAGCTCGGCATCCTCGATCGGCGCGAAGGTCAGCGCGTCCTGCATCGTGTGCAGGGTCACGATCACCGGGTTGAGCCCGACCCGTGGCGGTGCCGTGAAGTTGAGACTCGCCACCACCTTGGTCGCCATGACCGCGCCCGGTGCCGTGAAGCTGAAGACCTTGGCCCGGCCGCTGTCCGCCACCGTCAGGGCCTCGAAGCTCGCCTCCGCGGCGGTGGCACCAGGACGCGTGACGGTCACCTTGGCGCTCCAGCTCCCCATCGCACCCGAGGCCATCTGGAACACGACCGCCCAGGGGTAGAGGCCCTCGGCGGCGCGCGCCGGCTCGGCGAGCACGGGGGCGCTGTGGCTGATGCCACCCATCATCGTCATCATCGGTTGGAGCGCGACCGTCGCGTCGCGTACGAGCTCACCCGCGCTGGTCGTCAGCTTGACATATACGGCGGTCAGGCCGGTCTCGAGCCTGGTGTCCGTCAGCAGCTCGACCTGGAGCTCACCGGCTGCTGCCGTGGCTAGACTGACCTTGGCCTGGTCGCCGTCGGGGGCCCGGCGACCCTCGTCGCTCGAGCCACAGGCGCCGAGGGCCAGCGCGCCGAGCAGCAAACCAACGGCACTCAATCGATCGGTCGTCATCGTGATCCTCACAGGACACTCCTTTCCTCAGGTCTCCTCAGGGCGGCGCCGTGCAGCAGCGCTGCGCTTCGTCGCCGAAGAGCGAACGGGTAATGGCACAGCCGTAGGTCGGCGTGCGCGCGGCAAAGCGGTCGTGACCGGCCAGCATCGCCTCCAGGGCACGGTCGAGCCACGGCTCGCGCCCCCGCTCACCAGCGGCACGTTCGTTATCGATCCAACCATGGAAGCGGACCGCGCCCCGCTGGTCGAGCACGACGACGGTCGGCGTGCTGCGCGCGCCGACGGCCTGTGCCAGCCGGCCGTCTGGGTCGCCGTAGAGCGGCAACCGCACGCCCCGCTCCGCCGCGACCCGCCGCGCGTCGGCCAGCGTCTCGCCGGCGTTGCTGACCACGCCGACCGCTCGCACGCGCGCCGCGGGATAGCGCTCGAGCAGCGCCTCGACGCGCTGCTGATAGCGGCGGACGCAGGGGCACGAGCCACTCCAGAAGATGAGGACGGTAGCCGTGCGGTCGCGGATCAGCTCGCCCACGGCCACGGGCACCCCGCGGGGGTCGATCAGGGTCAGCGCGGTCCCGTTGCCGCGGAGCGCGCCGCGCTGCGTCGCGCAGCCAAACACGAGCAACCATGGCAGCAGGCGCGCGGCGCCCGCCTGGCGATACTGCTGGCTGCCGCGTCAGAAGTACCATGCGCACTCCCAGGTCAGGCCAGGCGGGCGTCGCGATTCATCCCGCCGCCGCGCGCCAGATGCTTTGGCCAGCGTCGCGATCGCCGTCCAGTGCGGGTCACGTGCCAGGACAGCGCCAGAGACAGCGTCGTCAGGTAGGCCTGCGAATGCGGCACAGCCTCACCGTCCAGACTGAGCCGACCCTCCCATTCGCCGAGCAGCGCCAGCGCCAGCACCCAGGTGTCGGGCACCAGCTCGCGCCCGCTCGACAGCATCAGCCGTCCGAGCGGGCCGTATTGCTGCCGCTGGGCGCTGTCCGGCCGCTCGAAGGGCAGAAAGCCACTCAGGCTGGCATCCAGCCGCACGAACCAGGGCAGAAAGGCCACCTGCTGAGCCCCCGTGCCGCGACCTGCAAAGAGCGGCGGCGGGTCTGCTCGACGCACCCTCGGGCCAGGCTGCGACCGTCACCGCCACCGCCGGCACCCAGGCATACTGGCCGATGGCCAACAACTCGAAGCGCGCCCCCAAGCCAACATCGCCCAGGCCCCCCGCGAGCTGGCTCTCGCCCGCCGAGCGGCGGTCGTTGAGCAGCAGCGGCAGCCAGGCCTGCGCCTGGATGCGCTCGTGCAGGCGCACGATGGCCCAGGGCTGGAGCAGCGACAGACCGTCGGCGAGGTCGGCGGCGTGCCAGCGCAGGGTGTGCTTGGCATCCCATTGACCGACACTGCGCGCGTGGCCGACCTGGAGGCCCAAGGCGAACTGCTCCCAGATCAGCAGCCGACCCACTCCGAACGAGGTGGCCGAGACGCAGCACGCGGCGGGCAGCGCGGGCCGTGGCAGCCACCAGAGCAGCCCACCCAGCGACGCGATCAGCACAGCATGCCGTCCCACTGCGGGCTGGATAGCGCGAGGCACGCCCTCCCGGAATGCGGCGAATTGTCGCACCGTCGCGGCCGGGCCTCGGCGCTGCTCAGCGCGGGGCGGGGGACTTGCAGAGCTTGCGCTGCAGCGAGCGGCGGTGGATCCCGAGCAGGCGCGCGGCCTGGCTGATGTTGCCGCCGCAATCGGTCAGCACGCGGTGAATGTGCTCCCACTCGACGCGCGCCAGCGACGGCACCTGCTCGGGCCCGGCAGCGAGTTCGGGCCCGCGGCCGAAGGCCCGCAGCACCTCATCCGCATCGACGGGCTTGGTCAGGTAGTTGGCGGCGCCGAGGCGCAACGCGTCGATCGCCGTGGCGATGCTACCGTAGCCCGTGAGGACCACGATCGTGGTGGCCGAGTCGATGCGCTTGAGCTCGGGGATCAGCGCCAGCCCCGACCAGCCCGGCAGGCGCAGGTCGACCAAGGCCAGCTCCGCGCTGTCCTGCTCGCTGAGCGCGATCGCCTGCTCCGCGCTGGCAGCGCCGCGCACCTCGTAACCGCGATCACCGAGCGCGCGCGCCAGGCGCGACCTGAACCGGTCGTCGTCGTCGACCAGCAGCACGGTGGGCCCCGACGTCGCCGTCACGCCGGTAGCTCCAGGGTGACGCAGGTACCGCCACCCTCGCGCGACGTCAGGCTCAAGCTCCCGCCGAGCTGGCCAGCGAAGCGATCGGCGAGAAAGAGCCCCAGCCCTAGCCCAGCGCCGGGCTCTTTCGTGGTGAAGAAGGGCTCGCGCGCCTGGGCGAGCTGCTCCGGTGTCATGCCGGAGCCGCGGTCGCAGATCTCGAGCTGGAGCCGCGAGCCCTGCCGCGTGACGCGCACCTCGACCAGGCCAGCCCGCGGCGAGGCGTCGAAGGCATTACGCAGCAGGTTGCTCACGACCTGCGCGAAGGCGCGCGCGGGCACCCGGACTGGGCCCAGCTGCGGCGCCACCTCCGTCCGCAGGCGAGCGGCGCAGTCGGGTCCGAGGGAGAGCCGCGCGCGCTCGAGCAGCCCGGCGAGGTCGACCGTGGCGGGTACCTCGCCGACGAGCTCCCCAGCGCGCACGCTGAGCTGGTCGAGCAGTCCGCGGCAGCGCTCAACCTCCTCGCGAACCAGCCGGGCATCGGCGCCGATCCGCTGCAGGTCACCGCGCCCCGCCGCCTCTCGCTCCAGCTCCGTGGCCACCAACGCAATCGTCGCCAGCGGCGTACCGATATCGTGCGCCGTGCCTGCCGCCTGGGCCATCAGCGACGCGACGCGCTCGCTGCGGGCCAGGCGCTCGCGAGCCCGGCCGAGCTCCTGCTCTCGGGCGCTCAGCGCGCGCGTCACGCGCGTGACGAAGGTGGCCACCAGCGCCGCGGCGCCGCTGAACGCGAAGAACATGCCCCACAGGTGTGCACGGAACGCTGCGCCGGCGGCGTGGACGTGGTGCCCACCGCCGTGCCCGCCGACGGGCACCAGGGCGAAGAGCAGCCCGTAGCAGCCGACCGACAGCAGCACGGTCGCCCAGGCCCAGCGGGCACTCAACAGCACGCTCGCCAGTGAAACCTGCACGAGATAGACGATGCTGAAGGGGTTCGACGGCCCACCGGAGAGGGCAAGCAGGCTGGTGAGCGCGAGCAAATCGAGCACGAGGAGCCCGCCGAGCGCGACCGCGCCGTCGAGCGCGTAGTGCCGCCGGAGCTGCTGGACCGCAGCGTTGGTCAACGCCATCAGCGCGGCCCATCCGAGCAGCGGCCCGCCGGGCAGCCGCTCGCCGATCGCACGTGCCAGCACCACGGCTGCGAGCTGGGCCGCAACGGCCCACCAGCGCAGCCGCATGAACCAGGTCAGGCCGATCTCGCTGGTCGCGTCAGCCGAGGCGATAGGGCTCATTTCCGCAGCCTGTCCTTCTGCTCGTCCGTCCGGCCCGACCCAGGCGGGCGCGCCTAGGAGGCCGGCCATAATAAGGGCCCGGTGCAAAACAACTCGATCAGTTGGGCGTCGAGGCACCCGTCGGGCAAGGTCCCCTGCTCGTCGACCGAGAAGCCGAGATTCGCGCCGTCGGCCTTCTCCTCGACCACGAGCTCGCGCGCCAGCAACTCGCGCAACTCGTGCGGAGCGAGCACCTTGTCGTCGCGCGGCTGCCCCTCACCGAGCCACGCGAGGTGCGGCGTGTGGGGGAGCCGTACTCAGCGCCGCGTGCGGCGCTCCTTGCTCCCCTGGCGGCCACCGCCCTCGCGCCTCGGTCCTGGCCCGCGCGGCGGCGGGTTACGTGAGGCTCGGCCGCGGCCGCCGCTGCCGCGGTCGTCGCCGGCTCGCCCGGCGGGCGCGCTGGGCCAGGGGGTGCCCTCGCGGGAGACGAGCTGCAGGTTGACCTGGCCGCGGCGCAGGTCGGTGTCGAGCACGCGCACGCGCACGCGATCGCCGAGCGCCAGCGTGCGGCCGCTGCCGGGCGCGTCGAGCCGCAGCCGCTCGGCGTCGAAGAGCATCCGCTCGGGGAGCTGCTCGACGTGGACCAGCCCGTCGACGGCCGGCTGGTCGAGCGCGACGAAGACGCCGAAGGCCATGACGCCCGTGATCTGGCCCTCGACTTCGTCGCCGATCCGCTCGCGCAGCAGGCGGGCGCCGTAGAGCCCCTGGACCTGGCGCGTGACGTCGAGCGCCGCACGCTCGCGCGCCGACGAGGCGGCGGCCATCTCGCGCAGCTCGCCCACGTCGTAGGTCGCGGCAGCCGCCGCGACGTGCCGCCCACCGGCGGGCTTGCCGGCCGCGCGTAGCTGCGCCTTGACCTGCCGGTGCACGATCAGATCGGGATAGCGGCGAATCGGCGAGGTGAAGTGCAGGTAGGCCGCGCTGGCCAGGCCGAAGTGGCCCTGGTGCTCGGCGCGGTAGCAGGCCTGCTTGAGCGAGCGCAGCACCAGGTAGGTCAGGGCCCGCCCGGCGCGGTGCTGGCCCACGGCCCGCAGCGTGCGCTGCAGCCAGCGCGCCGCCGAGGCCGTCACGCGCGCCTCGTCGCCCTCGCGCAGGGCGGCGGTCGGTGCGGCGCCGGGCAACGCCACGCCGTAGCTGGCGAGCCACTGCGCGAGCTGCTGCAAGGCCTCGAGGCGCGGCGTCGGGTGGACGCGCCAGAGCGTCGGCTGCTGCGCGCGCAGGAAGCGCTGGGCCACGGCCTCGTTGGCCGCCAGCATCAGCTCCTCGATCAACCCGTAGGTCTGGCGCACGCCGGGGTCCTGGCGGCTGATCACGATGTCGCGGATCAGCGCCGGATCGTCGGCATCGAGCACGACCTTCGGCTCGGGCAGGTCGAGGTCGAGGCTGCCGCGGGCCATCCGCCGCGCCCGCAGCGCCTCGGCCACGCGCCGTAGCGCATGGAGCTGCGGCAGGTGCTCGCGGTAGGCCTCGCGCCGGCCGTGCAGCTCGCCGGCCAGCGCCGCCGCCGCACCGGCATAATCGAGGCGCGCGCGGCTGTGGATCACCGCCGCCATGCAGTCGCTCTCGACCACCCCACCGGCCGCATCGACGTCGAGGCGCACCACCAGCGCCAGGCGATCCTGCTGCGGCAAGAGCGAGCAGATGCCCGCCGAGAGCGCGGTGGGCAGCATCGGAATCGCGCGATCGGGCAGGTAGACGCTGCAGCCGCGTCGCCGCGCCTCCTCATCGAGCGGCGTGCCGGCGCTGACGTAGTGGCTGACGTCGGCGACGGCGACCCACACGCGCGTCGTGCCGCCGGGCCCCGCCTCCATCGCCACGGCGTCGTCGAAGTCGCGCGCGGTCTCGGGGTCGATCGTGACGAAGGGCCGGTCGCGCAGGTCGACGCGATCGACGAGGTCGGCGCGCCGCACGTGATCGGGCAGCGCCTCGGCCTCGGCACAGACCGCCGCGGCGAAGGGCTCGACGACGCCCTGCTCGACCAGCACCCGCGCGACCTCGGTCGTCAGCTCACCGGCCTGCCCCAGGGCCCGCGTGACGACCACCTGCAGCGGGGCGCCCGCCGCCACCGGATAGGCGACGATCTCGGCGGCCACCAGCGGCCGCGGCTGCGCCTGAGCCCAGCTCTCCAGCGTCGCGCGACCCACCCCGTCGCCGTCGAGCGCAATCGTGATCGGCCGCGCGGCCAGCCGCGGATCGTCGGGCCGCAGGCGCCACGGCGGGCCCTCGACGAAGCCGGTGACGCGCCGGCGCACGCGCTCGACCACGCGCACGACGCGGCCCCGCGCGCGCCCGCGCCCGGCGCTGACCACCAGCGCGACGCGATCGCCGTCGATCGCCTCGGCCATGTCGTCGCCGTCGCAGTACACGGGCTCCTCGGCCGCGTCGTCGAGCAGCACCAGGCCGCGCTCCTCGCCCCCCCGTCCCGCGGCGCTGACCCGCAAGGTGCCGAGGCGCTCCGCCGCGGCGCGCGCGGGACGCGCCCCGACGACGAAGCGCCGGCCCTGCTGCCCCAGCAGGCCGCTGCGCACCATCGCCTTGAGTAGCTGCCGCAGCGCCTGTTGCTGCTCGCGGTCGAGCCCCAGCGCGCGCGCCACCGCCGCGGTCTCGAGGCCCTCGGCCGCCGCGCTCACGGCGGCCAGGATCCGCTGTTGATCGAATTGATCGCTATGTTGAGCCAGGATCGCATCCCTTCTCGCGCCATCGCGCCATCGCGCCACAACGCGCCCCGAGCGGGCGCCGGCGCAGCCTAGCATGCGGCGCCGCAGCCACGCACGCAGGGCGCGATTGACACCCCACACCACGCGTGCTACCAGCGCGCAGCTCTCCACACAGGATGTTGGGGCAGCGCAGTCGCAGGTCGCCGAGCACCGAGCAACATGCCGGCGCGAGGGCGGCGAGGCGGTGCGAGGGCCAGCATCCGCGCAGCGCCGCGCAGGCCGCTCGAGCGGCAGGAGGTATCGCCTACGTGCGAACGTCGTCAGCTCGTCAAACAGCGCAGCCGACCAACACCCACGTCGAAGAGCGCTCGGTGCGCCGTGGGGACATCGACCTCCGCCTGGTGATCAACCGGTCGCATGGGCACGCGCGCTTCATGGACTACCGCGTCGGCAACTACGAGGCCAAGCGCGAGCTGCTCGATGCCGTGGCCCGTGAGCTCGGGCTACACAAGATCTTCACGCTCGTCGAGAAGGGCGACAGCCAGTCTTGGCGGGGCATCGGCTTCACGCGCGAAGGGATCTTCCCGGGGCTCTTCCGCACCGCGGACGCCTATGCGATGGCCCGGCTCTACGACGCCAGCGGCGCCGCGATGCCCGGCGGGCCCGCGCACCGCCAGGCCCCGATCCCCGAGGGCGTCTCGCCGCAGACCCGGCGGCTGCGCCGGCCCGAGGGTCTGACCCTGCGCCCGGTGGCGGATGCGACCGCACGCGGTCAGCTGCTCGAGCGGCTCGACGGGGCGCTCGGCCCGCTGCCCTTCGCCCGGCTGCGCGCCCCGGATCTGGCGCTACAGACGCTGATGCGGCAGCGCAGCGGTTGGGTCTGCGCCGAGCTCGACACGTCCTTCGGTCATGCCACGCTCGGCATCGCGCCGCTGCCGGATTCCGCCGCGCAACTCGCGATCGCCAGCTACGCCGGCCAGACGCTGATCGACGAGCTCGCCACGGCCGAGATCGGCAACGTCTTCGGCCTGGCGCCGACCCAGGACTCCTGGGCCACCGCGCTCTTCAGCGGGCTCGGCTTCCGCACGACCGGGCAACTGGTCGATCAGCTGCGGGGCGGCGACCAGGCTTACGTCAACGCGACGGTCTGGCATCGGCGGTTGGTGGCCAAGGTCAAGCACCCCGGCCCCCCCCCCCGCCCCCCCCCCCCCACCCCTCCCGCCCCCCCCCCCCCGGGGGGCCCGGGGCCCCCCCCCCCCCCCCCCCCCCCCCCCCCCCCCCCCCCCCCCCCCCGCACTCACCGGGCCCAGCTCGGCCAGGCTGCGCCGCAGGGCCGCCGCCGCGTTCTCGTAGTGTTGCGCGCGGTCGCGCTGCTCTTGCACCACCTCGGCCGGCGCGCGTTGGACGAAGCTGGCGTTGTTCAGCTTGCGCTGGCACTGGGCCAGCTCGCTCTCGGCCTTGACGAGTTGCTGCTGCAGGCGCAGGCGCTCGGCCTCGTCGTCGATCACGTCGTGGACGTGGATCTCGAGATCGCCCACTACCTTGACCGCCGAGCCGCGCTGACGCTGGGCCTGGGCGTCGACGCGCAGCTCCGCCACGGCGGCCAGGTGTTGCACCACGTGGCCGTGCGTCAAGAGCGCCTGCTGGCGTTCGGCCGGTAGCTTGAGCGTCACCACCACCGGCTGCCGCGGCGGCACGCCCGCGGCCACGCGCACATCCCGCACCGCGCGCGTCAGCGCCTGCAGGTCGGCGAAGACGCGCCGCAGCTCGGGTCGCTCCAGCGCCGGCCGCGCCTGCGGCCACGGCGCGTCGATCAAGAGCGGCGAGGCGACCAGCGGCGCCAGCGCGCCCAGCCCGCGCTCGGGCACCTGGGCGTTCAGCCGCTGCCAGAGGTGCTCGGTGATGAAGGGCACGAAGGGATGGAGCAGGCGCAGCACCTGGTCGAGCACGTAGGCGAGCACGGCGCGGGCCGTCTGCGCCGTCGGCTGCTCGGCCGCCGCCAGCCGCGGCTTGATCAGCTCCAGGTACCAATCGCAGAACGCGCCCCAGAACAGCTCGCGCGCGGCGCCCACCGCTGCGCTCGGGTTGTAGGCCTCGAGCGCAGCCTGCACCGCGCCCACCGTCTGATCGAGCTGATCGAGAATCCAGAGATCCTCGAGCGCCAGCGCCGCGCCATCGACCAGCGCCGGCGCTCCCGTGCCGCGCTCGAGGTGGCCCAGCGCGAAGCGCGCCGAGTTCCACAGCTTGGTGCAGAAGGCGCGGCCGACGTCGAAGCGCTCGGAGACCAGCTTGCCGGCCGGCAGCTCGGCGATGGTACCCAGCACGTCGAACTCGCCGCCACAGGCCCCGCAGACGCGAATGAAGATGCTCTTGCCGGTGGCCGTCTGCGCCAGATCGTTGTGGTGCTGGCAGCGCGGACAGATCGCGGTCACCGGCAGGCGGATGTCCTGCGTCCCGGTCTGCATCTCGCAGAGCACGTAGCGCATCGCGTCCGTGCCGTAGGCCGCGCTGATATCGACCGGGTCGATGCCGTTGCCCTTCGTCTTGCTCATCCGTTCGCCCTTGCCGTCGAGGATGTTGGCGTGGATGAAGACGTCAGCGAAGGGCGCGTCGCCCAGCGCATAGAGCCCCGCCAGCACCATCCGCGCGACCCAGAGCGTGATGATGTCGCGCCCGGTCACCAGGCAGGAGCCCGGGTAATAATACGAGAGCGCATCAGCCGCCGGTCCGTCGGCGCCGAGCGGGCGCTGGCCGGGCTCGATCGCCGCGCTCGCCGGATCGGGCCAGCCGAGGGTCGAGAAGGGCCAGAGCGCCGAGGAGAACCACGTGTCGAGCACGTCCGCTTCGCGCACGTATCCGGCGCCCTCGAGCGCGGCGACGAGCGCGGGGTCGTCGTCGAGCAGACAGACGTCGAGGCTGCAGCGCTCGTCGGCGACCAGGTCGAGCGGCAACGCAGCGCCTGGCGCGACGGCGCAGCCGCCCGGCGCGCCGCCGCCGACCGCGCCGTCCAGCCGGTGCAGCCGCACGGCGACGCGTGGCGTGCCGGCCACCGCCGCGGGCAGCGGCCCCAGCGCGGCCCACAGCGCCGCCAGCGCGCTCGGGCCCAGCTCGGCCCAGCTCCCCTGCCGCGACCAGACCGCGATCCGGTGGCCCCACCAGAGCTGGCGACTGATCGGCCAATCGCGCTTCTCGGTCAGCCAATCGAGATAGGTCTTGGTGTAGCGCTCGGGGTGGATGCGCACCCGCCCGCTGGTCACGGCGTCGATCGCCCCCTGCACCAGGCCGGCCGCCGGCCGCTCGCGCGGCGTACCGCGGCCGAGCACGATGCCGCCCGCTACGTCCCACATCCGCACGAACCACTGGTCCGAGAGTAGCGGCTCGATCGGCGTCTTGCTGCGATCGCTGTGACCGAGCTCGACCTCGCGCTGCTCCACGCGCTCGAGCAGCCCAAGGGCCTCCAGATCGGCGACCACGCGCGCGCGGGCCACGAAGCGGTCGAGGCCGGCATAGGGGCCTGCCGCCGCGTTGAGCGTGCCATCGGGCTGGAGGATGTTGAGGATCGCCAGCTCGGCGCGATGGCGCAGCCAGACCTCGTAGTCGTTGGGGTCGTGGGCCGGCGTGATCTTGACGCAGCCCGAGCCCAGCTCGGGCTTGGCCCAGGCGTCGCACACCAGCGGAATCGGTCGCTCGAGCAGCGGCAGGCGCAGCTGCCGGCCCGCGCGCGCCATGTCCCGCAGCCGCAAGAGCGTCGGCAGCAGCTCGCGCTGGCGCAGCTCCAGCTCATCGAGACGTTGCTGTGCGGCCGGCTGGTCGCGCGGCGCCGCCTGCGCCAGCGCCGCCCGCGCCAGCGCGCAGGCCTCCGCCAGCGCCACGTCGGGCTGCGGATGCACGGCCACGGCCGTGTCGCCGAGCATCGTCTCGGGGCGCGTCGTCGCGACCACCACCGTGCGTCGGCTCGCCCGGCAGCGGATCGATCACGGGATAGCGCAGGTGCCAGAAGTGACCCTGCACCGTCTCGTGATAGACCTCGTCGTCCGAGACGCTGGTCTGCAGGCTGACGTCCCAGTTGACCAGGCGCTTGCCGCGATAGATCAGGCCGTCGGCGAACAAGCGCAGGAAGGCGTGCCGCACGGCGCGGGCGCAGACGGCGTCCATCGTGAAGCGCTGGCGCGACCAGTCGCAGCTACAGCCCATGCGCTGCTGCTGCTCGACGATGCGCGCCTGGTATTGATCCTTCCAGCTCCAGATCCGCTGCACCAGCCCCTCGCGGCCCAGGTCGTGCCGCGTCCGGCCCTCGAGCTCCTTGAGCCGCTTCTCGACCACGGCCTGGGTCGCGATGCCGGCGTGGTCCGTCCCGGGTTGCCACAGCGTGTTGTCGCCCTGCATCCGATGCCAGCGCGTCAGCAGGTCCTGCATCACGTTGTCCATCGCATGGCCCATGTGCAGCGCACCCGTGACGTTGGGCAGCGGCATCATGATCACGTAGCGGCGCTCCGGCGGCCGCCCGTCGGGCACGGCGGCGAAGGCGCCGCTCTCCAGCCACTGGCGATAGATCGCCGCCTCGACGGTGGCAGGCTCGTAGCTCTTCGGTAGCTGCTCCGCGTCGGACGCGGCCTCGCGCTCACTCATCGTCATCTCCTATCCAGCCTGAGCCCTTACTCGATCGTCAGCGCGCGCTGGAAGTCCGAGGCGTTGCTCGCCGCCTGCAGCGCGGTCTCGAGCGTGATCACCCCGCCGCGATAGAGGTCGGTCAGATGCTGGTCGAAGGTCTGCATCTGGTACTGGCTGCGACCCTGCTCGATCACGTCGCGCAGGCCCGCCACGCGCTGGCTGTCGCGCAGGTACTCCTGGACCGTCGCCGTGACGATCATGATCTCGAGCGCCACGACGCGACCCTCGCCGTCGGCCCGCGGCAGCAGGCGCTGCGAGATCGTCGCCCGCAGGTTGTCGGCGATCCGGTGGCGCACGGCCTCCTGCTCGTCGGCGGGGAAGACGCTGGCGAGCCGACCGATGGTCTTGGCGGCGTCGGTGGTGTGCACGGTGGAGAAAACCGCATGGCCGGTCTCGGCGGCCTTGAGCGCGATGTCGATCGACTCGGCGTCGCGCATCTCGCCGACGAGGATCACGTCCGGGTCCTGACGCAGCGCGGCCCGCAGCCCGGCGGCGTAGCTGCGCGTATCGAGGCCGATCTCGCGCTGCGAGATCGAGGCCCGCACGTTGCGGTGCAGGAACTCCAGCGGATCCTCGATCGTGATGATGTGCGCGCTGCGCTGGGTGTTGATGTGCTGGATCATCGCGGCCAGGGTCGTCGACTTGCCCGAGCCCGTGGCCCCCGTCACCAGCATCAGCCCGCGCTCGATCTCGGCGATCTGCTGGATAATCGGCGGAAGAGCGAGCTGCTCGAGCGTCGGGATCTCGGAGGGGACGATGCGCAGCACCAGCGCCAGCGAGTTGCGCTGGCGATAGGCGTTGACGCGAAAGCGCGCGATGCCCGGCAGCGAGTAGCTCGAGTCGTGCTCCTGCAGCTCGGCGATGCGCTCGGGGGGCAGCGAGCGCGCCAGCACATGCCGCGCGACCGCCTCCGTGTCGCTCGGCTTGAGCAGCTCGTGCTTGAGCGCGACCAGCTCGCCGCGCACGCGGTAGAGCGGCGGCGCCGCCGGCCGAAAGTGGATGTCACTGGCCCCATGCCGCACGCCCGCGGCCAGCAGCCCATTCAGCTTGTCCAGCTCCATCGCACCACGTCCTCCCGCGCCGCAACCACCCCCGGCGCGCGGCGCGCGAGTGTACAACAGCGCGAGCGAGCGAGCAGCGGGGGGATTGGCGGCGAGCGAGCGCGACCGCCGCGTGGCGGCGGGTTCTCGCGGGCGGGGGAAGAACGCCCTTGGGACGTGCTAGTCGGCGTCGAGGAGCGAGGCGCGCGGTGTCGGCGTCATCGGGCTGCCTTCGACGGACTACTCAATCGGCATCAGTGGCGCGGGATTCAACCCCACGGCTTTCGCAAGGACAGCGATGCGTCCGATTTCCGACTGAAGCGCCGGGTTGGCGGCGGAGCCGTCTGCCCGCAAAGCGTCCGCGATGCCCTTCAGCACCTCCTGCGTGCGGGGGAAGAGCGGGTGCCGTCTGAAGCGCGGAAGCGACCGTCTCGCTGAACGACGATCCGGACGCTGGAGGATTCTGAGCGCCCTCAGGACCACACCAAGGTCCGCCAGCGCGAGTGGCGCCAAACTCAACAGTCGCCCATCGACCTCGAAGCTGGGCCATGCCACCAACTCCCCACGGCTCCCATTCGGCCCTGGCGTCAGCACGCTCTCGAGCTGCCCTAGGCGCGCATCGGCGACTTCACCAAGGAGTTCCTGAGTCTCGGCGGCGCCCGGAAACCCGGAGGCGAAACTGCGAACGCTCGAACCGCCGCGTTCTCGATCAGCTCGGCGCGCAGCATGTTCTCCGCAGCCTGGGATGAGGCAAGCCCAGGTGAAGGGGCCGCCGCATGGTCGCGGCGGCGGAGCGCGCGCGCGTCAAGAAGCCATCGCTCGGCGGGTATCTCCAAGCCTGCCGTCGGCGGCGCCGGTATCCCAATCCTACGGGCTTCTGACTGAGGTGCCCCGGCACGCGCGCGCGGGCCGCGCCCGTAGGCCGATCCTCGCCCCGAAGCGCGCGACGCCGGCGGCGGCCTATAGAAGGGCGCCTTGAGGGAAGGCTGTGAGTCGGTCCCGCGCGCTCCACGAGCGCCAGCCCCCTGCGTGCCCACGATGAGCACGGCGATGACCGCGCCGAGACTCGCGACGGCGGCCCACCGCGCTTCGGATCGACCACACATCTTCACCCTCATTCCCAGCCCCCCCTCCGCCCCGGGACCGGTGCACGACGCACCGCCGACGCGGCGATCCCCAACCCCTACGCACCCCTCGGGCCCTCGCCCTCGACCCGAGCATCGATCGCACTTTCTAATTCGGCGCGCAAGCCTCCGTCCCGAAACCCCGTCCAACCGCCGTTGGACAGGCTAGGCTCGGCGTTGTATGAAGGGCTCGGTGCCGGCCGGCGCCGGTGCCGTAATCCATGAATCCTTGGTTCATCCTCATCGGGCTCGTCGTCTTCTTCTGGCTCTGGCACAGCAGCCGTGGGGGCGGTGCGCAGCGTGGGGCGCTGGCCTTTGGCCAGAGCCGCGCGCGCACGGTGCAGAACGAGACGGCGACCTTCAAGGACGTGGCGGGCGTCGACGAGGCGATCGACGAGCTGCGCGAGGTCGTCGATTTTCTCAAGAGCCCCGAGCGCTATGCGCGGATCGGCGCCCGCATCCCCAAGGGCGTGATGCTGGTCGGACCGCCGGGCACCGGCAAGACGCTGCTGGCCCGCGCGGTCGCCGGCGAGGCCGCCGTGCCCTTCTTCCAGATGTCGGGCTCCGACTTCGTCGAGATGTTCGTCGGCGTCGGCGCGGCCCGCGTGCGCGACACCTTCAAGAAGGCGCGCGAGAGCGCCCCTTGCATCGTCTTCATCGACGAGCTCGACGCCCTGGGCAAGGCCCGCGGCTCGGGCATGATCTCGCACGAGGAGCGCGAGCAGACGCTGAACCAGCTGCTGGTCGAGCTGGACGGCTTCGACGCGATGCGCGGCATCATCGTAATGGCAGCGACCAACCGCCCCGAGATCCTCGACGGCGCGCTGCTGCGCGCCGGCCGCTTCGACCGCCACGTGCTCGTCGACCGGCCGGGCAAGGACGGGCGGCGCGCGATCCTCGAGATCCACGTGCGCAACGTGCAGCTCGACGCGACCGTCGATCTGGGGTCGGTGGCCGCCCGCACCCCGGGGCTCGCCGGCGCCGATCTCGCCAATCTGGTCAACGAGGCCGCGCTGCTGGCGGCTCGCCGCGGCAAGACGGCCGTCGGCAGCTCCGAGCTGGACGAAGCGATCGAGCGCGCGGCGATGGGGCTGGAGAAGAAGGGGCGGCTGCTGACGGCGGCCGAGCGACGCATCGTCGCCTTCCACGAGCTCGGCCACGCCGTCGTCGCCGAATCGCTGCCGCACGCCGACCCGGTCAATCGCGTGACGATCATCCCGCGGGGCATGGCGCTGGGCGTCACCTGGCATCAGCCGCAGGACGACTCCTACGTCACGCTGCGCTCGAACCTGCTCGACCGCATCGCCGTGCTGCTCGGCGGGCGGGCGGCGGAGATGCTCTTCATCGGTGAGCCCAGCACCGGTGCGCACGACGACCTGACGCGCGCCACGGATTTGGCCAGCGACATGGTGCGGCGCTACGGCATGACCGAGGTCGGCGCCCGCACCTTCGAGCGACCGCGCGCCGCGCTGGTCAACACCGACATGCAGGCCGCCACCCCGCGCGACCACAGCGACCAGATGGCGAACACCATCGACCGCGAGGTCACCCGGCTGGTCGAAGAGGGCCTGCACCGCGCGGCGGAGATCCTCAAGGGCCACCACGACGCCGTGATCGCGCTGGCCACGCGCCTGCTCGAGACGCAGCAGCTGACCGGCGCCGAGGTGCGCGCCGGGGTCGGCCTGCCCCCGCGAGTGATCGCGCCCAACACGCCCGAGGCCCCGCCGGCCAACGCCTCAGCGGCCCAAGCGTCGCCGGTCGCGGAGCAACAGCCCCGCGGCGTCGCGCTCAAGGCCCCCGCGGGTCCTGCCACCGCGCGCGACCCCAGCCTCGCGTAGCTCCACCCCCAGCCAACGCAGCACGAGGCCCCGAAACCACCTGTCCTCCCGCCTGCGACAGCGCTGGGCACCTCGCATCTCACCCGCCCCGCGGACGCGCGCGGCCTCAGTCAGGCGGGCGGCGACGGTAGTGGATCAGCACCACGGCGTCGAGGTCGAAGCCCTTGGTGGTGGTGCCGCTGCGCGCGAGGCCGGCGTCGCGTAGCCGCAGCCAGCGGGCGCTGTCCCAGCCCAGCGTTGCCAGATCGAAGGCGTCGCCGCCGGCCTGGGCCGGGTCGGTCGGCGGTAGGCAGTTCTGGGTGACATCGGCCAGCACGGGACGCACGCCGGCGCAGCCCGGGTGGGGCCAGCGTTCGCCGGCAGCATCACCGCTCGTCGCAGCCAGGTCGCAGGGGAAGTCCTTGAAGTCGCCATTCGCCGTGCCTGCGCGGCTGAGCCCAACCACCGCGGGCTCGCTGAAGCTGTGGTAGGGACCGGTCTCGAAGGCGTTCTCGAAGACGACGAAGTCGGGGCCCGGACCATCGACAAGCTCGTAGTCGCCGAAGTCGACGACCAGCTCGCCGCCGACGCCGAAGGCCAGCACGCCGCTGACCGCCCCGCGCGTGCGCCCGCCGCCGGTGGGTCCCCCTTGGATCACCCCCGGGAGCTCGGCTTGGCCGTGGCCCGCACCGGGGCCCGGCAGCCAACGCACGATGGCGCCGATGCCCACGAGGGGCGTCGCCCCGGCACCCTGACAGCGTTGGGCCGCGCCATCGCCGAGCCCTGCCGCGCCGGAGCCCGCGTCGGCGCGAGGCTGGGATTCGCCGTCTGCGGCGGACCCCGCTGCGGCGCCATCACCGAGCCCCGCATCCCCATCGGCGGGCGGCGCGCTCGTCGCGCCGAGGCGCTCGACCACGCGGCCGTCGCGCAGGTCGATCACCGCCAGCTCGTGCTGGCCGAAGAGCGTGACCCAGCCGCGTGGCCCCTCGGGCTCGTCGCTGATCGCGAGGTCGTAGGGATTCGACCCGACCGGCAGCACGGCGAAGGGCTGCTGCGAGCGGCCATCGGCCAGGTCGATGCGCTGGAGGTTGTTGGAGAGCGAGTTGACGACGTAGGCGTAGCCCTGATGGACCACGACGCGGTTGTTCGCCAGCCCCGTGCCCACCAGCCGCGTCGCCGCCAGGGGCGCGCCGGGCGGCGCCTGGACGCGGTAGACGGCGTTCGCCAGCGTCATCGCCAGCAGCAGGGTGTGGCCCTCGGCGTCGGCCGCCGCCACGTCGATCGGTCCCTCGATCAGGCTCGCCTCGCTGCCCACCGAGCGGCAGCTACGGTCGGAGAGGGCCGCGTCCCAGGCCGCGCTGAGGCACAGCGCGTCGTGGTTGAAGTCGAGCAGCGCGAGGCGATCGCCGAGGCGACGCGCCACCGCCAGACCGTTGTCGCCGGCGGGCACCTCGGCGACCACGATCGGCCGCTCGGGCCCGCGCAACACGCGCCGCGCCGCCAGATCGACGACGAAGAGGTCGGCCCGCGTACCGCTGCCGAGGTAGCCCAGCCGCCCATCGGGGCTGACCGCCAGCGCGCCGTAGGCGCCGATGCGCGCGTCCTCCGCGCTGAGACCGAGCGGAATGTGAGCCGCCACGCGCTGCGGCGGCCGTGGGCCCTGTCAGGTCGAGCACGTCGATGCCGCCCCCCTCCACCACCGTGGCGAGACCCTGCTCTCGGTCGAGCCGCACGACGCCCGACGACACGACGTAGGCCGTGTTGCCGACGACGGTGAGGTGCTGTGGATTGCGCGCCGTCAGCGGGACGGTCCCCACGACGCGACGCGTGGCACGCTCGATCACCGTGACAAAGGGCGCGCCGTAGGCCGGCTGCCCGCGCTCGTAGTGAAACGCGGTGTTGGCGACCAGGACCCAGCGCTCGCTGACGGCCACGCCCGCGGGCGCGAAGAGCACGCCCGGCGTCGCGACCGCCTGCGCGCGGCCACGCTCGGTGGGCGCCGCGCAGGCGCCAGCGATGGCGCACGCCAGGGCGAGCACGCCAGCGCAAAGGGGGTCCGCGGTAGCCGCGCGCGCGGCCCCACGGGCACCGCGTGCGCGTGGGGCGCGCAGCGTCAACGACCCCACCTAGCGCGGCCGCAGGAGCAGCAGCGCATGACCGGCGGCCCCGCGATCGAGCACGACCAGCAGACGCACGCCGTCGCCAGCGAGACCCACGGGTTGCGCCACGGTCGAGGTCCCCGGCGTCAACACGGCCGAAGGCGTCCCCACGGGCGCGAGCCGATCAGCCAGCCGCTGCACGCCGCGGCGGAAGACGCCGCGCGCGGCCATCGCGGCGCGCTTCTCGTCGTAGTAGCTGTCGAGCCACACGAGCTCATCGCCGACGGTGGTGAGGTCGCCGAGGTCTCCCTGGTAGACCTCCACGCCCTCGTCGTCGCCATCGAGCTCACGCCGATCACTCAGCGCTTCGCTCAGGCGGTCGCGGTCGAAGGCGAAGACGCGATTGACCAGGCTAGGGAAGGCGCCGAAGGCGCCGCCCACGTACACCACGCTGCGTCCCACGGCGACATAGCTGCTGGCCGCGCCGAGATCCTTGACCAGACGCGCCGCGCTGTTCGTGCCACGCTTGGCATAGAGCGCCTGCTTGGCCTCGGAGCCTTCGAGCCCCATCCCGTTGACCAGGAGGGTCTCGTCGTCGAGCCAGGCCGCATCGAAGTTTCCCGGCGCGTTCACCTGCACGGCGAGCTTGGTGTTCGGGCCCATCATCACGACGCTGCCGTCGCCGTCGGCCAGGGTGTAACCAACCAACGCGGCGCCCGTCCCTGCCAGCGCGAGATAGGAACCAGGGAAGACCAGGGCAGTCGCGTCGACACCGGGCGCAACCACCGCCACTTCCTCCAGCGCACTGGGCTCCACGCCCGCGCGCCAAGCCCAACGACGCAGCGGCAAGCTACCGAGCTGATCGTTGCGCGGGCCGAAGGACCACAGGGCCTCGCGCGCGAAGCCCCAGGCCGCGGCGGCGCGCTGCGTCGTCTGGGCCACCACGCAGTAGTCATCGGCGAGCACCCACCCCGCGAGATCGGCCGTCTGGAGGCAGGGCCACGCATCCGTGACCGTGACGTGCGCATCGACGCCACGGTCGACCGCACCCACGCGCACATCCGAGGCTCGGCCGTCGGCGACGCGCGGGCCCGCGTCGGCGGCAGCGCTTCGGCCGTCACCACGGGCCAGGGGCGGCAGCGCATCGTCGGCGCACGCGCTCAGCAGGCCGGCCAGCAGCCCCAGCAACAGCGCGGGGCGGACCAGCGCCCCGGCCGCGTGCCGTCCCCGCGACGCACCACCCGCGTCAGCCTCCCCGTCGGCAGCCCGTCCCAGCGTCGAGTCCATGGCAGTCCCCTCCTGGCCCGAAGCCCGCGGGCCGCAGCGCACCGTGCGTTACACGGTGAGGTCGAGGCTCGCCGTCGCGGCTGGGAGAAAGGGATGGCGCGCGCGCACCCCACGTCTGCCCTGGAGCTGTCTGCCCTGGGGCAAGCACGGGACCGCGTCGCACCGCGTCCTATCACCGAAGACACGGCGCACGAGCAAGCGCGTGCTGGAGTCGGTCTCCTGGCTCGCGGCCGTTATCCCGCTCGCCTTCCCAGATGCCGCGGCACCCAGTGGCTACATCGAGAGGGCCTGACCGCTCACAGTGGCGGGTCCGCGCCGGAATCGCGGCGCCCACGAGGGGCACCACTACACCGGCTTCCCGGCACTCCATCACACGAGCTCGCGTGTACGCCGCCGCGTGGCCGCGTGTCAAGCCGACCTGCCGCAGCCAGCGCACGGCCGCTCCGCTGCGATCGAGCCGCGGCGCTCAGTGCGGGGGGCGGGGCGTGACCGGCTCCAGCTCGACCACCAAGGGGCGGTGGTCCATGCCGTGGATACCCTCTTGCCAGAGCACGCGAGCGTCGCTCACGCGCCAGTGGGCGCTGCGGTAGAACACGTAGTCGATGCGGCGCGCCGTCAGCGAGGTGGCCCCGGCCCGCACGGCCCCGTCGCTCAGCGTGCTGGTCAGCAGGCGATAGAGCCGCTGGTCGAGCGCATCGCGCGCCACCCCCGCGACGTCGAAGTTGAAGTCGCCCGCCAACACCAGGTCGTCGGCGGCCGTGCGCAGCGCCGCATCGAGGATCTCCTGGCCCTGGAGCAGCCGCCGGGACGCGTCGAAGGCATCCAGATGCAGTGACACGACCGTCAACACCCTCCCGCGCTCAAAGCGCAGCACCGCACCCTGGGCCGCGCGGCCGGTGGAGGTCGGGATCTCGAAGGGGTCACCGCGCACGCGCCACAGCAGGGCCGCGCGGCGATCATAGGCGTCCAGCGGCACCCGGCCCCGCCAGCCGTGGCCGAGCAGCGCCAGCAGCCGCCCGAGCTGCGTCGGATCGCGCAGCTCCTGCAGCGCCGCGACGTGGGGATCGACCTGGCGCAGCACCTGGGCCACGAAGCCGAGGTCGCGGTCGGCAGCGCGCGATTCCCAGCGCAGATGGACCCGCCCGATGTTCCAGCTCAGCAGGCGCAGGCCGGGGACCCCGCCCTGAGAGGCGAACGGCCGTGGCAGCGCCAAGCGGTTGATCAGCGCCGCGACACCGACCGGGGCCAGGCAGAGCAGGGCCAAGGCCAGCGACCACCCCAGCGGGCGGTCGACCCACGAAGCTGCGGGAGAAGGGCGAGAGTAAACGTTCACGGCCCTCAATGCGCTGCAATCACTGACGGAGTCGAGATCCACTGCACGCGAGCGCGACGAAGCGCTCGCGCGGGGCGCAACGAGTTGCGCCCCGGCATTGGGGGTGGGGCCCCGCCAAGACCGCGCTCTTGGCGGGGCGGGGGGATGGGACATCCCCCCGTGAACGATTAAGGGCGAAACACGTGGCGGTGCAGCGCCGGCGCCGGGCGAGCAGCGCGGTCGGCCCGCGCGTGCGCCTCGGGTGCTACGAGCGCGCGGCCGCCTGCGCCGCCTTGGTGCGCCGCTGCTGCGCGCGATAGAGATCGAGCAGGCGCCCGGGGGTCATCCCGCTCAGCTTGGTGCGGTAGTCCTGATCCTTGCTGCGCTTCATCAGCTCCAGCAGCGCATCGAGCAGCTTGTCCTTGCTGCCGAAGCGGCCCTGCAGCTCGCTGAAGACCTTATGCAGCCGCAGCAGCTTGGAGTTGGCCGCAGCGAGCAAGCGCTTGCGCAGCTCAGCCTTGTCTTCGTCGCCGCGCTCGATCAGATCGACGAGCCTGTCGGCGAGCTTCTCCTTGCCGCCATGCTCTTCTTTGACGCGCTGAAGCGGGGTCTTGGGGGCCATCGCCACATCTCCTGCCACGATCATTCGGCCACGATCGTCCGGCCATGACCATCCGGCCATGATCATCCGGCCACGATCACCTGAACGCCATCTATCCCACCGCGCCACCACAGACCCTCATCGGGGGCCCTGGCGCCACGAGGGCTGTGATCTACGCGAGTTCTCGATCCCGGTCAACTCGATCCCGGTCAACTCGATCCCGGTCAATTACCTGCCCCAGACAGTTGCCCCAGGCACTTGCCCCAGACAGTTGCCCCAGACACTTGCCCCAGACAGTTGCCCCAGGCACTTGCCCCAGGCACTTGCCCCAGGCATCGCCTCGGCGCGCTCAGGCGCTGAAGCGCGTCGCGGCCTCGCGTAAGGTCAAGAGCTCGCGATCGCGCTGCAGCTCGCGCAGCGTTTCGAGCAGGATCCGCTGCTTCTCGGCGTGTGGTACGCGCAGATCGGGCTGGCGACCCGCCAGCTCGGTCGGAATGCTGTCGCTGACGGCGTCCGCCAAATCGATGCCGTGGAGCTCGAGATTGAAGAGCGGCCGGCGCGCCATGCCCTGCAGCAGCCCGCGCCGCAGCCAGGCGGGGCTGACGGTGAGCAAGGTACCGATCGCCGGCACCCGCAGGCCCGGCAGCACGGCGATCGGCAGCTCGATCAGGGGCGCCGAGCCCTGCCGCCAGGGCTCCTCGATCGAGGGCCGGTAGGGGTCCGGCGGCGCCAGCAAGGCGCGCGGATCGCTGAGCACGGCCGCCGAACGTCGCCCCCGCAGGCTCATCCCCAGCATCACGGCGGCCTTGGCCAGATAGTAGGGCGGCGAAGGGAACATCGAGCTGTCGTAGCGGTAGCCGAGCGCGACCAGGGCCGCCATCACGGCGCCGTTGACGAAATAGCCCGGCGAGCGAAAGCCGACCGGCGCGTGCTCCGCGCCGACCGCCTCGGCCAGCAGCTCGTGGGCGCGCCCCAGCTCGTGGGCGATCGCCTCGGGCGAGAGCTGATTCAGCGCGTAGGAATGGCTGTAGCTGTGGTTGGCGATCTCGTGGCCCGCCGCCGCCAGCTCGGCGAGCGCGCGACCCAGCTCGGGCGACTGCTCGAGGTCCTGCCCGACGATGAAGAACGTCGCTCGCACCCCGGCCGCGGCGAAGAGCTCGGCGAAGCGCGGCAGCGCGCAGCGCACGATCGTGTGCAGCACCTGCGGCGGGGGCTCGCCGAGGCCATGTATCGCGTAGTAGGCGCTCAGTGGGTCGAGATCGACGCTCACGGCGCAGAGCTTGGGGTCCATCGGGCCTACCGCTCCTTCCGCAACACGAGGTAAAGCTGACCCAGGTTGCGCAGCACGTTGGGCACCCGCTTGAACAGCTTGATCGACGGCGCGCGCTTCTCGACCACGCGCACGGGAATCTCGATCACGGGCACGCGCTCCTGCTCGGCGCGAATCACCAGCTCGCTGGCGAAGACGTCCCTGTCGACCACGCAGCGCCCCGCCGTGCCCACCAGGCTCTCGCGGCGGAAGGCCTTCATGCCATGCGTGTCGGTGCCGTGGAAGCGCAGCAAGAGCCGCAGCAGGCCGTTGTAGACGAAGGTCGCCGCGTGCCGATAGAGCGGCCGCGTGTCGTCGGCCCCCGGCAGCATCTTCGAGCCGACGACCAGCGCCGCCTCGTCGGCCACCAGCCGCTCGACCGCCCGGCGGTAGAAGTCGATGTCGCCCAGATCGATCTCGTCACAGACCACATACGTACCGCGGGCCCTTAGAATGCCTTCCTTCAGCGCCCGACCATAGTTCGGCTGCCCGAGCGAGAACCAGCCGACCTCGTCGTACTTCTCGCTCAGCTGGCGGCAGTGCTCCGGCGTGCGATCCGAGCTGCCGTTCTCGGCCAGCAGGATCTCGAAGCTCCAGCCCAGCTCGCGCAGGGCCTCGCGCAACGCCACCACCGAGGAGGTGATGATGCCCTCCTCGTTGTACACGGGGATCACGGCGCTGATCATCGGCGCGGTGGTCGAGCCATCCGGCAAGCTCTCGCGCGTCGGGGGCATTTCGATCGTCGGACGCGAAGGGCGGTTCATCGGTGTGGTCATCCGCAGTTGGTCGCCCCAGCGGGCGACGGGCCAGACGAAGGGTCGAGCGACGCGCAAGGCCACGCATCGGGCAATTCATCGGTCTGGGCCGCGGCCTGCTGCCCGGCGAGCAGACTATCCTCCATGGCGTTGTAGATCCAGGCCCCGTAGCGGCCACAGCTGAAGATACGGTGCGCGACCAGGTAGCGCTGAATCGTCGCCAGCGCGACCTCGTAGCCCTCGTCGAAGACCACATAGGCCGGCGCGATCTCGCGCAGCTCGGCGAAGGCCACGTCCTCGAGCGCGTCGATCGCGCCGATCGCCACCAGGCCCTGCAAGGCCTCGCGGGTCGCCTGCTCGGCGTCCCCCTCGCGACCGGCCAGCTCGACATAGAGGCTGGAGCAGCCGGGCGGGGCCATGCTCGGCATCGCGTTCGAGAACACGCCGACGCGATAGAAGGGGAAGCGCGACTCCGGCACATAGACCCAGTGGTAGTCGGCGCGCGCTGGACGCCGCGTGGCGACGTCGAGATAGCGCACCGGCGTGGCGCGCAAACGCTGGCCCGCCTCCAACACCGCCGTCGGGGCCTCGACCAGCAGCCCCAGCAGGCTCGGCAGCGGCAGCGAGGTGATCAGCGCGTGGTAGGGCCAGCGCTCGCCCGCGACGGTCAGCACGCCGGCCCGCGGGTCGATCGCCTCCGGCGCCGTACCGAGCCGGGTGTGCGCGGGATCGAGCAGCGCCACCAGCCCGCGGGTGAAGCTCTCGATGCCACCCTGGCGCGGGTAGAGGAAGCGCACGTTGTAGCCCAGCTCGGCCGGGCCGGCGCCGACCGCCCCGGCCAGCACCTGCTCCAGCGTCGGAATCGGCACGAAGCGGCTGCACCAGGCGCTGGTGATCGCGGCCGGAGGCACGCCCCAGAGCTTGGCGTTGTAGGGCAGCATGAAGTGGCGCGCGATCCCCGCGCCGAAGTGATGCAGCACATACTGCTCGAAGTTGCGCGGCGGATTTTCGCTCGTGCGCTGTAGCCGCGCCTGCACGAAGCCCAGCAGGCATTCGTAGACCACCTGGGGCGGCAGACCGTGGAGATTGGCCTGGAACGGATACGGCGTCAGCACCCCGTGCGAGTAGATCGCCGCTCGCCGCTCGACCTCGACCAGCCCGTCCCCCAGCGCGCGCTGCGCCAGCTCCCGCATCGCGCTGGTGCGCAGGTGCAGCCAGTGCCCCGTGTGATCGAAGTAGAAGCCGGCGCGCTCGTGGGTGCGCGCCAGGCCACCGAGCCGGTGCTCACGCTCCAGCAGCAGGTAGGGGCGCCGCAGGTGCAGAGCGGCCGAAATCCCCGTCAGGCCGCCGCCCAGCACAATCGTCGGCCGAAAGCCGTCGCGTTGCATGGGGCGCTGCTTAGCACAGGGTCTGCGGGGCGCCAAGCCAGCGCGGCAGCCAGCGCGGCACCCTCGGCACGCCGCGGACGCCGCGCGCCTCGGCCAACCCCACCCCCGGCCCTGGCCTCCCGACAACGCTGCCCCTCAACAACGCTATTGCATCGGCGGGCCCGCTTCAGTATGAGAGCGTGCCCATGAACGCGCTTCCTCGTGCCGCTCGACCCCTTGGGCTACTCCTGCTCGGCAGCCTCGTGCTCCTCCCTGGGCTCGGCGCGTTCGGGCTGTGGGAGCCGCACGAGCTGCGCAGCGCCGATGCCGCCCACGCCGTGCTCGAGGGCGCACCGGCCAGCAGCAGCGGGACCGCCCCCGTCCTCCGCGTCCAGACCCCAACGCGTCTCCAAAGCCCGCCGCTGCAGACCTGGGCCATCGCCCTCGGGATGCGGCTCTTGGGCGCCCGCGAGCTCGGCGCACGCCTGCCGCTCGCGCTCGTTGGCCTGCTGGGCCTGCTGCTGGCCTACCGCTTTGCGTCGCGCCTCTTCGGCCGCGACGCCGGCCTCGCCGCGGGCTTCGTGCTGCTCACGACCCCCGCCTTCGTCTTCGCCAGTCGCCAGCTCGCCGGCGAGATCGTCGCCGACGTGGCAGCGCTGACGGCGCTCGGCGGCCTGGCGAGCTACCTGTGGCCACGTGACGGCCAGCGCCGGGTCGGCGATCTGGTGCTGGGCGCGCTGGGCTTGGTCGCCGGTTTCCTCGCACGCGGCGCGCTGCTCGGCAGTGGCCTGCCCTTGCTGGTGCTGAGCCTCGCGTTGGTCGGCCAGCGGCACACGCTCGACCGCGACGAGCGGCGCGTCGTGCTACCCGCGTTGCTCGGCGCCGTCCTGCTCGCCGGCGCGGCGATCAGCGCCTTGCTGCAGCTGCTCGGCGGCGGCCCCGCCCTGCTCTACGGCGCCGTGCCGCACGCCTGGTCCACACCCGCCACCTTCGACGTCGCGCTGGAGAATCTGGGCTACGGCACCTTCCCGTGGTTCGCCCTGCTGCCCCTCGCGCTCGCGGGCTTCGCCTGGGCCCAGCGCGGCGACGACGCGGCGCCCGCGCCCGCGGCGCCGACCGACGCCAGCGCGCGTGAAGCCGCGGCCTCACTCGTGCTGCTGATCGGCGTCGTGCTCGGCTACCTCGTCGCGGCGCTCTGGTCGCCCTTCTTCGGCCCGCTGCGCTATCCGGCGCTGCCGTGGGCCTGCATCGCCATCGGGGTCTGGGGCGCCCGCGTCTGGCGCGAGGGCCTGCGCCAACCGCTGTGGGGCGTCGTCGCCGCCGCCATCCTGCTCGTCCTGCACCAGGATTTCTTCCTGCGCCCGGCGACGCTGGCCTTCAGCTTCCTGGAGCAGGCGCCGGAGTACCCGGCCGCTGTCGATATCCGGATCGCCACGCGGCTCTTCGGCATCGGCGGCGCCGTGCTGTGCTTGCTCGCCCTGACCCCGGTGCTCGAGGCCTGGCCGCGGCTGGCGGGTGTGGCCGCGCGGGTCGCCCGCTATGCGGGCCTCGCGCTGGCAGGGCTGGCGCTGGCCTTCGCCCTGTGGTGCGCGCAGTTCCTCACGCCCGCGCTGAGCCATCATCTCTCGAACAAGGCGCTCTTCACCACCTATCAGCAGTGCCGACGGGGCAGCGAGCCACTGGCGCAGTACGGCATCGTCGGCCGCAGCGCGTCGTACTACAACGCCCAGCCGCTCGACACGCTCCACAGCGAGGACGAGCTCTTCGCGCGGCTGGCCCGCCCCGAGCGCCAGTTCGTGCTGATTCCCGCGCAGAACCTCGGGCCGATCCACCGCGCGGCCCGCCAGCGCGGCCTCGCCTACCATGTGCTCGACGATCGCAGCTCGCGCTATCTGGTGCTGACCAATCGCCTGGTCGCCCCCTGCACCACCGACCACAACCCGCTGCAGGGTGCGGTCACGCGCACGCGGCCCCGTCCCACGCACGCGCTGACGGCCAACTTCGAGCAGCAGGTCGAGCTGATCGGCTACGACTGCCCCACCTCCGTGGTGCGCGGCGGCAAGCTGCCGATCACGCTCTACTTCCATGTGCTCGGCAACGTCACGCCGAACTACAAGCTCTTCATCCACTTCGACGCCCCCGACAACCGCTTCCACGGCGATCACGACCCGCTCGACGGCAAGTATCCGACGCAGCACTGGCTCGCCGGCGACTACATCATCGACCGCTACGAGGTCGACCTGCCGCTGTTGACGACGGTCTCGGGGACCTACGCGATCTGGGGCGGCTTCTGGCTCGGCGAGCAACGCCTGAAGGTCCTCAGCGGCCCCAACGACGGCGCCAACCGCGTGCGCATCGGCACGGTGGTCGTGCGCTGAAGAGGTGTCGATAAATCTGCTGCGCGGCCCGACCCCGCGTTTGCCCGGCGCCGATGGCAGCCCGTACGTTCCGCTTCGCTGGACCCCTCGCCTGCGGCTCGGCGGCGCGCCTGGGGCTCGCGCCGGGCTGGCAGCCGGCGCCTTGTGCTCGGGCTGCTCGCGACGGTTGGTGACCTCTTGAGCGGAGCGTGGGGTTGTCGCGCCGCCGGCGCAAGCTTGGCGACCAGCGCGCGGTGGATCGGCTCGGGCACGAAGGCGCCGACGTCGCCGCCGAGGCGGGCGACCTCCTTGACCAGGCTCGAGCTGACGTAGAAGTTGCTCTGGTCGGTCATCAAGAAGATCGTGTCGAGCTGCGGTTCCAGCCGCCGGTTCATCAGCGCGAGCTGGAACTCGTACTCGAAGTCCGCCACCGCTCGCAGCCCCCGCACGATCGTCTGCGCGCCGCGCTGGCGGGCGTAGTCGACCAGCAGCCCGTCGAAGGCGTCGACCTCGACCCGCGGCTCCGTACCGACGACCTGCCGCAGCAGCGCCACGCGCTCGGCGCGATCGAAGAGGCCGCCCTTGCGCACGTTGTCGGCCACAGCGATCACCACGCGCTCGAAGACGCCCAGCGCGCGCTGCAGGATGTCGAGGTGGCCGTGGGTCACGGGATCGAAGGAGCCCGGGTAGATCGCCAGGCGGGGTGCCGCGCTCATGTGTTGTGCTCCTCGGGCGCGGGCTCCCCGCCCGCGAACAGGCTGATGGCCGTATCCCCATAGCGTCGCGTCAGCAACCGGCGCAAGCCCCCACCGCGCTCCGGGACCTCGCGCTGCGCCGCGTGCTCGACCACGACCAGCACCTCCGGCGCCAGCCGCCCCGTGGCCGAGAGCGCCGCCAGCAGGGGCCAGGGGTCGTCGGCGTAGGGCGGATCGGCCAACACCAGGTCGAAGTCCGCGGTCCCCGCGCCGAGCTGCCCCAGCGCCACCTCGACCCTCAGCGGCAACACCGCCGTCTGGCCGGCCAGCTCGAGCTGCGCAGCGTTCTGGGCCACCAGGCGACAGCAGCGCCGGTCGGCCTCGACGAAGGTGCAGTGGATCGCTCCACGGCTCAGGGCCTCGAGGCCCAGCGCTCCGCTGCCGGCGAAGAGATCGAGCACGCAGGCCCTCCAGGTCGCGACGCGCCGCCACGATCGAGAAGATCGCCTCGCGCACGCGATCGGCGGTCGGCCGCGTCCCGCGCCCCGTCGGAGCGAGCAACCTCCGCCCGCGCGCTTGACCCCCGATGATTCGCATCGCCGCGGGCGCATCGTAGTCGCTCGGCGCGGAATGTCCCAGGCTGGATCGCTGACATGCCTGATCGGACCGGCGGCCAGGAGCGCGCGGCGCAGGACGCCGCGCGCGCCGCGGCCGCGGGGCGCGATCAGTACACGCAGGAGCCGCGGTCGACCACGAGCTGCAGCACATGCAGCACGGGGCGGACCTTCCTGTCACTCGTGGCGAAGCGAACCTCGACCTCGGTGGGACCACCCTCGAGGCGCGCGGCATAGGGCGCGAGGTCGACGTCCGCGCCGCCGGCGTCGGTCGGATACCCGAACGAGGCTTTGCCGTCGGTGGCCTGGTCTGGAAGCCAGTCGCCCGGCGCCGACGCGCCGACCGCGGCGACGCGCAGGCGCACCGTCACGCTCGTACCGGGAGGCACATAGGCCTCCCAGTGGAGGCGCTGCAGCTTGGCGCAGCTCGCGCGGGCGTCGAAGACATGACGCCAGCCCCCGCCGGGAGCGGTGAAGTTGAAGACCGTCGATCCGGTGAAGTCGGAGTAGGTGTAGTGCGCCCCGACGCCGATCGCTTTGCCCTCGGGCAGCGAGGCGGCCCGTTGGTTCGTCGCCGGGTCGAGCTTGAACACGCGGTCGCTGCCCAAGCCCAGGGTCCAGGCGTAGCCCGCCGTGTCGAAGCCGACCCCGCGCAGGTCCGTGGTAACCCCCGGCAGCAGCTCGCCGGTGGCCGTCCGCGTGGTGCCGATGAAGCGCCAGTGGCTCTGGGCCAGGTCGCGCTCGTCGAGCTCCAGGCGCCCGGTGTAGCCCTGCTGGTAGAACGAGGTCCAGACGTGGCCCGTCTTCGGCTCGACGGCCACCCCCGTGCTGTCGTAGCCGGCCAGGCCGCCGGCGCCACCGTTGGCGATCAGCGTCACCGCCGACGTCGCACCCGGTGACACGCTCACGCTGTCGGGCACGGCGAAGGTATGGAAGCGCCGCTGGGCGGGGTCGAAGAGCCCCACCCCCGTGCAGTCGATGTGGCTCCCGGTCCAGATCCGGTCTTTGCCATCGACGGCGATGCCGTAGGAGCAGCGGGCCGCGCGCCGATAGATCGCCAACCAGGTGCGGCTGACCGTGTCGAAACACGGCAGGTCCGTCCGCTCTTCGGCGGCCACCGGAGCGACGTAGAGCAGCCCCTTCGAATCCACCACCAGCCCGTAGGCGCCCCCCGTATCGGCCGTGCCGCTGACCCTGAGCACGCCCGCGCCGTCGGCGGTCCACAAGGGCACGTTTCGCCCCTGGTAGAGCGGCCCGCGATTGAAGGTCGTCGGGTGAATCGGCTGGATGCCGCCGTCGCTGTAGCCGATCCAGACCATGCCATCGGGCCCCACGGCCAGCCCGCGGATATTGGGCCGATCGCTCCGCGTGACCTGGCTGAAGACCACGCACTCGTCGGCCAGCGGATCACTCGCGCTGTTGACGAGGACGCTCTTGCCGCCTTGCACGCTCGAGGTATCGACCTGGCCGTTGCCGTTGCGGTCCGGACAGGTGGTCTTGTCCCACAGCACCTTGGTCAACCGACCGTCGCCGCGCCCGCCGATCCAGGCGTTGCCGTCGAGGTCGACCGCCGTGCGGCTCGGATCCAGGCCCGCCCAGTACACGCCGTCCTCTTGCTCCGTGGCCATGTCGAACTTCGTGACGGAGTTATCCGTGTGGTTGGCAGCCCACAGGAAGCGCCGAGACGTCGCGCTTTGGGCCAACGTGACCCCAGCGCGATGACTGGGATTGGCGGGATCGTCGGCGGTGACGCGTATGGCGCCTTCGTCGAGGGTTCCGAGCTCTGCCGCCGGCAGGCAAAATTCGCGGCAGTTGCCGCAAGCGTTGCGAACGTCCTCGTCGATCACGCCGTCGCAGTTGTTGTCGTAGCCGTCACAGAGCTCGCGGCTGCCTGGCACACAGGGTGGCACGGGCGCGCCGTCGACGAAGCCCAACCGGGTGTCGGTGCCAGCATCGGATCGGGAGGCGAGGATCCCGCTGCGGCAGGCGACCAGATAGCCGGCGGCCGCGACCAGGGCGCCCGCGGCGACCCAGCGAGCGCCCCCCGCGGTGCCGTACGGGAGTTTTCTCATGGCGGAGCTCCTTCCGGCGCAGAGCGGGGCCCACGGCACCGCTCGGCAAGCGGCAACCACCGGCACCTGAACACTCGCATGGGGTCGCAGATCGACAGCCCTCTCATGGTATCCGCTGCGTCAACGAGCGCAACCCGTGCTCTTCGTCGCCAGGGTCGCGCGCCCCTCCAACAAGGGTGGGCTTGCTGCTCCACCGCGTGGGACCCTCCCGACGATCGGTGGTGTATGCTCCTTCGGTGGCTCACTCGTCCGCGTCCCTGACCTCCGCGCCGGAGGGGCTCAGCGCCCGCGAGCGCGGGGTGCTGCTTGGCAGCGTGCTCTTCGCCGCCGACGCGACCGGGCCCATGCGCGGCCTGGGCGGTCCCTGGGCCGAGCGCTGCGCCAAGGCGCGACGCACCCTCGACGCCCGCCCCGAACCCGAGCGGCGCCGCGTCGTCCAGCAGCTCGTGCAGCAGCTCGGCTGGCCGCTGCCCGATCACGTCGAGGACCTCCCGTCCCAAGAGCTTGCCGCGCTGCTGGAGGCCTGGCCGAGCCCCGTCGCGGCGGCCATCTGCGCCCTGCTGCCGCGGGCTCTGCAGCGCGAGCTGAGCCGCTTCGCGGGCCCGCACCGGCTGAGCCCAGCGCTGCAGCACGCCCTGGCGGCCCATGTCCTGGCGCCGCTCGGCCGACGCGAGGCAGCGGCGACGGGCACGAGTCCCGCCACGCCAGCGGCCGCGCAAGCGGCGAGCCCCGAGCCGGCGGGACAGGGCCAAGGTCCACGGCGAGGCCCCCAATGAGAGGCCCCCAATGAGAGGCCGCGTGCTTCGCCCCAGCCCCGCCGGGGACGCGCGGACGGCGCCCCATCCCGAAGTCGACCGCACGCGCGTGCTGCGCGCCGAGCAGCGCCGCAGCCTCGTCGAGGCGGAGACCCAGCTAACCGAGGCCCGCGCCCGCGCCGACGCGCTGATCGCCGCCGCGCAGGCGCGAGCAGCGACCCTCGAGCACGAGGCAGAGCAGCGCGCCCAGGCCGCGGCGCTGCAGGCGGTCGCTGTCGCGCAACAGCAAGCGCAACAGGCCGGCGCGGAGTGGCTCGCGACGCTGCACGAAGAGCTGATCGCCCTCGGCATCGCCATCGCCGAGAAGCTGCTCGGTGCGGCCCTCGAGCTCGCACCCCAGCGCGTGACGCAGATCGCCGCCGAGGTGCTACGCGCGCCGAGCTGTGGCCCACCGCTGCTGGTACGCGTGCATCCCGAGGATCTCGAAGCCCTGCGCGGCGCGCTGCCCACGCTGCAGGCGGCGGCCCAGACCGAGGCGCTCGCATTGGTCGCCGACGCGACGGTGGCGCGCGGCGGGCTCCTGGTCGAGGGAGCGCACGCCTTGCGCGATGGTCAGCTCGCAACCCAGCTCCGCACGGTGGCCGTGGCCCTCGCCAGCCCGACGCAGGACGCAAGCGCAGAGCCCCATGACCGCACCCGCCGCTGAACGCCTGCGGCGCGCGCGCCGCGCGCTCCAGGGCCTCGATCCGGCACCCGTCAGTGGCCGCATCACCGAGCTGGTCGGGCTGACGCTGCGGGCCAGCCTGCCGGGTGCCCGCGTCGGCGACTACGTCACGATCGCGCGCGGCGGCGCGGCGGGGCTCGGCGCCGAGGTCGTCGGCTTCAGCGGCGAGCAGGTGCTGCTGATGCCGCTCGGCGAGGTCCAGGGCCTCGGCGCCAGCAGCCGCGTGATCAACAGCGGCCAGCGCCTGAGCCTGCGCTGCGGGCCCGCGCTGCTCGGGCAGGTGCTCGATGCGCTCGGGCAGCCCTGGGACGGCCGTGCGCGCCTCCCCCGCGACCTCCAGCCCTGGGCGCTCGATCGCCCGCCGCCCGATCCCCTGACGCGCCCGGCGATCACCCGCCCGCTGGCCCTCGGCGTGCGCGCCATCGACGGCCTGCTGACGATCGGCGAGGGGCAGCGCATCGGGCTCTTCGCCGGCTCCGGCGTCGGCAAGTCGACGCTGCTCGGTCAGCTCGCGCGCCAGGCCGAGGTCGATGTCTGCGTGGTCTGCCTGATCGGCGAGCGCGGCCGCGAGGTGCGCGAGTTCATCGAGGGTGCGCTCGGCCCCGGCCTCGCCCGCGCGGTCGTGGTCTGCGCCACCAGCGACGTACCGCCGCTGCTGCGGCTCAAGGCGGCGCACAGCGCCACGGCCATCGCCGAGTGGTTCCGCCAGGACGGTCGGCGCGTGCTCTTGCTGATGGACTCCGTCACGCGTTACGCGCGAGCGCTGCGCGAGGTCGCGCTCGCCGCCGGTGAGCCCCCCGCCCGCCGCGGCTACCCACCCAGCGTCTTTGCGCAGCTCCCACGCCTGCTCGAGCGCGGCGGCACGGCGCCGCGTGGTTCGATCACCGCGATCTACACCGTGCTGGTCGAGGGCGACGACCTCGAGGAGCCGGTCGCCGACGAGGTACGCGGCATTCTGGACGGCCACATCGTGCTCTCGCGGCGGCTGGCCGAAGAAGGGCACTGGCCGGCGATCGACGTGCTGCAGAGCGTCTCGCGCGTGATGCCCGCGGTCACCGACGAGGCCCAGCGCCAGGCCGCCCAGCGGCTGCGCCAGCTCCTCGCGGTCTACGAGGCCCGTCGCGACCTGATCGTGCTCGGCGCCTACGAGCGCGGCTCCGACCCCGAGACCGACCTCGCACTGGAGAAGATCGACGCCATCCGCCGCTTCCTGCGCCAGGGCCCGAGTGAGCGCTCGCCCTTCGCCACCACGCGCATGGCCCTCGACGCCCTGGGCTTGTGCTAGCGTCCAGCCCTCGATGGGCCGACGAAGGCCACCGATGCAAGTGCGCTCTGTACGACTTCGCACCGCGATCTTGCTGCTGTTGGTGCGACCCGCTGGGGCCACGCCTGTTGCTACCGCGGCACCCGCGCCGCGCGCGACACCGGCCCCCGCGGCCAAAGCGCCGAGCCGCGGCGTCACCGTCGCGACGGCCGACGGGCGCCTCTCGCTCACCCTCCGCGGGCGGGTCCAGGCGCGCTACGAGGCCGAACTCCCCCACGCCCCGAACACCAAGGCCTCGCAGCTCGTGCAGCTCCGCCGCGTGCGGCTGGTCCTGCAGGGCCACGCCTGGAGCCCGCACCTTCGCTACTACCTCCAGCTCGGCTTCTCGCCCCGCGATCAGCTCGGCGGGCTGGCCGCCGAGGATGGCAGCGTCCGTCGCAATCCGCTGCGCGACGCGCGCCTCGAGTTCGACCGCTGGCGCGACCTGACGCTGTGGGTCGGCCAGATGAAGGTGCCCTTCTCGCGCGAGCGCGTGATGTCGTCGGGCACGCTCAACCTCGTCGATCGCTCACCCGCCAACGAGGAGTTCAACCTCGATCGCGATCTCGGGCTGCAGCTCAGCTCAAAGGACCTCGGCGGCCGCGGCTGGCTCGGCTACAGCGTCGGCGTCTTCGGCGGCCAGGGGCGCAACGCCTTCCAACCGACGCGCTTCGGCATGCTCTACGTGGCCCGCGTCGAGGCCCGGCCCCTCGGGGCCTTCGAGGACTACGCCGGCGCCGACCTCGCGCGCGAGCCGCAACCGCGCCTGGGCGTCGGCCTGGCCTATGCGTTCCAGGATCAGGCACTCGCCGATCGCGGCGTCTTCGGCGAGCGCTTCGCCGACGGCGGCACCAGCGACTTCCACCACGCCACGGCCGATCTCGTGCTCAAGTGGCACGGCTGGGCCCTGCAGTCAGCGCTGCACTGGCGCCACGGCTTGCACCGGCACGGCGGCGGGGCGCTCGACAACGACGGTGCGCCGGTCGACGTGAGCGCGCCGCGCAGCGGCCTCGGCGCCTTCGCCCAGCTCGGCTGGTTGCCCCTGGCCCACCGCGATCTGGAGCTCGTCGTGCGCTACGCCTTCATCCGCGACCCCTATCACCACGGGCTCAGCAGCCTGCCGCAGCGTGACGAGGCGACGCTCGGCGTGAACTACTACTTCGCGCAGCATGACCTCAAGCTGCAGCTCGACTACGCTCGCCTCTTCGACGATAGGATGGCACCCAGGTACTGGGACGCGCTGACCGACGGCACCGACCGTGTGCGCATGCAGCTCCAGCTCGGCTTCTGAGCAAGGACCGGTGCGACGGGGGACGCGATCCGCCCGCGCGAGGGGTTAGAGCATGGGCACTCGGCGCAAGGGGCGACGGCGTGGCGGCAGCGGGAAGGGCACCGCGACCCGTGGCGGCCTGCTCGGCGGCTTTCGCGGCGGCTTCAAGGGCATCGTCGGCCAGGGCCCGCCGCGCCGGCGCGAGTCGCTGCCGAGCCGTATCCTCAGCTACGCGCTGCTCGCCGCGGCCCTCGCAGTACTCGCCTATCGGCTCTTGCGGTGAAGCGCGCCGCCAGCAGCGGGGGCCTTCGGCCGCAGCGCACCGCGCTCACCGTGCGGGCGCGCCGCCGTGCGCTGTCGCTCTTCGGGCGCATGCTGATCGCGCACCTGCTGCCGAGCCTGGCGCTCTTCGCGCTCTTCGGCTGGTGGATTCATGGCATCGCCGCCCGCGGCCTGGAGGACTCGCTCGGTCGTCGGCTGACCAGCGTGGCCCAGGCCGCCACCAACCAGGTTCCGCCCGACGTGTTGCGCTTCCTCGGCCCCGGCGACGATGACAGCCGCAGCGCCCGCCGTCTGCGCCACCGCCTCGACGAGCTGCGCCAGCGCACGCGCGTCGCGCGCATCTTCGTGCTCGACCGCGAGCTGCGTAGCCTGGCCGACACGGACGCGCGCGTGCGCATCGGCGACCGCAACTACCAGGCAGAGGCCAACCGCAACGAGCTGCGCCGCGTCTTCGCCGGCAGCGAGGCCAGCACGCTGCTCTTCGTCGGACGCGACGGCCGCAGCTACAAGACCGGCTATGCGCCGCTGCGGGACGGCGCGCAGATCATCGCCGCGCTCGGCGTCGAGGCCAGCCCAGAGTTCGTCGCCGCGTTGGCGAGTCTTCGCAGCTATCTGCTGCTGGCGGGGCTCGGCATCAGCCTGCTGATGGTGGCGGTGACGCTGGTGGTCGCGCGCCGCGTCACGCGGCCCCTGCGCCAGCTCGCCCAGGAGGCTTCGCGCATCGGCGCCGGCCAGCTCGAGACGCCGATCGCCCCCCACGGCGACGACGAGGTCGGGCTGCTGGGAACGACGATGAACCAGATGCGACTGGACCTGCTGGCGCGCGAGCGCCAGGCGCAGCTGATGCTCTCGGGCATCGCCCACGAGGTGCGCAACCCACTGGGCGGCATCGCCCTCTTCGCCGGTCTGCTGCGCGAAGAGCTGGCCGACCGTCCCGAGCAGCGCGAGATGGTGCTGCGCATCGAGCGCGAGACCGAATATCTCAAGCACATCGTGACCGAGTTCCTCGACTACGCCCGCCGCTCCCCGCCGCAGCTCGCACCCGCCCCCCTCGCGCCGCTCTTGGCCGAGGTGGCCGAGATCTCGTCGGCCGACGCCCGGGCGGCGCAGGTCACGCTGCAGCACCAGAGCGACGCCGTCGTCGTACCGGTCGACCTCGAGCGCCTGCGCCGCCTGCTGCTCAACCTCGTGCGCAACGCGATTCAGGCCTGCCCGGCGCAGGGCGGCCAGGTGACCCTGCGCTGCGCCACGCAGGGGGAGCGCGTCGTGATCGAGATCGTCGACGACGGCTGCGGCATTCCCGCCGCGCTGCGCGAGCGCGTGCTCGAGCCCTTCTTCACCACCCGCGAGCGCGGCACCGGCCTCGGCCTGGCCCTCTCCCAACGCATCGCCGAGGACCACCACGGCACCCTCGAGGTCGAGAGCGAAGAAGGCCACGGCACGACGATGCGCGTGACCCTTCCCGCCACCACCCCCACCCCACCCGACCCGCCCGCGCTCGGCGCGAGCCCCGGCGGTCCAGCACCGAAGTGATCGGTATTCGATCCGCGACCTTCGTGCGCCAACCACGCGCGAGCTCGTCATCTCGGCTGGGGCGCCGGTTGTCCTGAGTGTCAACTGAGCCGGGGTAATACCGGTCCGCTGATAGGTTGTTTGTCGAAGGCTTGGGGGGTATTCATTGCAGCATGACCCTCGACGAACTGGTAGCCGCCTATTCGCTAGGCTCTTGGGCTGAATCAGAGCGCCTGGAGTGGAAGGAATCGACGCGCAACCTGAAGGAGATCGTCAGGACCGTGGCGAGCTTCGCCAATGCTACCGGCGGCGTGGTGGTCTGCGGCGTCAACGACGCGGGCCAGATCGTTGGACAGGAGGTCTCGGATGCGACCCTCAACGCAGTCACGCAAAGCATTTTGGCCCACACAGAAGAGCGGTTGACCGCGAGCGTCCAGCGAGCCGTGATCGAGGGGAAGCAGGTCGTGTTGATCGCCGTCGAGGAGAGCCCACTCAAGCCGCATCTGGCGCAGGGCAGGGCCTTCCGCCGCATGGGCAGCGCGAATGTCGCGCTCTCGCAAGGCGAATACCGCGCGCTGCTGGCGGCCAAGCAAAACGGCGCGGGGGCAGACCGCGATCTCGTGCCGGAGCTCGAGCTTGCCGATCTGGACCTTGAGGCCCTGTACCGGTTCATTGCGCTGGCGAATGAACGGCGCAGCAGCAACTTCTCGACCCTCGCCGATCCGATCGACGCTTTGACCACCCTCGAGCTCGCGCACAACGGCGTGCTGACCAAAGGCGCGGCTTTGTTGTTCGCTCACAGTCCGCAGCGTGTCGTGCCGCAAGCCGAGTTGCGTTTGGGGCTCTTCGACGACACGCGGGACGTGTTCCTCGACCAGGATGTGCTGGCGGGCACGTTGTTCCAGCAACTCGACGGCGCGATCGCCTTCGTCAAGAGGCATACCCTGGAGGGCGTCGATACCACCAAGATCGGCCATCGGACGGTACCCGAGTTCCCGCTCGTTGCTGTGCAGGAAATGGTGGCGAACGCCCTAGTCCACCGCGACTACCACGATGGTGCGAGCAGCTACCTGAGCCTGATGCGCGGCCGATCGATCGAGGTGACGAATCCCGGCGCGTTCCCCGAGCCGCGCGTCACGGCCGAGACAATGCTGCTGCCCCACGCATCGATCCCGCGCAACCGGCGCCTGGCGCGCGCGTTCTATCTGGCCGGGCTAATCGAGCAGTGGGGACAAGGGGGGCGACGGATTGCCGACGCCTGCCGTGCATGCAGCCTCCAGGCTCCCGTGTGGACCAGTGTTCGGGGCACCATCTCGGTGACGATCTCCCGCTAGCTGCTGCGGGCGCTGTTGGGGCAGGCCTGAGCGCCCTCGTGCATCCCGCCTCGTGGAGCGGCGCGGTAGCTTGGAATCGTTCGCGATCGCCAGCCCGCCTAACACTACTGTGTCGGATCTCTCCCGTCGCCTGGGCTCGTTCTCCAACTCCCTTCCCCGGCTTCCCCTCGCCCCGCCCCCCCCCCCCCCCCCCCCCCCCTCCCTCCCCCCCCCCGTTTCCCGCCCCCCCCCCCCCCCCCGCCAAACCCCCCACAGTGGTGCTAACTGCCCTGCACAACGAAGGGTGCCTTGTGCCACGTCGCCCGCACCCACCCCGCCCTCCGGTAGCACCCTGCCGCAATGATCGCCGTGCTACGCGCTCAGCAGCGCCTCGAGCACGGCAGTCCAGCCGGCGGCGAGGTTGGCGCGGTTGTAGCCGCCACCGCCAGTGACCAGCAGGCGCCCCTCGGCGTGGCGCTCGGCCAGCGCGATCAGGGCGCGCGTCGCCTGCGCGTGGCACGCCGGACTGAAGTCGAGGTGGGCCAGCGGATCGCCGCTGAGGCTGTCGGCGCCGCACTGCAGCAGCACCAGCTCGGGTCGCGCGGCCTCGAGGAAGGCCTCCGCGCGCGCCCAGGCCGCGGCGAAGGCGCTCGGGCCGGCGCCAGGCGGTAGCGGGAGGTTGAGCTTGGTGCCGCGGGCGGCACCCCGCCCCGTCTCGCTGGCCGCGCCCGTGCCGGGGTAGAGGAACCTGCCGTCCTCGTGCAGGTCCGCGATGCAGAGCTCAGGGTCGTCCTCGAACTCGTAGTACACGCCGTCGCCGTGGTGCGCGTCGAGGTCGACGTAGGCCACGCGGCGCAACCCGTAGCGCGCTCGCGCTGTGGCGATCGCCACGCCGCAGTCGTTGAAGACGCAGAAGCCGCCGGCGCGGTCACGGCGCGCGTGGTGCAGGCCCGCGATCGGCACGAAGGCGCGGCGCGCGCGCCCGGCAACCAGCGCGTCGAGCGCGTCCAGCACCGAACCCACCACCGCCGCCGCGGCCTCGTAGCAGCCCGGGAAGGCCGGCGTGTCGCCGGCGTCGAGCAGCCCCGCACCGCGCGCCGAGAGCTGCGCCACGCGCTCGACATAGGCCGGCGTGTGGAAGCGTTCCAACTGCTCCCGCGTCGCCTGCACCGGCGCGCAAACGACGGCACGCGCGTCCAGCCCCAGGCGCTGCGCCTCGTCCCAGAAGGCCTGCTGTCGGTCGGTGCCAAAGGGGTGCCCCTGCGGGAAGCCGTAGCGGCCGAGCGCCTCCCCGACGTAGAGCTGGACTCGGGCCATGCTCGTCTTCGCCTCGCCTCGCCCCCGCGGGGCGCCAGCAGCGTAGGGCGCGCCGCTCGACCCGCGCAAGCCCGCCTACCTTCTTGAAGGCCCTTGCGGTCGTCTGATGGGGTTGCCGCCGACCCCCTTCCTGGCCTGCCCGGAAAGGACTTGACCGGGGAGCGCACTTCCAGCCCAACTTGATTCCTCGCCAGCGCTGGCGTTTTGGAGCAGAAGCCGTGGCCCAGCATCAGCTACGTAGTGCGCTCGTGGTCGTTGTCGTCGCCGCCGCGCCGTGGGCGGGCTGTACCTCCAGCAACCCCGCGGCGATCGGCCCAGATGCTCGCGTCGACGCCGGAGGGCGAAGCGATCGCGGACCCTTCTCCTTCACCGATTCTGCGTCGATCGGCCCAGCGCGCGACGGAGGGCGCGACGCCAGGGGCGGCGTGGACGCTGCGCCCGCGCCGGCGAGCTGCACGGACCACCTCAAGAACGGCACGGAGACGGACGTCGACTGCGGAGGAGGCTGCTCCACCAAGTGCGACGCAGGTCAGGGTTGCGCCGGCAACGGGGACTGCGCCAGCGCGCGCTGCAACCGGGCGAAGCGCTGCGCCCCGACCTGCGGCGGCCTGAATCTCGAGATCACCGACGCCTGGGCCGAGCGGTGGGACGGCACCGAGCGCGGGCTCGCCACCTGGGCGGCGGCGCATCAGGCCTGCGCGGCGCTCGGCGGTCGCCTGCCGACGGCGACGGAGCTCTTCCGCGTCAGCGCCCCACAGAGCGGTGGCGTGGGCGAGAGCGACCGCACCAACCCGCTGTGGGCCCTCAACCCGAGCGGGCCAGGAGCCCAGATCACGGTGCGGCTCAGCGACGGCGTCGCGGGCACGGCGCCGGTCGGTGAGACGCGGCACTACCGCTGCATCTGCCCCGACAGCCTCGTCCGCGCCTTCGACCAAGAGGCCTGCCATGGGCCCCCCGACGCACCCTGCGCCGCCCTGCCGACGGAGGGTGGCCGCAACCACGTGGACAAGGCCGACCGCGCCACGCTGCCCCTCGCGGCCGCGCTCTGGGAATGCACCTACTACCGGGCCCACCTGCCGCAGGCGCTGACCCTGATCGAGGCGGCCCGCTCCGGCGTCGAGCGCAGCGAGGCCAACGCCAACAGCGCCTGGCTCCTCACCGCCGACAGCGTCAACTACCAGGGGTCGGTCGTGCTCAAGTGGAGCGGCAGCGGCGCGAGCTGGTCGCCGATCTCCGGCAGTAATCTGTCGTGGAGCTACTTCTACACGCCACGGCCCTTCCGCTGCGTCGGCCCGGGCTACGCCGCCGGCACCCACCCCGCGACGGTCGCCAACGAATTCGTCGGCCCGCGCTCCTCGTACAAGGGCGAGACCGTCGACAGCGCCAACGCAGCCTGGCACCTCGCCCACACCACCTGTTGGCAGCGCGGCGGGCATCTGCCGCGCACCGCCGAATTGGCCGAGCTGGTCCAGGAGGGTCTGCCCGGGGGCACCAACGCCTGGAACTGGACCAGCGACCAGACCGGCTACGTGGCCAGCGGCCCGCAGTTCCTGGCGTCGATCCTACGCTGGACCGGCACGGCGCCCTCGTTCCCCTACGCTCATCCGGACGTGTTGACCTGGGCCTGGAAGACCGACCCGAACCACGCGCACCGCTGCATCTACTACCCCATCGACCAGGGCTATGCGGGGCCGCAGCAGTGCCTGGGCGGCTGTTTCGCCGCGACCCTGCCGGGGACGAGCGGCGCCAAGCTCTGGTTCGACCAATTCGACCGCTCGGCGGCCACCTTCAACGAGTCCGTCGCCACCTGCCTCGCCGCTCACGGCCACCTGCCCAGCGCCCGCGATCTGGTCGAAGGCATCCGCGCCGGCCTGCCCAACGGCAACGGCCTCGCCACCGGCTGGCTACGCACGGCAGACTTCGGCGTCGGTGAGGCGACGGATCGCTACGACCGCACGATCGTGGTCAAGTGGAGCGGCACGGGCGGCGACAGCTACAAGGACCAGTACCCGACCGACATGACCTGGGCCCCCACCGACGCGGCGCACCTCTATCGCTGCATGTGGACCAACGAGCTGCGCTGAGCCCCACCTCCGCGCACGCGCCGCCCGTGTGCCCACGGCTCGGCGGCGAGGCCGCCGCTCAGGGCAGCGTGAAGCGCACCAGCCCGTGCCCCGTGCGCACGCCGCTATTCGTGGCCCCGTCGGGGAACAGCTCCGGTCGGAAGTAGCCCGAGCCACCGCCACCGGGAAACGAGCCGGTGCAGGCCCCGCCGCCGCCACCGCCGCCGTAGTACCCACCACCGCCACCATCGGCCCAGCCGATGTCGGAGCTCTTGCCCCCATCCCCACCGAGCCCCAACCTGCCGCTGCCACCGAGCTGGGCCGTACCCCCGCTGCAGGCGTAGGTGCTCCCGCCCGCGCCGCCGGCGCTCTGCGTGCCACCCTTGCCGCAGTAGTCGGCGGCGTAGGTCGGCAGCGCCGAGCCCGCCGCCCCCGCGGCGCCGCCCCCCGCACCACCGAAGTGCCCGCCGCCTCCACCGCCACCGCCCGCCACGATGATGCGATCACCCAGGGCGGTGCCTCCGCGCCGGACGTCCGACGCGCCCCCGCCGCCCGAGCCCGAGGAGTCGTTGAAGACCTGGGAGCTGCCGCCCCCATTCCAGCCACCGACGCGCGTGGACGGCTGCTGACCGGCGAAGACCGACAGCACCTCGCCCTTCACCACCGCGAGGGTGCCCTTGGTGTAGCCACCGAGGCCCCCCCGAGCGCCGCCACCCTGAGCGCCCCAGACCTCCACCAGCACCGAAGCGGTGATCGGCGCGGTCCAGGTCTGCAGCGCGCCCGCGTAGTCGAGCGTCGTCACCGCCGCTTGGCAGGTGATGCCGTCGCCGCGAAAGGCGCTCTTGCAGGCGCAGGTGAAGGAGCCCGGCGTGTTGGTGCAGGTCGCGTCCGCGTGGCAGTTCGCCGCCGCGCCCGCGCACTCGTCGAGGTCGACGCAGCTGCGGCCATCGACGATGCGGTAGCCGCTGGCGCAGGTCTCACAGCGTCCCGCGGCACTGCAGACGCCGCCGCGACACTCCTGCGGCCCCGTGCAGCTCCTGCCGTCGGCGCAGGCCGCGCAGGCGCCGCCGCAGTCGACGTCGACTTCGCCCCCGTTACGCACGCCATCGCTGCAGGAGGCCGCAGCGCTATCGGTCGGCACGGCGCCATCGCTCGGCATCGCACCGTCCGCGCGCGGCCCCGCGACCCTCGCGTCGCGCACGCCACTGTCGAGGAAGCCCAGCCAAAAATCGCGCGGCACCTCCGCGCCACGGCTGCCCTCGCTGCAGCCCAGCACGAGGCCGCCGCAGACGAGCGTCATGATCGAAACGCGTCGGCAGGCCGCCCGCTCCATCAGGCACCCCCCCCCCCCCCCCCCCCCCCCCCCCCCCCCCCCCCCCCCCCCCCCCCCCGGCCCCCGCCGGTTGGTGGTCGAGAGCCAACGTTCGCAGCAGGCCCACGGGGCCGGCTCCGTGCCAGTCAACGAGGCGACCGACCGCGTGTCGACGGTGGGCCCGCCCCCCCGCCCCCCCCCCCCCCCCCCCCCCCCCGCCCCCCCCCCCCCTGCCGACCCCGCCCCCCCCCCCCCCCCCCCGCGCGCCCCCCCCCCCCGCCCCCCCCCCCCCCCCCCGCCCCGCCCCCCCCCCCGGGCCCCGCCAAACCCCCGGGCCGGCCGCCCCCGGGGGCCCCGCCCCGGCCCCCGGGCCCCCCCCCCCCCCCGGGCCGCCCCCCCCCCCCCGCCCCCCCCCCCAAAACCCCCCCCCCCCGCCCCCCCCCCCCCCCGCGCCCCACGCCCCCCCCACCCCCCCGGCCCCCCCCCCCCCCCCGCCCCCCCCCCCCCCCCCCGCCCCCCCCCCCCCCCCCCCCCCCCCCCCCCAGCCCCCCCCCCCCCCCCCCCCCCCCCCCCCCCCCACCCCCCCCGGCGCCGCGCCCCCGCCCCCGCGATCCCCGGGGCCCCCCCCCGCCGCCCCCGCCCCCCGGGCGGCGGGGCCCCCCCCCCCCCCCCCCCGGCCCGCCCGGGCCCGGCGGCGGCAGCCCCCCCCCCCCCCCCCCCCCCCCCCCCCCCCCCCGCCCCCGCCCCCCCGAACCCCCGGGCCCCCCCCCCGCCCCCCCGGCCCCCCCCCGGGGGGCCCCCCCCGGCCCGCGCGCCCCCCCCCCCGCCCCACCCCCCCCCCTCGCCCGCCCCCCCCCCCCCCCCCCCCCCCCGCCCCCCCCCCCCCCCCCCCCCCCCCCCCCCCCCCCCCCCCCCCCCCCCCCGGCGCGGCCCCCCCGCCCCCCCCCCCCCCCCCCCCCCCCGCGCCCCCCCCCCGCCCGCGCGGCGCCCCCCCCGCCCCCCCCCCCCCCCCCCGCCGCCCCCCCCGCCCCCCCCCCCCCCCCCCCCGCCCCCCCCCCCCCCCCGCCCCCCCCCCCCCCCCCCCCCCCCCCCCCCCCCCCCCCCCCCCGCCCCCCCCCCCCCCCGGCGGGCCCCGCCCGCCCCCCCCCCCCCGGGGGCCCCCGGGCCGGCCCCCCCCCCCCCGGCGCCCCCCCGCGCGGCGACCCCGGGCCCGGGGCCCCCCCCCGCCCCCCCCGGCCCCCCCCCCCCCGGCCCCCCGCCCCCCCCCCCCCCCCCCCCCCGGGCCGCCCCGCCGCCCCCCCCCCCCCCCCCCCGCGGCCCGCCCCCGCCCCCCCCGGCCCCGCCCCCCCCCCCCCCGGCGCCCCCCGCCCGCCCCCCCCCCCCCCCCCCCCGGCCCCCCCCCCCCCCCCCCCCCCCCGGGGGGCCCCCCCCCGGCGGGGCCGCCCCCCCCCCCCCCCGGCCCGGAAGCCGCCCCCCCCCCCCCCCCCCCCCCCGGGCCCCCCCCCCCCCCCCCCCCGCCGACCACCCCCAGCCCCCCCCACCCCCCCCCCCCCCCCCCCCCCCCCCCCCCCCCCCCCCCCCCCCCCCCCCCCCCCCCCCCGGGCCGGCCCCCCCCCCCCGGGGGCGCCCCGCCCGGGGCCCCCCCCCCGGCCGCCCCCGCCGCCGGCCCCCCGCCCCCCGCCCCCCCCCCCCCCCCCCCCCGCGCGGCGGGGCCCGCCGCGGAACATAGGCCGGCCCGGCGAAGACCTGCGCATAAACCAAGCCCTGGAGCCGGACCGTGAAGAGCGCTTGCCGACCCGTCGTGTAACGGTCGACCTCCGCCTTCTCGACCTCGCGCTGCAGCAGGCTGAGATAGGTCAGCACGTACTCGGCCTGCGCGAACTCCGCGACCTCGTAGCGCAGCCAGGGCATCAGACAGCGGTGGTAGACGAACAAGCGCAGCCGCGGCAGGGGCTGACCCCGGCGCTGGGCGTCCGCGGCGATGAACTGCGCCACCTCCTTGAGGCCCTCGCCCTGCCCCAGCGTGATGATCCGCTCCGGCGCGAGGCCGGGCAGCGTGCTGGTCCAGGCCACCGGATGCGGCCAGCTCTCGACGATCCGCGCCGTGCGCCCGACGAGCGCGAGCAGCGCGGCCCCGGCGATCGCCCAGCGCGCCGCTCCGCCGCTGGTCACGCGGCGCACGCCCAAGCGTTCGACCAGGCTCGCCGCCCCCGCCGCAGCGAAGAGCGCGAGCAGCGGCACGAGGGGCAGCAGGTAGCGATCGATGCGCTTGGGGCTCAGCACCAGACTGGCGATGAAGGGGGCATAGGCCAGCAGCAGCGGCAGCAGTCGGCGGTCGACCCCCTCGGCGCGTGCCGCGCGCGGCGCCCGCGGGCCAGAGCCAGCGCCCGAGCAGCGCGAGATAGCCGAGCGCCAGCAGCAGCAGCTCCGGCGTCAGCCGCAACAGGAGCACGCCGAGGTAGAGCCCGACGCCGGCGTCGGACTCGTGCACGCGTCCCCACGAGAACATGTTGTGGCCGGCGGCGACGAGGTCGGTCGCCGCCCGGTACACGCGCAGCACCGTCGCCTGCGGCGCCACCCACAAGGCTGGCCACAGCGCGAAGGCCGTGGCCAGCGCGCAGACCGTCAGCAGCAGGAGGCCGCCGAGGAGACGCCAGCGCTGGCGCGCCGCCCCGGGGCCGAGCGCCGCCGCCGCGAAGAGCAACGCCACGCCAACGGCGACGCCGGCCGCGGTGATCTTCGACAGCACGGCCAAGCCGAGCAGCACCCCGGCGGCCGCCGACCAGCGCAGCGAGCGCTCGCGCACCGCGATCGCCCCGGTCAGGGCACCGAGCCAGGCGAAGCCGGTCAAGGTCACGTCGAGCTGCAGCGCGCGCGCATGGCCGACGAAGAAGGGCTCGTTGGCCAGCAGCAAGCCGACGGCGAGCGGCAGCCATGCGTGGCGTCCGCCCAGCAGTCGTCGCAGCAACAGGTAGGTCGCCCCGATCACCAGGCTGCTGAGCAACACCAGCGGCGCCATGGCGGTGATGATCGTCGCCGAGCTCAGCGGCTGATCGAGCAGGCCGGCGAGCCGCAGCGCGCCACCCGTCAGCCACATGAAGGTCACGCCAACGTGCTCGACCTGGTAGGTCGCCGCCCAATCGCGCGCCGCCAGCGCCTGCCAGAAGCTCTGAATCCAGCCGTACCAGCCCCAGGGCACGTCGATGTGGACCCAGGCGTCGAGCGTAAAGCAACGCAGCAGCAGCGCGTAGCCGGCCAGGGCGAGGGCGCACGCCAGCGGCGTCCGTCGCCGCGCCATCGGCCACCCGTGCGAGGAACTCGGCATCGCGCGTTCCTACCCCCGGGTCACGCGTCTGTCCACCGCCAGGCCCGCCCCTCAAGGCGGCACCGACTCGCGCAGCCGCCCCTTGGGCGCACCTGCCGCCAGCGTCGGCCGCCGGCGTGGGCCGCCAGCGCAGGCCGCGGCCGCCCGCGCTCGCCCGCGTTAGACATGCCAGCGACCAACGTTGCTCGTGCCGCGGGCTCTGCGCTACGGTCGGTCCATGGCAACCGTGTTGATCATCGACGACAACGAGACGGTGCGGCTGGGCCTGAGCCACGTCGTGACCAAGATGGGTCACAACGTGCTCGCAGCCTCGTCGGGCGAGGAGGGCCTCGCGCTCTTCGCCAAGCAAGAGGTCGACTTCGCGATCACCGATCTCAAGATGAAGGGCATCGACGGCGTGCAGGTGCTACGCGGTATCGCCGAGCGCGATGCCGACTGCCCGACCCTGATCGTGACCGCGTTCGGTACGGTCGAGACCGCCGTCGAGGCGATGAAGCTGGGCGCCTTCGATTTTCTGCAGAAGCCCTTCGCCCCCGAGGTCGTGCGCCTCAAGGTCGAGCGCGCGCTCGAGCTGCGGGCGGCGCGCAAGACCCGCCAGCGGCTGGAGTCGGAGAACGCCTATCTGCGCCAGGAGAGCCGCGGCAACGCGACCCAGCTGGTGGGCGCCTCGGCCGCGCTGCGTGAGGTACTGCGCGTGGTGGAGAAGGTCGCGGCGAGCGAGGCCCCGGTGCTGATCGAGGGCGAGAGCGGCACCGGCAAGGAGCTCGTCGCGCACGCCATCCACCAGGGTAGCCGTCGCAGCCAGGGTCCCTTCATCAAGGTCAACTGCGGCGCGCTCACCGATTCGCTGCTCGAGAGCGAGCTCTTCGGCCACGAGAAGGGCGCGTTCACCGGCGCGATCAAGCGGCGACTGGGGCGCTTCGAGCTGGCCGACAGCGGCACCTTGCTGCTCGACGAGGTGGGGGACGTCTCGCCGGCGATGCAGCTCAAGCTGCTGCGCGTGCTGCAAGAGGGCGAGTTCGAGCGCGTGGGCGGCGAAGCGACGGTGCGCGTCGACGTGCGGATCATCAGCGCGACCAACCGCCGGCTGCAGGACGAGGTCCGAGCCGGGCGCTTCCGCGAAGATCTCTACTACCGCCTGCACGTCGTGCCGCTGGTGATTCCACCGCTGCGCGAACGACGTGAGGACATCGTGTTGCTGGTGCAGCACTTCATCGCCACGCGCGGCCCCCGCACGAATCCCGGCGTCCGGGGCATCACCGACGAGGCGCTCGGACGGTTGATGGCGCATGACTGGCCGGGCAACGTGCGCGAGCTCGAGAACGCGATCGAGCAGGCGTTGGTCTTCGCCGAGGGCGAGCAGATCGGCCTGGCCGCGCTGCCGGTCCACCTGCGCGGCGAGGCCGCGCCCGCGGGGCTGACCCTGCCCGAACGGGTCACGACGCTGCCTGAAATTCTCGACGACCTGGAGCGCCAGCTGATCCAGAAGGCCTACGATGCCTGCGGTGGGGTCAAGACGGAGACAGCGCGGCGGCTGGGGGTGAAGGCGAGCGCGCTCTACTACAAGCTGGAGAAATACGGCATCGGCTTGCCCGTGGCAGCTCGCCAGAAATCTGAGAGCTAACTCACGCAACCTCAGTTTTTCGAGGGCCCGGGCCCAGCACCCAGCGTCGGTTGCGATCGCTAGTTATCCGAGATCATGGGCGATCGCGGTGCGACGCGGGAACCTCCAAGCCCGGCATACGCATTGCTTAGCAGGGGATCATGCTGCGGCTATCAGCAAACGCGCACGCTTTCGCCAAGGGCTTGCCGTTGGTGCTGCTGCTGGCGCTGGCCTCGTCCCAGCGCCTGGCCGGCGCCCAACCGAGCCCCACGGTGCCCGCTTCGGTGCTCGAGGCCGAGCAGCAGCACGAGCGCGTCCTGGCCCATCAGCAGCGCCTGGAGGGCATCCTCGCCGAGCAAAGCGCGCGCATCGCGCGGCTCAAGCGGCAGCAGCAGGGCTTGCAGCGCGATGCCCAGCTCCAGCGGGCGCTGCGCGAGGCTCAGAGCGTCGCCGCACGCCTCGATGCGCTGCAGCAGGGCTCCGTCAAGCGGGCGCGCGCGCTCCTCGAACAGACCTATCGCCAGGCGCTGGCCGCGCCGATCGCCGATCGCGACCTGCGGGCGCGGTTGCTCGAGCGGCAGGCCCGGCTCCGCGCGACAGCGTCCAAGGCGCCCACGCGCATCGTCGTGGGCGTGACTGCCGGCCCGCTGGACGACGCGGACGACCTCGAGACCAAGGCCGATCTGCTGCGCGACTCGGCCGACAAGGTCGAGCGCGAGCTCCGCGCGGTCCGCACCCAGCTCGCCACGCTGGAGCGCCGAGCCACTCTGCAGCGCCACCAAGCGGCGGCGAGCAGCGACCTCTTCATCGAGGAGGCGCCGCGCTGGGTGGCCCAGGCCCGTAGCTCGGTCTCGGCGAGCACAACGACGGAGGCGACCGCCGGCGCCGGTAACAGCCCGCTCTCCCCGCTCGCCGGCCCCACCGAAGGGCAGCCGAGCTACGCGCGCCCCGACACGGCGACGGATTCGACGGGCCCCGCTGCTCTGGACGCGCCCAAAGGCCTCGGTGCCGCGTCTACCGCGTTCAGCACTCCCACCGCGAGCACGTCGCCAGGGGGCGCGCGAAGCGCCACCACCAACACACCCGCAGCGCCCTCACCCACCCTGGTCACCACGACCACCGTGACCCTCGCCTCGGTGCTCGATCCCGCAACGCTGCGCGAGCTGGAGCGAGCGCTACGCTCGGGCAACGCGAGCGCGCATGCCGACGCGCTGAGGCGAGCAGCCCAACGCCTCGAGCAGCTCGCCGGCCGCCTCAAGCTGCAGTCGCAAGCGCTGCGGCGCGACGCGGAGCGCGAGCGCCGGTCGCCCTAGGCCCGAAACATGCGCGTCCCGCGCTCGTTTCCGGCCCAGGCTCGACTCGAGCACAGAACGACCCATGCATCGGGTCGTCGATCGAGCACACGCCACCTGAGCGAGCCCTCAGCGCAGCTCGCTGTCGAAGGCATACCGCACGCCGGCGAAGACCGTCTGGCGGAAGAAGCCGAGCCGCGTGAGGGCCGTCGTCGCCGCGATCGACTCGTTGACGTAGACGGTCCAGCGCGCCACCAGCGCCCACCGCGGACCCAGCTCGCGCCCGACGTAGGCGCTGAGGCGCGAGCGGTTCTCTTCATCGAGCAGCGGATTGAAGGGTTGATTCGTCGACTCCAGCGCGGCGCTGCGCCGAAAGCTGCTGACCTGCAACACGCTCTCGGCGCTGGCGTAGAGCGCCCAGACCAGCGGCACGGTGAAGCGCATGCCGACAATGTGCCGCACATAGCGCTGGTCATCGCTATTCGACCCATTGAGCTCGACGCCGTACCACCAGAGCGCCGTGGCGGCGCCCTCGTAGCCCAGCTGAAACCAAAGCAGCTGGTCCCAGTCGGCCCGGCGCGCCCGCAGGTCGTTGAAACAGCCGCCCTGGTTGGTCCGGGCGCAAACCGTGCGTAGGCCACTGAACCAGCGCCGGCCAAGCGTGAAGGTGGCCCCCAGGGTCCAGGCGCTGGCACCGGCACCCTCGCCCGCGTAAAGCTGCCAGCGGGCCGAGGCACTGCCGAGTGGGCCGTGGAAGTCGAAGTCCGCGTCCGGCTTGAAGTGCATCATCTGGTAGCCCACGTCGACGATCAGTGCGGGCCAGGCCCGACGTTGGCCGGTGGACGCGCGCAATAAGCCGGTTGCCAGGCGCAGGTCGCGCTGCAACGCGGTCAGGGCCGGGTCGTCTTGCCGGGGTTGGAAGACGTCGTAATAGTTCCCTTGGACACCCAGCCGCGCGGGGCCAAGGTGCCACGAAGCGCCCAGCGTCGCTCGGTGCACATGTTCATGAGCCGCCGAGATCGGCCCGCCACGCAGAAAGAGCTTGGCCCCGCCGCTGTACCCGAGCGCCAACGCCTGGCGCCCCGCGTTCAGCTCGAAGCCGAGGTCCGTGGAGCACCGCAGCAGCGGTGCCGGAAGGAGCACCGCCGTGTCGTCCTGAGCCACGCGCAGCGCATTGCTGTCATACTCGGGCCCCGCCTCCGCCTTCGCCGTCCAGCGAGGCACGCTCTCCGCCTCGCGCGCCCCACCGATCGCCAGCAGGGCCCAGAGCGCCAGCGCCAACTTAGGACCCGCTCGGAAATAACTCATCCATCTGGCCGTCGATCCATCCCGCCGGGCTGCGTTGCAGCTCCTCGCAATACCAACAGTATTCCTTCGTCGCTGCGCCTTGCCCGGCGGGCGCGTCAACGCCCAGTTGATCGAGCTATCTTCGAGCGGGTCCTTAGCTGGGTGCCGCGCCCAACGCGGGCTGCTGCGGCGAGAGGAACCGAACATGCGCCGATTGTACTGGAGCAGCCCTCGCGGCGCGCCGGGGACCTCCGTGGCGAACAAGAAAAAAGAGCCCGCTCCCCGGTAGTGGGAGCGGGCTCTTCGACTGCACCGCACCGGAGCGGGGCTTACATGCCCATGCCGCCGGGGGCCGGCGCACCGGACTCCTTGTCCTCGCGCGGCTTCTCGGCGACGATCGCCTCGGTCGTGATCATCAGACCCGCCACGCTCGCCGCGTTCTGCAGCGCAGTGCGCACGACCTTGGTCGGATCGACCACGCCCGCCTTGAACAGATCCTCGTAGGTGTCCGTCGCGGCGTTGTAACCGAACTCGCCCTTACCCTCTTTGATCTTCTGCACCACGATCGAGCCCTCGACGCCGGCGTTCTCGGCAATCGCGCGAGCGGGCGCCTCGAGCGACCGGGCCACGATCTCGACGCCGTGACGCAGGTTCTCGCTGACCTCGACCTTCCGCAGCGTCGGCAGGCAGCGCAGCAGCGCCACGCCACCGCCGGGCACGATGCCCTCCTCGACGGCCGCGCGCGTGGCGTGCATCGCATCCTCGACGCGCGCCTTCTTCTCCTTCATCTCGGTCTCGGTCGCGGCTCCGACCTTGATCACCGCCACGCCGCCGACCAGCTTGGCCAGCCGCTCCTGGAGCTTCTCGCGGTCATAGTCCGAGGTGGTCTCCTCGACCTGGCGCCGGATCTGCTCGCAGCGCCCCTGGATGTCCTTCTTCGCGCCGGCGCCATCGACGATCGTGCTGTTGTCCTTGTCGACGGTCACGCGCTTGGCCCGGCCCAGGTCCTTGAGCGTCAGGTTCTCCAGCTTCAGGCCGAGGTCCTCGGTGATGGCCTGGCCACCGGTGAGCACCGCGATGTCCTTCAGCATTTCCTTGCGGCGGTCGCCGAAGCCCGGGGCCTTGACGGCACAGGCCGAGAGCGTGCCACGGATCTTGTTGACCACCAGCGTCGCCAGCGCCTCGCCGTCGACATCCTCGGCAATGATCACCAGCGGGCGCCCCGCCTTGGCAATCTGCTCGAGCACGGGCAGAAGATCCTTCATGCTCGAGATCTTCTTCTCGTGGATCAGGATGAAGGGGTCATCCAGGGCGACTTCCATCCGCTCGGCGTCCGTGACGAAGTAGGGCGACAGGTAACCGCGGTCGAACTGCATACCCTCGACCACCTCGAGCGTGGTCTCCATCGCCTTGGCTTCCTCGACGGTGATGACGCCTTCCTTGCCGACCTTCTCCATCGCCTCGGCGATGATGCGGCCGATCGTCTCGTCGCCGTTGGCGCTGATCGCGCCGACCTGGGCGATCTCCTGCTTGCCCTTGGTGGGCTTCGACATCTTCTTCAGCGAGTCGACCACCTTCTCGACCGCCAGCTCGATGCCACGCTTGAGATCCATCGGGTTGTGGCCCGCGGCGACCAGCTTGAGACCCTCGCGGTAGATCGCCTGCGCCAGCACGGTCGCGGTGGTGGTGCCGTCGCCCGCCACGTCGGAGGTCTTGGAGGCGACCTCCTTGACCATCTGCGCGCCCATGTTCTCGAACTTGTTCTCGAGCTCGATCTCCTTCGCGACCGTGACGCCGTCCTTGGTCACGGTGGGCGAGCCCCAGGACTTCTCGAGCACCACGTTGCGTCCGCGCGGCCCGAGTGTGACCTTGACCGCGTCGGCCAGCATGTTGACGCCGTTCAGGATCGCTGCACGGGCTTGTTCGTCGAATGAAATCTGCTTCGGTGCCATGGCTAACCCCCTGACCTACTCAATGATGCCGAGGACTTCGTCCTCGCGCAGGATGAGGTGCTCTTCGCCCTCGATCTTGATTTCGGTACCCGAGTATTTGCCGAAGAGCACGCGATCGCCGACCTTGACCGCCAGCGCGCGCAGCTCGCCACTCTCCAGCACCTTGCCGCTTCCCACGGCTGCTACCTTGCCCTCGATCGGCTTTTCCTTCGCAGTGTCGGGAATGATGATCCCGCCCTTGGTCGTCTCCTGCTCGTCGACGCGCTTGACCAGGATTCGATCCTGCAGAGGCCGCACTTTCATGAGTTCTCCTCCCCTTTTCTCTCAACGACTGTGCTCAGCGGTCAGCCGTGGCGGCCGGCCGTTCTAGATCGCGTTCGGGTGGGATCAAAGACCCGTCTCCCAAAGGCCGCGCTGATATAAACACGCTCCCCCCCACCGTCAACCCCCCAGGCGTCGGTTTTTGTCGGGATCGGTGAGCGCCGCGGACCACCGGCGAGCGCCAGCGGCGCCCCGGGGCTACACTGCAAAGAGTTGGTGCTTAACATCCGCGCCGAAGGCGACGATGAACCCGGTGGTGAGTCCTCGCGCAGCGCGCGACGGGAGGTGCGTCGATGAGCCGAGCCATCGTCTCGCTCGCGGCACCGGATGACTTCTTCCGCGAGCTGATCGAGCTCGTCCTGGCCCACCACGGGCTCAAACCCCACGAGGCCACGGCAGCCTACCTCGTCCGCTTGCTCTGCGAGCTGGTCCAGCGTCCGATCGAGGAGCTGGACCGGCCCCTGGCGCTGGCGCTGGCCCGCAGCCACACGAGTCACCCGGCCGACCGCATCCGCGCGCTGCTTCGCATCGGCGAGGACGCGCTCTATCTGACCAGCTTCTTTCGCCAGTACCTGCGGCGGCGTCAGCTCGACGTGGGCTATTACGAGACGCTCGGCGGCACGGCCTACCGCCAGCTCAGCCGGCTGACCGCGCGTCGCCCGGCGGCCGAGGGCTCGCTGCACCTGGTCTTCGGCGAGTTGTCCGAGGCGTTCCCGCGTTTCGCCGGCGTGCTCGCCGACGTTCACCTGCACGGCCTGCCGGACACCGACCTCGGCACCCTCTACGAGACCTGGCTAGAGACGGGCAGCAAGCTGCTGGAGGCCCGCCTGCGCGACGCCGGCATGGTCTCGCTGCGCCCCCGCGACGGCTCCGAGGGCCAGAACTAGCGCCTCCATGCTCCAAGCGCGTCGGAGCGCGCCGCACCCGCGCCAGCGCGCGCCCTGCCACGCGCCCTGCCACGCCTTGCCATCGTCACCGTTGTGTGGTGCGCTGCGCGGCCACTCGACCCGGGGAGAATGAGTCCACGTGAGCCGCATCAGCACCAAGCCGCCCAGCGGCACCCGCGACTTTCTGCCGGCGGACCTCGCGCGCCGGCGCTTCGTCGTGCGCGTCATCGAAGAGGTCTTCGGCAGCTACGGCTTCGTCGCGCTCGAGACGCCGGCGATCGAGAACCTCTCCACCCTGCTCGGCAAGTACGGCCAGGAGGGCGACCAGCTGCTCTACCGGCTGCTGCACCGGCGGGATGCGCTGACCCGCGCCCTCGCCACCGCGGGCGTGGGTGAGGCCGAGCTGGCCGACCAGGGCCTGCGCTACGACCTGACGGTGCCGCTGGCGCGCGTCGTGGCCGAGTACCGCGAGCTGCCGCGCTTCTTCAAGCGCTACCAGATCCAGCCCGTGTGGCGCGCCGACCGACCGGGGCGCGGCCGCTTTCGTGAGTTCTACCAGTGCGACGTCGACATCGTCGGCGCCGACAGCCTGCTCGCCGAGGCGGAGGTCTGCGCGGCGACGGCGCAGGTGCTCGGGGCCCTCGGCTTCAAGGACTTCGTGCTGCAGCTCAATCATCGCCAGCTCCTGCGCGCCTTGGTCAGTGCCGCCGGGATTGACGCGGCGCAGGAGGGCACGGCCCTCGTCGCGGTCGACAAGCTCGACAAAGTCGGCCAGGCGGGCGTGCAGCAGGAGCTGACCGCGCGCGGCATTGGCCCGCAGGCGGCCGATCGGCTGCTGGAGTTGCTGACGCGCGATCCCGCTGCGGGCGACCGCGCCAGCATCGACTGGCTGCGGGCCGAGCTCGGCCCCACCCCGGCCGCCGCGCTGGCCCTGCCGGCGCTCGATCAGCTCGCCGCGCTGCTCGAGCTGCTGGCGGCCACGCCGGCCGCCGCGCACGTCCGGCTCAACCCGGCCCTGGCCCGAGGCTTGAGCTACTACACCGGCCCGATCTTCGAGCTGACGCTGCCCGGGCTCGCGGGCAGCGTCGGTGGGGGCGGCCGCTACGACAACCTGATCGGGATGTTCGGCAGTCAGCCGATTCCGGCCGTCGGCTGCTCGCTCGGCCTCGAGCGCATCCTGCTGCTGCTCGAAGAGCGCGGCCTCTATCCGACGCTGACGACGGGCCCCGATCTGCTCTTGTGCTGGTTTGGTGTGGAGCTGGACGCCGTGCTGCGCACCGCTCATGCCCTACGCGCGCAGACCCTGGGCGGGCGCGGGCTGCGGGTCGAGGTCTACCCGCAAGCGGCCAAGCTGGCCAAGCAGCTGCAATACGCCACGGCGCCCCACGCCACGGCGCCCCACGCCACGGCGCCCCACGCCACGGCGCCCGGTGTCGGCTTACCTGCAGTCGCGATTCTCGGCGCCTCCGAGGCGAGCGCGGGCACGATTACCCTCAAGCACCTGGCCTCGGGCCAACAACGGACGGTGCCGCTCGCCGAGGCGAGCGAGACGCTGCAGGGCCTGGCACTGACGCCGCCGGCACTGACGCCCGCCGGCTCGTAGCCCCGTCCTCGCACCCGCGTCCCGCAACCCCGCGTCCCGACCAAGGCCCGCGCGGCTCCAGGGCGCCTCAGCTATTCGTCGGTGCCGCCCTTGCCGCTGGCGCCCACCGCGCGCGTCTTGCCCGACGCCCGGGTGGTGCGTCGCACGGCGCCGGTGCGCCGCCGCGGCCGCGGGGCCCGGGGATCGATGCCCTGCTCGCGCAGGGTCTGCTCGCGCGCGGCGAGCAGCTCGAGCGCCTCGTCGAGCGTCAGCTTGGCCGGATCGCGCGTGCGCGGCACCGAGGCGTTGACCTGGCCATCGGTGACGTAGGGGCCGAAGCGCCCACTCCGCACCTCGATCGGCGTGCTCGTCGTCGGGCTGTCGCCGAGCCGCGCGAGCACGGCGTTCCGCGCCTCACGCTGGCTCGCCTGGCGTGGCTGAGCCAGTAAGGCCACGGCCTCGTCCAACGCAATCGACTTCAGCTGCTCGTGATTGGTCAGGCTGCGCGTCTCCAGGCGCCCCTCGGGGGTCGTCATCGACACATAGGGGCCATAGCGGCCGTCCTGCACCGTGACCTCGAGCCCCGTCTCCGGGTGCGTACCGAGCACGCGAGGGAAGGACAGCAGCAACAGCCCCTCGTCGAGCGTCAGCGCCTCGGGGCGCATCGTCGGCCAGACGCTGGCCATCTTCGGCTTGCTGCCCTTCTTGACGTTGCCCTTCGGCGTCAGCTCCGGGTCGCCGAGCTGAACGTAGGGCCCATAGCTACCGCTCTTGAGATAGACGGTCTTGCCGCTGACCGGATCGGCACCCAGCACCCGGTTGGCCTGCTCGGCCTGCTGCAACAGCCGCTCGGCGGCCGCGAGGTCGAGCGCGTCGAGCGACACGTCGTCGGCCAGGCTGATGCGACGCTCCGTGTCGCCGACTTGGAGGTAGGGTCCATAGCGCCCGACGCGCGCCGCGAGCGACTGGCCGTCGGCGAGCGTGCCGAGCGGCAGCGCGCAGACCTCACGCGCATCGATCTGTTCGACCCCGCTGCCGGTCAAACCCATCAAGCCGACCTCGGCCAGACGCAGGCGCCGCTGGGGCGCCACCGGCGGTCGGCTCGCCTCGGGGGGCTGATCGCTGGCCGGCTGGGCGGCGCTCCGGCTGCCGCGCGCGCCGCGCTTCGCCGTGGCCTCGACCAGGGCCACCGCCGCCGGCCGCGGTCCCGTCTCCCCGTAGTAGAAGCGCGCGAGCCACGGCGTGGAGGGCTGCTCCCCGCGTCCGATCTCGTCGAGCTCGCTCTCCATCCGGGCGGTGAACTCGTAATCGACCAGATCCTCGAAGTAGCGCTGCAACAGCCGCACGACCGCGAAGGCCGTCAGCGTCGGCACCAACGCGCTGCCCTGCTTCCAGACATAGCCCCGCTCCTGGATCGTCTGGATGATCGAGGCGTAGGTCGACGGCCGGCCAATGCCGCGCTCCTCCAGCTCCTTGACCAGGCTCGCCTCGGTGTAGCGCGCCGGCGGCTGCGTGACGTGCTGCCGCACCTCGGCCGCCGCCGCCGAGAGGGGGTCGCCCTCGACGAGCGGCGGCAACAGGCGCTCCTTGTCCTCGAGCTCGGCCTCCGGATCGTCCGAGCCCTCGACGTAGGCGCGCAGATAGCCGGCAAAGCGGATCACCTGGCCAGAAACCGCCAGCAGCGCGTCGCCCGCGAGCTGGCGATAGGCCGGCGCCAGGTCCTCGGCGGCGAGCGGTGCACGAATGCGGACCTGCGTGCGCTCGCCGACCGCGTCCTTCATCTGCGAGGCGACAGCGCGTTTCCAGATCAGCTCGTAGAGTCGCGCCGCCTCGGCGTCGAGCTCGCCGCGCAGCGACTCCGGCGTGCGGAAGACCTCACCCGCCGGACGAATCGCCTCGTGCGCCTCCTGCGCCCCCTTGACCTTGGTGGTGTAGAGGCGCGGCTCGGCCGGCAGGTAATCGGAGCCGAAGAGCTGCGTCACCACCTGGCGCGCGGCCTGCAGGGCCTCGCCCGAGAGCGTGGTGGAATCGGTACGCATATAGGTGATGTAGCCGCTCTCGTAGAGCCGCTGTGCGACCCGCATCGTCCGCTGCGCCGGATACCCGAGCTTGCGCCCAGCCTCCTGCTGCAGGGTCGAGGTGATGAAGGGCGGGTGCGGCCGCTGCACGAAGGGCTTGCGCTGCACCTCGAGCACCGTCGAGCGCCGGCCTTGCAGCGCGGCGGCCAGGCCGTTGGCCGTGCTCTCGTCGAGCAGGAGCACCTGCTCCGCCCGCGCGCTCTCGGTCAGCTCCCCCGTGGTGGGCGCGAAATGCCGTCCCGCGGCCACGCGGCGTCCGGCTACCTCCTGCAGCTCCGCGATCACGGTGCCACCCTCGCGCTCGGGGGCCTCGTCGCGCAGCGTCAGCGCCACGCTGCAATAGCTGCCGCTCTTGAAGGCCAAACGCCGCTCTTCGCGCGCCACGACCAGGCGCACCGCCACCGACTGCACGCGGCCAGCGGAGAGCCCGGGGCGAATCTTGCGCCAGAGCACGGGCGAGACCTCGTAGCCGTAGAGCCGGTCCAGGATGCGCCGCGCCTCCTGCGCTTCGACCAGATCGCGATCGACCTCGCGCGGGGCGCGCAACGCCTGCTCGACGGCACGCTTGGTAATCTCGTGGAAGACCATGCGCCGCACCGGCACCTTGGGCTTCAGCACCTCGACCAAATGCCAGGCAATCGCCTCCCCTTCGCGGTCTTCGTCTGTCGCCAGGTACAGCACCGAGGCTTGCTTCAACAGGTCCTTCAGGCGCTTGACCTGCGTCGCCTTCTCGCCGGGCACGACGTAGAGCGGCTTGAAGTCGTGCTCCACATCGACCCCGGTGCGCGCCCAGGGCTTGCCCCGATGCGCCGGCGGGATCTCGGCCGTGCGCGACGGCAGGTCGCGAATGTGTCCAACCGACGAGGCGACGACATAACCCGACCCGAGCAGCCGCGCGATCGTGCGGGCCTTGGCCGGTGACTCAACGATGATCAGGGGCTGTGCCACAGGTGTCTCATCCTGAACAAGCCAGGCCGCTGCGATGGTTGACGCGACGTGGCCGCCTTGAATAGACCGCAACGCGGGCGCTGTAAAGCGAAACGCAAACGGCCACCGGTGCGATCGTTTGACAGCGCGCGGCAAAACGCGGGACCTTTTGGGACATGCAGGAAGTCACCCGTCGTTGCCCAATCTGCGCCCGCCCCTACACCGACAGCGAGGAGCGCCTGTGCCCCGAGCACGGCCTGCCGCTGGTCGAGCCGCGGCTGCCGGCCCCCGAGGCGATCGGCGAGCTGACGGGTCGCGTGGTCGACAACCGATATCTCGTCGGTGGGTTGATCGGCCGCGGCGGCATGGGGGTGGTCTACCTGGCCGAGAACCTGCGCATCGGTCGCCGGGTGGCGATCAAGGTGCTGCACCGCGATCTGTCCTCCGACGGCAAGATGCGCCAGCGCCTGTTTCGCGAGGTCCAGGCGACCTGCCGCATCGAGCACCCCGCGGTGATCACGATCTACGACTACGGCGAGGATCCCGTCGCCGGCTGTTACCTCGTGCTCGAGTACCTCGAGGGCACCAGCCTCGAGGGCTATCTGCGCGAGCACCGGCGGCTACCCGTCCCCACCGCGTTGAAGCTGACCGCGCAGATCGCGGGGGCGCTGGCCGCGACCCACGGCGCTGGCCTGATCCACCGCGATCTCAAGCCGAGCAACATCTGGCTGCTGCCGGACGGGCGGGTGAAGGTGCTCGACTTCGGCCTGGTCAAGCCGACGGCCGGCAACGAGGACGCCAGCTTCGTCACGATCACCACCGCGGGCATGGCGCTCGGCACACCCTGGTACATGGCGCCCGAGCAGGCCTCGTTCCGGCCCCTCGATCCGCGCAGTGACATCTACAGCCTCGGCATCGTGCTCTATGAGCTGCTCACCGGCCGGACCCCCTTCATCAGCAACAACCCGCTGGAGGTGGTCCTGGCCCAACGCAACGACCCCGCGCCGCTGCCACGCGAGCTCATCCCGCCCGTCGACCTTCCGCAGGCCCTCGAGCTGCTGCTGCTGCGCCTGCTGGCCAAGGACCCCGAGCGGCGACCCCAGAGCTGTGCCGAGCTGATCGACGAGCTCTACGGCATCGCGCTGGAGCGCGGCATCGAGCTGGGCGAGGTCCAGGTCGTGCCGAGCGCCGAGACCTTGCCCCGGCGCGAGCTGCTCGAAGACCCGCAGGCCACGCTGCTCGACGACAGCGCGCCCTCGCCGCCCGAGCCGCTCGAGCACACGCTGGCCGCGGTGCTCGACCAACGCCGGGGCGAGCTGACCGAGCGCGTGCTCTTCGAGCTGCGCCAGGCCTTTCCGCACTACCGCGCGCTCGAGCTCATGCCGCTGCGCGCCAGCATCGAACGGGTGCTGCGGGCCGTGGCGACCGCGCTGCTGAGCGAGGGCGAGCCGGTGCTGCCCGAGACGCTCAAGCAACTCGCCGATGAGCGCACCGAGCAGCAGTTCACGATCGTCGAGGTCTTGGGCTCCTTCCTGCTGGGCTGGACCGTTTGTCGTCGCATCTTCGCCGAGGTCGTCCAGCACGATCCGCATCAGCTGGTGGCGCTCCAGGAGCGCGCCGATCGTCGGGTGCTCGCGCTCTACCTGCGGCTGGTCGAGCACTACTTCTCCCGCTTCAACGCGCGCCTGATCCGGCTCAACGAGCTGCTGACGCGCCGCAACAGTCAGCTGCAGGCGATCCGCCAGGAAATGACCGAGCAGGTGCGGGCCACCTCCAGCCAGCTGGCCGAGGTCGAGCGCCTCAAGGCCCGCGTCGTCGACGGCATCTCCTCGGGCCTGCTACTGGTCGACAGCGAATCGCGGCGCGTGGTGCTCTGTAATCGCGCCTTCGAGCGGATCTTCGGCATCCCGGCGGCCGACCTGGTCCATCGGACGCTCGACCAGGCCCTGGGCTACGTCGAGGGCGTCCCGCAGGACGAGCTAGCCGAGCTGATGCGCCTGCACGGCGAGATCGGCCTGCGCAAGCTGCGCATCGGTCTGAGCAGCGGCTCGCAGCGCACGATCTACCTGCGCGGCGAGCGCGTCGAGGCGCCGCGTGGCGGAGCGCCGCAGCTCTTGTTCGTGGTCGATGACGTCACCGAGCGCGAGCAGATCATCAACAGCTTCTCGCGCTACGTCTCGCGCGACGTGGTCCGCCGCGTGCTGAAGCTGCAGGGTCGCGTGCAGCCGTCGGGCGAACGCGTCCAGGCCGCCCTGCTGGCCTGCGGGCTGGAGAGCGCCGCCGGGCTGCTGGCCGGCCTGGACGCCGAGGCTGCCACGATCCTGCTGAGCGAGTACCTGCGCCTGATCGGCGACGCCGTCTTCCGTTACGGGGGTATGGTCGAGGCGGTGGTCGGCGACGCCGTGCTGGTCTACTTCGCCCAGCCGCGCGACAGTTGCACCGCTGCGCTGCGGGCCGCCCAGACGCTCTGCCGCGACGCGGCGGTCTTCAACCGACAGCGCCTGCTGCGCGGCGAGCCCGCGCTGCCGATCGGCCTGGGGTTACACGTCGGCGAGATCTTGCTGCTCAATGTCGGCAGCGACGAGTGGATGGCGCAGACGATCGTGGGTGAGGCCGCAGCCCTCACGCGCGCCCTGCAACGGGCTGCCCCCGCCGGCGAGATCCTGCTGAGCGCGGCGGCGGCCGCCGCCGCCGTCGGTGCCGCCCCGCTGGCGGAGGGTCCGAAGGTCAGCGACGGCGCCATCCCCCAGCCGACGTTCCTGGCGACCTTCCGCGTGATCGAGCCGGCCGCGACGGCTACTTGATAACGGCTACTCGATAACGGCTAGACCAAACACCCCCCCCCCCCGGGCCCGCTACACCAAAACGCCCGAGCGCAAGGTGCGGCGCTGCCAGCCTGGCGAGAGCCAGGCGCCGCCCGGCGACCCGCAGGCGCGGGGTTCACCGGGCGGAGCGTACGGGCTGGTCGTGAGCACCGGGCGGCCCGCCAAGCCCGGGCGGCGGCGGCGCGCCGCGGTAACGCAGCGATCGGGCGGATCACGACTTCCGCCGAGCACGTCTACTTGATCTTCGCTTCCTTGAACCACACGTGCTGTCGAGCGACCGGGTCATACTTGCGGAAGCGCAGCTTGTCCGGCGTCGTGCGCTTGTTCTTCGTCGTCGTGTAGAAGTAGCCGGTCTCGGCCTCCGAGACCAGGCGGATCTTCTCACGCTGCTTGCTCTTGCCTGCCATCTCCCCGCCCTCCGCTGCGATTCCTCTGCTACTCGCCCCTCGGCCGCTGGGCCCTTGGCTGCCGCTGCGGCTGCGACTGCGGCCGGCGCCGCGCTCACCGCCGCGGCTGCCGCGCTCACCGCCAGTGCCAGCGGGACATCGTCGTCCTCTGGCGCGTCGACCTGTACGGTCAAGCGCCGGTAGGCGCCGAGACCCGTGCCGGCCGGGATCAACCGGCCCATGATCACGTTCTCCTTCAAACCGCGCAGGTAGTCGACCTTCCCCAGGACCGCCGCCTCAGTCAGCACCTTGGTCGTCTCCTGGAACGACGAGGCACTGATGAAGCTCTCGGTCGAGAGCGAGGCCTTGGTGATCCCCAGCAGTAGCGGCTCACCCGTCGCCGGCCGGCCGCTCTCGGCCAGCACGCGCTTGTTCTCGTCGTCGAACTGCCACTTCTCGACCTGCTCGTCGACGAGGAAGCGGGTGTCGCCCACCTGCGTCACGCGCACGCGCCGCAGCATCTGCCGGACGATCACCTCGATGTGCTTATCGTTGATCTTGACGCCCTGCAACCGGTAGACCTCTTGAATCTCGTCGACGAGGTACTTGGCCAGGGCCTTCTCGCCGCGCACGCGCAGGATGTCGTGCGGGTTGGCCGCCCCATCCATCAGCGGCTCGCCCGCGCGCACACGGTCGCCCTCGCGCACCGCCAGGTGCTTGTTCTTCGAGATCAGGTACTCCGCCGCATCGCCCACGTCGGGCGTGATCACCACCTTGCGCTTGCCCTTGCTGTCCTTGCCGAAGCCCACCACGCCGTCGATCTCGCTGATCACGGCGTGTTCCTTCGGCTTGCGCGCCTCGAACAGCTCCGCCACGCGCGGCAGCCCGCCGGTGATGTCCTTGGTCTTCGTCGTCTCGCGCGGGATCTTGGCCACCACATCACCCGCCAGCACCACGTCACCCTCGTTGACGAAGATGTTGGCACCCACCGGCAGGTGATAGCGCGCCAGCCCATTGCCGCCAGGCAGCGGCACGGGCTCGCCGCCCTCGCGGTCGAGGATGGCGATCGTCGGGCGGATGTCGGGGTCCTTGTTCTCGCGGATGACCTTGCGCGACAGCGCCGTGACCTCGTCCAGCGACTCGGTCATGCTGACGCCCTCGATCACGTCCTGGAACTCGATGACCCCGCTGACCTCCGTCACGATCGGCATCGCGAAGGGGTCCCACTCCGTCAACACCGCTCCGGGCTGGACGCGCTGGCCGTCTCTCACCGGCAGGTGCGCGCCGTAGACCAGACCGTAGCGCTCGCGCTCACGGCCCGAGTCGTCCTGCACCACCACCTCGGCGTGGCGGTTCATCACGACGAGCACCTCGCGCTCACCGGCGCGGAAGGGCACGGTCGTGCAGTTCTCCAGGCGGACAGTACCCTCTGTCCGACACTCGAGCGTCGACTCCTCGTGACGCACCTGACCGACGCCGCCGATGTGGAAGGTGCGCATCGTCAGCTGCGTACCCGGCTCACCGATGCTCTGCGCCGCGATGATGCCGATCGCCTCGCCGATATTGACCTCGTAGCCGCGCGCCAGGTCGCGCCCGTAGCACTTCGAGCACACCCCGCGCCGACTCTGGCAGGTCAACACCGAGCGAATCGTGATCCGATCGATGCCCGAGTCCTCGATCACGCGGACCTTGTCCTCGTCGATCTCGGTCGTGCTCGCGACCAGCACGTCCTCCGTAATCGGATCGATCACGTCCTCCAGCGCCACGCGACCGAGGATCCGGTCGCCGAGCCGTTCGATGACCTCGCCGCCCTCGACCAACGCCGTGATCTCCAGGCCGTCGAGCGTGCCGCAGTCGAACTCGGTGATCACCGAGTCCTGCGCCACATCGACCAGCCGGCGCGTCAGGTAGCCGGAGTTCGCCGTCTTCAACGCCGTATCGGCGAGCCCCTTGCGCGCGCCGTGCGTCGAGATGAAGTACTGCAGCACCGACAGGCCTTCGCGGAAGTTCGTCGTGATCGGCGTCTCGATGATCTCGCCCGAAGGCTTGGCCATCAGGCCGCGCATCCCGGCGAGCTGGCGGATCTGTTGCGCCGAGCCACGGGCACCGGAGTCCGCCATGATGAAGATCGGGTTGAAGCTCGGCATCGTGCGCTCGGTCTTCGTGCGCTCGTCGTACATCGTCTCGGTGCCGATTTCTCGCATCATCTCCGCGGCCACTGCCTCGGAGACCTGGGCCCAGATGTCGACGACCTTGTTGTAGCGCTCCCCGTCGGTGATCAACCCCTCCGTGTACTGCTCCTCGATCTCGCGCACCTCGTCGCCGGCCGTGCTCAGCAGCCGCACCTTGGCCTGCGGAATCACCATGTCGTCGATCGAAATGCTGACACCCGCGCGCGTGGCGTAGTGGTAGCCGAGCGTGCGCAGCTTGTCCGCCAGCAGCACCGTCTTCTTCTCGCCGCACTTGCGCACGGCGGCATCGATCAGCTCGGTCAGCTGCTTCTTGCCCATCACCCGGTTGACCAGCCGGAACGGCAGCTCCGACGGCACCACCTCGAAGAGCAGGACCCGACCGACGGTCGTGCGCTCGAGCGCCCCGCCGACGCGTACCTTGATCGCCGCGTGGAGGTCGACCTGTCCGTGGTCGAAGGCCATCCGCACCTCGTCGCTCGAGGCGTAGACCCCCGCCATCGAGGTGTGCTTGCCGTCGTCGTCCCCTTCGTTGCTCAGCGCACCGCGCGCGAACGCGCGCTCACGGGTCATGTAGTACAGGCCGAGCACGATGTCCTGCGACGGCAGGATGATCGGCTTGCCGTGCGCGGGGCTGAGGATGTTGTTCGTCGACATCATCAGCACGCGCGCTTCCATCTGCGCTTCCATCGACAGCGGCACGTGCACCGCCATCTGGTCGCCGTCGAAGTCGGCGTTGTAGGCCGCGCAAACCAGCGGGTGCAGCTGAATCGCCTTGCCCTCGATCAACACCGGCTCGAACGCCTGGATCCCCAGTCGGTGCAGCGTCGGCGCGCGGTTGAGCAGGATCGGGTGCTCCTTGATGACCTCCTCGAGGATGTCCCAGACCTCCGGCCGCTCCTTCTCCACCAGCTTCTTGGCGGACTTGATCGTCGTCACCAGCCCGCGCTCTTCGAGCTTGTTGTAGATGAAGGGCTTGAACAGCTCGAGCGCCATCTTCTTCGGCAGGCCGCACTGGTGCAGCCGCAGCTCGGGTCCGACGACGATGACCGAGCGCCCCGAGTAATCGACACGCTTGCCCAACAGGTTCTGGCGGAAGCGGCCCTGCTTGCCCTTGAGCATATCCGACAGCGACTTGAGCGGGCGCTTGTTCGGGCCGGTGATGGTCTTGCCGCGCCGACCGTTGTCGAAGAGCGCGTCGACCGCCTCCTGCAGCATCCGCTTCTCGTTGCGGATGATGATCTCGGGCGCGTTGAGCTCTTGCAGCCGCTTGAGCCGATTGTTGCGGTTGATCACGCGCCGATAGAGGTCGTTGAGGTCGGAGCTGGCGAAGCGGCCGCCGTCCAACGGCACCAGCGGCCGCAGGTCGGGCGGGATCACCGGCACGACCTCGAGCATCATCCACTCCGGGCGATTGCCCGACGCGCGGAAGGCCTCGATCACCTTGAGGCGCTTGGCGATCTTCTTGCGCTTGGCCTCCGAGCTGGTGTCGCGCATCTCGGCGCGCAGCTCGTCGGCCAACCCGACGATGTCCAGCGTGGCGAGCAGCTGGCGAATGGCCTCCGCTCCCATCCCTGCGCTGAAGGCGTCGGCGCCCAGCTCGTCGGTGAGCTGGGTCAGCCGATCCTCGGTCAGCAACTCACTGCGCGCCAGCCCGCTGTTCTTCGGATCGATGACGATGTAGGCCTCGCAGTAGAGCACCTTCTCGAGGTCTTTGAGCGGGATGTCGAGCACGTTGCCGATGCGCGAAGGGAGGCTCTTGAGGAACCAGATGTGCGCCACCGGCGTGGCCAGGTTGATGTGTCCCAGCCGCTCGCGCCGCACCTTCGACTGAATGACTTCGACGCCGCACTTCTCGCAGACGACGCCGCGGTGCTTCATCCGCTTGTACTTGCCGCAGAGACACTCGTAGTCCTTCACCGGTCCGAAGATCTTGGCGCAGAACAGCCCGTCCCGCTCCGGCTTGAAGGTGCGGTAGTTGATCGTCTCCGGCTTCTTGACCTCGCCGTGCGACCACTCGCGGATCTTGTCGGGGCTCGCCAAGGAGATCCGGATCGCGGCGAAGCTGAGCGGGTCGCGCGGCTTGTCGAAGAAATCGAAAATGCCTTTCACGGGCAACTCCCTTGCTGCGGTGGCGCGAGCCCACCGTCAATCAACGCGGCACAGGCCCACCGTCCCTCAACGTGACGCGGGGCCCACCGTCGGTCAACGCGGTCAGAAGCCAGGCAGGCTCATCCGTGGCGCCGCCCCAGGCGTCGGCACGACCGAGGGTTCGGCGGTCGGCTCACGCACCGTCCCGTCCTCCTCGATCAGCTCGACGTTGAGGCAGAGGCTCTGCAACTCCTTGAGCAGCACGTTGAACGATTCGGGCAGCCCGGCCTCGAGCACGTGCTCGCCCTTGACGATGCTCTCGTACATCCGCGTGCGACCCACGACGTCGTCGCTCTTCACCGTCAGGAACTCCTGCAGGCCATGCGCTGCGCCATAGGCCTCCAGCGCCCAGACCTCCATCTCGCCCAAGCGCTGGCCACCGAACTGCGCCTTGCCGCCGAGCGGCTGCTGCGTCACCAGCGAGTACGGTCCGATCGACCGGGCGTGGATCTTGTCGTCCACCAGGTGGTGCAGCTTGAGCATGTACATCACCCCGACCGTGACGTCGTGGTCGAAGGGCTGGCCGGTCAGGCCGTCGAAGAGCACGGCCTGCCCGTTGCGCGGCAGCCCCGCCATCGTCAGGGCCTCCTTGATCTCCGTCTCCCGCGGACCATCGAAGACCGGGGTCGAGACGAAGATCCCGTTGCGCACCTTGCCGGCGAAGCGACCGACGTCCTCGTCCGAGAGCGAGCCGATGAACTGATGGGCCTGCTCCGTGGTGTAGAGCTTCCGCAGCTTCTCCCGCAGCACCGCCGGGCTCCACTCGCTGCGCAGATAGCGGTCGATCTGCTGGCCGAGCTCACGCGCGGCCCAGCCCAGGTGGGTCTCGAGAATCTGCCCGACGTTCATGCGCGAAGGCACGCCGAGCGGATTCAGCACGATGTCGACCGGGGTCCCATCGGGCAGATACGGCATGTCCTCCTCGGGCATGATCCGGCTGATCACGCCCTTGTTGCCGTGCCGACCCGCCATCTTGTCGCCTACCGCCATCTTGCGCTTGATGGCGACGTAGACCTTCACCATCTTGATCACGCCGGGCGGCAGCTCGTCGCCCTTGGTGAGCTTGCCGATCTTCTCGTTATAGAGCGTCTCGATCGCGGCGGCGTCGGCCTCGCGCTGCGCGGCCAGGCGCTCGAGCTGCTCCTCGATCTCTCCGCCCTCGGCCACCGGAATCGTCGCCCAGTACTTCCGCGGCACGTCGACCAGCACCTGCTCGTCGAGCTCCACCCCGCGCTGCAGCAGGACCTTGCCTCGGTCGTCGACCACGCGCGCGCCGGTGGTGCGCCCGGTCAGCAGCCCCGCCATCCGCTGATAATACGAGTCGCTGATGATCTTGATCTCGTCGCGCTGGTCAGCCAGCAGCTTCTCCTTCTCCAGGTCGAGGATGTCCCGCGAGCGGTCGTCCATCTCCGTGCCCTTGCGGGCGAAGACGCGCGCGTTGATCACGATCCCCTGCACGCCGGGCGGCACCTTGAGCGAGCTGTCGCGCACATCGCCGGCCTTCTCGCCGAAGATCGCGCGCAGCAGCTTCTCCTCGGGCGAGAGCTGCGTCTCGCCCTTGGGCGTGATCTTGCCGACCAGCACGTCCCCGGGCTGCACCTCGGCGCCGATGCGCACGATGCCGCTCTCGTCGAGATCAGCCAGGGCCTCCTCGCCGATGTTCGGGATGTCGCGCGTGATCTCTTCCTTGCCCAGCTTGGTGTCGCGCGCGATGCACTCGAACTCCTCGATGTGAATCGAGGTGAAGACGTCGTCCTTGACCAGGCGCTCGCTGACCAGGATCGAGTCCTCGAAGTTGTAGCCACCCCAGGGCATGAAGGCGACCAGCACGTTCTGGCCCAGCGCCAACTCGCCCGACTCCGTCGCCGGACCGTCTGCCAGCACGTCCTGCGTCCGCACGATGTCGCCCCGGCGGACGATCGGCTTCTGGTTCATGCAGGTGTTCTGGTTGCTGCGCTGGAACTTCGTCAGGCTGTAGATGTCCGGCTTGGCACTGAGCGGATCGCGGTCCTCGGAGACCATCGGTCGCACCACGATGCGCGCCGCGTCGACCAACTCGACCACGCCGTCGCGCCGCGCGACTACGGTCACGCCCGAGTCGCGTGCGACAATCCCCTCCATCCCGGTGCCCACCAAGGGCGAGCGCGAGCGGATCAACGGCACCGCCTGCCGCTGCATGTTCGAGCCCATCAACGCGCGGTTCGCGTCGTCGTTCTCGAGGAAGGGGATCAACGACGCCGCCACCGAGACCAGCTGGTTGGGCGAAACGTCCATCAGCGTGACGTCCTCGGGCCGCACCATCACGAAGTCGCTGTCGTGGCGACAGCTCACCAGGTCCGTGCTGAAGCGATTACCCTCCAGCTGGGCGTTGGCCTGGGCGATGTAGTGCCCTTCCTCCTCCAGCGCCGAGAAGAAGCTGACCTCGGACTCGACCCGTCCGCCAGCCGCCTTGCGGTAGGGCGTCTCGATGAAGCCGTACTCGTTGACACGCGCGTAGGTCGAGAGCGAGGCGATCAGCCCGATGTTCGGCCCTTCCGGCGTCTCGATTGGACAGACGCGACCGTAGTGCGTCGGGTGCACGTCGCGCACCTCGAAGCCCGCCCGCTCGCGCGTCAGTCCCCCAGGCCCCAGCGCCGAGAGCCGGCGCTTGTGCGTGACCTCGGAGAGCGGGTTGTTCTGGTCCATGAACTGCGAGAGCTGGCTCGAGCCGAAGTACTCCTTGACCACCGCGCTGACCGGCTTGGCATTGATCAGGTCGTGCGGCATCAGGTATTCGATCTCTTGCGACATGCTCATCCGCTCGCGGATGGCGCGCTCCATGCGCACGAGACCGATGCGGTACTGGTTCTCCATCAACTCACCGACGGCGCGCACGCGGCGGTTGCCGAGGTGGTCGATGTCGTCGATCGTCCCTCGGCCGTTCTTCAACTCGATCAGGTAACGCAGGGTCTCGGTGATGTCGCGCTTGGTCAGCACGCAGTTGTCGAGGGGCTCCTCGCTCTTGAACTTGTAGTTGAGCTTGAGCCGTCCGACCTTCGAGAGATCGTAGCGGTCGCCGTTGAAGAACAGGTTCTGGAACAGGTTGCGCGCCGTCTCGATCGTGGGCGGATCCCCGGGCCGCAGGCGACGGTAGATCTCCATGATCGCTTCGTCGGGCGTATTCAGCTTGTCGGCGATCAGCGTGTCGCGCAGGTAGCTGCCGACGTTGAGGTTGTCGATGAAGAGCACGTTCAGCTCGCGGATCCGCTGATCCCGCAGCCGATCGAGCACCTCCTCGCTGACCTCCTCATTGCACTGCAGCAGCACCTCGCCCGTCTCGGGGTCGACGACGTCGTGCGCCGCGACCTTGCCCACCAGTTCCTCGACGGCCATCGAGAGCCGGTCCATCCCGGACTCCTCGAGCTTGCGGATCGCGGCCTTGGTGAACTTACGGTTCTTGCGGACGATGATCTCGCGCGTCTCCGGATGGCGGATGTCGCGCGTCGCGCGCTGGCCCGGCAGGATGTCGAACTCGATGCTCTTCGAGTACTTCTTGCCCGGCTCGAGGTGAATCGTCTCGGTGTCGTAGTACATGTTGAGCAGCTCCTCGGTCGAATAGCCGAGGGCGCGCAACAACACCGTCGCGTGCAGCTTGCGCCGGCGATCGATGCGGACGTAGATCAGATCCTTGGCGTCGAACTCGAAGTCGAGCCAACTCCCGCGGTAGGGGATCACGCGCGCGCTGTAGAGCAGCTTGCCGGTCGCGTGCGTCCGGCCCTTGTCGTGATCGAAGAACACGCCTGGGCTGCGGTGGAGCTGGCTGACGACGACCCGCTCGGTGCCGTTGATGATGAAGGTGCCGTGCTCCGTCATCAGCGGGATCTCGCCGAAGTAGACCTCCTGCTCCTTGACGTCGCGGACCGAATGCTCGCCGGTCTCCTCGTTGACGTCGCGCAGCACGAGCTGGACGGTCACCTTGATCGGAGCGGCGAAGGTCATCCCGCGCTGACGGCACTCGTCGACGTCGTACTTCGGGCGCTCGAGATGGTACTTGACGAAGTCGAGCGAGGCCGTCTCGGAGAAGTCCTTGATCGGAAAGACGCTGCGGAACACGCCTTGGAGCCCGATTTCCTCGCGCTCGTCCGGCACCACGTCGACCTGCAGGAACTTCTGGTAGGAGCGCTTCTGAATGTCGATGAGATTCGGAATCTCGACGATTTTCGCGATCCGACCGAAGTGCTTGCGGACGCGGAAGTTGTTCTGAATCACGCTGCCCATGGAACCCCTCGGAGCGCCGCTGCTCCCCGCGCGAAGGCGTCAAGCGCGCCCCGATCGTCGATCGGGGGCGCCGGTCGGACTCTCAGCACCAAAGCACGGGCACGCGGAACGAAGCGTCGCGCTCCGCCCGCGGCCCGCAGCGGTGCAATTTCGCTCAAGCCGGCTTGATCTCTGCCGTGCCGCCCGCATCCTGCAGCTTCTTGGCGATCTCCTCGGCCTCGGCCTTGGCGACGCCCTCCTTGACCGCCTTCCGCGCGCCTTCGACCAGATCCTTGGCCTCCTTGAGACCGAGGCTGGTCAGCTCGCGAACAGCCTTGATCACCTGGATCTTGGCCGCACCGCAGCCGGTGAGGATCACGTTGAACTCGGTGGGCTCGGCGGCCACGGCCGCAGCGGGGGCACCGCCCGCCATCGCCCCAGCGATGGCGACGGGGGCGGCGGAGACGCCCCACTTCTCCTCGAGGTCCTTCGTGAGCTTGGCGATATCCATCACGGATAGGTTGCTCAGGTAGTCGATAACCTGCTCTTTGCTGATCTCGGTCATGGTCCTCTCCCCTATCTTTCCTGTTCGGCAAGCCGCCCGTTCACACGGGTCGTCGTGGAAACAACAGCGCACGATCGGTCCTGCGCCACTGCTTGATCATTTCGTTACTCGGCTGCCCTTGCATTTCACTCGGCGACGTGGCCGAGCTGCAGGGCCTGCGCCTTCGCCTCAGCTCTCGCTGGCGCCGCCATCTGCGCCACCATCCATTTGGCGCCCGCGCGCCTGCAGCGCGTAGAGCAGGTTCATCGGCGCGGCCGCCAACAGCCGCACGAACTGCTGCGCCGGCGCGACCAGCGTGGCCAAGAACTCGGCGCGTAGCTGGTCCTTGCCCTTCATCTGCGAGAGCTGCTTGACCCCGGCCGCATCGAGGACCTGTCCGTCGACGTAGCCACCCTTGATGGTCAGCTTGGGCAGGTCGCCCTCGAACTTCGACACCACCTTCGCCGGCGCCACCGGGTCGACGTAGGAGAAGGCGATCGCCGTCGGTCCGGTGAGCAGGGGCCCCACCAGCGCCATCGGGGTGTTGCTGATCGCGCGCTTCACCAGCGTGTTCTTGACGACGCGATAGTGGCAGTCCTGGCTGCGCAGGGCGCGCCGCAGCTCGTTGGTCTGCTGCACCGTCAGCCCGCGAAAATCCGCCAGGACCAGCGACTGCGCGCGGGCCAGAGCCTGCTGCAAATCTGCCACCTCGGTGGCCTTCTCTTCCTTGTTCACGCTATCCCCCCCTACGCCTTCGTCCTAGGCCCCTACGCCTTCGTCCTAGGCTTTCGTCCTAGGCTTTCGTCCTAGGCTTTCGTCCTAGGCTTTCGTGACCTGACCGACGACCTCGGCCGGGTCGAGGCGCACGGAGGGTCCCTTCGTCGTCGAAACAGCGATGCTTCGCACGTAGGTCCCCTTGGCCGATGCCGGCTTGAGCTTCACCAGCAGATCCATCACTGCCAGGATGTTCTCGTAGAGCCGCTGCGGCGTGAACGAGGCCCGTCCGACGGGCGCGTGCACGATTCCGGCCTTCTCGACGCGGAACTCGACGCGACCGGCCTTGAGCTCGCGCACGGCCTTGGCGACGTCGAAGGTCACGGTACCGACCTTCGGGTTGGGCATCAGCCCGCGCGGACCCAAGACCCGCCCGAGCCGCCCGACCACGCCCATCATGTCGGGGGTGGCCACGGCCGCGTCGAAGTCGAAGAACCCGCCCTGGATGCGCTCCGCCAGGTCGTCAGCACCCACCACGTCGGCGCCGGCCTCGCGCGCCTCGTTGGCCTTGTCGCCCTTGGCGAAGACCGCCACGCGCAGCGACTTGCCCGTGCCGTGCGGCATCACCACCGCACCCCGAACCATCTGGTCGGCGTACTTGGGGTTGACGCCGAGCCGCACGGCGATGTCCACCGACTCGTCGTACTTGGCGCAGACGAGACCCGGCACCAGCGCACAGGCCTCCTGCAATGAATAGCGGCGCTGGCGATCCACCTTGGCCGCCGCCTCGCGATACTTCTTTGATCTCTTCGCCATCGCCTGCTCCCTACTACGCCTGCACCAGTTGCGCGCTACTCGATCACGTCAAGGCCCATCGAGCGCGCGGTGCCGGCAACGGTACGCGCGGCCTGGTCCAGATCCTGAGTGTTCAAGTCGGGCAGTTTCGTCCGTGCGATGTCGCGCACCTGCGTCATCGACACCTTGCCGATCTTGTTCTTGTTGGGCTCGCCCGAGCCCTTTTCCACGCCTGCCGCCTTGAGTAGCAGCACGGCCGCGGGCGGCGTCTTGGTGACGAAGGTGAACGAACGATCGGAGAAGATCGTGATCACGACCGGGGTCACCGTCCCCTTGTCCCCCTGCGTCGCCGCATTGAAGGCCTTGCAGAACTCCATGATGTTGACGCCGTGCTGTCCGAGCGCCGGACCGACGGGCGGCGACGGATTCGCCATCCCACCGGGGATCTGCAGCTTGACCATGCCGGTAACTTTTTTCACCTACCGCTCCCTTTCACCGCAGGCCTTGCTAGGCCTTTTCAACCTGTCCGAAGTCCACCTCGACGGGCGTCGCGCGGCCAAAGATACTCACCAAGACGCGAATCTTCTGCTTCTCCGGCCGTACCTCTTCCACGATTCCGGTGAAGTTCGCGAACGGTCCCTCGGTCACGCGGATGTTTTCGCCTTCGTCGAAGGTGATGCGGGGCTTCGGCTTGGAGGCCCCTTCGGTGATCTGGCGGTTGATGCCCGCGATCTCCTCATCCTTGACCGGAACGGGCTTGTTAGCCCCCAGGAACCCCGTAATCTTGGGCGTGTTCTTCACCAGGTGGAACGAACCCTCGTCCAGCTCCATCTGCACGAACATGTAGCCCGGGTAGAACTTCCGGGTCATCGTTCGGCGCTGGCCCCGCACCATCTCCACCACGGACTCGGTGGGAATCAACACCTCGCCGAAGCGCTCCTGCATCTCGGCGTTCCGAATGCGCTCGAGCAGCGCCAGCCGGGCCTTGTTCTCATGCCCGGAGTAGGTGTGCACGGCGTACCACTTGAGCCGCGATGGCGCGGCCGGCGCTGCCGGTGCGTCGCTGGCGTCAGCAGCCTGCTCACCGGTTACCTGCTCCGCGCCTACGGGCGTCTCTTCGGGTGCATCGGATGCCATGGTTCGTTCTGCTTCGCCTTGCTGGAGCCCCCGAGCCGGCTTCCGCTAGCTGAACATCTACGTGTAGATCAGCCCTTAGGTGTAGATCAGCGCCGTCGCCCAGGACCAGATGACATCGAAGAGGCTGAGCACCAGCGACGCCACGGCGGCCGTCACGATGACCACCATCGTTGCGGCCTTGGTCTCCTTGCGCGTCGGCCAGGTCACCTTGGACAGCTCGGCCACGACCTCATTGGCCCGCTCGAAGGTCGCGGGCTGCCGCCAAACATAGACCGTAGCGCCCCCGGCGAGCGCGCCCCCCGCCAGGATGACCACCAGATCGATCGGACGGCCGAAGAGCCCCCAGATCCAGTCGATGGTCTGCACGGCCACGAAGGCCAGCAACAGGCCGACCACGAGAAAGATCACGTGCACCCACTTCGAGCTGCCCATCGCGGTCCTCGTTCCCGTCACCGGCAGGGCAGGAGGGACTCGAACCCCCAACACGCGGATTTGGAGTCCGCTGCTCTACCATTGGAGCTACTGCCCTGTAACGTTAGGGGGGTCTGTTCCAGACCCCCCTCGGCGCCAAGACGCGGTCTCGGCGCCTCACCCCCCAAGTCGAGGCGCAACAAGTTGCGCCTCGCGCGAGCGCTTCGTCGCGCTCGCGGTTTCTTTGTTCCCGGGTCCTGGCTCGCTCGCTTGCTTCTTCGCTGCGCTGCGCTCGCTCGTCCTTGCTCGCTCGCTTGCTTCTTCGCTGCGCTGCGCTCGCTCGCCCTTGCTCGGCCGCTTGCTTCGTCGCTGCGCTGCGCTCTCCCTTGCTCGCTTGCTTCGTCGCTGCGCTGCGCTCGCTCGGCCGCTTGCTCCGTCGCTTCGCTCGCCGTCCTTGCTACTCGATGATCTCGGTGACGACGCCGGCACCGACCGTGCGGCCGCCTTCGCGGATGGCGAAGTGCAGGCCCTTCTCGCAGGCGATGGGCGCCAGCAGGTCGATCACCAGGTTGATGTTGTCACCCGGCATGACCATCTCCACGCCCTCGGGCAACAGCACCTCGCCCGTCACGTCCGTGGTGCGGAAGTAGAACTGCGGCCGGTAACCCTTGAAGAACGGCGTGACGGCCGCCCTCTTCCTTCTTCAGTACATAGACCTCGGCGCGGAACTTCTTGTGCGGCAGGATCGACTTCGGCGCCGCCAGCACCATCCCGCGCTCGACCTCTTCCCGCTTGATTCCGCGCAGCAGCGCTCCGACGTTGTCGCCCGCGCGCCCCTCGTCCAGCAGCTTGCGGAACATCTCCACGCCCGTGCACACCGTCTTGCGCGTGTCGCGGATGCCGACCAGCTCAACTTCCTCGCCCACCTTCAGGATCCCGCGGTCGATGCGCCCCGTGACCACCGTCCCGCGCCCAGAGATCGTGAAGACGTCCTCGATCGACATCAGGAACGGCAGATCCACCTCGCGCTTCGGCTCCGGAATGTAGCTGTCCACCGCATCCATCAAGGCGTAGATGCACTGATACTCCGGCGCCTTGGCGTCCTTGCTCACCGACTCCAGCGCCTTCAGCGCCGAGCCGCGCACGATCGGGATGTCGTCGCCCGGGAACTCGTACTTCGACATCAGCTCCCGCAGCTCGAGTTCCACCAGGTCCAACAGCTCCGCGTCCTCCGCGGCCATCATGTCGACCTTGTTCAGGAACACCACCAGCGCCGGCACCTCCACCTGCCGCGCCAGCAGCACGTGCTCGCGCGTCTGCGGCATCGGCCCGTCCGGCGCGCTGACCACCAGGATCGCGCCGTCCATCTGCGCCGCGCCCGTGATCATGTTCTTGATGTAGTCCGCGTGGCCCGGGCAGTCGACGTGAGCGTAGTGCCGCTTCTCCGTCTGATACTCCACGTGCGCCGTCGCGATCGTGATGCCACGCTCGCGCTCCTCCGGCGCCTTATCGATCTGGTCGAACGCGACGAAGGTCGCCCCGCCCTTCAGCGACAGCGCCTTCGTGATCGCTGCCGTCAGCGTCGTCTTTCCGTGGTCGATATGCCCGATCGTGCCCACGTTCACGTGCGGCTTGTTTCGTACGAACTTTTCCTTAGCCATCGCTAGCGGTCCTTTCTAGCTGCTCGCCTCACTACGGGCGTTCCACTTGGCCGGCGCTCGGCGCCAGGCGCGACCGGTAGAGGGTGAGCCCACGACCGGAATTGAACCGGTGACCTCTTCCTTACCAAGGAAGTGCTCTGCCAACTGAGCTACGTGGGCACTGATGTTCTGCAGACCACCCCAATAAGAAGCACCCCGCTCTACAGAACCAATCCGCCTGCCGAGCCCTGCGGCCGCGGCTTTTTGGAGCGGGAAACGAGGCTCGAACTCGCGACCCTCAGCTTGGAAGGCTGATGCTCTACCAACTGAGCTATTCCCGCCTAATGGAAGCGACCTCTTACCGGTGTCCTACCGGTACCGGTAGTCTGTTAGTCTGTCGTAGTCTGTCGCTTCCGCACCCTCCGGCCTGGGCGATTTGGGGCGCCTGGGCGATCTAATTGCTTCCCGTTGCTCGATCTCGATCGATTGCTTTGTCCGATTGCTTTGTCCGATTGCTCTTTCTGGTGGAGGGGGAAGGATTCGAACCTTCGAAGTCGTTGACAGCAGATTTACAGTCTGCCCCCTTTGGCCGCTCGGGAACCCCTCCTCGCGCTTCGAGAGGCTGCAAGAACCCCCTGCCATGGAGCCCCCCTGCGGAGAGCTGGCGATGGGAATCGAACCCGCAACCTGCTGCTTACAAGGCAGCTGCTCTGCCATTGAGCTACGCCAGCACGAGGTGCCGAGCACAGCACACCAGTCCCGCCGAGCGCACAGGCGCCCGAAGCGCCGAGGGTGTGCCACAAGACGCTCGCGCGATCAAGATCAAAAGCATGCACGGCCGGATCCAACCCGCCGCGATCCCCCCACGGGGGCCCCTCCGACACCGCGGGGGACCCTAGGCAGACAGCGCCGGCCGGGTCAAGAGGCGCAGCAGGGGGCGCGTCAGGGGCGCGTCAGGGGCTGCCGGACAGGATGGCGTCGATGGCCGCCCCGCGCGCGGCGCCAGCGGCCCGCACCCGCTGTTCGAGCTCGAAGATCCGATGCACGCGCTGGGCGCGAGCGGCAGGGTCGAGCGCCGCGGTCGCGGCGAAGCGCTCGGGCCGACAGGCGTCGGCGGCACCGCGCAGCGCGCAGGGTGCGGCTGGCGCGCACGGCCGAACTGCTCAGCAGCGCGACGAAGGCGAGCGCCGGCAGCGCCAGCAGTAGTAGCTTACTCCACTGCGGCACACCGAGGGTGCGCACGAGCCACGGGCTGCCCAGCAGCAGCAGCAGCAGGGCACCCCCGATCAGCACCAGATGGCCGTGGACATGCCACAGCGTGCCCCACCAGCCCCGCGCAGCGCCCCTGCGTGCCCCGGTGCAGTAGCGCGAGCCGAGCAGCGCCGCGACCTGCTGGCTGGCCGCGCGCTGCAGGTCGTTGCCCAAGGCCTCGTTGAGAGAGATCCGTGAGAGATCGACGGCCCGCGCGCGCGGACGCTGGGCGGCCGGGACGCGGGCCAGGTCGTTGACATAGACGGTCCGCCCGGCGGGGTTGCGGTAACGGTAGATGGTTTGCGTGGCATCCCCGTCACCGGCGAGCGCTGGAAAGGCCAGCAGCGCCACCAGCAGCGCTCCCACGCCGGCGGCGCAGGACCGGCGGAGGCACGACCCGCGGGGCGCGGGGGCGCTCATCGCTCTGCGTCCGCGGCGACGGCGCGACGCCGAGGGTCGGGGGGCCCGACGACGCCCCGCTCGTCGTCGAGCAGCATGCGCCGGGGCGGCGTCTCCAGGTCATCGAACTGGCCGCGGCGCAGGGCGACGACGAAGACGCCGACGGCGCCGGCCCCGAGCAGCAGGGCCAGTGGCAGCAGCAGGTAGAGCACGCTCATCGGCCCCGTATTTGGCACCCGAGGGGCTCACCGTGCAACTGCGGCGCAGGCGCTGCATGGAACAGCGCGGCGCGCCGGCCCCCCGGACGCGCCGGGCGCCGGGCGCCCGGGGGACGCTGGCGCAGTGGTGTAGTGTGCAACCGTCAGGTGACCGGCCGGGCGCCCTGTGAAATGATGCAGCGATGGTCCCCACGGCCTCCAGCTTTCCCCAGCAGCCTGACTATGCGGGCGGCAGCCTCGTCAACCTGATGCAGTCGCTCGTGCTCGGCCGCGGCGGCACCGCCGTCGAGCCCTATGTGCCAACGCCCTTGCTGCCGGCCGCCGAGGTACAGGCAGCCCGGCACGTCGTGCTGATCGTGCTCGACGGGCTCGGCTCGCATTATCTGGCGCAACACGGGGCCCAGGGGCCCTTGGCCCGTCATCTGCGCGGGCAGCTGACGACCGTCTTCCCCTCGACGACAGCGGCGACGATCACGACCCTGGTCACGGCGACCGCCCCGCAGCAGCACGCCGTCACCGGCTGGTTCATGTACCTGCGCGAGCTGGGCACCGTCGCGGCGATTCTGCCCTTCAAGCCGCGCTGGGGCAGCGAGCCCTTCGATAAGAGCGGCGTGGCCGCCGAGGGCCTGATCGCCGCACCCCCGCTCTTTCCGCGGCTGACTGTCAGCAGCTACTTCCTCGTGCCACAGCCGCTGGTCGACTCGGCCTTCAGCCGGGCGGCAGCGCGCGGCGCCCAGCGCGTCGGTTACCAGGGCATGGGCGGCTGTTGTCAGACGGTCTCGGGACTGATCGGGGCCTCTGGCGCGAACCGCTGCTTCATCTACGTCTACTGGCCGGAGTTCGATGCGCTGTCGCACAAGCACGGCAATGGCAGCGCGCAGGTGCTCGCGCAGTTTCGCGACATCGAGCGCACCTTTGGCCAGCTGCTGAGCGACTGCGCGGCAGCGGCACCTTGGTCGTGGCCATCGCCGATCACGGCTTCGTCGACACCAGCGTGGCCGAGACCGTGCAGCTCGCCGACCATCCCGCCCTCGCGCAGACGCTGGTGCTGCCGCTCTGCGGCGAGCCACGCGCCGCCTACTGCTACGTGCGGCCCGACCGGACCCGAGACTTCGAGCACTACGTGCAGACGCAGCTCGCTGCGGTCTGCGAGCTGATCCCCAGCGCCGAGCTGGTGCGCCGTGGCTTCTTCGGGCTGGGGACGCCGGCGCCCGCCCTCGCCGACCGCATCGGCGACTACGCGCTGCTGCTCAAGGACCGCTACACGCTGCGCGACAAGGTGCTGGGCGAGAAGGCCTACGACCCGATCGGCGTGCACGGCGGCGCCAGCGCTGACGAGATGTTCGTTCCGCTGTTGGTCGCCGGGCCCTGAGCCGCGACCTCACGATCGGATGGGTGGACCGAAGGTCCGCGCGCGGTAAGAGACGATCACGACCGTCAGCGAGCTGAGGGGCATCAGCACGGCGGCGAGCAGCGGGCTGATGCGGCCGGTCATCGCCAGCACTGCAGCGACCGCATTGTAGCCGAGCGAGAGCGCCAGGTTGAGCCGGATCACACGCAGCGTGGCGCGCGCGCCGACGAGCAGCTCCGTCAGCGCGGCGAGGCCTGGCCGGCCGAGGTAGGCATCGGCAACCTCCAGGCTGGCCTCGGCCCCGCCCTGCACCGCGACGCCCGCGGTGGCCGCGACCAGCGCGGCCGCGTCGTTGACGCCATCGCCCACCATCACCACCGGGCCCCCACCGGCACGCTCGCGCTGCACGCGAGCGAGCTTGTCCTCGGGTGACGCGGCGCCCTGGCACTCGCTCGCGGCCAAGCCCAACGCCTGGCCCACGGCCGCGACGGCGCGCGGATCGTCGCCAGAGAGCAAGGCGACGCGCCAGCCCGCCGCGCGCGCCGCGTCGATCACGGCGCGAGCCTCCGGGCGCAGCGCATCGCCGAGGGCCGCAACGGCCCGCAACGCACCGTCACACGCGACCCAGACGGGGGTGAGCCCTTGCTCGGCCGCAAGCTGCGCGGCGCTAGCGGCCCAGGCCGGAGGCGCGGCGCTGCAGCGCGCGACGACGAAGCACTCCGCGCCGACGACCAAGGCCACACCATCGACGCGACCCTCGAGGCCGCTGCCCCGCGTCTCGCGCACGTCGCAGACGAGCAAGGGCGGCCCGGGAGAGGGTCGGGGCGCGGACGAGGCCGCCGCCGCGGGCGGGGCCGGCGCCGCCGCCGCGGGGGCGAGATCGGCCGCGAAGGCACGGGCGAGCACATGGGCGCTCTGCGACTCGAGCGCCGCCACGGCCCTGCGCAGCGTCTCGTCGCCGACCCAGCGCGAAAGCGTCACACGCCCCGTCGTCACGGTGCCCGTCTTGTCCAGCAGCAGCAGCCCGGGGCGCGCCAGGCGTTCGAGTGCATCGCCGCCCTTGATCAGGATCCCGCGCCGCGCCGCGCGACCGATCGCTGCGCTGACTGCCAGCGGGGTCGCCAGCCCGAGCGCGCAGGGGCAGGTCACCACCAGCAAGGCCAGCGCGTGGTCGATGGCGGCCCGCGGGTCGACGCGCCACCACCAGGCCAGCGTGAGCGCGGCGAGCAGCAGGGCTGCGGCGACGAAGTAGCCGGCCACGCGATCCGCGGCCTCGACAATCGGCGCGCGGCGCCGCGCCTGCTCCTCGACCCGCGCCATCAGCTGAGCGACGCGGGTTTGCTCCCCGGCGGCCGTCACCTCGATCAGCAGTCGCGCCTCGAGGTTGACCGTGCCCGCGTTGACAAGCGCACCGCTTTCGACGGCCACGGGACGCGCCTCCCCGCTCAGCAGCGCGGTATCGAGCGCCGACGCCCCAACCCGGACGATGCCATCGACGGGCAGCGATTCGCCGGCGCGGACCTCGACCACCATCCCCGGCAGCACCGCCTCGATCGGGGCGTCGCGCGAGCGCTCACCCTCGACCACGCGCGCGCTGCGCGGCGTCAGCGCGAAGAGCAGCTCGGTCGCGTCGGCGGCGCGCCGCTGTTGCCGGCGGTGCAACCAGCGTCCAACGAGCAGGAGGAAGATCAGCACCGCCAGCGAGTCGAAGTAGATGTCACCACGCCCACGAACGGTGTTGACCGCACCCCAAACAAATCCGACGACGATGCCGAGCGCCACGGGCAGATCGATGTGCAGCGTGCGCGCACGCAGACCGCCGAGGGCCGCGCGAAAAAGCGGCGCCGCCGACCACAGCACCGCGGGCAGGGTCAGCAGCAGCGAGGCCCAGCGAAAGAGCGCCTCGTAGCCCGCCTCCATGCCCGCCGGCAGCCCCGCGTAGAGCGCGGCCGCGAGCAACATCACGTTGCCGGCGACCGCGCCGGCGACCGCGATGCGCGCCAACAGGGTGCGGTCCTCACGACGGCGCAGCCGCTGGGCCTCGGCCGCACGGTAGGGGTGGGCAGCGTAACCGAGCCGATCGAGCGCGCGGGCGACGCGCGAGAGCGGCAGGCGGGCGGGGTCCCAGACCACGCGCACCACGGAGCGCCCGAGCTCGAGGCGCGCCTCGACCACGCCGGGCTCGAGACGCGGCAGGCGCTCGACCAACCACAGGCAGGCGGTGCAGTGCACCCCCTCGAGGTAGAGTTCGGTCGCGCACAGGCCGCGCTGCGGCAAGGGTCGCACATAGCGCGCCGTGAAGGCCGGATCGTCGAGCTCGAGGTAGCGGCGGCCGCTGACGCGTGCCGGCGCGCGTGCGGCGCCCTCGGCGAGGCGATAGAAGCCCTCGTCGAGCCCCTCGGCGCGCAGCAGGCTCCAGACGGTGCGGCAGCCCGCGCAGCAGAACTGCTCGGAGGCGGCCGCCTCGATCAGGCCCCGGGGCACCGGCAGGCCGCAGTGGCTACACGCGCGTGCGGAAGGCTCAGCCGGCGGTGCTGCTGTCATCGGCAAGGTTCGTCGGAGCAGGTGGAACTGCGGCTCAGCGCGCCCACAGCACGCTCATCTCCAGCGCGACGGCGTCGAAGGGCCCGGCGCGCCGGATCGGCCCTGGCGGCGAGTATGCCACAGGCGAGAGAACGCGCGCCGTCAGGCTGCCAACCCCAGCGCCCACCGGGGGCACGCAGCTCGCCCAGGCGGTGAAGCCCCCTCGCCGTGGCGGCCAAGCGCCCTGGGCGGTGCTTCAGCGCCGGCGGCGCGACGCCTCGACGCGGATCGTCACCCGGCCCCGCGGCACAGACGTGGCGATCGGTGAACGCGCCCAAGCCCAGGCGGTCCGCGACCTCGCCTTGGCGCACGACCACCGCGGACCTGGCTTTGCTTAGCGTGGGGGACTGAGACATTTACGACGCCACTACGAGCGCAAGCGTGACAATAAGATCAGGTCGTACTGGGGCCCGACCCAGAACCTACTCGGCGAATTCGAGCTTAATCAAAGAGCCTCGTGCTCCGGCTTCGTCGCCGTCGCGGGGGCGTCGGCGCGTCCGGGCCAGCCCGGGGACGTCCTTCGGGTCTCGGAATTTCGAGGGTGACCCCGCTGACACCGTCAAACTTCTGCGCCTGCCAAGTGACTTCGAGCCACGCTCAAGGAGGCAGCAACACGCTGCAATGCTACCGCGACAAGCGCTGCTTCTTGGCAGGTGGTGCGTCGCGCACACCTTGGCTACCGCCGCGGACAGGAGCCCCAGAGCTGGCACGCCATCTGCGTAGCCATCGCTCCGAACTGGTGGAATCTGCCCTATTCAGCCATCAGAACTTCCCAAAGGAGCTCATCCATGTGTGATCAGTTAAGGCGTGCTCTTGAGGAGAGCCTAGCTTTGCGTGGTCTTCCTGGGGCGATGGGCCAGCCGCGGAGTTGATCGAGGATGGAGGAACGACGGCGCCAGTTGGGGTCCTTGCCAAGATGATAGAGATGGTCGGCGATCCATTGCCACTTCAGCTCGGCCTGAGGGCCTTGCAGGTCCATGGCCGCCGCGATGAGCATGGAGGCCGAGCCCATCGCGCGGCCCATGACCTGGGGGTGGATAGGCGGCTGGGTCCGCTCGTGCTCACCGGCGGAGGGCGCCTCGGTCATGCGGTGACGGTGAGCGATCAGGTTAGCGATGATGGAGCCGACCATTGAGGCGTGGACGAGCGCCCGGACCGCATGCGGGGTCTGGGCGGTGATGGTGTCGAGATGGAAGCAGGACTTGTCGAGCTTGTTGTCGCTCCCCTCTCTGCCGCCGTGAGTGAGACAGTCGGCCCCTCCGAATTTACCCTTGAGGGCGAGACTGGCTGCTGACCGATGGCTCGAGCAGAGAAGAAGATCATGACGCGAACATTGCAGCTGCGCGCAGTCGCCCCCGCGGCCCCGCCGTCCTCCGACGCGGGCAAGCTTATGGCTGCGGCGCCGGCCCGGTCGGCGAGGACGCCTCTACCACGGGTGGCCCAGCCCGCCCGCGGTGCCAGCCCGCCCCGGGGTGCCTGGCACCGCCCGCCGCTGGCAGGCACCGCCCGCCGCTGGCCGTGACGCCGGCGCCGCCGCCGATCGAGGCCAGCCGTGTACACTCGTGCGATGAGCGTCGATGCGCCGGCCGCTGTGGCCTTCACACCTTCGGTCTCTCACTCGATGGCAGAAGAGAGCGCGGTGGCCAAGGCGCGCTGGTTCCGGTCGTTGTCCCTCAGCGAGCGCATGGACCTACTCTGCGAGCTGACAGACCTCGCGCTCGGTGTTCATCCGCAACTCGCGAGAGATCGCCATGCTCAACCGTCTCCGGGACGTGTTCAGGTGCTTCGAGCACCATGACGTCCATTACGTCGTGATCGGCGGCATCGCGGCCGTGCTGCACGGCGTGCCGCGCGCGACCTTCGAGCTCGACCTCCTGATCGAAGCGGCGTCGTCCAACGCGCAGCGCTTGTTGGCCGCCTTGGCAGAAGCGGGCTTCGTCACCGCTGAGCTGACGACCCCCGCCAGCATCCTCGAGCACGTCATCACGGTCTTCAAGGATCGGGTGCGTATCGACGTCCGGACCTCCACCCCGGGGCTGATCTTCCAGGAGGCTTGGAGCAGGCGCGAAACGATGTCCTACCAGGGCCAGAGGCTCTTCGTGGTCGCAAGAGATGACCTGATCGCCTCGACGCGCGCGGCTGGGCGAGCGGTCGACCTCGAGGATGTGCGCCTACTCCTCGCCCCCGAAAGCGACGAAGCCTGAACTCCCGCCGCCGCTGCTGCGAGGCCCTGCGGCCGCTCTCGGCGCCCGGTCTCAGCTGATCGTCCCGCCCGCCCGCCGCGCCCACCCGGCCCGCCTGCGGTGCTTGGCACCACCCGCCCGGGGCGCCACCGCCCGCCGGGCGGTGCCCGCCTGGGGTGCTTGGCACCACCTTCGCTGCCACACCACCTTCGGTGCTTGGCACCAGCTTCGGGCAGCAGGGTGTCGACCAGCGTCGCGGCCAGCTCGCCCATGCGCCGCCCTTGACAGCTGGGGCAGATGCCCCGCGATTTGCACGAAAAGGGCACGAACAGGTCGTGGCCGCAGGCAGCGCAGTGCAGCCTGGCGCACCCGGTAAGGTCAAGACGGCGCGCTTCTTCTGCGCCAGCGAGCTGCCGCGCCTGCACGCGCGCGCAGCCGCGATCACGGGCGCCGACCGTAGCGCGCTGGAGAGCGCGCTGGAGATTGTCTTCGCCGGCGAGTGAGCGCCCCGCCTGCCGATCAACGAAGGTCGGCTGGCCCGTCTAACGGCGCTCCGGGCGCGCGACAGGGCCATGGTCACAGCGCCGCGTCAGCGTGACGAGACCCGAGCGGCCTGGCGCGCAGGTGGCCCGGGGGGTGGGGCCACGAAAGGTCGCGCCCAATCGTCGAGGCGGTCGGGGCGACGCATTGAATCAAACCCCCCGTGAACGAGTACAAGGGTTACAGTGCTGCATTCCCGAAGGGGTGCAACACCTATGGGCGCTATGGGTCACCGTCTCGCGACCGACCAGCGCAGAGCTGGCGGCTGGCGCTGCCGCGTCAATGATCTGCCCTTGCGCTGGCAGATCCTCTTGCCGATCGCGCTCGTGCTGCTGCTCGGCGTGCTCTCCCCGTTCGCCAGCCTGCTGGCCTTGCACGCCTCGAGTCGCGGGTTCCGCCACGCGGGCGCGCGCCATTGGCGCCTGACGACAGACCTGACCGCGATCCAAAGCGACCACCTGCGGCACAGATTGCTCGTGACGGACTTCCTGACCTCGGCGCATCCGCAAGCGCGGGCGCGCATCGAGCAGCAGCTCGCCGCCGTCGAAGGGCGGCTGCGCGCCGCGACGAGCCGGAGCCTTGAGTCGAGCCAGGTGGCGGCGGAGCTAGGGATCGGTGGCGACGCCTCCCCTCAGCCGAGGTCCTCCCCGGCGCTGACGCAGCGTTCCGCCGGTCGGCGCGCGGACTCGTTCCGCCTCGGGCGGATCTCGCAACGGTACCTTCGTGCGACCGCGCGCGTGCTCGGGCTGGCCCGCTCCGGCCGTCAGCAAGAGGCCCACGTCCTGAGCACGCGCGTGGTCCAGCCGCTACTATTGCAGGCCAGCCAGATCGCGACGGCCATGTTCCACGCGGAGAATGAACAGCTGGCCGCTCGCCACGCCGAAGCCACGAGGGTCGCCAGTCGCCGCCTGACGGCGGTGGTCGTGATCTGCTGTCTGGCAGCCGTTGCGGCGCTGGCCCTCACGCTCGGTTTGGCGCGATCGCTGACCCGGCGGCTTGGGGCGCTCCTCGCCGGCGCACAGACCTTCGCCGCAGGGACGTTGTCGTCGGTCATCGACGTCACGGCGCGTGATGAGATCGGGACGATCGCCCGCCAGCTCAACGACATGGCATCTCGGCTGTCGGAGCTGCTGAGTGAGCTGCGCACCAGCGAGGGGCGGCTGAGGAGCGTCGTCGACAGCTCGGAGGCGATCATCTACATCAAGGACACCGCGGGCCGTTACTTGCTGGCCAACCGCCAGCTCGCCGAGCTCGTGGGCCTCGATGCGCGAGAGATCGTCGGTCGTACCGACGGCGAGGTTTTCGGCTCCGCCGCGGCGGCGGCCTTCAGCGCCAACGATCGCTTGGTGATCGAGGCGCGGTGCGCGATGGAGTTCGAGGAGCGCGTGCGCGACGATGGCGTGTCGCCCGTCTACCTGAGCGCCAAGTTCCCCCTCTTCACCGAGCGTGGTGAGATTTATGGCGTGGGTGGCATCTCCACGGACATCACCCAGCGCAAGCAGGTCGAGCAGCTCAAGAGCGACTTCGTGGCCGCCGCGAGCCACGATCTTCGTACGCCGCTGACGTCGATTCGCGGGGCCATCGGGTTGCTCGACGGCGCGGTCTTCGGCCCCTTGCCCGACAAGGCCCGCGAGCTGGTGCGTATCGCGGTGGTCAACACCGATCGCTTGATCCGCCTAGTCAACACCATGCTCGATCTGGAGAAAATCGAAGCCGGCCAGCTCGAGCTACGGCTGGAACGGGTGCCGCTGTCCGAGATCGTCGACGAGACCATCGCGAGCCTCGCCGCTCTCGCCGCTGGATCGCGAGTAGCCCTCGTCGCGGACGTACCCGACACCAAGCTCGCCGCGCGGGGCGATCGCGACCACCTCTTGCGGGTTCTGACCAACCTGCTCGGCAACGCCCTCAAGGTCTCCCCAACAGGTGGGCGGGTCACGCTCAGCGGGGCTGCCGACGGGCCGGATTGGCTACGCTTGGCGGTCACGGACCAGGGCCCCGGTATCGGCAAGCGAGCCCAGGCGCAGCTCTTCAGGAAGTATTACCAGGTGCAGGCCGGCGCACACTCGAAGGGCGGTACAGGGCTCGGTCTAGCGCTCTGCAAGGCCATCGTGGAGCAGCATGGGGGCGTGGTGGGTGTGCAAAGTGAGGTCGGGCGCGGCGCGACGTTTTTCGTGCGGCTGCCGCGTGAACACGATCCGCCGTCGCCGTCAACAACCACGGCCACGACCACGACATGAATTCAGGGACAGGCTCTCGTCGCTGAGCGAGCCGCCCGAGGGCTACGATTCGCGCTGATTCTGTTGGCGCTGGCGCGCCTGGGCTTCGCGTTCGGCGAGCTCCTCGGCGAACGCCGCGTCGCTGGCCGCGATCGCGACCTGGCGCTCGCGCGTCAGCCGCCGGCTCGAGTCCGCTAGCAGCAGGCGCGCCACCGAGCGATGCGTAGGAACTCCAAAGCCGATCTACGCGGCTGGGGGCAGTATGGCGGGGGCGTAGCGAGGGGGGCAAGGCCGGGTGATGGCGCCATCTGCAAGGGGAAGTTCGGCCGAGGGGCGAGTCGAGGGCGCAAGGATGGCAGGGGCGGTCGGCGAAGGGGCCGCGCCTGGTCGAGGTCAGCGGTCGGGGAGGCAGAGCCAGAGGAGGTCGGGTGGGGCGCGGGCGGATGGGGCGAAGGGGTCGGCAGCGTCGGGGTCGATGGGCTGAAGCTCGAAGTCGCACTCGGTCTGCTGGGGCAGGCGGGCGGGCTCGGGCGGCGGTGGGGCGGCTCGACCGAGGTGGTCGAGGATGCGGGTGAGCGCTGCGGCCTCCGCGATCAGCGCGATGAGTTGCAGCGGGTGGCGGCAGCGGGGGCACGAGGCGACGTCGACTTTGAAGACCCTGCGCAGCAGGGCGGCCCAGCGCCAGCGGCGGGCGGTGGCCTGGGGCGTGGGCGGCGGCGCCAGGGCGTGGGGGTCGGCACCGTCGGCGTCTACCGGCGCCGTAGCGGCTGGGGCGTCTACGGGCGCCGCAGCGGCCAGGGCGGCGGGCAGCAGCGCGGCGAGCTTGGCGCGGTGCTGGGCATGCCGCGCGAGCAGACCGTAGCGAGCTGTCCGTCGGGGTCGCCAACGTGCAGTACTTCGAGGGCGGCTCGCTCATCCCGAACAAGAGCCCCGGGAGGCTCACGTTCTCGGACGTGACGCTCGAGCGCGGAGCCACCGAGGATCGCGACCTCTTCGACTGGTTCCAGGACGTGGCGATCACGTCGAGCGGCCTCGGCCTCACCGACGTGAACTACAAACGGAACCTCGACATCGTGCAGCAGGACCACGACGGCACCACGCTGCGCCGCTGGTCGCTCTCTCGCGCGTGGCCCACGAAGTTCGTCGCTGGCGAGTGGGACAACGAGAGCGACGAGAACGTCATCGAGTCGGTGACGCTCACGCACGACTTCTTCGAGCTGGTGCAGTGACGGAGGCCAGACTTCACTAAATCGGTGGACTTCACCTGCGAGTGAAGTGGCCCAATTCAGTGAAGTCGCCAGCTCCACGTCTCAGGCTCCCACGTTGCATCGAGCTCTCCGGCGAGGACGGGATCGAGGAAGGTCTGGGCCGCCTTGGTCACCTCGTCGAGAGTGAGCCACGCCAGCTGGTCTTCGCGGGCCATCGCTGCATAGGGCGTCGTCCAAGCGCCAAGCGGCGCGGGCACCTTCGCGGGTAGCGCGTGCGTCTTGCGGAACGTGAAGGTCTGCTCGAGCGCGGCGCGCAGGCGCTTCGCGTCGATGGGCTGCGCGGTCGCGAGCAGGGCGATGTCGGGGAGGTCCTTCACCCGCGAGTTCGGGCGCGACCGCGGCATCGTGTACGCGTGCAGCTTCTCGGCGAGGTGCGTCTCGATCGGGTAGAGGCGCAGCGTCGGCGGTGCGATGCCGGCGAAAGCAAGGACGTCCTCGGCGACCACGATCTCGGGCTCGCCGAGGATCGGATCGCCGAACGCGACGTCGACGCCGAAGGGCTGGCCGTAGACTTTCCCCGCGAGCTTGCACTCGGCGCGGAAGCGAAGCCCGTCGTACTGCATGCCGTCGTTCTGGATCTCCGGGTGGTCTTCGTCGGGGCCGACCTCGAACGTGAGGAAGTCGCCCAGGTCGCGACGCCCCGCCTCCTGCAGCCTCGCGAGGATGTCGTCGGGCGAGCCGACCATGCGGAGGTCGATGTCCTTCGTGGTGCGGGCGCGCTCGATGCGCAGCTCGAGGACGAGTCCGCCCTTCAGCGTTGCGGCATCTCCGAGCACGGCGACGACGCGCGCGAGGAAACGATCGAACACGAGCAGCTGCCGCTTGCGCGCGAACTCGGCACCGGACTTCGCGGAGGTGCGCAGGCGCTGTTCGAGGGCCTGCTTGAAGGCCTCGGGGGACGAGTACGTGCGAAGCGTCATGCGGCGAGCCCTCCAAACGGCTTGAGCGCGACCTCGACATCACCGAGCTCGGCCTTCGTGACGAGCCCGCGGCGAAGGGCTTGCTGTGCGGCTTGTCGGAGCAGCTCGGGCGAGAGGCCCTCGCGTGCGCAGTCGTTAAGTGCGGCGCGGGTTCGTGATCGGGACCGAGGAGAACCAAGCGCGGTCCTCAGGCGCTACGTCGGCGTGGTGCAGCACCACGTCGGGCGGCACGCGGAAGCGGCGCTTCCTCCACGCAGCCGGGAGTGTGAGGTGGACCTGCGCCGGCAGCACGTCGGAGAGGCCGTGCAGCGACAGCGCCGTCTGGTGTGAGATCACCGCAGCCTGCTCGGACCAGAGCCAGGCGGTGACCAGCTCCTCGTGCTCGGTGGCCGGGAAATGCACGAGCCGGTAAATCCCCCGCTGAGGCCGCGTCACGCGGCCGGCGTGGATGTGCTTCCGGAGCAGGTGGGTCGAGTAGCCTGCCTCGGCGGCCTGTTTCGTCGTGACGTACCCGGACTGACCGGCAGCGGTCTCGAACAGCCGGTCCCAGTTCGGCCCGTTGGATTCCGGCTCCGACATGCACAAAACGTAACCCAAGGTTCCGTTGCGTGCAAGCCAGCCGGTCGCCGATCACGTTTAGGAACCGTGGGTTCCTTTCGTGCGCCACGCTCCCCGTTTGCCTTGTCCCGCCTTCGAACTGGTGCAGTAGGCCGTGCGGCTCAGTGGGCCGAGCCGGCCTGCAACATGTACTCCGCGATCTTCCGGAGCCGCTTGTCTCCCAGCGAAGCGAACGGCGGCATCTGGGGCGCGTCCGCGCGCCTCTTCCCCGGCGCGCGCGCCCAGGTCACGATGCCGTTCGGGTTGCCTGCGTAAATCTGCGCAATCTCGGTGAGGGGCGGTCCTACGATGCGACGGTCGACGGCGTGACAGGCCGCGCAGGTGTTCTGGAAGAGGTGCTGCCCATCACTGACGCCAGCCACGGCGCGTTCACGTCCGGTACGCAAGTCGTAGGCAGCCTGCGCGGAGTCATCCACCCACTGGCGTGTCGCCTCCTGCATCGCTGCCCGATGCTCGGCCAACGCGACCCCGCGGTACATGTGCCGGCCCATGGCCATGCAGAGGACCGTGATCGACAGGTAGCCGATGATGAACGGCAGTCTATTGCCGTGGGGCTCGGGGACAGCGAGCTCCTTCCACATCATCCAAACGGCCGGAATCGCGACGCATGCGCCCAGCCGGATCGTGATGACCCCCGAAGAGTGGAACCCCTGTGATGGCAGCGTGAAGAGCACGAGCGGACCGACGATGAACTGCGCCAACGAAACTGAGAACGCCACCGAGTAGAAGATCCTACGGAGCGCGGGGCGCGTCAGCGTTTCGAAGGTCTCCTCAGCCGGAAACTTGGCTCGACCGAAGTACCAGACACCGAACAGGCTGGTCAGGCAGGTTCGTTCCAGGCGGGCTGGACGCAGCGCTAAGAAAGTGATCCAGGGCAGCACGTAGGAAGTGATCCACCCGGGGCACCCCGGACCCGACTAGCATCGAGGTAGTGAGGACTCGTTGCTGGGCGGGGGGAAGGATGCTCAGGATGGATCAGGTGCATGTTATTCGACACAAGGTGCTCGTAGAAGGGCTGAGTCGGCGGGAGGTCGCCCAGCAGCTCGGGCTGAGCCGCAACACGGTGCGCAAGTACGTGGAGCAAGACGAGCCGGGGCGCATCCGGCCAGCGATCAAACGGCAGCGGCCAGTGCTCGATCGGGTAGGACCGCGCGTCGAGGAGCTGCTCGAGGCCTGGTCGAGCCGCACGACGGCCAAGCAGCGCATCACAGCGACACGTGTGCACCAGCAGCTGGTCAGCGAAGGCGTGGCGGTCGGCGAGACCAGCGTGCGCAAGCTGGTGCGGCAATGGCGGCGGCTGCGCACAGAGGGCTTCGTGCCGCTGGTGCATCGCGCTGGCGATGAAGCGCAGGTCGACTTTTCGAGGTCACGCTCGATCTGGCCGAGCAGCGCGTCAAGCGTTGGATGTTCTTGCTACGGCTGATGTACTCAGGCCGAGACGTGGCGTGGTTGTACGATCGGTGCGACCAGACAGCGTTTCTCGACGGACACGTGCGAGCGTTCGCGCATCTGGGCGGCGTGCCTACGCGGTGCGTCTACGACAATTTGTCGGCAGCGGTGCGGCGGGTGCTGTTTCCCGGGCGCGTGCTGACGCAGCGCTTCATGGCGCTATCGACGCACTACCTGTTCGAACCGTGCTTTGCGCGGGTGGGGACCGGACACGACAAAGGAGGCGTCGAGGGGCGCGGCAAGGGCATACGGCTGCAGCACCTGGTGCCTGTTCCTGCGGGCGAAACGCTCGAGCAGGTGTCTGCCGAGCTGCTCGAGCGCCTCGACACAAGCGCAGCGGCGGCGCGATGCCCAGGGCCAGACCGTGATGCAGCGCTTCGCGCAGGAGCAGCCGGTGCTACGGCCGCTTCCCGCTCGACCCTTTGAGCCGCGCCTGGCCGTAGCGCTGCGTGCCAGCCGCAAGGCGCTGGTCACCTACCACGCCGAGACGTATTCGCTACCGAGCCACTGGCGGCTGCTCGACGTAATGGCGTACGTCGGGCCGAGCGACATTCGCTTCATCTGTCGCGAGGAGACGCAGCTTCGCCGTCGTGCAGCGACACGAGCGCCACATCCGCTACAGCGACTATCTGGTCGAGCTGAGCCGCAAGCCACAAGCGGTACGTCAGGTCGCTCCAGAGCTGATGGCGGAGCTGGGCGAGCCCTTCGGCAGGCTGTGGACGCTGCTGGAGCAAACCCACGGTGGGCGCGAAGCCGGTCGCCTCCTGGCGCGGGTGCTCGCCGCGGTCGTCCAGCACGGCACCGAGGCGGTGGCCGCCGCGCTGACCACGGCGCTCGACGGCGGTCAGCACCACCTGCTCGAGCTCGCCGCGCTGCGCCGTGAGGCTGTACCGGCGGCTATCCCGGTGCCCGAGCCTCTCGCTCACTACGTCGTCGAGGCGGCGTGTGCCGCCGACTTCGACGCCTTGCTGGCGCAGGTGCACGCATGAACCACGCCGCCACCATCGCCATCATCGAAGGGCTGTGCAAGGAGCTCAAGCTGCCGACCATCGCCCGTCAGCTCGCCGCGGTCTGCCGCCAGGCCCAAGACGGCTCGTGGACCTACGAGGCCGTCGTCCAAGAGCTGCTATCGCTCGAGGTCACCACCCGCCAGCAAAACGTCGCCCACCGCCGCATCGCCGAGGCCCGTTTCCCCGACACCAAGACGCTCGACATGCTCGACTGGGCCGCGCTGCGCGGGGTGAGCAAATCCAAAATCCAGGCCCTGTCCACCGGCCAATTCATCGATGATGCCGAGGATGTCGTCATCGTCGGCCCGATCGGCACCGGCAAGACGCACCTGGCGATCGCCCTGGGCGTCGAGGCCGCCAAGCGCCGCACCCGCGTCGCCTTCGTCCGCGTCGCCGACCTGGTCCGACAGCTCGTCGAGGCCCGTGACGAACGCCGTCTGCATCAGCTGCACCGCCACTACCAGCGCGCGCCGCTGCTGATTCTCGATGAGCTCGGCTTTGTCCCGCTCGACAAAGTCGAGGCCGAGCTGCTCTTCAACCTCCTCGCCGATCGCTATGAGCGCTGCTCCACTGTCGTTACCAGCAATCTGGCCTTCGGCGAGTGGGTGCAGGTCTTTGGCAGCGAGAAGCTCACCACGGCCTTGCTCGACCGCCTCGCTCATCACGCCCACATCCTCACGACCAAGGGCAAGTCCTACAGGAGCCAACGAACCGAGACCGCTTAACTCTCAACCGTGCCCAGGGTGGATCACTTTTAGCGTGCTGCCCTGGATCACTTTTTGGGCGTTGCATCCACGGGCGGGTGGTGCCGCCCCGGCGCCGCCTCTCAGGCGAGCACGTCGTCGGTGCGGAAGGTCTTTTGCATCAGCGCGGCGGTGGTGGTTTGGGCGGCCAAGTGGGCGATCACGGCGTCGGGGCCCTGGCGGCGGAGGAAGGCGCCGAGGCCCTCGCCGGGCGCGGCGTGGTCGCGGCCTGCGATCGTTGGGTGCTGCGATCGTTGGGTGCCTGCGATCGTTGGGTGCCAGGCACCGCTTGACCGCTGTCTACACCCTCACCAACCCGGTCACCGCTGGGCTGGTGGTGCGCAGCCGGATGTGGCCCGGCGTGCATAGCTGCGCGCTGGACCCTGGCCAGCCGTTGCGCGTCGAGCGACCGGTGGGGTTCTTTCGCGCGGAGGGGCCCGTGCCCCCGTCCGCCACGCTCGCGCTCAAGCCCTTGCCCGCGTGGGCGCACCTGCCGCCGGCGGACTACCGCGCGCTGTTGAATGGCGCCATCGCCGAACGCGAGGCCGCGCTGGCCGCGGAGCGGGCCGCAGCAGGACGCGCGGTGCTCGGCCCGCGTCGCGTGCTGGCCCAGTCACCCCTCGACACGCCCCCCACCCACGCCCCCCGGCGCCAGCTCAGCCCCCGCGTCGCCAGCACCAACAAGTGGGCGCGCATCGAGGCCCCGCAGCGCCTTAAGGCCTTCCTTGAGCACTACCGCTGCGCCTGGGTCGCCTTCCGCTCCGGCGTACGAGACGTGGTCTTCCCGCCCGGCACCTACGCGATGCGGCTCCATGCCGGTGTTTGCTGGGCAGCGCCCAGCTGACGCCGCTCCACGCTCGCCCTTCCACCCCTCACGCTCACCCACGCTGCTTCACCCCGGCGGTGCTGCGTCCAGCGCGCGATGCGCAGTGCCACATCGCCCCCGCACCCGGCTCAGAAGCCGCGCTCCGGTCGTCCATCCCGAACGCACGTGGAGACGTGCTCCCGCCAGGTGCCATCCCCCTGGCGAAAGACCTTCAAACAGAGCCCGGAACCATCTCCCGTTCGGGTTCCGGGGCTCAACCATCCCCGGTTCGGCTCCCTCGTTCGGGTTCCGGGGCTCAACCATCCCCGGTTCGGCTCCCTATCCGGCTCCCTATCGGCTCCCTATCCCCGGTTCGGCTCCCTGGAAGCATCCCCGGTTCGGCTCCCTGGAAGCATCCCCGGTTCGGCTCCCTGGGCCTCGCCGTTTCGTCCGAAAGGCGGCTCCGGGTCGGCCGAATGCCGGCCGTGGCCCTACGGACCACGAGCAGCGCGTCGCAGGGCGTCCGCGACCAGGCGCCCTGCGACTCACGCCCGAACCGCGCGCGCCCGCCTTCGCCGCCAGCGCGAAAAATTAACCCTGGCTGGAGGTCATCTGACCCATGGCTGCGCCACCCGCTGGCGTTGTCGCGCCCGTACACTGGTGCTCGCCGCTGCTAGCGCTCGGGGCGGCGTGCTGCGTTCAGGAGATGACTCTACGGTCCGCCGTCGGCCGGATGGCAGGTCAAGCCGCCGTTGGAGAAGAGGGGTCGCGGGGCATTCGTGGGACAGCAGGCGTACACGTTCCTCAGCACGCCGTCGTTGAACCTAAAGCAGACCCGCCACGCCCGTGCACACGGGCGTGGCGGATGGGCAGCAGGGGCCGCCGGTAGTATCCGCGGGACAGGGGCTGTAGTTGGCCGGACAGACAGGCCAGCCACTCGGAGCATGCCAAATTCACCGTCGTCACGTAGCCGTTGGCTGCGATGCTGAAATTCGTGACGGGCCGATTGCACTCGCCGCAGTTCAGTGGGTCGCTGCGCACGTCGATGCATTGGCCGTTGCACCAGGCGTGACCGGCCGGACAGCAGTGTTCGTGGGAGCAAAGCTGACCGGCCGGGCAGCAGTTCACGCCGCAAGGCGGCTGTCCCGAGGGACAAAGGCAGCGTCCGCTCTGACAGGTCGTGCCCACGGGGCATGCGGTCCCGCACCGGCCACAATGGCTGGAATCCCGTTGCAGGTTGACGCAGCGATTCGTGCAGCATGTCAGGCCCGGAGTGCAGCAGTCCGAACCGCACGCGATCGTGCCAGCCGAGCAAACGCAACGCCCCAGCTCGCAGCGCTGGCTCGGTGTGCACGCGGTGCCACAGCGGCCGCAGTTTGTCGGACTCCTCATCAGGTCGACGCACCTGCCGTCGCAGCAGGTCAGCCCGCTTCCGCAGGGGGAGCCGCACGCACCGCAGTTCTGGTCATCGTGGCGCAGGTCCCGGCAGACGGCGTATCCCTTCTCGTCGATGCAGCAGGTTTCGCCGGGCGGGCAGCAGCCGGATCCGCACGGAGGTGACCCCGGTTCGCAGGCGCAGCGACCTTGGTCGCAGAACGTGTACTTCTGAGCGCATGCGCGACCGCAGGACCCGCAGTTCTTCGCATCGTGCCTCAGATCGACGCAGCTTCCGCGAGCCGATCCGCCCTGGGTCGGGCAACATGTATGCCCACGTGACCTGCAATCCGTCCCGCACACGCCGCAGTTCGGATCACGATTGAGAGCGACGCAGTTGCCAAAACAGCAGGCCTCATGAGGAGCGCACACGTTCGCGCACGCGCCGCAGTTGCGCCGGTCCGTGCTGAGCGTGACGCAGTCGTCGCCGCACTCCGTGAACCCCGCCGCGCAGGAGCACGCACACGTGTCGTGGGCCTGGAACTTGGCTGGCGGGCAGGGGGGTTGGGCAGACGCATTGACAGGTCGTTGGGTCGACGACGGTCGGCGGTGAGCAGAATTGGATCCCGCATTCGCACTGGCAGGTCGCTGCGCGCAAGACCCTTGGCGCGGGGCAAAACGCAGGGCGACAGATCCCGTCACAGGCGACCATGCCCGCCGGGCAGCAGTGCTGGACCTGCGGCCGCTTCAGGTCCGTCGAACACGAATACCCGACCGGACAGGCGTGGCTTCGATGGCAGGCCTCGAGCTCCTGCTGGCGCGTCCAACCACAGTCGTCGCGCTGGCGCCGACACGTCATGCAGACCGCGGTGCGCGCCGGGAAGGGCCAGCGTTCGTCCGTGGCGCAGGCTCCATCGCAGGCGAGCACGCACTGGTTGAAGCGGCCTTGCGCCTCCGTCACGCAGGCGATCTCGGCGGCGTCGCTGCAGGTGCGACCCGCTGGCGCGAGGTCGATGGGCCGGGGACGGAAGAGATCGACGGGGCGCGCGCGGAGGACGTCCGGACCAAATGCCACGTAGGCAAAGGGCGAAAGGTAAAGGCTGTCAGTCGCGAAACCGACCGGGAGCCGCACTTGGGCCTCGTCAGTTCATCGCGATGTAGGGCGCGATGGGCGATACCAGGAACGGAAACAGATCGGTGACATCCACCCGAGCGAAGTAGCTCCGCGTTTGGTCGCTCGCGCGCGTCTTGAAGTGCAGGATGACTTCGATCACTCGGCGTCCGCCGGACAGTGCGCTCGGACGGGAGGCGATCGCTGTCAGCGGCGCACCGTCGGCCAGTTGGCGCGCGACGACCTCGTAGAGGTGAGGATCGCGGATCACCAGGTAATTGAGGGCGCGGTGGGCCTCGGTCAACCCATAGTTGCCATTCAGCTGCGCGATCACGTCGAAGGTCTGCTTTACCGCCGAATCAAAGGACTTCTCATCGATGTCCTTTGGACGCTGGATCGATCGCGCAAAACTCGCGCGATCGAAGCTGTAGATCTGGGCCGGGACGACGGTGGGCAGCATCAGCCCGTTGCACTCCACCATGCTTGCTCTTCCGGCCATGCGCCCGATCACCACGTCGAGGTCGGACGGGCCTTTGTCGGGGCGAAGGGTGGACAGCACCCACTTGAGTGTGGTCGCGTCCGCGGCTTTCACGATGAAGGCGTCCACCCCCTGCACCGAGAATACCCAACACACCTCGCGGGCGAGATAGTCGTTCTCCGGCGCCGTGAGGACCGCGCAGAGCGCCTCCTCATCACTCTTCGTGCTTGTCGGCTTTCGCCCCGTCGCTTGCGCGATCTCCTTCTCGAGGCCGAGCGTCGGGACCCGCGGCCGGATCCGGCCGACGGCACACACCGGGACTGGGGCGATCTCAGCCTGCGCTGCCGCACAGCCGGGACACCCGCCGCCGCACGATCGGCCGCAGCCACACGAAGCAGAGGAGGAGGGTGCAGCCGCGGGCGCCGCGGGGATCGCTGCGCCCGGAACGCCCGCGGGAGAACCGGAGCATGCGCAAGGGGCTGAGGCATTGTCGTGCATCGGTTTCATCCTCGCTAGCGATTGATCGGCCACCACCGTGCAACGTCGACCTGGACCTGTCAAATCCGTACGCGTTCACGGCCGCAATACGCTGCCATTACCGGTCAAGCTCGGATCCACTGCACGCGAGCGCGACCAAGCGAACCCCTCGCCTGCGGTCCGAAGCGTAGGAACTCCAAAGCCGATCTACGCCGCTGGGGGCAGTATGGCGGGGCGTTGCGAGGGGGGGCAAGGCCCGGTGATGGCGCGTGTCAACGCTGAGGGAACGCGTATGGGCCAAGGGCGGGCGGTGAGGGCGACGTTGGCGTGGACGCCAAAACCGTCGACGGAAGCGCAGCGCGGGCGGGCCGGCGGCGGCCAGGCTTCTGTTTGCAGCATGCGGCGCGTGGGCGCCAGCGCCTCGGCGACCGCGCTATCGAGCGGCGTGGGCTCGCGCTCGGCGGCCGCCTTCGGGAGCCTCACCCGGGTTGCGGATGGCCGCGGGATGGCCGTTGGGGGGGCTTATCAAACCGGGTGCAGCCCGAGGCCGGAATGCATATCAACCTGCGCCGGAGTCCCAGACCCGGGGTGATGGTGTGAGGGGTGCCGGACCCGGGGTGATGGTGGGCGAACGCTGGGTGCTAGCACGCCCCGGGTTGCCCGCCCGCCCCGCCCCGGGGTGCTTGGCACGCCCCGCGTCAGCACGCCCGCGTCACGGGCACGCCCCGCGTCAAGGCACGCCCCGCGTCACGGCGTAAGCTCCGATCGGCGCCTCGCACGCGAGAGGCAGGGCTCAGGTGGGGCGGAGGAGCTGCCCCTCGCCGATCTGCCAGACCCGGCCACCGACCCGCACGTGAATCGGCTCGCCCTCGCCCGTGCCGGCGCTGTGCAGCCTGCTCGCGCGCAGGTAGAGCAACGAGGGACGACCGATCTCGAAGCCTTGCTCGACCACCACATCCACGGCTTCGCTGCCGAAGTAGCGGTGCTGGACCAGGTAGGCCGCGAGACACCCGTTGGCACTGCCGGTCGCCGGGTCCTCGGGCATGCCGACCTCATGCGCGAAGACTCGCACGTTGAGATGATGCCGCGGATCATACGCCTCGCGGGCGAAGACCAGCTGGAACGCGGCTGCGCTGTGCGCCCGCCAGCCCTGGTGAGCGCCGGCATCGACGCGTGCGCGCCGGACGGCGTCCAGCGAACACAGCGGAATGAGCAGGAAGGGCAGACCGGTCGAGACGACCTGCGCGGGGAAACGCTCGTCGAGGTCTTGTGGCGCCAGCGAGACCAACGCTGCGGCCTCGGTCGCGGCAACGCGCTCGTGAAAGGTCGGTCGGCGCTGCGTCATCCAAAGCAGACCGGTCGCCTCGTCGCGCGCCACCGGGATCGAGCCGACCGCCAGGTCGAGCGTGACGCGGCCGCTAGGGTCGAGTGCGCAAGAGATTATCGATCACCCAGGCCGTACCGAGCGTGGGGTGACCGGCGAAGGCAGCTCTCGCTCCGGCGTGAAGATACGGACCGGATACCCACGCTCACCCTCATGCGCGCCAAGCACGAAGGTCGTCTCCGAGAGGTTGAACTCGCGTGCAATGTCTTGCATCTCCCGCGCGGAGAGCGCGGCGCCGTCGAGCACAACCGCGAGCTGGTTGCCGGTGAAGGGCTTCTCACCGAAGACATCCACCAAGACGTAGCGCAGAGGAAAGGACACGTTCGCTCCTGCAGGCTCGGCGCGAGCCCTCAACCCGGGTGCGGCCCCCGGGCGTAGTGTTCATTCAGAGGCTTCCAGCACCGACTTCACGTTGCGCGTCTCTCTGATCGCGCCTGTTCACCATGGCACCTGCGGTAGCCCGTCTCCTTTCGGCTCGGGCAATTCAGACAGCTCGGCTCTTGCAGGCCGTCGGTCCAATCTCCGACGACGTTCGCTGCCCCCTTCTCCGTCCGGCCCGACCCGGACGAGGATGGCGTCTTATGGCCATCGGTTCTCCTTTCGCTTTCACGACGCACCCCCTTCGGCACCTACGGACTGCGCGTGTACGCGGGCGTCTGCTGCGCCCAGGCTCCGTGAGCGGCCACGCGCCGCTCGCCCTCGCTGACCCGAACGCCGTCCCGCACCACCGCTTCCCGCAGCGCCTCGCCACAGCTCCGCCGCGCGCCCGAAACTAGCCCCAAGCGCCGCCGGTGCAAGGTCCTCCCGGCGATGCAGAGGCCCCGGCCGCGCCAGAACGAACCGCTCCGCTCGCCCTCGCTCGCCGTTCGCGGCAGCCCCGGTGGCTCATGCTTCTTCACGAACCCTGGTTCGGGACCGGGTGACGACGAGGCGTGCTGGTCTACGCATCGCCCCACGCCTGGCGGATGTGGTTGCGGCGCTCGTCCACGTCGGTTCCGTCCGCCCAGCCTGCGAGCGCACCCTCGATGCCGACGAACTCTGAGTGCACCGCCACGCGGGGATAGCGGCCACCGGAGCGCCGCAGGTACCAGAAGAGCAGCAGCTTGTCGGGCTCATCGAAGCCCTCCCTGATGCAGCCGGAGACAAGCGGTAGCTGCCTCTTGAGGAGGCCCGACAAGGCGTCGGCACGTACGGTCTCGACGACGCGGACCACGACCGATGCGCCGTGGGCGATGCTCGTGGCGGCGTGAAGTGCAAAGCGTCGCCCCAGACAGACGGCGTTGACCCTCCCGTCTGCCCCTCGGTGTGTGTGAAGGCGCTGACCGATCCTGGCGACGTCCTCGCCGCTGATCCAGGCTCGGACCAGATTCGGGATGACGGCCCGCCACCGCTGCTCCCACTCGTCGACGCTCTCGGTGAACACGTAGGTCGCCCCCCGCCGAACACGGGCGCGCGGGATGATGCGCGAGAGCCCAGAGCTGATCGGATTCACCAGGCCAAACAGATGTCGCGTCACCTCGCCGATCGCGAAGTCGAGCAGGTCGTCGAATGCCCAGGCGGCGATCGTCTCCGCGGGCGGAACAACGGCTGCCATCCGCGCAGCGACGAACGGCGAAACCCCCACCTGGCCCGCGAAGTCCCGCCAGCCGTCGAGATCAAGTTGGTCGGCATCGTCTTGCTCGGCATCGAGAGCAGCTCCGAGACCGCGGAGCAGTAGGGCCTGTACCGCGGCACGGTCCTCTCGGTCCGCAGCTGCGGCGTTCCCGAAGGTGGCTCCCAGGATGCGAACGAGTTGGTCGTCCGGGATGCCAGCGGCCCGCCGCACGACGTACTCGCTGACATCGGCTTCGACCCCGGCTGCCTGGATCCGGTCGATCACCTGCGTGATCGGGTCGACCACATCCAGGCACTGATCGGGCAAGCCGAACAACGACATGATGTGGTCGAGCCCCGTCACCCCGTAGCTCCCGTCCCGCTCTTCGACCGTCAGGACCTTCCCGGGCAAGTCGATCACGATGCCGTGGGCGTAATGCCCAGCTCGGCCCGCCCGCCCGGCAGCGTTCAGAAGTTCGTGGACAGCCAGCGGCTGCATGCCGCCTTCATCCATCTCGCCGGTCCACCGGTCGTCGCCGGCGATGACGACCGCCTCCGCGGGCAGGTTGATCCCCTGCGCGACGGTAGGGGTGGCTACGAGGCCGAGTAGACCGTTCGACCGGCGGAAAGCACCCTCCACGGCGGCTCGCTCTGGCCAGAGCAGCAGGCCGTGGTGGACGCCGATGCGACCGCCGCAGATCCCCTCGACATGCCGCGCGTCGCCGAGCTCAACTGCGGCCGCGGCGAATAGGGCCTCTTCCTCCTCCGTCAGTTCGACTTCGGGAGTGCCGGCCGACTCGAGCACTCCAGCTCCGGCATCCGCGATGTTGGCCGTCCATCCGATCTGCTGGCTGAACACGATCGGCCGCATCTGCGCCTGCGCCATTGCGCCAAGAAGGTGTCCGCCGACTTCGTTTCGGTTCGCAGTGACCCGCCAGTAGTCGCTCACTCCGAGCGGCGCCGACCCAGGCAAGACCGGGAACTTGGCGAAGCCGCTGTTCGTCGCCCAGACCTGCGTGTGGCAGAAGAGGCCGATCGGCTGTGCTCCAATGCCCGCCTTCTCGGCCTTCCGAGGCTTCCCCGTTCCACGTGCTCGCTTTCGGGTCGCAAGAGTTCCGTCAAGCCCTCGAATGTCGGACGCTTCGTAGACGACGACTCCGCGCACCTGCCGGGTTGGCTTCCATGGCAGTTCCAAGACGGTAGCCGGGCGCGCGGTGGCTGCCGCCAGCCAGTCGGCCACGGCCTTCCCGTTCCGCACCATGGCGGAGATCAGAACGACATCGGCATCGGGAGAACGCTGCAAGAGCGACAGCAGCGTCCACATGGCGTCCACCGAACGTCGCCCGGGCAGCGTAGCGCCTCCGTCCGGCGCGGGCGGCTCACCAGAGAGCTGGTGGGCTTCATCTACCACCACCAGCCCCACGTCCTGACGCGCGTCGACATCGAAGGACAGGTATGCGAGGCACTGCTCGGGGGTCTGGACGAACACCCTGCCGGCAGCGTCCTCCCCGAAGTCCTCAAGAAATCTGCCGCGGACGACGGACTCCGCGATGGGGACGAGCCGCTCTGAGAGCTCTTGAGAGACTTGGTCAACGAGCGCCCTCGTCGGCGCGAGGTAGACGACCTTTCGTCCCCGGAAGGCAACTCGGTGGCGATGCGCAGCTCGGTCACGGTCGTCTTCCCAGCGCCCGTCGGGAACGTGAGGACGAAGGAGCGGCCGTGCTCGAGGAAGCCCTCCGCCAGAGCGCTCAGGTGGTTGCGCCACAGGAATGGCCGGCGTGAGGCGAAGTAGCGAATGAAGTTCCACCATCGTGCCTGCTCGACCCCGGAAGGCGCGGGGACGCGAACAATCGCCGCACTGAGCAGCTCGCTCGAGACGCGGCGGAGAAGCCGCGCGACGTGGAATGGCCCGGCAAGGCTCGGGCGCACCACCAAACCTCGCTCCACAGCCGGAATCGTTCGTTGCGAGGACTCCAGCGTGCTGAGGACCGTCTCGATGACCTCATCGGGCTGCTCGTTGACGTCCAGCCCAAGAGCGATCCGGCCGATCAGTCTCACAGCACGTGCAAGGTCGGCCCAGATGACCGCAGCTGCTCGCTCGAGGTAGTCCCCGACGGAGTCGTCCATCGGGGCCGGTGGGCCAGATGCGGCGAATTCTCGGAGTTGGCGGCCATCGCCCGAGGCCAACGCCGACAGACCCCGGAGCAGCTCTGCCTCGTGCGGCCGATCCGCTGCCGTCTTGAAGAGCTTGGTCGTCTCGGCCGCGTCCGCCTGCTGACCCGACAACAGGAACAGCAAGCATGCCGCCACCTCCGGGCCGACGCCATGCACGGTGAGCGACGGGGCGTCTACGTCCAGCCGTCGCATTCGCGCCTCGATCAGGCGCGCCTGGCTCAGCGTGTGGTGGGCCGAAGCTGCAACGAACGCGCAGGGAGGCACGATGAGCGTTGTTCTCGGAAGGAACACCGAGAGCCCTCGTACGTGTCGGCGAGCCTGCGAAGCTGATCGAGTTCCGCGCCCACTCCTCGTCTCGATGGCCGTTGACGAGCTCCACCGCCCCGAGGCGCGCCGCGACCACCTTCGCATAGGCCTCGGTCAAGAACTGCGGCAGCCGGTCGAGGTCGAGGTCCTCGAGTGGCTCGGCGCCGTGGATGAGTCGGACGGTCTCAGAATCGAACACGTCACTCCTCCCTGGCGTAGCGGCCCAGCTCAGCCTCCACCTTCGCCGCGAACTCGTTCATCCAGGCGCGGAGTTTGGGGACGTGAACGGTCTCTCCACGTCGACGCTCGAGGGTCCCCGTCACAATCTCGTCGAACCCCTTGAAGAGCCCCTTGCTGCGAGTCCCCTCAAGAGTCACGCGCACGCGGTACCGCCGCTTGTTCTCCCATGAAATCCTGCGGACCAGTACCGCCGCCTCGTTGGCTGGAATTCCTCCTAGTCCGAGCGTGGCAATGATGTTCGAACGGAGCTCGTCCCGTCGTCCTCCTGCCTCGTAATCTCGAATCTCGGGCCAGACCTCCCCGCGGATCGTGTCACGAGGATTCTCGGTGGCCTTGTCTTCGCAGATCGAGAGCGCGACGACCGCGCCGTCAGCTCGATGCACCACGATGGAGTCCTGCCCCTTCGCAGAAGCCTGGGCGTGCGGCAGCGCCACCAGGTCTCCGTCCTCCAAGTCAAGGTGCGCCGCCAGCCACATGATCAGCTGGAAGAGGAAGCCGTCCCGGTGATAGACGTCCGCCGGTTTCAGTCGCCGGGCCACGATGTCGTCGATCTCGTTCGCGTCCAACGCGATCGCGTCTCCATCGTCCGCGATCGCGTCGCCCGAGAGGATGCTGCGGGCCAGCGCGTACTCCTGCACCAACACCATGGCGATCGCGCGAGCCAGGATGTCGGCGTCGGTGACCGCAAAGGTCACGCCCTGACAGTGCTTGTCGTCGAGCAGATCGCGCTTCAGCATCGGTCAGATCAACCCGCTCATGCGTCCCCTGCAGGCTCGGCGAAGGCGGTCGGGTCCACCTCCAACATCTCGATGGTCCGCTTCCGAACCCCGATGCTGTGCTCGATGAGCATGTCGATCAGCTTGTCGCCGCCGAATGCGTAGGAACTCCAAAGCCGATCTACGCGGCTTGGGGCAGTATGGCGGGGCGTAGCGAGGGGGGCAAGGCCGGGTGATGGCGCGCGTGGCAAGGCGGAGGTTGGCCGAAGGGCGAGTTGAGGGCGCAAGGATGGCAGGGGCGGTCGGCGAAGGGGCCGCGCCTGGTCGAGGTCAGCGGTCGGGGAGGCAGAGCCAGAGGAGGTCGGGCGGGGCGCGGGCGGATGGGGCGAGGGGGTCGGCAGCGTCGGGGTCGATGGGCTGAAGCTCGAAGTCGCACTCGGTCTGCTGGGGCAGGCGGGCGGGCTCGGGCGGCGTTGGTGCGGCTCGACCGAGGTGGTCGAGGATGCGGCTGAGCGCTACGGTTTCGAGATCAGCGCGATGAGTTGCAGCGGGTGGCGGCATCGGGGACACGACGCGACGTCGATTTTGAAGACCCTGCGCAGCAGGGCGGCCCAGCGCCAGCGGCGGGCGGTGGCCTGGGGCGTGGGCGGCGGCGCGAGGGCGTGCGGGTCGGCGCCGTCGGTGACCGGGGCGTTTGTCGGCGCCGCAGCGACGGGGGCGTCGACGGGCGCCGTAGCGGCCGGCGCGGCGGGCAGCAGCGCGGCGAGCTTGGCACGGTGATGGGCATGCGGCGCGAGCAGACCGTGGTAGCGGAGGGTGTGCTGAAGAGGCGGGGGGATGAGCAACGCCAGCCGACGCATCAGCGCCAGCGGGTCGAGTTCGAGGTGGGTCGAACCGTCGTACCAGGGGCGCTTGAGTTGGTAGCGGATGCGGCCGGACGGCAGGCGCTTGAGCCGCGTATGCGCCAAGGGCGGGCGCAAGGCGTAGCGAATGAGATGCTCCAGTCCTGCACGATCCTCAGCGGTGAGGGCGACGTTGGCGTGGACGCCAAAACCGTCGACGGAAGCGCAGCGCGGGCGGGCCGGCGGCGGCCAGGCTTCTGTTTGCAGCATGCGGCGCGTGGGCGCCAGCGCCTCGGCGACCGCGCTGTCGAGCGGCGTGGGCTCACGCTCGGCGGCCGCCTCATCCTGTTCGAGGCGACGTGCCAAGAGCCGGCAGACACGACGGTGCACGCCCAAGGCCACCTGGGCCACCTCGGCGTCGGTCGGCGGCGGCAGCACCATCGGACGCAGCGCCTCGCCATCGACGAGGAACACGGCGTCCGGGGCGATGACGTGGGCGTGGACGTTGAGGTTGATCGCGGAGCCGAAGCGTTGCAGCGCACACAGTGCGGCCGTCTGCACGCCGTCGCGGCCCAGGACGCGAGCGCGGCGGCGCTGATAGGCCGCCAGCGTGCGTAGGCTGCGCCCGAGCACCGCCGTCAGCAGCTTCGGCTGTTGAGCCGGAGGTCCCCACCCGGGTTGATGTTCTACCCATCGTGTGGGGCCCTCACCAGGGGTCGGGGCGGGAGGAGGCGGGAGGAGGCTCGCCGGCGGCATCGAACATCAACCCGGGTGCGGGTCTCCTCCGCGGCTACGCTCGGACCTCCCAGGGATTGAAGAGCTCGACGCCGCAATGCTCGAAATCGTGGAGGTTGCGCGTCGCGACGCCGGCGCCACGCGAGCGCGCGACGGCGGCGATCTGCGCGTCGAGCTGCGCGATCGGGCGGCCCCGCCGACGGCGTGCCGCGGCGATGGCGGCAAACTCCTCTGCCGCTGCTGAATCAAAGGGCAGCACGCGCTCGGCAAAGTCGTCGCTGAACATCTGCCGCGCCGCGCGATCCAGATCGGTGCGACGCTTGCCGTCGGGAAGCAACGCCACACCATAGAGCACCTCGGCCTGCGTCACGCTGGTCGTGAACAGTGCCGTGGGTGGGCGTGCCGCCACCCAGGCCATGACCTGGGGCTCGGGACGCCGCCGCATCAGCTCGGCGAGCACGTTGGTGTCGAGCACGATCATCGGCCGAAGGTCGGCGGCTCGCGCAGCGCCTCGCGCGTCTCCAGCGCCAGCTCGACGCCGCCTCTGGCCGAAAAGCGCCGATGAATCGTCTCCGCGAGATTACGCGGGGCCGTTCGCTGCTGCGCCAGCGCCTGACGCAGGATGTCCCGCGCCTCATCCTCCATCGAACGGCCGTGCTGCGCCGCGCGGACCCTGAGCCGCGCCTTGGTGGTCTCCTGCAACTTGCGGATCGTAATGCTCGCCATGCTCGGAGTCTGTGCAATCAATGACGGGTCGTCAATCATTGATTGCAGCCCTCTCCCCTCCGTACCGCTTGCAGCGCCCGGAGATCGCAGGGCGGCCACCAGCCACGCCAAGCCACCCCACACCGCGGAAAAATGATCGCCCACCCGCCCGCGTTGCCCGCCCGCCGGCCCGCCTGGGGGTGCCTGGCACCGCTTCGACTGCTGGCACCTCTTCACAGAGGCCCCCCCCGGGTTGATGTTTTGCCCATCGTGTGGGGCCATCACCCGGGTTCGGGGCGGGAGCAGGCTCGCCGGTGGCATCGAACATCAACCCGGGTGCGGGGTCTGAGTGGTGGGAGCGGGCGCTTGGACCCCTCTGGCCCGACCCGGGACCCGCGACTTTCCCGCGTGGTCGGCGGCGCGCAGCCGGTCAGTAGGCCGGACGCAGGCCGTCGAACATCGGGAAGTGTTTGACGTTCTGGGTCAGCAACGAGGCACCTAGGGTCAACGCCGTGGCGGCGACGACGTAGTCGACGGTGTCGACGCCCGGATGTGACCGCAGGTAGCGGCGGGCCAGCCGGCCCGCATGGTTGGCGATCTCGATCGTGAGGTCCTGCCAGCGCAGCGCGCCGAGCAGCGCGTTCGTCGCGCGCTCCTCACTCTCGCGCATGCCGGCAAGAATCTCCGTGCGAACCACCGTGGCGCTCCACAACGCGGCGCCCGCGCGCACGGAGCGCATCAGCAACTCCGCTGCGGGCGCCCGGCCGCGCAAGTGATCAATCAGCACCGAGGTGTCAACGAGGACCTTCATCGGTCGCGCTTCATCACCGGACCAGACGCGGCGTCGTGCAGGCGCGACAGCCGGCCCTTGCGCAGGCTCTCGACGAGGACGCGGCCCGAGCGGCGGCGGCGCCACCCGCCAGCCGCCGCTTGCAGACCAACGAGCACCTCGTCGGCCCCGTGACCGGCGAGATACGCCCGCTGCAAGGCGGCCCGGATCAGCTCCGAGCGCGTGCGGTGCTGCTCTTGCGCGAGGCGATCGAGCACGTCGGTTTCTTCGTCGGAGAGGTAAATCTGCGTGCGGTGCATCATGATGTATATGTACACCCTCGGCTGGCTGTCCTCAAGCGCGCTGGCGCTGATGGAGTCCCCCCAGGGGGGGGGATCCCCACCCGGGTTGATATTTGGGGGATCCCCATCCGGGTTGATATTTTGCCCATCGTGTAGGGCCATCACCCGGGTTCGGGGCGGGAGCAGGCTCGCCGGTGGCATCGAACATCAACCCGGGTGCGGGTCTCCTCGGTCTGGTGTGAGATCACCGCAGCCTGCTCGGACCAGAGCCAGGCGGTGACCAGCTCCTCGTGCTCGGTGGCCGGGAAATGCACGAGCCGGTAAATCCCCCGCTGAGGCCGCGTCACGCGGCCGGCGTGGATGTGCTTCCGGAGCAGGTGGGTCGAGTAGCCTGCCTCGGCGGCCTGTTTCGTCGTGACGTACCGGACTGCCCGGCAGCGGTCTCGAACAGCCGGTCCCAGCTCGGCCCGTTGGATTCCGGCTCCGACATGCACAAAACGTAACCCACGGTTCCGTTTCGTGCGAGCCAGCCGGTCGCCGATCACGTTTAGGAACCATGGGTTCCATTTCGTGCGCCGCGCTCCCCGTTTGCCTTGTCCCGGCTTCGAACTGGTGCAGTAGGCCGTGCGGCTCAGTGGGCCGAGCCGGCCTGCAACATGTACCGCGATCTGCCGGAGCCGCTCGTCTCCCAGCGAAGCGAACGGCGGCATCTGGGCGCGTCCGCGCTTCTTGCCGGCGCGCGCCCAGGTCACGATGCCGTTCGGGTTGCCGGCGTAAATCTGCAATCTCGGTGAGGGGCGGTCCTATGATGCGACGGTCGACGCCGTGACAGGCCGCGCAGGTGTTCTGGAAGAGGTGCTGCCCATCACTGACGCCAGCCACGGCGCGTTCACGTCCGGTACGCAAGTCGTAGGCAGCCTGCGCGGAGTCATCCACCCACTGGCGTGTCGCCTCCTGCATCGCTGCCCGATGCTCGGCCAACGCGACCCCGCGGTACATGTGCCGGCCCATGGCCATGCAGAGGACCGTGATCGACAGGTAGCCGATGATGAACGGCAGTCTATTGCCGTGGGGCTCGGGGACAGCGAGCTCCTTCCACATCATCCAAACGGCCGGAATCGCGACGCATGCGCCCAGCCGGATCGTGATGACCCCGAAGAGTGGATCCCCTGTGATGGCAGCGTGAAGAGCACGAGCGGACCGACGATGAACTGCGCCAACGAAACTGAGAACGCCACCGAGTAGAAGATTCTAGGGAGCGCGGGGCGCGTCAGCGTTTCGAAGGTCTCCTCAGCCGGAAACTTGGCTCGACCGAAGTACCAGACACCGAACAGGCTGGTCAGGCAGGTTCGTTCCAGGCGGGCGGGTGGTGCCGCCCCGGCGCCGCCTCTCAGGCGAGCACGTCGTCGGTGCGGAAGGTCTTTTGCATCAGCGCGGCGGTGGTGGTTTGGGCGGCCAAGTGGGCGATGACGGCGTCGGGGCTGAACCCAGGGCGGTCGAGTTCTAGGCGGACCGCCCGAGTAGCAAGCTGATGAGGTAGCGGCGGTCGAACCCGGCTCGCTTGCGGGAGTTGGCGACGCCGAGTTTGCGCGTGGCGTCTTGCTTGACGAGCGAGAGAGCGAAGTGGCGCAGCGTCGTGAAGTTCGCGGCGGTGTTGCGGGCTCGGTGGCGCGCTTGGTCTTCATGGAAGGCCATGTCGAGCACCCAGTGCAGCTCGTTCTCGATGCCCCAGTGGCCGCGGACGAGGGCTGCGACGCGGGCGGCTGCTGGCGGTGGGCCGCTGCCGATGTAGTGGGCGACCTCGGTCGAGGTCTTGCCGCTCGACAGGACGGTGCGTTGCCGAGTGACCTCGACCACATACCCGAGGTTGCTCCAGCGGTCCGCGCTCTGAATCCATTCGAGCGAGTCAGACACGCGGACCCGACGGCACTCGATGCGACCATGTCCCTTCTGGGTGGCCTCGTGGACCTCGACCCGAGGACGAGGTGTTTCATCGACGGTGCGCCTACGCGGCTCATCAGCCTCACGGAAGGTTTCCTTGAGCGCCGCGTGCAGCGTCGGCTGGTTGTCTTTGGTCGCGAGCAGGTAGTCGCCGCCGCCCTCGACAATCGCGGCGGCGATCGCCGTCTGGCAGCCCATCGCATCGATAGTGACCGTCGCGCCGCGCAGGTCGAGAATCCGCAGCAGCTCAGGAATGGCCACGATCTCATTGGATTTCACGCCCGTTTGGCACTGCGCGAGCACAAGTCCCGCACCGCACAGCCACGCGCTCACCGTGTGAATCGCTGGCTTGTCGGTGCTCGCGTCGCCGCTACGCCGGCTCGTCTTACCATCGAGCGCGAGGTGCTTGCCCTCCGGTCCGAGCCGCAGGCTGATGAGTTCCGCCCACGCCTGATAGACCTTGCTGAACCGCTCTGGCGACAGCGCCCCGAACACGCTCAAGAACACATCCTGGGTCGGGTTCCCGTGCGGCATCTCGAGAAACGTCGACAGCCACTGCTCGTTCGCGTCGCCCCAAACTTCCATGGATTCCGCGTCGTCACAGCCGCAAACCATCGACATCAGCGCCGTGACGATGACCGTCCGCAGTGGATACCGCCGACCTTGCCCACGCCGCGGATCGCCCAGGCCCTTGAGCGCCTCCTCGAAATGCCCGAGCGCCACCCCCTCGTTCGCCGCCTCAAGCCGCTCGCTCTCCGTTCCCCGTGCCATGCTCCGCTGCCTTTCCGCCGGCTACCGCTCGGCGGAAAGGGTTGATCAAATTTCGCGCGCTTTTGTCGATCCCCTACAGTCTGCGGCGCGAAGCTAGAACTCGATCACCCTGGGGCTGAACCGCCCCCGGGATTCCCGGAGACTCCATTACTTGAGAGGATGGGGCCATGGGAAGACCAAACAGGTACTCGAAGGAAGTGCGTGAGCGGGCGGTCCGGATGGTGCTGGAGCAGCGGGAGTCGCACGCGTCGGAGTGGTCGGCGATGTGCTCGATAGCCGAGAAGCTGGGCTGCACGCCGGAGACGCTGCGGCACTGGGTTCGGCAGGCTGAACGAGACGTGGGCAAGCGTCCGGGGCTGACGACGGCGGAGCGTGAGCGGCTCAAGGAACTGGAGCGAGAGAATCGAGCTCCGGCGCACCAACGAGATACTGCGCCAAGGCCTCGGCATTTTGCACAGGCGGAGCTCGACCGCCGGCCGAGGCCGTATGGTGAAGTTCACGGACGCACACCGTGGGGACTACGGGGTCGAGCCCATCTGCGACGTGTTGCCGATGGCCCCGTCGACCTACTACGAGCACAAAGCGCAGGCCGCCGACCTCGAGCGGCGGGCCGCCCCGAGTCAAGCGCGACGAGCGCCTGCGGGCGCACATCCGGCGTGTTTGCGATGAGCACCACCAGGTCTACGGGGCCGAGAAGGTCTGGCGCCAGCTGCGCCGCGAAGACGTCGACGTGGCACGCTGCACGGTGGAGCGGCTGATGCGCCAGATGGGCCTGAAAGGGGCCGTGCGCGGCCGTGCGTTCAAGGTGACCACCGTCGCCGACGAGGACGCGCAGCGACCGCGCGACTTGGTCAAACGCGACTTCTCGGCCCCTGCGCCGAACCGGCTGTGGGTGGCCGACCTGACCTACGTCGCCACCTGGAGCGGGTTCGCGTACGTGGCGTTCGTCGTGGACGTGTTCTCGCGGTTCATCGTCGGCTGGCGTGTCAGTACCTCGTTGCGTTCCGACCTGGCGCTTGACGCCCTGGAGCAGGCGCTCGCAGCCCGCCCCGCCAGCGACGGCCTCATCCATCACAGCGACAGGGGCGTTCAGTACCTGGCGATTCGTTACACCGACCGTCTCGCCGAGGCCGGCATCCAGGGCTCGGTCGGCACCGTCGGCGACTCCTACGACAACGCGCTCGCCGAATCGGTCATCGGCTTGTACAAGACGGAGGTCATCCGCAAGCACGGTCCTTGGCGTCACGCCGAAGCTGTCGAGTTTGCCACCCTCACCTGGGTCCACTGGTTCAACAACCGGCGGCTCCTCGAGCCTCTTGGCTGGGTGCCGCCGCTGGAGTATGAGCGAGCGTTCTACGAGACTCAGGCCGCCCAAGGCAGGGCCGCCTGACCCAAACAACCGAGCCTCCGGCAAACCCGGGGCGGTTCAAGGAACGCGGTCTTGGCGGGGTCCCCTAAAGGTCGGTGCCCTGGTCGGTGCGCTGCAGCGCGGCCGCGCATGTCGGCTATCAGAGACGGCGGCCCGAGCGCTCGGTCCTGCACCAGATCGTCTCGCAGCACGTGCAGACGCTGTGGGCCGAGGCGGAGGCGGCCAGCGGCTTCGGGTACCCGAGCTGGGTCAAGCATGAATTCGAGCGCTATCTGGGCTGCGGGCTGCCGCCGGGAGGATTCACCCGGTTGCGATGCCGGGGCTGCGGCTGCGAGCGCCTGGTCGGCTTCAGCTGCAAGGGGCGCCTCTGTCCGTCGTGCGTGGCGCGGCGGATGGCGGACCTGGCGCTGCACCTGGTCGACCACGTCCTGCCGAGCGCGCCCTACCGCCAATGGACGCTCACCTTTCCCTATCCCCTGCGCCTGCGACTCGCGCGCGAGCCCGAGCTGCTCAGCACGGTGCTATCGGACTTGCTGTGCAGTGTGTTCCGCTGGCAGCGGCTGCAGGCCCGCCGGGCCTGGACGCAGCGCTAAGAAAGTGATCCAGGGCAGCACGTGGGGAAGTGATCCACCCGGGCACCCCGGACCCGACTAGCATCGAGGTAGTGAGGACTCGTTGCTGGGCGGGGGAGGATGCTCAGGATGGATCAGGTGCATGTTGTTCGACACAAGGTGCTCGTAGAAGGGCTGAGTCGGCGGGAGGTCGCCCAGCAGCTCGGGCTGAGCCGCAACACGGTGCGCAAGTACGTGGAGCAAGACGAGCCGGGGCGCATCCGGCCAGCGATCAAACGGCAGCGGCCAGTGCTCGATCGGTAGGACCGCGCGTCGAG
>JADJDT010000018.1 GCA_016702545.1 Pseudomonadota bacterium | reverse complement strand
CGACGAAGTGCGGCGACTGCGTCTGCGATGGCGTGCTGGAGGATGCGACGAGCTGCCCCGCGGACTGCGTGCCCGGGGGGCACATGCACGCCGAGCGCTGCGGCAACGCGCGCTGCGAGGCGGACGAGACCTGTGCGCTCTGCCCAGGCGACTGCGGCACCTGCTACACGACCTGCGGCAAGTTCGGCTGCGAGCCGGGGGAGACGTGCACGAGCTGCCCCGGCGACTGCGGGGCGTGTGCGGCGCCGGTCTGCGGCAATGCGAGCTGCGATGCGGGCGAGAGCTGCGGCTCGTGTCCGGGCGACTGCGGGGCGTGCGGCGGCACGGCCTGGGGGCAGCCGGCGGGGGCGATCAGCGCGTCCTTGCAGGCGGTGAGCTTCCCCGTCAACACGAGCGTGGGCTTCGCGGCGGGGACCAACGGCACGCTGCTCAAGAGCACGGACAGCGGGGCGAGCTGGACGGCGCTGGGCTCGGGCACGGCGGCGACGCTGCGGGCGCTGGCCTTCGTCGATGCCCAGACGGGCCTGGCGGCGGGCGACGGCGGCGTGCTGCTCAAGACGACGAACGGCGGCCTGAGCTGGACCGCGCTGACCTCGGGCACCACGGCCGCGCTGCGGGCGCTGGCCCTGCTCGATGCGCAGACGGCCTTCGCCGCGGGTGATGGCGGGGTGCTGCTCAAGACCACGAACGGCGGCGCGAGCTGGAGCGCGCTGACCTCGGGCACGGCGCTCGCGCTGCGCGCGCTGCGCTTCGTCGACGCGCAGACGGGCTTCGCGGCCGGCGACGGCGGCGTGTTGCTCAAGACCACCAACGGCGGCACGAGCTGGGCTCCGCTGACCTCCGGCACGGCGGCGACGCTGCGCGCGCTGGCCTTCGTCGACGCGCAGACGGGCTATGCGGCGGGCGACAATGGCACGATTCTCAAGACCATCAACGGCGGCAGCAACTGGAGCACGTTGACCACCGCGGTCTACGGGCCCTGCACGCGCTGGCCTTCCCGCTCGGCGCGCTGCACGGCACGGCGGTGGGCGAGGGCGGCCTGGTGCTGCGCACGACCGACGGCGGCGCCTCGTGGACGCAGGAGAGCTCGGGCACCCGCGAGACGCTGCTGGCCGTGACCATGCCGGCCGACTGGACGATGGGCGTGGCCGTGGGGGCCAGCGGCACGGTCGTGCGGCGTATCCCGCCCTGGGAGCCCTCGATCCTCTACGACACGGAGGTGGCGAGCCTGGCGCCGCCGACGGTCATCCCCAGCGCGACGATGAGCCAACGCGTGGCCTTCACCGGCAACAACAGCGGCTGGCTCTATGCGCTGAGTCCGACGGCGCGCGTGCCGCGCTACAGCCCGGCGCGGCTGGCCGATGCGGTGCAGGGCCGCAGCCCCGTCGGCCCGCTGCCAGGGGACAGCTACCAGACCCTCTACGCCGCCACGGCCGCGGGCCTGGGCTACGCCGTGAATGCCACCACCGGCGCGCTGCGCTGGACGACGGACGGCGATAGCAGCCTGGCCGGGAATCAGCCCTTGGGCGCGGCGCTGGTCGCGGCCCCGGTGGTCTCGCCGACGCGCAACCTGGCCTTCTTCGCCACGCGCAACCTCAGCGGCGCGCAGAACCGCCTCTTCGCCTTCGACGCCAAGACGGGCGCCTGTCGCTGGGTGCTCAACGGCTCCTGCGCCGGCGCCACCGGCGTGCTCAACCTTGGCCAGCTCAGCGGCAGCCCGATCCACGACGCCACCGCGCGCAAGCTCTTCGTCACGAGCACCAGCCTCAGCGGCGGCAGCACCGTCTGGGCGGTGGACGCGGGCGATGCGACCCCGGGCACCGTGAGCTGGAGCCGCAACCTCGGCGACAGCGACGCCTCGCCGAGCTTCGCCGAGACCACCCGCACCAGCCTCTACGTCGGCACCAATAGCGGCCGCCTGCACCGCGTGCGCAGCAGCGACGGCGTGAGCTGCTGGAGCACGACCGGCAGCGGCTGCACCGCATTTGGCGGCAGCGAGCAGGCCTTCTGCACCGCCACCGATGCGCTCGGCACCGCCTGCGCCGCCGGCAGCGCCATCGCCTCCGGCGTCGTCGTGTTGTGGAGCGGCAGCCACCTCGGCCGCCTGCTCTTCGCCACCGCCGACGGCCACCTGCGCCTGCTCAACGCCGACGGCTCGCCTGGTCTGGAAGACCGCCGCCCCGATCCCCGGCGCCAGCCTGCCGCTGGCCATCCCCGAGCGCGACAGCCTCTTCGTCGGCGCCACCGACGGCAAGCTGCGCGAGCTCAGCCTCACCACCGGCGCGGTGCTCAGCACCCAGACCGTCGGCCCCGGCACGGCCGCGGTGGGCAGCCCGACCTACGACACGCGCGCGAACATGCTCTACGTCGGTTCTTCCAGCGGTGTCTTGTACCGCTACAATCTTTCACCCTAGAACCTGCTGCGCGGCCCGGGGGCGGCGTCACGGCTGCCCGGTGCCCCCGCGCCCGCGTCCCCGCCACGTCCCTGCCCGCCGGCCGCCGCCCGGCAGGTCCTCGCGGGGCGCGTGGTTCGGCGGGCCCGCCGAAACTCGGTCGAGGCCGGCCTCACCGCGCGCAATAACTCGATTTCTCGGGACTGAGCGATCGGCACGACCGGTGCTTTGCCGCGTTGGTTGACCCGGATTGCGCGGACCCGGCTGGTGACCGCGGGCGATTGGGTTGACCACGACCACCGGGTCGTGGCGTGCCCTCGGCGGCGCGGGAGCGGCGATCAGCGCCTGGGTTGCGCTCGGGTTGAGGCTTGGAGGAGCTGGCATGGAGGATCGTGTGAGGGTGACCGGCCGTGGCACGTGGGGTCTGATCGCCACGCTGCTCGGTGGGCTGCTGGGCGGCGGTTGTGCGAGCGACTTTTGGTTGCTGCCGCTGGAGGACGATGGCTCGACGATGGCGGTCGATCTGGGTCGTGTGCGGCTGTCGCAAGCAGCGGCCTCGGCTCGGGCGAGGGACGCTGCGAGTGCCCCCAGCCCCGGCGGCGGTTGGTGGTCGGAACTCGGTGCATGGCCCGATGCGGGTGTGGGTGATGCCGGTGGCGTGAGCGCCGCCGATGCAACCCGGGGGCGCGCCCTGACCACCGACGCGCGGGTGCGGGAGCCGCGCGCGACGGGGGACGTCATCTTCACTGAATGGATGCAGGATCCATCTGTAACATCCGACAAAGATGGAGAATGGGTTGAGCTCTACAATCCTGATTTCGAGCGCGCGGTGACGCTGCGGGGGTGCATTCTGCACGACGGCGGCCTGGATCGACACACGATCGAAAAGGAGTTGTCCGTGGCCCCGCGCGGCTTCGCGGTGTTGGCGGCCAGCGCTGGCGCGCTTGGTGAGCAGCGTCCGCCACCGGGCTACGTCTACTCCGGCTTCGCGCTCAGCAACAGCGCGGACGAGCTGCTGCTGAGCTGCGGCGGGCAGGTGATCGACGCGGTGGTCTACGGCGGAGGTCGCGGCTTTCCCTCGACGCCGGGGGCGAGCGTGAGCCTCGATCCGGCGGCCTTGGATGCGCGGGCCAACGATCAAGGCCAGCGTTGGTGTGCAGCGACGAGCGTCTACCGGCGGGGGGCGGAGGGGCAGGGCGATCGTGGTACGCCCGGTGCGCTCAACGATCACTGTGCGGGAGCGGCGGGGCGTTGATCGCGGGTCCTGCCGACGACGGTGGTGATGGTGCAGCGAGTGGTCGGGCGGCGCAGCTTCGTTGACGGTAGGGGCGCGCGCCTGATAGGCTGAACGCTTGTTCAGTCAGCGCAGCCCAGTGACGCATGCCTTTGTCGACAGCGATCCCACCGAGTCGGTGGGCGATCGTCTGGGCGATCGTGTGGCGGAGGGGCTGCGGCCCTGGCATGAGCTGGGTCGTGGGGCCTCGGCGGTGGCGGGGCTCGCGGTCGTGCCGACGGGTCTTGCGGCGCTGGATCGCCTGCTCCCCCATGGTGGCTTGCCCCTGGGTCGCTTGATCGAGGTGGAGGGCGGGCGGTCGAGCGGCAAGCGCGCGCTGGTGGCGGCGATTTGCGATCGCCTGCTGCGGCGCCGGCAGCGCGTGGCGTGGATCGACGCCAGCGGTCGCTTCTACCCCTTGCCCGCCTTGGAGCACGGCGCCTGGCTAGACCGGCTGCTGGTGGTGCGGCTAGGCCAGGCCGCGACACGCTCGCCGGTCGCCGCGGTGCTCAAGGCCGCCGACCTACTGCTGCAAGCCAGCAGCGCGTTGACGCTGGTCGTCATCGACCCGCCCCCGGGTGGGACGAGCCGCCCTCGGCCGCAGGCGCAGCTCGCGCGACTACGGCTCGCCGCTGAGCGTGGCGGGACGACGGTGCTGTTCCTCCAGGAGCAGGACGCGACGAGCCTGGCGCTGGGCAGCTTGGGCAGCTTGGGCAGCTTTGGCTGTTTGCGACTGCGCGTGGACGACCAGGGGGCGCAGGGCCTGCGCGTGGTGATCGTCAAGAGCAAGCTCGGGCAGATGGCCCGGCAGGCCCAGGTGCGGAGCGCGCAGAGCGAGCGGAGCGCGCAGAGCGAGCGGAGCGCGCAGAGCGAGCGGAGCGCGCGGAACGACGAGATGCAGAACAATGAGGTGCCGCACGATGGGTCGCACGGCATGTTTGTGGATCGCACGGTTTGAGCTGCAGGCGCGGCTCTTGGCCGAGCCCTCGTGGCGCGGTCAGCCGCTGATTATCGCCGATACGGCGGTGCTGCATCCGGTCGTGCTCGAGACCTCGCCGGAGGGCGCGACGGCCGGGCTGCGTCGGGGCATGTCGCTGGCGACCGCGCGGGCGCTTTGTCCCGCGGCGACGATTCTGCCGCCCGACCCGATCTGCGGCCGGCGGCTCGCACGGCAGGCGATCGAGACGCTCTATCGGCTCGCGCCGGTGGTGGGGCGCGATGCGGAGGGGAGCTTCTTCGTCGAGCTGGACGGGCTGGAGCGGCTCTACCCCGACGAGGCCGTGCTGGCCGCGCGACTGCAGCGCGCGCTGGTCGAGGACTGCGGGTTGGAAGGCGTGGTGGTGGCCGTCGCCGACCAGCCGACCAGCGCCTGGGTCGTCGCCCGCAGCGCGCGCGCCGCGACGCCGCCGGCGCGGGTGATCGTGCCGCGAGGTGAGGACGCGACCTTCCTCGCGCAACTGCCGCTGGAGGCGCTACCGCTCCCTCCGGCGCTGGCGCGTTTGGTGCGCCTGCTCGGCTGGACCCATGCTGGTGAGCTGCAACGCTTGCCGCCGGGGGCGCTGATGCGGCGCTTTGGTCAGGCCGGCGTCGAGCTGGAGCAGCGGCTGCGCGGTCGCTGGGCCCAGCGCTATCGCGTCGAGGTGCCCGAGCTGATCGAGAGCAGCGAGCTGCACCTCGATGCTCCGACGGCCGAGCTCGAGCCGCTGCTCTTTCTGCACAAGAGCGTGCTCGATCGGCTGATCAAGCAGGTGGCGGTCAACCGGCAGGCGATCGCCGCGCTCGAGGTCACGTTGCGGCTGGCGGACGCCGCGCACAGCGTGCTGACGCGCCGCTTCTCTCCGCTGCGGCCGACGCTCGATGGGCGCGCGTTGCTCGAGCTCTTGACCCTGTGGTTGGCCGAGGCGCCGGCCGCGGACGCCGTCGCCACGATCACCATGCGCGCGGTCGAGGTCGGGGTGGCCACGCTGCGCCAGCTCCGCCTCTTCGAACGCCAGGAGGATCTGGCCGAGGAGGCGCTGAGCACGGCGATCGGCCGCTTGGCGGCGGCCTTCGGGCGTGAGGCGATCGTGCGGCCGGTGCTGATCGACCGCTACTTGCCCGAGGGGCGCCTGCGCTGGGAGGTCGTGGATCCCGCCGCGACCGCGACGATGGCTGCGCCGCCCCGACCGCGCGCCGCACGGCAGCGGCCACCGGCGAGCGCCGCCGATGCGAGCGCCCGCGGCGAGCCGCCCGTCTCGCTAGCCGAGGAGGTGTGGCCCGTGCTGCAGCTGCTCGCAGCACCCTTGGTCGTGTTGTGGCAGGGCGACCGCGTGCGGGTCGGTGAGCGCGGGCCGTGGCAGCGCGTGATGGCCTGCGATGGGCCGTGCACCGTCGAGGGCGAATGGTGGGCCGAGGGCTTCCAGCGCCAGTACCTGCTGCTCACCACCAGCAGCCCGGGCGGTGAGCGCGAGCGCTGGTGGGTCTACCGCGATCGCGCGGGGTATCACCTGCAAGCGTATCTGGACTGAGGGATACGGTGCTCGTTCGCGACGCGCCCACGGCCCATGCTCGCGCAGCGTGAGTTTACCCCGCGGCTGCCGCCTACGCCGAGCTGCACTGCCGCAGTAACTACAGCTTCCTCGACGGCGCCTCGCACCCGCACGGAGCTGGTCGAGCGCGCCGGCGAGTTGGGCCTGGTGGCGCTGGCCCTCACCGACCGCTCGGGGCTCTACGGGGTGGTCCGCGCCTGGGAAGCGGCACGAACGCTGGCGGTGAAGGAAGGATCGGCGGTTCCGCGCCTGATCTACGGCAGCGAACTCGAGCTGAACGGCGATGGCCAGCCGGGCGGGCGCGCACCCGACGATGCGGTGGTGCTGCTGGCCGCCAATCGCGAGGGCTATGCCACGATCTCGCGCTTGATCAGCCGCGGGCGCCTGCGCGCGGCGAAGGGGGCCTTCGCGCTGGCGCAGGACGAGGTGCTGGCGGCGCTGGCGGCGACGCGCGACGTGGTGCTGCTGGTCGGGGGACCGCGCAGTCGCCTGTTGCGTGGCCTCTGTGAGGGGCGGGAGGCGGAGCTGCGGCAGACGCTCGGCCGTTGGCGCGAGGCCTGCGGGGAGGCGCTCTATCTCGAGCTGACGCGCCATCGGCGGCCCGGCGAGCATGAGCGCTCGCTGGCACTTGCCGCGCACGCGCAAGCGCTGGCGGTGCCGATCGTGGCGACCAACGACGTCTGCTTCCACGTCGCGCCGCGCAAGAAGCTGCACGACGTGCTGAGCTGCATTCGGCGCGGCTGCACGCTGGCGGCAGCCGGCCGCACGCTGCTGCCCAACGCCGAGCGGCAGCTCAAGTCGGCGGCGCAGATGCAGCGGCTCTTTGCCGACTTGCCCGCTGCGCTGGCGCACACGCTGGAGATCGCGGAGCGCTGTCGCTTCAGCCTCGACGAGCTGCGCTACGCCTACCCGGTCGAGTCGCTGGCGCCGGGCGAGAGCGCCGATGTCAGTCTGGCGCGGCTGGCACGCGCGGGGCTGGTGGCGCGCCTGGGGCCGGTGCGCGCCGTGGAGCTCACGCCGCAGCTCGACAAAGAGCTGCGGATCATCGGCCAGCTCGGCTACGCCGGCTACTTCCTCACGATGTGGGACGTGGTGCAGTTCTGCACCCAGCACGCGATTTTGTGCCAGGGGCGCGGTTCGGCGGCCAACTCGCTGGTCTGTTACGCGACGGGCATCACCGCCGTCTCGCCCGATCAGATCGATATGCTCTTCGAGCGCTTCGTCTCGCTCGAGCGCCGCGAGCCGCCGGATATCGATCTCGACATCGAGCACGACCGCCGCGAGGAGGTGATCCAGTACGTCTACGCCAAGTACGGCCGCGAGCGTGCGGCGATGGTGGCCGAGGTGATTCGCTATCGCCACCGCTCGGCCGTGCGCGACGTCGGCAAGGTGCTGGGCCTGAGCGAGGAGACGCTGGCGCGCGTCACGCGCTTCCTCGCGCACGGATGGGAAGGGGTGGAGGACGAGGCGGCGCGCGCCGCCGGGATCGATCCGCAGGGTCGCACTTGGCGTCAGCTCTTGCTGCTCTCGGCGGCGCTGGTGGACTTCCCGCGGCATCTCTCGATCCACGTCGGGGGCTTCGTGCTGTCGCGCGAGCCGCTGGATCGCATCGTGCCCCTCGAAGGGGCGCGGATGGCGGGGCGCACGGTCATCGCCTGGGACAAGGACGATCTCGACGCGCTCAATATCTTCAAGGTCGATCTGCTCGGGCTAGGCATGCTCAACGTGATCGCGCGCGCCTTCCGGCTGGTCGCCGCGCGTCGGGGCGTGGCGCTCGAGCTCGCCACGGTGCCGCGCGAAGATCCGGCGGTGTACGCGATGCTGCAGCGCGCCGACTCGCTGGGCGTGTTCCAGGTCGAGTCGCGCGCGCAGATGAACATGCTGCCGCGCCTGCAGCCGCGCTGCTTCTACGATCTGGTGATCGAGGTCGCGCTGGTGCGCCCCGGGCCGATCGCGGGCGGCATGGTGCACCCCTACCTGCGGCGCCGTCGCGGCGAGGAGCGCGTCGAGTATCCCCACCCCAAGCTGCGCGCGATCCTGGAGCGCACGCTCGGCGTGCCGATCTTTCAAGAGCAGGTGATGCGCATCGCCGTGGCCGTCGGCGGCTACAGCCCCGGCGAGGCCGATCAGCTGCGGCGCGACATGGCGGCCTGGCGGCGTCACGGACGGATGGAGCAGCACCAGCAGCGGCTCCACGCGGCGATGTGCGCCGAGGGCATCGCCGAACCCTTCGCTCAGCGCATCATTCAGCAGATCGAGGGCTTCGGCAGCTACGGTTTCCCCGAGTCGCACGCCGCTTCGTTCGCCCACCTGGTCTACGTCTCCGCTTACCTCAAGTGTCACTACCCGGCGGAGTTCGCTGTGGCGCTGATCAACGCTCAGCCGATGGGCTTCTACTCGGTGGCCTCGATCGTCGCTGATGCGCACCGCCACGGGGTGCGGATCAGCGGCGTCGATGTTCAGCACAGCAGCTGGGAGGCGCAGGTCGTCGACGCGGCGCAGGACGACGCGGCGCGGGGCGACGATGCGCAGGGCGACGCGGCGCAGGGCGCGATCCGTCTCGGGCTGCGGGCCGTGCGCGGCGTCGGAGAGCGTGTGGCGGAGCGCCTCGTGGTCGAGCGCGTTCGAGGCGGCCCCTACCGCTCGATCGCCGAGCTGGCGGCGCGCTGTGCGCTGGAGCGACCGCAGCTCGTTGCCTTGGCGCTGGCCGGCGCCCTGGGCAGCCTGCAGCCGGATCGGCGGCGCGCGATCTGGGAGGCGACGGCGCTCGGTGGCCACGATCTGGTGGCCAATCTCGAGCCCGGCGAGGCCCCCGTGCCCTTCGCGCCGCTCCCGGAGGCGCTCGCGTTGCAGCTCGATTACACGCACGCCGAGAGCTTCGTCGAGCGGCATCCGCTGCAGCTCCACCGGGCGAGCCTGCAGCGGCGAGGGGTGGTCTGTGCCGCCGAGCTCGGGCGACAGCGAGCCGGCGCCGAGGTGGCGGTGGCCGGTCTGGTGGTGGTGCGACAGCGTCCCGGCAGCGGCCGGATGATCTTCATGGCGCTCGAGGACGAGACGGGGTTGGTCGATGTGGCCGTCCCGCTCGCGCTCTTCGAGCGGCAGCGAGCGGTGCTGCTGCTGTCGTCGCTGCTGCTGGTGCGGGGATGCCTGCAGCTCGATGGGGCTGCCCGCTCCGTGCTGGCGCGGCAGCTCGAGCGCTTCGGCGACGACACGGTGTTGGCGCGCGCCCGAGACTTCCACTGGCCGGTGCTCGCCCCGCCGCCCGGCGCCGCGGCGCTCTCGCCCGCCGTCGGTGGCGCGGGGGGCAAAGCTTGGCGTTCGCTGGCCGTCCGGGGCTACACTTGCCGTCACGGCAACAAGCGATGCGATACACGACCGACAAGCGCATCAGCCCTCGATTGCGACGCAAGCTGCGCGTGGTCTTCGATCACGACCCGCAGCTCGCGGCGGCGACGATCGATCTCTCGAAGCATGGGCTCTGTGTCGCGTCGGACTTCGTGACGCCGCCGGGGAGTCAGGTCAACGGCACGATCCTGCTGCCCGATGGTCAGCGCGTGCCCTTCGAGGGCCTGGTGCGCTGGATCCGCAAGGTGCGCGGTGAGTCGACCCTGGGCGGCACCAACCGAATGGGCATCCGCTTCCCAGCCCCGCTCGGCGAGGCCTACACGGCCTTCCTCGACCACATGATCGGTCTGGCGGGGCCCGCGGTCGACGAGATGGCACCCGTGCCGACGATGCCGGGGCGCGCCGGGGAGGCGCCGCCTCAGCTCAGGTTCGCGCCGGCTACGGCCGTGGCCACGCCTCGCACTTCGATCCCCGCGAGCGAGCTGGTCGAGCTCGAGTGGCCCGTTCCGCCGGTCGGGCAGGTCGAGCGGCTGATCGCCACGGTGCAGCTCAGCGACCTGGCGACCGGCTCGGAGAGGCACCCGGCGGGGCTGGCGCTCGGTCGGGCCGCCCAGTGGATCGATGAGGCCGCGTCGCGTTGCTTGGCGACGCTGCTGCCGCCCGGCCTGCAGAGCGCGGGCGTGGGGCTGTCGTTGACGCTGACCCATCGGCCGCCGCTGCTGGTCGGTGCGAAGATCAAGGTCGAGGTCACGATCACGAGGGTCACCGCGCGCGGGCGGACGGTCAGTCTCGAGGCGCGCATCACCGAGGGCTCCCGCGAGCTGGCGAGCGGGCAGCTCGCGCGCATCGTCGTCGGGCACGACGGGTAGCGCGCGGGCGGGCGAGCAGCGCTCATCTACTCATCCCAGCCCGGCGGCGGCGCGGCATAGTCGGGCTGTGCCGGGAAGGGCGTGGCGTAACGGCGGCGCTGGGCCTCGTCGTAGTGCCGGCGCCAGGGCCTCAAGTCGATGCCCATCGCCATCAGCCCGCGGGCATCGTTGTAGCGCAGGCCGAGCAGGTAGCTCGGATGACTGCTGTTGGCGCGCTCGAAGGGCACGTTCGTGACCGGCGCGTAGTGGCGCTCGCCGAAGGCCGTGCCGAGGCCCGGTCGCTCGTAGCTCGGCGCGAGGCGGCCGCGGGCCGCCGCCGCCGATTCGCTCGACCGGGCACTCGATGGGGCCCCGTCACCCTCGGCGCGCCCGCTCGGCGCCGACGCGGCCGGCGGCTGCGGGGCGCTCATCCGCCGGCGCTCGCTCGGCGCGTACTCGCCGTCGTCCGGCACGTTCTGGCCCCAATGGTCGTCCCTCGCCGCGTAGGGCTCGTAGACCGGCGGCGGCAGTGGCGCCTCAGGGAAGAAGGCCACGCCGATCACCCCGACCTGCCGCGCATCGCCGGTCCGCGCGGCATAGGACTCGCCGACGCTGGAGAAGCGAAAGGCGGCGATCTCTTGCTGGGAGAGACGCCAGCCCTCGATCGTCACCGAGCCCCAGGCGGGCAGCAGGTAGCCGCGTTTGCCGAAGCTGCCGGGCCGACCGTCGAGTACGTCGCGTCCGTCGACCGTCGCGACGATCTCCACCCGCCGGCCGGAGTGGTTCTGCACGCGCAGCGTGTAGCGTCGGCCGCGCTCGCCGAGCACGTAGCTCTCACCCCGGTGTGAGAAGGTGCGTGCGGGTCGGCCGTCGATCCAGACCTCGACGCTGTAGGGGCCCCGGCGGTCTTGTAGGCGCGGTGCGGCCGTGGCGCACGAGGCCGCCAGGATCAGGGCCAGCAGCAGGTGGGCGGCGAGCGAGTGACGGACGGGTGTGCGGTGTGTCATCGGCGATCCTCCCTTGCGCAGTGTCTACGCGCGGCCGCGGGAAAGGATCTGCGAGCGGTGAGCGGTGTTCGGGACTGGCTATGACTCAGGGGGCTTTGCGAAAGCCCCCTGAATCATATCTAGGCCCAAAATGAGCGCGGGACGCGCTTGTTTTGGGCCTAGACGAGCTGCGCCGGCTGGCCCGTGCAGTTGATGACGCTGCGCCAGAAGGACCCGTCGAGCGAGATGGTCTTGCGACCGTCAGTGGCGGTGGCCAGCGGGAGGTGCGTGAGGCGGTTGAGCCAGAGTCCGATCACCAGCCCGGTCTTGCCGGCCATCGCCGCGTGGACGGCGCTCTCGGCGAGATCGCCGCAGAAGATGGCGTCGCTCGGCGTCGCCGGGGTGGCGCGGATGATGTAGCTCGGATCGATGTATTTGAGTTGGAGGTCGCGCGAGCGGCCGGCCGCGATCAACCGGTCACGCAGGAAGACGCCGATGTCACCGAGTTTGACATTGCCCGAAGCGTCCCGGCCCGAAGCGTCCCGGCCCGCGCCGCCCGTCAAGTGCTCCTGGCCGGCGCCCTCCGCCACGACGATCACGGCGTGGTCGCGCCGATCGAGGCGCTGCCAGAGCCAGGCCAGTAGCCCGCGCTCGCCCTCGATCGCGAAGGGCAGCTCGGGGACCAGCACCAGGTTGACCTCGCGCGCGGCGAGCGTCGCTGCCGCGGCGATGAAGCCGGCGTGCCGGCCCATCAGGCGCACCAGACCGACCCCGTTGGGCGCGCTGCGGGCCTCGACGTGGGCGGCGCGAATGGCCCCGCTGGCGATCGACACGGCGGTGTCGAAGCCGAAGGTGCGCTCGATGTAGGGCAGGTCGTTGTCGATGGTCTTCGGCACCCCCACCACGGCGATCGGGGCCGCGCGGCGGCGTGTTTCTTCATAGAGCGCCCGCGCGCCGTTCATCCCACCATCGCCGCCGATGCAGAAGACCATGTCGATGCCGCGCTGCTGCAGTAGGCCGAGGATGCGATCGACCGGCTGGGGACCGCGCGACGAGCCGAGCACGGTGCCACCCTGCAGGTGAATGTCACGCACGACCCCGGGGTCGAGCGCCTGCAGCGGCTCGGGGCTGTCGGGCATCAGGCCGCGGAAGCCGTAGCGCGCGCCCAGGATGCGCCGCACGCCGTAGCGGTGCCAGAGTGTGAGCACCAGCTCGCGCACGACGTTGTTCATGCCGGGACAGAGGCCCCCGACGGTGACGATCGCCGCCGTGACCTCGGGTCCGCGGAAATAGTTGAGCGCGCGGGGCCCCGCCAGCTCGAAGCTCGGCTGCCCCGCGCTCGCTTGGGTCGGATCGAGGAAGACTCGGGCGTTGGGTGGCGTGAAGTCGGCGATCGAGTCGCCGCTGACGGTGGAGAGCTGCAGCGGTGAGGGCTGGCGGGCTTCACCGAGCGCGCGGATCGAGAGTTCCATGAATCGTCCCCTTCAGCGGACCTCGATGGTGACCTTCTCCGGCAGCACGAAAGGCAGGGCGACGCCGACGGCCACGGCGGCGGCTGAGACGCCGATGGCGGTCCAGAACCACCAGCGGCGCGTGATCGAGTTGGCGCGCGTGCAGACGCCTCGCCGACAGCGCAGGTGGAGCGAGCACTCGCTGTCGGTGACACAGGTCTTCAGCGCGTCGCCCAGCCCCGCGGTGGACTGCGTCGCGCCTCCCACGGACCACGCGGTGCCGCGCAACAGCCGCGCGGCGGTGCCCTCGAGCGGCCGATCGAGGGGCGCCACGGCGTCGGCTTGCCAACGCCCGGCGCTGCTGTGGCCGACGACGAGGGTGCAGGCCTGCGGGTTGCACCCCGGCCGGGCGTCGACGACGACCAACTCGGTCGCTCGTTGCTCGCGCAGCAGGGCGTTGGCCGCTCCGGGGAGCGCTTGACCCTCGCTGCGGCGGCGCGCTGCCGGGACCACGGGTGGTTCGGCTTGTTGGGTGTCGCTTTCGAGCGTGACCGAGAGCTGGCGCGGCTCGCCCGGCGCCACCCGCACCCAATCGCGCCACGCGGCGTGTCCAGGACTAAAGATCCGCACCCAATAGAGCCCCGGGCGCAGGGCGCGCGTCTCGGTGGTGGAGCCCATTAGCCGCCCATTGAGCCAGAGCAGGCCCTCGGGGCTGCTGGTCACGCTGAGATGGCCCTCGTCGCTCGCTTGCTCCAGCACCTGCTGGTGGAACTGCTGCACGGTCGGATTGAAGCGCTCTTGCGCCGGTGGCCGCGGATCGAAGATCACCGCGTCGTTCATCGCGCGCTCGGCTGCGTCCTGTTGGCCGTCGAAGAACTCGGTGGCCGCCAGCAGATGCAGGGCCTCGACGTAGCCATCGCTCGTGCCGCCGCTGGCCACCTCGGCGCGGAAGACCTCGAGTGCCGCCGTGGCGTGCTGCCGCACGGCGTCGAACTCGAGCGCCTGGAAGGCCTCTTCCGCCTGTTCCATGTGCTGCCGCGCGCTCGCGCTGTCGATCGCGGCCGAGGGGTCCTGGGGCGGGGGATAGACCAGCCGGGGGCGCGCGTTGCCCCAACGCTCGATCAACAGGGTGATGCTCTGCGCGACCGCGGCCGTGGGCAGTAACGCGGCCCCCTGGCCGACCGGCACCACCACCACCACCGGCTTGTCGGCGCGCGCCGACTCGGCGCGTGCGGAGCAGGGCAGGGCCCAGGGTAGGGTGAGGACGAGCGCCGCGAGAGAGAGCCGCCCGCGGCCCGGGCGGAGTCGAAGGACTGCAGGAAGACCTGGGTTCAAGGAAGTAAACCTGGGCTGAAGGACAAGGGGATCACCTCGGCGCTGACGTTGCAGCCACGGACGGCTCCTACGCGCCTGGCCGCGGCGCGCGCAGCATAGCCCCCGCTCTCGTCGCAGATCAATTCGCCATTCGCGGGGACCTCGGGCCGAGCGGCTGCGTTTTTGCTCGCGGGCCGAAGGGCTGAGAGGGGCTGGGGGTGCGGGCGGGTCATGGGCCTGCCTTGACCACCCCGGAGCGGGCCGCTACGGTTTCGGGGCGATGGGTCGAGGCGTGCGTGTCGTCGAGGGCGTTACCCTGGCTTTGCTGCTGGGATGGGCTGCGGCGTCACGGGCCGCTGAGGGCGGGGGCACGCTGCGAGGCAGCGTCGACGGCACGACGGTGCGCTACACCGTGACCGTCTGCTCGGGCGGCGGCGGTCAGATCGGCCTGTTCTTCGACCGCCCCTCCGCCCCCCAGAGTGCCGATGCTGCGGATGCCACGCAGGCCGCGCCGCCCTCGGCCGTGGATGCCTGCGCCGACGCCAGTTTCGTGCGCAGTGCCGCGCCGGTCGGGGCGTATCGCAGCTGGGCGCGGCTCGGCGATGGTGCGGTGCTGGGGCCGCTGGAGGTCTGTGTCGGGCCCGATCTGCAGGTCAGCGCGCTGAGTGGCACCGCCGACGGTGCGGCGGTGACGCTCAAGGCCCGCGTCTGTAATGTCGGTTCGCAGGCCTCGGGGCAGACGCGCGTGGTGTTCTGGCCCAACCACGCCACGCCGCCTGCACCCAGCGACCCCGGTCCATCCTTCGAGCCGCTGGCGGGCTTGGCGGTCGGTGCCTGCAAGGATGTGGAGCACGCAGCGGGCAACCGTCCCAATGGTAATGCGGTGGCCTGGGCGGCGGTCGATCGCGGCGCGCTGGCCGTCGCCGAGTGCCGCGAGGCCAACAACGTCAGCAGCCCGCTGCGCTATGGCGTGTACAACGCCGATCCGGCGGTGGGGGCCTTTCGCGCGCGCGTCGACGGGACGACCGTGCGCTACGAACTCGAGGTCTGCAATCGCGGCGACGCCACGGCGCCCCTGGTCTTCGCCGATCTGTTCTACGACGACCCCGCGAGCGGGGGCTCGGAGGGCCGTCGGCCCGGCGACCAGACGCGGGTCGTCAACGGCCTGGCGCCGAAGCAGTGCGTCGAGTTGTCGCTGCAGCGGGCGGGGACGCCGGGCGGTACCTACCGCTCGTCGGTGCTGCTGGACGCGGATCAGCTGATCGCCGAGCCCGACGAGGGGAACAACGCCAGTCAGGTGATCGAGCTGCGGGTCGGTGGTGGCGGGGAGGGCGGGGGCGAGGGGGGTGGAGCGGGCGGGGCGGGCTGTGTCGATCGCGATCGTGACGGCGTGGGCGTGGGCCCGGCCTGCGCGGGCGTGCCGGACTGCAACGACCGCGATGCGACGGTGCGACCTGGCGCTGTCGAGCGCTGCGGCGATGGTCTCGACCAGGATTGCGACCTGACGGCAGATGACGGGTGCCCCGGCGTGGCCTGCGTGGACGGTGACGGCGACGGTTTCGGGATCGGCGAGTCGTGCGTGTTGGCCGACCCCAACGATGTCGACCCGAACGTCTATCCGTGGGGCCCGGCGCAGGGAGAGCCGACGAGCGCGACCTGCGTCGATCGTGACAGCGATGGGTGGGGGGTGGGACCCGGCTGTACGGGGGTGCCCGATTGCGACGACGGTGACCGCCTGCGCCATCCCGGGACGCTGGAGCGCTGCGGCAATCGCGTCGATGACGACTGCGACCTGACGGTCGACGACGGGTGCGCCGGCGTCGCCTGCCGCGACGGCGATGGCGATGGTTGGGGCATCGGTGCGGGCTGCGCGCTGGCCGACCCGAACGATGCCAACGCGCAGGTTCACCCCTACGCGCGCTGCAGCGATGCGGACGGCGATGGGGCGGGGGTGGGTCCGGACTGTTGGGGCACCTCCGACTGCGATGACGGCAATCCGGAGGTGCGCCCTGGTGCCAGCGAGGTCTGCGGTAACGGCTTCGACGACGATTGCGACCTGACCGTCGACGACGGCTGCCCCGGTGTGGCCTGCGTCGACGGTGATGGCGATGGCTGGGGTCGCGGCGCGGCCTGCGTGCTGCAGGACTGCGACGACGGCAACGAGCGGCTCTTTCCGACGGCGCGCGAGACCTGCGGCGACAAGGACGACGACAACTGCAACGGCGTCGCCGACGACGGTTGTCGCGGGCGGGCCTGCGTGGATCGCGATGGCGATGGCTTCGGGGTGGGCGAGGGCTGTCCGCGGCGGCAGGACTGCGACGACGAGTCGTTCGCCACCAAGCCCGGGGTCAGCGAGAGCTGCGGCAACAGCCTCGACGACGACTGTGATGGCACGATCGACGAGGGCTGTCCTGGCGCCATCGACGGCGATGGCGATGGGGCGGGCGTCGGCCGGGCGGTGGTGGGACAGCCCGATTGCGACGATCGCAACCCGACGCGCGCGCCGGGTCGGACGGAGGTCTGCGGCAACGGGCTCGACGACGACTGCGACGGGACGATCGACGATGGCTGTAAGGGCGTGGACTGCCGCGATGCCGATCGAGACGGTTGGGGCGTGGGGCGGGCCTGCAAGCTCGTCGACTGCCGTGACGACGTGGCGGCCGTGCACCCCTGGGCGACCGAGGTCTGTGGTGACGGCGTCGACAACGATTGCGATGGCACGATCGACGATGGCTGCAGCGGTGTGGCCTGTGTGGATGCGGACGGCGACGGGTGGGGCACGGGCGGTGGTTGCGCCAAGGCCGACTGTAACGACGGCGACGCAGCGATTCACGGCTGGGCGCTGGAACTCTGCGCCGACGGTGTGGACAATAACTGCGACGGTTCGATCGACGAGGGCTGCCTGATCTGCCGCGACCGCGACGGCGATGGCGAGGGCATTGGGCCGCAGTGCCCGGGCTGGGACTGCAACGATCGTGACCCGCAGGTCTTCCCCGGGGCGAACGAGATCTGCGATCTGGCGGACAACGACTGCGATGGGGTCGTGCCGGCGGCCGAGCTCGAGTGCGCCGGGGGGCGGCGGCGAGGGTGGGTGCAGCTGTCGTGCTGCTGGGCGTTCGTCGGGGTCTGCGGGCGGGCTGTGGTGGCGGCTGCTGACCGCCGTCGTGGCCTTGCTGGTGCTGGTGCGAAGGTGGTTCGTGCGCCGGCGCCGGCGGCGCGTGCTGAGCGATGCTCGGCGCGGCGCTCGAGCGGCGCCGCAGCCTGCGGCGGGCTCGTCAGAGCATCGGTGAGAGGATCCGGGCCAGGCTCTCGGCGAACTGCTGCAGCGGCGGTTTGTTGCGGAGTTCTTCGCTGCGGATCTCGTGGGCCAGGCGGAGGTCGTGCTCGAAGACGGCCGTCAGCTGATCGGCGAAGGCGGCCCCATAGATGGCCGCATTGATCTCGAAATTGAGGCGGAAGCTGCGCATATCCATGTTGGCCGAACCGACCGTGGCCCAGGTTCGATCGACGACCATCGTCTTGGCGTGCAGGATCCCTCGCTCGTACTCGTAGATCCGGATGCCGCTCCCCAGCAGCTCCTGATAGTAGGAGCGCCCGGCGTGGAGGATCAACGGGGCGTCGGATTTCTGCGGCAGCAGCAAGCGCACGTCGACGCCGCGCATCGCCGCCGTCTCGAGCGCCATCAGCAGGGCCTGATCGGGCGCGAAGTAGGGCGTGGTGAGGTAGATCCGCTCGGTCGCCGAGCTGACCGCGGCGAAGAAGATGCGCTGGATCGGCGGCGGGTCGCTGTCGGGGCCGCTGGCGACGATGTGCACCATCGCCTCGCCGCGCGCCGGGTTCTCGGGGAACCAGCTGCGCTCGTCCGGTTCCTCGCCCGCGGCGAAGAACCAGTCGTCGGCGAAGACCTCCTGCACGTGGGTCACGGCCGGGCCCTCGATCCGTAGATGCGTGTCGCGCCAATAACTGGCCGGTCGCCGGCGGCCGGTATACTCGTCACCGATGTTGCAGCCACCGGCGAAGGCGACCGAGCCGTCGACGACCACCACCTTGCGGTGGTTGCGCAGATTCGGATGCCAGTGGCGGCTGAGCCGGCCGACGGGCTGAAACTGGGCGTGCTGGCCGCCGACCTGCACCAAGGGCTGGAGGAAGTCCTCGATGCCCCAGCTGCCGACGCCGTCCGTCAGCACCCGCACCTGCACTCCCGCGCGGGCCTTGCGCACCAGCAACTCGCGAAAACGGCGGCCGGTGTCGTCGGGCTGAAAAATGTAGAACTGGAAGTGAACGTGGTGCTGGGCCGCCTCGATCGCCTGTTCGAGCGCGGCGTAGGTCTGCTCGGCGTCGACGATCAGCGTGACCTTGTTGCCGACGGTGGGCCAACGGCAGCCGACGCGGCTGCTCAGGCGCGCGAGGATGTTGACCTCGGCCCGGGCCAGCATCGGTCGCTGCTCTCCGGTCAGCAGATCCTCGTCATCGACCAATGCACTGGCCAGTCGTGGCTCGATGGCGGTGGCCTGGGCGCGCCGGCGTCGCAGCTGGCGGTTGAGGCGGCGCCGGCCGATCAGCACGTAGACCAGCACGCCGAGGTAGGGGATCAGCACGATGCCGAGGATCCAGGCCATCGTCGCCGTGGGCTCGCGTCGCTGCAGCACGATGTGCAAGCTGGTGAAGAACGCCAGCAGATAGCCGACGACGATCAGCAGCCAGTTGACGGTCGAGAAGCTCACGGTGTTGCGAGGCCCTTGCTGCCGTGATCTTACCGCGAGAGCCCGGCGCCGCGTGCGCTAAATTGGCCGGCCCCTGGCTGGGGCGCTGCGGCTCCCTTCGCTGGGGCGATCAGGCCCGCGCGTCGCGCTCGACTTGCCGCACGGCGCTCTTCGCCGCGCAGGCGCCGTCGCCGGCGGCCGCGGCGACCGAGGCAGCGGCCGGCTTGCGGAGGTCGCCGGCGACGAAGACCCGCGTGTCGCGGCTCACGCGCAGCTCCGCGTCACAGCGCACGAAGCCCCCGCCATCGAGCCAAGCGGCGGGCAGCGCCTCGCTGTTGGGCTGCCAGCCAATCGCCACCAACAGCCACGGCGTGGCCAGCCTTCGGCCGTCGCCCAGCTCGACGGCCTCCAGGTGGGTGGTGCCGTGGAGTCGCGCCACCTCAGCGCCCGTCAGCACGATGATCCGCGGCTGAGCGCGGATCGCCTGCTGCAGCGGGGCGCGCGCCGAGAGCTCGGCGCCGCGGTGCACGAGGGTCACCTGCGAGGCGTAGGGCAGCAGGGTCAGGGCCGCCTCGCAGGCACTGTCACCGCCGCCGACGATGGCGATCGGCTGGTCCTCGAGGGTGCTCGGATCGGGCGGCAGGGCCTCGAGCACGCCGCGGTCGGCGAGCTCCGCGGCACCAGGCGCCGCGAGCCGTCGGCGTCGCACGCCCGTCGCGACGATCAGGGCCGGGCAGGCCAACGTCAAGCGGCCGCTGTCGGCCGCGAGCTTCAGCGCCAGCGTCGCCCCCCGCGGCGGGGCGGCCGCCTGGTCGACACCTTCGAGTTGACCGCGCAGCCAACGGCCGCCGTGCGCCGCAAACTGGCGCAGCAGCCGTCGCGCCAGCACTGGACCGGATAGCGGGGGCATGGCGGGCAGGTCCGGTAGCGGATCGGTGGCCAGCCAGAGCTGCCCGCCGAGGGTCGGCGCGGGATCGATCAGCAGCGCAGGGTGCCCCAAGCGCCAGCACCAGAGCGCGGCGCTGAGGCCGGCGACCCCGCCGCCGACGATCGCGATCGCCGGCGGGGTCGCGCTCACCGTCGCGGGGTCCACGGGCGTACAGGGTAGGTCGAGCCGATCCGCGTCACAGCAGACCTCGACGCCGGCGGCCTCGGCCTGCGGGACGCAGTGCAGCTTGCGGAGGCGCACCCGCGAGCGCTGCACCCCGGGCAGGCTCAGCGTGGCGCGAGCCAGCTCGTGGGCCAGGGTCTCGACCAGCGGATAGTGCCGGAGGCCCACCACGCGCTCGGCGAGCTCGGCGATGCGCCGGTAGTCGAGGGTGTCGCGCAGCCGCTGGCTATCGGCGGCTGCGGCCAGCTCTGCGTCGTCGACGGTCAGCTCGACGTCCAGGCTGACGGACTGCTTGCGCTGGTGTTCCTCGGGCCAGACGCCGATTGAGGCGGGGAGCGTGAGCTGCTCGACGAAGACGGTGGCCATGCTGCGCTCGCGACGCCGACGAGGATCCCGGCGCGGCGCGAAGCACGTTAGCACAGACCCGCCGCACGCCGTGACCCGTATGGCGCAGCCATCGGCGCGCGAGGGCGATGCTATGATGCGCGCCATGCTCGGCGGCCCGCCACAGCACGCGCAGCGCGAGGCGCCCGCGGAGGGGACTGCGGCGCCCGCGCGGCTCGCCTCGACCCTGCTGGCCTATGGCTGCGTCCTCGGTGCCTGCGTGGTCGTGGCGCAGCTCGGGGCGTTGGTGCCCTGGCTGCGGGACAACCTCCAGCTGATCGTTGCCGCGCTCTTCCTCTTTGTGCCCACCGAGCTGATCGCGCGGCGCGGTGAGAGCTTCGTGCCCTATGGCCTGACCTGGCGGCCGTGGCGCCCGGCCGTCGCTTGGTTCGTGCTCGCCGCGGTCTGCTGCTTCCCGGCCTTCGCCGGCGGCCTCGTGGCCTATTACCGCGTCGTCTGTGGCTGGTTGCCGCGCCGCGCGGGCGTGGTCCTGCCGGCCGCCTATCGCCAGCTCTGTCCCCGCTTCGTCGGTGGTTGGGCCCGCGCCCGCTGGCAGCCACTGGCGCCGCTGGCGCGCCTGTACCTCGAGCAGCTCGTCGTCGTGGCGCTGCCCGAGGAGTATTTCTTTCGCGGCTTCGTGCAGACGCGACTCGACCGCCTGTGGCCGGCGCGCTGGCGCCCGGGGGGCGGTGCCGTCGGGCAGGCCTTGTTCGTCAACGCGCTGCTCTTCGCGCTGGCGCACGTGGTCGTCGATCTCGATCCGCTGCGCCTGGCGGTGTTCTTTCCGGCGCTGCTCTTCGGTTGGTTGCGCTCCGTCAGTGGCACGATCGGCGCGAGCACGCTCTTTCACGCGGCCTGCAACGTGGTCAGCGCGGCGCTCCACCGGGCGTTCTTTCGATGAGCAGCGCTGTCGCCCCCCCGGCCGCAGCGGTCGAGGACGTGCTCGACGACGTGCTCGACACGGAGGCGGTGGGGCCCCGCCTCGCGACCCAGTGGCTCGGTCGTCGTTACCACCACCGCACCGAGGTGACGAGCACCAACGACGTGCTGACGCACCTGGCGCAGCAGGGGGCGCCCGCCGGGACGGTCGTCGTGGCGGAGGCGCAATCGCAAGGTCGTGGTCGGCGGGGCCGCTCCTGGCAGGCCGCCCCCGGCCAGAACCTGACCTTCTCGCTGCTGCTGCGGCCGGGCTGGCGTCCGCCACGACTGCCGCCGCTGAGCCTGGCGGTGGGGGTCGGTCTGGCGCAGGCGCTGGCTCCCTGGTTGCCGTGCGCGCCCCAGCTCAAGTGGCCCAACGACCTGCTCGTGGGTGGGCGCAAGCTGGCCGGGGTGCTGGTCGAGCTGGCGGCCGACGCGCAGGAAGTGCGGCACGCCGTGGTGGGCATCGGCATCAACGTCAACCAGCTCGATTTTCCGGACGAGCTGAGCGCGACGGCGACCTCGCTGCGGCGGGAGCACGGTGCGCCGATTGGTCGCGCGACGGTGCTAGCGGCCGCGCTCGCCGCGCTCGAAGCGCCGCTCGAGGCCGCGCTACGCGATCAGCTCGGCCCCGTGCTGCAGCAGTGGACGGCGCTGGCAGCGGGGCTGGGGCAGTCCGTGGTGGTGACCACGCCCCAGGGCGCGGTGGCCGGCGTCGTCAGCGGCATCGACGCCGACGGGGCGCTGCGCGTGCGCGACGCCGAGGGTCGCGAGCGCCGCCTGCTGGCGGGCGACGTGCTGCTGGGTCCGCGCCAGGCCGGGGCGCGGGCGGAAGGGCGCGATTGACAAGCGGGGGACGGGTGCTACACACGGTCGCTTAGCTGCAACTCGATTCCGCTGGGCGCGGGGAACGCGGGTTTCGGGCGGGGAGGGCTGCGGGCGGGGAGGGCTGCGGGCGGGGAGGGCTGCGGGCGGGGAGGGCTGCGGGCGGGGAGGGCTGCGGGCGGGGACCTGTGCGTGGGGTGCGTGGTGAGCCGGATTGCCGAAGACGTGGTGGCGCAGATTCGTGAGCGCACCGACATCGTCGAGGTGATCGGGCGCCATGTCCAGCTCAAGCGAGCCGGCGCGAGCTTCAAGGGCCTCTGCCCCTTTCACGAGGAGAAGACGCCCTCGTTCAACGTCAATCCGCTGCGCGGCTTCTTCCACTGCTTCGGCTGTCACACCAGCGGCGACGTGATCGCCTTCCTGATGCAGGTCGAGGGTCGAGCGTTCGGCGAGGTCATCGAAGACCTCGGCCGCCGCGCGGGCGTGGAGGTGCTGCGCGAGGGAGGGTCCTCGCCCGATGCGCAGCAGGCGCGCGAGCGCGCCGAGCAGCGCAGCGAGCGCGAGCGCGCCCGCGAGCTCAATGCGCGGGTGGCGGTGCTCTATGCGCGCTGTTTGCAGGCACCGATCGGCGAGCCGGCGCGTGCCTACCTGGCCGAGCGTGGCATCGACGGGGCGACGGCGGAGCTCTTTCAGATCGGCTACGCGCCGCCGGCGGGCACGCTGCTGGCGCAGAAGCTGCCCGAGGCGGGTGTCGCGCTCGAGCTCGCCGAGCGCCTCGGCTTGGTGGTGCGCCGCCGACACGGCGACGGCTTTCGCGACCGCTTTTGGAACCGCATCATCTTCCCGGTGGTCGGGCCCGGGGACGAGGTCTTGGGCTTCGGTGGCCGGTTGATCGCGCCGAGCGGGGCCTCCTCCGAGCGGCGCGCGGACGCGGGACCCAAGTATCTCAACACCCCCGAGACCGTGCTCTATCGCAAGGGTGAGGTGCTCTATGGCATGGCGCAGGCGGCGACCGGAATCCGCCAAGGGGGCCAATCGCTGCTGGTCGAGGGCAACTTCGACGTGATTCAGCTGTTTCAGCACGGCTTCCGGTCGGCGGTCGCTCCGATGGGGACGGCCTTGACCGTCGCGCAGGTGCGCTTGCTGGGTCGCTTCGCGCCGGCCGTGGTGGCCATCTTCGACGGCGACGACGCCGGGCGGGCTGCGGCCCTCAAGTCCGTTCGCGCGCTGCTGGAGGGCCGCCTCGAGGCCAAGATCGGCGTGGTGCCGGCTGGCGAGGATCCGGACAGCCTGCTGCGGAAGGGGGGCCGCGCGGCGCTGCAGCGGGTGCTCGACGATGCGGTGCCCGCCGTCGACTATTTGATCGACGAGCTGCGCAAGACCCTCGACGACTCGATCCCCGGTCGTGCCCGCCTGCTCGAGCAAGTGGCGCCGATCATCGGTCTGCTGCCTAGCCGGGTCGCGCAGGATCTCTACGTCGACCGGCTCAGCTTCGCCGCGCGGCTGGAGCGCGGGGTGGTGCTGCGCGCCGTGCGCGAGGCCGCGGGCGGGGCGAACGCGTCGGGTCCGCGCGGCGCTGCGAGTTCGCGCACGGCGGTTGCGGCGGCGACCCTCGGGGCGAGGTCGGAGGTTGGGCGGGCGGGCCCGCAGGGCGGAGCCGGGGCGGCGGTGCCGGCGGATCCCGCGGCGGACGCCCCGGAGAGCTCCGAGCTCGAGCTGCTCAAGCTGCTGCTCGGCCATCCGCTCCTGCTGCCGCGCGCGCGGCAGGCTGGACTGGCGATCCTTTTGACAAACGAGCAGTTGCGGGCTACCTATGCGGCCGCGGAGGCGGCCCCGCGCGATGGAAGCGGGCGCATCGACGTGGTCGAGCTGCTTCGCACCGTGCCGGTGACGATGCGCGACGCTGTGGCGGTCGCCGCGTCGGCGAAGGACTATCTCGCGGACGGCGATTGGACCAAGGCGTTCGACGATTGCGTGGCCTCGATGGCGGCACGGCGTGCCGACCGGATCCTTGGGGCAGTCAAAGGACGGATCGCGCGGGCCGAGCAGCAGCGGATGGGCAGCGGGGAGGCGGCGGCTCAGGACAAGCGGCGGCTGATCAGGCTGACCGGAGCTCAGTCGCGCATCAGGCGAGCGCGTGAGCAGCACCAGGCCGAGACGGTCTGGGCGCTGATCCACGAGCTCGTTGAGGTGGAGCAAGAGATCCATGAAACGCAGTGAGCAGCAGGGAGCGAAGAAGGCCGCCCGGGTCAGTGCGCGGGCACCGCGCAAGCCGGCTGCGGGTAGCGTCAAGGCGGCCGCTGCGGCGAGCACGGGGTCGCCCGCGCCGCCCGCCAGGGGCGCCAAGCGATCCAAGAGCCGGGCTGCCGCGCAGGAGCCGCGTGACGCCAGTGAGCGCGCGACCGAGGACGCCGTCGACGTCGATGATGACGACGACGACGATCTGCTGCCGCCGCCACGCGCCGCACGCCGCGGCGGGGCACCCACGCCAGGCGTCGCCGGCGACGGTGATCCGATTGTCGGCGCGCCCGTGCCCGGCGACGAGATGTTGATGATCTTCGACGACGACGAGCCCGAGGTGCGCGTCGTCGGTCACGGTCAGAGCGCCGATGAGCAGCGCGAGCGCATGATCGCGATGGGCAAGCAGAAGGGCTACCTGACCTTCGACGAGGTCAACGACCACCTGCCCGAGAACATGAACTCCGCCGATCAGATCGACGAGTGGCTCGAGACGCTCGGCGAGCAGGGGATCGAGATCGTCGACGCGCCGGCAGCACGGGCCAAGAGCCCGGTCCCGGTGGTCAAGGAGGTCGAGGAGAAGGAGGAGGAGGAGGACGCCGCCTACTCCAAGACCAACGACCCCGTGCGCATGTATCTGCGCAAGATGGGCTCGGTGTCGCTGCTCACCCGCGAGGGCGAGGTGGAGATCGCCAAGCGCATCGAGGAGGGTGAGCGCCGCGTGCTGCAGGTGGTGCTCAACTCGCCGATCGCCGTGCAGGAGATCCTGCGCATGGGCGAGGCGCTGAAGAAGGGCAAGCTCCGCGTCAAGGACGTCGTGCGCGGGTTCGACGAGGAGGACGTCGAGTTCGACGAGGCCTGGCACGTCGAGCGTGTGGTCAAGGTGATCGAGAAGGTGCGCCGGCTCGACCGCGACTGCGTGCGCCTGCAGGAGAAGCTGGTCGACAAGCGCGTCAGCGACACGCGGAGGAGCAAGCAGCAGCAGGCGATCGACGCCCATCGCGAGGAGATGTTCGATCTGCTCTCCGATCTTCGGATCAACAAGAAGCAGATCGAGCAGATCGTCGCGCGGCTCAAGGAGCTGGTCGCGCGCATCGAGAAGAGCGAGCTGCAGATGCGGGAGATTGCCGAGAAGACCGGCATGACGATGAGCGAGGTCCGGCGCACGCTGCTGGAGATGCGACGTTCGCCGAAGGACGAGCGCCGCATCATGAAGAAGCTCGGCTTCACCGCCAACGATCTGGTCGAGATGGATCGCCAGATGAAGGAGTCGCAGCGCGAGGTCAAGGAGGTCGAGGAGGTCGCGGATCTCTCGGTCGAGGACCTGCGGCGGACCTATCAGGAGATCGCCGAGGGCGAGCGCATGGCCGAGAAGGCCAAGGGCGAGCTGGTCGAGGCCAACCTGCGGCTGGTCGTCAGCATCGCGAAGAAGTACACCAACCGCGGGCTGCAGTTCCTGGACCTGATCCAGGAAGGCAACATCGGGCTGATGAAGGCGGTCGACAAGTTCGAGTACAAGCGCGGCTACAAGTTCTCGACCTATGCGACGTGGTGGATTCGTCAGGCGATCACGCGCGCCATCGCCGACCAGGCGCGGACGATTCGCATCCCGGTCCACATGATCGAGACGATCAATAAGCTCGTCCGCACCAGCCGCTACCTGGTGCAGGAGCTCGGGCGCGAGCCGATGCCCGAGGAGATCGCCGAGAAGATGGAGTTGCCGCTCGACAAGGTGCGCAAGGTGCTGAAGATCGCCAAGGAACCCATCTCGCTCGAGACGCCGATCGGCGAGGAGGAAGACTCGCACCTGGGCGACTTCATCGAGGACAAGAGCGTGGTCAGCCCGTCGGAGGCGGTGATCAATATGAACCTGGCGGACCAGACGCGGAAGGTGCTGGCCACGCTGACGCCGCGCGAAGAGAAGGTCTTGCGCATGCGCTTCGGAATCGGTGAGAAGTCCGACCACACCCTCGAGGAGGTCGGTCAGGACTTCGAGGTCACGCGCGAGCGCATTCGTCAGATCGAGGCCAAGGCGCTGCGCAAGCTGCGGCATCCCTCGCGTTCACGCCAGCTGAAAAGCTTCGTCGATAACTAGAGCACCGGTCGGGTTGACGGACCGCGCGAGGCGCGATCGGTCGTGGCGGGCGTGACGGGGTCGCTGGGGAGGCGAAGCGCGCGACGCGGCCGTTGACATTCCCCCTCAGGCGCGACAGATTGGCGGCGCTCGTGGCCTGGCGCGGGACGGCAGGCTGCGGCGGTTTTCGAATTGGCCGAAGGGCCCATAGCTCAGCGGTTAGAGCCACCGGCTCATAACCGGTTGGTCCCTGGTTCGAATCCAGGTGGGCCCACCCGCTGGCGAGTTGTGGCCGCGCTGGCGAGTCGGTGGCCGTGCTGGCGAGTTCGTGAATGGGAGGGGAGCCGATCTTTGCGTGAGGAGCTCAAGCTACTAGAGGAGCTGCAGAGGGTCGACCTCCAGCTACAGGAGACGGATCAGGCCCTCCAGGCGCTGCCCTTGCGATTGCAGGCGCTGAAGAGCGATGTCGAGGCCGTCGAAGCTCTGCTGGGCCGCGAGCGTAAACAGCTCGAGGACGTTCAGCGCTATCGCGGGGAGCTCGAGCAGAGCCTGCGCCGCGATCAAGACCAGCTCAACAAGACCAAGGCCAAGCTGACCCAGGTCAAGACCTCGCGCGAGTACATGGCGGTGCAGCGTGAGTTCGAGTCGAGCCGGCGGCTGATCAACGAGCGCGAGGGCGAGCTAGCCAAGCTGACGGCCGCGATCGATCAGACGCAGGAGTCGGTGGCCCGGCACGAGCAGGAGCTCGAGGGTTTGCGCCAGCACTGTGGCGCCGAGGAGCAGGCGACCCAGACCCAGCTCGAGGCGCTAGAGCAGCAGGTGGCGGGCCGTCGTGGTGAGCGCACGGCGCTCGCTGCGCGGGTCAACAAGAGCGTCGTGCGCAAGTACGAGCAGATTCGCCGCCAGCGCGGCGGCCTGGGTCTCGCCCTGGCACGCGAGGGCGTCTGCGGCGGATGTCGCATGCACCTGCCCCCGCAGCTCTACAACACGCTACAGCGCGCTGAGACCATCGAGCAGTGCCCCAACTGCCAGCGGATCGTCTATTTCGCCGACCAGCACGGCGCCCCGGCTGTGGCTACCACCGAGCTTGAGGCGACCCCGGCGGCGCCGGTCCCCCCGGCGACTGCGCTGGATCATCCCGCGTAGGCGGTCCATCGCCTGGCCCCCACGCGGTGGGCGCGACGTCGCGCAGTCATCCCAGCGCAGTCATCCCAGCGCAGTCATCCCAGCGCAGTCATCCCAGCGCAGTCCCCCGGCATCTGCAGAGCGCTCGTTTCGCCTTCCGCGCGGCCCCAGCCCCGGCCTGGCGCGCAATCTCTTCTGCCGATTCTGCGATCGGGGCTAAACAGCGGGCGCAACCGGTCGATGTGGAGAGCTAAGCAGGCCTGACGGGCGGCCCCGTGGAGGGGTCGCCGAACCTCGCCGCCGGAGGAGCGCTCAATGTCTTCAGAGCAGACCAAGCTTGAACAAATCTCGAAGATCTGTCGGCCGCAGACCGGGGAGGACGTGCCGCTGGTGCTGTTTCGGGCCTTCCGCCACTTCACGGCGGACTACGTCGCCCAGTTGCTCGGCAAGCGGGCGACGCTAGTGTTCCAGAACGGCGGACGCGAGCTCGGACGCGAGGCGGGCAAGCTGCTGAAGCAGGAGAGCCTCGACGACTACCTGCGGGCGGTGATCGGCTTCGTGCGCGACATGCGGATGGGCATTCTCCAACCGCGCGAGTTGAGCGACAAGGCGATCATCCTCGGGCTCGAGGAGTGCCTGACCTGCGCCGGCATGGATAGCATCGGCAAGCGGATCTGCCACTTCGAGACGGGGTTCGTGGCCGGCATCGTCGAGAGTTTCCTCGGCAACCGCGTGCGGGCCTTCGAGAGCAAGTGCAACGCCAACGGCGAAGGTATCTGCGAGGTGACGGTCGATCTCACCAACACCATGACGCACGAGTAATCGACCGGCTCAGCGCCGTACCATAGAACACCCACTAACGGGGGCGGGAGACACCATGGCAGTCGTGACCAAAGTCGAGCAAATGAACGGCGTGCTGCGTAACCTGAGCCACTCGTCGGCCGACATTATCGGCTCCGCGATTCTGACGTCCGATGGCTTCGTGGTCGCCTCGATGTTGCCCGCGGAACTCAACGAGGAGATGATCTCAGCGATGGCCGCCACCCTGCTCGGCGCGGGCGAGCAGATCGCCAACGAGGTCGTCAAGTCGAGCTTGGAGCAGGCGTTCGTCAAGGCCAAGGAGGGTTATGTCTTCGTCAACGCGATCACGGAGCACGAAGTGCTGTTGATCCTCACTACCTCGCGCGTGAAGCTCGGCCTGATCTTCATGGAGGCCCGCAAGCGTTCCGAGGAGCTGCTTAAAGTCCTGTGAGATGCCCTTGCCGACCCGGAAAGCTCAGCAAGCCGCGTTGGGCGCGGTCCTTTGCCTCGGCTTCGCGGATCTCGCGCTGCTGATGCTCGTGCTCGGCCCGGCGTTGCAGATCGAGGCCGAGCAAGCCCGTTCGCAGCCGGTGACCGCCGAGCGACAGGCCGCCCGCCCTCAACGGTCGGCTCCGAGCGCGCGCGGGGCAGCACCGGCGTCCCGCCGCGACAGGTCCCTGGTTGCACCGACGGCGACGGCACCTGTGCCCACCGCACAGCCGGCGGCCCTGCCCACGCTTGCGTCCGCCGCGGCGCCCGAGCCGACGCCCGAGCCTCGGCCTTCGGCGCCGGCGCCAGAGCCGCCGCCGGTGCTGTTCTTCGGCACGGGAGGCGCGACGGTGACGTCCCCGATGCGGATTGCGCTGCAGGGCGTCGCCGCGGCGATGCGCGCGGCCGGCGAGCTTCGACTGCTCTGTCGCGGCCACGCCGATGCTCGGGGCACGGCGGAGGCCAATCTGGCCCTCAGTCGACGCCGAGCGGAGTCGGTCGCGGCGGTGTTGGTTCACATGGGCGTGGCACGCGAGCGGTTGGCGGTGGAGGCCCTTGGCGCCAGCGAGCCCTTGGACGCGGGCTCGAACCCCGCCGCGTGGGACCGCAACCGCCGGGTCGAGTTCCGGTGGCGGTGAAGGAAGATCCATGGATATCACCCAGACCGTAACCGTCGCGGCGATCGCTGGCGCGGGGCTGTTCTTCGCGGGCGGCTATCTGACGCGTTCGTTGCGTCGTGGCAGCGCTGCGGCCCTACCCGAGCGTGACGCGGTCGAGCACGAGGCGCTCGGGCGCGAGCGTGATCAGCGGGTCGGTGAGTTGGAGCGCGCACGATCCGGTCTGCAGGCGGCCGAAGCGGCGCGCGACCGACTGCAGGCGGAGCGCGAGGCGTTGGCGGCGCAGCAGGCCTCGGCCGCGAGCGAGAGCAAGCGCGAGCAGGCCCGGCTGCAGGCCGCACTGGCGCAGCAAGAGCAGGCCGCCGCCTCGCGGGCCGAAGAGGCCGCCCAGGCGCGAGCGGAGCTGCAGCGCAAGCTGGGCGAGGCCGCTCGAGTGCAGGCCGAGCTGCAGCTCCGGGCCGACGAGACCGCGCAGGCGCGGGTAGAGCTGCAGCGCAAGGTCGAGGAGGCCGCGCAGGCAGGCGCAGAGCTGCAGCGGCTGAGCAGCGAGGCCAGTCGCTCTCGTGGCGAGCGGGAGCAGCAGACGCAGGAACTCGCGCAGGCGCAGCGTCGCGCCGCGCAGGCGCTGGCTGAGGTCCAGCGGAGCGACGCACGCCGCCAGGCGCTCGAGCGTGAGCTGGAGCAGCAGCGGGAGGCGCTGCAGCAAGCCATGACCGGCGCCGATCGCGCCGCAGCCGAGGGTAAGGAGCGCCTGGCACAGCTACAGGAACAGCTGGCGGCGGCCGAGGCACGCGCGGCCCTGCGCGGTGGCGCGGGCGACAGCGAGCGGCTGGAGCAGCTGCGCGCCGAGCACGCCGAGCTGGCCCGTCAGTGCGAGCAGCTCAAGGCCTCGAGCGTTCCCGCCGAGGAGGTCGAGCAGCTCCGCGGCAAGCAGCGGCACATGCTGGTGCAGGCGCGGATGATGCAGCAGCAGCTCGGCGAAATGGAGGAGCACGCGCGCGAGAACGTCGGGCTCAAGCGCCAACTCGCGCTGGCGCAGGCGGAGCTGGCGACGGCCGCACAGCTGGCGCAGCGTCTGCGTCGCAGCGAGGCGCGCTTGTTGGCCGCGGGCCTCGCCGTCGACGAAGCAGTCGCGCCAAGCGCGCGGCCCGTGATGGCGAGCGCCATCGCCGCAGCGCCACGCGCCAACGCGCTCGAGCAGCAGCTCGCCCGGTTGGTGGCGCCCGGTGCGGCCCATGCGGTGGTGCTAGCGGACGAGCGCGGGCTGCAGCTGGCAGCGGCCGGTACAGAGACCTATCACGAGGCCCTCGCCGTGCTCTCGGCCAACATCGCCGAGCTGGGGCAGACGGCCAGCACGCTGCTGCCCTTCGATGCGGGGCGCTCACTTCAGCTCGTGGATCGCAACGGCCTGAGCATCGGCACGAGGATGTTCGAAGCGGCTGGGCAGGGCTTCCTGGTGGCTGCGTTGGGCGCGAGCCTAGCGCAGCGGCCCGAGCTGGAGGAGGTCGTCTCCGCGGTAACCGAGATCGTGGAGCGCTGAATTCGCGAAGGTGGAATGATGAAATCGCGCCGCATCCTCGTGGTCGAGGACGACATCACGCTGGCCGAGCTGCTGCGTCGCATGCTCGAGGGTCGCGGGCACCGCGTGCGGGTGGCTCACGACGGGCGGCAGGGGGCGGAGCAGGCCCACGCCTGGCTCCCCGACCTGGTGCTGATGGACCTGCACATGCCGGTGCTGGACGGCTTCGCCGCCGCCGCCGCGATCCGGCAGCACCCCGCGACGCGCTGGGTGCCGATCATGGCGACGACCGCGCTCGACGACCCGGGCGACCTGCTGCGGGCGATGATGGCCGGCTTCAATCGCTATATCCGCAAGCCCTTTCGCGAGCAGCAGCTGATCGACGAGATCGAAGATCTGATGCTGACGGCCGAGCGGCGGCGCCGTTTGGCCGCGCTGGCCCTGACGCCGGCCGAGTCGGAGAACCAGGTCACGCTCGATCGCGATCGGCAGCAGATCCTGCGCGAGTTGCTGGCGACGCTGCGTCAGCGGGTGCGCTGCGATTTCTTTGCCGTCGGGTGGACGCGTCCGGCGCAGTCCGGGCTGGTGCTGGTGGTCGACGCCGAGACGGTCGCGCCCGGGCTCGTCGACGCGCTCGAGCAATGGGTCTGGGGCGAGGGGCTCGGCGAGCTGCGGCCCGACCGCCTGGTGGTAACGACGGCCGCGGCGAGCTCGGTGGGCCCCAGCGCGGCGAAGGGCGCGGCGGGGCCGAGTGAGGCCGCGCTGCCGATCGAGCAGGTGGCGGCGTCGCTGGTGCATGTGCCGCTGCTCGTCTCCAGCGAGAGCAGCGGCTTGTTGTTGGTGGGGAGCTTCAGCCCGCACGAGTACGCCAGTCCCGAGCTCGAGGCGATCGACGCCTTCTCCCAGCAGGTGGCGCGCGTCTGGCAGCACGATGTGACCTTCGCCGGGCAGCTGATGCAGTCGGAGGCTGACGGGCCCCTCGATGCGCTGATCGGCGAAATCGATGTCGCGCTGGTCGGGCCTGTCGAGCAGGCGCGGCGTTGGGCCGAGGCGATTGGGGGCGCGATCGGCGGGATGCGCCTGAGTGCGGTGGCGGACAGCGAGACCCTGGTGGAGGCCCTTGACCCGCCGCTGCTGGCGCTCGTCGACCCGCGGCTGATGTCCGCGATCGACGACGTGTCGAGTCGCCGGGCGCGCGCCGGGCGGCGGGCCCTGCCGGCGGTTGCGCTCGACCTCGCGCTGCTGGACGGACCGGAGCGACGGATGGGGGCCTTCGTGATGATGAGCTTGCTGCTGGCGCTGATGGACGGCGGGCGCAGCGGTTGCCTGCATGTCGAGCAGCGCGGTGGTGGGCCGGCCGGAATGGTGGTGTTCCAGCGTGGCCGCGTGGCCTGGGCGATCTCGTCGACCAGCGGCATCTCGCTGCTCAACATCATCGCCGAGGTGTGCAAGGTCGAGCAGGCGCAGCTGCGCGCGGTCGTGCGGCGTAGCGTGGCGGCGCGCGAGCGGCTGAACCAGGTGTTGGTGCGCGAGGGCTTGGTCTCCGTCACCGACTACACGCTGGCGCTCAAGACCTATCTGACGGCCAGCGTGGGCCACCTGCTGCAGCTCGGGCACCCCGCGCTGCTGTGGTCGCAGCAGATCCGCGTCGCACCGACCGACCTCACCTTCGATGGGACCGAGATTGTCATGTCGAGTGTGTTCGCATGATGGGTCCGCCCCCCACGGAGGCCGAGCGGCTGCGCGCACTGGGTTTGGCGCTGGTTCATGCGGTGCGCAGTCCGCTGGCTGCGATCCGCGCGCTGGCCGAGGAGGGGCAAGGCCAGGCGGCCGGTGCGGCCTGGGGCGAGGGTCTGGCCCTGATCGACGCGCAGGTCGAGCGCGTCGATGCGATGCTCGGCGATTATGCCGTGCTGGTGCGTGCAAGGCCGGCTCGGCGTCGGCGCGTCCCCTTGCGTGACCTGATCGACCGGGCGTGCGTAGCGGTGGTGCGGCGCGAGACGATGGCGGTGCTGCCCGTGCTGATCGAGGCGCCCAACGACGAGGTCGCGGTCGATGCGGTGCAGGTCGAGCGCGTGCTGATCGAGCTGTTGACGAACGCGCTGGAGGCGCCCGGCGTGACCACCGTCCGGCTGAGCGCGAGCTGCGAGGCCAGCGCGCTGCGACTGGCGGTCAGCGACGACGGGGCCGGGGTGCCGGCGGCGATCCAGTCGCGCGTCGGCGAGCCCTTTGTCAGCACCAAGCCCTGGGGAACCGGCCTCGGCTGGGCTCTTTGCCGGATGCATGCTCGAGCGCATGGTGGTGAGCTGACGATTGACAGCGCGGAGCCGGGGACGATCGCCAGCGTCGTCCTGCCCCTGCGCGACGAGGGTTAGCCGATGCCCAAGCGACGCAAGGTGCTGATCGTCGATGACGACCCGGGAGTGTTGCTCAGCGTGGCGCGCGCGCTGCTGGCCGATAATGTGAAGTACGACGTGCTGATGGCCGTCTCGGCCGAGGTCGCGCAGCAGATCATCAACGAGATGACCATTCACGCGATGATTACCGACATCTCGTTGCCGGGGATCAGCGGCATCGATTTGCTGTGCTGGGTCGCCGCACAGTCCCCGGAGACGCAGGTCGCCGTCCTGACCGGCGCCGACCTCGAGGAGATCCGCGGGCAGGCCTATCGCGTCGGCGCGCTGAGCATCATCAATAAGCCGTTCCAGGCGGCGGCCGTGCGCAGCCTGGTCGTTTCGATGCTCGACAATACCGGATCGCTGAGCGGGCGGCTGTCACGGATCTCGGTGGCCGACGTGATCCAGATGCTCTGCTTGAGCCAGCAGACGGCCGCGCTCCACGTCGTCGACGGCGACGAGACCGGCGTGATCCTGATCGAGGATGGCGAGGTCTGTCACGCGATTTGGGGCCAGCTCAGTGGCGAGGCGGCGGTCTTTCGCGCGCTGGCGGCGCGCGATGGCAGCTTCCAGACTCGCGACGCGCCCGCCGACACCCAGCGCACGATTCGTGAGAACTGGCAGCACCTGCTGATCGAGGGCATGCGGCGACAGGACGAAGAGTCGGTCGGTCGCGAGCCAAACCTCGACGACGCCTTCGCCGAGACGGCGCCGGTCGTGGCCGAGCCGCCGCGGCGCCCGCAACGGGTCGACCCGGCCGCCGCGGGGCGCCTGCTGCAGGAGGGCTTTGCCAGTCTCAAGCGCGGGGACCGAGCCACGACTCAGCGGCTGTGGCAGGATGCCTTGGCCCTCGACCCTGACAACCACGTGATCGCCGTCAACCTGCGCCGCCTCGAGCAGAAGAAAGACTAGAAGATCGTCGGGGCCTGTCGCGATCCGGCAGGCTCTCCGCGGGTCGTCGCGGCAGAAGGGCTAGGCGAAGGTTGCAGCCTGGAACGCGCCTCGGATCGTATCAGGTCATCGCACCGCTCGCGCGCGGGGGTACGGCGGAGGTCTGGCTGGCGCAGGTGGCCGGCAGCAAGGGCCGCCAGCAGAGCGTGGTGCTCAAGATCTTGCTGCCGCACCTGGCGCAGGACCCTGCCTTTGTGCGCCACTTCGGCGCGACCGCGGTGCTGGCCAGCCGATTGGATCACCCCAACCTTGCGCGTGTTACGGACTTCGGCGAGGCCGACGGCCGCTACTTCATGGCGATGGATCATGTGGCCGGGCGCGACCTGCGCCAGATCAACGACGCGCTGCGGCTGCGTCGCGAGGCGATGCCAAGCTGGGTCGCCCTGCGGATCGTCGCCGCCGTCTGTCGCGGGCTGCACCACGCGCATGAGCTGCGCGACGAGGCCGGCGGCCGGCTCGGCCTGGTGCACGGCGACGTCAGCCCCGACAACATCGTCGTTTCCTACGCGGGCGCGAGCAAGCTGATCGACTTCGGTCTCGGACGCGTCGAGCCGTCGAGCGAGGGGCCAGCGGCCCTCGGGCTGCCGCTCGGCAAGCAGCGCTACATGGCACCGGAGCAGCTCTTTCATCTGAGCATCGACCGCCGCGCCGACGTCTACGCGGCGGGCGCGGTGCTCTACGAGTGCCTGACGGGTTTTCCGCCCTTCCGCGGGGCCAACGGCGCTGCGTTGCGGCGCCAGCTCCTGCGCGGCGTTCCAGTCCCGGTGCGGCTGATCAATCGCGACGTCTCGCCGCGGCTGGAGGCCGTGGTGTTGCGCGCGCTGGCGCGCGATCCTGGCGCGCGCTACGGCGACGCCCGCTTGCTCTCTGCCGAGTTGGAGGAAATCCTCGGCGCGGGGGAGGACGCCGAGCGTGGCCTGGGCTACTTCGTGGAGTGGGCGTGCGGCGTGGTGGAAGCTGCGGGAGGTCTGTCTGGGCAGGGGGCCGCGGTGGGCGGCACGCCCGCGCGCGGCCCGCGCGGGGCCGTGGCGTCCCGTGGGTCGCGGGTGGTGCGTAGCGGCAAGCTGGTCGCCTTGGCGGCCGGGTCGCCCGGGGCACGCGACGCCGCGGCCCAGCACTTCGTCGCAGGACTCGAGCTGGTGCGTCGCCGAGCCTATGGCGAGGCGCTGACGCATTGGGAGCGGGCGCTTGCCCTGGACCCGCACGATCGAATCTATCGTCTCAACGTCGACCGGCTGCGCGTCAAGCTCCGGCCCCTCTAGCCCAGAGGCAGCAGCTCCGCCTGGCGCAGCTCCAGCAGCAGCGCTGCCACGGCCCCACGAAGGGCCACGACGCGCTCCTCAGCCAGCGCCAGCCGCGGGTCGTGCTCGAGCGTTTGAGCCAGGGCCACGACCGGGCCCGCCGCGAGATTGCTCGCGGCGCCCTTGAGCTTGTGAGCCGCTGCACGCAGTGCCCGCGCGTCCGCCGTCGCCAGCGCGCGGTCGAGCGCCTGGAGCAGCGCCGGAGCCTCCTCGCTGAAGACGGAGACCAACAGGCGGACCATCTCGGCATCGCCCTCCCAGCGCCCGAGCAACGCCTCGGCGTCGAAGGCCGTGCCAGTCGACTCCGCCGGGGCCGGTGGCGCGGCGAGCGGCGACCCGGGCGTGGGAGGGGCCGAGTCGTGGGTCGTGGTGAGGGCGGCCGTGGGCCCGGATCCGGGGCAGCAGCGGCCCAGGGCGGAGGCGAGCTCGGCCCGGCTGACGGGCTTGCCGAGGAAGTCATTCATCCCCGCCTCGAGGAAGCGGCGGCGGTCGGTCGGCATCGCATGGGCGGTCATCGCGACGATCGGCACGCTGTGATCGAGCACGGCCGAGGTCGGGTCGCGAATGATCGCGGTGGTGGCCAGACCATCCAGCTCGGGCATCTGGATGTCCATCAGCACGAGGTCGAAGCGCCGACCCGCCAACGCGGCGAGCGCTGCGTGGCCGCCGGAGGCCACCTCGACGCGGTGGCCCAGCCGTTCGAGGTGCGTGCAGGCCACGAGCTGGTTGGTCTGGTTGTCCTCGACCAGCAGCACCTCGAGCGGGCGTGCCGGCGCGACCGGCTGCGTGTCCTTGGTCCGTCGCGTCGCCAGGGCCAGCGCTCGCTCCCCGCGCGCGAGCCGCTCCAGCAGGCGTCGCAGGTCGGCGCACTTGAGCGGCATCGTGAGCTGAGCGTGAGCGACCGCGTCCGCCGCGGCCAGCGATCGCGAGGCCGCCGCCGCGAGCGGGACCATCCGCACGATCGTCGCTGTGGCGTCGGCAGCGCGCAGCTCACGGGCAAGCTCCGCGCCCCCGGGCGCGTCGTGGGCCATCAGCAGCGCAATGCGGTTGGAGCCGGCGTCGCGCAGGCGACGGTGGGCAGCCCGGGCCGTCGTCGCGTCCTCGGCCGCGCTGCAGTCGTGGCCACAACGGCGGGTCAGCGCCACGCAGGCGCGGCGGCTGGCCGGGCGGGGTTCGAAAACAATCACCGACAGCGTTGGGTGGGGCGTGGCCGAGGGCGGCCCGGACGGCGCCGTGGCCGGGTCGAGCGCCAGGGGCACCGTGAACGAGAAGGTGCTGCCGCGACCCTCTTCGCTGGCTGCGCTGAGCGTTCCACCCAGCAGCTCGATCAGGCGGCGGCTGATCGAGAGGCCGAGCCCGGTCCCGCCGTACTTGCGGCTGGTCGAAGCGTCGGCTTGCGTGAAGGCGGTGAAGAGTTCGCCGAGCTTGTGCCATGGGATACCGATGCCGGTGTCGCTCACTGCGCAGCGCAGCTCGATGCCGCCGCCTCGCGGGGCGGCCTCCACCGAGAGGACGACCTCGCCCTGGGACGTGAACTTGATGGCGTTGCCGGTGAGGTTGGTGATGACCTGTCGCAGCCGGACGGCATCGCCATGCAGCTGCAGCGGGACGCTGGGCTCGATGACGCAGGCGTAGTCCAAGCCCTTGTGCTGAGCGCGCACCGCGAGCAGGTCGTTGACCCCCTCGATCAGCTCGAGCAGGTCGAAGGGTTGCTCGTCGAGCTCCAGCTTGCCGGCCTCGATCTTCGACAGGTCGAGGATGTCGTTGAGCAGGCCGAGCAGGCCGGTCGCGCCATCGTGCAGCGTGGCCGTGTAGCGCTGTTGCAGCTCATCGAGCGCGGTCTCGCTCAGCAGGTCTGACATGCCGATGATGGCGTTCATCGGCGTGCGGATCTCGTGGCTGACGTTGGCCAGGAACTCGGCCTTGGCGCGACTGGCGCCCTCGGCCTGGCGACGCGCCTGGACCAGCTCACTGACATCGACGAGGTTGATCACCACCCCCTGGTAAGCGCCCTCGCGGTAGATCGGCTGAATGCGGACGATCGCATCCCGCTCGGCGAGTCGCTGCTCGACGATCACTGGGGTCGAGCCGGGCGTGCTGGCGAAGGCGGGGAGCAGGGCGCCGAGGCGGGCGCGGAGCGCAGCGTCGGGCAGCTCGAGCAAGGGGCGGTCGAGCGCGCGTTCCGCGGTGGTCGGCAGAAACGCCGCCAGGCTCGCATTGGCCGCGACGACCTGACCCTCGCGATCGGCGAAGACGACGCCCTGGTCCATGCCGGCGATGATCGCATTGAGCTTCTGGTTCTCGCGCAGCGCCGTGTCCTGCGCGGCGCGGACCCGTTGATGGCCCAGCCCGATCGCCAGCAGGCCGATCACCAGCAGGCTGAGGTGCGCGACGGCGAGCGCGCCGACTCGGGCTGCGAAAAGTGCCCGATAGGGCTTGTAGGGCACGCTGACGCTGATCCCGCCGCGGACATCGCCGATCTTGTAGCCCTGGCGGCGATGGCAGGCCAGACACGAGGCATCGGTCAGCAGCGGCCGAATCAGCCGCAGGTGGGGCTCGCCCCGCAGGGACACGATCTCCGCCACCTGAAGCGCGCCGCGGTTGAGCCGCTCGAGGGCGCGTCGTTCCCAGGGGTCGGGAGCGTTCTTCGGCCGCAACGGTCGCAGGCTGGTGATGCGCCCCGAGACCCCGTGCGTCTGATTCTGCAGGTCGAGCACGGCGCGGGTCATGTAGGACGGGTTGATCAGCGTCAGCCGCTCGCCCTTCGGGGTGACGAGATCGCGCTCCTGGACCACCCCCTCGAGGTAGGGGTTGGGGGGCGTCTCCGCGGTCACGCGGGCATAGACCCCGCCCAGTCTGGCGTTCCAGGCGCGGTAGAGCAGGTCTTTGTCGAAGAGGGCGCGGCCCTTGGCGATGGCGGCGCGGTTCACGGCCTCGTAGGTGCCGCGCCGGTTCCAGTAGAACGACGCGGCTAGCAGGACGACCCAGGTGGCGACGAGGGCCCAGGCGTAACGCTTCAGCCGTCCGATGGGTGGCCCTTGGGCTGCCATGTGTGCGTCCTTCGTGGGTGCTGGAGAGAAGGTCGATTCTAGGCCCTCGGCCTGCAGCGGCGCCACCCTTGGGGTTCAAGGCCGGTGGGGCTGGCTGTCGGTCGGCGCTTGACTTGGTCTGGGTACCGCGCATGCTAGCCGCCGCGTTGCTTCCGCCGCAGTCGGCCGGGTGATCGCTGCCTGGTGGCGCTCGCGCTGCCAGGGGGAGGAAAGTCCGAGCTCCGCAGGGCAGGGTGCCGGGTAACGCCCGGTGGGGTGACCTGGGCGAAAGTGCCACAGAGACAAACCGTCGCGGGTCCAGGGTCTGCGTTCGCGCGGGCCGGGGGGGCGCGGTAAGGGTGAAAGGGTGCGGTAAGAGCGCACCGGGGCCCTGGTAACAGGGCTCGCACGGCAAACCCCACCCGGAGCAAGACCGAACAGGGAGGGCCCGGTCCTCGTGACCGGGCCGGGGCGGCCCGCCCTCATCCCAGGTAAGGTCGCTCGAGCCGGCTGGTAACAGCCGGCCTAGAGGAATGATCGCCACGCGCGGCGGGTAACCAAGGCGCGGACAGAACTCGGCTTACAGGCCGGTCTGCGGCGGAGTGCAACGCGCTCGGAACGACGGCAGCGTCGCGGTGTTCGCAGCATTTTGGGAGAGAAGAGATGATCAACCAGAAAATCGAAGATGCCCTGAACCGACAGATCAACCTGGAGCAGTCCTCGGCGCAGCTCTATCTGGCGATGAGCGCGCACTGCGAGGCCAAGAGCTTCCGTGGCTTCGCCCAGTGGCTCCGGCTGCAGGCGCAGGAGGAGACCACCCACGCGCTGAAGCTGGTCACCTTCGTGCTCGATCGCGGTGGCCGCCTGGATCTGCGCGCGATCGAGGCGCCGCCCAAGGAGTTCGGGACGATCACTCAGCTCTTCGAGCAGGTGCTAGAGCACGAGCGGAAGATCACTGGCACCATCAACGCGCTCTTCGAGTGCTCGCGCCAGGAGAAGGACTTCGCCAGCGAGATCACGCTGCAGTGGTACGTGACCGAGCAGGTGGAGGAGGAGGCGACCGCCGGCCAGATCCTCGACCAGCTGCGCGCGATCGGCGAGAAGGGCGGCGGGATCTGGTATCTCGACTCGAAGCTGGGCAAGCGCGGCGCGAAGTAGGCCTTCGCGGCGGGGCGTCGTATCCAGGCCAAAGCGCGCGCGGGACGCGCTTGTTTTGGGCCTAGATCACGCCTGAGACGCGCGTGGCGTGCAGCTTGTACTGCACGCGGTAGGCGTCCTTGAAGACCGTTGCCTGCGGGCAGGTGCGGCCCTGCGTCTGGGTGCCATTGCCGTCGCGGCAGCAGGTGATGAGCTGGCCGGCCGTTCCCGTGGTGCACTCTGCCAGGAAGGTCTCGAGGCCATCGCCGTCCACATCGACCTGGGGCTGGACCAGCGGCCAGGTGATGCCCGAGCCGGTGCAGCCCAGGACGAGCGTATCCAGCAGGTTCTGGTTGGGGCAGTGCGCGTTGTCGTCGAAGGCATAGGCCCCGACCGCCGCGCGGGCGATGCTGATCGTGCCGCTCAGCTTGCCGTTGACGGCGCTGACGCTCGCGGGGCCACCGAGGAAGTGCACGCCGGCCTGGTCGCCACTCGGCCCCAGCGAGGCCTCGAGCTTCGGGTTCTGCACATAGAGCTCGAACGACCCCGTCCCGTCGCTGAACATCAGCTCGCCGCTGCCCTCGGCCACCAGCTGGCCCTGCTGGATCGACCCGGTCAGGGTGGCGGCCACGGGGCCCGTCGCGCAGGGGACCGAGGTGCTGATGCCGAAGAGCTGGTTCCAGTTCAATCCGAGCGCCTGCGGGCACTGGCGCAGCGTCACCGTGACGCTGGCATCGTTTTGCCCGGTCGCGTCGTTGAGGCCCTCAGCTCGATCAGGATCGGGTGCTCGGAAGCGGTGCCGAGCAGCGCCGTGTTGAGTTGCGGCGCCAGCACCTCGAAGCTCGCGTTGCCGCCCGTGAGTTGCACATAGTCGACGAGCGCCTTGACGGTGATCGGTGGCCCCAGGGCGCCGTCGCGCGCGGCATCCGGGCTGCCCACGCCCCGGTCTGCGGCGACCGCGCCGCGATCTGCGCTGGCCGCGCCCCGGTCGGCTACGACGCTCCGATCGCGCGCGCTCGCGCTGTCGGCGCGGCCGTCACGCCGCGTCGTTCCGCGATCCTTCCCCGCGTCGGCCCGCGAGTTGCCGTCGCTGCAGGCTGCAGCGAAGAGCCCCAGCGCTAGCGACAGCACGACCGCACTCGCACGCTTCTTCGATCCCATGTCCGATCCCCTTTCCGTCCGTGGCTGTGATTCGTCGTGGCCAAAGTCGGCACGATGGCGGTCTGCGCGCGGAACGACCGATCTCGCCCGTCCGGGTGAAGGCCGCGCGGCGCGCGGGCGCGTCCCAGGTTAGCCGAAGTGCCTCGCGCTTGCAGCCATGCGGCGAGAAACCCAACGCTAGGAGCAGCCCTCCGCTAAAAGCTGGCGCTGTGACCTCAGCGTGAGCGGGCGGCAGGCGTGCCGGCGTCGGCGCCCCCGGGACGAGGGGCCGTGGCCCCGGCCTCGGGGCTCGGTGAGGCGTCGCTGACGGGGGCCGTCGCGAGGGCGGCGGAGGTGGGTGTGGCCGCCGGGGCCGCGGCGCTCGGGCCGGGCGATGCGGTCGGCTGGGCGGCGGCCTTGGCTGCGGAGAGACGTTGACGCAGCTCCGCCTCGAACGCGACCTGCTCGCGCTCTTGGCCCAGCACCAGGGTGCCCTGCTCGGCCACGATCGCCGGGCGGCTGACCAGATCGATGAAGGTGAAGGCGAACATGAAGACGAGCACGGCTCCCGATCTGAAGAAGATCAGCTGGTGAAAGCGCGCGTCCTGCTTGAGGTGCATGAAGTAGCCGACCACCAGCCCGGCCTTGATCAGGGCGACGAAGAGCGCCAGGTAGAGCGCGCCCGGTCCAATGTCGGCGTAGGAGAGGCCGACGGTGACGCCCGTCAGTGCCAGCAGCGCGGCGAAGACGCCGAGGTAGACGCGCAGGGGCGTGATCGCGTGGGCCGTGGCCGCGACGTTGGTGTCGAGGGCAGCCCCCTTTGAGATGTGCTCGCTCATGGCTCCAAGCTCCTCGGCATCCCTTCGGCGCCGCCCCTTAGGAGGCTGGCCGAAATTATCTTACCAACTTGAGCGGCCGATCCATCCCGCGCGTCTGCGTTGCTCGTCGGTTGCGTACAGGCAGTACGCGCCCTCCTCGCGCCTTGCCGCACGGGCGCCTCGACCGCCAACCTGGCAAGCTAATTTCCGCCAACCTCCTTAGCGCACGAGGTAGAGCAGCGGAAAGAGAAAGATCCAGATCAGGTCGACGAGGTGCCAGTAGAGCCCGACGTTCTCCACCGGGGTGAAATAGGCGCGCGAGAAGTCGCCCCGTCCGGCGCGCCGCCAGACCCAGCCGAGCAGGAGCATGCCGATCAAGACGTGCAGCCCGTGCAGGGCCGTCATCGCGAAGTAGAGCCCGAAGAAGATGTGCGGCTTCCCGGCGAAGGTCACGGCGAAGGTGTTGGATCCCGCCTGCGAGCCCCAGACCGCCGGATCATCGAGTGCGCCATTGAAGGCCCTCGCGTGCGCGAGCTGGGGCTCGCTGACGGTCAGCGCGGCGTCCGCGCGGGTGATGGCGCGCACGGGCATCTTGTGCGCGCCGAAGGCTCGCAGCAGCGCCTCCCGCGTGACCGGGTAGCGCGCGTCGAAGCGGAAGTGGACCTGCTCGGGGGACGCACGCAGGCGAAAGGCCTGCTGCAGCCGCGCGCCCTGGTCGTCGTCGAGCATGCCATGGGCCGTGAGGTAGTTGCCGGCCAAGAGCCCGTCGTGAAACTTGTGCGCGTACTCGACGTACTTGACGACGAGGAAGGCGCCAGCGAGAGCGACCGTCAGCAGCAGGTTGCGGCGCAATGCGCGCAGGGCCCCGCGCTGCGCCGCATGGACCGCCAGCGCCATCGTCAGGCTGCTGGTGATCAGGACCGCGGTGTTGAGCGCCCCCATCGGCACGCTGAGGTGCTCGTGCGCGCTCAGCATCGTCTCCGGATAGAAGTAGCGCACGGCGCCATAGGCCAGAAAGATGCCGCCGAAGAACACCAGCTCCTGCGCCAGGAAGAGCCACATGCCGAGCTTGGCGGAGGCCTCCTGCTGGGCCGCGCTGTGGAAATGGTGCTGGAGGAAGGGCTGCTGCAGGAGGGGCGCCTGGTCGCCTGTTGGCTTGCTCACGGCTTGAAGGTCCTCGCGCGCCGAGTCAGCGGCGCTCAGCCGGCCGCCGCCGAGGTGGCCGGTGGGTCGTCGCTGAAGTCATAGGGGCCGTGGCTGCACACCGGATCGTCGACGAAGTTCTGCGTCGGTGGCGGGCTGGCCGTCTGCCACTCGAGCGTGGCGCCGCCCCAGGGGTTGGCGGGGGCGCGTTGGCCCAAGAACAACGAGTGCAGCAGGTAGCCCGCCATGATCAGGAAGGCGATCGTCAGGACGTGCGAGCCCAGCGAGGAGAGGCGATGCAGCAGCTCGAAGAGCGGCAGCTGGTCGGGCGCGACCAGGTTATAGCTGTGGTAGCGCCGCGGCATCCCCTGGGCGCCGAGGATGAACTGCGGAAAGAAGGTGCCGTTGAAGCCGATGAAGACGAGCGCCGCGCCCAGGCGGCCCCAGCGTTCGCTGAACATGCGGCCGGTGAACTTCGGCCACCAGTGGTGCAGGCCGCCGAGGAAGGCGACCACGGTGCCGCCCATCATCACGTAGTGGAAGTGCGCGACGACGAAGTAGGTGTCGTGCAGGTGGATGTCGGTGGTCAGCGAGCCGAGGAAGAGACCGGTGAGCCCGCCGATGGTGAAGGTGAAGAGGAAAACCAGCGCGTAGAGCATGGCGGTCGTGAGCTGGATCGAACCCTTGTAGAGCGTGGCGACCCAGGAGAAGACCTTGATCGCCGTCGGTACGGCGACGGTGAAGGTGAGGAACGAGAAGAGCATGCCCGCCAGCTCGCTCTGGCCGCTGACGAACATGTGATGGCCCCAGACCAGGAAGCTCAGCAGGGCGATCGCCAGCGAGGAGAAGGCGATCGCGCGGTAGCCGAAGATCGGCTTGCGGCTGTGGACGGAGATGATCTCGCTGATGATGCCGAAGGCCGGCAAGATCATGATGTAGACCGCCGGATGCGAGTAGAACCAGAAGAAGTGCTGGTAGAGCACCGGGTCGCCGCCCATCGCCGGGTCGAAGATGCCGATGCCGAGCACGCGCTCGGCGACCAGCAGGAGCAGCGTGATCGCCAGCACCGGCGTCGCCAACACCTGGATGATCGCGGTGGCGTAGGTCGCCCAGAGAAAGAGCGGCAGGCGCATCCAGGTCAGCCCCGGGGCTCGCAGCTTGTGGATCGTGACGATGAAGTTGAGGCCAGTGAGAATCGACGAGAAGCCGAGGATGAACACGCCCAAGGTGGCGGAGATGACGGCCGTGCCCGTCTGCGTGCTGTAGGGCGTGTAGAAGGTCCAGCCGGTGTCCATCGCGCCGGCGAGGATCGAGTAGAGCAGGAAGATGCTGCCGACCAGGTAGATCCAGTAGGAGAGCAGGTTGAGGCGCGGGAAGGCCACGTCCTTGGCCCCGATCATCAGCGGCAGGAGGATATTGCCGAGCGACGCCGGGATCGACGGGATGATGAAGACGAAGATCATGATCGCGCCGTGCAGCGTGAAGAGCTTGTTGTAGACGTCGGCGCTCAGCAGGTCGCCCTTGGCCGTCATCAGCTCGAGGCGCAGCACGACGGCGAGCAGCCCGCCGATGAAGAAGAAGGTCAGCACCGAGACCAGGTACATCACGCCGATCCGTTTGTGGTCGAGCGTGAAGAGCCAGCTCAGGATACCGCGCTGCGCCGCGAGGTAGCTCGGCGGCGCAGCCGCCGCGGCGGAGGGCGGACCCACCGGCGCGGGCGCGGCTCCGCTGGCGCTAGTCGTGCTGCCGGCCGTGGTCATGCTTGCACCTCGATCACTTTAGCGTCTTGATGTAGTCGATCAGCGCGTTGATCTGCGGATCGGTCAGCAGCCCGGCAAAGGTCGGCATCACCGGCGTGTAACCTTTGACCACCTTGGCCATCGGCGCCACGATCGACTCGCGCACGTAGTTGTCGTCGATCGTCAGCGTCGCGCCGTCGCTCAGCGTCTCGGTCTGGCCGAAGCGGCCGGCCAGCGGCGGCCCCGGCAGCCCCATCCGGTCGGTGGTCACACTGTGGCAGGTGGCACAGGCCTTGGCGACGAAGAGCTTCTTGCCGTCGGGCGGCCCGCCGCCCGTCTGTGCCCACTGCTCGAAGTCGGCCGTGCTGACGACCTTGACCAGCGCGTGCATCTGCGAGTGCCCGCTCCCGCAGTACTCGGTGCAGAAGATGTCGTAGCTGCCGAGCTTGGTCGCCTCGAACCAGGTGACGGTGTAGCGGTTGGGCAGGACGTCCTTCTTGATGCGGAAGGCGGGTACATAGAAGCTGTGAATGACCTCGGCCGCGGACATCGTCAGCTTGACCGGCCGGCCCTGCGGCACGACCAGCTCGGTCGCGCCGACGATGCCGTGCTTGGGGTAGTCGAAGGACCAGCTCCACTTCTGGGCCAGCACGCGCACCTCGAGCGCGCCGGCGGGCGGGACACTGAGGGTGATGTAGTCGCTGAAGCTCCAGAAGAAGATGCCGACGAGGATCGCCGCGGGCACCACCGACCAGGCGATCTCCAGCCGGCGACTGCCCTCGATCGGCGTGACCGTCACGGGCTGGCCGCGCCGACGGCGGTACTTGAGGACGAAGGCGACGGTCAGCCCGACGACCAGCAGGAAGAAGAACGCGCTCAGGTAGTAGATGAAATAGAACAGCACATCGCCGCGCTCGGCGGCGGTGGAGGCCTGCTCGGGCAGCCAGATCGTGCCCTTGCCCGCGGGACTGGTGCCCGCGGAACTGGTGGCGGTCAGCAGCGGATAGATCGTCATCATCAGCGCGTGGCCTGGGGTGGTGCGGGTGGTGGGGTGGGGCGCGGCGGCGCGCTGGGTTCCGGGGCTGGCGTGGCCGCGACCTCGAGCGGCGCGATCAGCGCGGGTTGGGCGGCCAGCAGCTCGATCGCGCGGCTGATCGGTACCCGGAAGCGCCCGCGCGCGGCGTCCACCACCTCGTAGTGCGTCAGCAACTGGCGATCGCGGGCGCGCAGCTCGGGCAGCGCCGGTGGCACCTGGGACAGGTCCTGGGCCACGACCTCCCGCTGCGAGACCGCGTCGAAATATTGCCAGAGCGCGACCGTCAGCGCCCCGACCACGGCAAGCAAGGCTAGCACCCAGCCGGCGATCTGGCGGATCGGCAGCGCGTCGGGCTCGACGCCTGTGCTGGGTCCCGCGACAGGATGCTGCTCGCGCTCGCTCATCGTCGCTACCTCAGTAGTTCTCAAAGGCCAGCGACTCGGCGAGCCGCGGGTCACGCATCGGCACCAGCGCGTGCCGTCGGAGCTGGCGGCCGAAGAGCGCGACGAAGCAACCGCCGACACCGAGGAAGGCCGTCAGGTCGAGCAGGCAGGGCCGCGCGCCCTCCGGGTGCAGGATCGGCATCACCAGCCAGTAGAGATCGAGATAGTGGACAGTGAGCAGCCAGAGCGCGGCCGGCAGCAGGGTCGCGCCCCGGCGCTTGGTGGCGCGCGTCATCAAATAGAAGAAGGGCACGACGAAGTGGCCGAGCGCCAGCACCAGCGTCACCTGGCCCCAGGAGCCGATCAGGCGGCGCGCGTACCAGATCGTCTCTTCGGGCAGGTTGCCGTACCAGATCAGCATGAACTGCGAGAAGGCGATGTAGGTCCAGAAGACGGTGAAGCCGAAGAGCAGCTTGCCGAGGTCGTGATAGTGCTCGACGGTGATCACGTCGGCCAGCACCCTGGCGCGCCGCAGCAGCAGCCCGACCAGCGCGAGGAAGGCGAAGATCGCCACGACACAGCCCGCGAAGTAGTAGACGCCGAACATCGTCGAGTACCAGTGCGGGTCGAGCGACATCAGCCAATCGAAGGCGGCGAAGGTGACCGTCAGCGCGAAGAGGATGATCGCGGGGCCGCTGAGACGCTGCAGCCGCTCGGTGGCCTGGGGGGCGCCGTCGAGGTCCTGGCGCACGGAGCGCCGGTAGAAGAGCCACGCCAGCGCGGTCCAGGTGACGAAGTAGAGCAGCGCGCGCGCGCTGAAGAAGGGCACGTTGAGATAGGGTGCCTTGCTCGCCAGCAACGCGTCGTGTTGCATGGCCTCGGGGTGCGACCAGTGAAAGAGCTCGTGCATCCCGCCGACGATCGGCACGAAGAGCAGGCCCAGCAGGGGCAGGGTGATCATCGCGTGCTCCGCCAGGCGGCGCACGACCACGCTCCAGCCGGCCTTGGTAGCGAACTGCACGATCACGAAGAAGAGCGCGCCGAGCGCGATGCTCAACCAGTAGAGCATCGCCACGAGGTACGAGAAGTGCGCCTGGCGCGCCGCACCGGCCCCGCGGCCCAGCAGCCAGTGCACGACGAGCGCCAGCAGGCCCACGGCCGCCGCCGCCCAGGGCAGGCTGCGCCACACCGCGGAGCGCGGCAGCCGCAGCTGATCCTGGCTCAGGGTCGGGGTGGCGGCGTGGCTCACTGCATCCTCCAGCCGTGGCGCGCGACGACGTCGGGCGGTATCTGATTGAGCGTGGCGTGACCGGCGAGCTGCAGCGCCCTTACGTAGGCGGCGATGGCCCAGCGATCGGCGACCGGGATGGCCGCCGCGTAGGGGGGCATGCTGCGCACGCCGTGGCTGACCACCTGGAAGAAGTGTCCGACCGGGGCCGCGAGCAGGCGCGGCTCGAGATACGACGGCGCTGGCACGGCCATCTTGCGGGCGCGCAAGATCGACTCGCCATTGCCGGACGCCCCATGACAGGGCTGACAGTAGATGTCGTAGCGCGCGCGGCCTCGGCGCAGCAGCTCGGCGGTCAGGCGTAGCGGTAGGCGCGTGGCCGGCTGGCCGTCGATGATCCCGCGGTAGAGATGGTCGCTCTCCCGTAGCTCGCCGTCGGCGATGGTGTTGGCCGGTGGCGTGCGCATCGCCCGTCCGTCGGCGAAGAAGGCGTTGGCCTGCTGGGGCCCGAAACGGTGCTGCGCCATCATGTTCTGCTGCAGGTGGACCGGTGGCGAGGACGAGCGTCCCCCGCGGCAGGCCGTCAGCCCCAGCAAGAGCAGCGCCGCCGCCACGTGGCCCCAGCCGCAGCGGTTGCGAGTGCCGCCTGTAGCTAGCTGGCCCATCGTCGCCTCTCGAATCGCCTCACGAGTCGCCTCAAGGGTCACCGTTGTTCTATTCGGCCAGCAGCTCGACCTGCGTCGCGCCGAGCTGCGTCAACCAGCCGGGGGTCGCGCTGGGATCGAAGCGCGGATCGGCGGCCTCGATCGAGATGAAGAAACGGTCGTCGCTGACACCCTCGAAGCGCGTGCTGCGAAAGATCGGGTGATGCAGTCGTGGTAGCCGGTTGAAGTGCAGCATTCCCAGCACGCAGGCCAGCGCGGCCGCGAGCACTCCGAGCTCGAAGGTCACCGGCACGAAGGCCGGCCAGCTGAAGTGGGGCTTGCCGGCGATGACCTGGGGATACGCGATCGTGCTGGTCCACCACTGCAGTCCAAGCCCGCCGGCTGCCCCCAGCATCCCGCCGCCGAACACGACCCAAGGCAAGCGTGACGGCCGCAGCCCCATCGCGCGGTCGAGACCATGCACCGGAAAGGGGCTGTGCGCGTCCCAGCGCGTGAAGCCGGCGTCGCGCAGCTGCTCGCAGGCGCGGTAGAGCGCCGTCGGGCTGGCGAACTCGGCCAGAACGCCCCAGGTCGGATCGGCTGCGTGCTCCGCCATGGCTCAGGCCTCCTGCGGCAGGCTGGCAGGGGTGGCCAGCGATCCGGCGGGCGCGGCGCCCGGAGCTGCCGGCGCCCCGGGGCCGGCGTGTGGGGCCGCGGGGTGCAGGGTCGCGTGGTGCACATGCGCCGCCGGGACGATCGCCTTGACCTCGGCCATCGCGACCTGCGGCAGGAAGCGCACGAAGAGCGAGAACATCGTGAAGAACAGGCCGAAGCTACCCACCAGCGCGCAGATGTCCCAGAAAGTCGGCGAGTAGTAGTCCCAGCTCGAGGGCAGGAAGTCGCGGTGCAACGAGGTGACGGTGATGACGAAGCGCTCGAACCACATGCCGATGTTGACCAGGATCGAGGCGATGAAGAGCCAGAGCAGCGAGCGGCGCAGGCGCTTGAACCAGAAGGTCTGCGGCACGATCACGTTGCAGGTGACCATGATCCAGTAGGCCCAGGCGTAGGGGCCGAAGGCGCGATTGAGGAAGACGAAGCGCTCGAAGGGGTTGCCGCTGTACCAGGCGATGAAGAACTCCATCGCATAGGCGTAGCCGACGATCGATCCCGTCAGCAGCATCACCTTCGCCATGTTCTCGAAGTGGCGGCGCGTGACGATGTGCTCCAGGCCGAAGACCGTGCGCGCGATCGTCATCAAGGTCACGACCATCGCGAAGCCGGAGAAGATCGCGCCGGCGACGAAGTAGGGCGGGAAGATGGTGGTGTGCCAGCCCGGGAGCTGCGAGACGGCGAAGTCGAACGAGACGATCGAGTGCACGGAGAGCACCAGCGGCGTCGAGATCGCCGCCAGGATCAGGTAGGCCCGCTCGTAGTGCTGCCAGTGCCGATGGGAGCCGCGCCAGCCCAGCGCGAAGATGCCGTAGATCACGCGACGGAGCTGGCTCTTGGCGCGGTCGCGCAGCGTCGCCAGGTCGGGCAGCAGCCCCATGTACCAGAAGAGCAGCGAGACGCTGCCGTAGATGCTGACCGCGAAGACGTCCCACAGCAGCGGGCTGCGGAAGTTGGGCCAGATGCCCATCTGGTTGGGGTAGGGCAGGGCCCAGTAGATCACCCAGACGCGGCCGACGTGGATCGTCGGAAAGAGCAGCGCGCACATCACGGCGAAGATCGTCATCGCCTCGGCGAAGCGGTTGATCGAGGTGCGCCAGCGCTGGCGGAAGAGGAAGAGGATCGCCGAGATCAGCGTGCCGGCGTGGCCGATGCCGACCCAGAAGACGAAGTTGACGATCGCCCAGCCCCAGCCTACCGGGTTGTTGAGGCCCCAGATGCCCGTGCCCATGTAGAAGAGATACGCGGTGCTGAGCACCAGCACGCCGAGCAGCGCCAGCGAGACGCCGAAGAAGATGTACCAGCCGCGTGGCGGCACCCACTCGACGGGGCGGCAGACCGCCTCGGTGATGCCGCGGAAGCTGTTGTCGCCCAGCAACAACGGCGGCCGCTGATCGACCGGCTCGTCGAGGTTGAGACTGAGCTCGGTGGTTGTGGGCTGCTGCGACATGGGACCTGACCTAATGGGACCTGACCAAAAGTTAGCGACCGGCCAAAAGTTAGCAAACGGGATCGGCGACCGGGATCAGCCGAGCTTCGGGTTGGGGTTGCGCACGCGCGCGAGGTAGGTCGTGCGCGGCTTGAGGTTCATGTCCGCCAGTACGGCGTAGTTGCGATCGCGCTGCTTGAGCCGCGAGACGCGGCTCTGCGGGTCATTGAGGTCGCCGAAGACGATCGCCTCGGTCGGGCACACCTGCTGACAGGCGGGCACCACCGCGCCGTCGGCGATCTTGTCGGAGCCGGCGACCTTGGCGGCGATTCGCGCGCCGTTGATGCGCTGCACGCAGTAGGTGCACTTCTCCATCACGCCGCGAAAGCGCACCGTGACATCGGGGTTGCGCTGCATGGCCAGCAAGGCGTTCTGCCGGTCCTGCTCGGCTGCATAGTTGAAGAAGTTGAAGCGCCGCACCTTGTAGGGGCAGTTGTTCGAGCAGTAGCGCGTGCCGATGCAGCGGTTGTAAGCCATGTCGTTCAGCCCCTCGGGGCTGTGCGAGGTGGCGGCCACCGGGCAGACGCTCTCGCAGGGCGCGGTCTCGCAGTGCTGGCAGGCCATCGGCTGGGTCACGGGCATGGCGTCGTCGCTCTCGCCGCTGAAGTAGCGATCGAGGCGAATCCAGTGCATCTCGCGCCCGTTGAGCACGCGCTCCTTGCCGACGACGGGGATGGTGTTCTCCGCCTGACAGGCGATCGTGCAGGCATTGCAGCCGATGCAGCTGCTGAGGTCGATGGTCATGCCCCACTGGCGGCCGGTGGTGGTGTTGGGCGGTTGCCAGAGCAGCGTCTTGATCTCGCCATCCGGCAGCACCTGCGCCGCGCGTGCGAAGCTCGGCTGCTGGCGGTACTGCGCCAGCGTGGCCTCTTGCACGATCGGACGCCGGTGACCGGTGAAGGGCTCGATCAGCGTGCCGTGGTCCTGCGTGCACGCCAGCGGATAGCTCCCGCGCAGCGGCTGCAGCACCAGACCCGCGCCATAGTGCGGCGCGGCAGCGGTGCGTAGCGCGTTGGCGTTGAAGCCATGACCATCGGCGACCGGGCCGCTGTGCTGCCGGCCATAGCCCAGCGCGAGCACGACGCAGCTCTCGGCGACCCCGGGTGTCACCCAGACGGCGGCCTGCAGGCGGCGGCCGCCGCTCTCGAGCTCGACCAGCTGCTCCGAGCGCAGCCCGAGCCGGCGCGCGGTCGCCGCACCGATCAGCGCGGCGTTGTCCCAGGTCAGCTTGGTCACCGGATCGGGCAGCTCCTGCAGCCAGGCGTTGCCCGCGAAGCGGCCGTCGTAGAGCGTCGGGTCGAGCTGGAACACCAGCTCGAGGCGCTGATCGCTGGGTGCGGCGGGGCGTCGAGGCGCGTCGGTCGCGAGCGCCTGCGCCAGCGCCTCCCAACGGTAGACGGGGAGGGGCGGCGCCGGCTGCTCACTGGCGCGGTGGCCGGCGTGGACCAGGGCGCGCCAGCGGCGTTCCTGGGCCGCATCGTCGGCCGCGGGCGCGGCCTCGCCGAGGCCCTGAGACTGCTGCGCCGCGCGGCGGCGGAGCAGCGTGTAGCCGTCGCGCAGCGGGGAGGCGATCAGGCGCGCCACCAGCTCGATTGGCGAGAGCGAGGCGAAGAGCGGCGCGATCAGTGGCTGCTGCACGCTGAGCGTACCGTCGCTGGCGCGCAGATCGCCCCAGGCCTCGAGGAAGTGGCTCTGGGGCACCACCCAGCGCGCGATCGCCGCGGTCTCGTTGGCGGCGGGGCAGAGGTAGAGCGTCGAGCGCACGCCGCGCAGCAACGTGGCGAAGTCGAGGTCGGCGGGCGCGTCGTAGACGGGATTGCCGCCGAGCATGATCAGCGTCGAGACCGCTCCGGCGCGCAGGGTGGCGGCCAGTGCCCCGAGATCCTCGCCGCCCTCCGCGAGGTCCGGGTGGTAGGTCACCGTCTGGCCGACGCTGCCGAGCAGGCTGTTGGCCAGGTGCCCGAGCGCGTGGACCACCGGCGGCTGGCGCTCGCCGACGACGATCAGCGCGCGCTGGCGGTGCGCGAGCAGATCCGCGGCTAGCGCCTCGAGCCAGCGCTGCTGCGGTGACGCGGCTGCGCCGGCCCTCAGGCGCCGCAGCAGCGCCTCGGCACCCGACGGCGCGGGCAGGGAACGCGCCAGCACGCCGACCAGGTCCGCGAGGAAGCCGCCGATCTGTGAGGGCGCTAAGCGCAGGCGGTTGTCGGCGTTCATGCCGGTGACGGTGAAGGTCGGCTCGACGACGTAGAGCCGGTTCATGCCATCGCGCGCGCTGATCAGCCGTCGCCGCTGCGCGAAGGCCCGGGCCTGCCGCACGACGTCGCCCTCGAGGCCGAGCGGATCGGCGTCCAGCGCCAGCACGACGTCGGCGCGCTCGAGCGCGTAGCACGGCCGCGTCGCGCCGAGGCCGACGAGCGCAGCCCCGGCCAGCGCCTGCCGCGGGTGCGCGGCGTCGTGGAGGTAGAGGCGGGCCTGCGGGTAGCGAGCGCGGAACTCCCCGAGCAGCGCGTGCAGCGTCGGTGAGCGGACGTCTTGCAGCAACAGCGCCAGCCCGCGCCCGTGGTCGCGCCGCAGCCGCCCGGCCAGCTCGGCCAGGGCGGCGTCGCGCTCCCGCGCCGAAACCGAGCGATCGCCCAGCCGCGTGCGGCGCAGCCGCTGCGGGTCGTAGAGGTCGAGCACGCTGGCCTGCGCGAAGGTATCGGTGGCCCCCTGGCTCAGCGGGTGATCGGGGTGCCCCTCGATCTTCGTCGGGCGGCCATCCTGGCTCTCGACGAGCAGACCGACCACACCGCCGGTGAGCTGGGCCGCCGTGGCGTAGTAGCGCGGCTTGCCCGGCACCAGATCCTCGGGACGCTGGTTGAAGGGCAGGATCAGCTCGCGCGGCTTGCGCACGCAGCCGCTGAGCGTGGCCCCGGCCAGCGCCAGCGAGGCGCCCATCAGGCCGAGGAAGTCGCGGCGCCCGACCGGGTCGAGATCGAGCTGTGCCGCGTTCGGGGGGAACTCATCGTGCTGCGCCCGCTGCGCCGGATCGGCCGGGGCACCCTCGGCGTCGAGGCTGCGCCAATGGCGCGGGGGCGTGTGGCCGGCGGGCGCGGCTCCCGTCGGCACGCCGCCGTCGATGCCGGTGGAGCCCGGCGCGAGCGCGTTGGGTGGGCTCATCGGTGGCACCCCGAGCAGTGCAAGGGCGGTTGGACCTGGCGCCGGCGTCGCGGATCGCGCGCCGCATCGTAGCCCGCGACCGCCGGGTCGTAGCCGAGGTCGGTGACTTTGTCCACGGGACCGATGCGGCCGGCCGGCTGGCGATGACACTCCAGGCACCAGCTCATGCTCAGCGGCTGGACCTGGCGCACCACGGCCATCTGGTCCACGCGGCCGTGGCACTGCACGCAGCCGACCCCGGCCGCGAGGTGCACGCTGTGATCGAAGTAGGCGTGGTCGGGCAGCATGTGCACCCGGACCCAGGGCAGCGGCAGGCCGCTGGCGTGGGCGATGCGCAGCGGCGCGAGCTTGATGCTCTCGGGCAAGATCAGCTTCTCATGGCAGCCCATGCAGGTCTGCGTCGGCGGCACCGCGGCGAGGGCCGCGCGCTCGGCGGTGCTGTGGCAATAGCGGCAGTCGAAGCCGAGCTCGCCCGCGTGAAGCTTGTGGCTGAAGGGCAGCGGCTGCAGCGGCTCGTAGCCGACGTCGGTGTACGAGGGGGAGAACCAGTACCAGATGCCGCCCACGACCGTGGCCAAGACGACAGGCAACGCCAGCCCCAGATAGAGCGGGACGCGGTTGGTCCAGCGGGGAAAGAGCTGAGTCACGGCTTGTCGAGGCTCCTAGACGCGACTCGCGAGGATTGCGACCCACCCGGTCCAGCGTGACGCGCGGACCCTAGCGGCATCGGCCACGCTTGGCAAGCGGTCAGCAGGTGCTCCACCGAGGGCGTCGGCGAGCGGTCAACGGAGCCCCCCACCGTCCCGAGAAAGGTGACTTTCCCAGTGGACAGCGCGGGCGCGCCGAGTAGACTCTGCGCCCATGATTATCGTGATGCGCCCCGAATGCGGGCCCGATTCCCCCGAAGTGGCCGAGGTCGTGCGTGTGGCGCGGTCGTTCCCCGACGTGCAGACCGAGGTGCGACAGATCCAGGGCGCGACGCGTTCCCTGACGGAGGTCTACCTGATCGGCTCCACAGGACAGCTGCCGCTCGATCGCTTCGCCGACACGCAGGGCGTCGAGCGCGCGATCCGCGTGCGCGAAAAATACCGCGCGATTGGTCGGCACGAGGGACAGGTCGAGGCGCTGGGCTTCGAGTACAACGGGCTGCGCTTCGGCGATGACAGCTTTCACGTGTTCGCCGGGCTGTGCGCGGTCGACACGCGCGAGAACGTCGAGCAGATGTTCCGCGCGTTGAAGCAGCTCGGGCTGCAGACCACGCGCGCCGGGGCCTACAAGCCGCGCACCAGCCCCTACGACTTCCAGGGCCACGGGCGGGCCTGTCTACCCTATGTCTTCGAGCTGGCCGGCAAGTACGACATCAAGTGCGTGGCGATGGAGATCACGCACGAGACCCAGCTCGACGAGATCCGCGAGGCCTTGCAGCGCGCGGGGCAGCCGACGGGCGTGCTGATCCAAATCGGCACGCGCAACGCGCAGAACTTCGAGCTGCTCAAGCACGTCGGCCAGCAGCAGGACTTCCCCGTGCTCTTCAAGCGCGGGATGGGGATCACGCTGGCCGAGTCGCTCAACGCCTGCGAGTACATCGCCAGCGGCGGCAACCACCGCATCGTCTTTTGCCTGCGCGGCATGAAGACGAACCTCGGCGATCCGCACCGCAACCTGGTGGACTTCGCCCATGTGCCTGTCGTCAAACGCCTGACGCGGCTGCCGGTCTGCATCGACCCGTCGCACTCCGTGGGGCAGCGTCTGGTGGCCCTCGACGGCCTGCTCGACATGCACCACGCGGCGGCCCAGGGCATCGTCGCCGGCGCGAACATGGTGCTGGTCGACTTCCATCCGACGCCGAAGGAGGCGCTCTGCGACGGACCGCAGGCGCTCCTGCTCCAGGAGCTGGAGCACTTCGTCGCCGATGCGCAGCTCGTGCGCAAGACCTACCTCGACCGCGTCGCCCTCGGTCGGCGGCTGCTCAAGGGGTCCGCCTAGCCCTTTGCGGTAGCCCTTTGCGGGGACGTGTCCCGTCCGGCCGCGCATCGACCGACCCGCGGGAGCGCAGGAGATCGGAGTTGCGCGCGCCCCAGCCCCCTTGCCTCTAGGGTTGATTAACCCCAGCCTGCCAGCGCCGTCCCCGCAGAATTGCGGCCTTGTGTCCCCATCCGCCCTGATTCGCTCAGTCAAGAACATGAAAGCGTGCGGTTTCCTTCCTGGCACGAGAGCTGCTTTCGTCGGTTCACGGCAGCGTGTTGAGGAGGGGAAGTCCATGAAGCAGCGCATCGCTCGAGCTCTCGATTGGCGGAACCTGGGTTGGCGGAGCCCGGCTTGGCTGCACCTGGTCGCGGTGCTGGGCGTCTGCGCCGTGCAGGCCGGCTGCGCCGGCAGCGTGGACTCGGGCTCCGGCGCCGCGGCGGCCACGGGCAACGGAGCTTCGCCCTACGACGTCGGCGCCATCGCGCCGTCGTCCGGGACCGACCCCGGCACGACCGCGAGCTCCAGCGGCACCAAGCTCTACGTCGTGGCCGAAGGGAGCCGGATCAACGTAACGGTGGCGGGCAGCAGCACCCCGTGATCTGGGCCAAGCTGGCGGCCGGAGACGTGCTCGGCTTCGAGTACCTCGGCAAGCCCTACAAGTACACGCACGGCGGGACGACGACGGAGCTGCTCCCGGAGTCGGGGTCGCCCAGCGGGATGGTCGCCAGCGCGGTGGTGGCGCCCAACGCGGAGATTGGCCTTCCGAGCCTCAACCTGACCGGCACGGCGCAGCCCTATGTGTTGATCGTGCGCGGGCCGCAGGCCGGCGGCAGCTATGGCTACATCCTCTCGCCCTGCGGCAATGCCTCCTGCTCCAGCGGTCCCACCGACAGCACGGCGCGCACGGCGGCGGCCAATCAGCCGGTCAGCGTCGGGAACGGCCACACGCTCGAGTTTCGCGCCTACGACATGAATGGGGTCGCGAAGACGGTCTTCGCCCTGCGCACAACGACGACCGCGGCGACCAGCACCAGCACGACCCCGACCACCACCAGCGGCACGACGACCAATGCGACCACCAACGTGGCCCCCCCGGAGCCCACCGCCCCCGTGGCCCCGACGCCACCCACGGCGCCCACGGCGAAGACGACCGCGAAGGAAGACGACAGTTGGTCGATGACGGACTGGCTGCTGCTTGGCGGCGCCGCCGTCGGGGCGTATGCGGTGTACAGCAACTGGGGGACGATCAAGGGCTGGTTCGGGAGCAGCAGCACGCCGACGACGACTCGCGGGAACGGATCGGGCGCGTCGGGGACGTATTCGCAGACCTGCTACCGTGACGCGTACTTCGGTATTCGCAACGCGTACACCAGCGAATACGTGACCGCTGACAAGTGTACGTTCTACATCGACGCAGAGGACCCACGTGATTTGGCGGACACTGACTATCTGTAGCCAGTCGAGTCCCCGACTCGAGTCCCCGACCGCGCCCGAGTGCCCCCGAGTCCCCCGGAGGCGATTCCAGAGTCCCTCACCCGGGTTCGTTTGACGCGCGCGGGTTCGTTTCAGAGTCCCTCAGAGTCCCTCACCCGGGTTCGTTTGACGCGCGTCATGAGCGCGGTCCGCGACGGCGTTCGAGGTGCGCTGTTCGGGGGACCTGCGAGGCGTAACGGCCTGCAGGGGCTGGGCCTTCCGGAGTCGAGTCCTGCTCAGCTCTCAGTCGAGGGCGTCGGGATCCAGGCCGAGCTGGCGCAGCTTGGCAGCCAGCCGGTCGGCGCGCTTGGCTTCGTCCTCGGCGCGCTTGGCTTCGTCGTCGGCGCGCTTGGCTTCGTCCTCGGCGCGCTTGGCTTCGTCGTCGGCGCGGCTGGCCTCGTCCTCGGCGCGGCGCACGGCGTCATCGACCATGGCCGAGAGACGGCTGACGAGTTCCTGCGCATCGAGCAGAGGTGCGGAGCCGTGGAAGAAGCGTAGTCGGCCGCCGTCTAGCACCAAATCCAGGTCGAGCAGCACGGAGCGCCAACGCCCGCCCTGCGGCACGATGGGCTCGTAGGTCTTCGACCCCGCCGCTGGCAGGCGGTGCCCGCTGAGCCGGCGCTTCCGCGGCTCGTAGATGAAGTACTCGGGGATGCCGAGGCGCGCCAGGCGCTCGACGTTTCTTCGCAGGTCCTTCGCCCGCTCGCCCGAGACCAGCACCTCGATCACGACATCGAGGCCGCGGCCCTCGTCGCTGACCACCCAGGCCTCGCGTTCCCGCGGGTCGACGTCGACGACGGCGATCAGGTCCGGCGCAAACATCGCTTCGTCGGGGTAGTAGACGGGCAGCTCGGAGCCGAGATAGACCCGCCGACCGATCCGTCGAAAATACTCGTCGAGGGCCTCCAGCGCCCGCGCCTTTGGAATCCGGTGGGCGTCGCCCTCGGGCAGGGTCTTGCGCGGGATCTCGGTGGGGAGCGACGCCAGTACCTCGCGCCGCTCTTCGACGCTCATGCGATCCCAGACGGCCTGCGCCGGTGCCCGTGGATCCGCTGCATCGACGGCGAATGCCTCGTGGCCCATGCGTCGACGCTAGCATGGCGGCGCGGTCTCGACCAAGACGCGACGCGACGCGACGCGAGGCGACGACGGGACCCCGCCACCATGGACCCGCCCTCGCGGCGTTCAGAGGCGGATGTGGCGGCCGACCTCGATCACATGCTCGGGCGGGATGCGGAAGAAGGCGACCGCGGGTTGGGCCAGGCCGGAGAGCTGACCGAAGAGGTGCTTGCGCCAGGCGGCCATCCCGCCGCGGGCGCCGCGCAGGATGGTCTCGCGGCCGAAGAAGAAGGCCGTGTAGTTGGGCGCGTAGCCCGGCAGGTCGGCGTGGGCCAGCAGCCTGGCGATGTCGGGTTCCTCCATGAAGCCGTAGAGCGCGACGGCGCGGACGAAGCCCTCCTTCAGCGGCTCGATCTTCAGCCGCTGCGTGGGGGGCACGCGCGGCTCGTCGGCGGTGACGACCTGCAGCAGCACGACGTGCTCGTGGACCACGCGGTTGTGGGTGAAGTTGTGCAGCAAGGCGGCAGGGGTGCCGGTCCCGGTGCCGGTCATGAAGACGGCGGTGCCTGGCACCCGGGCGGCCCGCTCGACCCGCATCAGCTCGTAGAAGTCGTCGAGGTCGAGGCTCTCGGCCGCGATGTGCTGCTGCATCAGCTGACGACCGCGGCGCCAAGTCGTCATCAAGACGAAGAACGTACCGGCGATCACGAGGGGGAACCAGCCGCCCTGCGCGACCTTGACCAGGTTGGCGAAGAGGAACGAGCCGTCGAGGGCCAGCAGCACCACGGTCACGCTGATGGCCGCGACGGCCGACCACTTCCAGACGAAGCGCGCCACGACGTAGGCCAGCAGCGTGGTCGTGATCATGGCGGCGACGACCGCCACCCCATAGGCGGCGGCCAGCGCGCTCGACGAGCCGAAGCCGAGCACCAGCGCGATCGCGCTCAGCATCAGCAGCGCGTTGACGGTGGGGATGTAGATCTGGCCGACGTGCGCGGCGGAGGTGTGGCGAATCGCCATGCGGGGCCAGAAGCCGAGCATCACCGCCTGGCGCGCCAGCGAGAAGGCGCCCGAGATCAGCGCCTGCGAGGCGATGATCGTCGCGGCGGTGGCGAGCAGCACGAGCGGGACGAGGGCCCAGTCGGGCGCCAGCATGAAGAAGGGGCTGGTGGCGTGGCGCGGGTCGGCGAGCAGCGCGGCCCCCTGGCCGAGGTAGTTGAGCAGCAGCGCGGGCAGTACGATGCCGTACCAGGTCTGACGAATCGGCCGGCGGCCAACGTGTCCCATGTCGGCGTAGAGCGCCTCGGCGCCGGTCACGGCGAGGAAGACCGAGCCGAGCACGGTCAGCGCGTGACCGGGCTGATGGGCGAGGAAGACGACCGCGAAGCTGGGGCTCAGCGCCCAAAGCACGCCGGGATCGGCCCAGAGGGCGCGCAGGCCCAGACCGCCGATGACGACGAACCAGAGCAGGATCACGGGACCGAAGACCGCGCCGACGCCGCTGGTACCGCGCCGTTGCAGCGCGAACAGCCCGATCAGCAGGGCGATGGTCAGGGGGACCACGAGATGACCGAGGGCGGGTGTGGCGATCTCGAGGCCCTCGACCGCGCTGAGCACGGAGATCGCTGGGGTGATCATGCCATCGCCGAGCAGTAGGCCGGCGCCGAGCAGGCCGATCAGCGTCGCCGTGGCGGCCTTGCGCGGCGCTGCCACCGAGGCCAGCCCCATCAGCGCGAGCACGCCGCCCTCGCCGCGGTTGTCGGCGCGCATCAGATAGCCGACGTACTTGACGGAGACGACGAGGATCAGCGCCCAGGCCACCAGCGACAACACGCCGAGCACGCTCTCGCGCGTGACGGCCACCCCATGCAGCGGGCTGAAGCACTCGCGCAGCGCGTAGAGCGGGCTGGTGCCGATGTCGCCATAGACGATGCCGAGCGCGGTCAGGCGCAAGGCCACGGCGGACTCGTGGGGGACTGTCGAATCGGTCGTGGGCTGACGCACTGGGCACCTCTTGCGGCGGGGACCCTACTCCCGCGAGCGCCGCCGCGAAAGCCCCAGGACGGCGCGGCGTCGTAGCTCAGGGATCGTGACACGACAAATCGGTCGACGGTGGCTGTCGAGGTGCAGGCCTCAACTCTGGGGTAGGATGCGCGCGGGGCGGCCCTTGGCCGCGGTGGGGGTCGGCGATGACGATGGCGACGGGGGGGTCGGCGCGCGGTGCGGTGCCGCGCCCTAGCGACGGTATCGAGCTCGGGGACTGGTCCGGACTGACGGAGCAGGAGGCGGCGCGGCGGCTGGTCGAGGCCGGCGCCAACGAGCTGCCCGCACAGCATCGCCGCGGGCTCGGGGCGGTGGCCTGGGAGGTCGTGCGCGAGCCGATGTTCCTGATGCTGGTGGCGGCCGGGGGGCTCTACCTGCTGATGGGCGAACCGGCCGACGCGCTGATGCTGCTCGGCTTCGTGATCGTGGTGATGAGCATCACGATCGTGCAGGAGCGGCGCACCGAGCGCGCGCTCGAGGCGCTGCGCGACCTCTCGAGCCCGCGGGCCTTGGTCATTCGTGGGGGGCAGCAGCGGCGGATCCCGGGTCGTGAGGTGGTGCCGGGCGACGTGCTGCTGCTGGTCGAGGGCGACCGTGTGCCAGCCGATGCGCTGGTGCGCAGCGCGCTGCACCTGGCCGTCGATGAGTCGCTGCTGACCGGGGAGTCCGTGCCGGTGCGCAAGGCGGCCGCGCCCGCGGCCACGGGGCTCGGACGCCCCGGCGGCGATGACCTGCCCGCGGTGTACTCGGGCACGCTGGTGACCGCCGGCCAGGCCATCGCCGAGGTCGTGACGACGGGCGGCGGTACGGAGCTGGGGAAGATCGGTCGCGCCCTGCACGAGGTACGGCCCGAGCCAACCCGCTTGCAGCGGGAGACGGCGCGCCTGGTGCGCAGCCTGGCGATGGTCGGGCTCTCGCTCTGTGCGGTGGTGGTGGTGGTGTACGCGCTGACGCGCGGCGGCGGGGTGCTGGCCTGGAAACAGGGCCTGCTGGCGGGCATCGCGATGGCGATGTCGGTGCTGCCCGAGGAGTTCCCGGTGGTGCTCACCGTGTTCCTCGCGCTCGGCGCCTGGCGCATCTCACGCAGTCAGGTGCTGACGCGGCGGATGCCCGCGGTCGAGACGCTCGGGGCGGCGACGGTGCTCTGCGTCGACAAGACCGGCACCCTCACGGTCAACCAGATGGCGCTGCGGGCGCTGGTGGCGGAGGGCTGCGCCCTGACCCTCGAGGGCCAGGAACGGGCCCTGCCGGAGGAGCTGCACACGCTGCTCGAGAGCGCGATTCTCGCCAGCAAGCGCGATCCCTTCGACCCAATGGAACGGGCGCTGCACAGCGCTGGAGGGCGGTTACTGGGGGACACCGAGCACCTGCACCCCGAGTGGCGGCTGCTGCGCGAGTACCCGCTGACGGCCGAGCGCTTGGCCGTCACGCAGGCCTGGGAGCGCGTCGGCAGTGGTTTGGCCACCATCGCGGTCAAGGGCGCCCCGGAGACCGTGGCGGCGCTGTGCGCGCTCGCGCCGGCGCGGCGGGACGCGCTGGAGGCCGAGGTCGCGCGGCTCGCGAGTCAGGGGCTGCGCGTGCTGGCGGTGGCCTGCGGTACGGCGCCGGCGCAGGTCTTGCCCGAACAGCCAGAGCAGCTCGGCCTGACGCTGGTGGGCCTGCTCGGCTTTGCCGATCCCTTGCGCCCGACGGTGCCCGCGGCGGTGGCGGAGTGCCATGCCGCGGGGATCCGCGTGGTGATGATCACCGGCGACTATCCCGTCACCGCGCTCAGCATTGCACGCCAGGCCGGGCTCGGTGACGCGGCAGCGGTGCTGACCGGCGACGCGCTCGATGCGCTGAGTGATGAAGCCTTGACCCAGTGCGTGCGCGAGGTGGACGTCTTTGCCCGGGTGGTGCCGGTGCAGAAGCTGCGGATCGTCAACGCGCTCAAGGCGGCGGGCGAGGTCGTCGCGATGACCGGCGACGGCGTCAACGACGCGCCGGCGCTGAAGGCGGCGGACATCGGCATCGCCATGGGCGGGCGCGGCACCGACGTGGCGCGCGAGGCCGCTTCGCTGGTGCTGCTCGACGACGACTTCTCCTCGATCGTCGCCGCCGTGCGGCTGGGCCGGCGCATCTTCGACAACATTCGCAAGGCGGTGGCCTTCATCTTCGCTGTCCATGTGCCGATCGCCGGGCTGTCGATGATTCCCGTCTTCCTCCCCGATTGGCCGCTGCTCTTGTTGCCCGTGCACATCGTCTTCCTCGAGTTGGTGATCGATCCCTCCTGCTCGTTGGTCTACGAGGCGGAGGCCGCCGAGCCGGACGTGATGCGACGCCCGCCGCGCAGCCCGCGCGAGCGGCTCTTCTCCTGGAGCACGATCGGCGTCAGCGTGTTGCAGGGACTCAGTGTGCTGGCGGTCTGCCTCGGGGTCTTCGTGCTGGCCAAGCGCCACCACGGCGACGATGCGGCGCGGGCGCTGACCTTCGCCACGCTGGTCGTCGCGTTCGTGATGATCATCCTCACCAACCGTTCGTGGTCGCGCACGATCGCGGCCACGCTGCGGCAGCCCAACGCGGCGCTGTGGTGGGTGCTCGGCGGCACCACGGTGCTGCTGGCGGTGGTGCTGCTGCAGCCGGGCGCGCGGCGGCTGTTTCACTTCGCGCCGATCCACCTCGCCGATCTGGCCCTGGCGCTGGGCGCGGGGCTGGTCTGCGTGCTGTGGTTCGAGCTGCTCAAGGTCAGCCAGCGCTGCAGCGGCTGGCTGCGCGCCCGCGATCGGGTGGGGCCGCAGGGGCCCTGATCTTGGCGGGCTAGCCCCCGAGGTGGTCGAAGAGCGTCTTGACGCCGATGCCGATCAATACGGCGCCACCGAGGGCCTCGATACGGCGGCCGAAGAGCGCCCCGAGCGGCCTACCGAGCTGCAGGCCGAGCGCGGTGAGCGCCCCGGCCGTCAGGCCGATGACGATCGCCGGGTACCAGATGCGCGTGCCGAGCAGGGCCAGCGACAGGCCGACGGCCAGCGCGTCGATGCTGGTGGCGAGCGAGAGCGCGACCAGCGACCAGCCGCGGGTCGGGTCGGCGCGCGGGGCCTCTGCCTTGGGGCTCCGCAGGGACTCCACGACCATCTTGCCGCCGATCGCGGAGAGCAGCCCGAAGACGATCCAGTGATCGAAGGCGGCGAACGAGCGCTGCACGGTCAGCCCGGCCAACCAACCGACGATGGGCATCAGAAACTGAAAGAGGCCGAAGTGCCAGGCCAGGCGAAAGGTATGGCCACGGGTCACGCGTTCGACGCTGACCCCGACGGCCAGCGCGACCGCGAAGGCGTCCAGGGCCAGGCCGACGGCGATCGCCAGCAAGACGAAGGGCGGCATGCGCGGAGGGTAGCACCAAGCGGAGGGCGTTTGAGCGTCGATCCGCTGGTGCGCCGACCGGCCCCGCTCTGCTCGGTTCGGGGTAAGCGTTCGCGGCCCTCAATGCGCCGCAACTTCCAACGAAGCTCGGATCCACTGCACGCGAGCGCGACCAAGCGCTCGCGCGGCGCGCCACTTGTTGCGCGCCGGACTTGGGGGTGGGGCCCCGAAAAGTCGCGCCTTTTCGGGGCGGGGGGATGGATCATCCCCCCGTGAACCGTTACGGTTCGGGGACAATGAAGCCGAGTGCCTGGCCTCGAGGCCCACAGCGAGTTTGGCGCGGGATCCGGCGTGGCTTGCGTCTGAGCGCCAGCGAGCGCCGCCTGCTCGGGCGCGCGGCCGTGCTGCTCGGGCTGGTGCGGGTGCTGTTGCGGAGGGCGCCGCTGCAGGTGGTGCTGAGCTTCGCTCGTGCCACCGTGGCGCCGCCGCAGGCGGAGCTGGCGGGGTCGCCGCCGGGTGGCGATGTGGCGGCCGCGATCGTGCGGGCCGTCGAGCGCGCCGCGCGCCTGCTCCCCGGGACCTCGACCTGCCTGGCGCGCGCGTTGGTGGCGCAGCGGCTGCTCCGCTGCGCCGGGGTGCCTGCCGAGCTGCGCCTCGGCGTGGCGCCGATGGCTCGGCCGCCGGGCTGGCGGCGCACGCGTGGGTCGTGCACGGCGGCCGCGTGCTGATCGGCGACCAGCCGCAGCTCGAGCGCTACGACGAGCTGCCGAGCTTGCCCTGAGCCCCGCGCGCGGGTCTTCAGCGCAGCGGCATCACGGCCAGCAGCCACAGCGCACCGACCAGGGTCGTGAGCAAGGTCACGGGCAGGCCGATGCGCAGGTGCTCGAGGAAGCCGAGGCCGCCGTGGGCCTGCGCCTGCTCGGCGACGATGATGTTGGCGACCGAGCCGAGCAGCGTCAGGTTGCCGGCGAAGGTCGAGACCATCGCCAGCAGCTCCCAGCCGAAGCGGGGGTCGGGGAGCGTCGCCATCTGCGGGCGCACGACCATGATGAAGGGGACGTTGGAGACGAGGTTCGAGCCGACGAGGAAGGCGCCGCTCAGGCGCAACCAGCCCAGCTTCCCGGCGGCGAGCGCGGCGAGCGATCCGTGGGCGAAGACCCAGGCCGGCGCGCCGCTGCGCAGCAGCCCCTCGACGACGACGAAGAGCCCGGCGAAGAACAGCAGGATCGACCAGTCGATGCGGCCCCAGAGCTGCCGCGTGTCGCGGCGGTGCAGCAGCATCAGCGCGACGAAGCCGGCGGTGGCGGCCCAGGCCAGGTGCGCGCCGAGGGTGTAGGCCCCGGCGCTGGCGGCGATCACCGCCAGCGTCAAGCGACTGCGCGGGTGCAGTGGCCGGCGCGGGGTGGCCGCCGGGCGCAGCGTGGACGCCCGCAGCTCCCGGCGAAAGGCCCAGGCCAGCACGGCGTGGTTGATCGCCAGCGCGATCAGCGCGAGCGGTAGGAACCATAGCAGGTGCTGGCGGTAGGACAGGCCGCCGAGCTGCGCGCAGAGCATGTTCTGCGGGTTGCCGACCAGCGTCGCCACGCTGCCGGTGTTGGCCGCGGTGGCGAGGGCGAGCAGGAAGGGCAGCGGTGGCAGCGCGTGGCGCGCGATCAGGCGTAGCACCAGCGGCGCGCCGAGTACGCAGACCGCGTCATTGGTGATCAGCGCGCTGAGCAGCCCGGCGCTCCAGACGAGGCCGCCGAGCAGGCGGGTCGGGCTACCGGCCCAGGCGACGAGCGTGCCCTCGAACTCGTCGAAGAAGCCGTCGAGCGCGAGGAAGGCGCCCATGCCCATCACGCCGAAGAGCAGCAGCAGGGTGGCCGGATCGATCGCAGCCATCGCCTCGGCCGGCGTCAGCACGCGGAGCACGACACAAGCCACCGCCCCCAGCAGCGCGCCGGCCGGCCGGTCGAAGCCGAGCCAGGAGAGGCGCCGCAGCGAGATCAGCAGATAGGTCGCCGCGAAGACGGCGACGCCGAGCGGCTGGACCTGCGGCGGGCTGGGCAGCGTCGTCATCGACCGCCGCGCTCAGCTCCAGCCGGCCACGTTGTCGATGCGCGCGATCTGCTCGCGCAGATCTTGGATCTCGTGCTGCCAGTACTGGACCGTGCCGAAGTGGCTGAAGGTGCGTTGAAAGGTCGGGTCCTGCCAGCGCCGGGCGATCCAGGTGCTGTAGTGGATGTAGCGCAGGGCGCGCAGCGGCTCGACCAGCCGCAGCCACTGGCGGTCGAAGGGGCGGAACTGGCGATAGCCCTCGAGCAGCAGCTCGCGTTGGCGCACGCCGTCGGCGTCGAAGCTCGGCACCAAGAGCCAGACGTCCTGCGCGGCCGGGCCGAGGCAGAGGTCGTCGAAGTCGAGGAAGGTCGGCCCGCGCGGCGTCCAGAGCAGATTGCCGAGGTGGCAGTCGCCGTGGATGCGGTGATAGGGCACGTCGGCGAAGAGCGGCTCGATGCGGGCCAGCAGGGCCTCCACCGTGGCCGCGTAGACGGCGCGCGCCTCGGGCTGGATCAGCTCGCGTTCGAGCAGCAGGGCCAGGTTGTCGCGGCCGTAGGTTTGAGGGTCGAGCCGGCGGCGCGCGGGCGCCGCGCCGGCCGCGCCGGCGTTGTGCAGCCGCGCCAGCAGCCGGCCGAGGATCGCGAGCTGTTCGTCGTCGAGCTCTTGCGGCGCGCGACCGCGCAGCCGCGGGAAGATCGCGTAGAAGATGCCGTCGACCTCGCCGATCGTCTGCCCGTCGCCGAGCGGCAGCGGACAAATCACCGGGATCTCCAGCTCGGCCAGCTCGGCCAAGAAGCGGTGCTCGTCGGCGATCGCCGCGTGGCTCCAGCGCCCGGGTCGGTAGAACTTGGCGACGACGCTGCTCTCGTCCTCGAGCTCGATCTGGTAGACGCGATTCTCGTAGCTGTTGAGCGCGAAGAAGCGCCCGGTGCAGCGGGCGCCGCCGACCTCGACCGCGTGGCTCACCTGCTCGGGCATCAAGCGGTTGAAGTGGCCCGCCAGCGGGTGCTCTTCGAGCTTGCCTTCGTAACTCATGCGGGCACCATGGTGCCCGCGGCCCGGCGCGTCAATGAAATCTGGCGGGCTGGGGACATCCAAGAGCACCGATCGGGTTGACGGACCGCAGGGCGGTGGAATCATTGGTAGGCCGCGCGGGCCCCCCCCCGGGGGGCGCCCCCCCCGCGGCCGCGCCCCCCAGGATTTCGGAAGCCTCGCGACGGTCGGCTTGAAGGGGATTTCGGCCGATTGTAGGGCCTGCAGCAGGCTCGCGCGATCGTAGGCCTTGAAGTAGGCCTCCTCCGGCTCGATCGTCTTGGCCTTGACCAGCTCCACCAGGTGGTCGTTCATCGCCTGCATGCCGGCGCCGCGGCCGGTCTGCAGCACGCTGGCGATCTGGGCGGTCTTGCCCTCGCGGATCAGGTTGGCGACGGCCGGGCTGCCGAGCAGGATCTCGTAGGCGGCGACGCGGCCGCCGCCGCGCTTGGCGCACAGTACCTGGGCGATCACGCCGCGCAGCGAGCCCCCGAGCATCACCCGGATCTGCGCCTGTTGACCGGGCGGAAACTGGTCGATGATGCGATCGACCGTGCTGGCCGCCGTCGTCGTGTGCAGCGTGCCGAGCACCAGGTGGCCGGTCTCGGCCGTCTCGAGCGCGATCGACACGGTCTCGAGGTCGCGCAGCTCGCCGACGAGGATGATGTCGGGGTCTTCGCGCAGCGCGGCGCGCAAGGCGCTCTTGAACGACTCGGTGTGGGTGCCGACCTCGCGCTGGTTGACCAGACACTTCTTGTTCTCGTGCGTGAACTCGACCGGGTCCTCGATCGTGATGATGTGGTCATCGCGGGTGCGGTTGATGTAATCGATCAGCGAGGCCAGCGTGGTCGACTTGCCGCTGCCGGTCGGACCGGTCACCAGCACCAGGCCCTTGCTGAGCTGGCAGAGGTCGAGCACCTTGCGCGGTAGGCCGAGCTGCTCGGGGCGCAGCACGTCGAAGGGGATGAAGCGAAAGACCGCGGCGATGCCCTTGCGGTCGAGGAAGTAGTTGGCGCGGAAGCGCGCCACGCCCTCGATGGCGTAGGCGAAGTCGGCGTCGTTGCAGCGACAGAACTGCTCGTAGGCCCGGTCGCTGATGATCTCGAAGAGCAGCTCACGCAGCTCGGGGTGAGTGAGCGCCTTGCGATCGATCAGCCGCCGCATCTTGCCGTGGATGCGCGCCAGCGGCGGCATCCCGGTCACCAGGTGCAGGTCGCTGGCGCCGACCTCGACCATGCGGCGCAGCAGCGCATCGATCTGGGGGGGCCGGTTGCGTGGGCGCCGTGGGCGCGCGGCCGGTGCCGCGCCTTCCGGCGCCGGATCGAGCGGTGGCAGATCCGCGAGCGGCGCGGCCGCCGTGGGCTCGGGGGCCGCGGCCGGTGCAAGCGCTGGCGCTTCGTCCTCGGCGCGGGGCGGCGCCGCCGCGGCGGGCCGAGACATCGCCGCGGGTTGGGCCAGCTCGCGCGCCAGCGCCGCGACGCCCTCGACCTCGATGTCGAAGGTCGGCGCCGGTTCGCGCTGCGGCGCCCGCTGGGGCGTGGTCGCGGCCTGCTTGGGGGCCGCGGGTGGCGCGGCAGGCTCGGGGGCAGCGCTCGGTGCGGGCTTGGCGGTCGCCTCGGGCCCAGCCGCCGCGGCCTGGCCCTTGCGGGCCATTAGCTGCTGCTGGTAGGCGACGATGCGCTGGATCTGCTGCGGCGAGAGCAGGCCCTTCTCGACGCAGATGTCGCCCAGCCGGCGCGCCTCGGGCGCCCGGAGCTGGGCCACCACGCACTCGGCGAGCTGCTCCCGCGTCAGCAACCGCATCGCGACGGCGATCTCACCGAAGAGGGACTTCTGGGTCTTGGCTGCCACGGCGACGTACCTGCTTCGTCTTGGATCCGGGTCAGATGTGATACATCGCGCCACCAGCCGAGTCCTCGCGCTCGGCGAGGTCGGCGAGGGTGACGTTGAAGACGCGCGCGAGCTGGCGCTCGGCCTCCCACAAGAGCTCGCGCAGCACGCCGGCACCCGCCAGCTTCGGCAGCTGACCTGCGCCGCCCTCGAGCGCCTCGACCACCTCCCAGGCCGTCAGCTGGGTCGCCGGCCGTGCCAGCTCGTAGCCACCGCCGACGCCGCGCACGGAGCGCACCACGCCGGCCTTGACCAACGCGCCGAAGATCTGCTCCAGGTATTTGAGCGGCATGTGACGCCGCTCGGCGATCGCGCGGGCCTGCACCAGGCCGCCCCCGTGCTGGCGCGCGAGGTCGAGGACCGCAGGTAGGCCGTAGAGCGTCTTGCTTGTCAGGTGAAGCATATAAGCCCCATGGACAAAGCAGAAAATGCTTCATCTTACAGGGGGGCGTCAAGCCCTGCGGCGGTCCGCGGGCGGCGGGCACGGCGCGATCCTCGCAGTCCGTGCTGCGAGCCGCCGGGTCTCGGCTGGAAGCGGTTCGTGCCGCCGGGCTGGCTAGCGGCGACCGCGCTCGCGCTGGGCCTGTGCGTGGGCTGTGGCGAGGCCGGCGCGCGCGTGCTGGAGCCCTACGGCTTCGCCGAGCTGGGCCTGCTCGACTTCCAGTCCTACGGCTTCGCCCTGCGTTACACGACCGGCGACGGGCTGCCGATCGCGGCAGCAGCGATCACCTGCCGGGTGGGTGGCGGCGGGGGCGGTGCGCTGCTGCAGCAGCCCCTGGCCGAGACCGATGCCGGGGGCCTCGCGCGCTTCGTGCTGGAGACGCGGGCGGCGGCGGCCTTCGCCGTGGTCTGTCGCCCGGCCGGCCACGACGGTCCGATCGTCTCGTTTGCCGTCCTGGTGAGCTGAGGCAGTGCTGGGGATGTGAGAGGTGTGGGGCATGTCGAGCGCGAGGGTGGACGAGAGCGGGCTGATCGTCGCGGCCGACGGGCAGCCGCGCTGCGGCTGGTGCGCGGCGGCGGCCGACTACCAGGCGTATCACGATCAGGAGTGGGGCTGGCCAGTCGGCGAGGATCGGCGTCTGTTCGAGAAGCTGTGCCTGGAGGCCTTTCAGGCCGGGCTGAGCTGGCTGACGATTCTACGCAAGCGCGAGGCCTTCCGGCGCGCCTTCGTCGGCTTCGACTTCGCGCGGGTGGCGCGCTTCGGCGCGCGCGAGGTCGAGGTGCTGCTGCAGGACGCGGGGATCGTGCGCCACCGCGGCAAGATCGAGGCGACGATCAACAACGCGCGCTGCGCCTGCGCGCTGGCCGACGCGCATGGTTCGCTGGCGGCCTACCTCTGGCGCTTCGAGCCCGATCCGGCGACGCGGCCGCCGCGCCTGACCTGGCCCGTGCTGCAGGCGATGGGCACCTCGCCCGACGCCAAGGCGCTCTCGCGCGAGCTCAAGCGGCAGGGCTGGCGCTTCGTCGGTCCGACGACGGTCTACGCCTTCATGCAGGCGATGGGGCTGGTCAACGATCACCTCGAGGGCTGTGCCTTTCGCGCGCCGGTGGCGGCGGCGCGCGGCGCCCTGGGCGCGCTGGGGACATGAGCACTCCGCGGGGCTTCCGTATCGAGCGCGGCTGGGACGGCGCACCGGCGGGGGTGGCGATCGACTTCACGCTGGCTCGGGTCGGCGAGCAGCTCCGCTTGAGCATCGAGGCACCGCTCTCCGGCGTGCCCGCGCCGCCGGCCCCGGCGGGGCGGCTGTGGCGGCTGTGGGAGCACGAGGTCTTCGAGCTCTTCATCGCTGGTCCCGGCGAGCGCTACGTGGAGCTCGAGCTCGGGCCCCACGGCCACCACCTGGCGCTGCGCCTCGACCCGGTGCGCGTGATCATCGACGCGGCGCTGCCGCTGGCCCAGCAGCGCGCGTGGATCGAGGGCGAGCGCTGGCACGCCGAGGCCGCGCTGGCCTGGAGCGAGCTGCCGCCCGGGCCGCACCGCTTCAACGCCTACGCCATCCTCGGCCACCCCCTACGGCAGCACCTGGCGCTCTTCCCCCCCGGCGGTGCCGCCCCCGACTTCCACCGCCTGGAGGCCTTCGAGCCGCTCGAGCTGTGAGCCAGGAGGCATCGAGCCGGGCGCTGGATCAGGGGGGGCAGGGGGGCTCTCATTTTGCGTCGAGCTGCCACGACGCTTTCGGGGACGCTTGCGCAGCGCGCTTGTTGTCGGCGACAAATCGTCGGATGTAACGAGCGGGGCCGCTCTAGAGCACCAATCGGGTTGACTCCCGTCGCGAGGCTTGCCCTTGAAATCATTGGCGTCGTTGCTCGTCGGTTGCCTGCCAACAGCAGGCGCCCTCGTCGCGCCTAGCCAATGATTCCAATTGCTTCACCTCGCTCGGTCCGTCAACGCGATCGGTGCTCTAGACGGTGAAGCGAGGGCGGCCTCGGCGGGGCGCTGACGACGGAGGGGTGGCGACATGGACGGGTGGCTTGGGCGGGTCGCGGTGTGGAGCGCTGCGGCGCTGGTGCAGGTTGCGGCGACGGCCGGTGCGGCACACCCAACGCCAGGTGGCTCGTGGAAACTGCTTCGCGAGGGTCTCGGCGCCGGCCGCGTACGATTGATCAGCGCCTTCGCGGCTGCGGGTGAGGAGTGGAGAGGTCCGGTCGGGGCGGAGCGGCGTCCGCCGGCGGTTGACCGGACGCTCCGCGCTTGGTGTCCCGGTTGCGCTGGACAGGTGGAGGTGTTCCGTTCCGGCGCAAGCGCGCTGGTGCCGGCTACGGGACCCTTGGCGGCGACGGACACCGTGAGCGTAGTCCAGAGCCTTGTCTCACTGATGCGGCAGCCAGTGACGGCCGACCGTTCCCGCTGGGGCGAATGGGAGGCCGTTACCCTGAAGGATCGGCCAACGCGCGGGCTGTTACGGGTGCGGGGGTCTGGTGACGGCCTGGCGGACTCCCGACCGTCGGTGCCGAAACGGGCGGTGCAGGCACGTTTGGACCCGACGGGAAGCCCAGGTGGCCCAGGCTTGTGGGGCTTCTCGAGGCCCGACGCAGAGGCGCAGGACCTTGACCTTCCGCCCGGCGGCCATTGCGGCGCCCTTGAACTCCCGGACGCCGGGGTGATGCGGATTTGGACCTTGCAGGACCGGGCCTTCGACCGCCAAGGGCTCGTCGTCGGTGTCGATATTCCGGCGCGAGGGTTAGGGCCCGTTCTTGTCTGGATCGCAGACAGGCTTCCTGCCCTTAGGTAGCTGTGCCAAGACGAGCTTGCATCGGGGTGCGGATTGTTGGAACAAAGAGGAGCCGGAGCGACGGGGTTGGCAGATGGATCGGGCGAGTTGAAGAAGAGGGGACGATGAGGACGGTTGACGCGGGTGGGGGCAAAGCGCGCGGGAGCTTGCGTAGCCGGTGGGCTGTGCTGAGTTTGGTCGTGGTCGCAGGTGCCCCGTCCACGGGCGCCGCCGACAGCGGCAGGGCGGGTTCGCCGTCCACCGATTGCGTGCTGACCGCGGCGTTGGCGACTGCCGGGACGTTCCAGCACCAGCCCACTGACGTTGATGGTAACTTTCGCTGGCTTTACAGCGGCGAGCCCTTCGAGCTTTGGATGCGCAGCGGAGGAACGCCGGCGCGGGATGCGCGCCTGAGTTGCTATGAATGGCTGCAAGTCGTCGCGGTGCTTGGTGGCGCGTTGACGCTGGAGGACCTCAAGAACCACTACGAGCGGGCGAGGGTGGAAGCGCTCGCTGCCAGAGAACACGCCAGGGTCACGGCGGGCGAAGCTGAGCCGAGTCCGCGGTCAATACTTCGAGGGTTTGAAGCGTACTTCGCTCGCCTGCTCGCGCCATTCGGCTACCGCAGTGATGGGAGCGATCGGGCAACGGCCGCATGCGGTGTTCGCGCCGGCGATGTGCTCTTCTTTCGTCCGACCGAAGCCCATCTTCCGCCGCACGTTGTCCTCGCCACGGCCGACGCAAGGGACGTCGCAGGCGCGCCCGTGTTGAGCCTGCTTGGCGGCCCGGTCCGGCCCGAAGCGGCAACCAGCGCGCGCGCGGTCCAGCACACGACGGTCGACGCACTTCGGCAGTACCTTGTCGAGTCTGCGGATCGTCGCGGCGTGCCTGCGCTCGGTGACCATCATCGAGACGTTGACGGGTTCGGAACGAACGTCAGGGTTGCTGCGATCGACTGGGCGAGGATTGGAGCCAGGGGGGAAAGTCGCAACCGCGAGAGACCCGACTTGCCGCAGGGAGCCGGTTGTCGCGATGGCGTCCTGTCGTCGCTGGGGCCTCAGTCCAGATCCGGCCCAGCGGCCGGGAGGGAGCGCTCCACGCCCTGGCTGTCTCGCAGGCAGGGTGGTCCATCGGGGCGTTCTGAAGCGATGAACTAGCGCGCCTCGGCGCGGGAGACGAGGCGCGCGCCGCCGCGCGCTCTTCAGCGCCTCCCCTTTGGTTCTACGGCTGGTTCTAAGGCGTCCCCTCGGCCAGCGGCTCGTGGCTCTGGTAGATCAGTAGGCCATCGGCGGCGAGGGAGCCGCTCGGCGACTCTTTCGCGAAGCTCCCGGTGATCAGGTAGGCCTGGCCGCTCTTGAGCGGGGCGAGGCGGCGCGTGGCCTTGGGCTGGTCGGTGTAGTCGGTGACCATCAGCGAGTGGTCGCGTGCGCCGTCCTTGGTGTCGGCGAGCCAGAAGTAGGGCTTGTCGCAGGGGCGGCAGCGCGTGCCCTTGGGGCAGGCGGGGCACTCGTAGATCTCCGTGACGACGCCGCGCACCGTGACCGTCTGGCCCAGCTTACGCGCCAGGTCGGCCCGCAGGCCCTCGATCGAGAGGGCCCCATCCGTGTAGCGGGCGGGCGGATGTTCCTTCTGAAAGGAAGGCGGCGGTGGTAGCTTGACCTCGGTGCGCGGCAGTTCGGTCGTTTCGACCTCGTCGGCGCCCAGCCGCACGCCCTCGTCGCCGCGCGGGGTGCACGCCGTTACGAGCAAGCTGGCGGTGGCGAGCAAGCCGGCAGCGCAGCTAAATACGGCCAGGCCGGCCCACCGGGGCGACGCGGTCCCGACGCCCACACAGCGCACATGATGTTTCATCGAAGACACCTCGAGGGCAAGCTGAACCACGAAAAGAGCGTGAGTCTGCGAGTAACATACGCTCCCTGGCCTCGCAAGTTGCCGCGCCTGGCGGGCGGGAGCCGCGCGGGCGTGCCTGGTGTGCGGGCAGTCACCTTGCTGGCCGTCGGCTGCCTGCTCGCCGGGCTGGCGCTCGGCTGCGGTTCGAGGCGCGGGCAGGGGTCGAGGCCGCGCGCGTCCTCGGGCGAGGCCGGAACCTCCAGCGGGGCGCTGCTGGCGATCGGCCTGCCGCAGCTGCCCGTGCAGCTCGATCCGCTGCAGGGCGGCGGAGACGTCTGGGCTCAGCGCCTCGTGCGCGGCAACGTCGTCGAGGCGCTCTTCGATCGCGGCCCCGACGACCGCGCGGTCGGGCGCCTGGCCCGCGCTGCGGAGTGGCGCGACCAGGGGCGCACCCTGCGCCTGAGCCTGCGTCGTGGGGTGCGCTTTCACGACGGCCGCGAGCTGACGAGCGCCGAGGTCGCGGCCGCCCTCGATCAGGTGTTGCGCGCGCGATCGGTCAACCCGCTGCTGCGGCTAGCCCTGGCCGATATCGCCCAGGTGACGACGCCGGCCGCCGACGTGGTCGAGCTGCGGCTGACCCGGGTCAACTACCAGCTCCCGCGGGCGCTCGCCGCCCTGCCGATCGTCGGTCGGGCGCGTGCGGTGGATGCCCACGGCGCGGCGGGCGCGGGGCGGCCGGCCCACGCGATGGTCGTCGGCACGGGCCCCTACCAGCTCGGGGCCTCGGCGGCGCCCGGGACGCTGTTGCTGCGGCGCTTCGCCGGCTACTGGGGAGCGCCGCCGGCGATCGCCAGCGTCGAGCTGCGCGCGGTGCCCGATGCCGCGCACGCGCTGGGGGCGCTGCGCAACGCCGAGATCGACGTGCTGGCGGCACTGCATCCGGGCTACTACCCCGCCGAGGTGAGCGGCAGCCGCTTCGACCGACGCTTCTTCTTACGCCGGCTGCGACCCCACCAGCTGCGCCTGCTGTGGTTCAATCTGCGTCGGCGCCTGCTCGACGACCGCCGCGTGCGGCTGGCGCTGGCCCGGCTCGCCGATGGCGCCGCGCTCGCGACCGCCCTCGGGGGCGAGGTGCAGCCGCTCGGGCGGGTGCTCTGGGGCCCATGGGGCAGCGCGGTGGGCGGAGCAGGGGGGCCGGCGCCGATCGACGGTGCCGCCCTGCTCAACTGGAGCGGTTGGCAGCGCAAGGGCGGCGGCTGGCGGCAGCGCGATGGGCGCGTGCTGGTGCTGCGGCTGCTCTGCGCGCGCGAGGGTCCGGGGCGGCAAGAGGCGGAGCAGATTGCGCGGCGGCTGCGCGAGGCCGGCGTCGGCGTGAGCGTGGAGCTGGGGGACTTCGGTTTCGTGCGGGTGCAGCTGCAGCGCGGCAACTTCGATCTCGCGTTGAGCGGGCTGACCGTGCCGGGCGACGACGAGTTGGCACTCTATCTCCACAGCGACGGCGCGCTGAACTTCGCCCATTACGAGAGCTCCGCGGCGGACGCGGTGCTAGACGCCCTGCGCACGGCGCTACCCGAGACCGACCGCAGCCCCTGGCACGCCCGCCTGCTGCAGCTGCTGGCCGAAGACCCGCCCTGGGCCGGCCTCTATGTGCCCCGCGAGCTGAGCGTCGTCAGTCGCCGCGTCGAGGGTTGGGCGGACGACGGCCAGTGGCCCGAGCTGGCGACCTTGCGCTTGCGGGCGAACTGACGCGCTGCCGAACAAGCGGCTCCTAGCTCGGCCGCTCGCGACGTGCTGTGAATCGCAAGAGTTCTTCAACGCGGTCGAAGCTCGAGGAGGGGGGCGTTTCGGCGAGCCCGGGCCTGGGCAGGGCCCCCCTGTGGTCTTTGAGAAACGGTCGGTGAAAATTATTGCTTGACGTAGATATTGGTAGTGGCGATACTGTTTTCCTCGGCGTTAACTAGGCCCGTCACGCGAGGAGGCCAGCATGATCCGGAACGCAACCCGCCAGGGGCTCCCTTCGTTGGTTCGCTTGCTCACGGCCTGGGCCGGCCTGGCGTTGCTGGCGAGCGGCTGCGTCGCGCCCTTGAGCGATGACAGCGCGCTGACGCCCGAGGTCGCGAGCCGCGGCCAGGCGGCGATGAACTCGGGCAACGCGATGAACGCGATGAACGCGATGAACGCGATGAACGCGATGAACGCGATGAACGCGATGAACGCGATGAACGCGATGAACGCGATGAACGCGATGAACGCGATGAACGCGATGAACGCGATGAACGCGATGAACGCGATGAACGCGATGAACGCGATGAACGCGATGAACGCGATGAACGCGATGAACGCGATGAACGCGATGAACGCGATGAACGCGATGAACGCGATGAATAGCCTCAACGTCGGCTCGGTCTTCGTGCCGACGACCTCTGTCACGGACTTCGCCCGCTACAGCTTCCCCCAGATCGACAACCTCTGCGCGGCCACACGCCTGCCCTACACGCTGCCCAACGGCATGGTCGTCGACCTGGTGCTGCCGAAGTTCATGACCCTCAAGAGCAGCCTGGAGGTGGTCAAGGACGCAACCAATGCCGAGGTGACCGTCTCGATCACCGAGGGCTCGACGCCGACGACCTACCGCGTGTTCTCGGCGCCCGCGATCGCTTGCGCCGACAGGACCTACCGACCCTTCCTGCTCAGTCCGACGCCGGTGGGGAGCACGAGCCTGACGACCTACGAGGAGGCGAGCTTCAAGTATCTCTGCTTGAAGCTGACGGACAGCAGCGATGGTCAGCAGAAATATTTCTGTGGGCGCGGCGTGCTCGGCACGGGCGTCACGGGCTACGCGGTCAAGCGGGGCACCTTCTCGCCGCGGACCTTCTGGGTCAAATCGCTGGTCTGGGGCGACAATACCTGGGATGCGCACTGGGAGTTCGCCAACGCCGGTCTCGGCTCGATTCCCGCGCGTACCGACATGGTGAGCGGCGCGAGCCCCGCGGGCTACGCGCTGGACTACGCCTGGAACCTCAATCCCAACGATCTGCACGCCGACGGCACGAGCAAGTTCAAGAGCTACCTCGGCGCGGTGGCGCTGAAGACGAGCACCAACCGCAACGGCGTGTCGGTCAGCCCCTACAACCGCGGCAACAACTCGGCTGGCACCAGCTTCGACGCGGCGGCGTTGAATCAGTGCGAGAGCGGCTACAAGACCTACCCCGATGTGGCGACCAACGGTGAGCTCGAGCAGGGCATCCTGCCCAAGCTCTGGGTCTCCGATTGGTATGCCAACCCGGCGAACGGCTGTAGCTGGGTCACCGACTGGGCCCTGCCGACGGCCCCTGCGAAGACCGCCAACGGCTGCACGACCTTCGACCTCAACGCCACCAGCCCCTTCACGATGGGCCTCAACCTCGGGGACGGGGCCCAGCGCCGTTGCCCGAGCGCCATCGAGTGCGAGCCGGGCCGGAGCTGCTGCGTCAGCCGGGTGTCGATGAGCAGCAGTCTATGCGTCGTGAAGGCGGACGGATCGGTGTGGGTCGCGGGCGACAATTTCGGCCCAACGATGCGGCCGCTGATGACGTTCTTCGGTCCGCTCAGCGGGGCGGTCGATTGCTCGGCCGGGCCGTACGACGGCTGCGTGCGCAAGAGCGATGGCACGGTCTGGTGCTGGGGCAGCACGGCGGGCGTCGTCGCGACCCCGGTGGCGGGGCTGACCGGCGTGGAGGAGGTCGGGGTCGGCGCGAATTTCTACTGCGCGCGCAAGACCAACGGCACGCTCTGGTGCTGGGGTGTGGCGACGAATGGCGTGATGGGCGACGGGTCGACGGATACGTATTCGGTGACCGCCCCGACGCAGGTCACCGCCCTCGGCACGGCGGCGCTCGCGGCGCGCCCCCCCCCCCAACCCCAAACCCCCCCCCCCCCCCGCGCCCCCCCCCCCGCCCCCCCGGCCCCCCCCCCCCCCCCCCCCCCCCCCCCCCCCCCCCCCCCCCCCCCCCCCCCCCCCCCCCCCCCCCCCCCCCCCCCCCCGGCCCCCCCCCCCCCCCCCCCCCCCCCCCCCCCCCCCCCCCCCCCCCCCCCCCCCCCCCCCCCCCCCCCCCCCGCGGCCCCCCGGCGCCCCCCCGGGGGCCCCCCCCCCGCCCCCCCCCCCGGGGGCCGCCCCCCCCCCCCCCCCCCCCCCCCCCCCCCCCCGCCCCCCGCGGCCCGGCGCGCCGCCGCCCCCCCCCCCGCCCCCCCCCCCCCCCCCGCCCGCCCGGTGGGGTTGTGGCCCCCCCCGCCCCCCGCCCCCCCCCCCCCCCCCCCCCCCCCCCCCCCCCCCCCCCCCCCCCCCCCCCCCCCCCCCCCGCCCCCCCCCCCCCCCCCCCCCCCCCCCCCCCCCCCCCCCCCCGCCCCCCCCCCCCCCCGTGGGCCCCCCCCCCGCCCCCGGCACCGGGGGGCCCCGCCCCCCCCCCCCCCCCCCCCCCCCCCCCCCCCCCCCCCCCCCCCCCCCCCCCCCCCCCTCGCCTCCGCCGCCGCCGTTTTTCAGGTCCACAGCCCGGACCTCTGCCGCCGCGCGTTTCGGCGGCCCCCCCCGCCCGAGGCGCCTCGTCGTGGGCCGGGTGCGCCAGCCTGGGTGGCTTGGGCCCCCGGTCAGCACGCCTATATCAACAATCGCTGCGGTATCAAGGGTGACAAGTCGCTCTGGTGCTGGGGCGACAACCGCGTCGGCCTGGTCGGCGATGGCACGACCGTGTCGCGTGGGTGGCGGTGGTGGCCGGGTGCGGTGGTGTGGGGCGTCCCATGGCGCGGGGTGGTGAAGCTCAGCCCGGTGCAGGTGACGGTCCGCCAACTCTGGGCCCGGGCGACTCTGGTGCTGGGGCGAGAACTCCTGGGGTGATCTCGGCGATGGCAGCACGGTGTCGCGGGCCGCGCCGGCGAAGGTCACCGCGCTGGGCACACAGGTGGCTGCGGTGAGCAGCTCGGTACAGCACCGCTGCGTCGTCAAGAAGAACGGCTCGGTCTGGTGCTGGGGGTATAACGCGGGTGGGCAGGTGGGCGACGGCACGACGGACGATCGCCTGCTGCCGGTGGCCGTGCCGGGCCTGGCGTCGGGGGTCGCGGCCGTAGCGACAGGGGCCTTCCACAGCTGCGCCCTCAAGCTGGATGGCAGCGTGTGGTGTTGGGGTTACGGGGAAAATGGAACGCTCGGCAATGGTCAGTTCAGCAGCTCGTTCGTGCCGGTTCGGGTCACGCTGAGCCTGGCCGCGAGCAACATTTCCAGCGGTGGGTTGCACACCTGCGCGAGGACCAGCGACGGACGCGTCGCCTGCTGGGGCAACAACACCGCGGCGCAGCTCGCCGACGGCACCGTGGCCACGGCGGGGGCACCGGTCGTGGCGGGTCAGGTCGGCCTCGGTAGCCTGTCCCTGACCGCCGGCGGGAATAGCACCTGGTTCGTCGCGGCCGACGGCGCGGTCTGGTGCGTGGGCGCGCTCTGCGGGGCCCAGGCCGTGCGCACCGCCGGCTGCGGCGACGGTATCTGCGACTTCGAGGAGCTCGACAAGGGTAGCTGCGCCGCCGATTGCACGGTGTCGCACACCGACGGCATCTGCGATCCCTTCCTCGAGAGCAACGCGACCTATCCCGCGGACTGCCCGGCGCTCTGCGGCAATGGCGTGTGCGAGGGCGGCGAGTCCTGCTCGTCGTGCGCGACGGACTGCGGCGCCTGCTGCACGCCGACGACCTGCGCCGCGCTCGCCCCGATCTGCGGCTCCGTCAACAACGGCTGTGGCGGCACGCTGAGCTGCGGTAGCTGCACCACCACCGACAGTGAGACGGCCAACAACAGCTACGGTGGGGCGATGACGCTGGTCAAGGCCACCGTCTACTCGCCCAAGCTCGGCAGCTCCGGCGACGCCGATTGGTCCAAGCTGAGCTTGCCCGCCGGCAGCACCGTCACCGTGGCGCTGCGGCCGCCCAGCGACAAGAACTACAACTTCCAGATCCGCACCGGCTCGACCGGCACCACGATCAAGGCGACTGCGGCTGCTGGTGCCGCGGGTGCGACCGAGCAGGCCACCTACAAGAACACCGGCACCGCCAGCCAGACCGTCTTCGTGCGCGTCTACGGCGCGACCAACACCCAGTGGTCCGCGAGCGCCAGCTATTATCTCCGGGCGAGCTGGTGAGCTAGGCCGCATCATGACGAAGAGGGCCGGCAGCGCCCCGCTGGTGCAAGGATTTGTCGTTCGCGGGGCCGGCGAGCGATACTGAGGCCGATGACGCGCGACGACCATCCCGACATCAGCTGGGAGGACATCACCACGGCCATCTCGGCCGAGCCGCTCCCGCTGACCCCGGCCTCCCGCAACAAGGCCTGCCTGATCGTGCTCGCCGGGGGGCGGCTGGGTGAGATGGTGCCGATCGGGCAGGGTCTGTCGATTGGCCGCAGCAGCGAGGCCGACTACTGCATCCCCGACGACGGCATCTCGCGCATCCATCTGCGCATCGCGCGCGCGGCTGACGGTACGATGCGCCTCACGGACGCCGACAGCCGCAACGGCACCTACGTCAATGGCCAGCGCGCGCGCGAGACCGAGCTGCATGACGGCGACAAGATCTACATCGGCACGCGCGCGATCCTGCGCTTCTCCTACGCCGATCGGCTGGAGGAGGTCTTTCAGCAGCAGATGTACGACGCGGCGCTGCGCGACGGGCTGACCGGGCTCTTCAACCGGCGTCACCTGCTGACGCAGCTCCAGACCGAGTTCCAGTTCGTGCGGCGCCATGGCGCCGCGCTGGCGGTGGTGATGTTCGACCTCGACCACTTCAAGCAGGTCAACGACACGCACGGTCATCTGGTCGGTGACGCCGTGCTGCGGCACTTCGGTGAGTTTTTGCGCGGGAGCATCCGCAGTGGTGACTTCGGCGCGCGCTACGGCGGGGAGGAGTTCGTGCTGGTGTGTCGCGGCATCGGGGCGACGGCGGGGGTGCAGGTCGCGACGCGGCTGCAGCGCCAGTATGGCCAGCTCACGCCGGTGTCCGACCTGCCCGCGCTGCGCGTGACCTTCAGCGCCGGGGTGGCTGGCGTACCCGACGCGCGGATCGCCGAGGCGCCGGCGCTGCTGCGGGCCGCGGACCAGGCGCTCTATGCCGCCAAGGACGCCGGACGCGATCGCGTCTGCCTGTTCGAGTAGCGGTGTTCGAGTAGAGGACCATGCGCACCATCCTCCGCGAAAATGAGCAGGTCTTGCTGATCACCCGCAAGCACTGGATCGAGCTGCTCAGGCCGATCCTGGCGCTGCTCGCGGCCGCGCTGCTGGCGGGCTGCTCGGCTGGGCCGTGCCCGAGGTCGGTGGCTGGAGTGCGCTGCTGCTCGTCCTGCCGCTGCGGTGGTTTGGCTGGCATCTGCTGGCCCGCCGCTACGATGTCTGGGTCGTGACCGATCGGCGCGTGATCGACGAGGCCGGGGTGCTCTCGGTCAGCGCGATGGAGAGCCCGCTCTCCAAGATCAACAACGTCTCCTACCAACAGGGGCTGCTCGGGCGGCTGCTGGGCTACGGCGACGTGCAGATCCAGACGGCGGCCGAGATGGGAGCCACGACCTACGCCCAGGTTGCCGGGCCCCGGCGGCTGAAGGACACGATCACGCGCGCGCAGGAGCTGCAGCAGGAGCGCGGGGCGGCGCTACAGGCGCGGCAGGTCGCGCAGGCCACGGCGCCGGCGGGCGAGGGGCCTACGCGCGGTGACACGCGCAGCTGCCCGTTCTGCGCCGAGGTCATCAAGGCCCAGGCCACGATCTGCCGCTTCTGCCAGCCAGCCCCCCCCCGGGGCCGGCCCTCCCCCCCCCCCCCCTCCGCGGGGGCCCCCCCCGCCAGGCGGGGGCGCGAGCGAGCTGCCTGGCGGCCTGAGGCACGCCGCGCGGGGCGCCGTCAGAAGACCTGGCCGAAGGAAAGCTTAGCCAGGTCTCGGCCGAGCCGGGCGCGTGGCGCTCGAGCGGCAGGCCCAGATCGATCCGCAGGCTGTCGCGGTCGAACTGCGGTAGCACTGCGCGTAGACCCAAACCGACGCTGTGGTGCCAGCGGAAGGGCTGCCCGAGGCGGCCCGGGCCGGGGCTGCCCCAGGCCGAGCCGCCATCGTAGAAGAGCACGCCACCGAGGTGGACGGTCCACAGCGCGATCGGGAGCGTGCGGTACTCGCCGTGCGCGCGCAGCAGGTTGCGACCGGCGTAGGCCGAGCTGGGGTAGCCGCGGAGGGCCGCGCGGTCGTTGCCGGGTGGGTCCGCGCCGGCTGCGCTGTCGCCGGCGCCGCCCAGCCGTGAGACGCCGCGGTCGAGATCGTCCTCGCGCAGCACCAGCGCGGCGTAGCTGTGGAGTCGGCCCCAGCCCCAGCGCGGCGCCACATGATAGAGGCTCGTCTCGAGCCGCTGATTGACCCAGGGAGGGGCGGCGGCGAGCCCGCCCTGATAACGCGCTGTGGCCGCCAGCGCTGCTGTGAGCAGTTGATCGCCGAGTTGCCAGCGCCAGCGCAGGTCGGCGAAGCCCTCGCCGAAGGCCTGGGCCCCGTCGACGAGGTTCTGCGCCGCCCGCAGCTCGAGGCCGAGCGCCGGCCCCAGCGCGAAGTCCTCGGTCAGCGCGAAGCCGCGCAGGTCGCGCCGCCGCACGAACTGGGTCGGCCGGGTGCCGTAGCGCAGGTAGAAGGCCGCGGCCGACTCGCTGCGCGGCAGCGTGGCCTCGGCGAACCAGCGGCGGGTCAAGTCATCGAAGGGGAAGCCGCCGGGTGGCGTGAAGGCCAGGCGGTAGGCCAAGAGCCCCCAGCTCAGATCGTGGCGCAGGCGCCCACCGAAGGAGCGCACCACGCCGGTCGAGGCGACGAGCCGGCGTTGCTCGTAGACGTAGGGCACGTTGCGGCGCTGGCCGTCGGGGTGTGCGGTGAAGGTCACCGTCTCCAGCGACAGACCGGGGCGTTCGCCGGGCGGCAGGCGGTCATCGACGAGGGGCCCGTGCTGGCGATAGGCGCGCACGGTCTGGCTGTCGACCCAGGCGTCGACGTGGAAGCCCCAGGGCGCCGCGAGCGAGTAGAGCGGTTGGTCGAGGCGCAAGCGCGCGAAGAGGCCCGAGAGCGTGCCCGCCGGCCGCGTCGGGCACCAGAGCCGGGGATCGGCGCTGCGCCCGTCGCCGACGCTCCCCCCGCAGGGCACCCGGCCCTCGAGGCGCAGATCGAGCTGCTGCAAGAGCCGCAGGCGCGATCCCAGCAGCCGGCGATCGAAGTACGCTTGTCCGAGCACCAGCCGATCGCGCAGCACGCGGCCGGTGGTGAAGAGCACCAGCGGAAAGGGCAGGGGCAACGACAGCTCGAGCTGCGAGAGCGCGACGTGCAGGCTCAGTCGCTTGTAGCGCCCGAGCAGGTTCTCCTCGGTCGGCATGAAGTCGAGGGTGCTGAGCAGCGATCCGGTCTGTCCAAAGACCATGTTCAGTCGCAGGCTCCAGAGGTCCTTGGCGACGACCAGCAGATCGACGCGCTGCGGGTTGGCGGCACGGCAGGCGACGAGGCGGGCCACCGCGAGGATTGGCAGCGCGCGCAGGTTGCGCTCGCTCTCGGCCAGCAGCGCCGCGTCGAAGCGCTCACCGGCGTGCAGCAAGAGCTCTTGGCGGATCACGCGCTCGCGGGTCGTGACGTGGACCAGATTGAGCCAGCGCGGCCACGGGTCTTCGCTGTCGATGATGCCGTAGCGCACCAGCAGCACGCGGCCGATCGTCTTGCCCCTGGGGGCAGGATCGGGCGTCGAGCCAGCGCGGCGCAAGGCGCGGGCGACCAGCGCGTCCTCGTAGGAGGGGGCAGCGGGGCTTCCGGCGGCCACGGACGCGTTGACGGCGAGCAGCAGCAGGGCGGCGAGCGAGGCGTGCGAGGCGCGCGAGGCGGGGCGCATCGGGGCATTGTACCTGGCGCGGCAGCTGGAGGCGCGCTGGCCGAAGGCTTGCCAGTGGCGGGCCGGATCGTTAGGCTGCGCCCATGGGTCGGCGGAACGACACGCGCGGGGCCAGGACCGCGTTCGGGGACTACGAGGGGCAGCTCGAGGTCGATCTGCCGGCCGAACCACGCGCGCCCGTGGGGGGCGAGGAGCTGAAGCCCTTGCAGCGCGTCGGCACGCGACGCCGGGCCCTCGTGCGCCGGCCCTCGCTGGTCGGGCCGATCTTCTGGGTGCTGCTCATCGGTGGCGTGCTCGGTGGCGGCTTCTACGGCTACTGTCGCTATCGCGTCGCGGCTCGCCAGCAGGCCTTCGTGCGGGAGCTGGCCGGACTGCGCAGCGCGTTGGTCGAGCTTCCCGCGCCGCTGGCGGCCGAGGACGTTCGGGCCTTGGTGGCGCGCCTGGCCGACCGCGCCACGGTGCTCGCGGCGGCCGCCGGGATCGAGGCCACCGTCGAGCCGCTGAGCCCCCGCAACGCCTCAGGGCTGAGCGACGCGATCGATCGCGAGCGCAGCCTGGCCGAGACGGCGAAGGGCGCGGCGTCCGCGACGGCGCTGGTGGTCGCGATCAAGGCGCAGCTCGTGGCCAGCTATGGGCCGGTCAGTGAGGCCTTCGGCGTCGAGCGCTCGCTGAGGATCGACCTCGTGGCGCCCAAGCCTGTCGGCGGCCCAGCGCGGCGCTGATCTTAACGTTCGGGCAGGCCGCTCAACGTTCGGGGAGGCCGGGCGCGGGGAAGCCGGCGCAGAGCGCGGCAATCTCGGCGGCGACGACGCGCTGGAGTTCCTCGTTGGTCGGGTCCTTGAGCACCCGGTCGATCCAGTCGGCGATCTGGCGCATCTCGGGCTCGCGCATGCCGCGGCTGGTCACGGCCGGGGTGCCGAGGCGGATCCCGCTCGGGTCGAAGGGCTTGCGCGGATCGAAGGGGATCGTGTTGGCGCTGCAGACGAGGCCCGCGGCGTCGAGGGCGCGCGCGGCGCCCTTGCCCGAGAGCGGCCGATTGTGGGTCACGTCGACCACCAGCAGGTGGTTGTCCGTGCCGCCGGAGATGATGCTGTAATCCTTGGCGCGCAGCGCCTCGGCCAGGGCCCGCGCGTTGGCGACCACCTGCTGGGCGTACTGGCCGAAGGCGGGGGTCGCCGCCTCCTTCAGCGCCACGGCCAGCGCGGCCGTCGTGTGATTGTGCGGGCCGCCCTGCACGCCCGGGAAGACCGCGGCGTTGATCGCCTTGCGGTGGGCGGCGCGGCACAGGATCATCCCGCCGCGGGGTCCGCGCAGGGTCTTGTGGGTGGTCGTCGTCACGACGTCGGCGTGCGGCACCGGGCTCGGGTAGGCGCCGCCGGCCACCAGCCCCGAGACGTGCGCCATGTCAGCGACGAAGATCGCGTCGACCTCGCGCGCGATCGCGGCGAAGGCGCCCCAGTCGAGGACGCGCGAGTAGCTGCTGAAGCCGGCCCAGAGCAGCCGCGGACGATGCTGGCGCGCCAGCTCGCGCACCTGGTCGAGATCCACCAGGCCGTCCTCGCGGCGCACGCCGTAGTGCACGGCGTTGAAGTAGCGCCCGGTGATGCTGACGCTCCAGCCATGGCTGAGGTGCCCGCCGTGCGGCAGCCCCATGCCGAGGATCGTGTCGCCGGCGTTGCAGAAGGCGAGGTAGACGGCGAGATTGGCGGGCGTGCCCGAATAGGGCTGAACGTTGACCGCCTCGGCGCCGAAGAGCGCCTGGGCGCGGTCGATCGCGAGCTGCTCGACCGCGTCGATGTACTGCTGCCCCTCGTAGTAGCGCCGCCCCGGGTAGCCCTCGGAGTACTTGTTGGCGAGGACGCTGCCGGTGGCCTCGAGCACCGCGCGCGAGGCGTAGTTCTCCGAGGCGATCAGCCGGATCTTCTGCGCCTGGCGCGTCTCTTCGGCGGCGATTAGGCGCGCCAGCTCCGGGTCGACCTGCTGCAAGGATGCTTCACTCATGGTGCTCTTCCCCTGGCTGGAGGTGCCGAACGGCCCGCACTCTGCCACCGGCGACCCGCGGCGACAAGCGCGGGGAGTGATTCCGAGTGATTCTCCCCCGCTTTCGCGGACGGAAATCCCCTTGCTCCAGAACGCAGAGTCATCCTACCGTCGCGCCCGGCTCCAATAACGTCGAAACGGGGGTAGTCGTGTCCAATTGGCCGATTAGTCGAGGTGTCTTGTTTGCGTTCGTCCTTTCACAGGTCGGCTGCGCAACGACGAAGCAGCAAGCATCCACGGGCCAGGCGGCCTCGCCCGCCCAAATGCACGCGGCAGCCGTGCAACCGGTTGCTACGGGCCAGGCGAGGTCGAACCTGTTCTGGTGGCCTGAACAGCTAGATCTGAGAGTTCTGCGTCAGCATAGTGCCGCGTCCAATCCCTTTGGCGAAGCCTATGACTATGCCGATGAGTTCCAGAAGCTCGATCTGAAGGCCGTCAAGAGGGATCTAAATGCGGCCTTGACGAACTCGCAGGACTGGTGGCCAGCCGACTACGGCAACTATGGACCTCTCTTCATCCGGATGGCGTGGCACAGCGCCGGCACGTACCGCACCGTTGACGGGCGCGGCGGTGCCGGCGGCGGCCAGCAGCGCTTCGACCCGCTCAATAGCTGGCCGGATAATGCCAACCTTGACAAGGCGCGACGGCTGCTCTGGCCAATCAAGCAAAAATACGGGAGAGCCATTTCATGGGCGGACCTGATGGTCTTGGCGGGCAATGTCGCGATGGAGAACATGGGCTTCAAGACGCTGGGCTTCGCCGGCGGTCGTGCCGACGACTGGGAGCCAGATACGGTTGATTGGGGACCTGAGACCAAGTGGCTTGACGATACCAACAAGCGCCGAAACAAAGCGGGCAAGCTGGAAGGCCCGCTCGCCGCCGTCCAAATGGGCCTGATCTACGTCAACCCAGAGGGTCCCAACCGAAACCATGATCCGCTGGCCGCAGCGACTGCTATTCGCGAGTCGTTCGCCCGTATGGCGATGAACGACGAAGAAACGGTGGCGTTGATTGCAGGCGGACATACCTTCGGCAAGGTCCATGGCGCCCATGATCCGTCGAAGTGTGTGGGGCCCGAGCCGGGTGCTGCGCCTGTTGAAGAACAGGGCTTGGGCTGGAAGAACAAATGCGGCAAGGGCAAGGCCGAGGATACCACCACGAGCGGGTTAGAAGGCGCCTGGACCGCGGCTCCCGTGAAGTGGACGCACATGTACCTGGACTTCTTGTTCAAGTTCGAATGGAAGCAAACGAAGAGTCCGGCGGGAGCGACCCAGTGGATTCCGACTGATCCCGCGGCTGCCAAGCTGGTGCCGGATGCGCACCTCGAGGGCAAGTTTCATGCGCCCATCATGCTCACCACGGACCTAGCCCTGCGGGAGGATCCAGCATATCGGCAGATTGCCTTGCGCTTCCGCGATGACCCGAAACAGTTCGAGGCCGCCTTTGCCAGAGCCTGGTTCAAGCTGACGCACCGCGATATGGGGCCCCGTGCGCGGTACCTGGGTTCGGAGGTTCCCGAAGAGGTGTTCGCCTGGCAGGACCCGGTTCCAGCTGTGAATCACCAGCTGATCGATGGACGCGATATCGCTGAGCTCAAGACGAGGATCCTCAAGTCCGGATTGTCCGTCTCCGAGCTCGTGCGCACTGCCTGGGCATCTGCCGCGAGCTTCCGTGGCACGGACATGCGGGGTGGAGCCAACGGCGCTCGTCTTCGTCTGGCTCCGCAGAAGGATTGGGCCGCCAATCGTCCCGTTGAGCTGGCGCGGGTGTTGAAGGAGTTGGAGCGCATCCGAACGGACTTCAGCCGAGCACTCCCCAGAGCTAAGAAGGTGTCTCTGGCTGACGTAATCGTGCTAGCCGGAGCGGCCGCGATTGAAAGCGCTGCTCGGCAAGCAGGCTACGCCCTAACCGTGCCCTTCACGCCGGGGCGCACAGATGCGTCGCAAGAGCAAACGGACGTCGAGGGGATGGCTCTCCTCGAGCCAAGAGCCGACGGCTTTCGCAACTTCTATGGCAAGGGCAATTACTTGTCGCCGACGCAGGCGCTGGTCGATCGGGCCAACTTGTTGAGCCTGTCGGTTCCGGAGATGACCGTCTTGGTGGGGGGGATGCGGGCACTCGACGCAAATACCGATCAGTCGAGGCATGGCGTGTTGACTGACAAACCCGGCACCTTGAGCAATGAGTTCTTCGTTAACCTGCTCGACCTCTCCACGACGTGGAAGAGGTCGTCGCAGTCCGAAGGGATTTATGAAGGTATCAGCCGAGCCAGCGGGAAGCTGAAGTGGACGGCCACACCCGTCGATCTCGTCTTCGGATCGAACTCTGAGCTTCGCGCTGTTGCAGAAGTATACGCAGCGGAAGATGGCAAGGAGAAGTTCGTACGCGACTTCGTCCGCGCGTGGGTCAAGGTTATGAATCTCGACCGCTTCGACTTGTAGCAGCGGCCGCGGGGAGTCCTTGTGGTAGGTGGCTCTGGGCTCGCAGCACGATCCTCGCCGACCTGGGTCGGCGGGGGATGCCGGGCCGCTGGCGGAGGGGCTGCGAGCGGATGCTGATCGTGTTCATCGACGCGGACGGTTGCCCGGTGAAGGACGAGGTCTACCGCGTCGCGCAGCGCTATGGCTTCGGCGTGCGCGTGGTCGCCAACCGCCCTGTCAACGTGCCGTGCTCGGCCCTGGTGCAGGCCGTGCGCGTGGGCGGGGGGATCGACGAGGCCGACGACTGGATCGCGGCGCGCGCTGGGGCCGGAGACATGGTCGTCACCGCCGACATTCCGCTGGCGGCCCGCTGTTTGCCGCAGGGTGCGCGGGTGTTGGGGGTCAAGGGTCGCGAGTTTACGGCCAACAGCATCGGCGACGCGGTGGCGTCGCGCGAGCTCGCGCAGCAGCTGCGGGAGATGGGCGTGAACACCGGTGGGCCGGCGCCGATGGAGAAGAAGGATCGCTCGCGCTTCCTCTCGCGCCTCGATGAGATCGCCGGCGCGATCCGCCGTGAGCAGGGCGAGGTGACACGCTGAAGGGCCTCTGAAGGGCCGCTGCGGGGCCCGGAGGCACGCCGCGATGGGTGAGCGAGCCACGGGCTGGACGGGTCCCGCGCGCTGCGAGGGTGATCGCGCGCCCAGTCCTCAGCTGCGACGTTGCAGCACGACGATCAGAAAGCCGCCGAGGTAGCGCAGCAGGGTGTGGTCGGCGGCGCGGCGCTCGGCCCAAGCGAAGAGCGAGCGGAGGCCGGGGAGGTCGTGAAACTGGGCCGTCGGGGTGACGACGCGGACGCCGCGCACGCGCCGCAGCTCGACGGTGGGCGGCAGGTAGCGCCGCACCTCGCGCAGCGTGTCGTAGCGCGTGAAGACATCCGCATCGGTGTAGCGCTGCGCGATCCGCGTCGGGGCCTTCAGCCGTTTGACCAGGTGCCGTAGGCTGAAGCGGTTGTAGAACTCGAGCACCAGATGGCCGCCGGGGCGCGTGACGCGGGCGAGTTCGGCGAGGGTGCGCTCGATCGTCGGCACGTGGGCCAAGACCTTGAAGGAGACGACGGCGTCGAAGGTGCCGTCGGGGAAGGGCAGGGCGTCGACCGAGCCCTGCGCCACGGATAGCGCGCGCGCGCGGGCCCCGCCGAGCATCCCGGCCGAGAGATCGAGGCCAATGGCCTGGCGCGCGGCGGGGGCGAGGCGCTGCAGGATCAGCCCGGTCCCGCAGCCGGCCTCCAGCACGCGACCGTCGCGGCAGTAGTCGAGCGCCAGCTCCGTCTCGAGCTCGTCGATCAGCCGGTGGTAGCCGCGGTGGCGCTGCGCCTCATAGGTCGTGCTGAAGGCATCGTAGTAGTGACGTGAACGGCTCATGGGGTGGCCAATAGCTCGCGGTAGAGTTGTTCGTGCTGGCGCGACACGGCGCCGATGCTGAAGTGCGCCTCGACCACCGCGCGGGCCGCGCACCCGAGGGTGCGACGGCGCGCGGGACCGGCGTGCAAGGCGGCGAGGGCGGCGGCGAGCGCGGCGGCGTCGTTCGGAGGGATGACCGCACCGACCTCGCGGCCGCAGCCGAGCTCCTCGAGCGGACCGCCGCTGGCGACGACGATCGGCAGCTCGAGCGCCATGGCCTCGAGCAGCACGAGGGGTAGGTCCATCTTGGCGTAGAGCGACTCGGCCGGCAGCACGCAAACGTCGGCCGCCGCCAACAGCTCGAGCATCTGCGGGACCTCGTTGAGCAGCGAGACGCGGGCGCGCACGCCGTCGCGGCGCAGCTCAGCGTCGAGCTCGCGCTCGACCAGGAGCGACGCCGGCTGCTTGATGCGGCAGGCGAAGACGAAGCGGACCTGGGCCCCCGGCAGCCGTGGCACCGCCTGCGCCACGACGCGGGCCGCCTGACTGAATTGATAATCGCCCGGGTAGAGGACGACGAAGTCGTCCGGCAGCAGCCCGTGCGCGCGGCGCGCCGCGCGCGCGCTGCGTCGGTCGGGGCGGCGGGGACGACGATCGCCGGCGGGATGTGCGACACGCGCTCGGCGGCGAGGCCCGCCGCGAGCAGGCGCCGGCGGGTGTGCTGCGAGAGGGCGATGATGCGCTCCCCGAACAGCAGCGTCTTGACGCGGTCGAAGCTCACGGGCACCGAGCAGATTGTCTGCACGGTGCGGCGCGGGCGCAGGGCCAGGCCGAGGCGGGCGGCGGCGGCGCTGCGCGGGTTGGGCGCGAAGAAGAAGTGCGCCAGCGCGCTGTCGTCGCGGCGGAGCAGGCGCCGCAGGGCGCTGAGGTTCTGCCAGAGCGGCGGGGTGTAGCTGCCGAGGTCGCGGTAGATCGCTTCGCTGATCACGCGCGGGCCCTCGAGCGCGTAGCCCCGCGGCGTCAGCACGCGGTAGCGGAACTGGTGTCCGGCCTGGGCCAGGTCACGGACGAGGTTCTTGCTGCTGTCGGTCCACGGTGGCGCCACGGGCTTGGAGACCATCAGCACCGTGGGATCGAGCGGCTGGGACGGAGGCGTTGGGCTCATCGGCGGCGGCACGCTAGCACGTTCTCGCGGTCGAAGCAGCCGCTCGTCGCGCCGACGTTGGCGGGCGGGAACGGAGACCCTGATTGGCGTCGATCGCGTGCCGATTTGCTGTGACTTTCCAGCGTGTTTATTGACCGTCGACGCCGTCGCATGCTACCGAAAGAGTCTCTCTGACTTCCCCGGCCTGACCCCGACGACCCGCGGAGACCCCGATGGCGAAGCATATCCTTCTCGCCGAAGACAGCGTCACGATGCAGAAGGCGATCGAGATGACTCTCGCGGGCGAGGACGTCACGCTGACGGTCACCGCGACCGTCGATGAGGCGCTGGCTCGGGCGCGGCAGCGCCGGCCGGACCTGGTACTCGCGGATCTCTCGCTGCCCGGCAAGAACGGCTACGACCTTGCCGCCGCGATCAAGCAGGAGGATCGCTCGATTCCGGTGCTCTTGCTGCATGGCAGCGCCGTGACCTTCGACCCGCAGCGCGCGATGCGCAGCGGCGCCGAGGGCGAGGTGGTCAAGCCCTTCGAGACGCAGGAGCTGATCGACAGGGTGAACGCGCTGTTGGAGGGCACGGACGCGATTGGCATGTCCGGTCCGGTCGAGCCGCTGGGTGAGCCGCTGAGCGCGGCGACGATGGCGCCCGCCGGCGCCCTGACGGCTGGCGGCGTCGTCGCGGGGCCTGCGTATCCGCGCAGGCGGTGGGGGTGGCCCCCGCTGGGGACGATCTCGACCGCGCCGGGCACCGGATCCGGCGTCTTGTTGCCGCCGGATGCGCGCCGGTGGCGCGTCCGCCCGTGGCGCCGCGCCCCGTCGCGCCGCGCCCGCCCGCGGCCGCCGCGCCCGTGGCGCCGCGTCCGCCGGCGGCGGCGCCTGCGCCCGTCGCGGCGCCGGTGGCTCCGCGCCCATTGCCCGCGGCGCCGGTGGCGCCGCGCCCGGCGGCTCGCCCCGCCCGCCGGCGTTCCTGCCCCCGAGCCGCTCCGCCGCGCCGGTGGCGGTGGGCCTCGACCGAGCCGACGGCCCTCGAGATCACCATCGAGGCCGAGCTGCCGCCCGCGGTCGTGGCCGAGCCGTTGCCCTCCTTCGATCTGCCCGTGACCACCGAGGTCGGCCGCGGCGACGCCAGCCAGGCCGGCTTCGCGCTGCGGCGACCCACCGCGCCCGCTGCGGACCCTGGCTGGCTGGGGCGAGGGGACTGCCCCCCCCCCGCCGGGGATGCCGCCGCCGCGGCGCCGGCCGCCGCGGAGCGGAGTTGCCGGTTGCGGCACCGCGTGGCGCGCGCGCGAGCTCGACCCCGCGGCGTACGAGGCGATCGTCAAGCTCAGCCGTGAGGTGATCGAGCGCGTGGCCTGGGAGATCGTGCCCGAGCTGGCCGAGACGATCATTCGCGAGCAGCTCGAACGCGTGCTCGCTCAGCGCTCGAAGTAGAAGGGCGCGTCAGCCCGGCCAGGCTCGAACTCTTCGCGCAGGCGTGTGGCCTCTGCGTGGTCGACATTCAGCAGAAGCTGGCCGAGGCGATGCCGGAGAAGGTGCTCAAGGGCACCCTGCGCAACTGGCTCAACCTGATCGAGACGGCGCGGGTGCTGGGGATGCCGGCCATCGTCAGCGAGCAATATCCCAAGGGCCTCGGGCGAACCCTCCCGGTCGTGGCCGAGTCGGTGCTGCGGTTGCCGCGCGAGGGGGTGCTGCTCTTCGACAAGCTGACCTTCTCCTGCGCCGCCAGCCCGGTCTTCAAGTCATGGGTCGCGGCGACGGGGCGTAGCCAGTGGATCGTGATCGGGATGGAGGCGTCGCGGTCTATCGATCTGCACGGGCGCTGGCGGGAGCCATGGTCAGGTGCCACGGCGGTCACCCGCGTGGCGACTGGCCGGGCGACCAGGTGCGGTGATCGCGCACGATGGCCGAATCTGCCGGAGGGGACCGGGGTCCGCAGCTCGGATCGAAGGCGCCGCGCCGTGTCGCGTACGCGCCCCGGAGGCTGGCCGAATCTTCGATCTGGTGAAGCCGCGCGGGCGCCGTCGGAGTTCCAGCAGCTCTCGCGCGGTCGCGCCAACCTGGCAGCGATTTCGGGCCCCGGCCCCGCCGCCCGGAGCCCGTCGCGGGCAAGGCACGTGCGCGGGCGTGCTCGCGACCCCCCCCCCGCCTGCCCGTGCACCCCATTGCCGCCTCCGCCCGCGATTGCTCGTCACTCAGCGATTGCTCGTCGTGTCGTCGAAGGCGTCGCTGGTGAGATCGGGCAGCGCCGCCTCGGCGCGAGCGCCCGAGAGGTCCGCCGTGGTCTTGCGCAGCCGCCGCACCAGCACCTGCACCAGGCTCCACAGCAGCTTGACCGACAGGGCGCTTTCGCTGCGGATGATCTCGTAGAAGTCGACGCGGCGCAGGACCAAGAGCCGTGCGGTCGCGCTGGCGGTGCCGCTGGCGCTGCGCGGCGCGTTGTCTACCAGCGCCATCTCGCCGAAGTGGTCACCGCGGTGCAGGGTGGCGACGAAGGTCTCGCCCTTGTGCAGGCGCACCTCACCGTCGAGGATCAGGAACAGCTCATCACCGGGCGCGCCCTCGCGGATGATCGATCCGCCCTCGGCGTAGTCGCGCACCTGCATGCTGTTCAGCACGCGGACCAGCTCCTTGTAGCCGAGGTAGGAGAAGAGCGGCATCCCCTTCAGCACCTCGAGCTTGAGGCTGACGTCGCGAACGCGCTGCTCCTCGCCGGCGCTGACCGCGACCCGCACCACCACGGCCGTGATGTTGTCGTGCCCACCGCCGGCATTGGCGACGTCGACCAGGCGCTGGGTGGCGGCTCGGACGTCGTCGTGGTCGAGCACCGCCGACATTTGCTCGAGCTCGTTGAAGTAGAAGTGCAGTCCGTCGCTGCAGAGCACGAAGCGATCGCCGGGGAGCACATCAAAGTCGAGCGTGTCGACCTCGACCGATTCGTAGACCCCCACCGCGCGGGTGACCGCGTTGCGGAAGTCGCGGTAGACAGAGCTGTCGATCTGATCGGGGCGCAGCTTGCCCCGGCGGGCCAGCTCGTTGACCAGCGAGTGATCCTCGGAGAGTTGGTGCACCTGGCGGTCGCGCATCAGGTAGATGCGGCTGTCGCCGACGTGGGCGAGAAAGCCGCGCTCGTTCGTCAGCAGCAGCAGGCTGCAGGTGGTGCCCATGCCGCGCTTGTCCGGCTGCTCCTGCGCCCGCTCGTAGATGGCGGAGCAGGCCGCCTGCACGGCGTGCTCGAGCACATGCAGCACGTCGTTCCGGTCGGCGCCGCGCCCGGACTCGAAGCTCTCGATGATGTCGCGGTTCTCCCCCACGGCGTCGCGCACGCGCCGCACGCACAGGGACGAGGCGACCTCTCCGGCAGCGTGCCCGCCCATGCCGTCGGCGACGACGAACAGGCGCAGGTTCTTGTCGATGAGGTAGTTGTCCTCATTGTGGCTGCGCTGCTTGCCGGTATCGGTGACGGCCCAGAACTCGACTTGCACGAGAAATCTCCGTGGGGCGAGCGCGAACGATAGCGGGGAACAGCGGTCGGAACAAGCAGGGGCCTGTTGGCGAGGTCCGAGGGCACCAGCGCGCGTGGGCCGGAAGACGACACCAGCGACGACGGAGCGGAGGGCGTTGGGGTAGCGGGAGCGGGCTACTGCTCGATACGTGGCCCACAGGCGCGGTGGAGCACGACCTGGCGCCCAAGCTGTACGATCAGCCCCAGGCGCGCGGCGCAAGCGGCCTGGTTGGGGTTGTGCGTCAGCGACTCGATCAGCTGGCGGTGGCCCTCGCCGAATAGCGTCTCGCGGTCCTCGGGCCGCAGCAGTGGCACGCAGCGCAGCAGGTAGCCACATGCGCTCTCGGGGCCGCCGAGACAGCGCTGGTCCTCGCAGCGGAAGCCGTGGCGGCAGTCGGCGGGCTTGGCGCAGAGCGCCCCCTCGCCGCCGCCGCGGCGGCAGGCCGTCGCGGCGCCGAAGGCGAGCAGCGCCAGCAGCGCGAGCAGCCCTGAGCGGCTGGAGCCCCGAGCGGAGGGGCGCCACCGGGGCGCCGGCAGCGGTTTCGACATCAATCGGCCTCCGTCGTCGGCTGGGGCACGGTCGACGGCCGCGGGGTGATGGCGGTGGGCGGCGCGTCGAAGTCGTGCAGGTAGAAGAAGCGCTCGAGCGTGAAGCGCTGCGTAACGAACCCGTAGCGGGCGGTACCCCGCGTGCGGTGACCGACGATCCAACTGGCACCGAAGGCCTGCGCGCGCGCGCGCTCTTCCGGATCGAGTCGGTCGGCGTGCGTCGCCGTCGCGAGCGGCTCGACCACGACCTCGATATCGTCGGGCCGAAGCTGCAGGCCGGCCTCGGTGGCCAGCCGCAGGACGATGCGGCGGACGTCGTCGCTGCCCGGCCGCGCCCGGCTCTGCATCACGAGGGTTCGCAGCGGCTGGTTGCCGACGAAGAACAGGTGCTGTTGCTGAGCGACGCGGTAGCGACAGAAGGCGTAGGTCGCAGCGCCGAGCAACAACAGCCCGAGGGCCGGATAGATCCAGGCCGCGTAGCTCAGGTCCACGCGGACGGAGGTCGTCGGCGCGACAGGCAGCCGCACGCGACGCTGCTCGACCTGGCGCAGGAGCGACGCGCGCTGCGGCGCCAGCTGGGCGACGTCGCGTTCGGGGAAGCGCTGAAGGCTCAGGTCGTGGGCGGCGGCCGCGGCCGCCGCGGTGCGGGGGCTTTCATGCGGCGCGGCCTCAGCGTGGTCGACGGGGGCGACCGCCGGCTGGCGCGGTTCGGGGGCCGTGGCGAGCTCGAGCGCCGCTTCTTCGCCAGCGGCGTCGAGCTCCAGCTCCCGCTGGCCGCCGCTGGGGCGTGGAAGACGATCCATCGGAACCTCGAGCGACGGCAGCCGCGCCAGGCGCATCTTAGCCGTCGACGCGCGCGTCGCGCCAAATACTGCGTAGCCGATACCGTTGGTTGAAGGCAGCGGCGCGCAGCTGGTACCATTCTAGCTTCCGGCAGCGGGTGGGCGCGGGCGTTGCCGCGGCGAGTCAAGAGCCGGCGACCCGGGAATTGGCGTCCGGAACGAGCGAGACGGTCCCGAGCTTTCGGGTCGCTGTACGACGGGCTGCGGCGGCGCACGATCTCCGTGTGCGCGACCGAGCGGTTGCGAGGACGATGACGCGGGCTCTTGAAGCGGCTCTCCTGGCGTTGCGTCGTGCGCCGACTTCGGCTGCCGCGTTGGCGGCCGTGCGGGAGGCCTGTGCCGCGAGCGCCGGCGCCGGCGAGGGCTTCCGCCTGGCGCTCGATCGTGCGCGCGCGCATCACGCCGCGGCGGAGCAGTGGGAGTTGGTCGTCGCGTTGTGCGACGCCGAGCTGGCGGTCAACAGCGACGGCTCCCGCCGCGCCGAGCTGCTGCTGGCGGCCGGCCAGGTGCTCGAGGACGAGCTGCTGGACGAAGCGCGGGCGCTGTCCTGCTTCGACGAGGCTGCGGCCCTGCGTCCCGACGACGCCAAGTTGCGCGCCAAGATCGCGCGCATCCGCCTGGTCCGGGGCAGCTGGGAGCGCGTTGCGGAGAAGTACGTCGAGGAGGCCGCGAGCGCTGTCGATCGCGAGCTGAAGACGCGCCTGTTGCTGGCGGCGGCCGAGGTGGTCGCACGCAACGATCCGGACGCCAGGCGGATCGAAACCTGTCTGCGTGGCAGTCTCGAGGTCGATCCCCGCAACTGGCGTGCGGGGGCTCAGCTCGAGCGCTTGTTGCGTCGCGCCGGGCGCTCGGTCGAGCTGCTCGAGCTCTTGGACCAGCGCCGCCGCGTCGCGCTGGATCCGACCGAGCGCATCACGGCGCTGCTCAAGCTCGGCGACTGCTGGGCGGAGCAGCCAGACGTCGTGCCGGCAGAGGAGGTCGCGGCCGGCAGGCGACGCGCGGCGCGCGTGGCCACGGCCGCCGATCAAGCGGTGGCCTGTTGGCGCCAGGTGCTGGCGCTCGATCCCAGTCAGCCGCACGCGCTGGCGCAGCTCGCGCGCGTGCTCGAGCAGCGGCGCGACTGGGCCGGCGTCGCCGAGATCTACCAGACGGCCCTTCAACACGGTTCGCCGGCGGAGCGCGATGTCGAGCTGCTGGCCCGACTGGGCCAAATCCTTGCCGCACAGCTCGGTCAAACGGACCGCGCCGAGGAGTGTTTCCGCCTCGTGCGGCGGCAGCAGCCCGATCACCCGCTGGCCGTCGACTTCTACTGCGCCTTGCACCGCGAGCGGCGGGAGCCGGCCGAGGAACGGGCGGTGCTCGAGCAGGCTCAGCGCCGGGAGCGTGATCCACGGCGTCGGCTGGAGCTCGGCCTGCGGCTGGCCGAGCTGGCCGAGTACGTGCTCGACGACTGCGAGCGCGCGATCGAGCTCTGGTCCGCGATGGCGCAGCCGGTGGCGTCGCCGACGGCGCCGGGGCCCGCTCCGGAGTGGGACGCCCAGGCGCTGCAGCAGCGGGCCCGCGAGGCCTTGGCGCGGCTCTATCGCCGGGTCACGCCCCCGCGCTGGAACGCGCTGCGCGAGCTGCTCAAGACCGAGCTCGATCAGCTGCCCGCGCAGGCCACGGCGCGCCGGGTGGAGCTGCTGCTCGAGCTGGCGGCGATCTACCGCGACCACCTCAAGCTCGATGCGATGGTGGTCACGACCTATGGCGCGGTGTTGGCGCTGCAGCCCGATCATCGCGAGGCGCTGTTGGCGTTGAGTGAGCGCTTCGCCACGCTGCAGCGCTTTAGCGAGTTGGTCGAGGTGCTGGGGCGGCGCGTGACGCTGAGCAGCGATCGGGCGGAGCAGGTGGAGCTGCTGCAGCGCATCGCCCAGCTGTGGCTCGAACAGCTGGGTAACCAGACCCAGGCGATCGCCCCGCTCGAGCAGGTGCTGCAGCTCGAGCCGTTGCACGCCCGTGCGCGCGCGCTGCTGCGCGAGATTCACACTCGGCGTCACAATTGGCCTGCGTTGCTCGAGCTGCTGGCGGCGGAGGCTGCGCTGCGCGAGGGCCCCGCGCGCGTCGCGCTGTTGGTCGAGCTCGCACAGCTGGCGGCGGAGCGGCTGGCGGACGCGCCGCGGGCCGCCGCGCTGTGGCGTGAGCTGCTGCAGATCGACCCGCAGCACGAAGGCGCGCTCGCGGCGCTGGAACCGCTCTACCGGCGCGAGGGCCAATGGGTGGCGCTGGCCGATGTGCTGCAGGCGCGGCTGGAGCGGGTCGAGGCGCAGAGCGACGCGGCGCTGGGTCTGTGGGAGCAGCTCGCCGACCTTTACAGCAACCAGCTACGCACCCCCGAGCGCGCGATCGTGGCCTGGCAGGAGGTGCTGGCGCGGCGGCCGGGGGCGACGCGCGCCGTCGTGCTGTTGCGCGAGCTGCTGGCGCAGGGGCGACGATGGGACGAGCTCGAGGCGCTGCTGGCGCCCCGAGGGCTCTACCTCGATCTCGTCGAGGCGCTGACCAGCGCTGCGGATCGCGAGACGGACGAGGAGACGCGCGTCGAGCTCAACCTGCGTATCGGGCGACTGTGTGCCGGCGAGCTGCACCACGTCGAGCGGGCGATTCGCGCCTTTGAGCGCGTGTGGGCGCTGCGCCCGGGTGATCGGGCGGCCGCGCGAGCGCTGGCGCCGCTCTACCGCGCGACGGCGCGCTGGGACGGGCTGCTGGCGGCCGACGAAATCCTGCTGGCTGCGGCGGCGGACGATATCGAGCGTCGTGAGCTGCTCGCCGAGCTGCAGCAGGTCTGCGCCGGCCAGCTCAGGGATCCCGCACGAGCCCTCGGCTGGGCGGCCCGTGCCTGGCAGCTGGCACCGGCGGAGGTGGGGTTGCTGCAGGAGGTCGAGCGGCTGGCGCGAGCGGCACGAGCCTGGCATCCGCTGGCCGAGCTGCTCGAGCAGCAGTTGGCGCGAATCGGCGACGACGCCGGGCAACGGCTCCCGTTGGTGGCTCGGCTGGCCGAGCTGTGGGGCGAGGAGCTGGCGGACGGCGCCCGCGCCGAACCGCACTATCGTGACTGGCTGCGGCTGAGCGGCGCCGACCGGCGCGCCTGGGCCGGGCTGGCGCAGCTCTACCGGCGTGCTGGGCGTTGGCGCGAGCTGTTGGAGACGCTGCAGCGCGAGGCCGCGCTGCCGCTGCCGACGGTCGAGCGGGTGGCGCTGAACCGCGAGGCGGCCCGGGTGGCGGAGGAGCGCCTGGGCGACCCCGCCGCGGCGATCGCGCCCTACCGCGAGCTGCTCGCGCTGGGCGTCGAGCGGGCGCCGGTGCTGCAAGCGCTCGAGCGCCTTCATCGCGTGTCGGGCAGCTGGTCCGAGCTCGCCGGCGTGTTGCGTGAGCAACTCGACGGCCTCGGCGCGGCCGACCCCGGGCGCGCCGAGCTGCTCTGTCGCCTGGCGTCGGTCGTCGGCGAGCAGCAGGGCGAGCCGGAGCGGGCGATCGAGTTGCTGGGGCAGGTATTGGCGCTGGCACCCGGTCATCCCGCGGCCGTGGCGGCCTTGGAGGGCTGGTTGGCGCGTGGCAACGCCGCCCAGCGCGTCGCCGCCGCGCGGCTGCTGCTCGACCCCTATGAGCGAGCGGGGCAGGCCACTGGACTGGCGGCGGCGCTGGCGTTGGTGATCGAGGCGGAGGACCGCCCGTTGCTGCGCCGCGCGCAGCTGCGACGTCTGCAACAGCTGAACGAGCAGGTGCTCGACCAGCCCGTGGCCGCGCTGGACGCGGCGGAGGCGCTGCTGCGACTCGATCCGCGCGACGAGACCGCCCTCGCCGACCTGCTGCGGCTGGCGCGACGCGCGGGTCAGAGCGCGCGAGGGGCAGCGCTGCTCGTCGCGTTGCTGGAGCCCGGGGTGGCCGAGGCGTCGCTCGTGGTCGGCTTACGCTGGCAGTTGGCGCTGCTGCTGCACGGCGAGCTCAGCGACGCGGCGGGGGCGCAGGCGCAGTTGCTCGAGGTCTTGCGCCAGGATCCCGCGCACGACGCCGCGTTGGCGCTGCTCGAGCAGCTGCTGCGCGACGGCGGCCAATGGCTGGAGCTGCGGGATCTGTTGCAGCGGCAGCTCGAGCGATCGACCGAGCTCGCCGAACGGCGTCGCTTGCTGACGCAGATCTGCGCGCTCGACGAGGATGTGCTCGGGGACCCGGACGCGGCGTTGCGGGCCTACGAGGAGTTGCTGCGGGGGTCGCCTGGCGACGGCGACGCCTTCCGCGCGATCGAGCGGCACTATCGACGGCTCGAGCGTTGGGGCGACCTGGCGCAGCTCTATCTGGGGCGGCGCCAGGCGATCAGCGACGAGGGCGAGCGCCAGGCCCTGCTGGCCCGCTGCGCGCCGCTGCAGGAGCAGCTCGGTCAATCGGAGCAGGCGAGCGCCAGCTACCGCGAGCTGGCGCTCGACGCCTCACACCGTCCGGCGGCGCTGGCGGCGCTCGAGCGGCTCTACCGCGGCGGTGCCTGCTGGCGCGAGCTGGTGGAGGTGCTGCGGCAACAGGTGCCGCTGGCCGCCGGGCCCAAGCCCCGTGCCGAGCTGTGGCGCCGTATCGCGGAGGTCGCCAAGGGGCCGCTCGCGGATCGGGACCAGGCGATCGCGGCGTTGAAGGCGCTGCTCGAAGAACAGGGCGACGATCGGCAGGCGCTGGAGGACCTCTGCTGGCTCTACCGCGGCGCCGCCCGTTGGGACGAGCTGTTGCTGTTGCTGGATCGCCGGCTGGCGCTGGCGGTGGACGGCTCGGCCGAGCGCGCCGTGCTGCAGCGTGAGGCGGCTGAGATCGAGATCGAGCAGCGCGGCAACGTCATGGCAGGGCTGGCGCGGTACCAGCTGTTGCTGCGGGAGCCGGCGTTGCAGCAGGCGGCGCGCGCGGCGCTGGAGCCGCTCTTGGAGCAGGCCGAGCACGCCGCCGCCGTGGTCGCCCTGCTCGAGCCGATCGCGCTCGAACAGCAGGACTGGCCGGCGCTCGTGCGGCTGGCCGAGGCGCAGGCGCGGCATGCCACCACCCCGGCGCTGCGTGCCGAGCGGCTGCGGGCCATCGGGCGCTTGCACGAAGAGCGGACCAAGGATCTAGCCCAGGCCTTTGCGGCGGCTACGCGCGCGCTGCTGGCTGATCTCGAGGGTCCGGCGCTGGCGTCGGTGCTCGACGATCTGCAGCGACTGGCGGGGGCCCTCCAGTGCTGGCCGGCCTGCTGCGAGCTGTTCGAGACGGCGTTCGAGCGTTGTAGCGGCGCGGCCGCACGGCGCTTGCTGCGCGCGCGGGCGGCTGCTGTCGCCTGGCACCAGCTCTCCGATCGTGAGCGCGCCAAGCGGCACTACGAGGCGCTGCTGCAGGAGGACGCGCGGGACGAGGCCACGCTGTTGGCGCTGCAACAGCTGTGTGAGGAGGACGGGGACGCGCTTGCGCTGGTCACCACGCTCGAGCGGCTGGCCGAGCTGTCGAGCGACCGGGCCGCGCGCGCGGCGTTGCTGTTGCGTGCGGCGTTGCTCTGTCGCGATCCGCTGGGTCGGCGCGACGAGGCGATCGGCTACTTCGAGCGCGTGCTGGCGCTCGAGCCCGATGTGCAGGCGGCGGTGGAGGGGCTTGAGGAACTCTACTCGCAGAGCGGACGTTGGCGCGAGCTGGCGCAACTGCTCGAGCGACGCGCCCAGACGCCGAGCGTGGAAGCGGAGCGACAGGCCGATGGCTGGTTCCGTTTGGCGCGGCTGCGGGCCACGCAGCTCGAAGACGTGGCCGGCGCGCTCGAGGCCTATCGGGCCGTGCTAGCGCTGCGGCCTGGCCACGCGGCTGCTCGGGCGGCGCTCGACGACTACCTCGATCAGCCGGCGTGGGCGCTGCGCGCCGCCGAGCTGCTGGCGCCGCTGCGTGAGGCGGCCGGCGACTGGCGCGGGCTGATTCGTAGCTGCGAGGTCTTTCTGGCCCACGAGCGGCAGCCGCAGCGGCGGCGCGAGCTCTGCGTGCGGCTGGCACGCCTGTGGGAAGAACGACTGCAGGAGCCCCAGAGTGCCTTCGCTTGGTACGGCCGGGCACACTGGGAGGACCCAGGACACGACCAGAGTCAGGGCGAGCTGCTGCGGCTCGCCGCGCTGCTCGACCGCTGGCCCGAGGCCGTGGCGGTGCTGACCCAGCCGCTCGACGAGGGCCGTGTCGCTGGGGCGGCGGGACGGGCGTTGGCGCTGTTGGTGGGGCGGCTCTACGACGAGCGGCTCTACCAATGGCAGCCCGCGTTCGCCTGCTTCGACCGCGTGCTGGCCGGCGATGGCGCTGACGAGGAGGCCTTCGGCCTGATCGAGCGGTTGTTGATGCGGCACGAGCGCTGGCGCGAGCTGCTGACCGTCTACGCGCGTGCCACGGCCGCGGCACAGCTCGCCGACGCGGGCAGCGGGCCGCTGCAGCGCCAGCTGCTGTTGAAGATCGCGCGCGTCTGGGAAGAAGCGCTCGGCGACGGCGCGCGGGCGCGCCAGGCCTATGGGGTGGTGCTCGAGCAGTTTCCAGGCGACGAGACGGCGTTGTTGGCCTTGGAGCGTCTTTACGGCGAGCAGCGCCAGTGGCCGGCGTTGTGCGAGCTGCTGCAGCAGCGCGTGGGGCGGGTCACCGACGATGCGGTGCGCCACGACCTCATCTGCCGGATCGGGCTACTGCACGAGCAGCACCTCGGCAACCTCGAGGCGGCGATCGATAGCTACCAGTTCGTGCTCGAGGCCAATCCGGCCCACGGCGCCGCGGTGGCGGGGCTGGAGCGCATCGTCCTCGATCGGCGCGTGCGCTTTCGCGTCGCACAGCTATTGGAGCCCGTCTATCGCGCGCAGGATGAGTGGGCCAAGTTGGTGGTGGTGCTCGACGTCCAGCTCGACTTCGTCGAAGATCCGGCGCGGCGCGGCGCGCTGCTGCGCGAGATCGCCGCCCTGCACGAGCAACGCGAGGGATTCCCGGCGCTGGCGCTCAAGGCGCTCGGACAGGCGTTCCGCGAGGGCCGGGGCGCCGACCTCGAGCTGCTCGGCCAGATCGAGGGGCTGGCCGCTCGCATCGACGCCTGGCCCCAGGTGCTCGCGCTGTTGCACGACGTCATCGAGCAGGGCGCCGACACGGCCAGCCAGACCGCGCTGCTGGCGCGCGCCGCGTGTTTGGGCGAGGAGCGCGTCGGCGATGCGGACGCGGCGCTGGCGGACTGGCGCCGGCTGCTGGCGCTGCGGGAAGACGACAGCCAGGCGTTGGCCGCCGTGCTGCGACTCTTGGAGCAGTTGGGCCGCTGGGAGCCGTTGACCGAGGCGCTGCAGCGGCAGGCCGAGCTGACGGCCGATCCCGCGCGACAGCGCCACTGCTACCGCCGGATGGCCGAGCTTTTCGAGCAACGGATCGGTTGGCCCGATCGCGCGATCGAGGCCTGGCGTCAGGTGCTGGCGCTGGGCGGCGAGGACGAGGCCGCGCTGGAGGCGCTGGCCTTGCTGTATGCCCGCGCCGAGCGCTGGATCGACCTGGTGTGGGTCTATCAGCGGCAGCTCGCGGCCACTGAGGACGCCGAGCGCTGGCGCGACGTGGCCTGGGCCATCGCGCGCACCTGCGAGCAGCGGCTGGGGGATGCCTTCGAGGCGGCCCAGACGCTGCGTCAGCTGCACGCCCGGCATCCCGACGATGCCGAGGTGCAGGACGAGCTCGAGCGCTTGCTCGCCGCGGCAGGGCTGTGGGGGGAGCTCGTCGAGCTGATCGAAGGCCGCGCCGCGGCCGAGGCCGACGTCGCGGTGGCGCGCCAGCGGCGGCGGCAGGCCGTGACGATGGTGTTGCAGCGGCTCGGTGACGTTAGTGCGGCCTTGGCGCGGTTGGAACAGCTGTTGACCGAGGATCCCCAGGACGATGCCGCGCTGGCGTTGCTCGAAGGGTTAGTCGATCCGCCGCGGCAGCGCGACCGTGTGCCGGCACTGCTCGAGCGCGTCCACGCGGCGCGGGGCGATCACCACGGCCTGCTGCGGGCGCTCGAGTTGCAGGTTGTCGCTGCAGCGGACGCGACCCAGCGCCGCGACCTGCTGGTGCGCATCGCCTTGCTGCAGGAGCAGCAACTCGGCGATCGGCGCCAGGCCTTCGCCAGCTACGCGCGCGCGGCCGCCGAGGATCCGGCCGACGAGGCGCTGCAGCTGGCGCTCGAGCGGCTGGCGCGAGAGCTCGGCGCGATCGGCGAGCTGCGGCCCTTGTTCGAGCGCCTGGCAGCGGTGGTCCCCGACGCCGAGGCGAGCGAGCGCCTCCACGTCAAGCTGGCGACGCTCGCGGAGGCCGCGGGCGACGAAGCGGACGCCGAGCGTCACTATCGCCGGGCGATCGAGCGGCAGGGCGGCAGCGTGCGGATCTGGTCGCTGCTGGCGGCGCTCTTCGAGAAGCAGGGGCGGGTGCCGGAGCTGGTCGACGCGCTCGAGCGGCAGTGTGACCTGACCCTGGATTTGCAGGTACGGGCTGGGCTGCAGCAGCGCGTGGGCGAGACCCTGCTCCAACGGGCCGACGATGCGGAGGGCGCGCTCGCCGCCTGGTGCACGGCGCTGGCGCAGGATTCCGGCAACCCGGGGGCGCGCGCAGGTCTCGAGCGGCTGCTCGAACGGCCCGGCCAGACCACGGCGGTGCTCGACGTGCTGGAGCCGCTCTACGAGGCCGAGGGCGCCTACGCCAAGCTGGTTGCGCTCGGCGAGTGGCGTTTGTCGACGCTGAGCGATCGCCCCCGCCAGGCCGCCCTGCTCGATGAGCTGGCGCGGCTGCAGGAAGAGCAGTTGGAGCAGCCCCATCAGGCTTTTGCCACGCTGCTGCGCGCGCTGCGCTGCGAGGCCGAGCGTCCCGCGCGCTGGGAGGAGGCTGAGCGCCTGGCGGTGGCCCTCGGTCGGGCGGCCGAGCTGGGGGCCTTGCTCGACGAGCTGCTGGCCGCCCCGTCTCTGGCGCCCGAGTTGGCCTCGGAGCTTGGTCTGCGCAGCGCGGCCTGGCAGGAGAATCAGCTCGGCGATGGTCGTCGCGCGGAGGCGCTCTATCGCTGGGTGCTCGAGCGCGACCCGCGGGCGGAGCGCGCGCTACGGGCGCTGGAGCAGAGTGCGCGCGCCCAAGCCGATCCCCGCGCCCTCAGCGAGATCCTCTGGCAGCGCCTGCCGCTGCTCAGCGACGCGGCGGAACGGCGCCGGGTCTTGAGCGAGCTCGGGCAGCTCAGCGCGGAGCAGCTCGGCGATCATCCGGCGGCCCTGACGGCTTGGCGCGCGCTGCTGAGCGCAGAACCCGGGCATCAGGGGGCCTTCGCGGCCTTGACGGCGCTCTGCGAGCAGCAGGGTCAGTGGCGCGAGCTCGTGGCCGCGCTCGATCAACGCGCGGCTGCGACCGAGGATGCAGCGGAGCGCGAGCAACTGGCGCTGCGCGCGGGGCAGGTCTTGCTCGAGCGGCTCGATGATCGGGAGGCGGCGGCAGCGCGCTATCGCGAGCTGCTGCAGCGCGATCCGCAGAGCGTCGCGGCGCTGCTCGGGCTGCAACGGGTGGCTGAGCGTTGCGGCGACTGGCCGGTGTTGCGGGAGCTGCTCCTGCGTCGGCGCGAGCTGAGCACCGACCCGTCGGAGCAGCGCGCGCTGACGGTCGAGTTGGCCACGCTCGCGGAGGAACGGCTGGCCGATGCCCAGGCTGCCGAGGGCTACTGGCGGGAGGTGTCGGCCAGCGACGCGCTCGACCCCGCGGGCTACCACGGGCGTGCGCGCCTCCTGCGGCAACAAGGGCGTTGGTCCGAGCTGGCAGAGCTCCAGCAAGCGCGGCTGGCCGCGATCGGCGCGGGCGAGCAGACGCTCGAGCTGCGGCTGGAGCTGGCGCGGCTGAGCATCGATCAGCTGGGCCAGCCGGAGCGGGCTCAGCGCTGCCTCGAAGAGCTCGATCCGCTGGCGGCAGCCGATGCGCGCGTGCTGGTCGAGCAGGCGCGTGCTGCGCTGCTCGCCGGTCAGGCACGGCCTAGTCTCGAGCTGCTCGAGCGCGCGGACGCGGCGGCCAGCGACAGCGCCACGCGCGCGGCGCTGCAATTCACGAGGGCGCGCGCGTTGGCAGCGACGGGCGCGGCGCCCGAGTTGCAGCTCGCGGCCTGCGAGGCGGCGCTACTGGCCCAGCCCGGCCACGCGGCGGCTGCGGAGACGCTGACGGCGCTGGCGGCGGGAGGCGGGGAGGAGCGCGCGCGCCGTGTCGTGGCGGTGCTCGAGGGTTGCGCGGCCGCGCTCGGCGGCGCGGAGCAGGTGAGGTTGCTGCGGCGGGCGGCGGCGGTGCTGCACGAGACGCTGCACGATCAGGCGGCGCGCCTCGCGCTTCTGCGCCAGGCGGTGGACAACGGGACGGGCGGGCCGGAGGTCGTGCTCGAGCTGGCTGCCGCGCACCTCGAGGGTGACACGAGCGAGGCTGCGGAGCCGCTGCTCCAGGGCGTGGCCGCGGCGGTGACAGGGCAGCGGGGGCGGCTCCCGGCGCGTTGCGCGTTGTTGCTGGGGCAGCTCGCCGAGCGCCGCGGCGACCCCACGGCCGCGCGCGCACGCTATGAGGAGGCGCAGCGCAGCGACGCCAGCTTCGCGCCTGCGCTGGCCGCCCTCGGCCGACTGCTGCTGGCCGCCGAGCAGTGGGAAGCCGCGCGGCGGGTGCTACGCGCGCTCTTGCTCCAGCTCGCCGCCGGCGAGCAGCAGGTGGCTCGCGCGGAGGTGCTCGCGCAGCTGGGCCACGTTCATGTGGCGCTGGGCGAGAAGGCGCAGGGGCGCGCGCTGTTTACGCGGGCGCTCGAAGAGCGTCCCGGCTGGCTCGAGATCGAGCGGGCGCGCGCCGCCCTCGACGGCTAGCTTTGCTCTGACGACGAGGGTTCTTCCCGGGGGGGCGCTGCCGCGCCCGTCCGAGGTGCTGCGCACGGGCTGATCGGCGGCGGGTCCGCCGTGGGGCGGCTGCGCGGCGAGGAAGCAGCGGCTGCGGCCGTCGGCCCAGGGGAAGAGCGGGGGCGCCTCGATCGGACAGCGGGCCTGCGCCTCGCTGCAGCGCGGGTGGAAGCGGCAGCCCGGGGGCGGTCGCGCCGGCGAGGGCACGTCGCCGCGCACCCGAGCGCGAGCTTGGCGCCGGGCCGGATCGATCGCCGGGATCGCGGCCAGCAGCGCGCGCGTGTAGGGGTGCTGCGGCGCCTCGAAGATGCGTTCGGTGCTGCCCTCCTCGACCACCTGGCCGAGATACATCACGGCAATCCGATCGGCGAGGTAGCGCACGACGCCGAGATCGTGGGTGATGAAGAGAAAAGAGAGCTGCAGCTCGTCCTGGAGCTGGCGCAGCAGGTTGAGGATCTGCGCCTGGATCGAGACATCGAGCGCCGAGGTGGCCTCGTCGCAGATCAACAGCCGGGGACCGACGGCCAGCGCGCGGGCGATGCAGAGCCGCTGCCGCTGTCCGCCGGAGAACTCGTGCGGGTAGCGCCCCATCTGATCGGGATCGAGCTGCACGCGGCGCATCAGCTCGGCGACGCGCTCCGTGCGCTCGCGATCATTGGCGCCGATGCGGAACGAGATCATCCCTTCGGCGACGATGTCGCGCGCGCGCATGCGCGGATCGAGCGAGGCCATCGGATCTTGAAACACGATCTGCAGCGCGCGCCGATAGGGCAGCAGCTGGCGCGGCGAGAGCGCCAGCAGGTCGACGCCGTCGAAGTAGACGCGGCCGGCTCGCGCCCGCTCGAGTCCCAGGATCGAGCGGCCGACCGTGGTCTTGCCGCAGCCCGACTCGCCCACCAGCGCGACCGTGCGGCCGGCGGGGCAGATCAGGTCCACGCCGTCGACGGCCTTGATCCAGCCGACACTGCGCTGGAGCATGCCCGAGCGGATCGGGAACCAGGTGCGCAGCTCCTCGACGCGCAGCAGCGGCGCGCCGGTCTCGCGACCGAGCGCCGCTGCCGCGGCCGGGCCCGCTTGCGCCGGCCGGGCGTCCGACGCCGCGCCTCGCTCCGCCTGCTGCAACGACCTGGGCGATCGCGACGGCCCCGCTGGCCCCGCTGGCCCCGCTGGCCCCGACGGCCCCGACGGCCCCGCTCCTGGACCGTGCGGGAGCGAGAGGCGCTGCGATCCCGCGCGGGGCATCGGCCAGTCGGCGCGCGCGACGGCGTGGCAGGCGACCTCGTGAGTCGGTGAGAGCGCCGTGGTGGCCGGGACGACCTCGTGGCACAGCGCCTGTGCCAGCGGGCAGCGCGTGGCGAAGCGACAGCCTGCGGGCCAGTGCTGCGGCGCCGGCACCACCCCGGGGATCTCGGTCAAGCGCTGGCCGCGGCGCGCTCGGGCCGGCATCGCCCGCAGCAGCCCCTGCGTGTAGGGGTGGCGCGGCTCGCTCAGGACCTGTTCGCGCGGTCCCAGCTCGACCATCCGACCGGCGTACATCACGGCGACCCGGTCGGCGAGCTCGTTGACCACGCCGAGGTCGTGGGTAATGAGCAGCACCGCCGTGCCCAGCTGCTGGCGCAGCTCGCGCAGCAGCTCGAGGATCTGCGCCTGGATCGTGACGTCGAGCGCGGTCGTCGGCTCGTCCGCGATCAGCAACGCGGGTCGGGTCGCGATCGCCATCGCGATCATCACGCGCTGCTTCATCCCGCCCGAGAGCTGGTGCGGATAATTGCGCATGCGGCCCACGGGGTCGGGGATGCCGGTCAACGCCAGGAGCTGCTGCGCGTGCTGCCAGGCCGCCTGGCGCGGCAGCGGTTGGTGCAGCGCGATCGCCTCCACCACCTGGGCGCCGACGCCCAGTACCGGGTTGAGGCTCGTCATCGGCTCCTGAAAGATCATCGCGATCTCGGCGCCGCGCACGGCGCGCATCTGCGCCACCGGCAGGGTGCGCAGATCGCGGCCGCCAAAGAGCACGCGCCCGCGTTCGATGCGGCCCGGTCGGGGCACCAAGCGCAGGATCGAGAGGGCCGTGACCGACTTGCCACAGCCCGACTCCCCGACCAGCGCGAGCACCTCACCGCGGGTCAGCGTCAGCGACAGATCGTCGACCACCGGCACCGGCCCGCGCTCGCCGGGGAAGGTCGTCGTCAGCGACTCGAGCTGCAGCATCGGCGTCGGGCTCATGTCGGCTCTCGACGGGTGCGCGGGTCGAGGATGTCGCGCACCGCATCACCGACGAAGTTGACCGCCAGGAGCAAGGTGAAGAGCGCCACGCCGGCGGCGGCCAAGTTCCACCAGATCGCGGGATCGCGCGAGAGCTCGTCGCGCGCCTGATCGATCATCTGGCCCCAGCTGCCCTCGATCCCCAAGCCCAGCCAGGAGAGGATCGCCTCCGAGAGCACCAGGCCCGAGAACATCAGCACGAAGGTGATCACGACCAGGTGCATCAGGTTGGGCACGATGTGGCGCAGCAGGATGCGCAGATCCGAGACCCCGAGCGCGCGCGCGGCCTGCACGTAGTCCATCTCGCGCAGCTTGAAGGTCTCGCCGCGGGCGAGGCGACAGAAGCCGACCCAGCTGGTCACCGCCAGCGCCAGACAGACCGCGACCGTGCTGCGACCGAGCACCATCACCAAGGCGATCAGCAGCAGCAGCGTGGGCATCGAGGCCAGCGTCGACATCACGAAGAACACGCCATCGTCGATCCGCCGGCCCCAATAGCCGGCGCTGACGCCGAAGAGCAGCGCCAGCGGAATGGCGATCAGGCTGGTCAGCCCGCCGATCAGCAGCGCGACGCGGGCGCCCTTGAGCGTCAGCAGCAGCACGTCGCGGCCGAGGATGTCGGTGCCGAGCAGGTGGCCGCCCGGATGACGCAGCGGCGCGTGACCGTAGAACTCGCGGTCGGCCAGCGGCGCCGAGTAGCTGCGTTCGCGGCGACCGGCGAAGAGCCGGTCGAGCACGCTGCGGGCCTCGTGCTGGGCGACGACGTCGCCGCCGGCGTCCACGCCGCCGACCCAGCGCACCGAGTCCAAGAGCGCCACCGTCACGTAGCCGGCGACGACCAGCAGGGCCAGCGGGCGCCGCCGCCGCAGCTGGACGAAGACCTCGCGCCACAGCCGGTGGCGTCGGCCAATGAGCAGCAGCGTCAGGCCCGCGAGCAGCAGGCCGGCGACCACGAGATTGGAGGCGCTCCAGAGCTGCATCGCGGTTCCGTTGCTCAACTCAGCCGCACGCGCGGGTCGACCAGCGCGTAGCTGATGTCGGTGAGGATCTGCCCGCCCACGAAGAGCAGCGAGCCGAGATAGACCATGGTGCGCAGCGTGGAGAAGTCGTTGCCGTTGATCGCGTCGACGGTCAGCGAGCCGAGCCCGGGAATGCCGAAGAACGACTCGAGCAACAGCGAGCCGGTGAAGAGGAAGGGCACGGCCAGCACCACGTGGGTCAGGATCGGGATCATCGCGTTGCGCAGCACGTGGACCCACATGATGCGCCCCTCGCCGCAGCCCTTGGCGCGGGCGGTGCGTACATAATCGCGGCCGGTCTCCTCGACGAAGACGGTGCGGTAGAAGCGTACGTCGCCGCCCAGGGAGGCCGCGACGCCGACGAGCACCGGCAGGGCGAGGAAGCGCCAGGCTACGCGCGGATCGGCATCGAAGCCGGAGATCGGGAACCAGCGCAGCAGCTTCCCGATCACGTACTGCGCGCCGATGATGTAGAGCAGCACGGAGAGGCTCATCGCCAGCACGGCGAGCAGCACCCCCATCCGGTCGATATAGGTCTCGCGGAAGAAGGCGACGAAGAGCGCCAGCACGATGCTGAGCAGCAGCCCGATCACGAACATCGGCACGGTCAGCGCAAGGCTCGGCCCGACGCCGTGGCGCAGGCGATCGACGATCGGCGCGTCGTCGGTGTCGCTGCGGCCGAAGTCGAAGGTCAACATCCGACGGTAGTGCTCCACCAGCATGCTGTCGCGCCCACCGCGCCAGGGCCACAGCGGTCGATCGTAACCATGGTTCGCCTTCCACTGCGCGATCACCGCCGGCAGCGCCTTCTCGCCCAGCGCGCGGCGGGCGATGTCATCGGGATCGGTCAGCGTGAAGAAGAGCAGGAAGAGGAAGAGCAGCACGCCGAGGACGACGACACACCCATGCAGCAGACGACGGACGACGTAGGTCAGCATCACTGTTGCTCGCGGAAGAAGGTGATCACGCCGGGGATAGCAATCGCCAGCGTCAGCGCCAGCAGCACATAGACCGGCCACAGCACCGGACGGTTCCAACGCCGCCGTTGCTGCGCGCGTTGCGCCACGTCGATGGTGCGATACTTGATCGTCGGGTAGGCCATCCCGGTCGGTTTGACCTGCTGCAGCCAGCCGTGGAAGAGGGTGTAGTCCTCCGGGTGGAATAGCTCGATCCAGGGGCGCTCGCGCTCGAGCACGGTGCGCAGCTGGCGAATCAGCGCCAAGCGCTCGGCATCGTTGCCGCGCGCCTTCATCGCCAGGAACAGCCGGTCGAAGTTGGGATCGGCGAAGTTGGCGGTGTTGGGGCCGCCGCTGCGCGAACGCGCCATCTCGGACGAGAGCAGGAAGAGGAAGTTCTCCGGATCGGGGTAGTCCGCGACCCAGCCCCAGAGAAAGAGCTGGTAGGCGCCCTCGCGCACCTTCTGCTGAAACTGGTTATAGGTGGTGGCAGCGATCTGGACGTCGAGGCCGAGGCGGCGCCAGGCGTCGACGAAGAAGCGGTAGCGCAGCAGGCCCTGCGCGGTGGTGTCGGACGAGTCGAAGGTCAGGCGCAGCGGCTTCCCGGTGCCGGGATCGACGCCGCCCGGGTAGCCGGCCTGGCGCAGCAGTGCGGCCGCGCGGGTGACGTCGACCTGCCGGTAGGGGTTGCGGTAGCTGGCCTCGTAGCCGTAGATGCCCGGCGGCAGCGGCGACTGGGCGCTGATGCCGCGGCCGTTGCTGAAGAGGCGCAGGTACTCGCGCGCGTCGACGACCAGGCTCATCGCCTGGCGCAGCAGCCGGCTGCGCTCGCCCCCGCGGGCGCCGACCAGCGGGTCGTCCATGTTGAAGCCGATGTAGTAGATGGCAGGTATGACGGACTTGTCGAGCCGCACGCCGAGCGCCGTCATCTCGGGGGAGAGGCGCTCTTCGCGGATCACCTTGTCGAAGCTCTCGCGAATGACTCCGGCGGCGTCGTAGTAGCCCTGGAGGAACTTGTTGAAGAGCGGGATGGGCTCCTTGTCGCGCCGCCAGTCGATGCGCTGAATCGACGCCAGCGGGCGGCCGACGACGCGTGGATCGAGCAGCCCCGCCGCGCGATCGCGGGCCTCGCCCACCGCGGGGTAGGTTGCACCCGGCGCTCGCCACTCCGGATGGCGCAGGCCGTACCATTGCTCGTTGCGCTCCAGCACGATCCGCGCCTGCTTGTCGTAGAGCGTCAGCCGATAGGGGCCGGAGCCGACCGCGTGATCGGCCAGCGACGGGCGGCCGTCGCGACCATCGTAGTGGGCGACCGCCTCCCAGGGGATCGGCGCCGAGAAGGGCATCGCAAACCAGTACAAGAGCTGCGGATAAGCCTCGGCGAGGATGATGTCGAGCCCCAGCGTGTCGACGACCCGGACGCCCTCGATCGGGCCGACGCGGGTATATTGCTCGTGCGGCGGCAGGCGCGCGAAGCGCGCATCGCTCCGACGGGCGCGCTGCAGGCGCTCGCCGAACTGGCGCAGCCCGACGATGTGCGAGAAGGGCTCGATCACCGGGCTGTTGACGGCAGGGTCGCCGAGGCGCGCGAGGGCGAAGGCCACATCGGCGGCGACGAGCTGGCGGGTGCTGCGGTTGGGATGGCCGCGCGCGAAGCAGGGATCTTCCTGAAACAGCAGGTCGTCTCGGAGCTCGAAGTGATAACGCACGCGACCGCCCGCCTGGGGCTCGGCCTGCGGCACCGCGACGGCTAGGCCCGGAATCAGCGTGTAGGGTCGAGCGAGGTAGTGATACTCGAGCAGGGTGTCGAAGATATTGCCAATGATCGCGTGGTCGCTGACGTTGTAGGCGACCGCCGGGTCGAGCGACTTGGGCGCCTCGGCGAAGGCGGCGTAGAACGCTGCGACGCGCGTCGGATCCCGGATAGGGATCATTCGTGCAGGCCAGGCTCAGCCCGGCGAGGGCGCCAAGTACGAAGGGCGAGGGACGCAGCACGAGCAAATCGGCTCCCGGCCCGGATGGGCCGCGAGCGCGACTCTAGTGCGCCCCGCGGCCCTTGGGAAGCGGGGTACGCTGCGGCGCGTCGGGGGGGGTTGGTAGGTTGCTGGTCCCGTGGCTATACTGGCCCCAATGAGCAAACAGGCATGGCGGTGCGGGATGATCGAGCGGCGCGCCGTGCTGCTGGTGCCGCTGCTGCTGATCATGGGTCTGCAGGCCGCGGAGGGTCGTCGGCCCCGGAATCGCCACGTCGCCGCGCCCACCACCGGATCGCTCGACGTGGCCTCGACCACCACCGGGGCCCAGCTCTTCATCGATGGCGCCGCGGTCGCGACTCTGCCCCTCGCGCAGCCGCTGGTGCTGCCCGCGGGGCAACACACGGTCAAGCTGACGAAGGACGGCTACACGCAGTACCTCGACGTGGTGGTGGTGGCGCCGGGCGAGGTCGCGCAGCTGGCGATCGATCTGCTGCCGGTCGCCGGCGTGCTGGCGGTGAAGGCCAATGTCGCGGACGCGCGGGTCTTCGTCGACGGGCGCTTCGTCGGCTTCGCGCCACTCGAGGCCGAGGTCGACGTCGGGCCGCGCACCATTCGCGTGACCAAGGCCGGCTATCGCGACTTCATCGTCGCGCGCCGGGCCGTGGCCGGTCAGCGCTTGACGCTCGAGGCGGGGCTCGATCAGCTGGCGGCGGGCACGACGCCCTACCGGCCGCTGGGGACCCGGCCCAAGTGGTATGAGCGCTGGTACGTCTGGGCCGGGGCGGCCGGCGGCGTGGCGGCCGTCACCGTCGCCGTGCTCGTGCCGGTGCTCGCGGCGGCCAAGGATCCGGTCGACGGCTTCCGGTCCGATTATCGCTGGACCGTGCCGTGACGCCGCACGAGACCGTCTCCCGGGCGGCCTCGGCTCCGGCGCCCCGCTGATCGCAGCAGGGATCGCGCGTGCTCCTCCTCGACGACTTCGATTACGAGCTGCCACCGGCGGCGATCGCGCGCTATCCACCGGCGCAGCGTGACGGGGGCCGCCTGCTGCGACTCGATCGCAAGACCGGCGCCCTGACCCACCACCCGATCGTCGACCTGCCGCAGCTCCTGCCTCCGGGATCGCTGCTGGTGGTGAATGACACGCGCGTGATTCCGGCCCGGTTGCTGGCGCGGCGCGCCACCGGTGGGAGCGTCGAGCTGCTGCTGATCGAGCGGCGCGAGCCCCGACGCTGGTCGTGCATGCTGCGGGGCGCCAAGCGGCTGCGCATGGGTGAAAGGCTGACGCTCGCGGCGCCGGCGGGCGGCGCCAACGCCGCGGGCGGTGCCGCGGCGCCGGCGGTGGGGTGCGTGCGGATCGTCACGGCACCCCAGGGCGGGCGCTGCGAGGTCGAGCTCGAGGACGAGGCGGTGATCGAAGCGTGCGGCGCGATCCCCCTGCCGCCCTACCTCGCGCGGCCGGCCGAGGCCAGCGACACGCAACGCTATCAGACGATCTTCGCCGCGGCGCCTGGGGCGATCGCCGCGCCCACGGCCGGGCTGCACTTCACCCCCGAGCTCGTGGCCCGGCTGGAGGCCAGCGGGGCGACCTTGGCGAAGGTGACGCTGCACGTCGGTGCGGCGACCTTCCTGCCGATCCGCGACGGCGACCTCGACGCCCATCAGGTGGAGGGCGAGCGCTTCAGCATCCCGGAGGCGACGGCCGCGGCGATCGCGACGGCCCGCTCCGCGGGGCGAGCGGTGGTGGCGGTCGGCACTACGGTGGTGCGGGCGCTAGAGACGACCGGCGGAGCGGCGGGGCAGGGGCGCACCGAGCTCTTCATTCGCCCGGGCCATCGCTTCGTCGCCGTCGACGCGCTGCTGACCAACTTCCACCTGCCGCGTTCGACGCTGCTGTTGCTGGTCTGCGCGCTGGCCGGTCGCGAGCGCGTGCTGGCGGCCTACCGCGCGGCGGTCGCCGCGGGCTACCGCTTCTACAGCTACGGCGACGCGATGTTGATCGTCTGACGCCACGGCACGCGGTGACGCGTTGTGGCACTGGAGGCGGCGCGCGGAACGCTGTAGGGTGCGCGCCGATGAGCCGGCTGCAGTTCGAGATCGAGGCGCGCGACGGGGCGGCGCGCGCGGCGCGCGTGACCTTGCCGCGCGGTGGTTTCGACACGCCCGTGTTCATGCCGGTCGGCACGCTGGCGACCGTCAAGGCGCTGGAGGTGGGCGAGCTCGAAGCGCTCGGCGTGCGGGTGGTCTTGGGCAACGCCTACCATCTGGCGCTGCGCCCCGGCACCGACGTGGTGCAGCACTGCGGTGGCTTGCACCGCTTCATGGGCTGGCCGCACCTGCTGCTGACCGACTCGGGCGGCTTCCAGGTCTTCAGCCTGCGCGCGTTGATGCGCATCGACGACGCCGGGGTCGCCTATCGCTCGCACATCGATGGCTCGCCGCACTTCCTCGACCCGGAGACCTCGATGGCCGTCCAGGCCGCGCTCGGCGCGGACATCGCGATGGCCTTCGACCACTGCCCACCCGCGGACGCCGCGCCGGCCGCGATCGAGGAGGCGATGGAGCGCACCACACGCTGGGCCCGGCGCTGCCTGGCCGTCGAGCGCCCGCCGCACCAGGTGCGCTTCGGCATCGTCCAGGGCGGGACGGATCTGACCTTGCGGCGGCGCCACCTCGAGGCCATCGCCGCGCTGCCCTTCGAGGGCTTCGCCCTCGGCGGGCTGTCGGTCGGTGAGGCCAACGAGCGCATGCACGAGGTGGTGGCCGAGGTGGCCCCGCGCCTGCCGGAGGGCGCGCCGCGCTACCTGATGGGGGTGGGGCGGCCCGAGGACCTGGTGCGCGCGATCGGCGCCGGCGTCGATATGTTCGACTGCGTGATGCCGACGCGCAACGCCCGCAACGGCCAGCTCTTCACCGCCGAGGGGCGGATCGTGATCTCCAACGCCCGCCACCGCCTGGAGGACCGGCCGATCGACGAAGGCTGCGGCTGTAAGGTCTGCGCGCGCTACAGCCGCGCCTACCTGCGGCACCTCTATGTCGCGCGCGAGCTGCTGTACAGCAGGCTGGCGACGCTGCATAACGTCCACGTCGTCGTCGAGCTGGTGCGACAGGCGCGCGCGGCCATCCGCTGTGGCCGTTACGCGGCCTTCGCCGCCGAGTTCTTCGCCCGGCGCGCGGCCGCCGATCGGGGTTGATTGGTGGCGCGGGTCGCGCCGGCCATCGGCGTGCCCCGCGTTGATAGGGAGCCAGGATGCCAGCCTCTACCGTCGATGCCGTTCAGGCCATGCTCACGCCCGCTGTCGCCATTTCGGCCGTCGGGCTGCTGCTGCTGACGGTCAGCAACCGCTACTCGGCCACGATTAACCGAGTTCGCCTGCTCAACGACGAGCGGCGCCGCCTGCGCGTGGCCCAGGCCCAGCAGGCGGTGCCGAGTACGGCCGAGCAGCCGCGGCTGGAGAGCGTGCTGCGGCAGACGCGTGCGCTGCTCGAGCGCATGCGGTGCTTGCGCAACGCCGTGCTCTGTCTGCACCTGGCGGTCGGCATGTTCGTGCTGACCTCTGTCGGCATCGGTGTCCAGCTCGCCACCGACTCGGCGCTGCTGCGGATCGCCGCGACGACGACCTTCCTGGGCGGCATGCTGGTGGTGTTGCTCGGCGTGACCTTCGCCGCGATCGATCTGCGCCGGTCCTACCGCGTCGTCGAGCTCGACGCGCAGAGCGACGGCTGAGCGCCACTCTCGCCGCTGGCCTGCCGGGCTCAGACGGCGGCTTTGTCCTGGCGCAGGCGCAGCAGCAGGCGACGGAAGGGGGCGTAGAGGCAGGCGTGCTCGCAGGCCGAGAGATCCTCGACCGCGAAGCAGTGGCGCCCGCAGTCGTCGCTGTCGACGGGGACGGCAGGCGTGAGGTGCTCGTCGATCAGCGGCGCGAAGTAGAGCGCCGGGACGGCGAAGGTCGCGCCGCAGCCCGGGCGGCAGTGCTGGAAGAAGAGCTCGTTGCGGTCGATCCCGGTGCCCGCGAAGCGCATGCCCTGGGGCAGGTACTGCGGATCCTCGACCAGCTCGCGCACACTCATCCGCTGCTGGCAGTTCGCGCACTCGGCGACGGGGGTGTTGTCCAGCTGGGCCATGCCGTGTCTCCCTTGTCGGTGCCCGTTTCTCGCCCGAGCCGGCGCGAGACGCAACCCCAAGCGCAGCGAGCGCCACGGCCGAGGGTCGGCGATCGCCGCGGAGGCGCCCCTGCGCTGGCGCGGCGCAGTAGATGGATGGACAGCGCTGCTCTTCAGCGCGCGCCGGGCCCCGCCGTCGCCTCGACCGTCGCCAGCACCGCTTCGTAGTCGGCGAGCGCTCGGCGACAGGTGGTCGCGGCGTCGATCGCGCGCTTGTCGGCCTTCGCCGCGGCGAGCTCGCGCAGGTTGACGGTGAGCAGGGTCCCGGCGCCGAACTCCAGCCGCTCGCGCTCGGCCGCCTCGACCTGGTGCGCCACCTCGCGCTCGTCGCGCGCCGCCTCGGCGCGCTGGCGCGCCGCCTCGATGGCGGAGCGCGCGTCGCGGATCTGGGCCTCCACCTCGTCGCGCAGCAAGCGCTGCCGGGCCTGGAGCTCGCGCTGGCGCGCCTCGGCTCGCAGCAGGCCGCCGCTGGCCTTGCGCATCAGCAGCGGCCATTCGAGCTTGAAGCCCAACCCCAGCTCGCTGCGCCGGTCGCGATAGCGCTCGTCGCCGACGTCGACGCCGAGGCCGACGATGGCGGCCAAGCGCGGCCAGCGCTGGTTGGCGGAGAGGCGCCCCTCGACCTCGTTGTCGGCCAGCGCGAGCGCGAGCTGTTGCAGGTCGGGGCGCTGACCGAGGGCGGTGCGAAGGTCCTCGGCGATCGGGCGCGGCTCGAGCGGCGCGGGTAGGGGTGGTGCGGCCGCCGGCAGGCGCTCCAGCCCGGGCCGCACGGGCCGAGCGCTCGCGTCGCGCAGGAAGAGGGAGAGCTTGATCGCGCTCTGCTCGAACTTGCGCCGCGCGCGGACCACGCTCCCCTCGCGCATCAGTATAGTGCGCCGGTTGTCGAGCACCTCGATCGCGGGCAGGTCGCCACGCGCCACGCGCGAGCGGAGCGCGGCGTCGCGCTGGCGGGCGATCTGGAGCAGCTGGCGCTCGACCTCGAGCTTGAGGCCGGCCGCCACCCAGTCCCAATAGCGATGCGCGGCCTGGCGCCGCAGCTCGATGCGCAGCGCGCTCACGCCCAGCCGGGCCGCATCGCGCCGCAGCCGGCCCTGCTGCAGCTGGGCCCGTCGGGCGTCGATCGGTCCGTCGCGCAGCAGCGGCAGCTCGATCCCGGCGCGGGCCTCGCCCGCCTCGGCGGTGGCGTCGCCCTCCTTGTAGACCGGGAAGTCGCCGCGCCCGATGCGCCAACGCCCGAAGAGCCGCGCGCCCCAGAAGGGTGTCGGCTGGCTCAGCGTCACGCTCGCGACGCCGTGCTCGTAGTCCGCGTGGGGCAGCCAGCCGCCCTCGGCGACCAGCTCGGTGTCGAAGCCCCCCTCCGCCTGCACCAGCTTGCCCTCGGCCTGGCGCAGCTTCTGCACCGACGCCTCGATCAACGGGTGCTGGCGCGCGACGACCTCGAGCACCTCGGCGAGAGTCAGTGCGTGCGCGTCGGCGGGCGGCGCCGGTGCGGTCACGCGCGTTGGTGCGGCAACCTGTGGTGTGGCGGGACCAGCGCGCAGCAGCACCAGCGCCCAGAGCGAGAGCGAGGCCCCGGCAGACCGCAGCGGGCCGCGGTGCTGACGACCAGGCCGCCGCATCAGCCGCTCTTGCCCCCGGCCTTGGCTTCCGCCGCCGGCGGTGCGACACGGGGCGGGAAGCCGTTGAGTCGGCGCCAAAGCTCGTAGCCGACGCTGACCCGGTCGAGCAGCACCCAGCCGTTCGCGCGGGCACCCTGTCGCAGATAGCGGCCATCGGGCCAGCGCTCGCGGCCAGCAACGACGACCACGCGGAAGCGTCCGCCGTCTCCGGCCGCGTCGTCGACGAAGGCGACCTCACCGCCGAAGGTGCCCACCGCGATCGAAGGCCAGCCGCTGAACTGCACTGCGGGCCAGCCCTCGAACTGGAGCCGCACCAGGCGCCCCGGGCGAATCAGCGGCGCGTCATTGCCGTCGACCCAGAACTCGACGGCGCGTCGAGCGCTGTCCGGTACGAAGAGGAAGAGCGGGTCTCCTGCCTTGACGAACTCCGCGCCCTCGCGCGCGACGACTCGCATGATCGATCCATCGCGCGTTGCGCGCACCACCATGTGGGCCTGCCGTGCGCGTCGCACCTCGACCTGGGACAGCTCGCCACGGACCTTCTGGACCTCCGCCAGGGCGGATTGCAGCTCGGTGCTGACCTTGGCGATCTTGGCGTCCAGCTCGGCGCCCTTGCCCGAGACCTCGGCGCGCTTGGCGAGCACCTCGCTGCGCTCGGCCTCGAGCTTGGCTTGCGCGGCGAAGCTGTCGGTCTGGGTCTTGGCCTGGGCCAGCACGCCGAGCTCGCGGTCCCGCTCCGAGGCCAGCCCGCGATCGGCGAGGGACTTGACGCGCTGGACGTTGAGCTCGGCGGTGGTCGCGGCTGCCCCGGCCGCCGCAGCCGCCTGCACGGAGGCCTTGACCTTGCTCTGCGCGACGCGCACGCGCGCTTCGGCCGCCGCCAGCTCGAGCTCGCGCGCCGAGCGCAGCGCGACGATCTGGCGCTCGTAGGCGCCGATCGCCACCTCCCTGGCCGCGAGGCGCGCGGCGGTGGCGTCGCGTTCCTGCTGCAGGCGCTCGAGGATCAGAGGGTCATTGTCGGCGAGCTCGACCAGGCGATCGCCCTGGCGTACCCGGCTGCCCTCGTGGACCCACCACTTGAGGATGCGACCGCCGATCGGCGCTCCCACGAGCTGCTCGCGCTCCGAGGGGGCGTAGGCGACGATGCGTCCTTCGCCGGGCGAAGTCTGTTGCCAGGGCAGCAGGAGCATCGCCGCGCCGAGCAGCAGCAGCAGCGCCAGCAGCAGCTTCCCGGAGAGCGCCACCTGCCGGGACGCGCGCACGAGCTGCATGGCGCTGAGCGTAGGACGACCGGCGGCGGGCGCCGTGAGTGGGTGTGACGCGCTCACGGGGCCTCCTCTCGCGGGGGCTCAGGCCAGGCGTCGAGTGCCAGCGTGCGGTCGCAGCGACGCAGCACGTCGTCGTGCTGGCTCACGATTACCAGCGTGCAGGGGGCGTCGGTCGCGGCGAGCAGCTCGATCAGTGCGGCGCGCGCCGGCCGATCGAGCGCGTCGAGCAGGCCGTCGACGAGCAGGAGCCGCGGCGCCCCGAGCAGCGCGCCGGCCACGGCGAGACGCACCTGCTGCCCCGCAGAAAGCGGCGCTCCCTCGGAGCCGAGGGACGTGTCGAGGCCCTCGGGAAGGCGCTGGATCAGCGGCAGGAGCCCGACCCTCTCGAGCACGTCGTTGAGGGCCGCAGGGCTCTGCTCGCCGCCCTGGAGCCGCAGGTTGTCGCCGATGGTCCCGGTGATGACCTGAGCGCCCCGCAGTAGCACCAAGCCCTGGCGCAGCTGCGGCAGGTCGACCGTGCGCAGATCGACGCCGTCGACGATGATCCGCCCCCCCTCGCGGGGCGCACGTAACCCGTAGATCGCGTCGAGGAGCTGGCTCTTCCCGCTCCCGCTGGGGCCGGTGACGCCGAGCCGTTCGCCCGCCGCGATGCGCAGACTGAGGGCCTGCTCCGAGCAACCGAGGCCCGATAGGCGCAGGTTCTCGAGCGCGACGCTCGCGGCTCCGGCTCCACCTCGCGCGGGATCGCCGGCCGCACGCTCGAGCGGCAGGTCGATCAACTTGCCGAGCTTGTCGATCGCGGCTGTGAGGTCGTAGAAGGTCTCGAGCTGCTTGCCGAACTTGGACAGGCTCGCCACGACGAGCGCCACGATCAGCTCGGCGGCGACGAGCTGACCGAGGGCCAGCTGCCCCTTGAAGACCAGCGCCCCGCCCACGGCGAGCAGGGCGCTGCTGAAGAGCACCTGCAGGCCGATCAGTCCGACGATCTGACGCAGGACGTGGCGGAAGTGGCCGCCGCGGGCCCGCAGATAGCTGCACGCGAGCGCATCGGCGTGTGCGGCGGCCGTGCGGGCAGCGCGTCGCGAGCGGAAGGTCAGCGGGAGCCGCGCGAGCTCCTCGAGCCAGGCCGCGATCGCATACTTGGCGTGCGATTCGTCGATGCTGCTGGCGATCGCGCCGCGCCCGCCGAGCAGCACGATCCCCACCAGAGTGACCACCAGCAGCACGCTGAAGGCCAGCAGCAGCGGATGGTAGAAGCTCAGGATCACGATGCCGATCACGACGGCCAGGGACAGATCGAGCCCGTCGAGGAGCAGGGTCGCAGTAGCCTTCTGCAGCGTCACGACCTCGAAGAAGCGGTTGACCAGCTCGGGGGCGTAGCACTGCTCCAAGGCGCCGACGCGGACGCGCGGGAGGCGCGCGGCGAGATCGACGACGGTCCGCACCAGCACGCGACGCTGGAGCTGCTCGATGACCACGCTCTGGAGCACGCGCAGGCCGCCGGCCAAGACCAACCCCACGAGCAGCAGCAGCGTCAGCACGACCAAGGGCTGGAGCAACCCGCCGAAGGCGATGGTGTTGACGAGCGCCTGCACGGTGAGCGGCATGGCCAGCGCCAGCAGGCCGGCGAAGGCGGCGTAGACGCCGAGCGCCCACAGCGTCTCGCGCTCGAGCGCCAGGGCGGCGCGCAGGCGCCGCAGCGGCGAGGGCGGGGTCGCCACACCCTCCTGGCCCGCACCCAGCGGTTCGAGCGGCAGCGCGCTCTCGAGCGCGAGCCAGGCCGTCGGCTGGCGTGCTCCGTCGAGCTCCAGCAGAGCGGCGAGGTCCGCTGCGCTCAGGGTGCGGTGACGCACCGCACCGTGCTGGATCACGACCGTGCGGAGGCGTTGTCCGCGGCGCGCCGTGATCAGCAGCCAACGCGCGCCACCGCCGTCGGTGGTGGTGCAGGCCAGCAGGGGCGCCTGGGCGTCGACGAGTTGGACCGCGTCCCGCACGGAGAGCTGGAGCTCGCGAGCCTCGACCCCCAGCTCAGACGCGCGCTCGACGAGGGCGCTCGGCCAGGAGGGCCCGTCGAGCCCCGCTCCGGGCGCGACGCATCGCGTCCGAGCCGCTTGGGATGGCCCCCGGGGGAGCCCCAGCTGGTCCAGCGTGAGCCCGAGGACCAAGCGCAGGTTCTCCTCCGCCTGCTCCTGCGCCACGCCTCCGGCCGCGACCCAAACGCCCTCGACCCCGCAGCGCGAAGGGTGCCCGGGCGCCGGTCGTCCGGATCCACTTCCGACACTGGGTTCGTCTTCGTGCTCGGGCGCCATGGTTTGTCCGCATCGTCCTACCCGCGGCTGCGCGGGCGACCGCGGGATTATGGGGACGCACGCGGAGTGCGGCAAGGGGTGGGATGACTGACCTCGGGAGGGCGGCTAGAGCACACGCCACCTGGCCGAAAATCGTTGCATGTAGGGAGTCCTTTCGTCAGTGTCCGCGCCGGAGGCGCCGGTGGTACGGCGTCTGCATACAGGCGTCGACGCGGCGGGTGCCGAGGCCGCTCGCGATTCGATCGACCAGACCAGTTCGCTAGACCAGATTGATCAGACCGATCGAAGAGATCAGACCGATCGAAGAGATCAGACCGATCGACGAGATCAGACCAAGCGAACCATCAGATCAACCATCAGCGGGGAGCCGTTGCTGCTGGCCAGCGCGGCGTCCCGCTGTAGCAGAGTGAGGCTGGGATCCATGAGAACGTGTCGGTGGCTGGCCCGCGGGGCGATGGTCGTTGCAACCTTGGTCGCGCTTCAGGGCCTCGGGCAGGCGCAGGGCGCCGAGTTCCCTTCGGTGCGCTTCGAACCGGCGGTCAGCCCGCTGAACCTCTTCCAGACCGAGGGTGGGCAGACGCTGCCGCACCTCGGCTTCTCGGCGGGCTTCTACCTGCACTACGCCCACCGGCCCTTCGAGCTCGTTCGTAAGAGCGACGACAAGGTGGTCGCCAAGCTGGTCGACTACCAGGTCAACTTCGACCTGCTGCTCGCGCTGGGGCTGTTCCACTGCTTCGAGCTCGGCGTCGGGTTGCCCGTGACCTTCGACCAGTCGTCCGACGGCCTAGGTCTGCTGCGTCCGACTGATCCGACCAGCGGGCTGGCCGCCGGCGTGGGCGACCTGCGCTTCGTGCCTAAGGCGCGGATTCTGACCGTAGGCTGGTTTACGCTGTCGGCCAGCGCCGCGCTGGCGGTGCCGACCGGCAGCCGCAAGAACCTGCTCGGCAGCGCCGGCGTGACCTTCACCCCGCGAGTGATCGTCGAGGGCGATTTCGGGGCGCGCATCGGCGCCGCCGTGAACCTGGGCTATCGCTTCCGCAACAGCGACAGCTTTCGCGTCAGCACGGACCAGCAGCATGTCGCCGTCGACGACGAGTTTCTCTTCTCGGCGGGCGCGCGGATCGGGCTGCTGAAGCGCCGACTCGACTTCATCGCCGACCTGAGCGGTGGCCTCGCCACCACCGACCTCGACGCGGAGGAGGTCAACGCCGAGCTGCTCGGTGGGCTGCGCGTCTACTTGCCCCTGGGCTTCTCGGCCAGCGTCGGCGCGGGCCCCGGCCTGACGCAGGGGGCGGGAACGCCGGCGTTTCGCGTGTTCGGCAACCTCTTCTTCCAGTTCCCGGAGCGAGTGTACGAGGCTGAAGCCCCCGTGCGCAGCGGTCCCGGCGATCTGGACGGCGACGGCATCACCGACGACAAGGACCAGTGCCCGCGGCAGCCCGAGGACCTCGACGGCTTCCAGGACGCGGACGGGTGCCCGGATCCCGACAACGACGGCGATGGTCTGCTCGACAAGGTGGACCGCTGCCCGCTCGAGCCGGAGGACGCGGACGGCTTCGAGGACGCGGACGGCTGCCCGGATGCCGACAACGACAAGGACGGCATTGTGGATGCGGAGGACAAGTGCCCGCTGGTGGCCGAGGACCGCGATGGCTTCGAGGACGAGGACGGCTGCCCCGACCTCGACAATGACAACGACGGCATCCTCGACGCCCAGGACAAGTGCCCCAACGACCCGGAGACCTTCAACGGCGTCGCCGACGAGGACGGCTGCCCCGACACGGGCAAGGGCCCGGTGCAGATCAGCGGGCGCAGGATCACCGTGCCGCGCATCTACTTCGCCACCGGCAAGGACGTGATTCTGGCGCGCAGCCTGCCCGTGCTGCGGCGCGCAGCCGAGCTGATTCGCGACAATAAGTGGGTCAAGAAGGTGCGCGTCGAGGGTCACACCGACAGCCGTGGGGCGGACGACTACAACCTCGACCTGTCCCAACGCCGCGCGGCCAGCGTGCTGCGGGTGCTGACGGAGAACGGGGTCGAGACCAGTCGCGTGACCTCGGAGGGCCTCGGCGAGACGCAGCCGATCGCCAGCAACGCGACGAGCACTGGGCGTGCGAGCAACCGGCGCGTGGATTTGATCATCACCGACCCCGCCGGTTCGAGCACGAGCGTGGGCGCGCCGGCGCCGGCCGATGCCGGGGCGCGATAGACGCGGCAGTGAGCGCACGCGCCGGGGGCCGTGCGCGGGATCGTATCGACCGATAGGCACATCGTTACCAAGCTCGTTACCAAGGTCGTTACCAAGCGCAACGACGAGGGGAAGCTCAATGAGACGTACAAGAATCCTGCTGCTGTCGCTCGCGATCTGCAGTGCCGCCGGCGGACGGGCGCGCGCCGAGGGCACCGTCAATCTGGGTCAGGGCCAGGGGCTGAACGAGGCCACCGAGCTGAAGGTGGACATCTTGCGCGCGGGCGAGGTGATCAACATCGCCGGGGGCACGAGGAGCTGTCACGACCTCGAGATCCAGGTGCTCAACCCGGCGGGGGTGCAGGTCAACGGATCGCCCGTGATCTTGCACGAGGGTCATCCGGCGTGGCTCAGCAGCCTGCCGGCGGTGATCGACCGCCCGGTGCGCTTCGTGACCACGGGGCCCGGCACCTTTGTCGTGCGGCTGATCAACGTCGGGGAGGAGTGCAGCTCGAACCCGGACGAGGAGGTCGTCGATCCCTTCGATGTCTCCGTCACGCCCGACTGCGATACGCCGGTGCGGCCGGCGACCCCGGTGCTTCCGGGGCGCGTCTCCTCGACGCACTGGATGATCAATCCCAGCGGCACCGACGAGGACAGCGCGACGAATACGCGCCTCTATGGCCTGGTTTCGACCGGCCCGAGCAGCGACTTCACCTGGATGCTGGCCTTCGACGGGATCGGGGGCAGCCAGCGCTTCGATCTGCTCGCCAATAGCCTCGGGCGCCTCGCCAACGGCTACTACGGCACCTCGTCCGAGTTCGACAGTGACGCATTCTCGCCCACGCCGGAGCATCGGCTCTACCTGACGCCGCCGGCGATCGCCAAGGGCGGGACGCAGGCCCCCGCGGTGTCGGGTTTCCGCCACGAGGGTGCCTCCGCGGTGTGCTCGATGGCCGTGCCCGGCGCGCCCGCCGCCTTCGTCTTCACCTCGACGAAGCCCGGCACCTACGTGATCACCATCGACACCGACGGCCGGCCAGGCTTCGACCCGTCGCGCGACGTGGCGCTGCATGGCCGGGCAGTGGTCGGGCTCAACACGGTGGCCTGGCGCGCCCAGGATGCCCAGGGGCGTCCGCTGGCCGTCGGCAACTACAATGCTCAGCTCGGGCTGCGCAACGGCGAGCTCCACCTCTTGGCCCACGACGTCGACACGCTGCGCAACGGGCTGCGGATCTTCCGCGTCGATACGCCGAGCGCGCCCCAGGCGGCGGCCAGCACGCCGATGTTCTGGGATGATCGGCGGGTCAATAGCCTCGAGCACAGCGGCTGCGGCCAGTGCGCGGGCCAGAGCGAGTTCCAGGGCGGGTCGTCCTGGTTCCAGCGCCAGATCAATCAGTGCCAGGAGGCGCAGCAGATCGCGCCCGAGAACACCCACCCACAGGGGCTTCCCAGCGGGCGGCCGACCGATGCGGCCGTGTGCAGCGAGCCGCGCACGGCGGGTCAGGCCAACGCGCACTGCTGGGGCGACTTCCACAGCGGGCGTTGCTGGGGCGAGTCGCCAGGCCACGGGGCCTGGATCGACACGGCGGTCTTCGCCTACCAGGTGACGGCCAAGACGGCGCTCAAGCTCTCGGACCCCAACGGCGACGACGACGGCGACGGGGTGCCCAACCGCAACGAGTGCCAGGGTGGTGGCGGTGGTGGCGGTGGTGGTGGCGATGGCACGCGCGACTCCGACGGCGACGGGCTGACGGATGCCACCGAGCGCGGCAAGGATGCGGCGGGGAACCCGATTCCGGGCGCCAATCCGACCGATCCGAACAACCCCGACACGGATGGCGACGGTCTCAAGGACGGCGTCGAGGACGCCAACCACAACGGCAAGTTCGATCGCGCCGATGCCTTCGGTAGCGGCGAGACCAACCCGAACAACGCCGACACCGACGGCGACACGCTGCCGGATGGGTGGATCGACGGCAATCACAACGGGACGCAGGATCGCGGCGAGGGCGAGGACTTCGACCGTGACGGCCTCGTCGACAGCAACGAGACCGACCCGCGCAAGGCGGACACCGACGGTGATGGGCTGCCCGACAACATCGAGCTCGGCCTCGGCCGAGACCGCCAGCCGATCGAGCGCGCCAATCCGACGAATCCCCTCGATGCCGACAGCGATGACGACGGGCTGCTCGACGGGCGCGAGGACCTCAACGCGGACTGCCGCTACGACCAGGTGACCGAGACGAATCCCAATCGGCCCGACACCGACGGTGATGGCTTGATCGACGGCTGCGTCGATGCCAACGGCGATGGGTGCACGCGGCCCGAGGGTGAGGATCTCAACCGTGATGGCGACATCGACGCGGGGGAGACGGATCCCAAGCACCCCGACACGGATCGCGGTGGCGAGCCGGATGGCTCCGAGGTGCGCGGTGGGCGCAATCCGCTCGACCCCAGCGATGACCTGGTCGACCGCGACAACGACGGGTTGCCCGACAACGTCGAGGATGCCGATCAGGACGGCACGGTCGATCCGGGCGAGACCGATCCGGGGAATGCCGACACGGACGGCGATGGGTTGCCGGACGGCGTCGAGGATGCCAATCACAACGGCCAGGTCGATCCGGGCGAGACCGATCCTCGCAATCCTGACACCGATGGCGGGGGCGAGCAGGATGGCTCCGAGGTCAACGGCGGGCGCAATCCGCTCGATCCGGTCGATGACGTGGTCAAAGACCTGGCGGTCTTCGGCGGCGGTGGCTGCGCGCTGGGCTCCGACGCGGGGACCCCGGGGAGCCTGAGCTGGCTGGGCTTGTTGCTCGTGGGCTGCGTCCTCGTCGCGCGGCGTCGGCGCGGTTGAGCGCGATCGCTCGACCGTCAGAACACGTAGCCGAAGTTGAAGTGAAAGCGTCCGTCGCGCGAGTCGCCCAGTCGAGGCCGTAGGGCGAAGGCGTACTCCAGGCTGAGAAAGCCGACCAGCGTGACGATGCGCACCGCGCCGCCGGCGCCCTGCCGCACCGCGCCCCAGCGCCACGCTTCGAAGGCGTTGCGAATCACGCCACTATCGAGGAACAAGGCTCCCATCAGCGGCAGCCCCAGCAAGGGGCTCTCGCGCCAGATCGGGAACTGCAGCTCGACGTTGGTCAGCAGGCGGACGTTACCGCCCTGCGGCGTCAACGCAACGAGGTTCACGTCGGGCAGCGGGTAGAGCGGGCCGCCGATCGACTCGGCGAAGGCCAGGTCCTCCTCGTAGCCGCGGATCGTCGTGTCCCCGCCGGCGAAGAAGCGCTCGACGCGCGGCAGGACCTTGGCCTTGCCGAGCGGGATCCCGTGATCGTAGCGCGCGCCGGCGGCCAGCGTGAAGCCGGCGAAGAGCGGCACGAAGCCGTGCGCGTTCAGGCGGACCTTGACGAAGTTGTCGGTGCCGGCCAGCGCCCGCGAGGCCCAGCTAGCGGTCAGCGCGCTGAAGTGTCCGCGGCTCGGGGCGAGCGGATTGTCGCGCCGGTCGTAGAGCAGCGCGGCGCTCAGCGCGCCCGTGCGCGTCGTGACCCGCGCCTGGTCGGCCTCATCGAAGGGCGTCGGTGGCCGGTAGAGGCGCTCCTCGCTCAGCACCTGTCGCAGCTCGTAGCGTAGATACGAGGTCAGTCCGGGGCGCAGCGGCCGCTGGATCGTGGCGGTGCCGCCGAAGGTGGTGATGTCGCCCAGCCGACGCGTGCGCTCGTTGCGCATGAAGAGCGCCAGCTCGGCGCCGAAGAGCGAGCCCCAGGCCCGCGGGTAGGTGATGTTCAGCGTGCCACTCTGGATGCGCGGCCCGAGCTCGCCGATGGCGTTGAGGTTGGCACCGAGGCCGAGCAGGTTCTGCCAGTCGTACCCGATCGTGCCGAAATACGCGTTGTCGGTGCTGCCGCCGACGCCGAGCTCGAAGGCCCCGTAGTCGTCGTGGCGTTCCTCCACCTGCACCACCACCGGGACGACGCTGAGGCGGGCGGGCAAGCCGACGACGCGCGTGCGCACGGCGTTGAAGGCGCCAATCTGTCGCAGGTTCTGCTCGGTCAGCTCCAGCGTGCGGATGTCGAAGGGTGCGCCCGGGCGCACGGCGATCAGGCTGCGCAGGACCGCCGAGCGCGTGTGGCTGTTGCCGCGCAGCATCACGGGACCGAAGCGGACCAGCGGGCCCTCGTCGATCGAGAACGCGACCGCCACGCTGCCCTGCGCGGGGTCCGCCTGCTCGTGGGACACCGTGGCGTAGGGGTGACCGACCTCGGCGTAGCGACGGACGAGCAGTTCCTTGGCCGCCGTGATGCGGTTCCCGGCGAAGGGCTGCTGGCGCGCGACCGGCAGCGCCGCGAGCAGCGCTGTGGCCGGGAGCGCGTGCGCGCCGCTCAGCGTGATCGCCCCGAAGCGCTGCGGCGACCCCTCGTCGATCGTGAAGCGGACGTGGCTGTGGCCGTGGCGGAGGGCCGGAACCCCACCGGCGAGCGCCGCGGCGAGGGCCCCGCCCTGGCCGAGCAGCGCCGGGTCGGGCGCCACCTCGGCGGTGACGCGCGCCTGGAGGTAACCAGCGCTGCGGTAGTGTTTCACCAGCCGTTCCGCGTCCTGCGTCAGCTGTGCCGCGGTGACGAAGCCTCCCGCTCCAAGCCCGAGCCAGGGGTAGGGACGCGTGCGGATCAGCGCGGCCAGCTGCGCGCTGCTAAAAACGCGGTTGCCGACGAAGTCCACCGCCCGCACCCGACAGGAGGGTCCCTCGTCGATGGTGAAGACGATCGCATCGTGGCTCGGGTGCAGGGCGCGTGAGAAGCGCACCCGCGCCTGCAGATAGCCCTGGCTCTGATAGAGGTGGTGGAGGCGCTCCGCGCTCGTGGCCAGCTCGAAGTCGTCGTAGGCGCCGGATCCGCGGAGCGTGAGCACGCGGTCGAGCTCCGAGCGACGCAGGTGCTCGTTGCCGCGGTACTCGACCTGGATGCGCTTGCGCTCCTGAACGTGCAGCGTGATCTTGATCGCGCGATTCGGCGGCTGGCGGCGATCGATCGTGTAGGAGGCCTGGATGCGCACGCCGGTGTAGCCGCGGCGCTGGTAGCGCAGCGTCAGCTCCTGCACGTTGCGCTGCAGCCGCTCGGTATTGAAGGCGCGGCGCCAGAGCAGGACCTGCCCGCGGAAGAGCCGCACGATCTCGTCGCGCGGCACGGCCGGCCTCCAGCGCGGGCCGCCGGGTGCGATACCTAGCGGCAGCACCTCGACCGTGCCGACGCGGTAGGTCCGGCCCTTGTGCAGGCGCAGCTCGAGGTCCACGCGGGCTTGGCGATCGGGCGCGCTGAAGGCGATGTCCACCCGCCCGTCGAAATAGCCGCGCCGCGCGAGAAAGCCGGCCAGTCGCGCCTGCTGGCGCGCGATGGCGGCGGCGAGCGCCGGGCCCTCCGGTAGCGCTTGTCCGGGTCGGAAGCCGAGCCGACGCTGCAGCTCCTGCTCGAAGAGCGGCCAGTTGCCGCGCACCCTGATCTTGCGCACGGTGCGGCGGCGGCGCAGCTCGACGACGATGCGCTCGCCGTATGACCGCACCTGGGCCACGCAGTAGCCGAGGTGGTCGTCGAGCACGCTGCTCAGCCGGGCCAGCGCGGGGCCATCCGCGCGGCCGCTCAGGCTCGTCGCGCCGGCGGTATCCTCGGCCACGGCGGCGCAGGGCGCGGCCTGGCGGAGCAGGCGCAGCCGCGCCGGCGTGTCGTCGGCGACCCCGTTCAGCAGTCCGCCCACCAGGTCGGCGAGCACCTCCGGGGGATCGGCGAGCTGACCGACGAAGTTCAACGCGTCCAGCCGCGGCGCGGCCACCGTGATGGCCGACAGCCCAAGCACGACCGCCGCAGCGCCAGCAGCCACGCTACGATTCCACGCTGCCCGGCGCCCGTGCATGCGGGTCGCACTGTATCAGATGTGTCCTGCCACCACAGGGAACGCGCGCGCTTTGCTTCGCTCAGGGCAGCGCCTATACTGCCAACAATGCGGCAATCGTCGGCAACACGCCGCCAGCGGCCCGTGCTGGGGCTGATCGCGGCGCTGGTCCTCGCGCTGTGCAGTGTCGCCTGCGACGGCCCTGGCCCGGGCGAGGGCTCGCGCTCGGAGGCGATTCTCGACGGCGTGCTCGATACGACGCACAGCGCGGTGGGGCGGCTGCTGATCGACGACGATCCGGCGACGCAAAGCTCCAAGGACCTCTGCTCCGGCACGCTCGTCGGTGCGCGGACGGTGTTGACGGCGGCGCACTGCGTGTCGAAGTCGCCCTTCGACCGCACGCCCTTCCTGATCAACGGCGTGAAGTACGCCGCGCGTGCGCTCGTGCCGCATCCCGATTGGAACGTCAGCGTCTCGCCCTTCCGCAACGACCTCGGGCTGGTCTTGCTGGTCGAGGCGCCGCCGGTGGCGCCGGCGATGCTGCGCGCACAGGCGCCGGTGGTGGGCGAGAGTGTGGTCGTGGTGGGCTTCGGCGTGACTCGGGTGGCTGTGCCCGACAGCGGCGGCACGGCCTTCGTGCCGGTGCTCGAGACCGCGGGCAAGCGGCGGTCGGGTGAGAAGGTGATCGGCGCGGTGGAACCGCGGCACTTCGAGCTGCTGGGCCGCAGCGGCAACTCCGCCGACGGCGACAGTGGCGGCCCCGTCTTCGCTGGCAGCGCCGGTGACGAGCGGCTGATCGGGGTGGTCTCGGCGAGCGGCGATAACTACGAGACCTCGTACCATGTGCGGGTCGATGCCCACCTCCGCTGGCTGCGCACCGTCGCCGACAATGACGTGAGGGTAGATGGCGTGTGCCTCACCAACTGCGACGGCGGCCTGACGGCGCGCGATGCCGCGACCACCGCCGACAGTCGACGCACCGACGCGCGCGCACCGCGCCCCACGGACGCCACGCGGCGTGACGGGGCCCCGCACGGCGCGGGGGGCGATGACGGAGGCTGTGTCGTGGTCGCCCGCCAGCCCTCGTCCGCCGCGCCGGTCCTGGCGTGGCTCGGCCTCCTCCTTTGGGCGGCGCGTCGTCGCCGTCGCCGCGCCCGACCTGCCGACTGATGCCGCTGAGGCTCGTCCGCTGGAGTCCACACTGGCTGCGGCGGCTGATCGTCGTCGGTCTCTTCTTGGCCACGCTCGTCTTCGCGCTGACGTTGTGGGCCTACTTCCGGCTCAACGACGAGGCCCTGGCTGCCCGCCTCGGCCGGCTGATCAGCGCGGAGATCCAGGGGCGGGTGACGGTGCGACGGGTGCACTGGAGCCTGCGTGTGCTGCCGGATTTGCTCCTGGGCACGCCCACGCCGCTCGAGATCGAGGGCGCGCGCATCGACGATCCCGCCGGCACGCGGATGATCGCGGCGACCCGGGTGCGGGCGACCTTGCGGCTCCGACGCGCGCTCTTGGCGCGCGTGATCGAGGTGCCCGAGGTCGAGGTCTGGGGCGGCTACTGCCTGGTCGGGCGCATGCCGGCCTCCCGCGGTCCCGAGCCGGGCGTCGGCATCGCCGAGGCCTTCAGCGGGCGCCGGCCTGCGGCGCCGAAGAAGGGCTCGAGCTCGAAGGGCCCGACGATCGAGCTGCGCCACGTGGTGGTTCATGGCGCCACCTTCGCTCTGCGCATCGGCCCGACGCGCTTCGACATCCGCGACATCGACGTGGTGGCGAAGCTGCGCTTCGCGGGAGCTGTCGCGCGCGACGGTTTCCAGCTCGAGAGCAGCCTGCTGCGCTTTCCGGCGGGCGAGTGGCGCCAGCACCAGCTGCGTATCCCGCTGCGCGGCTTCACGGCCCAGCGCGTGCGCATCGCGGGGCAGGACCTGCTGGTCGAGGCCCTGCGCGGAGAGGCTGCCGGGGCGCGGGTGCGCGTCGACGATGGGATTCGCGGACTCTTCCGCGAGGTCAGCGTCTTCGACGCGCGCGCGACCGTGCAGCAGGCGGGGACGGCGGCGGGGCGCCTGCTGGGACACGGCTTCGCGCCCGGTGGTCGCGTGGAGGTGACCGCCAGCGGGCCCTTGGCCGAACCGCGCTTCGGCATCGGGCTGCACCAGCTCGCGGCGGCGCCCTTCGCGCTACCCCTGAGCGCGGTCGAGGGCCAGATCCGCCTCGATGTGGGCACGGGTCGCATCGAGCTGCAGCGCCTGGAGGCAGAGCTCTTGGCGGGGCGAGTGGTGGGGCAGGGCGAGCTCGACTGGACGGCGGGCACCTGGGGAGCTCGGCTGGGCCTCAGCCGCGTCGATCTGAGCTCGTTCGTTGCGCCCTTGGCAGGGGCGCTGGACGGACGGATCGAGGTCAAGGGCCGACTCGGCGACGCGCTGAGTGCGACGGCTGACGTCGGGTTGACCTTGCAGCGGCGGCCCCTCGCAGCGGGCGATCCTTGGCCGCGGCGCCTCACGCTCTCGGGTCGCGCGCAGCTCGCCCCGCAGCGCCTCGAGTTGCGCGGGCTGAGCCTGCGGGCCGAGGGCAATCAGCTCTCGGCCCGCGGGTCGCTCGAGCCGCGCCGTCGTGCCGTCAACGCGCACGTCGCGCTCGAGCTGCCGCAGCCGGGGCCGATCTTCGATCGCGCGATCGGCCTGCGTCCGCTCGATCGGGCGCGGGGTACCTTCGAGGTTGCTGGGCGCTATCCGCGCCTGACGCTACGCGGCGAGCTGGTGGCGGACGAGGTCGGCTACGGTGCCCGGCGCCTGCGCCAGCTACGAGCCACGGTCGCCTTGCGCGATGGGGTGTTGGCGCTGACGCAGCTCCGCGGGTACGGCTACGGTGGCGAGCTGGCGGGCGAGGGCACGCTGCAGCTCTTCGATCGCGACCTCGCCCACCCGTTGCCGCGGCCGTACCTCGAGGCGCGGCTGCGCGTCGATCGCGTCGAGCTGGCGGCGCTCGGTCTTCCGGGGGCGCCCCGTGGGCGGCTGGCCGGGCGCGTGGTCGTAGAGGGGCCCGTCGATGACCTGCGCGGTACGGCGAGCTTCACCGTGCCCGCGCTCGTGCTGGCCGGTGAGCGCTACCGCGCGGCGGTGCTGCGCGGCGCCTTGCTGGCCGACCGCTTCACCCTCTACGAGCTGACCTTGGAGCGGGCGCTCGGTGGCGGTCTGGGCGCGCGCGGCGATTACTTTCACGACGGTCGCGTCGCGCTGCGCCTGGCGCTGCGGCGGCTGCCGCTCACCGCCGTGCCTGGCGCGGCGAAGGTCCCCGTCACGGCGGAGTTGGGCGGCGTGCTGGAGCTCAGCGGCACGGCGCGCGATCCGCGGCTGGCCGGAACGCTGCAGCTCGGGGCGATGCGCCTGCGCGGCATGCCGCTGGGGGCGGGCTGGCTGCGCTTCACGCCGGCCACGGATAGCATCGCCCTGAGCGGGCGACTCTTCGATGACCGCCTCGCGATCGAGGGGCTCGCGCTCACGCAACCGTCCCCCACCGCGCACCTGAGCGTCGACTTCGCCCACCTGCCGGTGCATCGCCTCATCCCCGAGCTGGCGCGGGTCGAGGGGTTGGAGACCCTGCTCGGCGGCGAGCTGCGCGTCAGCGCCGACAGCGTGCGCGGCCTGACGGCGGCCACGCTGCGCCTCGCCGAGCTCGACATCGCGCTGCGCTATCGCCCCCAGGGCGAGCGCCAGGATCGGCGCGTGCGCCTCAGTAATCGCGATGACCTGCTCTTGAGCTACAGCGACGGCCGCCTGCAGCTCGTGACCGCCCGGTTGGTGACCTCGGTGCCCGAGCGCGGCTCGTGGCGACCGGTGGCCGCGGCGGGCCTGGAGCAGGCGGAGCTCGCCGTCGGCGGGTTCGCCGGCCCACAGGCCTCGGATCTGCGGCTGCGTGGCTTCGTGCCGCTGGCCCTGGCCGAGTTCTTCCTCGCGCGGCGGGTGCGGCGAATCACGGGCGCCTTGACCGCGGACCTGCGGCTGACGGGGCCGCTGCGCGCGCTGCGCCCGAGCGGTTGGCTGGCAGCGCGCGACGTGGCCGTCACGCTGCCGAGGTTCGAGCGACCGCTGGAGCTGCCGGCGGCGAGGCTGCGCATCGCCCCCGGGCTGCTGGAGTTGAGTCAGCTGCGCCTGCGGCTGGGGCGCCAGGAGCTCGGTGCGCACGGCCGGCTGACCCTGGCGCCGAGCCTCCCCTTCACGCCCCACGCGGTGTCGCTGCGCGTCGATGGCGATCTCAATCTGAAGCTGCTGCAGCTGCTCTTCGCCGACGATCTCTCGCAGGCGGCGGGTTGGGCGCGGCTGCACGCCGAGATCGAGGGCCCCGTCGCCGATCCGCGGTTGCTCGGCGAGGTGGTTCTGGGTCATGCGGAGCTGGTTCCCCGCGCGCTGGGTCGCCTGATCGTGCTGCGCCAGGGCCGCATCGCCTTCTCCAACTACCTCGTCTGTCTCGGCGGTACGCTGGCTTGCCGCAGCGACGACGAGTCCTGCGTCGCGACCGAAGGGAGCTGTCGTTGGAGCACGCCGGTCGAGGGCAGCTACGACGAGGGGACGATCCGCCTCTTCGGCGAGGCGCGCTTCGATCAGCGGCAGCTCGTCGACCTCTATTTGCGCGTCAACGGCAACAACCTCCCGCAGCGCGCGCCCGGCGTCTACGCGATCGAGCTCAACACCGAGGTGACGCTGGTCGGCGACGAGCAGGCGCTGGCGCTCAGCGGCACGGTCGACATCGTCGATGCCCGCTATGTGCGCGAGTTTGACATCATCAAGAACGCGGTGCTGCGGCCGCGGGTCGCGGAGGAATCGCCGCCCTTCTGGGAGGGCGTGCCAGTGCTGGCCAACCTGGCGCTTCAGCTCGACGTGCGCTCGGCGGGCCAATTGCGGGTGCACAATAGCTACGCCGACCTCGGCCTGCAGACCACACTGAGCGTCGGCGGCACGCTGGCGCAGCCGCGGATTGGGGGGCTGGTCCGCGTCGAGGAGGGCACCTTCCGCATTCCCTTCCTGCACGGCGACTACGCGGTGCAGCGCGGCGAGATCAGCTTCGACAGCGCGCAACCCGCCGACCGCGCGCTGATCAACATCATGGCCGACACGCAGTACGCCGACCGCAACGGCACCGACTATCAGATCCAACTGCTGCTGCAGGGACCGCTCGATGCGATTCGCATTCGCCTCAGCAGCCAGCCGCACCTGGAGCAAGGGCAGATCCTCGCGCTGCTGGCGACGGGCCGCACGACGGACCAGTGGCGCGATCAGCTCGCCGGCCAGAGCGGCGGGCGCGCGGCGCAGGCGGCCGACCGCCAGGTCAAGGAGCTGACCGGACAGTTTCTCGGCCAGTTTCTGGAGGACCCGATCAAGCAGGCGATCGGCCTCGACCTGGTGCGACTGGAGATCGGCACGGAGTCGGTCAGCGCCCGCGCCTGCAAGAACGTCGGCACGGCGGTCGAGGTCTGCGGCGAGGGCGAGCGCGACTTCATCGGTGGCTTCGCGGGCCGCGCCTCGGCGCGCTACCAGATGCACGATTACGTCCAGCTCGTCGGTCGCCTGGAGCGCCTCTCGACCCGGCTGCAGCGCGAGATCGAGAACCCCTCGCGCGGCCGCCTGGAGCTGCGGCTGCGCTATCCGCTGCGCTGAGGTGCGCGCGCCAGGGGATTGGCGCGGCGCGCGACGCCGCTTACAGGCCGTAGCAGGCGTCGAGCTGCCGCAGACGCTCGTTGCAGGCCTCCGGCAGCGCCAGACCGCCGGGCGTGAACTGCGCGCCGCGGGCCAGCAGCAGCGCCGCGCGGTTGCGTGGATGAAAGCGGTAAACCGCGGTCACGCGCGCCAGCGGGTCGCCCGCCGGCAGGTGAAAGGGACTGGCCGCCCAGCCCATGATCCAGTGCTTCCCTGGCACATGGACGGCGCCGGCGAGGTGTCCGAGCTCGTGCGCGAGGATCACGCAGTCGTTCTCGATCCGCGGCCACGAGGGCACGACGCACGACTCATACTGGCTGAGGCCGATCTCGCCGCCGGACGAGGCGAAGATGCGCCGCTCCTCCCATACGCTGATGCCCAGACGCACGCTGCGGCCATCGTAGGGCAGCTCGCGCTGCAGGCGGTCGAGCAGCCCGTAGAGCTCATGGCGTTGCGCACCGGGGTCCCAGTCGAAGACCTCGCGCACGCGCCACTGCAGACCGGTCGGTTGATAGAAGGTGTTGACGCAGGCGATGGTGCGGGCCAGCCGCTCGCGCCACGCGGGCCAGCGGTGATAGCGCGGATCGAGCGCCACCCGCACGGGGATCACCCGCCAGGGTGGCAGCTCCTCGAGCGGGCAGAGCGCGCCGCGCTCGACCTGCCGCAGACAGGCCGCCACGCCCCCCGGCGTCGTCACCTGCGCCGGCCGCGCCAGCAGCCGATCGAGCTCGCCGACCACCGGATCGGGGGCCGCCGTGGGCGGCTGGACCGGCGGCGGCGGCGCGCTGCCACAGGCCAGCAGCAGGGCGCCGAAGAAGGCGGCGAGAGCAGCCAAGGGGGCGGCCTGCCGCCATCCGCCCCGGCCTGGCCCCGACGAGCAGGTTAGGGGGGGCCGCCCGGCAACGGCCTAAGGGCTTCTGCTGCCCTCGCTGTCGCCCCCTTCGAGCAATGGGACGGCGTTGTGGCCCGTGCCGGGGCCTCTTTCTTACGGGGGCGCGCGCCCCCTACCTTGCGGCTCAGTTGATCGCCAAAAATGTCCGGGGTCCTTGGTCCAGGTACTTCGGCTACTGGTACGGCGGACCCCCCCCCGCATGCGTTTGACCAGCGGGCGCAGAAGGGCGTCGACTCGCTCGTCGTCCGCGACAATCTGGCAAATCGGGCTGGCCGACGTCTTCTCTGACCGGTGACAGGATATCCGTGGAGCCAAGTTCGGCGAGTCACCTGCTGACCGCTCGACAGTCCTGGTCCAGGGGCGAAGTCGCGGTCCTGCCAGTGCAGTTTTCTAGCCCGCGCCTCATCCGCTGGCCCCGCCGCTGCTCTTTGCGCGCCCCTGGGGGGCCGGGATGGGCGTCCTCAAGTGTGGCTCGTCCCGCGTGATCGCCCCTGGTGGCCGGCGCCAGGCCGGCGCCCAGCTCCTCGACGCGTGCGTCTCGACGTGTGCCGGAAGCTAGAAGTAGGGCTGGCCCCTTCGCATCTCGGCGGCTTGCCCCTGAGGGCGGCGTGGGTGCCCTTCGGGGCCCATCGCGGTGAAGGTGGGAAACCGCGTTCGCGACAAGTGAGAGGGGTGTCAGGTGTGGGGGCTCGGCCAGGCCCTCCCGTGCAATCTCGGGGGTCGCGACTGGCCAGTGATTGGGGCGCGCCAAGCCCGGGGACGCGACGAAGGTCGCCAGTCGTCACTTTCCCTGTACCTGAGAGGTGGACGCAGCGGGACCTGCTGGGTGCGGGCTCGGGCGTGGCGAGGTTGGCGCGGGAGGGGGCCGTGGTCCGCCGACCCCTTGGGGTGGGCCTGGCGCGCTGTGCCGGCGCGCTGCCACAGCCGAGACCGCCGAGCAGCTGCGTGACGATGCTCCAGACGACGAGCGAGGGCTTGGCGTGCATGCGAGGGGTGTCCATAGCACGCGCGCCACGCCCTTGGCCACGGGCCGCTGCGTTCCCAGGGCGCGCTGTGGGGTGTCGCGACTGCCTTAGTATTTAGAGTTTGGGCTGCGCGGCTGATTCAGCCGAGCGCCGAAGACCAGGGCGTCGTTAGCTTGCCGCCACGCTGCGGCGTGCGGGCCCGCGGAGACCAACGCGTAGAGGGCCTCCCAGTCCGCTTGCGCCTTTGGGCTCAATGGCACGCTACGGAAGTTCCCGGATATCGCCGTCGCAAGCACCGGAGGCTCGCCTGCCGTATTCGGAGCCTCCCCGCCGACTAGAAGCCCGGAGGGTTGCAGACTCTGCTGTTCGCTCGCGGCCCGCACTAGGTTAAGAAATATGGCCTCGGCTTGATCGCGTGCCCGGTGTGCGCCCCGCAAGCGACCTGCTTGCCGCGATCCGGGTTCAACAGCGGTAGTGAGCAGGCACGTCTCACGACCCCAGGGATGCTCGATCATTTCCTCCCGGAGGCTAAATGGGGAGAGGCTCATGCTGGAATCGGCGAAGCGGGCTAGCAATCTCGCCCGGATGCCCGCTTCCTCTCGCTGGGTGCGAATGGCGCGCTCATTTTGACTCGCAAGCCCTGGATCATCCTCCAATACCCTTCGCAAACCCTTCTCGGTTGTCAAGCGCGGGAAACTCAGGAACAGCTTCGCGAGGAAATCCCCATATGCCTCCGGACCGTGTTCCGTATAAGCAGAAGGGCTCGGAGCAACCACGGCATCAAACGCCCCAGGGCTCGGCCGGGGGGGCCAGTAATGCAGCTGGGGTACGAGCCCGTATATGAGACTTGCGGGTCTGACCTCGATGACGGTGGTTCCGATGTCCGTTTGTGGCAGGCGTCCCCCTCTTCCGAATCCCGGAATCGTTCGCCCCGGCCTGATCTCTACCGTCGGCAAGAGTCGGATGGCGCGTCTCGCTTCCGGAGTTCCGCCGCCAATTCCGTAATGGGCTTTGGCCGCCTGAGCGTAGCCACCCTCGCCCAGTGCCCCAAGAGCCACCAGTGAGGTCGCGATCCATGACCGCGCCCGCCGATCCAGACGAATCCATCGGATGCGAGTGGTTCCCGCGGCGTTTCGCGCCAAGGTGTAGCTTCGATCCGCCTGAGCGCCTCTCCAACCAACCTCGCGCGGTGGCTGCGATCGATCGCTCTGCGGTGCTTCGGGTGTTGCGTGTGTCATCTCCCCAAACCAGTTCCTTCCCCGGAGTGCCTCCCCGGCATGGCGCGCGACCCAACGAGCCGCACGCGCGCCAAGCACCCTTCGTGCCACCGCCGACCGAGAGCGAGGGTCAGCAATTGCGCGGATCACAGGCGGGGAGCAGCGACCGACTGCGACGATATTCGAACACGACCAGCGATATTCGGAGAGCCGTGCTAAGCCTCCCCCATGTCGCCTCCCAGCGCCCCGCCGCGGCTCTTTCTCGTCGATGCGCCGGGGTTCGTCTTTCGCGCGTTTCATGCCCTGCCGCCGCTGAGCGCCTCGGACGGCACGCCGACCGGTGCGGTGCACGGCTTCTGCAACATGTTGCTCAAGCTGCTCGACGAGCAGCGCCCGGAGTATCTGGCGGCGGTCTTCGATCGCGGGCCCTCCTTTCGCGAGGCGCTCTACGCCGGATACAAAGCGCAGCGGCCGCCGACGCCGCCGGAGCTGTCGGCGCAGTTCCCGCTGGTGCGCGAGCTGCTGACGGCGTTTCGCGTGCCGGTGATCGAGGCCGAGGGGCTGGAGGCCGATGACCTGATCGCGACGCTGACGCGGCAGGCCCGCGCGCGCGGCCTGGACGTGGTGATCGTCAGCAGCGACAAGGACCTGATGCAGCTCGTCGACGAGCACGTGCGGCTCTTCGACACGATGAAGGACAAGCTCTACGGCACCGAGCAGGTGGTCGAGCGCTACGGGGTCGCCCCGGCGCAGCTCGGCGATTGGTTGGCGCTGGTCGGGGACACCAGCGACAACATCCCCGGGGTGCCGGGCGTCGGCGCCAAGACCGCGACCAAGCTGCTGGCGCAGTGGGGCAGCCTCGAGCGCGTCCTCGGCGCGGCCGAGCAGGTGGCGGGCGCCAAGCTGCAGCAGAGCCTGCGCGAGCACGCCGAGCTGGCGCGGCTCTCGCGCCGGCTGGTGGCGCTGCGCGACGATTGCACCCTGGAGCAGGGCGTCGACGCGCTGCAGCGCCAGAGCCCCGACACGGATCGCCTCGGCGCGCTGCTGGATCGGCTCGAGCTCGGTCGGCTGCGGCAGCGCGTGGCGCCGACGGCCGCCGCTCCCGCCGGGGCGCCGCCGACGCTGGTGCTCACGCGAGCGCAACTCGACGCGCTGTTGGTGCGCGCGCGCGCCAGTGGGCGCCTGGCTCTGAGCCTCGATCTCGATCCCGCGCAGCGACCGCCCCACGCCCAGGTGCTGGGCCTCGGGCTCTGCGCCGATCACGGCGTCGCGGGCTACGTGCCGGTGGGCTACCTCTTCCTCGGGGCACCGCGGCAGCTCCCCTGGGCGGAGGTGCTGGCCGCGCTGGCGCCCCTGCTGGCGGATCCGGGTCTGATCAAGTACGTCCACGACCTGAAGCTGGCGACGGTGGTCCTCGGCCACGCGGGCCTGCGCCTCGCGGGCTTCGCGGATGATCCGATGTTGGCCTCCTATCTGCTCGATCCCTCGCGCGGGTCGCACGACCTCGGCGCGCTGGCGCGCTGCACCTCGGCCAGGAGCTGGCCTCGCCGACCACGCCCGGGCGTCGTGGCGCGGTGGCGGCCGAGCCGGCGCTGCTGGAGGCCGCCGGACGGGGCGCCGCGGCGGCGGAGGCCACCTGGCAGCTCACCGAGCGGCTGGACGCGGCATTGGCGGGCGACCCGGCGCTGGCCCGGCTGATGGCCGAGGTCGAGCGTCCCCTCAGCGACATCCTCGCCGCGATGGAGCTGCGCGGTTGCCTGGTCGAGGCGCGCGAGCTGCTGGTGATCGGCGACGAAGTGGCCCGCGACCTGTTGCAGCTCGAGCAGACGATCCAGCAGCAGGCGGGCTGGGCGATCAACATCAACTCGCCCAAGCAGCTGCGCAGCCTGCTCTTCGATCAGCTCGGCCTGACCGCCGGCAAGAAGACCAAGACCGGCTTCTCGACCGACAGCGAGGTGCTGGCCGACCTGGCGCTCGAGCACCCGATCGCCGCGCAGATCGAGGCCTACCGCACGCTCTCGAAGATCAAGAGCGGCTGGCTCGACGCGCTGCCCGCGCTGATCGAGCCGAAGAGCGGGCGGGTGCACACGCGCTACAACCAGGCGGTCGCCGCCACCGGCCGCCTGAGCAGCTCGGACCCCAACCTGCAGAACATCCCGATCCGCGGCCCGCTGGGCCGGCGCATTCGCCGCGCCTTCGTCGCCCCGCCCGGGTGCGTGCTGCTCTCTGGCGACTACTCGCAGGTCGAGCTGCGGGTGCTGGCGCACCTCTCGCAGGACCCGGTGCTGATCGACGCCTTTCGCCGCGGCCAGGACATCCACCGCCGCACGGCGGCCGAGGTCTTCGGCGTGGCCCCCGAGGCCGTCAGCGAGGAGCAGCGGCGCGTGGCCAAGGCCGTCAACTTCGGCGTGATCTACGGCCAGAGCGACTTCGGGCTCAGCCGACAACTTCGTATTCCGCGGGGCGTGGCCCGGCGCTATATCGAGGGCTACTTCGCGCGCTACGCGGGTGTGCAGACCTTCATGGAGCGGGTCGTGGCCGAGGCGCGCGCGAGCGGCGAGGTCCGCACGCTGCTGGGTCGCCGGCGCCCGCTGCCCGAGCTCTCGAACGGGCCCTTCGCCGCTCGGGCCGCGGCCGAGCGCGTGGCGCGCAATACGCCGATTCAGGGCACGGCAGCCGATTTGATCAAGCTGGCGATGATCGCGGTCGAGCGCGCGCTCGCGGCTGCCGGTCTCGACGCGCCGATGATCCTCACGGTGCACGACGAGCTGGTCTTCGAGGTGCGCGAGGGTGACGTCGCGCGCGCGAGCGCCGTGGTGCGCGAGGCGATGGCTGGCGTGGCGACGCTCGATGTGCCGCTACAGGTGGATGTGGGGTACGGACGGAGCTGGGCGGAAGCTCACTAGCGGTAGCGGATGCGGACGTGGCCTCCGCCGCGAGGGGCATCGTTGGTGTCGCGATCGGGCCGCCGCGGCGTGGGGGAGTCGCCCTCGTCCCGCTCGCGCCCGATGCTGCGGAGGTCTTCGTCGTCGGAGGTCGAAGGCGGGGCCCCCCAGCGTTGGCCAGGCGCCGCACCGCGGCGGATGACGATGCGCCGCGGCCCCTCGCCTCGCGGCATCACCTGAACGCGATCGTGCGGGCGGTCGATGCCCTCGTCCGCGCGATCGAATTGCGCGCCGCTGCGTATGACCGTCCGCGCGCCGGGGTGGCGGTAGACGCGGACGCTCGGCGCGATCACGCGAACCTCGGCACGGACCGGTCGCTCGTAGACCACGCGGGTGCCGCTCGCGCGCGAGCCAAAGGGGCCGACCCGAACCTCGGCCAGGGCGTAGGGGCGGGGCGGTCGGACGGCGATCGGTCGGTAGCGACCGGACCACCGCGCGCCCAGCTCGGGCCCTGCGTACCAGCGGGCGTTCCAGCCGCCGTCACGATAGCTGATGATACGCGTATGTGGCCGGGTCACGCCGAAGGCCACCGACCAGCGCTGCCGGGGCACCATGCGCTCGTAGACGCGGGGGCCGAGCCAGCTATCCTCCGGCGCAAAGAACCAGGCGTCGTTGGCGAAATAGCGGGCCTCCGGTGGCGTGGGGGCCCAGCCGACGTAGCCACCGCCGACGCGCCAGCGCACCCAGGCGGGTGCCCAGACGGAGCCCGGCCGCCAGGCCCAGCCGAGCGCGCGATGGCGAAACCAGCGGCCGTAGTGGAAGGGCAGCCAGCCCCAGGACCAGGCGCGGGCGACGAACATCGAGCCCTGATCCGTCGGTTCCCACTCGCCGCCGGTCACGTAGGGCACAAAGCCCTCGCCGACGACCGCGCGGTGCGGTACCCACACCGGGCCGAGATCGGGCGTCTGGAGCCAGCGGCCATAGGGTGCGAGGGTCTGGTAGTGGGTCGCCAACTCGGGCGGCAGGGTCGAGGCCGGCAGGTAGGTAGTGGCCTCGCCGGCGGGTGCGGGTGCGTAGGCGGGCTGGGCCGGATAGTCGTCGGTGACGGGTGTGCCGTCGTCGAGCGGCTGCTCGGGCGGCAGCGTTTCGTTGCCGATCACGTCGCTGTAGTCGTCGGAGAAGCCGGCGTTGGGGTCTTGGACCTGCTCCTGGGCACCCGCCCCGGCCGGGGCCGCAAGCAGCAGCGTGACGCTCAGCCGGAGCGCGAGGGCGCGCTGGGTCCGGCTGAAGGGAGGCAGATGGCGGTGCATGGCGATCCTCCTGGTTGGTAGGGTGCGGCCCGTCGCCGCTGCGACGACCTCGCTCCGCAGCCTAGCACGCGCGATGCCAGCGGCCCGGGCTCTCGCGGAGGGGCGAAGGCGCCTCGACATCCTTCGCTATTCGCGGGCCGCCCGGCGCCGCGACGCCTCTCGGCCGCTCACGACCGTTCACGTCCGTGGCGCGGGGGCCACAGCGGTGAGCGTTCACTCGTCTGCTCGGCGCCAGCTGCATTAGAATGGCGCGGATGGCAGTCACGGCCCGCCGATGAGCAGCAGCGACTACGACCTCCAGCGCGAGCGCCACAAGCTGCGCTCGATTCAGCAGATCGCACGGGCCGTCGGCTCGACGCTCGAGCTCGACCCCCTGCTGCACCTGATCGTGGCGACGATCACCGAGCTGATGGAGGCCGAGCGCTCGACGCTCTACCTCGTGGATACCGCCGCAGGGCAGCTCTGGACGCGCGTGGTCGAGGGTGGCGACCTGCGCGAGATCCGCCTGCTGCTGGGCGAGGGGGTCGCGGGCTGGGTCGCCAAGACGGGCAGCGTCGTCAACATCCCGGATGCCTATGCCGATGCGCGCTTCTCACCGGCCGTCGACCGGCGTTCGGGCTACCGCACCCGGTCGATCCTCTGCGTGCCGCTGCGCGACCAGCAGGGCGCGACGATCGGCGTGGTCCAGGTGCTCAACAAGCGCCAGGGGGTCTTTGACCGCGAGGACGAGGAACTCCTGGCCGCGCTCGGCGCCCAGGCCGCGATGGCGCTGGAGAATAGTCGGCTCTACGCGTCTGTCCTGTCGCAGAACGAGGCGCTGCGGCGCACCCAGCAGGCGCTCGAGCGGCGGATGGGCGAGCTCGACGTGTTGCTGGAGGTGCAGCAGCAGCTCGCCAACGCGACCTCGGTCGACGAGCTGCTGCTGGGGCTGCTCGCGCTGACGGAGCGCCGCCTGCAGGTCGAGGCCGCGGGGATTTTGCTCCGGCTGCCCGCGGGCGACCGGCTCTACTGCTGCACGGCCGCCGCGGCGGCGGCTCCTCCGACGCTGCTCGGCCTGCCCGTGACGCAGGCCGGAGGCGTGGCGGGCTGGGTCGCCGAGCACCGGCAGAGCCTAACGATCGACGAGGCCAGCGCGGAGCGTCGCCTCGTCAGCGAGGTGGCGCAGCGCCGGGCGCTCGTCGCGCGGAGTGTGCTCTGCGTGCCCATGCGCGGCCACGAGGAGGCCGTCGGCGCGCTCGAGCTCGTCAATCGCCACGATGGTGCTCCCTTCGACGCTGCCGACCTGCAGCTGGTGACGCTGATCGCTGGGCGCGTGGCGCCGGCGATCGAGCTCGCCCGCTACCGCGAGCAGCGGCTGCGCGAGGAGCGCCTGGTCGCCATCGGCCACCTGCTGGCGGGGGTGCTGCACGATCTCCGCACGCCGATGACGGTGATCTCGGGCTTCGCGCAGCTGATGGTCGACGCCGATCAGCCGACCCGCGCGGCCTACGCCGAGCGCATTCTCTCGCAGTTCGACGTGATGTCGGCGATGGCGGGCGAGGTGCTGGGCTTCGCCCGCGGCGAGAGCCAGCTCTTGGTGCGCAAGGTCTACCTGCGTAAGTTCATGCGCGAGATCGAGGAGCACCTGCGCCACGAGCTGGCCGAGCGGCCGATTGTCCTGCAGTGCGACCTGGGCTACCAGGGGACGGCCTACTTCGACGAGAACAAGCTCCGTCGGGCGATCCACAACCTGGCGCGCAACGCCGTGCAGGCGATGCCCCAGGGCGGGCGCCTCACGCTGGCGGTAGCGGTGTCCGGGGACCAGCTGGTGCTGACCTGCAGCGATACGGGAACGGGCGTGCCCGAGGAGGTGCGCGACCGGCTCTTCGAGGCCTTCGCCACCGCCGGCAAGGCCGATGGCACCGGCCTCGGCCTGGCGATCGTGAAGCGCATCGTCGATGAGCATGGCGGCACGGTGAGCTGCCAGTCGCAGCCAGGGCAGGGCACGACCTTCACCATCGCGCTGCCGCTGCGCACCGCGGCGCCGGCGGGCGCCCAAGGGCTCGTTTCCCAAAAAAAACCCCCCCCCCGGGGCCCCCCCCACGCCGCGGCCGCCCCGGCCCCCCCGCCCCCCCCCGGCCCGGGGGGGGGGGGGGGCGGGGCGGGGGGGGGGGGGGGGGGGGGGGGGCCCCCCCGGGGGGGGGGGGGGGGGGCCCCCCCCCGGGGGGGTTTTGTGGGCCCCCCGGGGGGGGGGGGGGGGGGGCGCCCCCCCCCCCGGGGGGGCCCGCCCCGGGGGGGGGGGGGCCGGGGGGGCGGGGCGGCCCCCCCCGCCCCCCGCGGGGGGGGGGGCCCCCCCCCCCAGGTGTTTTTTTGGCCGGCCCCAGCGTGACGACCACGCAGTCCACGACGCCACCGGCGCTGCTCGAGGTCTGCGAGCTGAGCAAGCGGCTCGCGGGGCGGCAGGTGCTCGACCGCCTCAGCTTCGGTGTCGCGGCCGGCCAGGCCGTGGGCCTGCTGGGTCCCAACGGGGCCGGCAAGACGACCTGTATGCGCGTGATCTGCGGCTACCTGTCGCCGAGCGCGGGGCGGGTGTGCGTGGGGGGGCGGGACGTGGTGCAGGAGGGGCTCGCGGCCCGCCGGCTGATCGGCTATCTGCCGGAGAGCGCACCGCTGCACGGCGAGCTGCGGGTGGTCGAGCACCTGGCCTATCGCGCGCGGCTGCGCGGGCTGCACGGCCGCGCCGCCCGCACCGAGGTCGAGCGCGTCGTCGAACGCTGCGGTCTCGGCGCGGTGGCCCGTCGCGTGATCGGGCAGCTCTCGCGCGGCTACCGCCAGCGCGTCGGCCTGGCGGAGGCGCTGCTCGGTGCACCGCCCCTGCTGGTGCTCGACGAGCCGACGGCCGGGCTCGATCCGAACCAGCTACGGGAGGTGCGCGAGCTGATTCGCTCGCTGGCCGGCACGCAGGCGGTGCTGCTCTCGAGCCATGTCCTCGGCGAGGTCGAGGCGTTGTGTCGCGAGCTGGTGGTGCTGGACCACGGCGTGGTGGTCGCAAAGGGGCCGCTCGAGGCCCTCAGCGCGGGCGGCGGCGTCGCGCTGTGGGTCACGATTCGCGGACCGCTGGCCGAGATCCGGCCGCGCCTGGAGGGCTTGCCTGGCGTCGCCGTCTCCGAAGCGATCGAGCTTCCGCTCGAACCAGGGGTCGTGCGCTGCCGCCTCTCCGGCGCCAACGACGCCGCGGCGCGCGAGCGGGTCGCCGGGACCGTGTTCGCCGCCGGTTGGGGGCTGCAGGAGCTGCGCGTCGAGCGGGCGGCCCTGGAGTCTGTGTTTTCGCAGCTCACGCGCGAGCGTGAGTAGACAGCGCGCGCGAGGGACGTGATGGCCTGGGCGACGATCGCACGACGGGAGCTGCTGGCGTACTTCCGCACGCCCTTCGGCTGGACGCTGCTGACGGTCTTTCTGCTGGTGCAGGGCTACTCTTTCTTCCTCTTCGTCGAGCTGATGGCGCAGCCGCTCGCCCCGCATGGCACGCCGCTGCGGCTCTTCTTGGGTGGAACGCTGCTCTACTGGCTGTTCCTGATCATGGTGGTCGCGCTGACGACGATGCGCCTGCTCGCCGAGGAGCGTCGCAGCGGCACGCTCGAGACGCTGCTGACGGCGCCCGTGCGGCCGATCGCGATCGTGCTCGGCAAGTACCTGGCGGCGGTGCTGTTCTATGTCGCGCTCTGGCTGCCGACGGCCGTCTACGTGCTCCTCGCCGCCTGGTTGGCGGAGCGCGGCACTCTGGATTGGGGCTCGGTGGCGGCCGGCTATCTCGGGACGTTGTCGGTGGGCGCGACCGCACTCGCAGTCGGCGTGCTGTGCTCCGCGCTGACGGCCCAGCCGCTGATCGCGGCGCTGCTCTGCGCTGCGTCGCTCGCGTTGTGGGTGCTGCTCGGTCCGCTGCGGTTCTTCGTCAGCGATGGCCCGCTGGCGACGCTGCTGGAGCGCCTCGACGTGCTGGCGCAGCTCGACGACTTCGCGCGCGGGCTCGTCGACAGCCGGCATCTGCTGCTGCACGGTAGCGTCATCGTCTTCTGCCTGACCGCCGCCGTCGGTCATCTGGGGCTGCGGCGTCGGCCGTAGCTGCAAGGACCCGCTCGGAAATAACTCGATCAACTGGGCGTTGAGGCGCCCGCCGGGCAAGGCGCAGCGACGAAGGAATACTGTTGGTATTGCGAGGAGCTGCAACGCAGCCCGGCGGGATGGATCGACGGCCAGATGGATGAGTTATTTCCGAGCGGGTCCTAAGGGTAGGTATGCTGCGCGGGTCGCCTCAGTCTCAGTCTCAGCCTGTGCCCATGGCGCCGCCCGCCGGGCGCGCCACGCCGGAGCGGGCCGCGCTGACTCGGCTGGCCGCGGGCCTGTTCTTGCTGGCGGTCAATCTGGCCTTGCTCAACTACCTCGGCGGCCGGCACTACGTGCGCGCCGATTGGACCGCGGCGCGGGTCTACGCCGTCGCCGACAAGACGCGGCGGGTGCTGGCGGGGCTGCGCCAACGGGTCGAGGTTACGGTGCTGATGGCGCCCAGCGCGCCGACCGCCGACTCGGTCTATCCCGAGACCCGCGAGCTGCTGCGGCAGCTCGCTCGCTGGTCGTCACAGCTGCACACGCGCTTCGTCGATGTCGACGCCGATCCGGCCGCCGCGGCGCTGTTGGCGCAGCGCCTGGGCGTGCCGGCCGTCGAGCTGCGCGAGGGCGTGGTCGTCGTGGCCTGCGCGGGACGCAGCCGCTACCTCCCGGCGCGCGCCCTGGCCGAACGCCGCAGCGAGGCCGGTGGTCGCGCCATCACCGCCTTTCGCGGCGAGCCAGAGCTCTTGGCCGCGCTGCTGGCCGTGACGCAAGCGCGGCCGGTGACCGTTTGCTTCACCACCGGCCACGGCGAGGCGCCGATCGACTCCTATGCGCCTGCCGGCTACGGAGAGCTAGCCGATGAGCTGCGTCGCGACGCGCTGCAGCCGCGCGCGATCGGCGGCGCGGAGCTGCTCGGCGGGGCCGTCGGCTGCAATGTGCTGCTGCTCGGTGGGCCGACGCGCAGTGTGGCCGGCCCCGAGCTCGCCGCGCTCGACCGCTACTTGACGCGCGGGGGTCGGCTGCTCCTGCTGATCGGTCCGCTGCTCGACCGGGGCGTCACTCGCTACCGCGGCTGCGGGCTCGAGCCGTGGCTGGCCTCGTGGGGCCTCGTGTTGCCGCGCACCGTCGTGGTCGATCCCCAGGCCGTGCCGGGCGAGCAACCGCTGCTGACCTGGGGCACGCGCGACGGCTACAGCAGCCACCCGTTGGCGCGCGTGATGGTCGGGCGCCTGACGGTCTGGCCGCTGGCGCGCGAGGTGCGACCCGCGCCGCAGGCGCCCGGGGTGCGCTCGGGGATCGAGGCGGTGGCCCTGGTTGAGAGCAGCGCTCGCGGATGGGCCGAGGGCGATCTGGCCGCGCTGCGCGGCGATCGCGCCCTGCGCTTCGATGCGGGGCTCGACGGTCCGGGGCCGGTGCCGGTGGCCGCCGCGGTGCGCTGGCGCACCACCCGCATCGTCGTGCTCGGCAGCGAGCGCGGCGTGCTCAACGACCGCTTGGCCGGTGACACGTCGCGCGATGACAACCGCGATCTCGTCCTCTCGGCCCTGCACTGGCTCGTCGACGAAACGCAGCGGCTGGGGATCGGCCCGCGCGTGGTCGAGCGCACCCGTCTCGTCGCCGACGCGGCCCAGCTCACACGCGTGCTGGCGCTGACGGTGGTGGCGCTGCCGGGTATCGCCCTGGCGGCCGCGCTGATCGCCTGGTGGCGCCGGAGGCGGTGAAGACATGCGCGCGCGCACGCTGCTGCTGTTGGGACTGCTGGCGCTCGGGCTCGGCGCCTACGTGCTGCTGCTCGAGGGCCAGCGCCAGCCCACCGCCGAGCAAGAGCGTCGCCGCGGCCGGCTGCTGCCCGATCTCGATCGAGAACAGCTGATCGCGCTGCGCTTCGTGTCGCCCGGGCGGCCCGTGCTGGCGCTGGCGCGCCGCGGGGATCGGGGCTGGTGGATCGAGCATCCCGTGCGCGCCCCGGTGGACGCGGCCGCGATGGCGCGGCTGCTCGCGGCGCTCGAGCTGACGGAGGTGCTGCAGGTGCTCTCCGCCAAGGGCGCGCGCATGCCACGCGGGCTCGAGCCGCCGCGGCTGCGCTTGACCCTCGTGCAGCGCGGCGCGACGACGCAGACGCTGGCGATCGGCGGGCCCGACGCCTCGGGCCTGGGGCTCTATGTGGCGGTGGGGCGCGAGCTGCGCGTCGTGCCGAGCAGCTTCGCCGAGAGCGTGGAGCTGGAGGCCGACGCGCTGCGCGAGCGCGATCTGCTGCCGTGGATGGCCGCCGATATCGAGACCGTCGCGCTCTTCGCGGCGGGGCGGACGCCGCTGCGGCTGACGCGCCGACCGCGGGGCTTCAAGGTCGCGGTCGGGGAGGGGGCCGCGCTGCGCGCCGATCCCCTGCCGGCCGAGCGGCTCTTCGGGGCGCTGGCGGCGCTGCGAATCGATCGCTTCTCCACGCGACCGCCGGGGTTCGCGCCGTGGCGCGTCGAGGTCTTCGGACGGGGCAGCCTGGCCGAGCTGGAGCTGGGCCTGGGTTGCGCGGGCGAGCCGGGGCGCCGCTGGGTGGGGCGGCGTCGGGCGGGAGCTTCGAGCGGTGGCTGCATCGACGCGCAGGAGCTGCAGCCGCTCGCGTTGCCCGTCGAGCAGCTCGTGGACTCGGCGCTGCTGCGGAGCGAGGAGCCGGAGCTCGAGCGGATCGCGGTCACGCGCGCGGGCCGGCCGCTGACGCTGGTGCGCGACGGCGCGACCTGGCGCCTGGGCGCGGGCGGGCCGCCCGCCGATGACGAGGCGCTGCGGACCTGGGTCGCCGCCCTCGTTGACACGCGTGGTGCGCTCGAGCCGCTGGCCGACGAGGCCGCGCTGCGCGCGCGGGCGGATGGGCAGTGGGCCACGTTGCGCTTCGAGCGGGCGCAGGCCGCGGAGGCTGAGGTCCTGCGCTTCGGCGCGCCGGACGCGCAAGGCCGGTTGCCCGTGCGGCGCGACGACGAGGCGGCCCTGCTGTGGTTGGCACCGGCGGCGGCCGAGCTGCTGAGCGACGCGACGCTCGATCTCCGCGAGCGCGTGGTTCTGCGCCTGCCCCGCGAGCAGCTCCAACGCGTCGTCGTCGCCGGCACGGCCCTGCGTGAGACCCTCGAACGCAGCGCTGAGGGCTGGCGCGTCGTCACGCCGCGGACGGCGGCGGCCGACCTCGCGTTGGTGGCCGCGCTGCTCGAGCGGCTCGAGCATCTGCGCGTCACGCGCTGGTTGCCGGCCTGGCCGCCATCGACGCAGGCCTTGGCGGTGGTGACGCTGTGGGGCCCGGCGGGCGGCAGCGGTGATGCGGCGCCCCGACCGCTGGCCGAGCTGCGGCTGGCGCGCGACGCGACAGGTCGCTGCCTGGGGCGGCGAGCGGGCGCCTCGCCCTTCGTCCTCGACGAGGCGGACTGTCGGCTGCTGCTGGCGAGCAAGGCGCGGCGCGCTGAGGCGGTGGAGGAGCCGGCGGAAGGGACGTAGACTTCAAACGGGCACGGGATTCCCGAAGTCAGGGCCGCCTGGCGCCGACAGTCGAGCCTCCGGCAGCTTCGGGGCGCTTCGAGGCCCGCTGGGACGAGCGCGGCCGGACGCCGGGCGCCCGGCCGGATGCGGGGTGCCTGGCAAGGACGGATGCATGTTCTCTGATGCGCTCTGGTGGATTCCGCTGGGCTTGATCCTGCTGGCTGCGCTGCCCGCGGGGCTGGTGCTCGGCATCGTGGCGCAGGTGAGAATCAACCGGCTGCACCGGCGGCTCGGCGCGCACGACGACGAGCGTCTCCAGCGCGTCGAAAGCTTGGTGGCGGTCCTCGATCGCCGCGTCACGGCGCTTGCGCGCGAGCTCCGTGCGCGCGCGCCGGAAGTGGGTGCCGCGAGCGCCGACGCGCCCGCTCCAGTGTTGCCGGCGCAAGCGCTTGCACCCAGCGGTCCCGACGCCGTTGATGTCGATGCGGGCTCGAGCGCGCGTCGCGAAGCGGTCGTCGCGGCGGAGCAGGCGCTCCTGGTTGCCGCGAAGGCGATGCCGGCAGTGGCGGCGGTCGCCTCGGCGCCCTTGGCGAGCGCGGCTGCCGCGGCCGCCACTGGCGCGGATCGGGCCGACGCTGCAGCAGCGACTGCGGCCGGAGCAGCTCTGGGTGCCGGCGTGCCAACCCCTGAGGCGCAGCCCAGCCTCGAGGAGCGCATCGGCCTGGTCTGGTTCAACCGCATCGGCGCCGCCGTGTTGCTGCTGGGCGTGGCCTACTTCTTCAAGTACGCGGTGGACAACGCATGGATTGGCCCCGTGGGCCGTGTGGCGATCGGTGCCTTCGTCGGCAGTGCTCTGCTCGTGTTGGCCGAGTGGCTGCGGCCGCGCACGCGGCTGGTATTCATCCATGCCCTGGTCGGGGTGGGTCTCGCGATCCTGCTCTTCTCGGCCTACGCCGCCTTCGGCTTCTACCAGCTGCTTCCCCTGCCGATCGCCTTCGCGGTGCTGGCCCTCGTCGTGCTGCTCGGTGGCGCGCTCGCGCTCCACCACCAGAGCGAGGCGGTGCTGGTGATCGCTCTCGTCGCGGGTCTTGCCACGCCGGTGCTGCTCTCGACCGGACAGGACCGCCCCTTCGCGCTCTTCAGTTACCTGCTGGTGCTCACGGCGCTGTCGCAGCTCGTTGCCGTTCCGCGCGCCTTCCGCTGGGCGACGTGGATCGCCATCGCCGGCGCAACGGTGCTCTTCGTCGGCTGGTACCGGCGCTTCTTCGACCTTCACGCGCCGCCCTTGTTCTTGAGTCTCGAGCTGCCGCCAGCGCTGCAGCAAGCACCCTACTATCCCCTGGCTGCGCGTCTCGTGCCGCTGGGCGCGCTCGCCGCGTTTCTGCTGCAGTGGCTGCTCGCCTGGTGGGTGGCGCGCCAGCGCCAGCTCGATCGCCTCTCCCCGCTGGCGCTGCTCTTGTTCAGCGCAGTGACGGCGCACGCGGGGGCCAGCGCGTTGCTCTACGATCGCCCGGAGCTGCTCGGCGGTGGCTTCGTCGCCTTGGCTGCGCTCTTCGGCTGGTTGCTGCGTCGCGAGGGTCGGCTCGACTTGCTCATCGTGCCGCTGCTCGCCTCGTTCTTCGCGCTGCTTGCCACGAGTGAACGTGCACAGGAGCGCCCGCTGGCGCTGTTGTTGGTGCTCGGTGGATGGGCGGCGCTCTATGCCGCGACCTTCTTGCGCGGGCGCTTCCATCGCGACCAGCCCCTGAGCCCGCGGGCGCTCTTCGGGCTGGGCGCGATCGGCGCGGCCCTGCTCGTGCTGCTGCTCGTGCTGCTCGGCGGGCAGCACCCGCTGCTCTTGCTCTGGCTGGTCGCGCTGCTCGCGGCGCTCTATGTTGCGCTCTCCTTGCATGCCCGTGCGCCGCTGATCGGGGCCCTCTCGGCCCTCGCCACGGCGACCGTCGCCTCGCTGCTGGCCCAGCGCCCGGTGGCGCCGGGCTCGCAAGCGCTCTTTCTGCTGGCCGCGAGCCTTTGGGCGATGACCTACGTCGCCGGCGCGGCCTGGGACTGGTTGCGCCGGCGCCAACCGGCCGCGACCCTCCAGGTCGCAACGGTGGCCTTCGCCGCGTTGGCCTACGTCGTCATGGTCCTGGTCTACAGCGCGGCCTCGCAGCGCCTGCTGCGCGCCGCGCTCGTCGGTGCGACCGGCCTGGCCAACCTCGGGCTCGGGGCCACGCTGCTGCGCCGTGAGCCCGGTGCGCGCCGGCAAGCCTCGGTGCTGCTGGGCCTGGCCCTGGCGCTCTTCGCCGCCGCGGCCGCGCTCTTGCTCAGCGGTGCGAGCATCACCCTGGTCTGGGCCGCGCTCGGAGCCGTCGTCGTGGCGCTCGCGGTGCAAGAGGACGACGCCGCTTGGCTGATCGGCGGCCTGGTGCTCCTGGCGTTGACCCTGGGCCGGGCGCTGATGCTTGACCTACTCTGGGCCGAGCAGGAGGCCGCGCTTTTCTTCGGGAGTAACGGTCAGGCGGGCCGCCTCGCCTTTCCGGCGTTGTTCAACCCGCGCACCCTCGGCCTGTGCGGCGCCGCGTGCGCGGCGCTGGTCAGTGCGCGCTTTTGTGCACGTCGCCCCGAGCGGACCCGGTTTCGCCGGAGCGCCTGGGTGCTCTTCGGCGCGGGCCACTTCGTGCTGATGCTGGCCCTGATCCAGGAGGTCGGACAGCTCGCCCTCTCCTTGCCGGCCGAACCAGCGGTCGCACTCGCGGAGGACGAGTTCGGCGCCTTCCGCTCGGCCTACTTCAGCGCGGTGCGGCTGCAGGAAGGACGGCGCGCCATGGTCACCACGCTGGCGCTCGGACTCTACGCCGCGGCGCTCGTGGGCCTGGGCTTCGGTCGTCGCCACGCGCCCTCACGCCTGCTCGGCCTCGGCTTCTTTTCCCTCACGCTCGTCAAGCTGGCGCTGCACGACGTTTGGCGCCTGGAGCGGCCCTATCAGATCGCCGTGCTCGTGGGTGTCGGCGCGCTGCTCCTGACCGCGTCGTTTCTCTATGCGCGCCACGGGCGCCGCCTGCTGGCCTTGCTCAAGGATGGCGGCCGCACGCTGGTGCTGCTGCTCGCGCTCAGCGGTGGCCTTGGTCTCGTGCCCACGGCGGCTTGGGCCACACCGACGCAGCGCTTGCCCCAGCGCTGCGCGCTGCAGGGGGTCACGGGTCCGGGGCTTTTTCGGCTGGAAATCGTTCCGCTGCTCTACCAGCAAAGCGCCAGCACCCATTGCCCGCTCTGCGATCTGCGCGTCACCGATGGTGCTGGTCGTGAGCTGCCGCTCGCTGTGCGTGCCGTCGGGATGGCCGAGGCGGCGAGCCAGCGGCCGGTCACGATGGTCGATCCGCTGATCCTGCCCGACGGAGCCACGCGCGCAACCTTCGACCTGGGCCAGCAGGGGCTGCGCCACAGCGAGCTCGAGCTGCAGCTCGACCGGACGAACTTCCTTCGTCGCGTGCAGCTCGAGGTCTCCGCCGACGGGCAGCGCTGGGCGCTCTTGGATGACGCCAACCTCGTCTACCACGTGCGCAGCGGCAGCCACGAGCGCCTGCACGCGCGCCTGGCCTATGCGCCCTCGGATCAGCGCTACATCCGTGCCACGCTCGAGGCGCGCCCCGGCAGCGAGCCGGTGCCGATTCGCGGTGGCATCGTGCGGCTGGTGCCACCCGCCGCGCGCTTGCCGGTGCGGACGGTCGAGCGGCCGGTCGAACGCTTGCCGCCGGCCCCCGAGCTGCCGCGTCGCTCGCGCGTCCTGGTCGACGCGGGGCACGCGGGCGTGCCCTTCAGCGCCGCCGAGCTGGTCGTCGGACCGGGCGCTTTCGAGCGGCGCGTGACTGTCCGGGCGAGCAACGAGCGCAGCTTCTGGCCGACGGTCGGGACCGGCGTGGTGGCCGTGGCCGAGGGCGGACCGGGCCACCCGCTCGACCAGCTCGAGCTCGAGTTCGAGCCCACCGCCAAACGCTACTTCGTGATCGAGGTCGAGGACGGCGATAGCCCGCCGATCGCGTTGCGGCGGGTGCGCTTGAGCTATCGGCCTGACGAGCTGGTGTTCCGCGCGGCGGCCGGTGGCGATCACTGGCTCTACCTCGGCGCGCCGGAGCTGGGCGCGGGCCAATATGACCTGGGCGCGGTGCTCGCGCGATCGCGCGACGCCGAGCTGCGTCCCGCGCGTTGCGGCGCGCTGCAACCCAACCCTGGCTTCGGTGCCGGCCCCGCCGTGCCGCAGCCGTGGAGCGAGCGCTATGCTCTGCCTCTCGGCCTGGTCCTCGGCGCGCTGCTGCTTGGCCTGGCGCTGTGGACCCTGTTATTGCTCCGCCGCTCGCCGAAGCTTCCGCCGCCGGGGTCGACGCCGCAGTCGTAGGTGGTGCTGCGAGCGCGGGGCCGCTTGGCGGAAGGGATGTGAGGCGATGCTGATCGTGTTCGTCGACGCGGACGGCTGTCCGGTGAAGGACGAGGTCTATCGCGTGGCGCAGCGCTATGGCTTCGTCGTGCGGGTGGTCGCCAATCGCCCCGTCAACGTGCCGTTCTCGGCCTCCGTGCAGGCTGTGCGCGTGGGCGGGGGGATGGACGAGGCGGACGACTGGATCGCCGAGCGTGCCGGGGCCGGCGACATCGTCATCACGGCCGACATCCCGCTGGCCGCCCGCTGCCTGCCGCAGGGCGCGCGGGTCTTGGGCGTCAAGGGCCGCGAGTTCACGGCCAACAGCATCGGCGATGCGGTGGCGTCGCGCGAGCTCGCGCAGCAGCTTCGGGAGATGGGCGTGCACACGGGCGGGCCGGCGCCGATGGAGAAGAAGGACCGCTCGCGCTTCCTCTCGCGCCTCGACGAGATCGCCGGCGCGATTCGCCGCGAGCACGGCGCGGCGGCGCGCTGAGGGGTCGCTGCGGGGCCTGGGGAGCGCCGCGACCGGAGAAGCCCGGCACCCGCGCCTTCGCACGAAACCAACCGCCGTGCGGAGTCGGGAGCCCGGGGTCAGTGCGGATCCCGGGTTGCGCCTGCACGGCAACTCAACCCCAGTGTGGGGAGCCCTGCTTTGCTCGTCGCCCCGCATTTCGCCGGCCGGCAATTCGCGGCATGCTGCGCGGGTGAGCCGCTCGACGCTACGCATGCCCGCGCCGCGCTCGCGCCAGCGCGCGGTGCGTGTGCTCCGCGCGCTTTGGACGCTGCCGACGGATCTCGTCGGCCATTCGGTGGGGCTGCTCGTCAGCGGTGGTCGCGGCGTACGGCGCATTGGGGGACCGGCGGCGGTCGCGACGATCTATCCCTGTCGCATCCCCTGTCCGTGGCAGTTCGGTGCCGTAACGCTTGGCCAAGCGATCATCTACCGCCCTCCGCTGGCCGAGGGGATCGGGGGTCGTCTGCTGCTCGCGCACGAGTTGGCGCACAGCCGCCAGCACGACGTGCTGGGACCGCTCTATCTGCCGGCGCATCTGCTCGTGCAGCTGATCAGCGCGCTTGTCTTCGTCGGCAGGCGAAGCCGCAGCGGCGATCCGATTCACGCGCACAACCCGCTCGAGCAGCGTTGGCTCTGCCTGGGCTTCGACGCCTACCAGCAGCTGCTGCGTGGCGAAGGCCTCGGCGCGACGGCACGTGAGCGCCTGTTGCAGCGCTTCGGCGTGTGAGCGCCGCGGATGACGGGCCTTGCTTGGCGCGGTGCCTGATTTTCGAGGCGAATTCCGAGGCAATTCCGAGGCGGACCGGGGTTGATTTGGCGCTCTGGCGGCGAAGCCAGGCGCGCGCGGGCGTCTGCTGCGCCCAGGCTCCGTGAGCGGCCGCGCGCCGCTCGTTCTCGCTGACCCGAACGCCGTCCCGCACCACCGCTCGCCGCAGCGCGTCGCCACAGCTCCGCCGCGCCCTCGAAACCAGCCCCCAGAGCCGCCCTTTCACTGTCCGCTCAACGCCTCCTGATCACACGTCGTTTCTCTTCGGACCGCGCGCGTGCACGAGGGGCACAGCGCCGACGCCGATCAGCCTCTCGACGGCACCCTGGTCCGCGGAAGCCTGCGAGGTCCCCCGCGGCGACCGGTCCCGTGTGATCGATCTGCGCCGCGAGCGTTTCCCGGCAATGAAAATCCCGGCGGGCCCCCACTAACCTTCCAGAGCTGGGATCGTCATAACTATCTCGTCGAAACAGGAGGGGCATCATGAGGGCAGTTCTGGGGGGGGCGCTGGGTCTGTTGTTGCTTGCCTGTAGTGACTATCCGGAAGTCGTCGGCGGCGATCCGTGTTTGTCCCTGAGCGGGGTGGAGCAAGCCGCCCGCGGGTGCTTTGGCTTGCCAGGCTATGGTCGCGGTCGTGACACTTCCGACCCTCCCACGGCTGCCGAGATCGTCGGCCGCTGTGCGACGGGCGAAGGCCGCGTGGATCTCGCTCCAGGCGTCCGGCTCCGCAGCGCGATTGTCATCAGCCACGGCTGCTCCTCCGATCCCTTCGTCGGCGGCATGAGCACGCTCATCGCGGGGCGCACCTACCGAGTCGCCGAAATCGATGGTGCCGTGGCACTCGTCCGCGAGGACGCCGAGGCCACGGTCGATCTTCTGGTCGGGCGCGACCCAAAGCCCCCATTCCTCCGAGCCCCCGTCTCGGCAGGCCGGGCTCTCGAAGCGGTGCAGGAAGCCTGGCGGGCCGACTACCTGGAGGTTTCGGAGCTGACGATCGGCAGTGTGTCGGCTGTAGGCCCCTGCATCACCGCAGAGATCGACGGCCAGTTCCTCGTTTCGCCGTCGCGCGCCCCCCGCGGCTTGAATGACTATCCCTTCCCCTTGGGGGCCTTTCCCTACGCCTGCGACGTGACGGGCACGCTGCTGATCGCCCCACTGGCCGAACAACCGCTGCTCGCCGATGACGCCGGCAGTCGGACTGCAGACGGCGGCTTGTTGCCCGCGCGGCGCGTCGACGGCGGGGACCCGGTGTGTCCCCGTCCCAGCGGCAGGGACGGCGGCGCCGGTCGAATGCTGCCAGGCGACGCCGCTGCAGCGGCCTGCACCTGCGGCGAGACGTCATCATGCCGGCCCTGATCCTCGGTGTAGCGCTGGCGCTCGCCGCCCACCCCGTGACGTTGACACTCGATGTCGGCGCCCCGGTCGAGAGCGCGGCCTTGCGCCAAGCGCTGATCGAGCGAGGCCTCCAGGTAGTCAACGACGGCAGCCAGGCGGCATGGCACGTGCGCCTGCGACAGGCTCAAGATCAGGGTCGCACGACCTGGATCGTCCGAGTCCATCGCTGGAGCGCCGCCGTGAGCTCGATCCGCATCCTCGCCGATCACGGCCTGCCCCAGGACGTCCTGGTGCGGAATCTGGCGCTGCTGATCGCCGAGCATACGACCTCCGCGGTGTCGCCCGAGCGTGCGGATGGGACGGAGGGTGCAAGCGGCATGCGCCCTGCGGCGACCCGAGCACCCGTTGCTCATCGGGCGCGCCTGCCCCAGCGGCGGGCCGGGACCCGGACCCAGCGCGCGCGGCAGTTCAGCTTGCGCTTCGACACCGAAGCAGCGGCCCCGATGTCGTTGGACAGGCACGTCGTCGGTGACGTGCTGCGGTTGGGCTTTCTCGTCGGAGCCGGACTCCAGGTCCGCCGGTGGGTGGTCGACCTGGGTGTTGGCTACCTGGAGTCGCTCAGGCTTCGTTCTGGTGCGTTGTGGGAATCGGCCCTTGGCGCCACGCCAACCGTTCTGCAGAGCGTGTCGCCAAGGCGCGCCTTCCTCGCCCGCCTTGGTCTGGGGTACCGCCTTTGGACCCGTTCGCGCTGGGCGCTGGCGCTCGGGATCGCAGCGGAGATCGACGTCAACCGGCCGGTTCCGGTCGTCGACAACGGATTCGGTCGTGCCGATGCGCGGGTCGTGCCGAACCTGCTGCCGTGGGCCGAGCTGCGCTGGATTCGCCCGCGGCTGAGCCCAGTGCTGCGGATCGGTTGGCGCCAGCCCATACGCACGACCAACGTGAGCGTTTTGCTGCCCTCTGAGAGTGCGGAGCCGATCGAGGTGGCGCGCAAGCGCATTGCCGGCGCGCTGGCCATCAGCCTCGGCGTCAGCTGGGGGCTCTGATGTCAGAGGCCTGGCTCGTCTGGCGGGCACGTCACGGCGATCGCAACGCCCTCGACCGCCTGTTGAGCCGCGAGCTCCCCGCGATTCGCGGCTGCCTGCGCCGTGTCATCGGGGCCGACGCCGAACTCGATGACGTGACCCAACTGGCCCTGATCGAGATCGTGCGCTCGATCGATACCTACCGCGGTGAAGCGCGTCTCAGCACGTGGATGATCCGCATCGCGTTGCGCACAGCATGGCGGCACATTCGCTCGCGCAGTAAGGTCATCTCGCTGGCCGCCGTCGCCGACGCGGCAGCCCATGCCGCGAGCCCCGGCCGAACAGACTCAGGCGCCGAGCTGGCGCAGATGCGCGCCGTGGTCGCCGGTCTTCCGGTCGATCAGCGCATGGTGTTTCTGTTGCGCGACATCGAGGGCTATACGACGCGCGAGATCGCCGAGCTGCTGGAGCTGCCCCAGGGCACGGTCAGCACGCGCCTGCGCGCAGCGCGCGAGCGCATCCGCGCCCATGTCGAGGGCTGCCCTTCGCGTGCGAGCGCTGATGATCGCCTGGCGGAGGTGTCGTCATGATGCGACGGCACGGATCCGAGGAGGTATCGACCAGCGAGTTGTTCGAGGCTCTGCAGCCCACGGCCTCGCCCGAGCAGCGCGCGCGGATCGAGCGCCAGCTCGAGGAGTCGTCGCCTGGTGTGGCGCGGCCGCGTGTCGAGGTCGAAAGGCTCGAGCGGGTGCTGGCCGCGTGGCGGGCGATCGAGGCGCCGGATGCCACCGCCGAGCACGATGACGCGCTCGTAGGGCGAGCGCTGGCCGAGGCCGCATGGCTGCCGCGGCGCCGAGGCCCGCTCTACGCCGCGATGAGCATCGTCGCGGTGGGGTCGGTTGCGGCCTGGCTGCTGCTCGTGTTCGCGCCCGCGCGCCAGGCGCGGACGGCAGCGGTGGCGGCAACGATTGAGGCGGGGCCGAGCTGGGGCGCCCTGGCCCTCAGCGAGGGTACGGATCTCGTCGCCGGGGAAGGCCAAGCCCTTTCGCTGCGCCTCGGTCAGGCGATGCGCATCACGCTGCAGCCGGAGGCCCGCATCTCGCTCGAGCACAGCCGCCTGCGGCTCAAGCAGGTCCTGGTGCGCAGCGGCGCGGCGCTGGTTGCCGTGCACGGCCGATCGCGCGACGAGGCGGTTCGCGTACGGACTCCCCACGGCATCGTGCGTGTGACCGGCACGGTCTTCTCCGTCACCGTCGGCGCGCACAGCACACGTGTCGCGGTGCTCGAGGGACACACGCTTTTCGTCACCCCCGGCGGCCGTCGGCAAGCGATCGCTGGGGGCAGCATGCTGACAGCGACGAAGGCGGGACTCGCGCTGGAACTGATGGACGCAGCGGCGTACGCGCTCTTCCGGCGCGTGCCCCGGTCCGGTCAGCTCGCCCGGGGCGCCGCGGTTGCCACCTCCAGCGGCGAGCCTGCTGCGGCAACAAGCGCCGCGCCGCCCCTCGCCGCCCAGGCGTCCGCGATGCCCACTGCCGCGCCTTCGTCAAGAGCGGCGACGCGCGCTGCCGCCGCTCCGGCAGTGCGCCCGCGCACGGGAGTACCGTCGGATCGTGCCGACGCCGAGGCCTCCGGTAGCGCGTTGGCGGGTGGCGAGGGTCGCGGTGCCCCAGACCCTGTCTTGCTCGACTACCAGCGCGCCGAGCGGGCAATTGCGCGTGGCGACGCGGCCAGCGCCGTGCGACTACTCGAGGGGGTCACGCTCGCTGATTCCCGGCATCCGCTGGCCCAGACGGCGCTCTACGAGCTCGCGCGCGTCCACGAGCAGATGCTCAGCGACCCGCAAGCAGCGCTCGCCGCCTACCGCCAGTACCTGCAGCTCGGACCAACCACGCCGCTCTTCATCGAGGCGCGCCAGGCCGTGCGACGGATCACGGCGCTCCTGGCACGGCCGGTTCCTCGTTAGCGCCCGGCCAGGGTTGATGCGGCAGCAGCATCGCTGCGCCAGCATGGCTGCCAAGCCGCGTCCCGCGCGTCCCCCCGCTTCACCGCCCGCTTCACCCCCGGCGTCTCGCCCAGGAACAGTGTGCCAACACGCCCAAAGGCCAAGAGTCGCTAGCGAGGCAGGGTCGGCGCGAGCAGGTGATGCTGGAGCAGCCCGAGCGAGGTGAGCAGAGCGGGGTGAGCAAGCGCGGCTGGGCCAGCAGATTGGAGGGTCACGCTGGCCGCTCCGATCGCTCCGCGTTCGCGCCTTGCCTGACGGGTGTCTCGCGTCAGGTGGGTCGTGGCGACGAGGATCAGAGGCCGATCAAGGGAGGATCGTAGCGGCGGCCGAGCACGAGCGTCACGACCACGAGCGCAGGAAGCAGGAAGACCACTCGCTGGGACCCGAGGTGACGAGCGAGGAGCAGGGCCGGGACGATCATGGCCGCCATCAGGAGCAAGCTCAACGCGTAGCCCAGCCAGACCCTGGTTCGTCGCGGCGGCAGTGATTGGTGCTCCACGCCCTCCCACGCCGTCAGGCGCGCGGCAAGCTCGTCGAAACCCTCGACGGATGCGGGCACCCACAGCGGTGTCCGCTTGCCGGTGCTGTGCAGCGCCAAGCCCAACCCGTCGATGGTTACCACCCGGCGAAGATCGCGGCGGCTGATCCATCGCCGCGGGGCGTCACGCACCGCTTGTGCAATCCCGTGCGGGTCGATCTCGAAGCGCAGACTCCGCAGCTGGCGCATCCTGCTCCGCAGTGCAAGCACACTGCCTGCGGACACGATCGTCAAGACGGCGAGCAGCACGGGCAAGTCGATCGCCGGCCTCGGCCTCGCCGCCAAGAGCTGGGTGGCGCCGTAAATGACAGCAAACCCCGCAAAGAAGACGAGCAGTCGTGTCCGTTCCCGCGCGATTGCCTGCGAGCCAAGGCGAAATGTCTTCGTCTCCCCGGCCGCCGAACGCGCCATGTCAGCGGTGGTCGGCGTCGCCCCGTCGTCCGGGGCGGCGACGGTGGGCGAGGGCGGAGCATCCTCCGTGTCGCCTTCATCCCCTCCCGACGGCCCGAAGAGCGCCTGCCCCTTTCGCCCGTGGAAGCGCCAGAGCACGATTCCTGCCGGCCAGCAGACCAGCAGCACGCTGGCCAGTGCACCCGGCAGGAAGGTTAAGAAGCGATCGCGGGCGGCGCCGTAGAAGAGCGTGTTCAGGGACACGACCAGTCCGAGCACGCCGACGCACCACGCAGAAACGAGGGCCATCGGCCGGGCCCAGCGATGCCGACGCAGCGTGCCCCACCCACAGAGGAGCAGCCAACCTGCCACGGCACCGCACCAAGCCTCGACGTCCAGCGCCGGCGGGCGCCCCCGGTTGGAGAGCTTTGCGACGAGGATAAGCGCCGTCGTGCATCCGAGGATGGCACCGAGTCCCACGAAAGCATGCCCAATGGTCCTTCTCTTGATCACGCCCGTCTCCCTCGACGCAACGCGCGTCCGATCAGCCGCATGGTGAGCGCCATCTTCGCGTGAAACCCTTCGGTCACGGCGGCGCCGTGCTGCCCAGGTTCTGGTAGACGGCGAAGCGCCCGCTTTGCGTGACGAGCCGCACTTGTTCGGTGGTGGCACCGGCGAGGGTCGGGCCGGCTTCGCCGGGTGCACGAAAGATCGCCAGGAAGTAGTCGTAGTAGCGGCCGTGCTCGGCGTAGCGGAAGTCCTGCGGGTTCTTGAAGAAGGGGGCGGGGGTCGCGGCGCCGTGATAGCCGATCGGCATCATCGGCATGTCGAAGTCGTAGGGCATGTAGCCGCCCTGGCGTACCTGATAGAGCAGCGGCAGGTGACGCAGGGGGAAGCCCTGGTGCACGCCATCGGTCTCGTCGTAGACGAGCGACAGCACGCGGCGGTCGGCGGGGATGGCAGGTAGCACGCGGTCGAGGTGTCGGACGGTCGCGTCGAAGGCGCGGAAGCCTTGGGCGGTCACGACGGCACTCCACAGCGTCAGGACGACCAGCGGCGCCAGCAGCAGGGCGCGCGCACCGCTGAGTCGCGCCTGCGGCAGGGTCAGCAGCAGCAGCAGCGCAGGCAGCACCAGGCGGACGTTGGTCGCCCAGTGATACCAGGGCTGGTCGAGATGCCCCGGCGCAACGAAGTAGCAGGCGGTGATCGCGAGCGCGCTGGCGCCGAGCGCCCAGTGGCCGCGCGGCAGCGCGACCGCGTCGGCCCCGCGGGCGGGGAGCAGGAGGCACGCGATCAGCGTGCCTGCTACGGCAAGCAGCGCGAGCTCGTCGACCGAGCCGACGAGGAAGTTGTTGATCCAGTCGAGCGCCACCACCAGGTTGACCGCCGGCGTGCGGTGTGGACCGCCGAAACCCTGGCCCCCGGCGCTGTGTAGCGTCCAAACCAGGGCGAAGGCCAGCGTGGGCCAAACGAAGAGGCTGCGCCGCAGCACCGCCCGCGGCCGGCGCACGTGGGCGAAGAAGACGATCGGCGCGGCGATGGCGAAGGGGGCCGCCGCCAGCACGTGCGTGAAATAGACCGCGGCGACGAGCAGCGCCAGCAGCAGCTCGCGCCGCAGCGTGGGCCCGCGCAGGTAGTGCTGCAGCAGGCCGAGCGTGCCCAGCAGCAGCGGCAAGGCCAGCAGATTGGCGACGAAGCCGTGGGTGAAGCAGACGTTGTAGATCAGCGGGAAGCCGAGCAGCGCGAGCCGGCGGTCGCGGCCGAAGGCGCCGAGGAGATAGGCCAAGCTGAGCGGCAGCGCGAGCACGTAGGCCACGAGGATCAGCTTGTTCGCCGCCTCCAGACTGAGGACGCTGCCGAGCAGGCGCAGCGTGCCGTAGTAGGTCAGATAGGGCGGGAGGACGCTGCGATGCTCATAGGCCTGGCCCATCAGGCCCTGGCCGACGGGCGTGCGCCAGATCTGCACCACCGCCAGGTGCGCGGGGACATCGCCCATCGGCAGATGGCGCGCGAGCAGCAGCGGCAGCAGGTGCGCGCCGGCGAGCAGCACGAAGGTGAGGGTCAGGAGCTTGTCGCGGCGCAGCAGCGCGGCGAGGAGGCCGGCTTCACGGGCGGAACCAGGCGGCCGTGCGTCGCAGCCCCTCCGCCAGCGTCGTCTCGGGCCGCCAGCCGAGGGCGCGCTCGAGCCGCGCGGCGGTGATCGCGCTGCGGCGCTGCTCGCCGGTACGCGCCTCGGCGTGTCGTCCGGCGGGCCCGCCGACGATCGCGCGCAGCGCCGTCAACAACGCATTGACCGAGGTCTCGACGCCCGTGCCCACGTTGTAGACGCCGAAGCCGTGGGCCGTCAGCGCCCGCAGGTTGGCCGCCGCTACGTCGCCGACGTAGACGTAGTCGCGCGTCTGCTCGCCGTCGCCGTAGATCAGCGGCGCCTCGCCGCGCAGCAGCCGCCCGAGGAAGATGGCGACCACGCCCGCCTCGCCATGCGCCTGCTGCCGGGGGCCGTAGACATTGGCGTAGCGCAGGCAGGTGACCGCGAGGCCGTGCGTCGCCTGGTAGTAGCCGAGGTAGTGCTCGCAGCTGAGCTTGCTCACGCCATAGGGCGAGATCGGGCGGGTCGGGTGGTCCTCGTCGGCGGGGAAGCACTGCTGCTCGCCGTAGACCGTGCCGCCGCTCGATGCGAAGAGCACGCGCGCGAGGCGCCCGCGGCGCCCCGCCTCCACCAGGTTGAGCAGGCCGAGGATGTTGATCTCGGCGTCCCGTCGCGGATCTGCGACGGAGGCGCGTACGTCGATCTGGGCCGCCTGGTGGCAGAGTGCGGTTGCGCCCGACTGCTCGACCAGCTGGGCCGCCTCGGCGCTGCGCACGTCGAGCACGTGCAGCTCGGCGGCCGGGTTGACCTGCGCGCGCACCCCGCTCGACAGATCGTCGATCACGAGCACGCGATGGCCCGCCGCGACGAAGGCATCCACCAGGTGGCTGCCGATGAACCCGGCGCCCCCGCTGACAACGATGGTCTCTGCGCTCACGGTGGGGCTCTCCCCCGCGCGGTCCTGCCGGGGCTCAGCGGCCGCGACAGGCCGCCACGGCGTTGACGAAGATCTGCAGGCCGTCACCCTGTGCGCTCGCGCGCCGCCGACGCCACTGGGGGTGGTTCTCGGGGTAGAGGAAGGCCTCCGGATGCGGCATCAGCCCGAAGACGCGACCGCTCGCGTCGCAGAGCGCCGCGGCCGCCGCCAGCGATCCGTTGGGATTGGCGGGAAACTGCTCGCTCGGGTCACCGCTCTGGGGATCGATGTAGCGCAGCGGGATCAGCGCGGCGCTCTCGAGCTGCTCCAGCAACTCGGGCGGTGCGAGCAGTCGGCCCTCGCCGTGGCGTACCGGGACCTCGAGGCGCTCGATGCCGCGCGTGTAGAGGCACGGCGAGCGCGGCTCGGCGCGCAGCGTGACCCAGCCGTCGTAGAACGTGCCCTGGCGGTTGTGCGCCAGCGTGCAGCGCTGTGGCCCCGGGCGGCCGTCGGGCAACAGGCCGAGCCGCACCATCGTCTGGAAGCCATTGCAGATGCCGAGCACCAGGCCACCGTCGGCGATGAAGGACTCGAGCGCGTGGGCCAGGCGGCAGCGCAGGCGGTTGGCGAGCGCCCGCCCGGCGCCGAGGTGATCGCCGAACGAGAAGCCCCCCGCCAACACCAGCAACTGGGCCTGGGCCAGGCGCGCGGGCTCGGCGATCAAGTCGTTGACGTGGAGCGCGTCGACCTGCGCCCCGGCCGTCTTGAACGCATGCGCCGTCTCGGCCTCGCAGTTGATGCCGAGGCCCGTCGGGAGCACGACCCGCACTGCGCGCTCAGAGCCCATGGCGCAGCGTCTCCAGATAGCGCGTGTGCAGGGCCTCGAGCGGCAGCTCGACCACGGGGCGCCGCTCCGCGCCGCAGGCCAACATCAGATGCTGGGCGGGCACGGTCGAGCCGATGCGTCCCCACGGCACGCGCCGCTCGTCGCAGAGGTCCTCGAAGCCCTGGGCACGGTCGGGCGCCACGGCGACGAGGAAGCGCGAGGGCGTCTCGGCGAAGAGCAAAGCGGCCGTCGAGAGCGGAATCTCGGCCGGCGCCGCCGCCAGGTCGGCCTCGATGCCGAGCTCGGAGGCCAACGCCATCATCGCCAGCCCGACCGCCAGACCGCCGACGTGCGGGGCTTGCGTCGCCACCACGCAGGCGGCCTCGATCGCCGCTTGCAGCGCCTCGCAGACCGCGCGGCACTCCGCGGTCGTGCGTTGCGGCACGTCGCGACCGACGAGCCGTGGGTGCCGTGCTGGCGCCCGAGCTGCGCCAGCAACTCGGAGGCGCCGAGGGCCGGACGGGTCGTGCCCAAGACGTAGATCGGCGTGCCCGGGGTGGCGATGGTGAGGTCGAGCGCGCGCCGGGCGTCGTCGATCCAACCGACCGCCGAGAGCAGCAGCGTGGGCGGAATCGAGATCTTGACGCCGCCGCGCAGCGAGTCGTTCTTCATGCTGTCCTTGCCGGAGATCAGCGGCAGGTCGAGCGCCCGTGCGGTCTCGAACAGCGTCTCGCAGCAGCGCACCAGCCCGGCCAGCTTCTGCTCGCCGTCGGGGGTCGAGGCCGACTGCACCGGATCCGGCCAGCAGAAGTTGTCGAGCGCGGCGATGCGGCCGAGCTCACCGCCGGCGGCGACGATGCGCCGCACGACCAGGTCGGTGACCCAGCCTGCCATCGCGCCGGGGTCGAGATCCGAGAGCCGCGGCGCGATCGCATCGGCGACGATGATCGCGCGCGCGTCCCCGTGCCGCACGCGCAGCACGGTGGCGTCCGCGGGGATGTCGCCTCGCGCGCCGACCAGCGGCTTGATCACCGACAGCCCCTTGACCTCGTGGTCGTACTGCCGGCACTTGTCGACCTTCGCGCAGAGGTTGAGGTCGGCGAGCAGCGCGACCAGCGCCGACCCGCAGTCGAGCGCGTCGAGATCGATGCCGAGCGCGGCCGGATCGTCACCCGCGGGCGGCGTCCAGCGGGCCTGTAGCTGCAGCTCCGGACAACCCCCGTGGAGGAAGTCCAGCTCGAGGTCGGCGACCAGCCGGCCGCCATGCCGCACGCGGAGGTGTCCGTCGTCCGTGAAGTGGCCGATCGGCGTCGCCTCGACCTCGCGCCGCCGCGCCAGCGCCAGCAGCGCCTCGACCTGCTCCGGGGCCACGGCCAGCGTCATGCGCTCCTGCGCCTCGCTGAGCAGGATCTCCCACGGCATCAGCCCGTCGTACTTGAGCGGTGCGCGATCGAGCTCCAGCGCCGCACCCCCGCTCAGGCGCGCCATCTCGCCCACCGAGGAGCTGAGCCCGCCGGCGCCGTTGTCCGTCAGCGCGCGGTAGAGCCCGGCGTCTCGCGCCTCGAGCAACATGTCGATCAGCTTCTTCTGCGTGATCGGGTCGCCGATCTGCACCGCGTGCGCGGGCGACGCGGCGTGGAGCGCCTCGCTGGAGAAGGTCGCGCCGTGGATGCCGTCCTTGCCGATGCGCCCGCCGACCATCACGATCACGTCGCCCGGGCTGATCTCCTTGCGCTCGGCTGGCCGACCCCCGACCGTCGCCGGCAGCAGGCCCAGCGTGCCGCAGAAGACCAGCGGCTTGCCGATGAAGCGATCGTCGAAGTACTCGAAGCCGCGCACGTAGGGGATGCCGCTCTGGTTGCCACCGTCGATCACGCCCTGGTGCACGCCGTCGCGGATGCGTCGCGGGTGCAGCAGGCCCTCCGGCAGCGGTGCCGCGTAGAAGGGTGACCCCAGGCAGTAGCCCCAGGTGTTGGCAAGCAGCGCGGCGCCCATGCCCGTGCCGAAGGGGTCGCGATTGACGCCGACGATGCCCGTGATGGCGCCCCCGTAGGGATCGAGGGCGCTCGGGCTGTTGTGGGTCTCGACCTTGAAGACGAGATTGAGATCGTGAGCGATCCGCACCACGCCCGCGTTGTCGTGGAAGACCGAAACGAGCCAGTCCACGCGCTCACCGACCTA
>JADJDT010000017.1 GCA_016702545.1 Pseudomonadota bacterium | reverse complement strand
CACAGGTCCCAAACCAGGGTTCGTGAATAAGCATGCTCCAGCGGGTCTGAGGCGGACGGCGAGCGAGGGAGCGCGAGGCGGTCTGTTCGGGCGTGGCAGGGGCCTGCGCATGTGCCGAGTCGACGTTGCAGCGGCGGTTCTGGCGTTGGTTTCGCGCGCGGCGCGGAGCTGTGGCGAGGCGCTGCGGCGAGCGGTGGTGGGGGACGGCGTTCGGGGGACCGAGGGCGAACGGCGAGCGGCCGCTCACGGAGCCTGGGCGCAGCAGACGCCCGCATACACGCGCAGCGCGTAGGTCCCGAACGGGAAGACCACCTCACGGTCGCCCGCGCGCCACTGGAGCCAGGTGTCGCGATAGCCTGCAAGGAAGCTGCGAAGGCGCGCAAGCGCTTCGATGCGCGCCCACTTGTTGCCGCCGGCCACGCGGGGGCTCGGCTGCCGCCGCGGCTCGGAAGCCCGGGGTGAGGTGAAGGCGGATTGTCGGAGCACCTGGCGCCGGCCGAGCACGCTCCGGCCTGCTCTCTGGTGCTCTCGCGCGAGCTCGGCCTCCCGCGCGGTCACCGCCGCGCGGAGCCTGGCGAGGTACTGTTCCTCCGAGAGGTGCGCCAGAGCTGGCAGCGGCGCCATGGTCAGCGTCGCGTGGCGTGGCAGCGGGCCTTGCTCGCGGAAGAAGCCAACCGGTCGCTTGTACACCCGAGGGCGGTCCATCCGGGCGGCCACGCTGATGACGCCGGGCCAGTGGTGGTGCTCTGTCACCAAACCGGCCGCCACGGGGTTCGTCAGCGTGTAGACCGCCTTCGCGAGCTGCGCCTCCTCGTCCGTGAGCCGCACCACCGACGGTTGTTCGCTGGCCCAGAGGTTCTCCCAGCGGCCCCAATGGGCGTTGAGGCACTTCGCCGTGAACTCGAAGAGCCAGCGGCAGAACTCGGGAGCCTCGCCGCGAAGATCGGTAGCCACGATGTGCAGGTGGTTCGACATCGCGCAGAAGGCGTGGAGCCGCAGGCCGTAGCGCTCGGCCGCTACTGCGAGGCAGTAGCCGATGATGCCGTTGACCGCCGCGGACGGCCGCAGCAGGAACTGCCGCTGCGTGCAGCGCCTCGTGATCATCAAGGTCTCACCGGCGATCACGGGACGCGGTAGGCTCATTCAGCCTCCGGCCTCCGCAAGCGCCATGCCCGATCCGCCACGTACTGATCTCGCGCCCTTGGCACTCCCGGGAAGCCGCCTCGTCCGGATCCCGGTCCGGCAAGTCCGGGCCACCGGCCTGCGACACCCGCGCGAGCGGCCGCGCATCGACTTTGGTGTGGGCGCCCTGGAGGCCCGCAGAAGAGCCTCAGGTGCGTGCCCTGACTGCCTGTGCGAAGATGCGACGCAGCCGCGAAACAGGAGTCAATGCCGATGTTCCGTGCCACTGCGTTGTGCCTCGTGCTGGTTGCTGCGTCGTGCAAGGGCAGCAGCAACGACTGCTCGCCGAACCCCTGCCAGGGGGGCGGCACTTGCGTCGCCGACCTCGCCGGCTTCAGCTGCAGGTGCCCCGCTGGCTATGCGGGGAAGACCTGCGAGCTCGACATCGACGACTGTTCGCCCAACCCCTGCAAGAACGGTGGCGACTGCAGCGACGGCGTCGCTGGCTTCAACTGCAGGTGCCCCGCCGGCTATGCGGGCGCAACCTGCACGAGCAGCACCGACGATTGTTCGCCGGACCCCTGCCGAAACGGCGGCACGTGCGTCGACGGCAGCGGCGGCTTCACCTGTGTCTGCCCCGACGGTTTTGCGGGAGCGACCTGTTCGAGCTGCGCCGAGGGGTATGCGGGTGCTGCCTGCACCCGGATCAACGGTGGCGTCGTCTCCACCCTTGCGGGGATTCCTGGTGAGGCCGATGGCGAGGGGCGCGCCTCTTCCTTCCAGACGCCCTTTGGCCTGGCCTTCGACAGCAGCGGCAACCTCTTCGTCTCGGACTACGATGGCGCAAAGCTGCGCAAGATCTCCCCTGCCGGCGAGGTGATGACCGTCGCCGGAAGCACACCAGGCACCGCTGACGGGACGGGCACCGCAGCGCAGTTCTACTGGCCGCAAGGCGTCGCCGTCGACGCCGCTGGGAACGTCTATGTGGCCGGCAACTACGATAATCGAATCCGCAAGGTCACCCCTGACGGTCGGGTGAGCACCATCATCGGCATGGGATCCAGCGGCTATGCCGACGGTCCGGCCGCGGAGGCGCAGTTCCGCGACCTCCGCGCGGTGGCCGTCGGACGCGACGGGCAGCTCTACGCTGCCGACCAGACCAGCGTGCGGAAGATCACGCCCGACGGCTATGTCAGCACGCTCGCCGGAAGTGGGACCAACGGATCCGCTGATGGGACGGGCGCGGCAGCGGGCTTCTTCAGCCTCTTCGCCATCGCCCTGGATGCAGCCGACAACGTCTACGTCGCCGATGCGTCCAACAACCGTATTCGCAAGATCACCCCGACGGGCGTCGTGACCAGCATCGGTAGCTCCGCTGGTCTCAACAATCCGCGAGGCGTCGCCGTGGACGCCGACGGAAACGTCTATGCCAGCGGCAGCTATAACCACAAGATCCACAAGTTCACGCCCGCCGACCTGCAGACCGGTACGGTCCTGGCGGGCGGCCAGCGCGGCTATCTCGACGGGGTGGGGACCGACGCCCGCTTCGGTCCCCCGTACCACCTGGCGGTGCGTGGCCGGGACCTCTTCGTCGCCGACCGCGACAATCGGCGCATTCGCAAGATCGACACCACCACTGGTGCGGTGACGACGGCCTACGGCAGCGGCAGCCCGGGCTATCTGGACGGAACGGGAAGATATGCGCTCTTCAACCAGCCCCACGGTGTGGCACGAGACGCAAGCGGCAACCTCTACGTGACCGACTCCGGGAACAACCGCATCCGTAAGGTCACGCCGAACGGCGAGGTGACCACACTCGCGGGCAGCGGAAGCAGCGGTCATCTCGATGGGGTCGGCACGGCGGCTCAGTTCAGCGACCCGCAGGGAATCGCCTTCGACGGCCAGGGTAGCCTCGTGGTGGCCGACCAGAACAACTCGCTGATCCGCAAGGTCACCCTCGCGGGCGTGGTGAGCACCCTGGCCGGCGACCGCTCGAATACGGGTCTGGCCGATGGCCTCGGGCCGGCGGCCCGTTTCGACGGGCCTGACGGTGTGGCCATCGACAGCGCGGGCAATATCTACGTCGCCGATGCCTATAACCACTGCATCCGCAAGGTGTCGGCTGCGGGCGTGGTCACGACCCTTGCCGGAACGGGAAGCGCCGGCTACGCCAACGGGGCCGGGGCGACCGCACAATTTAACACCCCGGGCAGCGTGGCCATCGACCACCGCGCCAACCTCTACGTCGCCGACGTCAACAACAAGCGCATTCGAAGGATCGACCCGGCAGGCACGGTGACCACCGTCGCAACGATGGTCGGCAACGCCTGGCTCGCAGGCGACGTCCCCGTCAGCACACCGCCTGCCGGGCGACCCGCGGCCGTGGCCGTGGACGCGGGTGACAACCTCTACATTGCAGACGCAACGCTGCACACCATCACCCGGATCGAGCCTGCGGCGGCGGTTGCCACGCTGGTCGGCTCCGTCGGCAGGCGCGGTTACCTCGACGGGGTGGGGACCAAAGCGCTGATCGGCACAGCCTCCGGCATGGTGATCGACGCGGCGACCAACCTCTACATGGTCGATTCGCTCAACCACAACGTCCGCGTCATTCGCTGAAGCGCGTGGCGCTGCAAGCCAGGGTTCGTGAAGAAGCATTGAAGCAGCATGAGCCCATGGGGCTGGCCGGGACGGCCGGGGCGGGGGAAGGAGGCGGTTCGTAGCAGCTTCTTGGGGCGTCGCTCGGGGCCTCTGCATCGGCGGGAGTGCGTTGCAGCGGCCGTTCTGGCGTTGGTTTCGCGCGCGGCGCGGAGCTGTGGCGAGGCGAAGGACTGCGAGCGCTTCGATGCGCGCCCACTTGTTGCCGCCGGCCACGCGGGGGCTCGGCTGGCGACGCGGCTCGGAGGCCCGGGGCGAGGTGCGGGCGGATTGGCGTATGGGCTCCCGACGGAGCGAGTCCGGCGCGATCGTCAGCTCGTCGGACAGAAGACGAGGTGGTCGAGCACGCTGGTGTTCTGCCCCTCGCAGGCGTAGCTGAAGAAGTAGACGCGCAGCTTGCTGAACGACACGGCGGCGCCGGCATGCGAGAGCGGCAGCCGGTAGACATCGGCCGTGGGCGTCGGTTCCATCAGGTGATACGTCGCGGGCGTCGTCTTCGCCGGATGCTCGCCTACGCCCTCCTCGAGGTAGTAGCCGGCCGAGCCGAGCGCCGTCTCGGACTCGGCGCCGAGCAACGAGACGTAGACGAAGGTGGCGTTGTAGTAGCTCTTGGACGAGGTGGCCTTGAAGTAGAGCTGCAGCACCGCCGTGCTGCTGTTCTGCGGCCCCACGACGAAGTCCTTGTAGAGGTTTTCTGACTCGCAGTAGGACGTCGTCGTGCCGACGCAGGTCGCCGAAATCGCGGTGCTGCCCTGGTACCCCGTCGGCTGCTCGGTCCAGGTCACGACCGGGTTATGGCCGCTGTCGCCTCCGGACCAGCTCGTCAGGCTTCCCGGCGCGACCTCGTCGAGAACCTCGCAACGACCCGTCGTCGAAGCGTCCACCCCGCGGTCGCCCGCGCGCCCGTCAGCGCGCAACCGTCCGTCTGCCAGAGCGTCGAGCGATGGCCCGCCATCGACGCGCATGGGTCCCGCCGCGTCCGCGGCACTGGAACCCCTGTCGGAGCGCACGCCGGCGTCCACGCGACCAGTGGCGGGCCGAGCGTCGATGCGTGACGCGCGCGCGTCCTGGCGGTCCTTGTCGCTGCTTGGGCACGCCGCCAGCGTGCAGGCCAACAAGGCGCAGACGAGCAGCGATCGCCGATCGAGATGGAGCATCGCGAACCCTCCCAGCTGGTGCGGTCGGAACGCGCGCATCGTAAGCCACGGTCGAGGCCTCGACCAACTTACCGCGAGGGCCCCCCGGGAAAGAACACACCACGGTCGCCCGCGCGCCACTGGAGTCAGGCGTCGCGATCGCCTGCAAGGAAGCTGCGCAGGCGTCCGAGCGTCGGATGCTGGGCCTGGCCGCGGCCGGAGCGCCGGCTCAGGTCGTGCCCGGTGCCGCCTCGGGCCGCGCGCGCAGCGCCAGCCAGCAGCCGGTGCCGAAGACGGCGCTGGCGAGCAGCAGGTGCGGCAGGCTGAGCGGGAGCTCAGCGGCCGAGGCCGCGGCGGTCGCGGGCACCAGGCGCGCCACGAGCACGGTGGCCGCGTTGTTCGCCAGGTGAAAGACCATCGCGACGATGATCGAGCCGCTGCGCACCACCAGTGCCGCGAGGATCAAGCCGAGCAGCAGCGTGGGCAGGAAGCGGTAGACCGAGAGGTGGAACGCGCCGAAGAGCAGGCCATTGAGCAGCACGGCCAGCCATGGGCGCCGTTCCACGTTGCTCGCTCGCAGCAACACGCCGCGGAAGAGCAGCTCCTCGCAGATCGCCGGCGAGAGCGCCAGGGCCAGCAGGTCGAGGGCGAGCGGGCGCTCGGCGGCGAAGACCGTGCGCCGCAGCTGCTCGATCAGCTCGGGTGGAATGGGCAGAATCCGCTGCTGGAGTTGCTCGACCACCACCGCTACCAGGTACCAGCCGCTGCCGCCGGCCAGCGCCGCACCGACCACACTCGCGACCGCGGGCCGCCGCCACGACAGCACGGCGCGCGGCGCGAGCCCGGCCCAGCGCACGAAGACCAGCACCGGCAGGGCCACCAGCAGCCACTCCGTCAGCAGCACCCCGGGAAGGAAGCGCGCGAGCTGCAGCGGTTGACCGATCAGCAGCATCAGCGCCAGCACGACCAGCAGCAGCACGGCGGCCTCGCTCGGCGTCGGCTGCGCGCGCCGCGACGGCCGCGCTCCCCCCTCTGCCACCCCGACGCGCGGCTCGTCGGCGAAGAGCAGCCGCTCGGTGTTGTAGATGCGCGCCGCCAGCGCCAGCGCGGCCGCAGCGTAGCCCATGCTAGAGAGCAACGCCACCAGCAGCGGGCCGGCGGCGACCGCCCCACCGGCCAGCCCTCGCATCAACAGCGAGACGTTGACGCCTGGCACCAGCGCCGCGCCGTAGCCGAGCTGCAGCCCCGGCAGCTGGGCCGCCATCGTCGGCAGCACGCAGAGCAGGTAAACGGGCGTCAGCAGCGTCTGCGCCTCCTTGAAGCTGCGGGCCAAGGCTGCGGCCGCCATCAGCACCGCCGCGAAGAAGAGCGACGCGGGCACGAGCCCCGCCAACGCCCCGAGCACGGCGCTCCACGGCACCGCCGCGCCCAGTCCGACGACCCGCAGGGCCGGGCCGAAGCCGAGCAGCAGGGTCAAGCCGATCGACACCAGGTTCGCGAGCCCGGTGAGGATCGCGACGGTGGCCACCACGAGGAACTTGCCGCCGATCAGCGCCAGGCGCGGCGCCGGCGTCGAGAGCAGCGTCTCCAGCGTGCCGCGCTCCTTCTCGCCCGCCGTCAGGTCGATCGCCGGGTAGAAGGCCCCGAGCAGCACCATCAACACGATCAGCAGCGGCAGCACCCCGCTGATCGCCTGCGCGCCCGCGGCGCCCGGCAGCGCCACGTCGTGCTGCCGCAGTTGCAGCGGCGCGCCGAAGTCGGCCGCCAGGCCCCGCGCGGCCAGCCGGCGCGCGAGCTGCTGTCGATCGAAGCGGCGCAGCAGGCGACGCACGCGCTCACCCGCGGCCCGGGAGTTGGCGCTGGTGTCATCGCGATAGAGCTCGATCGGCACCGTCGCGCCGCGCGCCAGGCGCGGTCGCAGGTCGTCGGGCAGGCGCAGCACGAGGTCGAGGCGCCCGGCCCGCAGCGCACGCGCGGCCGTGACCGGATCGTGCACCTCGACGACCCGCGGTGCGCCGAGCGCCACGCGCAGCTCGCCCCAGGCCGGCCCCTGCCAGCCGAGGCTCAGCGCCGGGACGCGCGTGCCACTCGCCCGCTGCACGCCGACCCACTGGGCCACCACGAAGGCCAGCAGCGGATAGAGCGTGAGCGGCAGCAGCAACATCACGATCAGCGTGCGCCGGTCCCGCAGCGTCTCCAGCACCTCCTTGCGGTAGACCACGCCGACGATGCGCCCGCCCTCCATCAACGCACCCCTGCCGGCGCCGCCGCGCCCAGGGCCAGCGCCTGGTCCTGGAGCCGCAAGAAGACCTGCTCCAGCGAGCTGGCGTCATAGCGGGTCTTGATCGCGGCCGGGGACCCCTCGGCCACCAATCGACCGCGGTAAAGCAAGCCGATGCGATCGCAGAGCAGCTCGGCCTCCGTCATGTAGTGCGTCGAGAGCAGGATCGTGCGCTGCTGATCCCGCAGCCGGCGAATCGTGTCGGCCACCGTGCGGCTCGCCAGCACGTCGAGCCCGGCCGTCGGCTCGTCGAGCACCAGCACCGGCGGGTCGTGCACCAAGGCCCGCGCCAATGACACCCGCTGCCGCTCCCCCGTGCTCAAGCGACCACAACGCTGTTGCAGCAAGGGAGCGAGCGCGAACTCCGCGACCAGCGCGGCGCAGCGCTGCCGACCCTGCGCCGCGCTCAGGCCATAGAGCTCAGCGTAATAGCCCAGCAGCTGGACGGGCGTCAGGCGCTCGTAGAGCCCCGTGGCGGCGCTGACGAAGCCGAGCTGCGCCTTGGCGCGCGAGGCCTGCGTGACCGTGTCGGCGCCGCAGATCAGCGCCCGTCCGCTGCTGGGACGCATCAGCCCGATCAGCATCCGCATCGTCGTGGTCTTGCCGGCGCCGTTGGGCCCGATCAGCCCGTAGATCTCGCCTGGCCGCACCACCAGCTCGAGGTTGCTCACGACCTCCCGCCCACCGAAGCGCTTACTGAGCTGCTCGGCGACGATCGTCATGCGCTGCTCGCTGCGTCATCCCCCGGGCCCAGCACCGCCCGTAGGTAATGACCCGTGTGCGAGCGCTCGTGCTGGGCCAGCTGCTCGGGCGTACCGGCGGCGACCAGCTGGCCGCCCGCGTCGCCTCCCTCCGGTCCGAGATCGATGACCCAGTCGGCGTACTTGATCACGTCGAGGTTGTGCTCGATCACCAGCACGCTGTTGCCATCCTCGACGAGCTGCGCCAGCGCGCCCAGCAGCACCTCGATGTCAGCGAAGTGCAGGCCGGTGGTCGGCTCGTCGAGAATATAGAAGGTCCGCCCCGTCGCCCGTCGGCTGAGCTCGCGCGCCAGCTTGACGCGCTGGGCCTCGCCGCCCGACATCGTGCTGGCAGCCTGGCCGAGCTGGAGGTAGCCCAGGCCGACCTTCGCCAGCGTGCTGAGCTTCTCGCGCAGGCGGGGCACGTTGGCGAAGAAGGTCAGCGCCTCCTCGACGGTCATCTGCAGCACCTCGGCGATGTGCTTGCCCTTGTAGCGCACCCGCAAGGTCTCCTCGTTGTAGCGCGCGCCGCCGCAGAGCTCGCAGACCACGCGCACGTCCGGCAGGAAGTGCATCGCGATCCGCGTCACGCCGTCACCACGACAGGCCTCGCAGCGCCCACCCTTGACGTTGAAGGAGAAGCGGCCGGCGCGATAGCCGCGCAGGCGCGCCTCGGGCAGCGCGGCGAAGAGCTCGCGGATCAAGGCCAGCAGCCCGGTGTAGCTCGCCGCGTTGGAGCGCGGCGTGCGACCAATCGGCGCCTGGTCGATCGCAATCACCTTGTCGAGCCAGCGCAGTCCCTCGAGCGCGCGATGCGCGCCGGGGCGGTCCTTGGCGTGATGGAGCGCGTTGCGCAGCGCGGGCAGCAGCGTGTCCACCACCAGCGAGGACTTGCCCGAGCCCGACACGCCGGTGACGCAGACGAAGACCTCGAGCGGGATGGCGACGTCGAGTTCCCGCAGGTTGTTGTGGTTCACGCCCCACAGCAGCAGGTGATGACGCCCGCAGCGACGCCGTCGTCGTGGCACCGCAATCGCGCGCTGCCCGGCGAGAAACTGCCCGGTCACGCTGCGCGGCGCGGCCATCAGCTGCTCGACCGTGCCGCAACCCACGACCTCGCCGCCATGCACGCCCGCGGCGGGCCCCAGATCGACGACCCAATCGGCGGCGCGAATGATCTGCTCGTCGTGCTCCACCACCAGCACGGTGTTCCCCAGGTCGCGCAGCCGCAGCAGGGTCTCGAGCAGACGCGCGTTGTCGCGTTGGTGCAGACCGATCGACGGCTCGTCGAGGACATAGACCACGCCGACCAACGCGCCACCGATCTGCGTCGCCAGCCGCACCCGCTGGCCCTCGCCGCCCGAGAGCGTCCCCGCCGCGCGATCGAGCGTCAGGTAGCCCACGCCGACACCGGAGAGGAAGGACAGCCGCGCGACCACCTCCTGGAGCAGCTTGTGCGCCACCTGCGCCGCGCTGCCCTCCAGGCGCAGCGTGCGAAAGAGCTGGAGCGCCGTGTCGACGTTGAGTGCCGTCAGCTCGGTGATCGGGCGGCCGGCGACGAAGACGTGGCGGGCCTCGCGACACAGGCGCGCGCCCTCGCAGTCGGGGCAGACATTGCTGCGCATGTAGCGCTGCAGCTCTTCGAGCGCATCGTCGAGCGCCTCGACATCGGCCGCCTGCGCCCCCTCCGACCAGCGACGCTGCTGCTCGGCCATCCGCCGCTGCAGGTTGGGGATGACGCCCTCGAAGCCGCGCCCGCCCCCCCCCGGCTCGCCGGCGCCGTGCATCAGCAGCCGCCGCGCCTCCTCGCCCAGCTGCTCGTAGGGCACCACCAGCGAGAAGCCGCGCTGCTCGGCCAGGCGCTCGAGCTGCGCCTGGTAGTGGCCCGCGTTGCGCTGCTCCCAGGGCTCGATCGCGCCCTCGCGCAGCGAGAGCGTCGGATCGGGGACGAGCAGCGCCTCCTCGAACTCGAGCAGCACGCCGAGTCCGGCGCAGCGCGCGCAGGCCCCTTGAGGGCTGTTGAACGAGAACAGGCGCGGCGTCAGCTCGGGGTAGGTGACGCCGCAGTCGGCGCAGGCGAAGCGCTCGGAGAACGACAACTCCTGGCCCTCGGCGCCACCCTGGTCGGGGGTCGCGACCTTGACCACCCCGTCAGCGAGCTTGAAGGCCAGCTCGAGGCTCTCGGCCAGCCGGGAGCGCGCCCCAGCCTTGACCACCAGCCGGTCGACGAAGACCTCGATCGCGTGGCGCTGCTGGCCAGAGAGCTCGATCGGCTCGCCGAGGTCGCAGACCTCGCCGTCGATCCGCGCGCGCGTGAAGCCGTCGCGCCGTAGCTGATCGAGCAGGCTGCGGCAGTTGCCCTTGCGACCGACCGCCAGCGGCGCCAGCACCGAGAGGCGCGTGCCCTCGGGCAGCGTCATCAGCTGCGTCGCGATCTGCGTCGCGCTCTGCCGCGCCAGCACCCGACCGCAGGACCAGCAGCGCGCCTCCCCCACGCGGGCGTAGAGCAGCCGCAGGTAGTCGTGGATCTCGGTGATCGTGCCCACCGTGGAGCGCGGATTGCGGCCGAGCCCGCGCTGCTCGATGCTGATCACGGGGCTCAGCCCCTCGATCGTGTCGACATCGGGACGCGCCAGCCGTTCGAGAAATTGGCGGGCGTGCACCGAGAGCGACTCGACATAGCGCCGCTGCCCTTCGGCGTAGATCGTGTCGAAGGCCAGCGAGGACTTGCCCGAGCCGGAGAGGCCGGTGATCACCACCAGCTTCCCGCGCGGCAGGTCCAGGTCGATGCTCTTGAGGTTGTTCTCGCGCGCGCCGCGGATGACGATTTGGTCCATGGGCTTTCGCCGCCACCGGGGTCCTCAGCGGCATCTCAGCGACGAGGCTGCGGGGCGGCGCCCAGGCTACCACGGCAGGGGTCGTGCCCGGCAGGGGCAAGCGGCGCGGTCAGCGGGGGCGGTCAGGCCATCCGGTCGCCCTGCTCCGCGGCCCCGTCGCGGTGGACCCAGGCGTCGACCTCGTGACGCTTGAACTTCCAGTGGCGGCCGACGCGATGCGCCGGCATCTGCTTGGCCCTGATCCAGGCGTAGATCGTCTCGCGGCTGACCCCCAGATGGCTGGCCACCTCCTGCACCGACAGCCAGCGATCGCCAGGGGGTAGCGTCTGTCCTTCGTTCATCGAGCTCGCCTCGAGCCGCGTCTGCCGCGCTCCCATAGCTCTCATCGGCGGGTTCTCGGCCACATTTAGAGTAGAGCCGTGGGCGGAGCAACACCGACATCGGCGCCAACGCCCACTCGCGCGGGGAAGGGCGAGCAACGCTCAGCGCGGGCGGATCGGCCAGGCTTTCGCCGTCAACGGGCGGCTGAAGTAGAAGCCTTGGGCCTGGTCGCACTTGCGCCCCCGTAGGAAGCGCACCTGGGCCAGGTGCTCGACGCCCTCGGCGACGACCGTCTTCTTCAGCGTATGAGCCATGGCGATGATCGTGCTGGCGATCGCTGCGTCGTCATCGTCCTCGGCGAGGTGGCGGACGAAGGATTGATCGATCTTGAGCACGTCGATCGGAAAGCGCTTGAGATAGCTGAGCGAGGAATAGCCGGTGCCGAAGTCGTCGATCGACAGGTGCACCCCGTGGGCGCGCAGCTCGGCGAGCGCCGCGACCGTCTGCTCGACATCGTCCATCAGCATGCTCTCGGTGATCTCGAGCTGCAGGTGCTGGGCCGGGAGGCCGACGTCGGCGAGGATCCGCCGCACCAGGTCGACGAAGCCGTCCTGGCGGAACTGACGACTGGAGACGTTGACCGCCAGGTAGGACGGCGCCCCGACCTGTCCAAGCCAGCGCCGGCCCTGCTCGCAGGCCGTGTGCAGCACCCACTCCCCCACCGGAACGATCAGCCCGCTCTCCTCGGCCACCGGGATGAAGGTCGCCGGCGGGATCAGCCCGCGCTCGGGGTGCTGCCAGCGCAGCAAGGCCTCTGCCCCGGTGATCCGCCCGTTGCGCAGATCCCACTGCGGTTGGTAGTGCAACAGGAGCTCGTGGCGCGCCAAGGCATGCCGTAGATCGCGCTCCAGCGCGAGGCGCTCGACCGCCTCGTTGTTCATCTGCTCGGTGAAGAAGACGCAACGACTACGCCCGCCCGCTTTGGCGCGATACATCGCCGTGTCGGCGTTGCGCAGCAGCTCCTCGCCGGTGGTGCAATCGGGCGGATAGACCGAGATGCCGACGCTGGCACTCAGATGGCTCTCGTGCTCGTCGATCAGGAAGGGCCGCGAGAGCGCCGCGAGCACGGTGTCGGCGACGACCTCGGCGCCGCGCGGGTGTCGCAGCCCCGTGACGATGATGCTGAACTCGTCGCCGCCCAGGCGCGAGACGCTGTCGGTCTCACGGACCGCCTCGACCAGGCGACCGGCCGCCTGCTGCAGCAGCTGGTCACCGAGCCGATGCCCGCCGGTATCGTTGACCGAACGGAAGCGATCGAGATCGATCGACAGCAGCGCGACCAGGTGCTTCTCCCGCCGCGCGTGCGCCAGCTCTTGGGCCAGCCGGTCGACGAAGAGCGCGCGATTGGGCAGGCCGGTCAGGCTGTCGTAGCTGGCCTGGTACCGGAGCTTCTCCTCAGCGGCCCGGTCATGGCTGAGGTCGCTGAAGATGCTGATGTACTCCGTGACCTGGCCGCCGTCGTCGGCGACGCGCGTGATCGAGAGCCGCTCGGGATAGACCTCGCCGTTCTTGCGGCGATTCCAGATCTCGCCCTGCCAGCGGCCCTCCTGCTCGATCGCGCGCCACATCCCAGCGAAGAACTCGGGACCGTGGCGGTCGGACTTGAGCAGCGAGGGGTCGCAGCCCAGCACCTCCTCGGCGCTGTAGCCGGTGATTCGCGTGAACGATGGGTTGACGGACCTGATGCGGTTGTCGCCGTCCGCGACGAGGATTCCCTCGCTGCAGTGGTCGAACACGACCTCGGCCTGCCGCAGTCGCGCCTGGGCGGCGGCGGGCGATGGCAGAGCGCCGGCCAGGTCGCCCTGCGGCGGTGAGTCGTCGAATGGTGCCATCTCCCCCTCCCGCCAGCCCCGCAGCGCACGCCGCCAGCGACGCCGCACGCCGAAAAAACGTTAGCACGGAACCCCGAGGCGACCGTAAAAGGCGGACCGTGCCCGCCCTGCCCGCGGCGGGCAGGACCATTGCTTCGCGGGCGGCGACCCGTACAATGCGCCGTCCGGACCGCGCCGGCCGGACCGCGGGTGGTTCGGCGCGGCGGAGGCCTATGATGGATCTCGACCAACTCGTTCGGACCCTGGAGGAGAAGGCGCCCCGCTACCGCGTCGACATCGTCGAGATGCTCGCCGCGGCCGGCTCGGGCCACCCCGGTGGGTCGCTGTCGCTGATCGACCTGATCAGCACGCTCTACCATCACGCGCTGCGCCAGCGGCCCAGCGAGCCGCAGTGGCCCGAGCGTGATCGGTTGGTGCTCAGCAAGGGCCACGGCGTACCCGCGCAGTACGCGGTGATGGCGGACCTCGGGTATTTCCCGCGCGCGCAGCTCTGGACGCTGCGGAAGCTCGGCTCGCCCTTGCAGGGCCACCCGTGCCGCAGCTGGCTGCCGGGGATCGAGGCCTCGACCGGATCCCTCGGTCAAGGCCTCAGCGTGGCCCAGGGCATCGCGCTGGCGGGGAAGCTCGACAAGGGCAGCTGGCGCGTCTACTGCGTGATGGGCGACGGCGAGACACAGGAAGGCCAGGTCTGGGAGGCCGCGCTCTCCGCGGCGAAGTTCCGCCTCGACAACCTGACCGTGCTGCTCGACTACAACAAGCTGCAGATCGACGGGTTCACCCGCGACGTGATGAACCTCGAGCCGCTGGCCGACAAGTGGCGCGCCTTCGGCTGGCACGTGATCACCATCGACGGTCACAACTACCGCCAGATCATCGGCGCGCTGGACGAGGCGCGGCAGGTCCAGGGTCGACCGACGTACATCATCGCCCACACGATCAAGGGCAAGGGCGTGTCGTTCATGGAAGAGCAAGTGGGCTGGCACGGCGTGGCGCCGAATCGCGAGCAGGCCGACCGCGCGATCGCCGAGCTCCGCACCCGCGCGGGCCTGCCCCTGACGGAGGCCGTGCGATGAGCAGCAGCAGCCTGAGCACCGAGACCGCCCCGGCCACCCCGAGCTCGGCGCCCCCGCGCGCCACGCGCGACGCGTTCGGTGAGACGCTGCGGCGGCTGGGGGCCGACCACCCGCAGCTCGTCGTGCTCGACGCCGATCTGAGCGAATCGACCCGCTCGGCCAAGTTCGCCGAGGCCTTCCCCGAGCGCTTCTTCCAGCTGGGGATCCAAGAGGCCAACATGCTCGGTACCGCCGCGGGTCTCGCGGCCTCGGGCAAGCGCGTGTTCTGCTGTTCGTTCTCCTGCTTCGTCACCGGACGCTTCGACCAAATCAAGGTCTCGGTGGCCTACAACGACCTCCCGGTGACCATCGTCGGCACGCACGCGGGCTGTGCCGTGGGACCCGACGGCTACACGCAGATGGCCCTCGAGGACGTGGCGCTGTTGCGCACCCTGCCGAACATGCTGGTGCTCCAGCCGGCCGACGACCTGGAGACCACGCAGATGGTCGAGCACCTGGTGACGGGCCACCGTGGCCCGGCGTTCCTGCGCTTGACGCGCCAGAAGGTGCCGCGCGTCCACGACGCGGGCTACCGCTTCGTCCCCGGCGCGGTCGACCCACTGCGGCGCGGGAGCGGCCTGGCGATCTGCGCGACCGGGGCCTGCGTGGCGGGGGCACTGGAGGCCGCCGCGCGGCTGGTCGGCGAAGGGCTCTCGCCCACCGTGATCAACATCTCCACGCTGGCGCCCCTCGACGGCGACGGGCTGGTCGCCGCGCTCGCCAGCTGCGAGCGCGTGCTGACGGTCGAAGACCATTCGATCGTCGGCGGGCTTGGATCGGCGATCTGCGAGGCCCTGGCCGAGCGCCGGCCGCTGCGCGTGCACCGGGTGGGCCTGCGCGAGTTCGGCGAATCCGGCGAGACCGAGGAGCTCTTCCGCAAACACCATCTCGATGGGCCCGGCATCTATCTCGAGGCCAAGGCGCTGCTCGCCGAGGCCCCGCGCTAAGGAGCGCTGGAGGGAGTTGGAGCAGCGGGCACCGTGCAGATTCTCGTCGGCGACAAGAAGCACGGCTGCACCCGCGGGCGGCTGCCCTGTCTCGGGGACGTGGCGACCGTCAATGTCACGCGCGGCTGCGCTGGGGCCTGCCTCTACTGCTATGCCCGCTGCTACAGCGGGACCCCGGCGGCGGGCTCGCTGCTGATTTATCCCAACCTCCCGGCGCTGCTCAGACACGAGCTCGACAGCGCCCGGCGCCGACGTGCGCTGCCCCCCTTCGTGCTGTTCTGCAGCGCCGGCGACCCCTTCCTCGGCGGACCGGAGGTGCTCGAGCTCTCGCGCGCCTGCCTCGAGCTGCTGCTGCGCCGCGAGATCGGGGTCTCGCTGACCACCCGCGGCGTCGTGCCCGACGAGGTCCTGGCGCTGCTGACGCGGCACCGGCAACGCGTGCGCATCGCCGTGGCGCTGGCCTCGACCGACGACGGCTACACGCGGCGGTGGGAACCCGGCACCGCGGCGCCGCAGCAGCGCCTGCTGCTGCTGCAGCGCCTCTTGGCCGCGGACCTCGCGCCGCAGGTCCACATCGAGCCGCTGATCCCCTTCGTCAACGATGGCAGCGAGCCCCTGCGTGAGCTGCTGTCGTCGCTGGCGGGTCTCGGTATTCGGCGGGCGATGCTCAGTCTGCTCCAGCTGCGCCCGGGGGTCGCCGACCAGCTCGCACGCGAGGCTCCGCACGAGCTGCAACGGCTGATCCTCGGCTGCTTCCCGACCTGGCAGCAGCCCGGCCGCCACGCCGAGTACGATCACCTGGCGCCACGCCAGGCGCTGGGCCTCGTGCAGCGGGTTCAGCGACTGGCCCAAGAGCACGGCATCGCCCTGACCGTCTGCCACTGTCACAACCCCGGCCTGCCGGGCGGACGTTGCGACCTGACGCCCGCCGCGGCCACCTCCCCACCCGCGGCCCAGGGGGACCTCTTCCCCCCCCCGTGAGCGCCCGAAACGGAGGCTTCCCAAGGGCCTGAGCCAAAATGAGGGCTACCGTGCGACGGAACTCACCGCTACGGTCCGCAAGCTCCGGTAGGCTCCGGGGGGTGTGTGGACCTTGGCGTGGCTGGCCGACGTATTCACTGCATCACAGCTCTGCTCTTGAGCGCCGTTGTTGGCGCTGGGCTCACCGCATGCGCCTCCCCGCCCAAGGGTCGGCGCTGGATCCATCACGTCGAGCTGCAAGGTGCGGCACAGCTCGAGGCATCGGACATCATCGCCGGGTTGGAGACGCGACCGACACCGTGGTGGTGGTGGGTCCCGCTGGTGGGCGGGCGCCGGTGGTACGATCCGGCCGCGCGCGACGAAGACCTGCGGCGCGTCGAGCGCTACTACAGCTCGCGAGGCTTCTTCTCGGCGCGCGCGACGGATGACGCGGTAACCGACACGCGACGGGGCCGTGCCGTCGATGTCCGGCTGCGGATCGACGAGGGAAGGCCGACCCAGGTAGTGGCGATCGAGGTCCGAGGTCTCGAGCCCCTGCCAGAGGCCCTGCGCCGGGCCGTGACGAGCCACCTGCCCTTGCGCGCTGGGCGTCGCTTCGACTACGGGGCCTACGACGCGGGCAAGTCGCTGCTCTGCGGCCGACTCAAGGCACGGGGCTACGCCTACGCCAAGTGCGAGGGCAGGGTGACCGTCGATCGCGACCAGCGGGCCGCACGGGTAGGCTACCGCATCGTGCCGGGCCCGTTGGTGCGGATGGGTCGAACCAAGTTCATCGGTGCGAGCCGCCTTCCGCTGGACAAGCTCGACCACGCGATCGCCTGGAAAGAGGGCGATCAGTTTCGACCCGAGGCGATCGCGCGCACGCGCGCCCGGCTGTTTCACCACCAGGTCTTCGCCACAGTCGAGATCATCTTGCCGGAGGAGCCGACCGCGCTCGCCCCGATCACGATCCAGGTCACGCCCACCCAGCGACGCGAGCTCCGCCTGGGTGCCGGCGTCGGCGTGGACCAGCGCTGGCAAGAAGTCCATCTCTTCAGCCGCTGGGCCTGGCGGAACTTCCTTGGAGGACTACGCGATCTCGAGGTGCGCCTGCAGCCGAAGTTCGTCACCATCCCGACCGCCTGGGCGGTAGAACGCAGGGGCTTTGCCGGCAAGGGCGAGCTGCAGCTGACTCAGCCCGATCTGTGGGCTTCCGGGATCACCGCGTTTGGCATGTTCAGCTACGAGCTGGGGTTGCAGGAGGGATACCGCTACCACGGTCCTCGGCTGCAACTTGGTGCCGACCGTACCTTCTGGCGCGATCGCCTACGGGGCGGGCTGTCCTGGAACTTCCAGTACCTCCGCTTCTTCGAGGTCACGACCTTCGACGCGTTCGACAATCCCCTGGGCGTGGGTATCGACGGCAGCACGCCTTACCGGCTGGCCTGGATCGAGCCCTTCCTGCAGCTCGACTGGCGCGACGACCTCATCGACCCCCGGACAGGCCTGTTTGCCGAACTGCGCGTCGAACTCGGCCTTCCGCCGCTCGGCGGGCGCTTCAGCTATTTCAAGGTCACCCCCGACCTTCGTGGCTATGTCCCGCTGGGCACCAAGCGCCTCGTGCTGGCGCTGCGCGCGATGTTCAGCCAACTGCTTGCCCTCGACGATGGCGTGGCCGGGGGCCCCGAGGAGTCGAGTCCGGTGACGCGTCGCATCTGGTTCGGAGGGGCCACCAGCCATCGCGCCTTTGGCTATCGTCGCCTTTCCCCCCAGGTCGTCGAGACCAAGCAGGTCAGGCGTCCCGACGGGGTGACGGAGACGGTCGAGACCGGTCGGCTGATACCCGTCGGCGGGGACAGCGCCCTGTTGCTTTCCGCCGAGCTGCGCCTGCGCACCTTCAAAATCTTCGAGCACTGGCTCCAAGTGATCACCTTCCTCGACGCCGGTGACGTGGTGCAGGAGTTCGACGCCCTGGCCCTGAATGCGCTGCACCTGGGCTTGGGCACAGGGCTGCAGTACCAGACGCCGATCGGCTCGTTGGGGCTAGCGACGGGCCTTCGACTCAATCGCCAGCGCGCAGGGCGGACCACCGCCGGTCGCCCCCTCGACCCTGACCCGCACGACGCCTTCGCGTTCCACCTGACGCTCGGGGGCGCCTTCTGATGGCCAGTCGTCGCGGCGGTCTTCGGCGCGCGGCTCGCATCGCCGCACTGGGGCTGGCCGGTGCGCTGGTGCTCGTCGTGGTGCTGGTGTTCGTGGCGTTGCGCTATGCGCGCTCGAGTGGCGGCCGAGAGCGGCTGCGCGGATGGGTCGTCGACCTCGTCCGGCAGCGCCTACCAGGGTTCCAGCTCGGCGCGATTCGCGGCGACTACCTCGGCTCCCTGGTGCTGGAAGACCTGACCCTGCGCGATCGCCACGGTGGCGAAGCGATCCAGATCGCCGCCGTACGGCTGCACTACGATCTCACCGGGCTGCTGCGACACCACCTGCGCATCGAAGCGCTCGTGCTCGAGCGACCGCGTGTGGTCTTGCGCGGCGTGCGAGGGAGTGGGTCGAATCTAGGCCAGCTCGCCCTGCCACCTCCAGCCCACGCCGCTGCACGAAAGGCGGAGGCGTGGGAATGGCCCGAATGGACGGTGGAGCTGAAGCAGCTGCGCATCGATCATGGCAGCTTCGTCGACCAGCGCGCGGCGAGCGGCGTGAGCGTCCACGGGCTGAGCTTGCGGGCGGCCGCCAGGCTGAACCAGGGCGAGCTGGAGCTGAGGATCGATCAGCTGCGCGCGCGCGTGCGGTTGGCTGGACCGCGGGAGTGGGAGGTCGCGCTGAAGGCTCCTCTACGCCTCCGTCGCGGCAAACGCCTCGATGGGCACCTAAGCGTGCAGATCGCCGGTTTGCCAGCCGGACTGGCACGGATCGAACTCGTCGTCGCGGGCGCACTCGATCATCTGCGACTCAACACCCAGGCCAACCTGGGGCCTGCCGGCTCGCTAGGCCTCGAGGGCTGGGTCGACGTGCTGTCCGAGCGCGCCCGCTATCAGCTGGGGCTGTCGCTGCATCAGCTTCGGCCCGCCATGCTCGTGGCTGGCCTTCCGGAGCTGCGGCTGGATCTGCGCGCGGACGCCCGCGGCGCAGGGGTTCCGCTCCAGCCCAATAGCGTGCTCGCGCTGCGCCTCGAGCTGGCAAGGGGCGAAGTGATGGGCCTCGCAGTCGACCGTTGCACGCTGGTGGGCCGCCTGAGCGGGTCGCGCTGGGTGGTCGAGCGCCTCGACCTGCGCTCGCGGGGCCTCCGCGCGCACGCTACCGGGCGTGGAACCCTGGAGCGGATCGAGGCCGAGCTGCAAGCCAACGTGCCCGACCTGTCGCGCCTACCGCTGCCCGGCAAGGCGCTCGACCTCGCCGGAGCACTGCAGCTCCATGCGAAAGTCTCGGGCCGCTTCGGCGGCGAGCTGACGGCAGACCTCGGCGGTTCATTGCGCGGACTGCGCCTCGCCAACGCGCGCGTGGCACACCTCGAGCTTGGCGCGAAGCTCGGCGGCCTTCCTACCCAACCCCACGGAAGGCTCACCTTGACGGCCCGGGCCCTGCGCTGGGCGGATCCGCCCCTGCATCTCGATCACCTGCGCGCCACCGTCGAAGGGCGACGGCGTGAAGGCCGGGCAGACCTCGTCGCACGCGGACTGCTGGGCGGGTCGGCCGCCGTTCACGCTGCGTGGCGCGACCACGGCTCGCAGCAGGCTCGCCTCGTGGCCACCGTGGACGGACTTCAGCCAGCGAAGTGGCCGCGCCTCAGCGCGCGTTTGGTGGCAGTAGCCCAGCGCCGATGGATCCAGGCCAGTCTGATAGCTCGTTTGCCGGGCACCGCCTCCCGACTGCAGGTCGAAGCCGCCTTGCCGATCACCTTTACGCCCGGCGCGTTCGTGCCCGTGCTGGCAGCGCGGCGGTCGGCCAGAGTCGAAGCACAGCTCGCGGCGCTGGACCTCCACCTCTTGCGGCGGCTCGGCCTCAGCACTGCTCCGGTCGGCGGTCGCCTCGGGCTCCGCGCGCGACTGGAGGGTCCGTTGACAGGCCCTCGGCTGAACGCCGAGGTCGAGTTGCAGGACGGGCGCTTTGCCGCGTTCGCGGGGGTGAAGGCGCGCGCCGCGGTCACGCTCGATGATCGACTGAGCCTGGAGGTCGATGCGACGCAAGGTGGGTCGCGGCTGCTGCACCTCCGCGGCGACCTGGAGCTGGCCTCGACCGACGCGCTGAAGCTCGGAGTGGATCCACTCGGCCGATTGGGACATGCCCCGCTACAGCTACGGCTCGAAAGCGGTCGCGTTGCGCTCCAGCAGCTCGCCAAGCTCGACCCATCGTTGGCTCGTCTGGGAGGTCACGCTCGCCTCGTGCTGAGCGCGGGCGGCCAGCTCTTTCGCCCCCGAGGCGATCTGGAGCTGCTGCTGGAACGGGGACGCCTGGATCGTCTCCAACTGGGCGACCTCCGCCTGGCGGTGCAGCTACGGAGCGCCCCCACGACCGCGTCCACCGCGGCCACGCTGCTGCTCGAGCGCGGAGGCCGGGCGCTGCTGCGGGGGCGCGGCTCGCTCGCCCGCAGCGTCGAAGCGCTGAATTCGACCTTGCACCGACCTCGCTGCGAGGACTTTCTCGCCACGACAGGTGGCTGGCCCCGCTCGAGGGCGGCTCGCTCGCCGGCGGGGTGACCCTCCGGGGAAGCCTGGCGCGCCCCAAGGTCGCTGCAGCGCTGCGTCTCGATGATCTGCGGGTCGCAGGCGCTGCGATCGGCGACCTCGCGCTCCAAGCGACGGCGACAAAGAGTGGCGTGGGGGCTCACCTGACGCTGTTGTAGCAGCACGGGGGCGCGTTGTCCGCGCGGGCGGAGTTAGCGCTGAACCAGCCCAAACCGACAATCGACGGCGAGCTGAGCGGCAAGAACCTCGATCTGGGCTTTCTCTCGGCCTTGGTCGCGGACCTGCAACATACCGCCGGGCGTCTGACCGTCGAGGCCCGGGTCCAGGGGCCGCTGGCGCAGCCCAAGGTGGCCGCACGGGTGCAAGTCACCGACGGTCGCTTGCGGGCGCGGGGCATGGCGGAGCTGAAGGGGATCACGCTGCGCGCGTCACTCGACGGTCAGCGCGCTCGACTCGAACGCTTGCTGGTCCGCAGCGGAGGCGGTCAGTTGGCGGCCACTGGCGCCGCGCGCTTGGCGCAGTTCGTGCCGCAGGAATTCAACCTGACCGCTCGCGCCCGGCGCTTTCGCCTGGGGGTGGCACCGGTCACCGAGGCGACCTTCGACGGCCGCGTGCGGATCTCAGGCAAAAAGCAAGGAGACACCCTGCTGACCCGGGTGACGATCGACGAGGGCGCGGTGCAGGTACCGAAGCTTGCCTCGCAGCGCAGCCTGCATGCGACCGGCGCGCTCCCTGACATCGTCTTCGTCGACCCCGCCGCACGCGCCGACCAGGCTCGCATGCAGCGCGCCAGCGGTCGCCGGCAGACCGCACAGCCCACGCTGGAGCTCGACGCACGCGCCGACTCGCTGATGGTGCGCGGCGAGGACCTGGATGTGGAGCTGGCGCTCGCCCTCCGCGTCAAGGCTGTGGCAGGCAGGGCCCCCCGCGTCTTTGGGACCGTGGAGATCCGGCGCGGGCAGGTGATGATTCTGGGCAACCGCTACCAGGTCGACCGGGCGATGGCGCGCTTCTCCGGGCAGCCGCAGCCTGATCCGATGCTCGACGTGCGGCTGCGACACGACTTTGCCGAGGGAACGGTGTCGATCGCGCTGCGGGGTACGCTCGGCGCCCATCAGCTCCTGCTGAGCAGCGAACCGGCAAGCTACGATCAGTCGCAGCTCCTCAGCCTGGTCTTGACCGGCAGACTCGATCCGCGCGCCGGTGATTCGGGTGGGGACAAGGCCCTGGCAGTCGCCTCGGCAGTGGCCCAGGCCGTGTTTGGGCTGCTCGCCAAGCAGGTCGCGACCAAGATGGGTATCGACGTCACACGCGTCGGCATTTCCCAGACGCAAGACACGGAGACCAGCGAGGCGCGGATCAGAGCCGAGGCCGAGATTGGCAAATTCATCACGCGCGGGCTGTATGTCGCCTATCGCCGGGTCTTCGGCGCCGAGGAAACCGAGAATGCCAACGAGGCCTTGGGCGAGTACCGCATCTCGGCGCGCTGGTTGCTGCTGGCACTGTTCGGGGACCGAGGCGTGGGGAACCTCGACCTCGCCTGGACCTACCACTATTAGATCGGGCCGCTATTGGATCGGGCCGCACCGGCAACTTGAGCGTGCCGGGCGACGGTGCGACGATGGGCGGCGCCTGCGCGTCCCGGAGGGGGTTCGTCATGCAGCTCAGTGTTGGCTCCGACTTTGCCGGTTACAGCATCGTGCGACACATCGGCGGCGGGGGCATGGCGCAGATCTACCTCGCCAAGACGCGCGGTCTCGCCGGCTTCGAGAAGTACCTGGCGCTCAAGGTGATGAACACCGAGTACGCCAACGAGGATCGCTTCATCCGCATGCTGATCAACGAGGCCAAGATCGCGGTCGGCCTCTCGCACGTCAACATCGCCCAGATCTTCGACCTCGGCGTCTTCGATGGCATCTATTACATCGCGATGGAGTACGTCGACGGCGTCGACGTGCTGGGGCTCGTCAACGGTCTGCACGCGCGCGGCCAGCATGTGCCGATCGAGGCCGTCGCCCACATCGGGCGCCAGATCTGCAGCGGCCTCTACTACGCCCACACGCGCAAGAACCGCCAGGGCGAACCGCTCAACATCGTCCATCGCGACATCAGCCCGCAGAACGTGCTGGTCTCCCGCGCCGGCGAGATCAAGGTCGTGGACTTCGGCATTGCCAAGGCGGTCGGTCTGTCCAGCAAGACGCAGGCCGGCGTGATCAAGGGCAAGGTCAACTACATGGCCCCGGAGCAGGTCCTCAGCCGCCCGGCGGACGCGCGCAGCGACATCTTCGCCGTCGGCATCGTCCTTTGGGAGATGCTGACCAGCCAGATGGTCTACGCCGCCGACGACATCAACGAGCTGGCGGCCAAGGTCCGCAAGGCCGAGATCGCCCCACCGTCCTCGGTGCGCGAGGATGTCCCGCCGGTGCTCGACCAGGTCGTGATGCGCGCACTGCAACGCAAGGCCAACGACCGCTACCAGAGCGCCCACGAGCTGCAGATCGAGCTGACGAAGTTCCTCTCGTCCATCGCGCCAGACTACGGTGGCTCGCACCTGGCCAAGCTCGTCGAGCAGGTCGCACCGCAGGAGAGCGTCCGAGACGCGACCGGCGAGCTGCCGCGCATCCTGTCACAGGAGGACCGCCTTCACGACCGGCACAGTCTGATCTATCAGCCGGACGGGCACGCACAGCTGGTACTGCTGACGGAGGACGGCGAGCAGCCGCATCCCCTGCACGACGAGCTGACGCTCGGGCGCGCCGGTGACCTACCCCTGGCCGACGCGCGCGTCTCGCGCCGTCACGCGCGCGTTCGCTTCAACGGCAGCTGCTATCTGCTCGAGGACCTCGGCAGCGCCAACGGCACCTTCCTCAACGGCGAGCGCATCCGAGCCCCGACGCCGCTCAAGCCCAGCGATCGCGTGCGCGTCGGCAACAGCGAATTCGTCTTTCGCGCCCAGAACCCGACCCCCGAGGAGATCGTCTCCGCGGGGGCCACGCCGCTGCAGCCGACGCTACCGGAGCGGATCAGCCTCGTCGACGGGCGCGGCGACGTGATCGAGCAGGCGCTCGAGGACGGGCTCGAGCTGGGCTATCGGCTGCAGCTGGGGCCGCTGCGCTGGAGCGGCACGCACCTGCGACTGCTGCACCGGACCGACGGCTGGTGGATCGACGCGGGCACCGCGCGCGGACCGGTGCAGATCAACGGCGTGGCGGCCACGCTGCCCGCCCTCGTGGCCATCGGCGATCGGGTGGACGTCAACGGCATCACCCTGACCATCTCCGGCTAGCGCCCCCGTGAAACCGGTCGCCTTCGGCAGCTACACCCTGCTCCGCCGTCTGGCTGGCGGAGGCATGGCCGAACTCTATCTGGCGCGGGTGCGCGGCCCGGCCGGGGCCGGGCGCCTCGCCGTGGTCAAGCTGCTGTCGAGCCGCCTCGCCGAAGAACCGGCGATGCGCGACATGTTTCGCGACGAGGTCCGCATCGCCGCGACGCTGCACCACCCCAATATTGGCCAGGTGTTCGAGGCGGGCACGATCGGCGGCCAGTACTTCCTGGCGCTCGAGTACATCCATGGTCAGGATCTGCGGGCGGTGGTCAACGCCTGCCGACTACACGGCCACCCCGGCGTGCCGACGCCGATCGCGATCTACATCGGCACCAAGGTCTGCGCCGCGCTCCAGCATGCCCACGAGGCGCGCGGCCTCGACGGGCAAGCGCTCGGCATCGTCCATCGCGACGTCAGCCCGAGCAACATCATGGTCAACTTCGACGGTGACGTGAAGCTGGTCGACTTCGGCATCGCACGGCTGGCCAACCGCAGCGCGATGACCACCCCAGGGTTCGTCAAGGGCAAGGTGCGCTACCTCACCCCCGAGCAGCTCCTGGGGCGGCCCGTCGACCAACGCACCGATATCTTCATGCTGGGCATCTCGCTCTGGGAGGCCACGGTCGGCGAGCATCTCTTCGCCGGCGAGCACGAGAGCGAGGTCTATCGGCAGATCTGCCACGGCGAGGTGCGCCGCCCGAGCAGCATCGTTCGCGGGTATCCGGTGGCCCTGGAGGCGATCGTCCTGCGCGCCCTGGCCTTCGACCCGGAACAGCGCTTCGCCAGCGCACGCGCGCTCCATAGCGAGCTGGTGCGCGTGGCCGAACGCCAGCGGCTGACGCTGAGCGAGCTGCGGGCCGCCGAGCTGATGCGCGAGGTGTTCGCCCAAGAGGTCAAAGCCTGGGACGAGGCGCAGCGCGGGGGCGTCAGCCTGCTCGATCATCTGCTGGCGACGATTCCCGAGCAGCCCGTGGACGGCGAGAACCCCCTCACGCTGAATGATCAACTGGTCACGACCCCGCCGCCCGCGGCGACATCGGCGACACCGGCGCCAGCGCCGGCGGCGCAACCCAGCCCCCACAGCGCCGTGGACGGCGGCGAGCGCCGTCAGACCGTGCTCTTCGGCGCAAGAGGCAGTCGCCTGCCCTTCGCCACGGCCCCAGCGACGAGCGCGAGCCCCGCCGGCGGCGCGGGAGGCGGCCTCGCGCTGTCGGCCTCGGCAGCGGCGCCGCGCGGGTTGCGACCGCTGCGCGTCTCCGGCGAGGCCGTCGTCGCCATCACCCCCGAGGGCAAGGCCGAGCTGCTCAGCAACGCGGCGCCTGGCCTGCCTGCGGCGCACACCGCCGCAGCACCAACGTCGCCGGGCGAGCGCCCCAAGCTGCTCGTGCCCGACGAAGACGACACGCACCCGACGCTGCTCGACCCTGTGCCCGCCGACGCCCTCCCAGCCGACCCGGCTGCGCGCGCTGTCGCGCTCGCTGCCGCTGCGGGGCCGCCCGCGCAGCCCGGCGCCGACCCCCAGCCGCTCGCGGGCGTCGCAGCCCCGCTACCGACACCGGCTCGGCTCGGGCGGGTCGCGACCGGCGACTGGTCCAATCGCTCCCGACCGGAGGGCCGCCGACCCGGCACGCACCCGTACTTCCGCGAGCGCAAAACCCCTCTCGGTTCGCTGCTCGTCCCCCGGGCCGAGGGGCCCGGCGCAGCCACGCCCGCGCGTCGGCGGTCGCGCATCGTTGCCACCGCGGTCGTGCTCACGGGCATCGCCCTCGGCAGCGGGGCGCTGCTGGCCCTGACCCACGGGTGGCTCCACCAGCCGCAAGGGCAGGGCAGTGCCGCGCCCGCGCTGCTGCCCCGCGCTTCGCACTTGCTCGTGCGGCTGACCAGCGCGCCGAGCGGCGCCACGGTCTACCGCGCGCGGGATGGCGTCGAGCTCGGCAGCACGCCCCTCGTGCTCGACCGCGCCGCCGCGCGTGGCCTGCGCGTCGAGCTGCACCGCCGGGGCTACGAGATCATGGCCCTGACCCTCGCCGCGGAGAGCGGCGCCATCCACGTCGAGCTGCGGGCCAAGCCGCCGCGCCCACCGGATCGCCCCAGCCCCTGACGGTGGGTGACTGACTACTGGGCGAGGGCCGGGGCGGTGGGGTATTCGCTCTCGGCGGGCACCGCGAGCTCGAGCTCGGCGGGCGCTTCGGTCTCGGTGCTGTCGGCCAGCGGGTCGGCGGGCGGTAGCTCGACGCGACGCAGGCCCAACGCACAGGCCGACTCATCGCCCTCGCTGCGGACCACGGTGCAGCCGGCGTCGCTGGTCGGGTTCGCCCGTGCGCACTGCCGCACCCGCAAGAAGCCCTGCTGGAGCCCCTCGCCCCAGCACTCGGCAATCACGTAGGCACGGTCCGCGCCGAGGTCGCCACCGGTCGCGAGTGCGTCGATGCGGCCACCGACGCCGCGCCAGTGGCGGGCGTGCGCGACGACCAGCTCGCGCGTCCCGCTCACCGGGCTGTCCGGGACATTGCCGTGGAAGGCGATGCGCACGAGGTTGCGTGCCGGCAGAGTGGCGTTCGCCACGGCTTTCAGGTGCAGCCCGCGGACGACCGCGCTGAAGGGCGTCGGGCCGCCCTCCGCGCCGTCGGGCGTGAAATCCTTGAAGCGATAGGCCAGCGCGGTGCCCTGCACCCCGTGCGCGAAACCGACCAGCAGTTTACCGCGCGCTTTGACCGTTGGATCGAGCGCTCCGGCCTGGTCGAGGTCGAGGCCCACGACGCCGCGCCCGCGCCGTCGCTCCGCGCCCACGACGATCGATCCGGCGGCGATCACGCGATACTGCCCCGCCGGCGCACCCTGTGGCTTGGCCGCTACCGCCCAGCTGAAGCGGGAGCGCAGCAGCGCGCCGCGCTCCATCACGAAGGCGTAGTCGGTCGCGCCGCGCGTCACTGGCCCCCAGAAGCGGCGCTGCCCGCGCAAGGTCTGGGGCGCCTCCTCACGCAACAGCGCCACGACCGGTTCGAGCGCCTGACCGAGCGCCTGGTTGATCTGGCGCAGGCTGCCCCGGGTGCCTTCGAGATAGGGGGCCGCGCCCTGCTCGAGCCCTTGCGCCACGCTCGCCAGCGCGGCGCTCGTCTGCTCGACCGCGAGGCCCTCGCTCGCCCCGTCGCCCGTCAGCTCGAGCTGCAGCGCCTGCAGCTCCGGCGCGGCGTCGCTGAAGTCGTCCGTGCCCGGCAAATCATCGCCGGCACAACCGGCGAGCGCCAGCAACAGCGCCGCACTCCAACGCAGCGCCGCCCGATCGCCTTCTCCGCGTCTCTCCATGGTGTCCTCCTCGGTCGGTTGTTAGGGATCGACCTCCGTCGATCCATCGCCAACGATGTTGTCCTCCGCACGCTCGGCCGGGCTCAAGCGACCGTCGCCGTCGGGGTCTTGATAGACGGTGCTCGCCCCGCCGAGGCGGCGCCGCACCTGCTCGAGCAGCAAGGGCAGGCGATCGGCGTCGAGGACGATGAAGCGGCGTCCATCGCCCAGGCTCGTGCGCGGCGCCGCGAGCAGCTCGTCACGCTCGATCCAGCGCGCCGGCCGCAGGCCCCAGAGCCAGTGCGCGCCCGCCGCGCCCACCTCCATCCGCCCGCTCCGCGCGCGCGCCCGCAGCGTGCCCGCAGCGCGGCGTAGAGCAAAACCTCGACGCCGTCCGCTCGGCGGCCGTGCAGCAGCACCGAGCGTCCGGCGAGGCTGGCCGGCCGCAGCGCGGGCGCCAGCGGCGCCTCTAGGCCGCAATACGAGCCCATCGCCTCGAGCGGCGGCGGCCGCGGGACCAGCGTGCCGGCGACCAGATCGGCGACGAAGGGGCCGGGGAAGCGCAGCGGCGGATCCCCGACCGTGCAGGGCACCAGGCGCAGCTCGGCCAGCACGACGACCGCGCGCAGCAACGCGCCACTCTCGGGCTCAGGGGTCGGCGCGGGCGAGGGCGGCTCGTCGGCCGAGGCGATCGCCAGCGTCACCTGGCCGGGATTGCCCACGCCGGTCGAGCTGCAGGCTGCGAGCAGCGGCAGCAGCGGCAGCAGCAGCAGCGACAGCAGCACCGCCGCCTCGACCCGCGGCTGGCTGGCGGCGCGCAACGATCTCATGGCTTCGTCTCCCGACCCGCCGATAGCGGGAACCACTGCAGGTTGAGCTGGTAGACGCGCTCCCCGGCCGGATCGCCGTCGCAGAGCTCGGCCAGCTCCTCGCGCAGCCGGTGGATCCGCTCCTTGACCGCTGCCACCGTGCGCGCGCTGACGCAGACGGTGAGCGCCGCGAGGTCGCGCTCGTGGGCGGGCACGGTCTCGATCGCCGCCGCCGCGCGCTCGAGCATCTGCCGGTGGAAGTTGCCCGCGGCGAGGGAGCCCACCTCGTGCTCAGTCGTCAGCGTCGGCTCCGCGCGCTGCAGCCGACCCGTCGCCGCGTCACGCACCAGCAGGCCGAGCGAGAGCAGCAGCTTGAGCGAGGCCGCCGCCTCCGTCGGCGCGATGCGCGGCCGCAGCTGGGCGGCGATCCACTTCGGCTCGTCGCGGAAGTCCGCCCGGGCCGCGAGCTCGCGGATCACCGGGTGGTACCAGCAGGAGAGGTAGGCGAAGAGCTCGCCCTCGATGCGCCGCGCGGCGCGGAAGCGTCGCGAACCGGCGATGCGCTCGAAGGCGCGGTTGCGCTGCTCGGCGTCGGGCGCCTGATTGAAGGCCACCAGATCGGCGAAGAAGGCGCCCTCGGCCGCGTTGAGGCCCAGCGCCTTGACGAACTTGGGAATCGACTCGTCACCGAGATTGCGCTGGCCGTCGATCACCAGCTTGAGAAAGTTCGGCGAGCGCAGCCCCGCTAGACGCGAGAAGAGGCGAAAGGAGAAGCCCGCCCGTCGCTTCTTCTCCGCCTCGTAGTGCGCTCGCAGATACGCCCGATAGTCGGTGAAGTCGAAGACGAGGGGTCCTGAGCCCGGCGGCCTGCGTGTTGCCATCCCGCTCAGTCTGCGCGTTCTGCGCCTCGCGCGTCAAGCCCTCTCCGGATCATTTCGTATACTTCTCGAATACAAAACTGGAGAGACGCAGATGAGGAGCCATGACTCGTTCTTCACTTCTTAGCCGCTCCTGACGGCTATGTGCGCTTCCTCCTTGGCGGGGAGGCGACGCGCCTGTCGCTTCACCTGGATTCGCTTGCCTGCTCTTGGATGCAACTTCGAAGATGCGCCGAGGCGCGCGCCCTGACCGTTCCCGGGACGCCACGCCCAAGCGCTTCAGTAGAGGCTGCCCAGCTGGCCTAGCGCGTTATCGAAGGCTCGCAGCGCAGCGGCGCGGGTCTCCGGCGCGACGGCGACGAGCCCAACACGCCCCGGTTGGTCCATTCGGGTCGGCAGCACGAAGGCACCGTCCTCGAAGCGACCCGTGTCGAACGCGGGCCGCCACCAGGGGTCGTGCCACGCGCGATCGCTAGGCCGGCCGCCCCCTCCCTTCGGCAGAGGCACCGAACCGGCCGCGACCCAGTGCCAGGAACGGCCGGTGGGGTCCAGCAGGCGACCGGTGGCGCGGTCGTACTGAGCCTGGGCAAGGGGCGTGGCGACCCCCATCGCCGGGGCCGTCACGGCGGTCTGTCGCGTGTTGACCTCCGTGAAGACAGGGCGGGCACTGCCCGTGAAGTCGAAGCTCCCCGGGCCAAGCAGCTTCGGTCCCGCGGCCCGCAGAAGCCCCTCTGCGAAGTCGTGCAGGCCATCAAGCGCGGCATGCGCCGAGGGTCCAGCCAGCAGCTCGAGATCGCCGTGCTCGATCACGTCCGCCGAGCCGATGATTCGCGGCGGGCCCAGGCCGTCGGCCAGGAACTGCACGCTCGCCTGAGGCACCACCTGCCCCTGGGCCTGCGCCTCGAGAACCTCGGGAATGAAGGCCTCTACGACCCCGCCCATCGACTCGATCATCGCCATCAGCTTCGGCCAGCTCATGGACGGATGGCGGAAGTTCAGCGTCGTGCCGACCAGCCCCTTTCTTACCCAGCGCCTGACCAACGCACGCCCGTCCCGCTCGGAGAGCCGAGACAGGGCGTCCAGCAGCGCGGGCGACAAGGCGGCACCGACCTGCCCCTCCCCGCTGCTGCCCTCATTGGCCTTGATCATCGCGGCCCGCACCCCATGGTCCCGGTAGAGCGCGAAGATCGCATCGGCGACCTTGGCGCGGCTGCGCAGGTGCTCGCGACCCGGCAGCAGGTGCCCGCCGTAGCGCTCGTCCCCTTGAATAGCGAGCCGGGCCAAGTCGCGGCTCCCGCTCTTCGTACCCAGGTTCTGGAGCTCGGGGGCCAGCGCGACGGCCGGTGCGCCCAGAGCGACGGCCAGCTCGGCCTCGGCCTCAGTCATGCGGTAGACATGCAGCTGCGGCAACAGCCCGGAAGACCGCACCTCGTGCTGCAGCCAGCTCAGCAGGGACCCGTCCGCGAGGATCTTCTCCGGCAACCACCGCGTCGGCTCGTGGTCGCCAACATACCGCGCCATGAACCGGCCCCGTGCGCCTGGCCATTCGCCGTGGAAATAGCGCTCGCCGTAGAGCTCGATCATTTCCCTTGGGATCGGGCTCGTTCCGACCCATACGACGCGATCGCTCGGGGAGTCCTTGAGCGAACGCATCGCAAGGCCGAGGTGACGCTGCTCGAGACCGAAGGCGCCCGGGCCGAGGAGCGCAAGATCCTGGCGCGGCAGCGAGATGCCTGGGGCGAAGATGTGGATCCGATCGCGGCCAGGGGCCAGGACGGTCGGCAGCCGCTCTTGCAGCCTCCAGAAGGCTGCGACGAGCTCCCTAGACGGGCCGCCTGACCGAGGGCCTACGACCCTGTTCGACGCCCGCCCGGCCGACCCCTCCGCACCGGGCAGCGCCACGGCCGCAGGTGCCGGCAACAGCCAAACCAGCGCAGCCAGCGTCCAAGCTGCCAGAAGGCCACATCGCATGCTCGCCCCCCTTTCCTCCGCCCAGCCCCACCGCGAGGCGGTTAGCACGAGCGGCGGGCGAAGCCAAGGGCTCGGACACGGCCCTGAAGTCGGGGCCTGTTGAGCATGGCGCTTCGCTGCGTTCTGGGCTAGATACGCGGCGGGCAGGGCCGCATGGCGCCCGCGAGGTCGGTTTGAAGCTTCAGCCCCTGCGCACCCGCGACCCGGAGCAGCTGCGTGCCATCGCGCGTGAGCTGCGCGTGTCGATCCTGCGCACGATCCACCACGCGGCCTCGGGTCACACCGGCAGCTCCCTGTCCTGCATCGACCTGCTGACCTGTCTCTACTTCGCCGAGCTGCGCCACTACCCCTTTCAGCCCGACTGGCCGGAGCGCGACCGCTTCGTGCTGAGCAAGGGACACGCTGCTCCGGCGCTCTACGCCGTGCTGCACCGCTGGGGCTACATCACCAGTGAGGACCTGGCGCAGCTGCGCCAGCTCGCGAGCATCACGCAGGGACATCCGGACTCGCGCCGCTGCCCGGGGGTCGAGGCCTCGACGGGGTCGCTCGGCCAGGGCCTCAGCGTGGGGCACGGCATGGCCCTGGCCCTCCGTGGACAGGCTCAGCGCGTCTACGTCCTGCTCGGCGACGGTGAGCTGCAGGAGGGTCAGATCTGGGAGGCGGCGATGAGCGCCGCCCACTTCCGCTCGGCCAACCTCTGCGCGATCGTCGACGCCAACCGCCTGCAGATCGACGGGCTGGTCGCCGAGATCATGAACGTCGAACCGATCGCCGCGAAGTTCGTCGCCTTCGGCTGGAACGCGCTGGAGATCGACGGACACGACGTGGAGCAGATTCTCCGCGCGCTGGAGCAAGCGCGCGCCACCACCGACAAGCCGACGGTGATCGTGGCCCGCACGATCAAGGGCAAGGGCGTCTCGATCTTCGAGAACAAGGTCGAGTGGCACGGCAAGGCACCCAACGCCGCCCAGCTCGAACGCGCGCTGCGCGAGCTCGGCGAGCCACCGACGGCGGCCGCGCCATGACGGCCACAGCGTCCCGACGCGTGCTTTCGACCCGCGAGGCCTACGGGCGCACGCTGGTGCGGCTCGGCGAGCTCAGCCGCGACGTCGTCGTCCTCGACGCCGACCTCTCGAGCTCGACGCAGACGTCGCTCTTCGCCGCGCGCTTCCCCGACCGCTTCTTCAACATGGGGGTCAGCGAGCAGGACATGATCTGCACCGCCGCCGGCCTCTCGCTGAGCGGCAAGATCGTCTTCGCCTCGAGCTTCGCGATCTTCATCACCGGCCGCTGCTGGGAGCAGATTCGCAACTCCGTCGCGCTCCCCGGCTGCAACGTCAACCTGGTCGCCACCCACGGCGGCCTGACCGTCGGCAAGGACGGCGCCTCGCACCAGGCCCTCGAGGACATCGCGATCATGCGGGCGATCCCGACGATGACCGTGATCGTCCCGGGCGACGCCGTCGAGACGCGCAAGGCCGTCGAGGCCGCCGCCTGGTACGACGGCCCGGTCTACATTCGCCTGACGCGCGAGAACCTGCCGGTGATCGACAGCGACGAGCGGCCCTTTCGCATCGGCGTGGGCTGGGAGGTGCGGCCCGGCCGCGACGTCACGCTCTTCGGCATCGGCCTGATGCTGCACGCCGCACTCGAGGCTGCCGAGCTGCTGGCGCACGAGGGCATCTCGGCCCGCGTGGTCAACCTCTCGACGGTCAAACCGGTCGACGAGCACATCATCGTGCGCTGCGCCGTCGAGACCGGCGCCGCCGTGACGGCCGAGGAGCACAATGTCTGTGGCGGGCTCGGCGACGCCGTCGGCGAGGTGCTCTTGCGGCGCCATCCGATCCCGCTCGAGCGCGTGGCCGTGCGCGACGCCTTCGGCCGCTCCGGCGACCCCAAGGAGCTGCTCGAGTACTTCGAGCTGACACCGCAGGCCGTCGCCGCCGCGGCCCGACGCGCGATCGCCCGCGCCAAGAGGTAGGCATCCGATGGTGCGGGGCCCCCTGCTCTTCTGCGGCAGCTCGAATCCAGCGCTCGCCACCAAGATCGCCGCGGCGCTCGGCGAGCCGCTCGGCAGCGCCGAGGTGCGACGCTTCGGTGACGGCGAGGTCAGCGTGCGCCTCGACGAGACGATCCGCGCGCGCGACGTCTTCCTGCTGCAGTCGACCTGCCACCCGGCCAACGATCACCTGATGGAGCTGGCGCTGATGATCGACGCCTGCCGGCGCGCCTCCGCCGGGCGGATCAACGCGGTCCTGCCCTACTTCGGCTACAGCCGCCAGGACGGTCTGACCGATCGGCGCTCACCGATCTCGGCCAAGGTCGTGGCCAACCTCCTCTGCGCCGTCGGCGTCGACCGCATCATCACCATCGACATCCACGCCGCGCAGATCCAAGGCTTCTTCAAGGTGCCCGTCGAGCACCTGAACGTGACGCGCCTGCTGGTCGAGCACCTGCGACAGCTCCCGCTCGATGAGCCGGTCGTCGTCTCGCCGGATGCGGGCGGCGTCGATCGCGCCACGCAGGTGGCGATGGGGTTGGGCGGCTCGATCGCGCTGATCGACCGCCAGCGTGCCGCCCCCGCGGCGACCCGCTCGATGCACCTGGTCGGCGACGTGCGAGATCGCGACTGCGTGCTGGTCGACGACATCATCGACACGGCGGCCACCCTGACCGAGGCCGCGGAGCTGCTGGTCTCCCGCGGCGCCCGCAGCGTGCGCGCCGCCGTGACGCACCCGGTGCTCTCGGGCTCGGCGGTCGCGCGCCTGGAGCGCTCCCAGATCAGCGAGCTGATCACCACGGACACCATCCCCCTGGCCGCCGACAAGCAGCGCCGCAAGATCAGCGTCGTGACGGTCGCACCGCAGCTCGCCGCCGTGATCCACAACGTCCACGTCGGCGCGTCGGTGCTGGCGCTGTCGTTGTGAGGGCCTCCCAGCGCTTCGCCGAGCAGCGCGAGCCGCGCGGCCGGGTGCGGCCGGCCGTCAGAGCCACCATCGCCTGGGCCCTGATGCTCAGCCTGCTGGCGCTACCCACGCGCCCCGCGCGGGCCGAGGACCACTGGTGGGGCCGCGACAAGGCCCTGCACCTGACGGTCGGCTTGACCATCGGCGGCGGCTGTTACGGGATGCTGTGGGCCGCGTCCGCCGACCGCGCGTCGACGCGCCTGGCGCTCTGCACCACGCTCGGGCTGCTACCGGGCCTCGGCAAGGAGCTCTACGACGCCGGTCAGCCGCACAATCGCTTCTCGTTGCTCGACCTGGCGTGGACCACCGCCGGGGTGCTCGGCGCCAGCTTCGCGCTGTGGGGCCTCGAGCGCGCCCTCGTCACTCGCCGTTGAAGACGATCTCCAGCGCGCTGCGATCGGCGCCGGTGATGGCCGCCGCCCGCGCGTGCAGCCGCGGCAGCTCGCTGGCGCAGAAGAAGCGCGCGGTCTTGACCTTGCCGTCGTAGAAGCGCACCTCGTCGTCGCTGGTCGCCAGCCGCCGCAGCGCCGCGCCATCGAGCGGATCGACGCCAGCGGCCGCACACAGCGCGACCAAGCGCCGCCAGGCCACCTCGGCCTGCTGCAGCAGCATGAAGCTCACCAGCAGATCGCCGCAGAGGGCGAGGTAGGGCGAGGCGTGCAGCAAGGGCATCAGCCAGTCCTTGCGCATCGCCGCCGTCGCCAGGGCGCGGTTGACCTCGCTCCAGGTCGCCGTGGCCTGCTCGAGCGCGGCCACCGCCGGGCCGAGCGCGACGTGCTCGCGCTGGGCCTCGATGAAGGCCTTGACCCGCTTGTAGACCGCCAGCATGTTCGCGCCGCCGCGGGCGGGCAGCTTGCGCGCCACCAGGTCCATCGCCTGGATGCCGTTGGTGCCCTCGTAGATCGAGGCGATCTTGCAGTCGCGCAGCAGCTGCTCCGCCGGGTAGTCGCGCAGGTAGCCATAGCCACCGAAGGTTTGCAGCGCCCACTCCGTGACGCGGAAGCCCATGTCCGAGCCGTAGGCCTTGCAGATCGGCGTCAGCAGCTCGACCAACGCGGCGTGCTCCTCGCGCTCCTCGACCGTCGGCGCACAGCGGGCCACGTCCATGCAATAGGCCGTGTAGAGCACCAGCGCGCGACAACCCTCGGCGTAGGCCTTCTGCCGCATCAGAGACAGGCGGATGTCCGGGTGGCGCACGATCGGCACGCGCGGCGCCTCCGGATCCTTGAAGCGCTCGACGTCGGGCCCCTGCAGGCGCTCGCGCGCATAGCCCAGCGCGGCCTGATAGGCCGCGTTGGCCAGGGCCACGCCTTGCAGGCCGACGGCGAGGCGGGCGTCGTTCATCAGCTGGAACATCGCCGGCATCCCCTGGTGCTCGCCGCCGATCAGCGCGCCGAGGCAGGGTCCGCTGCCGCCGAAGTTGAGCGTGCAGGTCGGCGAGCCGTGGATGCCGAGCTTGTGCTCGATGTTGGTGCAGACCACGTTGTTGAAGGCGCCCAGCGAGCCATCGGCCTCGACGCGGTACTTCGGCACGGCGAAGAGGCTCAGGCCCTTGGTGCCCTTGGGGGCGCCCTCGATGCGCGCCAACACGCAGTGCACGATGTTCTCGGTCAGGTCGTGATCGCCGTAGGTGATGAAGATCTTTTCGCCCTCGAGGCGAAACTGATCACCCTCGCGGATCGCCTTGGTGCTGACGCTGCCGACGTCCGAGCCCGCGTGCGGCTCGGTCAGACACATCGTGCCGCCCCACTCGCCGCTGTACATCCGCCGCAGGTAGATTTGCTTGAGCGCCTCGTCGCCGAAGGCCTCGATCAGGTGCGCCGCCCCGGGCGTCAGCAGCATGCCGAGGTTGAGCCCGATGTTGGCGCCGAAGAACATGTCGTCGACGGCCGTGCGCAGGCAGCGCGGCGCGCCCTGCCCGCCCCACTCCGGGCTGTGGTTGAGGGCCAGCCACTGCGCCTCGCAGTAGCGGCGGAAGGGCTCGTGGTAGGAGGGCGGCACGCGCACCTTGCCGCCCTCGAAGGTGCAGCCCTCGCGATCGCCGGCGACGCCGGCCGGCGCGAAGACCTCGCGCGCCAGCTTGCACGCCTCGTCGAGGATCATGTCCAGATCGTCGCGAGCGAGCTCGCGGAAGGGCTCGTGCTCGAGCAGCCGCTGGATCTCGATCTGCTCGAAGAGGGTGAACTTGAGCTCGCGCAGGTCGATCGTGAAGGGCGCCATCTTTCAGCCTCCTTGATCACTCGGGACCCACCGCGCGGGCCAACCGGGCGGCGGTCCGGCGGCACCAGCGACCCAGCTCGGGAGCCAGCGCTGGGAGCGGCGGGGCGGGCGGCGCAGCTTGATTACGCACTGCGTCATGGCTCTGAGTCTACGCAGCACGCTGGTTTTTCGCAAACGGCCGGATTGAATTAACGTATTTTGGCCTTCTAACAAAGCACGCGGCCAAGTCGGTCCACGGCCCAGTCCAGCTCTTCCTCGCTGATGATCAGCGGCGGCGCCAGGCGGATCACGTCCCGGTGCGTCTCCTTGCAAAGGAGGCCCTCGGCCAACAGCCGCTCGCAGTAGGGACGGGCGCCGCCCAGCTCGGGCTTGAGCACCACCCCCACCAGCAGGCCGCGCCCGCGCACCTCGGCCACCAAGGGCGAGGCCAGCGCCGCCAGCCGCGCGAGCAACCGATCACCCAGCACCCGCGCGCGCTCGGCGAGCTGTTCCCGCTCGAGCAGGTCGAGGGCCGCGACGCCCACGGCCGCCGCCAGCGGATTGCCACCGAAGGTCGAGCCGTGGTCGCCGGGACCGAAGACGCCCATCACCTCTTCGGTGCCCACCACCGCGGAGACGGGGTAGAGCCCGCCGCCGAGCGCCTTGCCCAGCAACAGCAGATCGGGGTGCGCCCCCTCGTGCTCGAAGCAGAAGTTACGGCCGGTGCGCCCGAGCCCGGTCTGCACCTCGTCCAGCACCAGCAGCACCCGCGCCCCGCGGCAGATCTCCGCCACCTGCGTCAGATAGCCCGCCGGCGGCACCACGATCCCGCCCTCCCCTTGGATCGGCTCGACGAGAAAGGCCACGGTCTGCGGCCCGATCGCCCGGCGCAGCGCCGCGGCATCGCCGAAGGGTATCGCGCGGAAGCCGGGGGTGAGCGGACCGAAGCCCGCCCGATAGGCCTCGACCGACGAGAAGGAGATCACGGTGATCGTGCGCCCGTGGAAGTTGTTGGTGCAGACGAGGATCTCCGCGCTGTCGGGGGGCACACCCTTGACCGTGTAGCCCCACTTGCGGGCGGCCTTGAGCGCGGTTTCGACCGCCTCGGCCCCCGTGTTCATCGGCAACACGCGCGGCAGCCCGCTCAGCGCCGTCAGGCGCTCGAAGAGCTCGGGCAGGCGGTCGTTGTAGAAGGCCCGTGAGGTCAGGCTCAGGCGTGCGGCCTGCTCGGCGAGCGCCGCGACCAGCCGCGGGTGCGCGTGGCCGAAGCTCAGCGCCGAGTAGCCGCTGAGCAGATCCAGGTAACGCCGACCCTCGACATCCCACACCCAGACGCCCTCACCGCGTGTTAGAACCACGGGCAGCGGGTCGTAGTTGTGCGCGCCATGGGCCTCGGTTCGCGCGATGATCGCTTGAGCCCGGGTCGTCATTCGCCTTCCTCCCGCGCGCTGGTGCAGCTTGGTCGGATCGTCTCTCAGTGTACGCCATCGCCTGGTCGCCAGCCCGTGGCCGCGCCCATGAGCCTCGAGCTCTGCCCCGTGGTGCTCTTCTCCGGCAAGGGGGGCGTCGGCAAGACCACGCTCGCCGGCGCCACTGCGGTGCACCTGGCCCGCAGCGGTCGGCGGGTGCTCGCCGTGTCGACCGACCCCGCGCATTCGCTGGCCGACGTCTTCGATCAGCCGCTCGGCGCCGACGCACGCGCGGTGGCGCCCAACCTCGAGGCGCTCGAGATCGACGCGACAGCCTTCTTCGGCGCCGCCGCCGCTGGTGCGAGCGACCCCGAGCCATCGACCGCCGCACGCGGGCTCGCGCGGGTGCTGGCGCTGGCGAGCCAGGGGCCCGGCGTGGACGAGCTGGCCGCGATCCAGATCTTGATGCAGGCGCTGGAGACCACCGATCACGACGTCGTGGTCGTCGACACGGCGCCGACCGGTCACACCCTGCGCCTGTTGATGCTCCCCGAGCTGCTCGAGGGCTGGATGGGAACCTTGCTCGACCTGCAACACCAGTTCGGCCGCGCCGGCCGCCTACTGCGGCGCTGGCTGCCGCGCGGCGCGACCGCGCCGAGCACCCGTGACGCGCTCGAGCGCGGCCTGCACGGGGGGCGCGAGCGCCTGGCGCACCTGCGCGACCATCTGGCGGACCCGCAGCAGGCGGCGGTGATGTTGGTCACGATCCCCGAGGCGCTGAGCGTGCTCGAGACGCTGCGCACCCTGCACACCATGCAGCAGCTGCGCGTCGGCGTGGGCGGCATGATCGTCAACCAGCTGCAGCCCTCCAGCCCATCCTGCGAGCACTGCCAGCGCCGGCACGAGATCCACGCCCGCGAGCTCCAGCGCCTGCGCGACGCCGTGGGCACCCTACCCCTGCATCTCGTTCCCAGCCTGGAGACGGAGGTGCGCGGCCTGGAGGCGCTCGGCGCGCTCGCCGCGCAGCTCTGGGGCGAGGGCAGCTTCCCGCGGCTGCAGCGCCGAGGGGTGCGTTGCTGAGGCGGGCAGCCCCGTGCCAGAATCGGGCGATGAGCGCCGCTCGGAGCCTGTCTTCGCCGCACCACCGCAGCGCCACCGCACGCGACACCCTGTCGCTGCTGCTCCTCGTGCACCTGGTCACCGGATGCACCGCCGAGGCCCCCTGGGGGGCCCAGGGCACGGTCGGCGAGAGCTGCTATCCCGAGGCGACCTGTGATCGCGGCGGCGCCTGCGTGGCGGGCCGCTGCCAGGCGATCGGCACCAGCGGGCGGCCCGGCGCCGACGGCGGCACGCGACCGCTGCCGGTGGGCTGCCCGGGCCTAGCGCGGCCGCAACTCGACGAGGTGCCGGAGACCACGGCACACTCACGCGTCGCGCTGAGTGGCCAGCTCCGCGCACCAGCGGTGGCGCTGTTGATCGCCGGCGCGGGCAAGCAACGCCTGGTGCCCCTGCCCTCCAATGGCCAGTTCTGCGAGGAGCTGAGCCTGCCCGGGGGGCAGACCACGCGCTTCGAGCTGTTGGCGCTCGATGGGCAAGGCTGTGCCAGCGCACCGACCGTGGTCCAGATCGCTCAGCGCCCCGCGGCGGGGAGCAACCTGCTCGCCGGGATCGTGCCCTTCGCCAACGGCGAGGTGCGCGGCGCGCTGTCGCGCGTCAGCGACGGCGACGTCACGACCTTCAGCGAGCTCGCCTTCCGCGAGCGTGCGGGAGTCGGCGCGACCAACAGCGACTGTGACAACGGCGTCTACATCTGGTTTCCTCTGCGCGAGCCCGCCGAGGTCTCCAAGTTGGTCGTGCGCTACCCGTCGGAGGGGGCCGGAACGCGCTATCTGAGCTGCTGGAGCCTGCTCTCCAGCAACGCGACGACGAGCAACGTAGCCCGGCCGGCGATCGGCGCCACGGGCTGGCGCGCGCTCGGCGGGATGCAGGACGGCAGCGGCGACGACTTCCTCTTCAGCTTTCCCCCGCAGCGGGTGACGCAGCTGGCGCTGCTGCTCTTCGAGGACGGCAGCGACAGCGACGAGGAGACCTTCGCCATCGCCGAGATCGAGGCGCTGCGCAGCGAGCAGGGCCCTGCGTTCGTCGGCTGCCCCGCGCCCTAGCTGAGCGGTGGGGTTGAGAGGATGCCGGGCTGATCGCCAGCCCGCGTCAGGGCTGCGGTGGGTAGACGCGGCGCGCCAGCTCCAACAACCAGCGATTGATGGTGGCGGGCTGCTCGAGCGGCGCGAAGTGCGTCCCACCTTCGACCTCGCGCTGCTCGCCCTGCGGCGCCGCCGCGGCCAGCGCGCGCCCGGCAGCGGGCGGGGTCAAACGGTCGCGCGTCCCCGTGATCACCAGCAGGGGGCAGGCGAGCTGCGGCACGACGTCACTCGCGTCGTGCTGGAGCTGTCGCAGCAGCAGGCCCAAGAGCACCCCGCTGTCGGCGGCCCCCAGACCGCCCAGCCCGCGCGCCAACAGCTCCCGATCCGCCTGCTCACCGCTGGGGAGCAAGCTCCGCAGCACCGCGAGCAGGGCGCGTGGCAGTGGCGTCCTAAGCCCGACGAAATGCTCGATCAGCTGCGGATGGCGGGCGAGCTGCTCCACGAGCTGCTCGCCGACCCAGGCCAGCGGCAGGGGAAGCGCGGCGCGCAACGGTCGCCCGGCCGTACCGCAGAGCGCCACCAGACCGAGCGGGAGCGCGGGCCGCTGTCGCACCAGCTCGAAGGCGACCGCCACGCCGAGCCCCCAGCCGACGAGCAGCGCCTGGCTGACCGCCAGGCGATCGAGCACCGCACCCAAGTCGCGCGCGAGCCGCCCAGGCGTCAGGTCGGCAGGCACCTGCTCGCCAAGGCTCGCGCCGGTACCCCGGTAGTCCCAGCACACCACGCGGTAGCGCCGCGACAGCGCGGCGATCTGGCCGGCGAGCGCGGCCGGTGCGACGCCGAGCGCCCCAGCGATGGCGACGACGGGGGCGCGACTCGCACCGAAGACCTGGTAGGCCAGCACGGCGCCGTCGTCGACGGCGAAGCGACCCAGGGCGCGCGGCGAGGGCAGCGCCACGCCCGAGAGTAAGGACCCGCTCGGAAATAACTCATCCATCTGGCCGTCGATCCATCCCGCCGGGCTGCGTTGCAGCTCCTCGCAATACCCACAGTATGCCTTCGTCGCCGCGCCTTGCCCGGCGGGCGCCTCAACGCCCAGTTGATCGAGTTATTTTCGAGCGGGTGCTAACCCTTCCTGCTCGTTCACGGCCGATCCACCAGCGGGGCCTCCCGAGGGCCGTACGCCTCGATCTCGGCCAGCCAGGCGCGCGCGCTCGCATCCGAGGGCATCCGCCAATCGCCGCGCGGCGAGAGCGCCACCATGCCGACCTTGGGCCCATCGGCGGTGCAGGAGCGCTTGAACTGGCTGGCGAAGAAGCGCTGGACGAAGACCCGCAGCCAGCGCTGCAGCTCCATCACCGCGTAGCGACCGGCGAAGGCCACCTCGGCCAGCGCCAGGATGCGCGCCGGTCGCGCGCCGTGGCGCAGCAGGTGATAGAGGAAGAAGTCGTGCAGCTCGTAGGGGCCGATCGTCGCCTCGGTCAGCTGCGCGATCTCGCCGCTCACGCCCGCGGGCAAGAGCTCCGGCGAGATCGGCGTGTCGAGGATGTCGAAGAGCGTGCGGCGCAGCAGCGCTCCATCACCGCGGCTCCACTGCGTCGCCCGCTCGTTGGCCACCCAGCGCACTAGCAGCCGAATCAGCGTCTTGGGCACGCCGGCGTTGACGTCGTACATCGCGATGTGGTCGCCGGCGTAGGTCGCCCAGCCGAGCGCCTTCTCCGACAGATCACCCGTGCCGACCACCAGCCCGCGCTGCTGATTGGCCAGCGTCATCAGCAACAGCGTGCGCAGCCGCGCCTGCGCGTTCTCCAGCGCCGCATCCCCGAGCGCGGGCTGCTCGCGCAAGCGCGCCAGCAGCGCCTCCGTCGTACCGACCCCGGCGAGCGCCGGGTGCTCGGTCGCGGCCAGCACCAGGCGCGTCGCCTCGCCGATATCGATCGTGCGCACGCTGGCGCCGAGCGCCCGCGCCAGCCCCTCGCCGTTGGCGCGGGTCCGCGCGCTGGTGCCCAAACCGGGCAGCAGCAGGGCCTCGAGCTGGGCCCGCGGCGCACCGAGCTCATCCAGCGCCGCCGCACAGACCAGCGCCGCCTGCGTCGAGTCGACCCCGCCCGAGAGCCCGAGGATCAGCCGCTGGCTACCCGCGGCCAGCATCCGCGTGACCAGGCCCTGGGTCTGAATGGCGAAGATGTCGCTGCAGCGCTCCGCCAGCGCTCCGGCGTCGGCGGGGAGGAAGGGATGCGGCGCCACCACCCGGCGCAGCGGCGGCGCCGGCGGCTGCGCGCGAAAGGTCGCCGCGCGAAAGACGCGCGCGTGGTGCTCGGCGCAGTCACCGAAGCTGGTGGTCCGCAGCCGCTCGTGCTGCAACAGCTCGAGGTCTAGGTCGACGGTGAGGCATTGGCTCTCGCGCGCGAAGCGCTGCGAGCTGGCCAGCAGCCGCCCGTCCTCGCAGACGAAGGCGTCGGCGTCGAAGACCACGTCGGTCGACGACTCGCCCGGACCGGCGCCGACGTAGACGTAAGCGCATTTGCCGCGATCAGAGGCCGAACGCACCAGCAGGCGCCGCAGCTCCGCCTTGCCGACGGTCGCGTTGGAGGCCGAGAGATTGCAGATCACCGTCGCTCCCGCCCCCACCTGGAAGGCGCTCGGCGGCAGGGCGACCCACAGATCCTCGCAGAGCTCGACACCGACCACGAGCTCTGGCGCGCCCTCGGCGTGCAGCAGCAAGTCGGTACCGAAGGGCACCTCGCCGTCGTCCCACGGCAACGTGCTGCCGGGCGGCAGCGCCAGACCCGAGCGAAACCAGCGCCGCTCCTCGAACTCCCCCTGCGCCGGGAGGTAGGACTTGGGCACCACGGCCAGCAGGCGACCGCCCTGCAGCGCCGCGGCGACGTTGTATAGGGCACCACCCACCCGCAGCGGCAGGCCGACCAACGCCAGCGGTCGCAGCCCGGCGCCGCGCTCGGCCAGCCAGCCCAGCCCCTCCCGACAGCGCGCGAGCAGGAGCGAATCGTGGAGCAGGTCGCGCGCGGAGTAGCTCGACAGCCCCAGCTCGGGGAAGACCACCAGCTGGCTGCCCTCGGCATCCGCGCGCTGCCACAGCGCCAGCGTCGCCGCGCAGTTGGCTTCGACATCGGCCACCACGCAACGCGGCACGGCGGCGCTCACTCGGGCGAATCCCTGCATCGCAGCCCCGTTCGGTGGCCGCGATGATCGGCTCGCCGACGCACCGCTGTCAAACGCGACGGCCCTCTCGACGGGCGGTGCGTCGACGCGATCGCGAAGGACCGGCACCTCGGTGCGTGCGATCAGCGTTGGCTCTTGGTGCTCGCCCCCTCGACCTGCTAGGGTGCCGCACCATGTTGCACTGGCGACCCACTGAGCTTCAGGCCCACCTCACCCGTGTCGACGCACCGCCGCTGCTGCTGGACGTGCGTGAGCCGTGGGAGTTCGAGCTCTGTCACCTGCCCGGAGCGTGCTCGATCCCGCTCGGCGAGCTCGCCACGCGCCTGGGCGAGCTCGACCCGCAGCGCGAGACCGTCGTGATCTGCCACCGCGGCGGCCGCAGCCTGCGGGGCGCGCACCTGCTCGAGGCCTCCGGCTTCGCCCGGGTGATCAACCTCGAGGGCGGTGTGACGGCCTGGGCCGAAGAGATCGATCCCGCGATGGCTACGTACTGACCGCACAGGCGAGCACCCCCATGAACAGACGATCGGTCGATGTGGCAGTGATCGGCGCCGGCTCGGCCGGGCTGCCGGCCCGCCGCGCCGCCCGCGCGGCGGGGGCGAGCTGCGTGCTGATCGACTCGGGCCCGCTCGGGACGACCTGCGCGCGGGTCGGCTGCATGCCCTCGAAGCTGCTGATCGCCGCGGCCGACGCGGCCCACGCCGTGCGCAGCGGCGAGGTCTTCGGCCTGCGTACGACCCTCACCGTCGATGGCGGCGCCGTCTTGGAGCGTGTCCAACGCGAGCGTGACCGCTTCGTCGGGTTCGTGCTGCGCTCGCTCGAGGCGGTGCGTCAGGAGGGCGACCTGATCGAGGGCACGGCCCGGCTGATCGGGCCGCACACGCTGCGCGTCGATGACCACACGGAGCTCGAAGCGCGCAGCATCGTCGTCGCCACCGGCTCCGCCCCGGTCGTGCCGCCGCCCTTTCGCGGCCTCGGCGATCGGCTGCTGAGCAACGAGACGCTCTTCGAGCTGTCGGAGCTGCCGCGCAGCGTGCTGGTCGCGGGCGCCGGCGTGATCGGGCTCGAGCTCGGCCAGGCGCTGCAGCGCCTCGGCACGCGGGTCACCCTCGTCAGCATCGACGACGCCGTCGGTCCCCTGGCCGATCCACGCTGCCGCGCGGCGGCGCTGCAGGCCTTCGGCGCGGAGTACGAACTCTTTCTCAACTATCGCCTCGAGCAGCTCGAGCGCCAGGGCGAGCGCGTCGAAGTGCGCTTCCGCGACAGCGCCGGTACCCCGCACCTGCGCACCGTCGACCGCGTGTTGATGGCCGCCGGCCGGCAGCCCCGCCTGGCGGGGCTGGGCCTCGAGCACGCCGGCGTGCAGCTCGAGCGCGGGCAGGTGCGCGACTGGGACCCGGCCACGACGCGCATCGGGCAGACCCACGTCTTTCTCGCCGGGGACGTCAGCGCCTACCGTCCGCTGCTGCACGAGGCGGCCGACGAGGGGCAGATCGCCGGCCTCAACGCCGCGCGCTACCCGGCGGTGGCGGCCGAGCCGCGCCGCACGCCGCTGGCGATCGTCTTCAGCGAGCCGCAGCTCGCGATCGTTGGCGCCTCCTTCCGCACACTCGACGGCGAGCGGCACCGCATCGGCGAGGTCGATTACGGCGACCAGGGGCGCGCCCGCGTGATGCACCAGAACCGCGGTTTGGCGCGGCTCTACGGCGAGGTCGGCACGGAGCTACTGGTGGGCGCCGAGATGGTCGGGCCGCGCGTCGAGCACACGGCGCACCTGCTGGCCTGGGCGATCCAGCAACGCCTGACGGTGCCGCAGCTGCTGCAGCTCCCCTTCTATCACCCGGTGATCGAGGAAGGCATTCGCACGGCGCTGCGCAGCCTCAAGACCGCGCTCGCCAGCCCGCGCTCACCCGACACCGACTGCCGCGAGTTCCGCCCGGGTTCCTAGCCCGGACGCGCGCCGGCGCCATCACCGCCGGACCTGAGCCAACCCGCGCGCTCCCAGGCCCTCGACGCGCGAGGCGCTGGGTGGTTGCGGCGCCACGGTGGCTCGCCCCAGCGGCCAGTGCTCGAGCCGAAAGCCGGCGCGCAGCTCATCGCGCGCCAGGCGCAGGATCAGCTCGTTGGCCAGCGCGTTGGTGTCGTGACGCTTGACGTCGTCGCGCCACGTCGTCGCGCCGCTGACGAAGCGCCGCAGAATCTGCTCCAGGCCCACGCGCTCGCCGGCCGGCGTCTGCGGCTCGATCCTGAGCGTGCCCAGCGCGAACTCGGGCCTGAAGTAACCTGGGTTGGCGATCGTGCAGCGGTGGGTGACGTGGCGATAGGGGGTCACGGTCGGCGAGAAGAGCGCGCCGAGCCGATCGAAGGCCTGGATGCCGAGCTGCTCAGGCCTCAGCTCATCGACGATCCAGCGCTCGGGCAGATCGATGATCAGGCGCGGATAGCGCCCCTCCGCGATGCGCTCCCGCAGACTCTGCAGGGTCAGCGCGAGGCGCTCGCGCTCGCCCGCGGCGGCCGGCCCGATGGTCTGGACATAGGGCACGCGCAGGGACAGCGCGTCGAGACCGAGCGCGTCGGCGAGGTCGACGAAGGGCAAGAGCTCGTGGACGTTGTCGGGGCCGACGACGAAGTTCGCGCGCAGCTCGGTCGTGGCCTGGCGCTGGCGCTTGCGCTCGACCAGGCGGCGCGTGTTGGTGACGACGCGCTCGAAGGCGTCGACGCGCATCTCCCGCCGGTAGGTCTCGGGCGTGGCCGCATTCAGGCTGAGGCGCACGAAGTCGGCGGTGAGCAACTTGTCATAGAAGGCGTCGCCATCGGCCCGCGACATCGCGATGCCCGAGGTGTAGAGCTGGGCGCGGATGCCACGCGCCGCGGCGTACGTGATCAGCTCGGGCAGGGGCTTGAAGGTCAGGGGCTCGGCCCCGCCGGACAGGACCATGATCGGATGCTCGACGGGGCTGAGCGCGCGGAACTCGTCGACCAGGCTGGTGTACTCGTCGAGGCTCATCGGACGGTCGCCGCGCACCTCGTCCGGATAGAAGGGAGCTCTCACGGGGATGGTGTTGAGCCTGCGGGCGGCCGCGGCGCGCAGCTCGGCCGAGAAGCAGAAGGCGCAGTCCGCCGGGCAGCGGTGCCCGAGGTGAAGCTCGATCTTCTTGGGCGGCGCATAGCCCTCGGTGACGAGCTGCTCGAGCCAAGCGGGGTCCTCGAGCTCGCGGCCCAAGATCTGGATGAAGTGCGGATGCGGCGAGAACTGCCGCAGCAGCGTGGTGATCACCGGCGACGCGCGCACCCGCTCGTAGAGCCGATAGAGCGCGTCGCGGTCCAGCCCCTGCTGCGCGGCGAAGGCGGCACTGCGATGCGCGTGCGGCTCGTGATAGAGCTTCGCCACCAGCTCGCCCAGCACGCGGCCCTGGGCCGTGCGCTCCGCGACCGGCAGCTCGGCGGCCAGCAGCAGCTCGGCGGCCGCCAGCGCGTGCCCATCGAGCAACCGGGCCAGAGCCTCGGCCCGCGCAACGACCGCCGCCGACGCATCGTGTGCCTCCGCCCCTGCGCGTCCACGCGCCCACCCCAGCGCGAGGATGGCGCAGGCCACCGCGAGCAGCCCCTTCCGCCCGCCACACCCGAAGCGCATCCGCAGCCCCCGCCCCGGTCGGCTTCCGCCAGACTCGAGCCGGCAGCAGCAGGGCCCGCAGCGCGGCGGGCCACGACCTCAGCCGACCAACGCCCGAGCCCGGGCAAGTGGACGAAGGCGTGCGCTCGGCAGCCGGGCTTTCAGTCCCCGATCAGGGTCCCCCGCTGGGAGGAAGCGGGCTGGGCGTGACGCAGTTGACTTGCGCTACAGATCGGCTATCAAACCGTCGCGTTTTCGCTGATGAGACGCGGCTGGGTAGCTCAGGTGGTTAGAGCGAGGGTCTCATAATCCCTAGGTCGGCGGTTCGAGTCCGCCCCCAGCTACCGTGGTCGAAGCCCTCCCCCCCCCCCCCCCCCCCCCCCCCCCCCCCCCCCCCCCCCCCCCCCCCCCCCCCCCCCCCCCCCCCCCCCCCCCCCCCCCCCCCCCCCCCCCCCCCCCCCCCCCCCCCCCCCCCCCCCCCCCCCCCCCCCCCCCCCCCCCCCCCCCCCCCCCCCCCCCCCGGAACGGCCCCCCCCCCCCCCCCCCCCCCCCCCCCCCCGCCCCCCCCCCCCCCCCCCCCCCCCCCCCCCCCCCCCCCCCCCCCCCCCCCCCCCCCCCCCCTCCGCCCGGCTGCCCCGCTTCAGCCCCAGCGCTCCTCGAGCGCCTGCCTGACGTCGTGGAAGTCTTGCCAGCGCAGGTAGGGGTGGCGGCGGGCGTCGAGGTAGTCGCAGAGGCGGTCGCGGGCGAAGACGGTAGGGGCCGAGAGGGCCATCTGCAGGTCGGTGATCGAGTCGCCGATCGCGACGGCCTCGCGGGCCGGGTGGCGCTGCATCACCGCCACCTTGGCCAGCAGCTCGTCGCCCTGCTCGAAGGCGGAGTGCACGCGCAGGTAGGGGCCCGAGGCGTCGGCCTCCATCGCGTAGACGGCGTGGACGCGCGCGCGCAGCGCGCCGAGCGCCGCCTCGACCATCCCGCGCAGCCCGGCCGACACGACGATGAAGGGCACGGCGCGCGCGTCGAGGAAATCGAGCAGCTCGGGTAGACCGGGCCGCAGGCCGATCTCGCGCAGATGCTCGAGGAGCGGCTCATAGCAGGCCGAAGGAATCGACTCGACCAGGCGCCGCACGCCCTCGCGCAGCGTCAGGCGCTGCTCGACCATCGCCGGCACCAGCTCCGCGGCCAGCTCCGGGGTGAAGCGCGCCAGCATGCGCGTGAAGGTTTCACTCGCGCTGATGGTCCCGTCGAAGTCGGAGAAGACGATGCGCTGATGCATGACGTGGCCCTTCGCGGGTTGAGCAGCGGAGCGAGCGTACGCTGCCACAAGCGCGGCCCGCGGCCAAATGCGGGCACGCCCCGACCCTCCGGCCCAGGCGAGCGCCCTGGAGCAGCCTTGAAATGGGATCGATTGCATCCTGTTTGTAAGTTGGATCACGTTTGCTGCTTGTCGTGCGAGACTGCCTTCGGGTAGTAACGAGGTGAACCGCTTCATGCGCCTGGGCGCTCAAGGGGAGACGACGGCCGTGCTACACCGCTCACCGCCGGGCAAGCTCCGCTGCACCCGCTCTTCATCACTGGCGTGGCTGGCGCTGGCGCTCGTCGCTGCCAACGCCCGGGCGCAAGCCCAGCCGAGCGTCGGCGTCACGGCGCACACCTTCGGCACGACCAGCGAGTCGGCGCCGGTGCTCGATGCCTCGGACACGCGCTCGCGCGTCACCTTCTACCAATTCATCGAGCTGGCCGCCGACGACGTCGGCGTCAGGGGCCTCGAGGTCGACCTCTCGGGGGTCGCGGGTGTCGATCTGGCCGAGCGCCGCTTCGGCGGTCTGGGCGATGACCGGCGCGTGCGCGGCAACGTGATCACCGGCTCCCTGCGCTGGCAGGACCGTCGGCAGCGCGTCTCGCTGGTGCTCGGACGGCAGTACCTGTTCCTTGGCGCCGGACAGGCCGAGCACCTCGACGGCCTGACCGTCGGCTACCAGCTGCCGTGGAACGTCGACGTCTCGCTCTTCGGCGGCCGCACGGAGCCCTGGCAGCTCGATCCCACGCCCGAGAGCGGCAGCGATCCGCACGTCAGCCGCGAGTCCTTCTTCTACTCCAACTGGGCCACGGGCGGGCGCCTGCGCTGGCGTGTGCTGGAGCGCGCGGTGGCGGCGATCGGCTTCATCCACGAGGCGAATGGCGACCAGACGGTGCGTCAGAACCTGGCGCTGCAGGCCGGCTACTGGAGCTCGGCCAAGCTGGAAGGGATGGTCGGCGGCATCGTCGACACGGTCTACGGGCTGCCGCAGGAGCTGTGGGCGACGCTGACCTCCCGCGCGATCGCCAAGCTCAAGCTCAGCGCCGACTACAGCTTCCACATCCCGTCGCTGGCGATCCCCAAGACCTCGATCTTCAGCGTCTTCACCGACGAGAGCTTCCACAGCGCGTTGCTCGCCGCACATTACGCCTTCTGCCCGCAGCTCTGGGGCAGCCTCGAGGGCGGGCCGCGCTTCTTCGTCGGCGACGATGAGGCCCGCGTCGGCTACGCCGCCGCGCTGGCGCTCAGCCGCCGCCTCGGCAGCGAGCACCAGGGCGAGGTCGGGCTGCGCAGCGAGCTGATCTCGGCGGTCGATCAGTGGTCGCTGCAGAACCGGCTCTTCGGCAGCTACCGCCTGGCCAGCGGCCTTTACGCCAACCTCGAGACCTACCTGCTGCTGCTCGGCAGCGACGCCGCCGCAGCCGCCGCGTCGGACTACGAGCGACGGATCGAGGACCATCGGCTCTCGCTCGGCGCGCTGGCCCTCGCCGGCTACGCGATCTCGCCAGCGCTCTCGGCGCAGCTCGCCGCCAGCGCCTTCGTCACTCCCCTGGCCAAGAGCGACGTCCGCATGCTCGGCCGGCTGACCTACCGCGGGCTTTGGAGCTGGGCACGATGAGCCAGGATCGCTTCGCGCCGCCCACGACGGCGCCTTCGCTCGCCGGCCTCGCTCAGGTCTTGGCCCTCGGCCTGACCCTCGGCCTGACCCTCGTCGGGGCCCTCGGGCTCGTCGCCTGCACGCCGGCGCGTGGCAAGCTCGACCAGACCGCCCAGGCCCAGCGCGCCAGCGTCGCTCCCAGCGACCTGATCTTCTCGCACGCGCTGCACGCCGAGCAGGACGTCGCCTGCGAGAGCTGCCACCAGGGCCTCGAGCGCGCCGCCACGCTGGCACCACGCGCGACCCATGTGCCCACGAAGGCCGCCTGCGCCGAGTGCCACGACGTGAAGGACCAGGCGGCCTGCAAGACCTGCCACCGCGATCCCGCGCACCCCGGCAAGCTGGCGCGCCGCGCCCCGACTCCGCGCCTGCGCTTCTCGCACCAGCAGCATCTCGCGCGCGGCACGGCCTGCGTCAGCTGCCACGGCGGTGTGATGGTCTCGGCCTCGCTCGACCAGCTCCCGCGCCCGGCGATGCGCGCCGACTGCTTCGCCTGCCACAACCACCTCGAGGACTACCGCAAGCTGAGCTGCACCAGCTGCCACGCGAGCCTGCGCGACTTCCCGCTGCGCGCCATCAGCCAGTTCAACCACGAGGGCAACTTCATCGAGGAGCACGCGCGCCCGGCCAGCGCCCAGCCGGAGCTGTGCGCGAGCTGCCATCGGCAGCCCTTTTGCGCCGACTGTCACAGTCGCCGCGCCGCGGTGCTACCCGAGCTGAAGCATGCCGAGCGGGCCGACCGCGAGTTCATCCACCGCGGCGATTGGATCAGTCGGCACGCGATCGTCGGCCGCGGCGACATCCCGAGCTGCACGCGCTGCCACAGCCTCAAGTCCTGCGACCGCTGCCACAGCGAGCGCGGCGTCAGCGCCACGGCCGGGGCGGCGGCGCGCAGCAGGTCGCTCGCCCCACGCCCCCGATTGGATGACGCCGGGCTCCCCCGACGGACACGGCATCGAGGCGCGGCGTCACATCGTCGAGTGCGCCTCGTGCCACGACCAGGGTCCCAAGTCGAACTGTGTCCGTTGCCACCGCGCGAGCTCGCAAGGCGGCCTGGGTATCAACCCGCATCCGCCGGGCTGGGAGGCCCGCGGGCAGCGGGACAAGCAGATGTGCCGCTTCTGCCATTGAGCCGCCTTGGCTTGGCGTGAGCGAGCAGGACGCACCGATCCGCCGGCGACGCGCCGGTAAGGCAGAGCCGATGGCCACTCAGTCTTTGCAGTTCGGATCCAGGTTGCCCCTCGCGCTGCTGGCGCTGCTGGCGGCCGGCACGGGCTGTTACAACGAGCGCGAGCCGCTGACCGAGCGCGGCCAGGCCTGTACCGGCTGCCACGGCAGTGGCCCGGGCGATGGCCCCGACGGCAGCGCGCCACCACCGGGGCTGTGGCTCTTCGGCGGCCGGAGCTCGACCGAGGTGCGAGGCGTCGGGGCGCACGAGCTGCATCTGCAGGGCGGCGCGCTCGCGGCGCCCGTCAGCTGTGACACCTGCCACCTCGTGCCGAGCGAGGTCGACGCGCCCGGCCACCTCGACGACGATCTACCCGCCGAGCTCAGGTTCAGCGGACGCGCCAACGCCGACCAGGCGCAGTCGAGCTACGACCCGCGCGCGGGCACCTGCAGCACCTACTGCCACGGCGCGACGCTCGCCGGCGGCACGCAGCGCGAGCCGCTGTGGACCCGGGTCGATGGCACTCAGACCGGCTGCAACGCCTGTCACGGCTTCCCGCCGCCGGCGCCGCACCCGCAGAGCAGCGCCTGCGCCGCGTGCCACGGTCAGGTCGTCGATGGCAAGAATGCGATCGTCGCCAAGGCCTTGCACGTCAACGGCACGGTCGAGGTGCTGCGGGACGCGACCTGCCATAGCTGTCACGGCAGCGCCACGAACGACGCGCCGCCGCAGGACAGCGCCGGTCGCACGGAGGTCAGCGTGCGCGGCGTCGGGGTGCACCAGAGCCACGCGCGCGCGAGCGCGCTGCACGCGGCCTATCCCTGCAGCACCTGTCACCTCACCCCAACTCGCCTCGAGGAGGCCGGACACCTCGACGACTCGCCGAACGCCGAGGTCAGCTTCGGCGGCGCGGCGAACGCTCGCGGCACGAAGTCGAGCTACAACGTCGTCGCGCTCACCTGCACCACCTACTGCCACAATCGGCCCGGAGCCAGCGGGGCGAGCTGGAGCTGGACCACGCCGCGCAGCCCGAGCTGCGCGAGCTGCCACGGCTTCCCGCCGCCCGCCCCGCACCCGGCAGACAGCGCTTGCGCCCGCTGCCACGGCGGCGTCGTCGGCGCCGGCAACCCACCGCCCATCCTCGCCCCCGCCAAACACGCCAACGACCAGGTCGACTTCGACGATTGAGAACCTCGCCTCGGGGGAACGCCCAAGAACGGACACCGCACGCGAGCGCGACCAAGCGCTCGCGCGGCGCGCACCCCGTGTCCCCGCGCAGGGGATCGGGGAACGAGCCCGCAGGGCGAGAGCGAAGCGGTAACTTGTTGCGCGCCGACGTTGGGGGTGGGGCCCCGGCAAGACCGCGCTCTTGCCGGGGCGGGGGGATGGGACATCCCCCCGCGAACGATTGCGGCGGCAACGGCCCCCGGTGGCGACCTGGCTGGCACCGCGGGGTTGCCCTTGCTATCGTCGAGGTCTGGCGCGGCTGCGTTGCGGCAGACCATAACCGGAGCGCGGACGCGGGGGTGAAGTCGTGAGCCAATACATGGTCGTGCTCGAGCGGGAACCGGACGGCAGCTATTCCATATACGTCCCCGACCTGCCCGGCTGCGCATCGCAGGGCGAGACCTACGACGAAACCATCGCCAACATCCGCGAGGCCATCGCACTCTACCTCGACGGTTTGCGCGACGATGGGTTGGAGCCGCCCGAACCTCGCACTCACGTAACGACGGTACAGGTCGCGGCGGCGTGAGCACGCTTCCGCAGGTGACGGGGCAGCGGTTGATTCGCGCCCTCGCCCGAGCGGGATTCATCGAGCTCCGCCAGCGAGGTAGTCACGTGCTGCTGCGGCACAAGGACGATCTGACACGCCGCGTGGTCGTGCCGGTGCACGGAGACAGCGTGGTCAAACCCGGCACCTTGCGCAGCATCCTGCGTGGAGCGCAGCTCTCGGCGGACGAGCTTCGCGAGCTCCTCTAGCCCGAAAACAAGCGCGCTTGAGCACGAGCCGTCTGTTTTCGGGCTAGTCGAGCCGACAGGCGAGCGTTATGGGGGGAATTCGCGGGGATTCACTCCCCCCGACGAGGGGGCTTTGCGAAAGCCCCCTGAGTCGTATCTGTGCCCAAAACGAGCGCACAACGCGCTTGTCTTGGGTCTAGCGCAGCACGCTGCGGTCCCTCCGCCCGGCATACAGCCCCAGGGCCCATCGGAGCTTCCGATCGGGCGCATGGTGATGGCTCGAGGATGGCGAGGATTTTGCTTTGCTGGGTCTGGCTTCAGGGTCGCGCGAGGAAGCCCAGGCACAGTAAAGGTCGTCGTGGCCACGCTGCTCAGCAGCTTCCACGAAAAAACACGAGGAGTTGAAGAGTGATGCGCAGAGACCCGCTTCCCATCCTGCTGACCGTCGTGTGTCTCATTATCGGTCACGCCAGCACGGGACTGGCTGGGGGGCCGTTTTCTTCTTGGGGAACCGGAAATGGCACGCGGCGAGCGCTGCCGCCGCCTGCGGGTCAGACGAGCATGGCGCGCGGGAAGACGTGGCGACCGCGGCGCATGGCAAGTATCGTCGCGCTGACGGCAGCTCTGAGTGGCTGCGTCCCTCTCCCCCTTGTTCAACCTCCGGCTGTGCCGCCCGAGGGTACCGCGGCGCAGTGCCAACCCAGGGCGGTAGTGCGCACCATTGGAATCAGTATTTTTGGAAAACTCGATAGCACACGAACCTATTGCGCAGAGCCCCCTCCAGCGCCGAATCCGCTCCACCGCCAGCCCAAAAGCAATCGCCCGCTCCCAACAAGTAGGCCGCGCAGCACGAGGCTGCCGACCTCGCTTTGAGGAGCGCGTCGTGGCCCGTGTAGCGATCGCCCGACGCGCGGAGAGCGGAGCGCGATCCGGCCCGCCCGACCGCGGGCCCCACCGACGATCCCACGCATCGAGCACCTGCCGCAGGCACCGCCTCAACTCAGCGTCCACGCCCTCCTCTCGTCACCGATGCTAGCGCGCGTGGGCGCTCCGCCCGGTCGCTCGCCGGGCTACTCGCCGGGCGCGCTTTCTGCTATGTCCGGGCCTGCCGATGTCTGAGCTCACCATTCGCCCGGCAGGTACGGCGCGCGAGCGCCGCCGCTTCATCGACCTCGCCCGGCCGATCTACGCCGCCGATCCGTGCTGGATTCCGCCGCTGCTGGCGGACCTCGAGCCCTTCCTCGATCCGCGGCGCGGCGTGTTCTTCGACGGGGGCGAGGCCGAGCTACTGGTCGCGTGGCGCGGCGACCGGCCCGTGGGCCGCATCTCGGCGCAGATCAGCCGGCGCCATCTGGCGCAATACGCCGATGGCAAGGGCTTCTTCGGCTTCTTCGAGTGCGAGGACGACCCGGCCACCGCGCGGGCGCTCTTCGCCGCCGCCGAGGCGTGGTTGCGCGCGCGCGGCTGCTCGCAGGTCGAGGGGCCCTACGGCTTCGGCATCTACGACGAGATCGGGCTGTTGGTCGACGGCTTCGACAGCGCGCCCTACGTGATGAACATCCACAACCCGCGCTACTACGAGGCGCTGGTCGAGGGCGCCGGCTACCGCAAGGCCGTCGATTGGTACGCCTACCGCATCACCGCCGAGGCCGCGAGCCAGCGCTGGCCCGCGCGCCTCAAGCAGCTACGCGACCGCGTGGTGCGCCGGCAGGGGCTGACGCTGCGCAACCCCGACATGCGCCGCTTCCGCGAGGAAGCGGCGCTGGTGAAGAAGCTCTTCAACAGCGCCTGGAGCCCGAACTACGGCCATCTGCCGCTGACCGACCGCGAGTTCGACCGCCTGGCCGCCGGTCTGCGCCGCTTGATCATCCCCGAGCTGACCTTCATCGCCGAGGTCGGTGGCAAGCCGGTGGGCTTCGCGCTCTCGGTCTACGACGTCAACCCGCTGGTGCGGCAGATCGACGGCCGCCTGTGGCCGCTCGGCTGGTACACGCTGCTGCGCGGCATCAAGCGCCAGCGCCACTTGCGCCTGCTGCTGATGGGGGTGATCGAGGCCTATCAGGGGCGCGGCTACGAGATCGTCTTCTCGACCGAGGTCGCCGAGCGCGGGCTGCGCGCGGGCTTCACCGAGTGCGAGCTCTCCAACGTCGTCGAGACCAACGAGCCGATGCTGCGCTCCGCCAGCTACCTCCCGGCCGAGCGCTACAAGACCTACCGCATCTACCGCAAGGAGCTGGCGTAGGCCGAGCCCGCGGGGGCGCTCAACTCGCGGCGAGGGCGGGGTGCTCGCCGGTCTCCGTCGCGGAGGACGCGACCGGGCCGCCGTCGAGCAGGCCGTCGCGCAGCAGCTTGTAGCTCAGGCTATCGAGCAGCGCGATCCAGCTCGCCTCGATGATGTTCTCCGACACGCCGATCGTGCTCCAAACGTGCTCGCCGTCCGACGACTCGATCAGCACCCGCACGCGCGCCGCCGTGCCGTCGCCGCTCGACAGCACCCGCACCTTGTAGTCGCGCAGCGTGACCTTCGCGAGCTGCGGATAGACGTCCTCCAGCGCGCGCCGCAGCGCGCGATCGAGCGCGTTGACCGGCCCATCCCCGTCGGCCACCGTGTGATAGACGCGACCGTTGACCTCGAGCTTGACGATCGCCTCGACCTCGCTGCCGGCCGGCGTCTGGCGATTGATCGTGCGGAAGCCGATCAGGCGAAAGGGCTCGCGGAAGCTGCCGAGGGCCCGGCGCGCGAGGATCTCGACCGAGGCCTCGGCGCCCTCGAGCACATAGCCCTCGTGCTCGAGGTGCTTGATCTTGCTCAGCAGCTCCTGGACGGTCGGATGGCGCTTGTCGAGCCCCGGCAGCAGGTGTTCGATCTTGGCCGCCACCGTCGCCCCGCCCGACTGCTCCGACAGCAAGAAGCGCCGCTGGTTGCCCACCAGCTCGGGCAGGCAGTGCTCGTAGCAGAGCGGCTGCTTGAGCATCGCGTCGATGTGCACGCCCCCCTTGTGGGCGAAGGCGCTCTGCCCGACGTAGGGCTGCCGGTGGTCGTGGTAGACGTTGGCGACCTCGCTGACGAAGAGCGAGAGGTCGGTCAGGCGGGCCAGCCCCGCCGCGCCGATGGTGCGGCGGCCGAGCTTGAGCTCGAGCGTGGGGATCAGGGTGCAGAGGTTGGCGTTGCCGCAGCGCTCGCCCAGCCCGTTGATCGTGCCCTGGACCTGGCCCGCGCCGAGCTCGACCGCGACCAGGCTGTTGGCCGCCGCCAGGCCGGCGTCGTTGTGCGTGTGGATGCCGAAGGGCACGCGCAGCCGCGCCTTGGCCGCCCCGACCGCGCTGCGCACGGCCCCCGGCAGCGTCCCGCCGTTGGTATCGCAGAAGGCGATCACGTCGGCGCCGCCCTCTTGCGCTGCCAACACCGTCTCCAGCGCATAGGCCGGATCGGCGGCATAGCCGTCGAAGAAGTGCTCGGCGTCGTAGACCACCTCGCGGCCGTGGGACTTGAGGAAGGCGACCGAGTCGCGGATCAGCGCCAGGTTCTGCTCGGCGGTGATGCGCAGCGCCTCCTTGACGTGCAGCAGCCAGCTCTTGCCGAAGATGGTCAAGACCGGCGCCCCGGTCGCGATCAAGGCCCGCAGCGTGCTGTCGTCCTCGGGCGCGTTGTTGGCGCGCCGCGTGCTGCCGAAGGCGGCGAGGCGGGCGTTGCGCCACGGGAGATCGCGGGCCCGCCGGAACAGCTCGATGTCCTTCGGGTTGGTCGGGTTGGGCCAGCCACCCTCGATGTAGTGCACGCCGAGCTCGTCGAGGCGCCGCGCGATCTGCAGCTTGTCGTCGACCGAGAAGGAGATTCCTTCGGCCTGGGCGCCATCGCGCAGGGTGCAGTCGTAGATTCTCACCTGGTCGGACATGCTCTTCTCCGTGGTCGCCGCGGCCTTGCGCCACCCAACCCCTAGCGCAGCGGGCGCTGGGGCAATAGCGCCGCGACCTGATCCAGCAAGCGATAGGTCTGCTCGAGCTCGTCGAAGCTGAGGTGCACCCAGCGGCTGCCCCAGTAGAAGTTGCAGCTCGTCTCGGCGATCAACAGATGATCGTAGGCGGCGTGCAGCAGCTCGCCGGCCCGCAGGGCCTCGCCGCCCAGTGAGCCACCCAGCGTGTCGCCCAGCGCATCGAAGTGCGCCTTGGTCTCGTGGTAGTAGCGGCTGGCGTTGCGCAGCTCGTCGAAGCCCTTGCGCTGCAACAGCGACCCGGTCCACTGCGTGAAGTCTCCCCCCCAGTGGTGGTCGGTATTCCACGCGCCCTGGTAGACGTCGACCTCCTCGCCCGCGCCGTAGAGGTCGAGGTACTCGTTGATCGAGATCGGACGGAAGCCCAGCTTCCCCGCGCGGTGCTTCTCGAGCACCGGGCAGTAGAAGTGCCCCCAGAACGCGTACTCGACGTCCGGGTTGCGGAACCAGCCGCCGTTCTCGCCATCGCTCCAGGTGGTGACCAGCGCCGGGAAGTCGCAGTGCTTGGTGCGCTCCTGCAGCTCCTTCTCCCACCACCAGGGGCTGGTGCCGGAGGCCTGGGCGTTGGAGAGCTCGCGGTCGATCGGCACCACGACGATCTCGTCGTCGCCCCAGCGCGCGCGGTGCGGGCGGTACAGCATCTCGTCCCAACGCATCTGCCGCTTGGGCTTGATGTAGATGCTGTCGACCAGCACATAGCGATAGCCGAGGCGCCGCAGCATCGGAATCATCGGCTGGCAGAAGGCGATCTCCGGCGGGCAGAAGCCGGGGAACCAATCACGACCGAGCAGCTTGCGTCCCAGGCCCTGCCACCAGCCGGCCTGCGCCTCCCAGTCCTCGCTCGGGATCAGAGGGAAGACGGGGTGGTAGAGCCCGCTGCCCAGGTACTCGATGTACTGCGCGCGCCGGAAGCGCTCGAGCAGGCTCGGCAGATCGACGACCTCCTGGAAGGCCTCGACGACGGCCGGATCTTCGAGCTGCTTGAGCAGCGTCCCGCTGAACGCCAGGTGCAGGCGCGCCACGTCGGCGAAGCCGTCGAGCATCCGCGTCACCCGGTCGTAGCACCAGACGATCTGGCGCACGTCCCAGCGCTCCTGCGGGTTGCTCGAGTGGTGCAGCCGCAGCAGGTTGCCGGGCGGCTGGTGCAGCGAAAGACCGAGCGCATGACAAACCGGCGGCATGGATTCACCCTCGCCTGGCCGCACAGCCGCGGCGCGCCATCCTAACCGAGGACGGCACAGCCGCAACAGGGCGCGCGTGATCGTAGTTCTGGGGGGCAAACGTTGACACTCGCGTCGGCGTCGCGTAGGTTTTTTGATGCTTAACACCATCTTACCTTCGCCTAGACGCCCCGGTTCGGTGACCTGAGCTCAGCCTGGCCGATATCAACTTCCCCGGTGCGCTTGCTGACGAGCCCACCGCGACGAGCATGGATGGCCGATGAGAATCCGCTACGCTGCCAAGACCGACGTGGGGATGAAGCGCACCCACAACGAGGACTACTTCAGCCTGATGGAGGACGAGCAGCTCTTCGTCGTCGCTGACGGCATGGGGGGCCACAGCTCGGGCGAGGTCGCGAGCCGACTGGCGGCCGAGACCGTGAGCGAGTTCTACCAGCGCACGAAGGACGAAGAGGCGACGTGGCCCTACAAGATGGACCGCAGCCTGAGCTACATCGAGAACCGGCTGGCCTGCGGCATCAAGCTCGCCAACTACAAGATCTACGAAGCCGCCTCGAAGGACATCCGCTTCAAGGGCATGGGGACCACCGTCGTCACGACGCTGGTCAACGGCAGCAAGATCTACGTCGCCCACGTCGGCGATAGCCGTTGCTATCGGATACGCGGCGGGCAAATCGAGCAGCTGACGCGCGACCACTCGCTGCTCGAGGACTACAAGGACGCCAAGCCCGACATGACCGAGGAGGAAGAGCGAAACTTCCCCCACAAGAACGTGATCACGCGGGCGCTCGGCATGCGCGAGGCGGTGGAGGTGGACATTCACACCCACGCCGTGCAGGACGGCGACATCTTCGTGCTCTGCTCCGATGGCCTGTCCGGGATGGTCAGTGACCAGCGACTGCTGGAGCTGGTCAAGGGCAGCACCGACCTCGAGCGTACGGTCGCCGAGCTGGTCGACGAGGCCAATCGTGCCGGCGGCACGGACAACATCACCACGCTGCTGATGGAGTGCACCGAGCTCGATAGCAGCGCGGTCGCGCGCGACGCCCAACCCTAGTGCAGCGTCCAATGCGGCGTTTGAAGCGGTCACGGCTGATGCGAACACGCCCCACGGCGGGCCCCGCGGCAGCCGTGGGCGGTGGCGGAGAGGAGCGTCGCGGCGATGGCTGAGCGCTGGCTGCGAGCTACGGCCGGATCACGGGCCGGTCAGCACTTTCGGCTCGGCCGACGGACGATCATCGGCCGCGGCATCGACGCCGACATTCAGCTGCTCGAGAAGAACGTCTCGCGCCAGCACGTCCTGCTCGTCGAGCAGGACGACGGGCGCCTGATGCTCTTCGACCTCTCCAGCACCAACGGCACCCGCATCGGCGAACAGCTGATCACCCAGGTCGAGCTGCCACCGGACGTCTCCTTCACCCTCGGACAGTCGACCTTCGTGCTCGAGCAGGTCGAGACGGGGACGGAACCCGGCCCCGATGACATCCGCGTGCTCTCCGGCCCCGCCCTGGAGGCGACCGCCATCGTCCGGCCGAGCCCCGCGCCGCCCGAGATCGAGAGCTTCGCGCGCGCCGAGATCACCGCGACCGACCATCCGATCGTGCCGACGTCGTTACCGCCACGCTGCGGCGATCCGCTGCACGCCGTGGCCCAGGTTTCGGGCTGGAGCTATTGCCCGGCCTGCGGGGAGCGCTTCGGCGCGGCCGGTTCCACCTAACTCCGCCCTAACGCGCCCGGACCCGCCCCCACTCAGTCCGCCCGCCAGCGCGGCAGGCGCAGCACGAAGGTCGTCGTCGGGGCGTCCTGATCGAGCTCCAGGCTGCCGCCGAGCAGGGCCGCGATCGATTGGGCGACCGAGAGGCCGAGCCCTGTCCCCTGGCCCGGATCCTTGGTCGTGAAGAAGGGCTCGAAGATGCGCGCCCGATCCTCGGCGGCGATCGGCCGCCCGCTGTTGCTGACCCTCAACTCGACGGCCGCTCCCGGCGCCGCGCGGCCCGCGATCACGACACGCCCCTCGCCCTCGATCGCATCGCCGGCGTTGAGCAGCAGGTTGACCAGCACCTGCACCACGCGCTGCTGACTGGCCGCCACGGCGGGCAAGGCCGCCAGACCCTGCTGCTCGACCACAACGTGACGAAAGCGCCGCTGGTGCGCCACCAAGGCCACCGCCTCCTCGACCGCCGCCGACAGCAGCACCGCCTCGGCGTGGTCGTCGAGCGGTCGGGCGTAATCGAGCAGCCCCCCGATGATGGCGTGGATGCGCTGCGCTTCCCGCTGCGTCCGTTGCAGGAACTCGCGCCCTTGCTGCGGCTCGAGGCCGCCGGCCAAGAGCAGATCCGTGAAGCCGATGATCGCCTGCAGCGGGTTGCCGACCTCGTGCGCTACGCCGGCGGCGAGGTGGCCGACCGAAGCGAGCTTCTCCGAGCGGATCAGCGATTGCCGCTGCTCGTCGAGGCGCACCCGCTGCTCGCGGAGCGCGCCCACCATGCCGTTGAAGGAGGCCGCCAACGACGCGAGCTCGTAGGCTCCCTCCTCACTCAGACTGCCGCTCAGGTCGCCCCCCGCCACCCGCGAGGCCGCACGTTGCAGCGCCTCGATCGGCCGCGCCACGTACCGCGTGATCACGACCCCGACGAAGAGCAGCAGCACGACGCTGTTGGCCGCCATCAGCAGCCAGAACAACAGCGGCGGTCGCTGCACGTCGTCGCTGAGCGGCAATTCGAGCTGGACCGCTCCGGCCACGGCGGCCAGCCGCGGCGCGTACACCGGCGTCGCCACGCGCAGGCCACCCCGATCCGACGCGAACACCGCCACCAGCTGCTGTTCGGTGGCGATCGCTCGCCGCACCAGCGCGACGCCCGTCTCGTCCAGTGGCAGCGCCCCCGCACCGCTGGCGACGGGGCGAAGGGCGCGATCGACGATCGTGAAGCGCGCCAGGTAGGAACCTCCGCCCAGCTGCGCGGCAGCCAGCGCCAGGGTCGCGCGGTCCTCCGCGGTGCCGCTCAACCCAGCAGACGCCAGCCCGGCAAGCGCCTTGCCCAGCAGCCGCGCGTGGTCGACCTGCCCCTCGGCGAGCTGCTGCCGCGTCGCCCAATGCGTGATCAGCCCGACGGACAGGGCGGCCACCGGCAGGATGACCCCCAGGCCGAGCAGCAACTGCCCGCGCAGCGTCCGCCAAAACGGGCCCGGCCCCGCCTCGCCCGCCTGGGCCCCGAGTTGCTCTCGCATCACGCGCGCTCCAAAGTCCGGCGCCGGCTCGGCCGGAGCATACCGCATTCACCCGGGAGCATCGGAGTCATGCCCGGCCGGCCGGAGCCCAGCGGGGCCGACACGCGCGCAGACCGGCCACTCCGGCGCACCGCCCGCGCGCCGCCGATTGACCGGGGCTTCGTCGTGATCTAGGTTGCGACCCCGTGGGCGCCAAGCAGACCGACCAGAGCCAGGCCGAGTCGGTCGCTGCCTCGGCGGCAGCGGCAGCGGCAGCGGCTGCGGCTGCAGCTGGGAGTGCGACCGAGCCTGGCTTCGATCAGCTCTTGAGCGACCTGCAGGCGCTGGTGGAGACACTCGAGGGCGCAGATTTGCCGCTCGAACGCTCGCTGGAGGCCTTCGAGCGGGGCGTGGCGCTGGCGCGGCGCGGGCAACAGATCCTCGATGCGGCGGAGCGCAAGGTCGAGCTCCTGATGCGGGATGGTACGACCGCGCCGCTCGAGCAGACCGAGCGGACCTAGCCCGGGCGACCTGCAAGGGGCTTCAGCAAGCGCCTGCAGCTTCAGCAAGCGCTTGCAGGGGTCCGCAGGGACCGGGCGTGGCCGGAGAGAGCAGCGGATGAACTTCGATCTCGAAGGGTACCTCGCCGAGCTGCGGGCACGCATCAACGAGCGCCTGGCGGAGCTGCTCCTGAGCACCCGGCGAGCGCGGATCCCTTGCGACTGCGCCAAGCGATGCGCGAAGCGGTGCTCAACGGCGGCAAGCGCCTGCGGCCGTGTCTGGCGATCGCGGCCTGCCAGGCTGTCGGCGGCGAGCTGGCAGATGCTCTGGCTCCCGCCTGCGCCGTGGAGCTCGTGCACTGCTACTCCCTGGTCCACGACGATCTGCCGGCGATGGACAACGACGATCTGCGTCGCGGCCAGCCGACCTGCCACAAGCGCTTCGGGGAAACGGCCGCCATCCTGGCCGGCGACGCGCTGCTCACGCTGGCCTTCGCCGTGATCGCTGGCGAGGCCGCCAGCGGCCGCCGCGCGAGCGAGCGGAGCCAAGCCCTGCTGAGCGCCAGCTTCGAGCTCGCGCAGGCGTCGGGCGTGGAAGGCATGGTCGGAGGGCAGGCGCTGGACATGGCGATCCAGGACGCCAGCGCCGCCGCCGGTGCGGAGCAGGCGCCGAGCTTCGCCGTGCTCGAGCAGTGCCACCGCGACAAAACCGCGGCGCTCTTCGCTGCCGCGGCGACGATCGGTGGGTTGGCGGGAGGCGGCAGCCGCGACCAGGTTGAGGCGCTGCGGCGATATGGTGCGGAGCTGGGGTTGGCCTTTCAGCACGCCGACGACCTGCGCGACGCCGACCACCCCAGCTTTCGCTCGCTCGCTCTCGGCCGCACCGAGGAGCTGATTGCCAGCGCCGCACGCACGGCGCAGAGCTTTGGACCGAGCGCCGCGCCGCTGATGGCGCTGGCGCGGTTGGTGCTCGATCGCGCCCGGGAGGCAGTTGTAAATGAAGTATCTCGACAAGATTGAGAGCCCCGCCGATCTGCGCCAGCTCCCGCTCGAGGCGCTGCCCGAGGTAGCGCAGGAGCTGCGCCAGTTCATCCTGGAAAAGATCAGCCGGATCGGTGGGCATCTCGGTGCCGCGCTCGGCACGGTGGAGCTGTCGGTCGCGCTGCACTACGCCTTCGAGTCGCCGACCGACCGCATCGTCTGGGACGTCGGGCATCAGGCCCATGGGCACAAGGTGCTCACCGGCCGCCGCGACCGCTTCCACACCCTCAAGCAGGAGGGGGGCCTGAGCGGCTTCCTCAAGCGCAGCGAGAGCGAACACGACATCTTCGGTGCGGGCCACGCGTCGACCTCGATCTCGGCGGCGCTCGGCATCCGCGAGGGGCTGCGCCTCAAGGATGGTCCGGGCAAGGTCGTGGCGCTGATCGGCGACGGCGGGCTGACGGGCGGCATGGCCTTCGAGGCGCTCAACCACGTCGGCGCGCTCAAGCGCGACATGATCGTCGTGCTCAACGACAACGGCATGTCGATCAGCCCCAACGTCGGCGCGATGTCGGAGTGGCTCAGCCGCAAGCTGGTGGGCCAACCGATGACGCGCTGGCGCCGCCGCGTCCGCCACGTGCTCGAGGCCTTCGACGACCACGGTCAGGATGCGATTCGCGTGATCGAGCACCTGCTGGACGCGACCAAGGCCGCGGTGGTGGGCCCGGGCGCGCTCTTCGAGGGGCTCGGCTTCGAATACGTCGGCCCGATCGATGGGCACGACGTGATCGTGCTGGTCGAGACCTTCCGCAACGCCCGCGAGCTCGAGCGCCCGGTGCTGATTCACGCTATGACCTCCAAGGGCAAGGGCTGCCCCGGCGTCGAGGACGACGTCGAGCGCAAGCACGCCGTCAGCCCCTTCGACCTGGAGAGCGGCAAGAGCCTGAGCCCGTCGAAGGCCGGCGGCGGCGCACCGCCCTACACGGATGTCTTCGGCGAGACGCTCTGCGAGTTGGCGCGCTCCGATCCGCGCATCGTGGCGATCACCGCCGCGATGGCCCAGGGCACCGGGCTGGTGCCCTTTGCCGAGGAGTTTCCCAGCCGCTTCTACGACGTCGGCATCGCCGAGCAGCACGGGGTGACCTTCGCCGCCGGCCTCGCCGTCGAGGGCTTCCGGCCCGTGGCCGCGATCTACTCGACGTTCCTGCAACGGGCGATCGATCAGGTCGAGCACGACGTCTGTCTGCAGCACCTGCCGGTCGTCTTCTGCCTCGACCGCGCCGGTCTGGTCGGGCCGGACGGCCCAACGCACCACGGCGTGTTCGACATCAGCTACCTGCGGATGATCCCCGATCTGGCGCTGATGGCGCCGAAGAACGAGGACGAACTGCGGCACCTGCTGCTGACGGCGATCAACAGCGGCAAGCCGGTCGCCATGCGCTATCCGCGGGGCAACGGGGTGGGCGTACCGCTCGACGGACCGCCGCGCGAGCTGCCCTGGGGCAAGGGCGAGGTCGTCCGCTCGGAGGGTCACGACCTGCTGCTGCTGGCCATCGGGCCGCACGTCTACACGGCGTTGCAAGCGGCCGAGGAGTTAGCCCGCGAGGGCGTCGCCGCCACCGTGATCAACGCGCGCTTCATCAAGCCGCTCGACGAGGAGCTGCTGGTGGAGCACATCGGACGGGCGAGCGCCGTGATCACCGTCGAGGAGAACGCGCTGGCGGGCGGCTTCGGCTCGGCCGTGCTCGAGCTCTGCGAGCAACGGGGCCTCAGCCCGCTGGTGCGGCGCATCGGCGTGCCCGACCGCTTCATCGGGCACGGCAACGTGACCAAGCTACAGGCGCAATGCGGCCTCAGCGTCGAGGGCATCGTCGCCGCCTATCGGCAGCTCGTCGCGACCCCCGGGCGACACCTGGCCGTCGCCGCCTCCCCCGTGGCCTGAGCGCGCGGCAGCGCGTCCTCGATGCTGCAGCGCCCGATCGCTAACGAGCCCGCAGCCGCTGGCGGTCTGGAGGTTGGCGATTTGGGGGCTGGCCGGCTGGAGGCTGGCGGGCTCGGGGCTGGGGGGCTGCTCGAGCGAGCGCTGCGGCTGGTGGTCGGACTGCTGCTGGCGCTCGCCTCGGCGACCGCCGACGCGCGCGGCGACCTCGACCAGCTCGATCCGCTCCCGCGCGGCCCGCTCGGAGCAGCGGCTCGTGCCGCGCTACAGCGCAACGACTACGCCCAGGCTGTCAGGCTGCTGCAGCGCTATCTGCGCGCCCGAGGCGCCGCTCGCGAGGAACGCGAGCCCGCGCACTTCTTGCTGGCCTACGCCCACCTGCAACAGGGGCAACACACTGCGGCCGCCCGCGAGTTCGAAAGACTCGAGCGCAGCTATCCCCTGCTGCGTCCCTATCACCGCTATTACGGCGCGTTGGCCCGCTATCGAGCGGGGCGCTTCGCTGCCGCCGAGCGCCTGGCCGACAGCGTCGCACGCGACACGGGGGCCGACCGCGATGCTCGACTGCTGCGCGCCGACGCCCTGCGCGCCCTGGGCCGACTGAACGAGGCGGCGGCGATCTGGCGCGCCTACCTCGCCAGCACGCCTCACGGCGCCCGCAGCGAGGAGGCGCACTTCGTGCTCGCGGGCGCCCTGGAGACGGAGGCCCGGCAGCAGCGCCCCGCCGACCGCCCGGCGCTCCTGCGTCAAGCGATGCTGCACTACCGCGAGCTGCTGCTCCGCGCGCCGACCTCGCGTTTGGCGGACACTGCGCGCCAACGACTGGCGGCGCTGGCCCCTGGCGTGGCCGATGGCGTCGCCCTCGCGACCCTCGACGCCGAAGCGCGCTATCAGCAGGGCCTCGCGCTCTACAACACGATGCGCAACGCCGAGGCCGAACAGCGCTTCGGCGAGGTGCTGGGCAGCCAGGGCCTCGCGGGCCCGCTCGCCTGCCGCGCGAGCTACCACCGCGCCAAGGCGGTGCTGCGCCAGCGCCAGCGCGCCCGCGCGAGCACGCTCTTCGCCGATGCTGCGGCCCGCTGCCGCAGCGGAGGCGACCAGGAGCTGCTGGTGCGCAGCCTCTACAACCTGGGTCGTGCGCTCGCCGGCTCGGGTGAGCCGGCCGCCGGGGCCGCCGAGTTGCTCGCGCTCGAGCAACAGTTTCCGCACCACAGCTACGCCGACGACGCGAGGCTGCAGGCGGCCCGCGCGCTGGCGGAGGCCGACCAGCGCCAGCGCGCCGACACGCTGCTGAGCAGCCTGCCCAGCGCCTATCCACGAGGTGATATGGCCCACGAGGCGCTGTGGCTGCTGGCGCTCGACGCGATGGCCCGCGGCGACCAGGCCGCGGCGCTGCAGGCGCTCGAGCGCGAGCTCGCCCTTGGACCGGCCAGCGCCTACTTTGCGCGCGGTCGGGCGACGTACTGGAAGGCGCGCCTGCTGCAGCGCGCGGGCGATGCGCCTGCTGCCGAGCGGCTCCTCGAGCGCTGCGCGCGCGAGCAGCCGCTCGCCTACTACGCGCTGCTCGCGCTCAACCGCCTGCGCGAGCTCGCACCGGCACGCTTTCGCCGGCTCGAGGCCGAGCTGCTGCGACCGATCGGCCAGGGCGCCGGGCCCTGGCGCCTGGGGCACGAGCCCTGGCGCGACCGCCCCGCCTTTCACCGCGCGCTGGTGTTGGCGCGCCTCGGCTTTGCCCCGGCGGCCGGACGCGAGCTGGTGCTGGCCGGCGTCCGCAGCGCGAGCGAGGCCCGCCAGCCGCAGTGGGTCGAGGCGCTGGTCTTCGATCGTGTCGGCCTCTGGCACCTCTCGCTCGGCCTGGCAAAACGACGCGTGGCCGAGCTGGCGCAGAGCTACCCGCGCGGCCCGGCTTACCACCACTGGCAGCTGGTCTTTCCCCGCGCCTTCCGGCCGCTGGTCGAGGCCGAGGCGCGACGGGCCGGCGTGCCGACCGCGCTGATCTGGGCGGTGATGCGCGAGGAGAGCGCCTTCGTCGCTGCCACGGAGTCCTGGGCCAACGCGATCGGGTTGCTCCAGCTGCTGCTCTCGACCGCCCGCGCCGTCGCCGCGCGCGAGCACCTGCGCGTCGACGCCGAGCGGCTGCGCGAGCCCGCGACCAACATCCGCCTCGGGGCGGCCTACCTGGCCACGCTGCGCGGCCTCTTCGGTGGTCACGCCGCGCTGGCCGTCGCCAGCTACAACGCCGGCGACGGCGCCGTCAGGCGCTGGCTGCGTCAGTGGGGCGCCACGCTCTACCTCGACGAGCTGGTCGAGCGCATCCCCTACGAGCAGACCCGCGACTACACCAAGCGCGTGCTCGGCAGCCTCTTCGCCTATGCCGCCCTCTACGGCCACCCGGGCGAGCGCGTGCCGCTGCTCCCCCTCCGGCTCGCCGCTGGCGCGGGACCTGCGTCCGCGCAGCCCGAGGGCGCGCAGGGTTGAGTCGCTCCGCCGTCCGTAGTAAGGCTGTCGCTGTGACGAGCGAGGAAGCCCCACAGCGCGGCGCCTGGTTGGCGCGTCCGGCGTGCGCTGGGCCGACCGCGCTGAGGGTGTTGACCGTACCGATCGCGCTGTGCCTGGTGTCGTCGCTGGGATGGAGCTTCACCCCGCCCCGCCCGGGGGCGGTGGCCCTGCCCGCGGGCCTGGAGCTGCGGCTGCCCTTCGTCAGCGGCGAAGAGATCGCGACGAGCTCTGGCTACGGCCCCGCCGCGGGCTCCGCTCTGCACTACAACACCGACCAGCCGCTCCAGCCCAACGACTACTACGCGCTGGATTTCGTCCTGCCGCGCCATCCGAATAACGGCCGCGGCCAGCCGGTGGTCGCCGTCTTTGCCGGCACCGTGGTCGCGGCGGGGTGGAGCCGTGGCAGCTGGGCCAGCTACGGCCAGCGTGTCGTGGTGCAGCGGCACCACAGCGACGGCCACGTCTACAACGCGGTCTACGGCCACCTCAATCGCGTCGCCGTCAGCGCCGGGCAGCAGGTCGCGCAAGGGGAGGTGCTGGGCGAGCTGGGCGGATCCTGCGCCGGCGACCAGCAGCAGCTCGAGTGCCCGAGCTTCGCGCCCCACCTGCATTGGGCGCTGCACCGCGATAGCCAGCTCGAGGGCGAGGGATCCAGCTCCGTCGGCGGCAACGCGGTGGTGCCGGAACCGATCGACGGCTACCAGGACCTGGCCCAGGGGCAGACGCTCTTCGCCGGGGGTGTGGCTCCCACCGCGGACTGTCCGGCCGTCCCGCCGCAGGGCACGATCCTCGAGGACGACGGGCCCTGCTTTCACCGCCACGGTCCGCCCCACTACTGGCAGAGCACCGCCGCGGGTCGCGGCGATCACGCCTTCTACGCCTTCATCACCGCCGCGGCTGCCGCCGAGAACTGGGGCCAGTGGGAGCTGCAGCTCGTCGCGGCGGGGCGCTACGCGCTGCGGGTCTACATCCCGGCCAGCGTCGGCCAGGCGCTGCGGGCGACCTATGTCGTCCGACACGCCGGCCAGGACACGCGCGTCGCCGCGAGCCAGGGCGCGGTCAAGGACGCTTGGCTGAGCCTGGGCAGCTTCGACTTCGCGACCGGGGGCGACCAGGGCGTCTCGCTCGCGGACGACACGGGAGAGGTGACCACCACCAAGCTCGCCTTCGATGCGCTGGAGATCACGCCCGCGAGCCCGGGCGGCGATGCAGGCCTGGCCGCGCGCGTGGACGCGGGGGTGACTGCCGACGCCACGCGCGACGAGGCGGATGGCGGCAAGACCAAGCGCCAGACCGACGGCGGCTGCAACAGCGCTCACGGGCCGGCGGGGGACGGGGCGGAGCCCTTCCTGCTGCTCACTCTCCTCGGCCTCGTGCGTCGGCGGCGTCAGGTATGGCGCCCTTGACCCATCCCCGCCTGGTCGACGTCGTCAGTGCTCCGCCCGAGCACGTCGTCCCGCAGGCGGTGGCGGCGGCCTTCGCGCGCCAGACCTTCGCCGGGCGGCTTCCTCAGCTCGAGCGGCTGATGCCGATCTTCGAGCACGCCGGGATCGAGACGCGCCGCACCTGCCAACCCCTCGACTGGTATCAGCGCGACCACTCGCTCGCCGAGACCAGCGCCGCCTACATCGAGGCGGCGACCACCCTCTGCGCACGCGCGACTCGTGCGCTGCTCGAGCGGCAAGGCCTGGCGCCCGACGCGATCGACCGCGTGATCTACGTCAACACGACCGGGCTCGCGACGCCGTCGATCGATGCGCGGCTGATCAACCTGCTGGGGCTGCGCGCCAACGTCCGCCGCACCCCCATCTGGGGCCTCGGCTGCGCCGGTGGCGTGGCCGGGCTGTCGCACGCGTATCAGCACGTCGTCGGTCATCCGCGCGAGCGGGTGCTGCTCTGCTGCGCCGAGCTCTGTAGCCTGACCTTGCTGCGCGATGACGCCACGACCAGCAACGTGGTCGCCACCGCGCTCTTCGCCGACGGCGCCGGCGCCGCGCTGATCTCCGGCGCCGAGACGGGCGATCGCGGCTATGAGCTGATCGATAGTCGCTCGACCCTCTACCCCGACTCGCTGCACGTGATGGGCTGGAACGTGGTCTCCCACGGCCTCCAGGTGGTCTTCGATCGGCGGATCCCGCAGATCGTCGCTCGCCACGCCTGCGCCGAGCTCGACGCATTTCTCGGCGCCCACGAGCTCACGCGCGCCGACGTCACCGAGTATCTCTTCCACCCGGGGGGGCCGAAGGTGCTCGCCGCCTACGCGGCGGCCTACGGGGTGGCGCTCGAGCGCTTCGCGTGGTCGCGGGCGGTCTTGCGCGAGTTCGGCAATATGTCGTCGGTGACCGTGCTCTACGTGCTCGAGCGCTATCTGCGGTCGCAGCCACCCGGCCGCGGCGGTCTCGCCGTGCTCTCGGCGCTCGGGCCAGGCTTCTCGTCGGAGTCGCTCTTGATGAGGCTCTAGGAGCCGCGATGAGCGGTCAGGGCCTGCCGCGAGCCTGAGCCCTGGATTTCGGCGAGCCGAGCTGGCAGGGGCCTGACGGACCAAGCGCCGCGGCCAGGGCGGGGTGCCGACGGGCCCTGCAGGCGTCCATCCCTGCGCCGTCGGCGGCAGATAGTCACCAGCACCTGCAATGCGCCGTGTGGCCATCACCCAGCAGGCATCTCCACGATCGCTCGGGAAGCAGGTGACCGCTCGACCCGCCAGAAGGCGCCGCGTGCCTCCCCTTCGCCGTGCGACAGCCCAGCGGCACCAGAGGTGCTTGCGCCGGAGGTCGCGCACCGCGCCAGGCGGGAGCGCGTCCAGGGGGCGACGCGGGCGATGGCGCGTCGCCTGGCTAGGGCAGCAACCGCGGTCAGCGACGGGTCCCGTGTAGCGGGCTCCGGCGCTTCGGCGAAGGCACGCGCCGGCCGTGGATGGACATCGCCGCCGGTGAAGCGCCTGGCCGGGGGCGTGGCTCCGGCCCGTCGGATAGCGACAGAAGGGAGGACAGATCATGGCCAAGGCCGTGACGGCCGCGGGGGGCCCAACGCATGGTCGGCAGCCGAGGCGGGCGACTTGCGGTCACCTGGCGCCGCGCCGCGCCCCCCGACCGGCGCCACGGGAAGCGATGTCGCCGCGCCAAGCCCGGCCGCTGGCGCCTCACGCAGCGTTGACGGTGCGCTGGCGCGTCTCTCGACGCTCCCCCGGTGGCGGCGCCTGGGCGCAGCGCAGGCGACGCCAGGCAAGCGAGGGGGCACCCCTGCCAACACTTTGAGGGCGGCACGGTCGGGACCGCCCCAGAGCGGGCTGGCCGCCCGGCACCATCATTACGGCTCGGGACCCCTGGGTCGCCGGCGTCGCGCCACACGCAGGAACACTTGCGAATGCGGCCCCGGGAGCCCGATCGCCCATCTTGATCTTCCTGACCGCGCTGGGCAGACCGCGCGCCGAAGGCCGAGCGGCAGGGCCTCGCCGCGATGGGCGCCGGCCGCTCCAGTGCGACCGAACGGCGCGAGGCTGCGCAGGCTTTGCTTCCTTGAACGCCTTGGCGAAGGCGTGGGCCATCGTGCCCAGCGGGGGTGGGGCCGAAGGGGCGGGGCGCCGACCTTTGTCGGCGTGACGAGGCGCGGCGGGGGCGCGCGGGGCGGTCGCGGCGGTCCCGCGGCACTGCGCGCACCCGCCGGCCTCGGCCTCGCGCTTCATGCTAAGCGAGACGCGCTGGCGGGGCAGGTCGACCGCCAGCACCCGCACCTGCACCACCGCGCCCGTCTTCACCACCTCGCGCGGGTCGCGCACGAAGCTGTCGGCGAGCTGCGAGATGTGCACCAGTCCGTCCTGGTGCACGCCGACGTCGACGAAGGCGCCGAAGTTGGCGACGTTGGTCACGACGCCCTCGAGCCACATCCCCGGCTGGAGGTCGCTGAGCTGCTCGATCCCCGGCTTGAAGGTCGCGCACTTGAACTCCGGGCGCGGATCGCGGCCCGGCTTCTCCAGCTCCTTCAGCACGTCGCTGACCGTCGGCAAGCCGAAGCGCGCGTCGACGTAGGCCTTGGGGTTGAGTCGCCTCAGCAGCGTCACGTTGCCGACCAGCTGCTTCAGCTCGCCCGCCGACGTCGCGACGATCTGCTGCACCAGCGGATAGGCCTCGGGGTGCACGGCCGAGGCGTCGAGCGGGTTGTCACCGTTCATCACGCGCAGAAAGCCGGCGGCCTGCTCGAAGGTCTTGTCGCCGAAGCGCGCGACCTGCTTGAGCTGCTCGCGGTTCTTGAAGGGGCCGTGTGCGTTGCGATGCGCCACGACGTGCCGCCCCAGGCTCGGCGACAGGCCCGAGACGTAGCGCAGGAGCGCCGCCGACGCGGTGTTGACGTCCACGCCCACCGCGTTGACGCAGTCCTCGACCACCGCGTCGAGGCTGCGCGCGAGCTGCGCCTGGTTGACGTCGTGCTGGTACTGACCGACCCCGATGGCCTTCGGATCGATCTTGACCAGCTCCGCCAGCGGGTCCTGCAGCCGGCGCGCGATCGACACCGCCCCGCGCAGGGTCACGTCCAGCTCGGGCAGCTCCTCGGAGGCCAGCTCGGAGGCCGAGTAGACCGACGCCCCGGCCTCCGACACGACCACCTTGCTCAAGCCCAGCTCCGGATGGCGCTGGATCAGCTCGAGCACCAACGCATCGCTCTCGCGCGACGCGGTGCCGTTGCCGATGGCGACCAGCTGCACGCCGCAGGCCTGGGCGAGCTGGGCCAGCGTGGCCAGTGACCGCTCCCATTCCTTCCGCGGCTGGTGCGGAAAGATCGTCGCCGTCTGCAGCAGCTTGCCCGTGACGTCGACCACCGCGACCTTGACGCCCGTGCGCAGGCCCGGGTCCAGCCCCATCGTCACGCGCGGCCCCGCCGGGGCGGCCAGCAGCAGGTCCTTGAGGTTGCGGGCGAAGACCCGGATCGCCTCCTCCTCGGCCGCCTCCAGCAAGCGCTGCTTCAGATCGAGGTCGATGCGGGTCAGCAGCTTGACCTTCCACGCCAGATGCACCGCGCCGAGCAGCCAGCGATCGGCCGGCCGGCCCTGGTCGGCGACGCCGAAGTTATGCGCGACGGTGGCCTCGAACGCCGCGTGACGCGCCTCCTCGTCGGCACCGAGCGTCAGCGTCACCTTCAGCACCTCTTCGTTGCGCCCGCGAAAGAGCGCCAGCGCGCGGTGCGAGGGGATCTGCGCCAGCGCCTCGTCGTAGTCGAAGTAGTCGTGGAACTTGGCACCCACGCCCTCCTTACCCTCGACCACGCGCGAGCCCAGGCTGCCCTCGCGCCAGATCCTCTCGCGCAGCGTGGCGAGCAACGCCGCGTCCTCGGCGAAACGCTCGATCAAGATCTGCCGCGCGCCCTCCAGCGCCGTGTCCTCGTCGGCGATGCCCTTCGCCGCATCGACGTAGGCGCGGGCCGCCGTGAGCGGCTCGAGCGTCGGCTCCGCCAGCAGCCCGAGCGCCAACGGCTCGAGCCCGGCCTCGCGCGCGAGCTGGGCCTTGGTGCGACGCTTGGGCTTGTAGGGCAAGTAGAGGTCCTCGAGCAGCGTCTTGCTAGCCGCCTCGAGCAGCGCCTGCTCGAGCTCCGGCGTGAGCTTGCCCTGCTCGCGGACGCTCGCCAGGATCGTCTCGCGCCGCGCGTCCAGCTCGCGCAGGTAGGTCAGGCGCGTCTCCAGCGTGCGCAGCTGGGCGTCGTCCAAGCCCTCGGTCAGCTCCTTGCGGTAGCGCGAGATGAAGGGCACCGTCGCGCCCTCGTCCAAGAGCTTCACGGCCGCTTGCACGCGCCGCGCCTCAACGCCCAGCTCCTGCGCCAGCGTCGCGATGATGTTCATGCGTAGGGGTCCTCGAGGCGAGCGCGGCCGCGCGCTACGACAGCCGCCGGGGGACGACGGAACAGGGAGGGTGGCAAGCTTCGCCGGGTCGCAGAGGGGCAGCAGCGGTCACGGGACCACCGCCACAGGGCGCGTCAATTACTGCCGGCCAGACAGGTGAAGCCGAGCGACGGGTGCCGGCAGCAGCTCACCGGGCCATCCTGCGGATCGCCGCACAGGCTGGGCAGCACCGCCGTCTCCGAACCTGCTGCCGGGCAGTCCGTCAGCTCCTGCACCAGACAACCGCTGCAGAGCGTCACCGGATAGACGAAGTCGTAGCTCGTCACCCGCGCGCCGTTGTGGTCACCGAAGGCCCTCACCGTCGCCTTGACGACTGGCCCCGTCTGCAGCGTAGCGGCCTCCGGCGTGCCAGCCACGATCGGCGCCATCAGGCGTGCCAGCGACCCAGGGATGATGTCCACCGCCGAGCCGGCCTCGGCCCCCGGCTCCATACGCTTGCCAAAGGGCACCGAGAAGCTCGTCAGCTCGGCCGGAACCCCGGCACCGCTCCAGGGCCCCAGGTCGAGCTCGATCTCGAAGCCCTGCACCATGATCGCGTTGCGCTCGGGCTGCTTGTCGTTGTTCTTGGTCGGCGAGAAGTCGTTGACCAGCAGCGGGTAGAGCGTGTACCCGGCCCGGATCCCCGACAGCCCAAGCTGCGCGGCGCGCACGTCGAGCACCCCGCTGCCCCGATAGACGCTGGTCCGCGTCGCGGGGACCACGCAGGTGCCGCTCGATCGCTCCGGGATCTGGTTCTGCGCGATGTAGAACGAGCGCTCACCAACGCACCCGCTGCCGAACCCTGCGGCCGCCGCCAGCGCGATCATCCCTGCCACTGCGTGTCTGGCTGTCGTTCGTTTCATGGTCCAGCCCCCCGTCACTGGCCGACGATCTGGCTGCGGTTGACGATCCGCGGCGTGATGAAGACCAGCACCTCTTCGCGGTCACTGGTGTCGCGCCGCGTCTTGAACAGCCAGCCCAGGATCGGAATCTCACTGAACCAGGGCACCTTCTGCCAGGCGCGACCATCGCGGGTGGTGTAGATGCCGCCGATCACCGCCGTGTCGCCGTCCTTGACCAGCATCTCGGTCGTGGCCTCTTTCTTCAGGATCGTCGGATCGCCGCGGGCTCCCGTATTGACGAAGTCGGGCTCGTTGCGCTCGACGACCACCTTCATGATCACGCTGCCGTCCGCCGTCACATGCGGCTTGACGGTCAGGCTGAGCTTGGCGTCGCGGAACTGCGTCTGCACGCCCGCCGCACTGACCTGCGAAAGGGAATCGAGACGCCCTGCTCGATCTTCGCCTCGATGTTGTCCATCGTCGTGATTCGGGGCGCGCTGATGATGCGAATGTCGCCCTTGCTCTCGGCGGCGCTCAGGCGCAGGTTGACGTTGAACGCGCCCGAGACCGAGCCCATCGTCAGCCCCAGCGCGCTACCGGAGTTCAGACCGGTGGCAGCCGGCATGTTGACGGCGAAGCCCGGGTTTGCCGCCTGACCGAGCAGGATGCCCTGCGTGGGCGATTGCCCGTCGTCGACGCCACCGCCGATGCCCAACTGGTTGGGGAACACCAGGCCCGTCGAGTTGCCGTTGGCCGCGGTCGCGGCGAAGGATCCGCCCCACTGCACACCGATCTGCTTGGTGTAGTTGGTGCGCGCCTCGATGATGCGCGCCTCGATCACGACCTGCGGCGTCTGCGTGTCGAGGTTGCGGATCATCGTCTCGACGAGGTTGAGGTTGCTGCTGACGTCGCGCGCGATCACCGTGTTGGTGCGATCGTCGTAGGTCACCTTGCCGCGCGGGCTGAGCGTGTACTGCAGCTTGGGCAGCATCTGCGAGGCCTGCGCATAGCTCAGGGGGATCAACCGCGTCTCCAGCGGCTGCAGCATCATCATCTGCTTCTGCCGCGCGATCTCGGCCTCGCGCTCCTTCTCGAGGTCGGCCTGCGGTGCGACCCGCAGCAGGTTGCCCTCGCGCACCTGACCCAGCCCCTTGGCCCGCAGGATCACGTCGAGCGCCTGGTCCCAAGGCACGTTGAGCATGCGGATCGTGACGCGACCTCCGACCGCATCGCCGGTGACGATGTTGACGTCGCCGACCTCGGAGAGCAGGCGCAGGATGTTGTGGATGTCAGCGTCCTTGAAGTCGAGGTCGATGCGACGCCCCGAGTACTGGCGACGCGGCCCGCCCGCCCGCGGCGCGGACGCCGCGACCCTCGGCGCCGGATAGCTTTGGGCGACCGGGCGCGCCGCCGTCGGTGCCATCGCCAGCGTCGGCGCACGTGCGGCCACCGGCTTGGCGATCGCCCACAGCAGCGCCTGCCCCTCACGCCGCAAGCGCTGCGTCGGCGCACCATGCAGGGCGAGGCGCACCTGCACATTGCCCGCCGGGCCGGGGACGACGAAGGCGCTGACCGAGCGGACGGGACCATCGAAGGCAGCCGTATCCAAGCTCCGCCGCAGGGCCGGGGGCAGGTACGCGCCGTGGAGTTGCAGCACCAACGCGCCGTTGGCCTGCTCGACACGCCAACGCGGGGCCGCGGCGCCATCCCAGGCGATGCGCACAACCGCGGCCGCAGGGCCATCGGTGAAGCTGACCTCGCTCAGGCGAACCACTCCGCCTGCCGTCGCGGTCGCAGGACTCCCGGCGACGCTCGCAGCCGGCGGGACCGGCCTCGCGGCGCGCGAAGGCGGCGCGTCCACGGCTTTGGCGCCGGCCGGGGCCGGGGCCACCAGCAGCGCCACGAGCAGCGCCGCGACCGCTAGGCGGTCACGCACGCGACCGCTCCGCGCTGCCTGCTCGACGGCCTGCCGCCCCGCTCTGCTGGCCCATACTGTGCAGCTCATCACCGCATCTCCTTGCTCGCACGGCGCGCGCGGGCCGGTGCTTGCCGTTCCGGCGCACACGAGCGCCCTGCATCCGCTGCGCCCCACCGCGGACACCCGCTCTCGGAAGCCCACGCTCCCGCCCGGCCATGTCGGCTGCCTGCCCCGCGCCGCGGGCCACCCCAACAGCGCCGCGACCGCCGCGACCGCACCTGCGCACCTCGGCCGGTCGGCACATACCAATCGACTACTGCCCAATCGACTACGGCTGCTCTTCCCCCTGCTCGCCCTTCGGGTGCATCTCGACCACCCGGTCCGCCGCCGTCTGCCCCCCCTCGAGCTGCTCCTGGATCTCGACGATCACCCGATCCGGCTGGATGTCCTTCACCTTGCAAGCGCTCTTGCTGATGAAGTCCCCGCGCCGCACCGTCACGCCAAGACCCGTCGGATCGCGAAACATCGCGCGAGCCCGCGCGCTTCCTGCCACGACGGCGATCAAGTCGAGCTCGTCGAGGCCATAGCGCCCAAGGATGACCTTTCGCTGGATCTTCGCCGTGCGCTGGGGCGTGGTCAAGAATTCGGCCACGTAGGGGCGGAAGGGGTCGCGATTCTCGGGGCTCTCCATGAACTCCTGGTCAGCAAGCTCGAGCCTGGTGGCGGCCGCTGCGGCAGGTGCTGCAGCCGCCGCGGCGGCGCTCGCAGCCGCGGCGGCGGCGGGCGAGGCCGCCCCAGTCGGCGCCCCGCCCGCGGGCGGGGTTGGCGGCGCATCGTCGCACGAGGCGCCCAGCAGCAGGCTCGCCACCGCGATGGTGGCCAGATAAGCGGCGCGCGCTGTCATCCTGGCTCCCCACAATCTCTGCGCCGCCGTGGTTGCGCGCGGCGTCAACACCGCACACCACGGCGCGCCGGCTAGCCTGGGTTCTTCTCCAGGAAGCGATAGGTGCTCGACACAAAGCGCGCCTTGAGCAACATGCCCTGCGCGGTCTCCTGCACGTCTCCCAGCCCAACGTCCTGGATGTTGACGATGCGCTTGAGCTGTCCGACCGAGTAGAAGAACTTGTTGATCTGGTGGTACGTGCCGTTGATCAGCATGCGCACGGGGATCTCGGCGTAGAAGCCGCGAGCGGCCTCGGGCTGTTTCTCGAAGGTCATGATGTTGAGCCCGGCGAGCTCGGCCTGCGAGTGCAGCGCCTGCAGGAAGCTGGGGATCTCCGCCTCGGTCGGCAGCACCTTGACCAGCTCCTTCTTCTCCTGCAGCAGGCCCTTCACCTCGGCGCGGAAGGCGATGTAGCGCTGCTTCTTGTCCTCGTAGCTCGCCTTCTCGCCCTGCAGCTGCGCCACCTGAGCCTGCGCGGCTTCGGTCTGGGTCACGAGGTCCGCGTAGAGCAGGAAGTAGAACGCCGCCGCGACGGCCGCCACGATGGCACCGAGCAGGGCCAGTTTCAGCTTCGACTGCAGCCGATCGAACTGCTGCAGCACTTCATTGACGCCCAGCGCCATTGGCTACCCCCCCAATTGAGGCCACCCACGCGGCCACCCACGCGGCCACCCAGGCGGCCGCCCGCACGGCCGCCCGCACGGACACTTACCGCTAGTACTTCGCCGCGCAGGTCAACGAGAAGCGCACCACGCGCAGCTTGAGGCGATCATCGAACATCTGGTCGTCGCGCTTGAGCTGCACATTGGTAAAAAACTTGGAAAGCGAGAGGCGCTTGAGCAGCTCGGCGACGTCGTCGTGGTCCTTGGCCTTGCCGAGGATCGTCAGCTGCTTGCGCGCCTCGTCCAACCGTTCGATCCACAGCCGCCGTGGGTTCCAGCGCGGGTTGTAGCCCGCGCTAGGATCGCGATGGAGCAGCGCCTCGTAGCTCGCCTGGTCGACGGTCGGACCCTTGCCGACGCTGAGGATGGCGCTCAGCTCGCGCATCATCGCCACCGGGCCGCTGCGCCCCTTCTGCAGCGAGTTGATCACCTCGCGCTGCGCCACCAGCTGGTCGCGCTGCTGCTTCAGCTTGTCGAAGTCGCCGACCTCTTGCTTGAGCTGCTCGATGCTCGCCTGGAGCTCGGAGACCGCGCGCCGACGTTCCTCGAGCGCACTGGCCTGCTCCTCGTGCACGATGAAGAGCGCCACCAGCTCGACGGCGAGCACCACACCAAGAATGGCGAACTGCCGGCGCCGCGCCTGCACCTTGCGCACCTGCCGCACGGGCATCAGGTTGATGCGAATCATGACCGTCGCCTCGGGTGGAGAGCGTGGGCGCGCCCTGTTCTGGGTTGTGGCGTCATAGGTTGTCGCCCTCCTGGCGCAGCGCCAGACCGACAGCAACCGCCGCCGTGGCCGCGTTGGCGCGCACGTAGTCCATGTCGAAGGTCGATTCGTCGACCGTCACGGTCTTGAAGGGATCGAGCAGCTCGACCGGCAGGCGCGCGCGCCGCTCGATCGCCTTGCGCAGCGCGGGTACCTGGGCGGTCCCGCCGGCCAGCACCACGCGATCGATCTGCCCGGAGGCGGTCGTCGCGAGGAAGAAGTCGAACGAGCGCTGGAACTCACCGGCCATCGCCTCGGCCTGCTGCCGCAGAATCTCGTCGACCTCCTCCGGGATCACCTCATCGCCGGCGGTGCCGCCGCACTTGTAGGCCTCGGCCTCCTCGTAGCCCACGCCGAGCTGCTTCTGGATCTCCTCGGTGTAGGCGTTGCCACCCAGCGTCACGTCACGGGTGAAGGCGCTCTGGCCGTTCTGCAGGATGTTCACGGTGCTGATCGAGGCGCCTATATTGAGCAGCGCCACTGTCTCGTTCGATCGACCGTAGTTGAGCTCGTAGCAGTTCTGCAGGCTGAAGGCCGCGACCTCGACGACCATCGGATTGAGCCGTGCCTCGCGCACCGCTTCGACGTAGTCGGCGACGACGTCCTTCTTGGCCGCGACCAGCAGCACCTCCATCTGGTTGTCGACGGCGCTGGTCTCGAGGATTTGGTGGTCGATCTCGACGTCATCCTTGGCGAAGGGGATATGGTGCTCGGCCTCCCAGTGGATCTGCTCCTCGAGTTCCTCGCGCGTCATCTGCGGCACGGTGATCTTCTTGATGATCACGGCGTGGCCCGCGACGGCGATCGCGACGTCGGTGTGCCGGATCTTGAGCTGCGAGAAGAGCGAGGCGATCGCCTCCGCGGCCGCCGACGCGTTCATCACCGAGCCGTCGACGATCGTCTGCGGCGGGACCGGCTCCATGCCGAAGTTGATCAGCTGGTATCCGCGCTTGGTGCTCTTGAGCTGCACCACCTTGATGGCGCTGCTGCCAATGTCCAGACCGATGCAGTTCTTCGCCATCGAGCCCCCCACGGCCCAGCGGCACGCCTGCGCGTGAAGCACGGGCGAGTCAGCCGGCCGAACGTCCGCCGCTTCGCGCTGCGAAACGGCGTCCTCTCGCACCTCAGGGGCTCAGCCCGGTCGGTCGCGCGCGGCCTCAGTCGTCGTCGCCGAAGACCGTTACGCGAGCCGTCGGTGTCAGCCCCAAGGCCTCCAGAATCTTGCGCTTCGTATCCATCCGGCAGGGCATGCCCTTCTCCACGCGATCGATCGTCAGCGTCGAGAGACCTGCTCGCCGGGCCAGCTCCGCCTTGCTCATCATCCGTTCATTGCGGAGCTGACGCACTCGGTTCTGTTCGCGGCCAGGCTGCTTGCCCTCGCCTTTGCGCAGCCGATCGGGCGGCGCCGCGGGGGTCGGGGCGGGAGGGGAACCGTCGTCGCTGGCGCCTGCCGTGTCGGCACGCGCAGGCACCTGGCCTGCGGGTTGACCGCCACCGCGCTGCGCACGCTCGGTCTCGCGGGTGCTCATGATGGTCTCGCTGGGTACCGTCGTCGGCCGGACGAAGAGCGCCTGAACCGACGTCGACCATTATGGGACCCCCTGCCGCCGCATGTCAAGAGCCGTGCCGTATCATTGACACATAATTATGCTAAACTTTACTATTAAACACCGCTCAAATATGGGCTCAATTATGGAGGCGCTGCGCCAACGCGCCCCGGCCTCAATCGCCCTCATTGCACACGTGGGGGGAATCATCGCCGCATCCACGGAGCGGGGCAACAAATCCACCCGCAGCTACAGATCGCTGACGCCGTAGTCTTTGATCTTGTAGAGCAGCGCGCGATGGCTGATCTCGAGCATCCGCGCCGCGGTGGTGCGATTGCCGCCCGTCTGGGCCAGGGCCCGACGAATCAACGCCTCTTCGATGATGCGGCTGTTCTGCTTGATGCTGAGCGTGCCGTGGCGGAGCGCCCGTTCCACGGGATCGCCGTCGGCGCGCAGCCGCGAGGGCAAGTGGGCGACCTCGATGCGCGGCCCCTCCGCCAGCACCATCGCATGCTCGATGGTGTTCTCGAGCTCGCGCACGTTGCCCGGCCACGGATGCACCATCAGCACCTTCATCACCTCGCGCGAGACGCCGGCGACCTCGAGCCCCAGCCGCTTGTTGTGACGCGTGATCGCGTGAGCGACGAGCGGCGGAATGTCCTCGGGGCGCTCGCGCAGCGCCGGCAAGCTCAAGGGCATGACGTTGAGCCGATAGAACAGATCTTCGCGGAAACGCCCCGCCTGCACCTCGGCGTGCAGATCGCGCACCGTCGCCGCCACGACGCGCACGTCGATCTTCAACGACCGCGCATCGCCCAGCCGCCTGACCTCCTCCTCCTGGAGCACGCGTAGCAGCTTGACCTGCAGACTGAGCGGCAACTCGCCGATCTCGTCGAGCAGGAGCGTGCCGCCGTCGGCCTCGGCGAAGAGCCCCTTCTTGTCCTGCGTGGCGTCGGTGAAGGCGCCCTTGCGGTGGCCGAAGAGCTCCGACTCGAGCAGGCTCTCGGGGATCGCGCCGCAGTTGACGGCCACGAAGGGCGCCTTGGCGCGCGAGCCCTGCTGATGAATCGCGCGCGCCACCAGCTCCTTGCCGGTGCCCGACTCGCCCTGGATCAGCACCGTCGTCTTGTAGTCGGCGAGCTTGCGCACCGTGCGCAGCACCTGCTCCATCACGGGACTGCGCGTGACGATGCCCGCCACCTGCTGCCCCTGCATCTGCTCCAGGTCGGAGCGCAGGCGGCGGTTCTCGCGCCGCAGGCGCTCGCGCTCCTCTGCCTTGCGAATCACCAGCACGGCCTCGACCGGCCGGAAGGGCTTGGCGATGTAGTCGTAGGCGCCCTGCTTGAGCGCCTCGATCGCCGAATCGACGCTGCCGTAGGCCGACATGATGATCATCACCAGCTCGGGCCAGCGCTGCTGCACCTGCCCGAGCAGCTCGAGGCCCGACATCCCGGGCATCCGCACGTCGGCCAGGACCACGTCGATCGCCTCGCGCTCGAGCGCGGCCAACGCCTCGGCGCCGCTCGCGGCGAGGCTGACCTCGAGGCCCTCGCGCCCGAGCACGGTCAGCAACAACTGGCGAATGCTCTCTTCGTCGTCGACGACGAGCACCCGCTTGAAGCCATCAGCGGGCATCGGCGGCACCAGCTCACTTTCGCGGTGGAGCGGGCGATCGTATCGACTCCCACCGGCGCGAGCAAGGCTCGCGCCTCGGCAAGCGCGGCGCGACGGCGCAGGCGGGCTGGCTGCCCGGCCGGCCTGCCTGCTATAGTCGCGGGGTTAGCCGCGGACTGCCGCACCGCCACCGAGGTTCCCGGCCGGACCCGTAGCGCTGCACGACAGCGACCAACCGATGGAGGACTGTTCCGTGCGCAAGCGACTTTCTTCGCACTCGATCGCATCCCGCCGCGCCTGGGCCCTGGCCATCACGGCTCAGCTCGTCGGCGCCGCCTGCGTCAGCCGCCCCGTCGACGCGCCCCCGGCCGCCTCGGGCAATCAGACGACGGAGATCTTTCCGCAGACCCTCGATCGCGAGGTCGACCTGCTCTTTCTGGTCGACAGCTCGGGCTCGATGGAGGGTGAGCAGGCCACGTTGAAGGCGCAGTTCCCGGCGCTGATCGAGGCGCTGCGCACGCCCAAGCTCGGCCCGGCGGGCTGCTCGCTCGCCGCGGGCAACTGCAACATCCCCGACGTCCGTATCGGCGTGATCACGCCCGACCTCGGCTTCGGCACGCGGTCGTCGACCTGCCGCGAGGGTGGGGACCAGGCCAAGCTGCTGAATCAGCCGCGCACGGCCGGCTGCCCGACGCCGGCCGACCCCTGGATCTCCTACGACAACAAGGCGTCCGGCGCGACGACCAACGTCAGCACTGGATCGAGCGATCCGGTGGCGCGCATCGCGGAGGCCTTCGCCTGTATTGCCGCCGTCGGCGCAGGTGGCTGTGGCTTCGAGCATCAGCTCGAGGCCACGCGGCGGGCGCTCGACCCGGCGCTCAAGCTCAATCCCGGCTTCGTGCGGCCCGAGGCGCTGTTGGCGGTGGTCTTGATCACCGATGAGGACGACTGCAGCGCGAGCAACCCGGCGCTCTTCGATATGGACAACCGAACGCTCGGAGGAACGGGCTTCGCGGCCAACTTCCGCTGCTTCGAGTACGGCACACGCTGCCAGGGCGTCAGCCCCGAAAACGAGCGCAAGGCCGGCCTGCGCCAGAGTTGCTCGCCTGATCCCGCGAGCCCCTACCTGCACGCTGTCACCGGACCGAACAGCTATGAGACCTTCTTCAAGGGCCTCAAGCCGACCGGTCGCGTGCTGCTCTCGGCGATCAGCGGCCCGCCGACGCCGGTCGAGGTCAAGCTCGTCACCGAGGCTGGCGAAGCCCCCTACCCCGAGGTCCAGCCCAGCTGTGCCCTCGGTGCCGACCGCAAGAAGGACAACGTCGCGTTCCCGTCGATCCGCATCAGCGCGCTGCTCAACAGCTTCAATGCGCGCGCGGGCGACGTGCCCGGTGCGCTGACCTCGAGCTGCACCGACGACTTCCGCCCGGCGTTGCGCGAGGTCGGTCAGAAGATCATCGGCGCGCTGGGCCGCCAATGCGCCAAGTCGCCACTGCTCACGCGCACAGGGGCGCTGGCCTGCGCGGCCGGCGACGACCTCGGCGGCGGCGTGAGCTGCCCCGCGCCCGGCTGCCTGGCGCAGGCCGACTGCGATGTGCAGGAAGTGACGCCCACGACCGGTGGGGGCAAGACGACGATTTCGGTGCCGAAGTGCCCCGCCGCGCTCTTCAGCGACGAGAGCAATCGCAGCTGCGGCAGCAGCTGCCCCTGTTGGCGCTTCGTCAGCAAGAAGGGCTGCGACCCGGCGGCGGACGGCACGCCCTACGCGCTGCAGATCGTGCGCGAGGGCGAGCCAGCGCCGGGCACCCAGGCGGAGGTACGCTGTCGCGTGGCCTCGTCGCCCTGGGGCTCCGAAGCGCTGCTCCGCGGCCTCGATGGCGACGGCGACGGCCGGCCCGACCGCATCTGTCAGTAATCCGGTAGCTCGCGCCGCGCCGCGTCCAGGCGCGTGTGCGCGCACGTGCCCTCCACACGCGGGCGTCCTCGCCCGCACACCCAGGAGACTCCCTTGAGCTCGCTCGCAAGCCCGCGGCCACTGACGCTCGTGTCCCTCGCCTGCCTTGCCCTCACCGCGGCCGGCCCCCTGACGGGCTGCGCGTCGGGCGGCGACAGCCAGAAGCAGGCCGACGAGGCCGCGCTGCCTCCGCTGCGCGAGGCACGCTCGGGGCAGCAAGACCCGCGCGCGGGCTGCAAGGCCGGGGAGTACGCCGCGTGCCGGCGCCTCTGCGCCGACGGCGATGCTGAGGGCTGCGCCACCGTGAGCGGCATGCACTTCAGCGGCAAGGGCGCGACGAAGGACCTCTCGCTGGCGGCACACTACGCCGAGAAGGCCTGCAAGGGCGGTCGCCAGCGCTCCTGCGTGGACTACGCCGGGCTGTGCTTCTCCGGACAGGGGGTGGCCAAGAACGTCGCCAAGGCCGTCGGGCTGTTGCAGCGTAGCTGCAGCGCCGGCGAGGGCTCTGCCTGCCTCAACCTCGGCGTGCTGCACCAAGCCGGGGAAGGCGTGCCCCGCGACGTGCGACGCGCGGCGCAGCTCTATCAGCAGTGCTGTGACAAGGGCCTCGGCCGCGGCTGCTCGGCGCTCGGGGTGCTGCATCACGCGGGCGTGGCGCCGCTGCGCAAGGACGTGGGCGAAGCTGCGGTGCTCTACACGAAGGGCTGCGACCGCGAGGACCCGCTCTCCTGCGCCTACCTCGCAGCGCTGCACACGACCGGTGAGGGAGGCGTGCGCAAGGACCTGACGCGGGCCGTGCAGCTCAACACGGCAGCCTGCAAGGCCTACAGCGCTCGCGGCTGCGCGCAGCTCGGTGGCATGTATCTGCTCGGGACCGGCGTCGAGCGCGACGTCAAGAAGGGCCTCGAGCTGACCTACCTCGCCTGCCAGCTCGGCGACCAGCGCGCCTGCGAGCAGCTCGCCGCGCTGCAGAAGCTGGCCGAGGAGCTGAAGGCCAAGCAGCAGGGCGGCAAGGAGCAGGGCGGGAGGGAGCCCGCCGGCAGCAGGAAGCGCGGGCGCTGACGAGCCCTCGGGGCGATCTCCCGCGGAAGATACTAACGGGCGCGGAAGATACTAACGGGCGCGGAAGATAACGGGCGCAGAAGATAACGGGCGCAGAAGATAACGGGCGCAGAAGATAACGGGCGCGGAAGATACTAACGGGCGCGGAAGATGATGCGACCGCGCGTGGGATCGTAGGGGGAGACGGCTACCGTCACCTGATCGCCCAGCACGACGCGGATCCGGTGACGCCGCATCTTGCCCGCCATATGCGCCAGGACGGTGTGCCCGGCGTCGGTCTCGACGCGGAAGAGGCCACCCTTCAGCACTTCCTGGACCATTCCTTCGAACTCAATTGCGTCTTCGCGAGTCATGCGGGGCGGACCATAGGCCAGCTCGCTCACATTGTCTAGTCATGCGTCGCACCCAGCGCGCGTTTCGCACGCGGCGCAAAGCGGCTAGCCAAGGCCCAGTAGATTTGGTAATCATCGGCGTACAATCGGTGGACAGCCTCGGTGGTCCAGCACCGACGCGCGGGTGAGTTGAGCACTCGTGGCTGGTGCCTGGCGAACGAGGCCCGTGCCGTCATGGCGAATCAAAGCCTCGCCTGACGAAGGAGAAGAAGAAGAAGCCATGTCGACGAAAGTGTATGTGGGCGGTCTGGCCTGGGCGACCAGCGACGAGGAGCTCCAGGAGTCGTTTCAAAGCTTCGGCGAGATCACTGAGGCTGTCGTGATCAAGGACCGCGATACGGGTCGAAGCCGCGGCTTCGGCTTCGTCACCTTCGCCGACCCCGAAGGGGCCACGAAGGCCATCGCCGAGATGAATGGCGCCACGCTGGCTGGCCGCACCATTCGTGTCGATCGCGCCGAGGACGCGCGCCGTGACCGCGGCGGTCCCGGTGGCGGTGGCGGCGGTGGCGGTGGCGCCCGCCGTGGTGGCGGCGGTGGTGGCGGTGGTCGCCCCCCTCGCGACTATTAGGGCGCGACTAGTAAGGCGCGGCGATTAGGGCGCGGCGCGCGCAGCTCGCAGGCAAACCTCCCCTCTGTTCCTCCCGCACGGCACCCGGGCCTCTTGGCGCGTGCGAGTCGTGAATCGCGACCGGTGCACGGCGACTCGTGACGGTCCGGGTGCTCCTGGCCTCGACGAGGGCCTTCGTGGCGCCGCTCACGACGGCCCTCGCACCTACAGCAACAGGTGATTGACAGCGCGCGCGTGGGGGTCTTTATTAGGCCGCCGCTACGCTGCCGGGGGGGCTTGCGTGCGCTGGCGCGAAGGGAGCCGCGATCATGGCCACGATGCTATTCACCTCTGAATCGGTCACCGAAGGACATCCTGACAAGATCTGCGATCAGATCTCGGACGCCGTGCTCGATGCCGTGCTGGCGCAGGATCCGCGCGGACGCGTGGCCTGCGAGACGCTCGTGAAGACGGGGCTGATCCTGCTCGCGGGCGAGCTGACGACGACCGCGCGCGTCGACTTCCCGAGCCTCGCGCGCCAGGCGGTGCGGGAGATCGGCTACACCAGCAGCGCGATGGGCTTCGACGCCGAGACCTGCAGCGTGCTGACCGCGATCGAGGCGCAGAGCCCCGACATCGCCCGCGGCGTCGATGGCCAGGGCGTCTACACGCAGCAGGACCAGGGGGCCGGCGACCAGGGCATGATGTTCGGCTTCGCCTGCGACCAGACGGCGGAGCTGATGCCGCTGCCGATCGTGCTGGCGCATCGCCTGACGCGTCGACTGAGCGAGGTGCGCAAGAGCCGCAAGCTCGGCTGGCTGCGGCCCGACGGCAAGAGCCAGGTCAGCGTGCGCTACGAGGACGGGCAGCCGCGCTGCGTCGACGCCGTCGTCGTCTCGACGCAGCACAGCGAGGACGTGGCCTATGAGCAGCTCCGCGAGGCCGTGATGGACGAGGTCGTCGATCCGGTCGTGCCGCGCGCGCTGATCACCAAGGACACCAAGTTCTTCATCAACCCCACGGGGCGCTTCGTCGTCGGCGGCCCGCAGGGCGACTCGGGGTTGACGGGTCGCAAAATCATCGTTGATACTTACGGCGGCTGGGGCCGCCACGGCGGTGGCGCCTTCTCGGGCAAGGACCCCAGCAAGGTCGACCGCTCGGCGGCGTACTACGCGCGCTACATCGCCAAGAACATCGTGGCCACGGGTATGGCGCGCGCCGTCGAGGTCCAGCTGGCCTACGCGATCGGCGTCGCCGAGCCGGTGTCGATTCTCGTGGACACCTTCGGCACGGGCCGCGTCGACGAGGATCGCTTGGCCATCGCCGTGCGCCGGGTCTTCGACTGCCGCCCGCGGGCGATCGTCGAGCACCTCGACCTGCTCCGCCCCATCTACCGCCAGACCGCCGCCTATGGCCACTTCGGCCGCAGCGAGCCCGAGTTCACTTGGGAGCGCACGGACAAGGTCGAGGCCCTCAAGGACGCCCTACGCTAGACCCCTCAAGTGCCGAAGAACGAGCCCGCAGGGCGAGAGCGGCGGGCGCCGGGCGTACGCTGCGGTAACGCAGCCTGACGGGATGGATCGACCCAACTGAGCCGTGGGGCTAGGAACCGATCCTGAGTCGACGCGTCAGGCGAGCGCCTCGAGACGCGGAGCGCCTGGTAGCGCTGGCACGACCGCAGCGAGGCTGGTCCCTGAGCACCGAAACGGCCGCGGGCGCGCGAGCGCCAGCGGTAACGCAGCCGACGGGATGGCGCTCAGGTTGATCGGTGTCTAGGTGCCTTCGGCGTACGCGTCGAGATACTTGACCTGCTCGGGCGTCAACACGTCGATGCCGAGACCCATCGTCTTGAGCTTGAGCGCGGCCAGCTCCTGGTCCTGCGCCGCGGGCAGCTCGTAGACCTTCGCCTGCAGCGCGCCCTTGCTCTCGGCCAGCGCCTTGAGCGCCAGGAACTGATTGGCGAAGGACATGTCCATCACCTCCGAGGGGTGGCCCTCGGCGGCGGCGAGGTTCACCAGCCGGCCCTTGGCCAGCACATAGATGCGCCGGCCATCGGCGAGCAGATGCTCGTCGCAGTTGGGGCGCAACTCGCGCGTGCGCTCGCCGGAGAGCCGCGCCAGGTCCTTGAGGTTGATCTCGCAGTCGTAGTGCCCCGTGTTGCAGACGATCGCGCCATCGCGCATCGAGGCGAAGTGCCGCTCGACGATCACGTCCTTCATCCCCGTGGCGGTGATGAAGATGTCGCCGAGCTTGGCGGCCTCGTCCATCGGCAGCACGCGATAGCCCTCGAGCACCGCCTTGAGCGCAGCGGTGGCCTTGATCTCGGTCACGATCACGTTGGCGCCCAGCCCGCGCGCGCGCATCGCGCAGCCGCGCCCGCAGTGGCCGAAGCCAGCGACGACGAAGTTCTTGCCGGCGACGAGCACGCTGGTGGCGCGCAGGATGCCGTCGAGCGAGCTCTGGCCGGTGCCGTAGACGTTGTCGAAGTCCCACTTGGTCTCGGCGTCATTGACCGCATAGACCGGATAGCGCAGCGCCCCGTCGGTGGCCATCGCGCGCAGCCGATGCACGCCGGTGGTGGTCTCCTCGGTGCCGCCGACGATGCCCTGGGCCAGCTCCGGGAACTTGTTGTGGACGCGAAAGATCAGGTCGGCGCCATCGTCGAGCGTCAGCGTCGGCTTGAGCTCGAGGGTCTTGTCGATGCACCAGTAGAACTCCTCGGTGCTCATGCCGTGCCAGGCGTAGATCGAGGTGCCCTCGGCGGCCAACGCGGCGGCGACCTCGTCCTGCGTCGAGAGCGGATTGCAACCGCTCCAGCTCACCTCGGCCCCGGCGGCGCGCAGCGTGCGGACCAGCACCGCCGTCTCCTTGGTGACGTGCAGGCAGCCCGCGATCCGCATGCCCCGCAGCGGCTTGCTCTCGCCGTAGCGGGCGCGCAGCGCCATCAGCACCGGCATGCGGGCCTCGGCCCACTCGATCTTGAGGCGGCCCGCAGCGGCGAGACCGGGGTTGGCGACCTTGCTTTGCATCATCTCCTCCACGGGGCCGCGACGACCGCGAAGCGCGGGGCCGCGTGCCGGTCAGGCTGCCGCGCGGTCGCGCACATTGCGCCGCGGGCGGCCAAGGAGTATGCCGGCGGCCGGGTCCCGTCAAGGTAGGAGCCGACCTATGTCGCGGGTGCTGGCCCTTTACCTGTTGCGACGCTCGCTGCTCGGTGCGGCGCTGACGCTGGCCGCCCTGAGCTGGGTCTACCTCGCCTGCTTGATCGGCGACCAGGGGCGACGCGCGGCCGTGACGCTGGGTTGGACCGCGGCGCTGCGCCTGATGGCCTGGCACCTGCCGCTGGTCGCCGTGCAGCTGGCCCCGGCGGCGGTGCTGCTCGGCAGCGTGCTCGCGTTGAGCGCCTCACGGCAACGCCTGGAGCTGGCGGCCCTGGCGGCCGTCGGCGCCAGCCGGCTGCAGCTCGCCGCACCGCTGCTCGTGACCGGCGCCATGGCGACCGCCCTGAGCCTCGCCGTCGCGGAGGGCCTGGTGCCCCGCTGCGAGCAACAGGCTGACCGCGGCGCAGGGCCCGTCGCCTCGACCCTCACGGGCGTGACCCCGCCGCGCACCCGTTGGTTGACGCTGCCCGGCGCTTGGGTGGTGGCGGCGCGGGCCGCGACGCCCGCCGGCGTCGCCGAGAGGACGCCAACGCTGACCGCCTGGCAGGTGGGCGGGAGCTCGGGGCGCGGTGGGCGGCCGCGACTCGTCGGCCCCCTGAGCCCGACGGCGCACGCCGACGGCACGCCGGTGCCGCCCTGGGCCGCGGCGCGAGCGCTCGACCGCTTGCTGCGAGAGCGGCCGGAGGCGCTCTCGACGCGGGCGCTGCTGCGCCAGCGCCGGGGCCTGGCTCAGGCGGGTCACGACCCGACCCTGGCGAGCCTGGTGTTGCACACGCGGCTGGCCTTTCCGTGGCTGTGCGTGGTGCTGGGGGGAGTCGCTGCCGTGCTGGTCACGGGGCGCGGCGAGCCGGGCGCGGCGTGGCTGCTGGGGCGGGCGCTGGGCTGGCTCGCCGCGAGCTGGCTGGCGGTGGCCGGGGGCTGGCTCCTCGGACGCACGCTGGTGATCGGGCCGGTCGCGGCGGCCTGGGGCCCGGTGTTGGCGACCGGGCTGGCCGGCCTGGCCGCGGCCGCGCGGGACGGGCGCGCGCTGGGGTGGGTCTTCCGGCGGCTCCGGGTCGCTGCCCTGGGACCCGCTCGGAATCGCTCTCCCCCCCCCCCCCCCCCGGCTGCGCCCCTCGCAATACCGACAGTATTCCTTCGTCGCTGCGCCTTGCCCGGCGGGCGCCTCAACGCCCAGTTGATCGAGTTATTTTCGAGCGGGTCCTAAGCCCGCCACCAGGCAGCTCCAGCCGCCAGCCGTCGTAGTCTGCAAGTACATGATTTAGAAGAATCTTATACCGGCACGCATCGTGCATTAACGGCGGACGTGAGCTGCTCTCCGCGCCATCGTCTGCACGCCGCCACCCGCCTCGCCACGCGCCTGGCGGGGCCGGCGTTGGCCGCGCTGCTGCTGGCCGCGCCGATCCCGGCGGCGGCGGGGCCGTTGGCGGCGGCGTTGGCGACGAGTTCGGCCGGTGCGGGCCGCGTGGTGGCGATGAGAGCCCGGCTGGCGGAGGCGACCGGAGCACGAATCGCTCAGCTGCGCACGCTGCGCGCCCGCTTCGTCGAGCGGGCGCACGCGGCCACCGAGCGAATGGGCTTCGCGCGGCGCCTCACGCCGGCGCTCGTCGAACGCAGCACCAGCGCCCTGCAGCGCCTGCGACAGGAGCGAGGCGCCCCGACCTTGCGGGGCTTGTTCGGCGCCACGCTGGCCGTCCGCCGCCTGACGCGCGCACTCCACAGCTCGGCCGGCCAGGAGGTCGCCGCGCACCAGTCGACGCCAATCGCGAAGCCGCTCAGGCCTCTCGTGCGGCTGATGGTCAGGGCCGAGGCGAAGGGCACCGGCCTGGCGGCGCGCGCGGCCCGAGCCCTGCTGCTGCGCCCGGCCGCGCACCGCCTCTTCCGCTTGCCCGTGCTGCGGGAGGTGGCTGAACAAACGGTCCGTCGCGAGCTACAGGTGGCCGAGCGTTGGGCGGCCCGGATCGCTCGGCAGGGGAACGCCGATCCCGCTGCGCTCGAGCGGGCCGGGGCTGCGGTGGAAGCGGCACGCGCGCTGCTCCACACGATCGGCGGACGGCATCCCGCTCCCCTGGCGGCGAGCCGCAGCAGCGCGGGGGCCGACTATGATGACGAGCAAGGCCAGCCCTACGCGCGCCCGCGCGCGCAGCCTGCGGGCCCCGCGCAGACGCGACCCGCGGGGCGGCGGGTCCTTCTCACGGGCGGCAGGACGTTCTCCCGCGCGGCGATGGAGGCCTTCGGGCGCCAGACGAACAGTGGGCGCGCGACGCCGCCCACGGCTGACACGAGGAGCGCCTCGTTCGCGACTAGCAACAGCGCGGGGCGGGCCAGCGAAGCCGACGAGAGCGTCGGCGTCCTCTGACTTGCCGCGGCGAGCGTTCGCCCCGACACCACGCACCGGCGACAGCTACTCTTCCCGCTCCGCGGCTCCGCCCTCGTCGCCGCCCTGGCCGAGGGCGAAGAGGTAGTCGCGGCCGAGCGGGTAGTTCCACGAGAGCAGCACGGCGAAGCGGCAGAGCAGCCAGGCCACGCGGTAGTCGAGGCCGGGCAGGCTGAGCAGCAGCGCCACGCCACCACCGTTGAGCAGCGCGCTGCTGGCGCTGATGAAGCCGTAGCGCACCGAGCGCTGGGGCGCGAGCGCGCGGCCGCCGAAGGCCAGGAAGCGGTTGACGGCGACGTTGACCAGGCCGCCGAGCACGCAACCCGCGATCGTGGCGATCCAGGGCGGCCAGGCCGCGCGGCCAACGAGGGCCGAGACCACGCCGAAATCGACGGCCGTGGCCAGCGTCGAGTAGAGCGTGAAGCGCAGCAGCGGCAGCACCCGCGTGGCGCCCTCGCCCTCGAAGCGCAACAGCCGCGTCTGGCCCGCCGAGAGCGCGCGCAGCAGGAAGACCCCGCGCTGCAGCGCCGTCACCAGCGTCGTCACCCCGATCACGGTGATCGCCAGCGCCGCGAGGATGTGCGGCGGATGCTCGACGCGCGGCTCGTGGAGCGCCTCGAGGATCGGGCTGAGCGCGATCGCCACGCCGAGGTAGAGCATGCGCTCGGGGCGCTGCATCAGGCCGATCGTCACCTTGACGCCCAGCCCCTCGCCGCGGGCGCGGATGTAGGGCACCAGGAAGGTGCCGAGGATCAGCAGCTCGACCGGCAAGAGCACCCAGCTCTGCCGGTAATACCAGGCGAGGCCGAGCAGCAACGCCGTGTCACTGTAGCGGTCGAGCACCGAATCGAGCGCAGCGCCCCAGGGGCCGGCGGTGCCGGTGGCGCGCGCCACACGGCCGTCGAAGAAGTCGCAGAGCCCCGCGGCGACGTAGATCCAGCCGCCCAGCGCGAAGCGACCGAGCGCGACGGCGAAGGCCGCCGCCGTGGCGAGCAGCGCAGAGAGCGTCGTCAGCGCCATCGCCGGCACCTTGTAGGCCCGCAGCAGCAGCCAGATCGGCTGCGTGACCCAGGCAAAGTAGTGCCGCACCGCCATGCCGATCAGCACGCTCGAGCCGCGACCGGATAGTTCGGCGTCGCGAAAGGGGCCGTGCTTGCGGCCGCGCCAGAGGTACGCCAGCAGGCCGAGCACGAAGTAGCCGATGACCACAAGCGCGGGAGCGGCCGCGCTCCAGATCCGCGCCGTCGGTGAAAGTCGCCCGCGTAGCAGGTCGATCAGGTCGTGCATGCGCCTCGCTCACCGCGCCACCCGGGCGCCGAAACGGCGCGCATGATACTCGATTCGCGGTCTCGGGGCAGAGGACACGGGGCGATCGCCTCCGCGGCGGCGAGCCGCAGGGCTGGGTGGGCCGCGGGGTCGGCCAGCGGCGCGGCCGTGCTATCGTCCGCAGCCTCTGCCGACGGGGGGACACGCGGCCATGAACGCAGGGCAGCCAGGAGTCGAGCGCCTGGTGCGCTACCGCTTTCGCGGGCAGACGGGGCGGGCGCGCCTGCACGAGGACGGCGTGCTGGAGCCGCTCGATGGCCCGCCGGTGCGGCGCCTCGACGAGGTCGAGCTGCTGCCGCCGAGCGAGCCGAGCAAGATCGTCGGCGTCGGGCTGAACTACCACGCCCACGCGCGCGAGATGGGCAAGGCCGTACCCGAGGAGCCGCTGCTCTTTCTCAAGCCCTCGACCGCCGTGATCGCCAGCGGCCAGCCGATCGTCCGACCCGCGGGCTTCGAGCGGGTGGATTACGAGGGTGAGCTGGCGCTGGTCTTCTCGCGCCGCGCGCGCCACATCAGCGAGGCCGAGGCCTTCTCCGTCGTCGCCGGCTACTGCTGCTGCAACGACGTCACCGTGCGCGACCTGCAGCAGCGCGATGGGCAGTACACGCGCGCCAAGGGCTTCGACACCTTCGCGCCGCTCGGTCCCTGGTTGGTCAGCGGCCTGAACCCTGACGTGCTGCGGATCACGACGCGCGTCGACGGCACCGTGCGCCAGCAGGGCGCGGTCGCCGACATGATCTTTCCGCTGCCACGGTTGATCGCGACCGTGACGCGCGTGATGACGATGCTGCCCGGCGACGTGCTGACGACGGGGACACCGCCCGGGGTCGGCCAGGCGCAGGTGGGCTCGGTCATCGAGGTGGAGATCGACGGCCTGGGCGTGCTACGCAACCCAGTGGTAGCGGAACAGCGCTGAGGGGCCTTCGCAGCGCAGGGGACGCAAGGGAGGATCGACCATGAGCCAGACTGCGATCGCGCTCGGCGCGCCGGCGCCGGACTTCACGGCATTGAACCAGCGGGAGGAAAGCGTCAGCCTGGCTGCGCTGCGGGGGCAGTGGGTCGTGCTCTACTTCTATCCGAAGGACGACACGCCCGGCTGCACGATCGAGGCCTGTGACTTCACGGCGGGGCTGAAGGCCTTCGCCGGGCTGGAGGCCGTCGTGCTCGGTTGCAGCCCGGACGACGCGGCCAGCCACCGGCGCTTCATCGCCAAGCACGCGCTGGGCATCGACCTGCTCAGCGACCCCGACCACGAGCTGCTCGCGCGCTACGGGGCCTGGGGCGAAAAGACGATGTACGGCCGCACCTCGTTCGGCGTGCTGCGCTCCACGGTGCTGATCGACCCCCAGGGCCAGGTGGCGCACCACTGGTCCAAGGTCAAGGCCGAGGGCCACGCCGAGGCGGTGCGCGAGAAGCTGGCAGAGCTCCGCGCGGCCGCGGGGGCGAAGGGCTAGGAGCCTGTCGGGAATTGCTGCGCCACCACCCTGGTTGCCTCGGCGCTCACGTACCAGCCCCCGCCCGCGGCCCGCGCGGAGATAACGCTCGTCGCTGCGCTCGCTCGTGGGGGCGGCGGCTGCCGCGGCCGGCTCGGGAGCAGCGCCGGCCCCCTGGGCAGCGCCCTCCTGGGCAGTGGCCCCCTCGGCGGTGCCCTCTCGGGCTGCGCTCTGCGTCGTCCGGCGGCGGCGACGCTCCTGAAGCTTGCCGGCCCAGGAGCGACCCTGCTCCTCGGCCTTGCGCAGCAGGCGGCGCGCCCAGACGAACTCGGTCGCCAGCAGGCTGAGGCCGACCGCGATCACCACCATCCCCGGCCCGGGCAGCACCAACATCGCCACGCCGGTGAGGAGCACCGTTCCGCCCATCACGGCGACGACGATGCGGCGCAGCTGCCGCAGGGCGGCATGAGCGCGGCCGACGTCGGCGACGCTCTGCAGCACCTCCATCGCGACGTTGCGCCGGTGGTCGAGCAACGAGGCGATGACCCCCACCGCCAGGATGCCCATGATCACCGCCAACGAGACGACCGTCGGCAGCGGATGGTGATGGGAGAGCAGCATCTTCACGCCAACGAAGGCGAGCAAGAAGACCAGACTGGTCTTGAGGTAGCGGAAGCGCTCGAGGATCGCGGCCAGCGCGAAGTAGAGCGAGCGCAGGCCGAGGATGGCAAAGACGTTCGAGGTGAAGACGAGGAAGGGGTCGCGCGTGACGGCGAAGATCGCCGGCACCGAATCGACCGCGAAGAGCACGTCGGAGCTCTCCACCAACACCAGCACCAAAAAGAGCGGCGTCACCGCGCGACGACCATCGGCGCCGCGTACGATCAGGCGCCCGTCCTCGACGGAGCCGCAGACCGGGAAGAGGCGCCGCGCCACCCGCACCAGCAGATTGCGCTCCGGATCGATGTTGTCCTGGCGCGCCACCAGCATCTTCGCGGCGGTGAAGAGCAAGAAGCCGCCAAAGAGGTAGATCGTCCAGCTGAAACGCGCGATCAGCGCGGCTCCGGCGCCGATCATCGCGGCCCGCATCACGACCGCGCCGATCACGCCCCAGAAGAGCACGCGGTGCTGAAGCCGCAGCGGCACGCGGAAGTAGGAGAAGATCAGCGCGATGATGAAGATGTTGTCGAGGCTGAGGCTCTTCTCGATCAGGTAGCCGGTCAGGAACACCAGCGCCGCGTGACGCCCGTTGCTCTCCTGTCCCGCGCTGAGGCCCATGCCCAGCCAGTGTTGCTGGTAGATGAAGTAGACCAGCCCGTTGAAGCAGAGCGCGACCACGACCCAGGCGGCGGTCCACAGCAGCGCCTCGCTGGTCGAGACAACGCGCGGATTGCGGTGAAAGACGCCGAGGTCGAGCGCCAAGAACAGCGCAATCAGCAGCAGAAAGCCGGCCCAGAGCCAAATGGTCAAGGAGCGATCCTCGGCGCGAGCGCGAGTCGACGGCTGTCGGCGGGGGATTCTCCCCGGCGGGCCGGACGGCCGCCGGCTCCGCGCCCGGCTCGCGGTCGGGTGGCCTTGTCACGGGACGGGGCGGGCGTCAACTCGATTTGTTGCCCGTTGCGCCGGGCGCCGGCCGACCACGCCGCGCTCATGACGGTCAGGCGAGGACCGGGCGCGCCCGGTCGGCGAGAAAATACGCCACGTCCGTCCACAGCCGCTCGAAGTGCTCGCGGCGAAACCCTGACCCGCTGGCCAACCAGTCGTAGTGCGGCGGTACGCGCCGCGCGTCGCCGAAATGACCGATGACGTCGAGGTGGTCCGCGACCGCGGCATGAATCACCTCGCCCCAGAGCTGCGAGCCGGTCGGCACGACACCGTCGTTGTCGCTGCTCTGTGGCAGCCGCCCGAAGGCCCGCGGCAGCAGCTCGCGCTGCGCCGGCGTCAGCGCGGGCAACGCATGTCCACTGCCGCCCGCGCTGGCGCGATAGAGCATGAAAAAGATGGCATGAGTCAGGTGCGCGTAGGGGTCGAGGCGCTGGCGCCAGACCGAACGCAGCCCCGGGCGCGGGGCCATCGTCACCACCGATCCGTAGCGCACGCCCTCGCGGTCGACGGTCCCGGCGTTGAAGACATCGGCGCCCTCGGGCGTGACCTGGGCCATCAGCGCCTGGTCTAGACTGGCCTGTTCGAGGAAGCGCTGCACCTCGAGTCGTCGCTCCGGTGAGAAATCACCGAGCAGCTCGTTGAAGAGCTGGTCGGCGACGTTGTGGGTCAGCCCCAGCCGGCTGTCGAGGCGCACGATCAGGGCGCTCATCCTCAGCACCACAGAGGTCGGCAGGTGGCCGAAGCGCAGCACATAGAGCGTCGCGAGCGAGAGCAGGCGTAGCAGCGGCTTGCCGAAGAGCGTGCCGAAGACACTCGACAGCGGCGTGCCGTGGTGCGGCGCCGCGACGGTGATGACGCTGCGGATGCGGCTGGCGAGCGGCTCGACGGCCACCTCGGTAGGCAACGAGACCCGGGGGGTCGCCAGCAGCCGTGCGTCGAGCCCGCCCGTCGAGTGGCCGATCAGATCGATGCCGCCGCCGCTGGCCGCCCCACTGCTGGCGATCGCCTCGGCGAGGGCGGCCGCGCGCTTGCGAATCGAGGCCGTCGGGTGCGTGGGCACCCGATGAATCTCGACCCGCAGGCCAAGGCGGTAGCAGGCGGCGGAGAGAAACTCGACGATGTGCGCAAAGTAAAGCACCTCGCCAATGCTGGCGAAGCCGAAAAAGCCCGGGATCAGGAAGATATGCCGCTTATCCGCCATCGAGGCTCTCTGGGCGGTGGGCCCACCTCGCCCCCGCCGCGGGCCCAGGCCCGGGAGGGTCGTCCGCCTACAGTAGCCCCAAGCTGTCCGCTTGACGAGGATCCTGCCCGCCCGCGCAAATCATCGATTCCGTGTGGTTTTTAAATTACTAAATAAAGCGTACGCCCAGGCGATGAAGGAGAGCACGGGGGCAGCCAGCACGGCCCGTCCCCGTTGTTGCCGGGCTCGGGACCAACCGCGACGAGGTGCAGGTCATGCTGCCAGAGCGCCGAAAACGAATCACCAGAGCGCCGGCCGCCGCCGCGGCGGGGGTCGGCCGATGTGACGAGCAGCGCCTGCCCTACGAGGCGCCACGGATTCTCAAACGCCACGAGGTGCGCCGCGTCACGTTGTTCTCGGGCGGCGGCGTGGTGGCCGTCGGCCTCACGGCGAGCGGCTAGGTCCGCCATGCGCGCGCCCACCCACCCGCAAGCGCCGCGGCCGGCGAGCGCGGCGCTGCTCGCCAGGCTGCGACCCGCGCTGCTGGCCAGCGCGATCGTCGCCTGCGGGGGTAGCCCCACCGCCGCTGAAGCACCGGAGGCGCCGACGGGGACCAGCGGGCCGCGGCTGATCACCGAGTTCGTCGGCTTCGTCGACGCCGCCCGCGGCATGTTGGTGCTGCGGCCGCAAGCCGCGGCGCAACGCAGCGCTGGCGTGATCGCCCAGGGCCTGGCCGAGGTCAACGTCGTCCAGGACGGCGTGCCGAGCGCGGGCCCCGACAACAGCGTCGAGTTGGTGACGGAGAGCACCGCGATCAAAACCGGGGCGCAGGGCTGTGGCGCCTTCGATGCCTTCAGCGGGATGGTGACCCTGCGGTCGTTCTTCCCCAACAGCACGCTGCAGAACACCTACATCGAGCTGACGCGGGTGACCCCGATTGGACACGAGGCCTGTAACAGCTCACCCGTCCCGCCCGGCCTTGAGGTCAGCGACGCGCTCGGCCTCTTCGCCTACGGCACGATCGCCGCGAAGGGCGGCGCGAGCGATCACGCGACCCGCGAGTGGAAGCTGTTGCTGCCGACGACGACCAACTTCGGCTTCATCGGCCGCGTGATGGCGGACGTCGTCAGCACCGTCGCCGTACCAACGGCCTTCGGGCGCGGCGCGGACGCCTACGGACAAGGCTCGGTGCCGACGACCAACTTCGGCGCCAGCCCGCTGATCACCACGCGCAGCACGCCCGGCAATCCGCCGAACAACTACAAGGACTACCTGCGCTTCGATCTGAGCGCGGCGGCGGCGGAGATCGACCTCGCCAGCGCCAGCGCCGCGACGCTGAGCTTCGCCGTTACGGGCCGCAACGGCACCGTCACCTTCGACTTCTATGGGCTCCCCGATGGGCTGCCGGGCGACGCAGCGAGCGGCTGGACGGAGCTCGGGCTGACCTTCGGCAACGGCCCGGGAAACGCGGGCAAGGGCGGCGCGGACCTGAGCTTCTTCACGACCGCCCCGGGCGACAGCAACGGCAACTTCCTCAGCTCGCTCGGCCAGCAGTCGGTGCTCAATCCCGCCGCCAACGCGACCGTCAGCTTCAGCAGCGCGGCGCTGCTCAACTGGATCAAGAGCGACACCAACGGGCTGGTCACGGTCGCCTTGCGCCGTGGGGACGCGGCCGGCATCATCCACCTGCACTCGAAGGAGAACACGCTCGGCCTAGCGGCTCCGACGCTGACCGTCGTGGGCCCGCGGCGCTAAGGGCGCGTTGGCGAGCCATGAGTCAGACCCCAGCACGCCACCGCGCCCAGCGCCGCCCCCGTCCAGCGCGCTGGCTGGGCTGCCTGCTCGCGCTCTGCGCCTGTGGCGGCGCCGAGGCCCCCGCGCCGCCGGCGAGCGACAGCCCGGTGGCGATCGTCTACGCGGCGCGGCGCGAGGGCCACTATCAGCTCTTCCGCCTCCCGCTCGCCGGCGGCACACCGCTGCCGCTCACCAGCGACGCGAGCCTGCACCTGCACCCGGGCTGCGCCCCCGACGGACGTCGTGTGGCGTTCACCTGCGAGCAGGCCGGCCAGCGGGGGCTGTGCCTGATCGACCCGGATAGCGGCGTCGGCGCGCCGCTGGCGCTCGCACCCTTGCTCGCCAGCACGCCCTCCTTCTCGCCGGACGGCCGGCGCCTGGTCTTCGAGGGCCAGCGCGCCACCGATGAGCAGCCGGACATCTACACTGTCGCTGCGGACGGCCTCGACGCGCCGCTGCGCCTGACCGCGGACCCCGGGCGCGACGGGGGACCGGTCTTCGCCCCGGACGGCGCGACGATCTACTTCGTCTCGAACCGCTCCGGCAGCTTCGAGCTGTGGCGGATGCGCAGCGATGGCGCGGAGCCCACCGTCCTGCCCCATACCTCCGGCATCCTGGGACGGCCCAGCGTGGCTCCCGACGGCACTTGGCTCGCCTTCGCGCGGCCGCGTCCAGGCGCCCAGGTGAACGAGCTCGTGCGCTACGGCCTGAGCGATGGCAGCGTCGTGACGCTGACCAGCGAGGACGACAGCGAGCCGGCGATCGCCGCCGACGGGCGACAACTCGTCTTCACCACGCTGCGCTTCGGCCAAGCCGAGCTGGCCACCCTCGGGCTGGAGCGCGACGCGAGCGTGGCGCGCGTGACCACGGACGCGGGCATCGACGGCAGTCCAGCGTGGCTGGGCCCTCGACGCTGAAGACCAGCCCCGCGCCGACCGGTGCCGCCGAGGCGCTGCCTGGAGGTCTCTCAAGGTTCGAGGCGTGACTTTCCTGCCTGAGCGGTAGGGACAGGGCGCCGTGTTCCCTGGCGCGGCACGCCCCTGCCGGCACAGCGGCCCGCAGCGCTGCCACCGTGCGCCAGGGGGCCGCCCGTGACGGGCAGCATCGGCCCCATCCCCCCCCCCCCCCCCCGGGCGCTGGCCCGCCGGGCCTGTCAGGCGGCCCGGACAGTGGTGCCGGCCACCGCGTGAGGATCGGCCCGGGCGCAGGGAGCGCTTTGGCGCGTCGGTGCGGGGCACCGCGGCGGCGGCGAGCGCGGCGGCCTGCAGCCGCAGCGCGCTGCGGCGCACGCCGTAGCCAAAGTAGATCGCCATGCCGATCGCCATCCAAATCACCAGCCGAATCCAGGTATCGATCGGCAAGCCCAGCATCAGGTAGAGGCAAAACGCGATGCCCAGCAGCGGCACGACCGGGACGAAGGGCGTGCGAAAGGGGCGCGGGTACTCGGGGTGGCGACGGCGCAGCACGAGCACGCTGCCGCAAACAATCGCGAAGGCGCACAGGGTGCCGATCGAGACCAGCTCGCCGAGCAGATGAATCGGGGTGCTGCCCGCGACGAGGGCCACCACCGTGCCGGTCAGCGCGGTCGAGGTCGCCGGCGTGCGAAAGCGCGGGTGGATGCGCGCGAAGAGCGGCGGCAACAGGCCGTCGCGCGCGATCGCGTAGAAGATCCGGGCCTGGCCCAGCAGCAGCACCAGCACGACCGAGCTGAGTCCCGCGATGGCGCCCAGCTTGACGGCGATCGCGAGCCACGGGATGCCCATCACGTCGATCGCCAGGGCGATCGGGTCGGCCACGTTGAGGCGGGTGTAGTGCACGACGCCGGTGACGACCAGCGACACCGCGATGTAGAGCACCGTGCAAATCACCAGCGAGCCGACGATACCGATCGGCATGTCGCGCTGCGGGTTGCGCGCCTCCTGGGCCGCCGTCGAGACCGCGTCGAAGCCGATATAGGCGAAGAAGATCACCCCGGCGCCGCGGGCAATGCCGGACCAACCAAACTGCCCCGACACCCCCGTATTCGGTGGCACGAAGGGCACCCAGAGGGCCGGGTTGACGAAGGCGATGCCGACCCCGATCACGGTGACCACGATCGCCAGCTTGAGCACCACGATCCCCGCGTTGATCGTCGCGGATTCACGGATGCCGACCACCAGCAGCGCGCTGGCCAGCAGCACCACCACCATCGCCGGGAGATTGCACCAGGCCGTCGCCTGCGGCACCGCGCCGAGCGCGACACCGATCCGCGCCAGGGCTGGCGCGTAGGTCGCCTGTTCGTACCACCCGGCGGGCAGCTGGAGCTGCAACCGGCTGAGCAGCTCGGGCCCCAGGTGAAGCAGCTTGGTCCCTGTCGAGGCGGCGATTTGCGGCGGCAAGGGAATCCCGCAGGAGCGCAGCAGGCTCGCGACGTAGCCGGACCAACCGACGGCCACGGTCGCCGCGGCGATCGCGTATTCGAGCACCAGATCCCAGCCAATGAACCAGGCGAAGAACTCGCCGAGCGTAGCGTAGGCGTAGCTGTAGGCGCTGCCCGCCATCGGGATCATCGCCGCGAACTCGGCGTAGCACAGCGCGGCGAAGGCGCAGGCCAACCCGGCCAGCGCAAAGGAGAGCACGATGCCCGGCCCCGCATGGTTGGCCGCGACCGTCCCCGTCAGCACGAAGATACCGGCGCCGATGATCCCGCCGATACCGATCGCCGTCAGCTGCACCGGGCCCAGCGCGCGCCGCATGCTGGCGTCCCCTTGCGCCTCGCGGGTCAGCGCCGCGAAATCCTTCCTGCGCGTTAGATCGGCCATTCGCATGGGCTTGACTCCTCGAGCGCTGGCGGGCCTGGACTGGGCCACGAGAGGAGAGCCCGGCGCCGTGGGGCCGGAGTATAGAGATCTCGCGACCTGCCGCAAAGGGCCGCGCGAAGGGCCGCGGGCGGGTCCAGGCGGCACGGGCCCTCAGGCGCTTGCATCCCCGCCCTGCGCTGCTGCACTGTCCGGCTGCCGCCTCTCGGCACTTGGACGAGAATGCCCACGCCACCCGCCACGCCATCCCGCCCCTCGCGGGCCACTCCACTCACCGCAGAGCCCGCGGGCCCGCCAGCGACCAGCACCCGTCCCGCGCTGAGCCAGAGGCTCGGCCTCTACACCGCCACCATGATCGTGATCGGCTCGGTCATCGGATCGGGCATCTTCGTCAAGCCCGCGACGATGGCCGCGCAGCTGCGCTCGCCCGTCCTGTTGTTGGGCATCTGGACCCTCGCCGGGCTGTTGACCCTGGCGGGGGCGCTGACCAACGCCGAGATCGCCGGGATGATCGCCAGCACGGGCGGGCAGTACGTCTTCTTCCGCCGCATCTACAACGACTTCGTCGGCTATCTCTACGGCTGGTCAGTCTTTGCCGTGATTCAGACCGGATCGATCGCCGGGATCGCCTATGTCTTCGCCGAGTACTGTGGCTACTTCATCGAGCTGCCGCGCCTTGCTCCGCAGTGGGAGCAGCACTCCGTGAGCCTGCTCGGCGGCGCGATCACGATCGCACCCTTCGAGCAGCTCGGCGTCAAGCTGCTGACCGTCGCCTGCATCCTCGTGCTGACCTTCGTCAACGTCGTCGGCGTGGTCGCCGGTGGCCTGCTGCAGAACGTCCTGACGACGGCCAAGCTGGCCGCGATCGCCGCGATCGCCTGCGCCGCCTTCGCCTTCAGCGACGGCAGCGGCGGCAGCTTGACCGCCACGACCTGGTCGTTCGGGCTGCACCAGCTCGGCGATCCGTGGGCGCTGCTCCGCCCACTCGGCCTCGCGCTCGCCGGCGCCTTCTGGGCCTACGATGGCTGGAACAACATCACCTACGTGGCAGGTGAGCTGCGGGAGCCGCGGCGCACCATTCCGCGCTCGCTGCTGCTCGGGACTGCGGCCGTCGTGCTGGTCTACACGGTGATCAACGTGGCCTATCTCTACGTGCTGCCGATCGACGCTATGGCACGCTCCGAGCTCGTCGCTGCCGACGCGCTGGAGCGAGTGCTCGGCCACGTCGGCGCGGCCCTCGTCTCGGCGCTCGTGGTCGTCTCGACCTTCGGCACCGTCAACGGCACCACGCTCGCCAGCGCGCGTGTCTCGTTCGCGATGGCGCGCGACGGCCTCTTCTGGCGCGGTCTCGGACACATCAGCCCGCGCTTCCACACGCCCGCACGGGCCCTGGTGGTGCAGGGTCTCTGGGCCTCGGCCCTGGTCTTCTCGGGCACCTTCAACCAGCTCACGGACATGTTGATCTTCGTCAGCTGGATCTTCTACGCGCTCGGCGCGCTGGGGGTCTTCATCCTGCGCCGGCGCGAGCCGGACGCTGCGCGCCCCTACCGCGTCTGGGGCTATCCTTGGGTGCCAGCCGCCTTCACGCTCTTCGCCGTCGGCTACGTAGCGCTGACCCTGCGCGAGAACCCACGCGATTCGCTCTTCGGCCTGCTGCTGGTGGCGACCGGCCTTCCCGGGTATGTCTACTGGCGCCGCGGCGGCACGGCAGCCTCAGTCGAAGCCTAACACTGCCTAACCTAACTACTGTGTCGGATCTCTCCCGTCGCCTGGCTCGTTCCCGAAATCCGACACAGTAGTGCTGACCACCGTTCGGGCCTCAGGTGGGGCGCCGAAGTGGTCCCGCCGGCAGCGCAGTCCCGCAGTCCCGCTTGCGAGGAACTTTGGCCTAGGAGTTCTGGTCGTTGAGGAAGGCGAGCTGGGTCTCAGGGGCCGGCAAGCAGCCGAAGCGTTGGATCAGCACGTTGTCGAAGCGGTCGGCCGCGGCGACGAACTGGGCGATCCAGCCCGCCGCCTCGTCGTGCGTACCGCCAAAGACGTCGGCCATGTGGAAGGTCAGGTTCAGGCGGATGACATCGTCGTCGAGGTCGAAGGCGAAGGGTGCGTGCTCGGGGGCGAGCAGGTAACGGAAGAGCTCTCCGAGCTGCTGCTTGCCGGGCTGCACCAGCGGGGACGAGAAGCAGAGGTGCTCGGAGCAGCACGACCACACCTTGATCAACGCGCTGCCGCTGTGAAACGACCAGTTATGGGTGCCATGGCGCGCGAGCACCGGATCGACCCGTGCCTGGCGCAGAGCGCCCTCGACGAAGGCCACCACGGGATCGTCCTCCGGCGGATCGAAGTGCGCGTCGAGCTCGAGCTCCTCGAGATCGGTGCCGCAGCTGGCGCAGTAGCGCGCCGCGGTCAGCAGCAGCTCGCCACACGAGGGGCAGATGATGCCGAAGGGCGCTGTTTGCCCACGGAAGCCCTCGACGAAGTCGCGCACGGCGCTGCTCGGCACGCCGAAGCCGACCATGTCGGCCGCCACCAGCTTGCAGGTCGTCACGGCGACGATCTGCTTGCGCTCGTCGAGCATCGGTCCGCCCGAGTTTCCCGGGTTGATCGCCGCGTCGGTTTGCACGTATTCGAGCCCCTCGAACTGCTGCTTGGGGTTCGACACGACCCCCTCGGTGACCGATAGCGGCAGCCCCACGGGGAAGCCGACGATGTGGACCGTCTGCTGCGCCCGCAACACGTCGAGCGCGGCCAGGCTGAGCAGCTCGCCGTCGAGGGTCTCGGCGAGCTCGACGAGCGCGAGATCGCGCTTGGGATGCAGGCGCCGGACGGTGCCCAACACGCGGCGGCGGTCCCGCCCTTCGATGGCCACCCGCCGATAGGGTGCGACGACGTGGCAGTTGGTGACGAGCAGCCGCGGCTCGAGCAAGAAGCCGGAGCCGGTCCCCCCGCCGGTGAAGACCTGAAAAACCGCGAGCCGATCGAGGTCCAGCGTGGCTCTCATGCGTCGTCCCCGCCCTCCGCGTCGTCGTCATCATCATCGTCGTCGCCGCCGAAGCGCTCGACCACCGTGGCGGCGTGCTCGAAGAGAATCGTCGCAGCTTCGCGCCAGGGCCGCTCAGAGGCCGCCGCCAACCCCTCCTGGAGCGCGGCGACCACCTCGTCGGGCCAGGTCGACTGGGTGAGCAAATGGTAGTAGGTCGCGGCCAGCGCCATCGTCGCATCGAGCGGCTGTCCCGAGCCGCGCCGTTGGTCGATCTGCTCACGGTAGGGCCCCGGGCCGAGGAAGCGCGAGAGCATGGCGGGCGTCCCCTCGCTCCGTGGGCTGATCGCATACTCGGCGTGCACGAGGCAGCGGGCCAACTCGTCCGGCGACACAGCCTTCATCTCTTTGACGCATTTCGCCAGCACGGCGAGGCGCTTGAGCGGCTCCTCCTCGCCGTCGTTGAAGCCGCTGGCCGCCTCCGCCAGCCGCAGCGCCAAGACGCCGATCAACGGCAGCGCAAACAGCACGCGTTGCGTCGCGTAAGAGGTGAGCTCGTTGAGCAAGAAGAGCGACTGTTGGCGCCGCGACTGCTTGAGCAGCGCCTCGACCTCGCGCCAGTGCAGCTGCCAGAGCGCCTGCGACCGCTCGAGCTCGATGGCGTCGAGTGCGTCGCCCGGCGCCCGTTCGAGAGCCGTGGCACCGAACTGGCCCATCAACCAATCGTTGGTGCTGTCGGCCTCCGTCGCCATGCGCGACAGAACCTCGACCAGCTTGGCCGGATGCATGCGTGACAGCGGATCGCGATATTCGAGGCGCAGCTCGTCGCCGATCAGGTGTGGCTGATGGAGCTGGCCGGTCCCACTGATGTTGGTCAATACGTGGCGCAGCGCGGCGATCGCCGCACCACCCGTGGGCAAGCGCACGAGCGGCACGACCACCAGCAGCTCGTCGCCCTCGATGCGCGTCGAAACGCGCGACGACCCCTGCGTGAAGGTGAAGGCGTGTCGCCTGAGATCCGGCAGCGCGCGGTCGGGGAAGAAGTGCGCCAGGACCGCGGCCACGGCGTCGGCCCCGCGACCGGCCTCGGCCAGCGCGAGAGCCTCCTCGAGCCGCTCATAATCACGCCGCGATGGCTGAACGAAACGACGCACCGGCGCGAGGTAGGTGAGCGAGGAAAGGCCCATGGGCCAAGGTTCGGCGATCGCTGGGGCGCTGGCAAGCCTCAGGCACGGCCGCACTGCCGCTGATCGAGCGCGCGCGTGCTTGAGGCCGGAGCGCGGGCAACTGAATGCTGCCGCGTCGGTACGCGGCGCGCCTTCCTCGCTCCTGGGCTGGCCTTGCTGCGGGGCAGTGCGTTGGCCCAGGGCCAGCTGGTCCCCACGTGCAGGTCCCGACCGTCGACAAGCAGCGGAGTCAAGACAGATCGCAAGCGATTGCCGAAGTTGTGTTCGCTCGTCAACGATCTTTCGACGGCGTGGCGGGGGCGTGGGGAGGTCCGCGGGCCAGGCCGGTCGCGCCGAGCGCTGATCGGATTCACCACGACGGAGTCTCGGCACAGACCTCGACTTCTCGCAGGCACTGCGGTACGCCGGCGCGGCTGGGCCCAGGTGCGACACGCGTGATCAGAGCAAGGCAGCCATCGCCGGATTGGGCGCCCACCGCGGGGTGGTGCCAACCACCCCTGACGCACTGCGGCGCCCGGGCTCTGCGAGCGTGGCCGAGAGCACGGATCGAAGGGCGGTGTCCTGCTCGGCGGTCGCCCGCGCATGATTCCGTGCGCGAGGCGTTGGTATCGCTGGCGTCGTGGTCGAGGCACTGGGTTCCCGGTCGGAGCGCCGGTCGTCCGGTGTTGCGTCTTGGGTGGCTGGCACCGCAGTCCTGGCAGCACACCGCAGTCCGGCAGTCACAACGCACCGGCTGCTGGCGGGTCGTCATGCGAGTAGCGGGAGCCAAGATCGCCGTGTTCACCTTGTTGGTGTGCATGGCGCCGTATGCGAGCGGGAGAGCCGGCGCGACCGGTCTGTTGCCAGCTAGTCGGGTCAACGGGTCCCCGTGGAAAAGGACCGGAACCGGGTCGCCGCTGCCGCTTCAGATCACTAGCGCGATGACGTCCTGCGAAGGGGCTGAAAACAATAACCATGGACATGCGGCCCGTACCCGGGCGCACGTGCACTTCATGCGGGTGCTGAACGACCCAGGCGCCGGTGGGTATCTCGATCACCTGAAACGGAAAAATCCCAAGACCCTTCAACGCCTGCACCGCGTAGGGCGGCAGCTCCTGGAGCCTCTGCTGCAACGTGCTTTGTCCTACATCGACGAGACGAAGATGCCAGATGCAAAGGCCGATGAGCGCCTGTCGTGGCTCAACCTCGCAGCGGCGCGGTTGAGTGGGTTTGGCACCAGCCTGCCTCGGGCAGCCATACCGGACGACCTCCACGCGCAGGCGCTGAGCGCCTTTGAAGCCGTCATGCAAGGCCTGGTCGCGGACCTCACCCGGCGCAGGGATAACGTAGAGGGAGCCGGCCCGCTGGATTCAGCGGAGCCCTGTTCTGGCGCCTGTAGATACGTCGCCGAGGCCGCCGGCATCCGGCGGCTGACGAAAGCATTTGGAGCTCTGGAACTTCCAACGAGGGTTCGGGATGCGCTGGGCAAGCGGTTACGCCCGGTCCTCGACGATACGAGGCTGGCTGGGGTGAAGCAGGGGATCCTCAGGTAGACTGTCCGAATCCGACGCCGACCGCGATCCGCTCCGCCCTGCTTCGCCGCTTGCTCATCGCTGTCGCCTCCCGGTTCAGACCCAGGCCGACAGCCTCCCTCGGCGCGAGGCTCGTCACCAGGCGGGGTCTGCCGGACGCCGAGGCCGGTGTAGTGTTGGCGAGCCGCAACGACGCTCGGATCGCCGGCGATGGCGGGACGAGGCCTTCGCTCGTCAACGATCTTTCGACGGGGTGGCGAGGGCGTGGAGAGGTCCGCGGGCCAGGCCCGCCGCGCCGGGCGCTGATCGGGTGCGCCACGACGGCGTCACGGCACGGACCTCGACTTCTCGCAGGCACTGCGGTACGCCAGCGCGTCTGGGCACAGGTGCGACGCGCGTGATTAGGACCCGCTCGGAAATAGCTCATCCATCTGGCCGTCGATCCATCCCGCCGGGCTGCGTTGCAGCTCCTCGCAATACCAACAGTATTCCTTCGTCGCTGCGCCTTGCCCGGCGGGCGCCTCAACGCCCAGTTGATCGAGTTGATCGAGCGATTTCCGAGCGGGTCCTTAGAGCAAGGCAGCCATCGCCGGATTGGGCGCCGACGGCGCCGGGCCGCAACGGGCGCGACGCATGATCGGCCTGGAGTTGCTGGGCCTCGCGGCGACGACGCTGGTGGCGCTGGGCGCCTGGGAGAGCGCGGCGCACCGCCGCCGGCTGGCGCGGATCCCCGTGCGCGTGCACGTCAGCGGCACGCGGGGCAAGTCGAGCCTGACCCGCCTGATCGCGGCGGGCCTGCGACGCCATGGCGTGACCACCGCGGCCAAGACCACGGGAACCTTGCCGCGGATGATTCTCCCCGACGGCCGCGAGCTGCCGGTCTTTCGGCCGGCGGGGCCGAACATCATCGAGCAGATCCGCATCGTCAGCGCGGCGCACGCGCTCGGCGCCCAGGCGATGGTGCTGGAGTGCATGGCGCTGCAGCCCGAGCTGCATTGGCTGGCCGAACACAAGCTCGTCCGGGCGACGCACGGGGTGATCACCAACGTGCGCGCCGACCACCTCGACGTGATGGGGCCGACCGTCGCCGACGTCGGGCGCGCGCTCGCCGGGATGATTCCGGTCGGCGGCGTGCTGATCACCGCCGAGCGCGAGCAGCTGTCGATCCTGCGCGAGGCGGCCGCCGACCGGGGCACCCGCCTGGTCACGGTCGAGGACGAGGACCTGGCTGCCGTCAGCGCCGAGGAGCTGGCGCGCTTCGGCCACACGGAGCACGGCGAGAACGTGGCGCTGGCGCTCAAGGTGCTGGCCGAGCTGGGCGTGCCGCGCGCCACGGCGCTCGAGGGCATGGCGGCCGCGGACCCCGACCCCGGTGCCCTGACCGAGGCGGAGCTCGACTTCTTCGGTCGACGTGTGGTCTTCGTCAACGCCTTCGCCGCCAACGATCCGCTCTCGACCGAGCGTATCTGGCGGCTCGTGCGCGACCGGCACGCCGGCATCGGCCGGACGATCGCCCTCTTCAACCTGCGCGCCGACCGGCCCTCCCGCACGGTGCAGCTCGCCTGCGACTGCGACTTCTGGCGCGAGGCCGACCGCGTGGTGCTGATGGGCAGCGGGGCCTATCTCTTCGCCCGCATGGCGGCGCGGCGCGGGGTCGACGCCGACCGCTTCGTCTACGCCGACCACACGCGGGTCGATGAGATCTTCGAGACCCTGATCGGGCTGTGCCGCGAGACGACGCTGATCGTCGGCATGGCCAATATCGGCGGCGACGGCCTGGCGCTGGTGCGGTACTTCAGCAACCGTGCGCGACTGCGCGCGAGGGGATGACGATGGAGCTGCTCGCCCTCTCGGTTGGCATCGGCCTGGTGGTCTCGCTGCTCTGCACCGAGCTCTTCGGGGTGGCCTCGGGCGGGCTGATCGTGCCGGGCTACATGGCGCTCTACATCATGAAGCCGCTGCACATCTTGACCACCCTGGGTGTGGCGCTCGCCACCTACGGCATCGTGCGCCTGCTCTCGACCTTTCTCGTCGTCTATGGCCGCCGCCGCAGCGCGCTGATGATCCTCGTCGGCTACATCATCGGCATGCTGGTGAGCTACTGGTCGGCGGCCTGGGACCACGAGTTCGCGGCGATCGGCTTCGTCATCCCGGGGCTGGTGGCCGTCTGGATGGACCGCCAGACCGTGCCGCAGACGCTCGCTTCGCTGGCGATCGTCGTGGTGCTGGTGCGGCTCTTCCTGGTGCTGACGGTGGGCGCGGAGCTGGCGCTATGAAGAAGCTCTACTGGCGCCCCCAGCGCCTCTCGCTGCGCCTGCTGCTCTTGATCGCCACCGTCGCCGGCCTGGCCCTCGGAGCCGTGGAGACGGTGCGCGTGCACGAGAAGCAGCGCTGGTATCACGAGAAGCTGCAGGCGGCGCGCCTCGCCCTGCGCGCGTTCAAGGCGCTGAAGGACGAGCGCCTGCGGCGCGGGCTGCCGATTGATGCCGAGACGGATCCGGCGCGGTCAGGGCTGATCGGCGAGCTGATCTCGCCGGTCACGACCAACACCGGCCACCTGACGGCCAAGCAGACCTCGATCAACCCCAACTTCGCCGCCGTGGTCGTCGAGCTGCTGCTGCGCGCCGGCCTCAAGGCGGGCGACACGGTCGCGGTGGGCTTCTCGGGCTCCTTCCCCGCGCTCAACGTGGCCGTGCTGGCCGCGCTCGAGACGCTGCGCCTCGCGCCGGTGATCATCACCAGCGCCGGTGCTTCGCAGTGGGGTGCCAACCAGCCGAGCTTCATGTGGCCGGACATGGAGATGGCGCTGGTGCGCTGGCACATCTTCAGTCACCGCAGCGTGGCCGCCTCGCTCGGGGGCATCGAGGACCGGGCGCTCGGCCTGTCGAAGAAGGGGCGCAACCTGGTGCGGGCCGCGGTCGCGCGCAGTGGCATCACGCTGCTCGAGGTGCGTAACTACGACGACAGCCTGAACAAGCGGATGGAGCTCTATCGGGAGCGCGCGGGCGACGCCGAGATCAAGCTCTACGTCAACGTCGGCGGCGGAACGACCTCGGTCGGGACGCGCGTGGGCCGCGACCTCTTCAGCCCTGGCCTCAACCGCCGGCTGCCGCGCGGGCCGCAGATCGACGCGGTGATGACGCGCTTCGTGCAGCAGGGCGTGCCTGTGATTCACCTGAGCAAGATCAGCAAGCTAGCCGAGCAGTACGGCCTCGAGCAGCAACCCCGGTCGCTGCCGGCCGTCGGTCAGGGCAACACCTTTTTCCGCGAGGCCTATAGCCCGTGGCTCGCCGGCGGGGCCTTGCTCGCGATCATCGCCCTGCTGGTCGGCTTCCTGCGGCTGGATTGGGGGCACCGGCTGCTGGCCGGCAAGGCCCACCAGGCGGAGCCGGCACGGCCCGAGCCGATGATCTAGGGGGCTTTCGCAAAGCCCCCTCGTCGCGGGGAGTAAATCCCCGCGACTTCACCCCATAACGCTCGCCTGTCGGCTCGTCTCGACCAAGAATGAAGGGCTTGCGCTCGAGCGCCTGCCGCGCGGGGCCCGTGCGGGCGTCGCCGGGGCGTGACCGCCGTCACCGACGAGCGGAGCGCGGTGCGGGACGCTGGCTCCGACGAGGGACCGAACGAGGGGCCGGTAGCTTTACAGGCGCCCCTGGCTGTTCTATCTACGGCGCCGCCGCGCGACCAGCGGCAGCTCAGGAGCGATCGCTTGCCCGCATGGAGAGCAGCCTGGCTCTGGTTGACGCGCGAGCGCGGGGCCCGGCATTGGGATCTGTTCCTGCGCGCCACTGGCATCGTCGCGCTGCTCGGGATTCCCGTCACGCTGCTCTGGAACGCGGCCGTCCCGCTGGTCTGGTTCGGCCTGCTCGCCGTGCCGGCGAACAGCGTCGTCGCGCCGCTCGTGCCGGCCTCGTTCGAGCTGCTGATCCTCGAGACCTCGAAGTACGCGTCGGTCGTCGGCATCACGCTCGTCGGCACCGCGGTCTTCGTGCTGATGGAGTACCTGAACTGGCACATCTACCGCTGGGCCCTGTCCCACGCCCGGCTCGAGCCGCTGCGTCAGGACCGCCGGCTGCAGCGCACCCTGCGCTACTTCGAGCGCGCGCCCTTCCTCACGGTCACGCTCTTTCCCTTCACGCTGCTGCCCTTCTGGGCCGTGCGCGCGCTGGCCGTGCTGCAGGGCTACAGCCTGCGGCGCTTCCTGCTGGCGACGGCGCTGGGGCGCGCCCCGCGCATCGCCGCCTACGCCTGGCTCGGCGCCGCCTTCAACGTGCCCACGCGGCTGCTGCTGATGGCGGTCGTCGCCCTGGGCCTGGTCGCGCTCGCGATGAAGCTGGCGCAGCGACGGGCCCGTGCCCACAGCACGCCGGCGCAGCCGCCCGCCGCCGATGACGATCGCCCCAGCGCCGGGCCGCCCGCCCCAGCGCTCGCGGCGCCCGCGTCGTCGCGCTAGACGGGTCGCGCCGCGATGCCTACCGACGCCAGCTCAACGGGCCGCTCCAAGGTGGCCGCTCCGCCGGCCGCTGAGGCCGGGGCCAGGACCAAGGGAGGGCGCGTCCCGCGCGTGCTGGCCCGCTGGCGCTGGATCTCCCTGATCGCCTTTTCGCTGCAGCTGCTGATCACGGCGCTGACGATGGGCCTTCGCAGCGAGCATCTGTTGATGGCCGCGATCTTCATCGGGCTGGCCTGGCTGCCGTCGCGGATCGGCATGCTCTCCTGGCGCGCGCTGCCGCTCGGCCTCGCCGGGCTGGCCTACGACTACAGCCGCTTCCTCACCCCGCTGCGCGGTCGCATCCACGTCGCCGACCTCTACCACGCCGAGCTGCGTTGGTTCGGCATCGAGACGCTCGGCGGCCGCCTGACGCTGCCCGAGTACTTCGCGCGCCACACCGTGGTGCTCCTCGACCTGATCTGCGGCCTGGCCTACATGACCTATATCTTCGAGCTGGTGCTGCTGGCGCTCTACTTCGGCATCAAGGAGCCGCGGCGCATGGCCCGCCTGGGCTGGGGCTTCTTCGTGATCGGCGTGCTCGGCATCGCGACCTACCTGCTCTACCCCGCCGCGCCGCCCTGGTATGTGATGCGCTACGGCCTCGGGCCGGCCCAGCTCAGCGCTCCACCGAGCGCCGCCGGCACCGCGCGCTTCGACGCGCTGCTCGGCATCAGCTACTTCCGCGGCTTCTACGCGCGCAACCCCAACGTCTTTGGCGCGATGCCCTCGCTGCACGTCGGCTACCCGATGCTCTGCTTCTTCGCCGTGCGGGACAAGGGACGCGGGTGGGCGATCAGCACGCTGCTCTTCGCGCTGCTGGTGGCCTTCTCCGCGCTCTATCTGCAGCACCACTACGTGCTCGACGTCCTCGTCGGCGCCGGCTACGCCTGGCTCGCGGATGCCCTCGTCGCGGCGATCATGCGCCGAGGCGCGGCTCGGGCCCCGCGGCCAGCGCCGGCACCCGCCACAGCACCATCAGCGCCGGAAGCGCCGCCGCGATCGTGATCGCGAAGAACGCCGGCCAGCCCCAGCGCTCCGCCAGCCAGCCGCCAGCCGCACCCAACAGCCGCCCTGCCACCGTCGAGAGGCTCGACAGCAGCGCGTACTGGAAGGCGGTGAAGCGGCGGTCACAGAGCGACATCATGAAGGTGACGAAGGCCGCCGTGCCGAGCCCACCGCAGAGGTTGTCGATACCGACGGCCGTGACCACCAGCAGTCGACCGTGGCTCAGCCCGCCGACGGCGATGTAGAGCAGGTTGGCGCCTGCCTGCAGCAGCCCGAAGGCGATCAGCGCGAGCCGCAGGCCGAGGCGCGGCACCAGGCCGCCCGCGAGCAGCGAGCCACCGATGCTGGCGACGAGGCCGAGCCCCTTCTGGATCGCGCCGATCTCGCTGCGGGTCAGCCCCACGTCGATCAGGAAGGGGGTCAACAGGTACCCGGCGATCACGTCACCGACCTTGTAGAGCATCACCACGGCCAGCGTGGCGCCCGCGTGCGGCCGCCCGAGCAGCTCCACCAGCGGCCTGACGATCGCGTCGCGCAGGCTCGCCGGGCGCTGAGCCTCCGCCAGCGTCGGTGGCGCCAAGACCGCGCAGACCATGCCCACCGCCGTCAGCGCGGCCAAGGCGCCGTAGACCACCGACCAGCTCAGATGGTCGGAGAGGATCAGCGCGCCAGCGCCGGCGACGATCAGCGCCAGACGGTACCCGGTGACGAAGACCGCCGTGCCGGCCGCGTGCTGGGCGGGCGCCAGCGCCTCGGTGCGGTAGGCGTCGGCGACGACGTCGAAGCTGGCCGAGAGCGAGGCCGTGACGAGCGCCAACAGGGCCAGCACCAGCGGCGCGCGGCGCGGATCCGCGCTGCCCAGGGCAGCGATCGCCAGCAGCAGCGCGAGCTGCAGCACCACCATCCAACCGCGGCGACGGCCGAGCCAGGGCAGGTCGAAGCGGTCGAGCACCGGGGCCCAGAGGAACTTCAGATTGTAGGGCAAGCTGACCAGCGCCAGCGCGCCGATGCTGGTCAGGCTGACGCCCGCGCTGCGCAGCCACGCGCTCAAGGTGGCGCCGGTCAGCGGACTGGGCAGTCCAGAGGCGAAGCCGAGCGCCAACATCGCCGCGACGCGCCAACTACGGTAGGGCTCGAAGAGGCGCGGCATCGCGTCCTATGTCGCACGAGCGCTGCCGCAGAGCCAACTCGCCGCGGCACGGCCCCGTTCGCCGCCGGACTGTGACGGACGGGCGGCGGCCGCAGGTCTACTCCACGGGCGCGTCGCGGAGCATCGTCAGCAGCAACTTGCAACGCTCGACCGCTAGCAGAGCGTGCGGCACGTTGGCCGGCATCAGCACGGCCTCACCCTTGCGCGCCGTCATCGGTGCTCCGCCGATCTTCAGCTCGAGGCTGCCATCGAGCACCAACACGTAGGCGTCGAAGGGCGCCGAGTGCTCCGACAGTTCCTGGCCCCGGTCGAAGGCGAAGACCGTCAACGTCCCGGCTCGGCCCTTCGCCAGGGTGCGGCTGACCACCGCGCCACTGCCGTACTCGACGATGTCGGCCAGCGCCGTGGGCCTCGCTGGAAGCAAGCCACCGGGGGCTCGCAGCGGCTGCGTGACACTCGAAGCCATCTTTCACTCCCTGCTTGATGCCCTGCCGAATTCCGCCGGCACCCTACCACAGCGCGGGGTGGGCGTCGGCATCGGGCGGAGGCCGCCGGCGATCAGCCAGCGCGGCCGCGAGACCGAACCGCGGGGGTCGCCCGGCTGCGGCCGGTGCCGCGCTTCGGCGACCGCGGAGCCGACGCCGCGGCCGACTCACCCATCCAGGCGCAGATCCCGCTCGTCTCTCGCTGGCAATCCGCGAGGCCGCGGAACTGCTGACAGGCGAGGCAGGCGGCGCCGGTTCGCAGCGGTCCGCGCGCCTCCAGCGCCCGCACCACCGCGACCAGCCCCTTGAACAAGGAGGCCTGCTCGTCCGCCGGGAGCCCCGCCACCGCACGCCGCACCGCGGGTGGCCAGGCCGGAGCAGCGGCGAGCGCTCGCCCCGCCGGCGTCAGTCGCAGCGCCAGGGCCCGCCGATCGCCGTCCTCGCGCTCGCGCACCACCGCACCCTTGCGCACCAACGCACCCACCGCGGCACTGACGGTCGGCGAGCCGAGCTCGAGGGCCCCCGCCACCTCGGCCAGGCGCAGCGGCCGCCGGCGCGTGCGCAGCAGCAGCAGGATTTGCCGCTGGGTCGGGGTCAACCCGACGGCCCGCCCCCGACGCAGCCCGTCGCTGCGCAACAGCATCCCGAGGCGCACCAGGCCGGTCAGCAGCCGTGGCACGAGGTCGCCAGCAGCGGAGACAGCGAGCGGGCGGGACCGGGCATCATCCATGGCTTCGGATCAGGTCCTGAGCAGACTCTGCAGCGGCTCTACGAAGGTTTTTAGCACGAAGTATCTTTGAGATCCCTACCACGAGGACCGAGCGGCCACCAGCGAGACACAGGGACCCCTTTGGGCAGATCCCCCGGACGGCCCGACGCGGCACGGCGAGCGCGCGGCCGCGGCGCCGAGCGGGCGGCCCAAAACGACGACGCCCAACCGGCGATCCGGCTGGGCGTCATCACGCGCGCTGTGGCGGCGTCAGGCTGCTTTGGAGCGGGAGACGGGACTTGAACCCGCGACGTCAACCTTGGCAAGGTTGCACTCTACCACTGAGTTACTCCCGCGTAGCCAGGCGCAATTAACCCAGGCTGCGCGCGAGTGTCAAGCCACTTGCGCAGTTTACAGCGCGGCAGGGGCTGCCTAGACTGGTTGCTGCGTACAGCTGGCGGCTGGCGTGGAAAGCCGATCCTCATGACCTCGAGAGCCATCCCCGCAGCGGCGGCGCACTTCACGCTGACCCAGGTCGTGGGCGACAACCTCAGCCCGCTCGAACAGCCTGCGACGCTCGTCTTCGGTGCGGCTCGCCTGCTGCTCGGCCGCTCGGACCGCAGCGACTTTCAGGTGGCCGTGCCGTCGGTCTCCCGGCAACACGCCGCGATCTGGCTCGCCGATGGCGTGCCGATGGTCGAGGACCTGGGCTCCGCCCACGGCACCCTGGTCAACTCGGCGCGCATCAGCGCCGCCACACCGCTGCGGACGGGTGATCTGGTGGCGCTCGGACCGGACGTGGTGTTGCTCGTCGCGGCCAGCGAGCACCCCGCCGAGGCCCTTGAGCGGGCCCGCGCGCTCGACGAGAACGCGGGCGGCTCGCAACTCGTCGAGCTGGCGCTCCGGGAGGGCACCTCGCTGGCACGCCTGCTGGCGCAGTCCGACGCGCTCTCGAGCACGATCGCCCTGGCGGAACAGACGCAGGACGCCGACCTGCTGCTCGAGCAGGCCGCCGCAGCGATCCAGGCGGCGATCGGCGCCGAGTGCTTGCTCGCCCTGCGCGGCGACACCGCCGAGGGCCTCCGCTTGGCCGCGCGCAGCCCTTCCGTCGTTGAGGGAGCCGAGCCCTGGCAGCCACCGAGCCAGGGCATCCTGCGGCGCGCGCTGCTCGCCGACCGCGCCGTGGTCTCGTTCGACGCCCAGCTCGACGAGCGCTTTCGCCAGCGCGCCAGCGTGGCGCTGCGCAACGTCCGCTCCGCCGTTTGCGCGACCTTGCGCTGCGGCACGCGCGTCTACGGCGTGCTCTACGCGGACACGGTGGCGGTGGCCGGCCTCTTCAGCCCGGCCGACGGTCGCTTCGTCGAGCTGATCGGTCGTTGCCTCGGCGCGCGACTGCGCCAGCTGGAGTTGGAGCAGGAGCTGCAGCTGCTGCAGCACCGGCGCCACGACAGCGCGTTCCGCAGCGAGGAGCTGATGAGCAACCTCGACGTGACGCTGAAGGGCCACCTCAACCGGCTCGAGCTGATCGCCGACGAGGCCGCCGTGGAGCAAGGGCGCCCGACCCTGGCGCTGCTGCTACGGGCCGAGGGCGAGCGGCTGCGCGCCGATATCGACGGGGTCGTCTGCTGGAGCGACGCCGCGGTGACGCGCCAGACCGAGGTCCCGCCCGCGCGGCCGCAGACCCTGCCGCCCCAGACCCTCGATGCCGGCGCGACCCGCGTCGATCAGCCTGGCAGCGCCGGGTGGCGCGTGACCGAGACGCCCACGGGCGAGTTCACCCCGCCGCCCGTCGTGACCCCGGGGCGGCCACGGCGCGATGAGGGCCCACAGGAGTAAGCCCAAGGGAATAGGCGCGTCGGCTACACGCGCAGCCCCTGCACCGGGTCCATGCGCGCCGCTCGCACCGCCGGATAGACCGTGGCCAGCAGACAGACGGCGAGGGCGAAGACCGCCGTCAGCACGAACTCGAGCGGCAGCATCCGCACCGGCAGCTCGCTCAGCAGATAGACGCGCGCGTCGAGCTGGAAGCCGTAGCGACGCAGCAGCAGGCCGCCGAGATAGCCCCAGCTCAGACCGAGCGCGGTGCCCACCGCCCAGACGATCATCCCCGCCCCCTGAAAGACCCGCGCCACGCCGCTCGAGGTCATGCCCAGCGCCTTGAGGATCGCGATCTCCCGGGTCTTGCGAATCACCAGCACGGCGAGCGCGGCCAGCATGTTGAAGGCGGCCACGATGACGATGAAGCCGATCACGACCTCGAGCATCAGCTTCTGGTTCTGCAGCGCGGTGAAGAGCGTGCTGTTGAGCTCGCTCCAGGGCACGGTGCGGTAGGGTCCGTCGGCGCCGAGCGCGCGGCTGACCCGGCGCGCCACGGCGCGCGCGGCGAAGACGTCTGCGACCTTGAGCTCGACGCCGGTCACGACATCACCCTGGTCGAAGAAGGCCTGCGCCTGGGCTAGGTGCACATAGACCAGCCGACGGTCGTATTCGTCGAAGCCGGAGTAGAAGATCCCCGCCACGCGAAAGTCGCGCGCGCGCGGTAGCTCGTGGCCCGGCGACCAACCGGCGCCGTCGCTGCTCGTGAGCGGCGAAACCAGCCGCACCCGGTCGCCGACGTGCGCGTCCAGCTTGCGCGCGAGCTCGCGGCCGATCACGATGCCGCGCCCCCGCAGCAGCGTGGCCAGCGCATGGCGGTCGCGCCGCGCCGTGATTGGCTGCACCAGATACTGCGGCAGGTCGAGCACGCTGCCGGCCCGCTCGGGATCGATGCCCTTGACCAGCACCCCCGAGAGGCCGCTCCCGCGGGCCAGCATCATCTCGTTGAAAACGAAGGGCGCGGCGGCCACGACACCCGGCACGGCCGCCGCCTTGCGCATCACCTCACGGTATTCGGCGAAGTCGGTGCCGTACTTGAGCACCAGCGCATGAGCGTTGACGCCCAGCACCTTGCGGCGGAACTCCTCCTGGAAGCCGCTGGTGACCGACAGCACCCAGATCAGAATCGCCACGCCCAGCGCCACCCCCAGCGCCGAGATGGCGGTGAAGGCGCTGGAGAACATCGACATCACGGCGAAGGCCGTGCCGATCACCCCGCTGAGCAGCAGAATCGCCCCGGCGGCGCGCCAAGGCGTCGTGAAGAAGAGCAGAGCGCCGGCGGCCGCCACCACGGCAAGGCCCACCGCCAGCCCCAGCAGCAGCCGCGTGGGGCGGGGCGCGTAGAGGTAGCGCCAACCAACGAAGAGCTCGTAGAGCATGGGGCTCGCGGGACGGGGTGAAGGGCGGCGCGTTAGAAGCGCACGACTGCGCCGAATCCGTAGCGACCGGCCCCGAGAACCGGCGTGAGGTCGATCGACCGGACGAAGTCGTCATCCACGTCCCGATCCGCGCCGTCGTCGCGCGGCTCGGGGGCCGCCCCGCCCGGCCGGTCACCCCCACCCTGGTCGGGGTTGGCCGCGCCGCGCTCGGACCGTCCGCGCCCCTCGACGAAGAACAGCACCGCCGAGGTAATGCCCGCGGCGAGCGCCGAGCCCCACAGCACATCGGTCACCACGGCGCGCGTGCGCACCGAGTCGACGTCGCCCTGCGCGCAGAGTCCCCCGGTATCGGGCCCACAGCGGTCCTCGAGCTCGCTGTACTTGCTCTGGGCGCTGAGCCCGAGCACCAGCGCCGAGACGCCCAAGGCCGCGGCCGTGCCCGCGGCAACCCAGGTCCAGACCCGCCGGCGGCGCGGGGCTTCGTCCAGCAAGCCCGTGGCATCGTTGGGCGTGGCCGGCGCCTGCCCGCTCTCCGCCGCCCCAGCAGCCGCGGGATCCGGCGCGGGTGGCGGCGGCGGTGGCGGCGGCGCCACGGGCGCCGGCTCTTCGCCAGGCAACCGCAGCGGCTGGCTCTTGCCCGCGGCGATCAGCTGGTCGTAGCGGGCGATCATCGGGTCGACCGAGGCCCGGTCGGCCTCGGGCAGCGCCTCACGGTAGCGCCGGATCGCCTGTAGGGCCTGCTCGTAGTCGCCGCCCTTCTCGTAGGCCAACGCGACCTGCCCCATGACCAGGTCGTCCTTGGTGAGCATGCGCCTTCTTGAACTCGACCACCGCGTCCGCATAGCGCTGCAGCCGCATGAAGGTCTGTCCGGCCTTGAAGGCGCGCTTGGCCTGCCTCATGCCCGGCTTGCCGGTGGCGGCCTGCGCCTGCGGGCCCGTCGTCGTGATCGCGATCGCCAGCGCGGCGCTCACGATCCAGCGTGAACTCGTTATCCCTCGCATCAGCAGCTCCCTCCGCAGAGGCGCGACTTTACCACGGTCGGTCAGGCAACGACACTCGCTCGCCGCCGCGCGCGGCGCAGGCGCGGCGAGCTTGCGCCGGGCGCTCGGCCTGAGGAGTTGACCGTTTGCGCCGCGCGCGCGTATTTTGTGCTCCCAACGTCGTGGGAAATACCGATGGCCCGATTTCCAGCACCCTCGCTACCCAACCCCACCACTGGACGATGGCTCGTCGTCCTGGCGCTGGTGGGCACCACGATGCTCGGCATGATGCTCGGCGCCCGGGGCGCCGCCGCCGACGGTTGGGACCTCAATCTCTCGCGGCTGTGCTTCTTTCATACGCGGGACGGCGCGACGCTGCCCTGCGGCGGCAGCTACGACTTCTCGCAGCACGGCGGTCTGGGGACCAACGGCGTCGAGCCTGACAACGAGAGCTTCCGCTCGCTGATGAGCGAGCTGGGCGTGGTCTTCGCGCCCGACACGACGGCCCCGGCGCAGACCCTCGGCTTCGGCGGCTTCCACCTGGGTATCGACTTCGGCTTCACCAGCATCAACCGGAACCGGCGCTCCAACCTGGCCGATCCGGCCAAGCGCCATTGGTACTGGCGGGCCGCCGAGTCGGTGAGCAGCGCGGCGCTGGCGGCCTATGCGGCCGATCCGACGCCCGCGGCCAGCTCCGCGGTCAGCGCGGGACTGCCTCCGGGCGTGGCGCCGACGATCACGCTGATGGCCCGCAAGGGTCTGTGGTGGCTCCCCGCGCCCAGCATGGAGCTCGAGCTCGGCGTGCGGCACCTGCTCGGCAGCGAGATGTGGGCCGGGATCATGGGCCTCAAGCTGGCCTTGCACGAGGGCTTCCACGGTTGGCCGATTCCCGAGCTCGCGGCGCGCGGGGCCGTCAGCCGCCTCTTCAACACGCCCGGCTTCGACCTCACGATCACCTCGCTCGACTTCTCCATTTCCAAGCGCTTCGGCGTGGCAGCCACGCTCAGCATCTCCCCTTACGCCGGCTACCAGCTGCTGTGGGTCATCGCCGACTCGGGCGTGATCGACGCGCGTCCCGACCAGGCCAGCGCTCAGCTCGACGATCCGCGCTACTTCACCTTCCTCAACCAGTCGAACATCTTTCGCCATCGCGCCTTCGGTGGCGCGCGCTTCAACTTCTACCTCGCTTCGTTGCTGCTCGAGCTGAGCTACGCCTTCGAGGGCGGGGACGAGGCCGTCGTGCGGATCGATCCGCAATTGCAGACCGTGGCCGTCGACGACCGGGCGGGCGACCAGATCGGCGTCACCCTGTCGCTGGCGGTCGAGTTCTGACGGGCTCCGCCCCAGCAGGCGACCGCGGTTGATGGCCGAGTTCATCGAGCTGATCCTGCTCGTGGCGATCCTCGTGATCGTCTTTGGCGCGCGCCGGTCGGGCGCCGTGGGGTCGTCGATCGGTCGCGCCCTGACGCGGGGCCAGCGCAGCGATCGAAGCGACCTTGCGGCCTCCACCTCCACCCCGACTCCCCTCGAGGGCGGGGAGACGGCGAACGATGAAACTTGAGCGGCCGCGGCCCGGGCTGTTAGCCTGGGCGGCCGGCGCAGACCGCTGCGGAGGCCGAGGTAGGCATGCGACGAGGGACATGGCTGCGGCTCGCCACCACGGTGCTCGGCGCCTGGACCCTCGGCCTCGCCTCGGGCGCGCCGGTCCAGGCCGAAACCCACGCGACCGTCGAGCCTGACACCCTCGGCGCGGTGATCGCGCCGCCTCCCGCGGCAACACCTCCCGCGGCAACACCTCCCGCGGCAACACCTCCCGCGGCAACACCTCCCGCGGCAACAGGCGTGGCACCCACGACGCCGGCGACCGCCGAGCCGGCCCGGGCCGACGACAGCACGGCGCCCGCCGCGCCGGCGCTGCCCGAGGCCCTGGGTGATCCGCTCGCCGCGCTGCGCGCCTTCGACGCCGAGGCCTTTCCGCCGCCGCGCCAGCGGGCCGCCGGCGTGGTCGTGACCGGCCCCGGGGGCGGTGCAAGGAGCCGCGCCGACGAGGGGGCAGGCGCAGCGCATCTCAGTAGCTGGAATCCCACCGCCGTCCTGCGCAGTGACGCCGGCGATCAGCCGGGCCCCGACCCGGCCCTGCCCGGTCTCCAGCCACCATCGCGCGCATGGGCCCAGCTCCGGCTGCCCGATCTGCCGATCCGCTGGGACCCCAAGCTGATCCGCTACCTCGAGTTCTACCGCAGCGATCCGCGCGGGCGCGCCATCCTCGGCACCTGGCTGGCCCGCGTCGGCCGCTACGCGCCGCTGATCGAAGCGCGGCTCAAGGCGCAAGGGCTGCCTCGGGCGTTGATCTACGTGGCGATGATCGAGAGCGCCTTCGATCCGCTGCGGACCTCGCCCGCCGGTGCGGCCGGCCTCTGGCAGTTCATGGTCGGCACCGGCCGCGCGTACGGGCTGCGGCGCGACGCCTGGATCGACGAGCGGCGCAACCCGGAGCGCTCCACCGACGCTGCCCTGCGCTTTCTCAAGAACCTCTACCGCCGGCTGGGGAGCTGGGAGCTGGCGCTGGCCGCCTACAACGCCGGCTTCGGCGCGGTCGTCGAGGCGATGCAGAAGTACAACACCAACGACTACTGGCGGCTGTGTGGCTACGAGGCCGGGCTGCCCTGGGACACGACCCTCTACGTGCCCAAGATCCTCGCGGCGGCCATCGTCGGCGCCAACCGCGCGGCCTTCGGCTTTCGCGACGTCGTCAGCGAGCCGGCGCTGACCCACGAGCTCGTCAGCGTACGAGGCTCGATGAGCTTGGGCGAGCTCGCCCGGGCCAGCGGCGGCCCGATCGAGCAGCTGCGCCTGCTCAACCCGGAGCTCCGCCGCGGGCGCACGCCCCCGCACGCCGGGGTCTGGGTGAGGGTGCCCACCGGCACGAGCGCGCGCTTCTACGCGGCGGTCGCACGCTCGCGCTCCGCTGCGGCACGCTACGCCGCCTACGAGGTCCGCTTGGGCGAGACGCTCGAGGCCATCGCCCTGCGCCACGGCACCACGGCCCGCGCGCTGCGTCAGCTCAACGAGCTGAGCGCGGGCGCCCCCCTGCGCGCCGGCGCGGCGCTGCTGGTACCACGCGCGGCGACGACCCCCACCACGACGGACGCGACGGGCTCGCCGGCAGCGCTGCCGACGAGCAACCCCGCCGACGCGCCTCGCGCGGCCCCGTCCGGCGACGAGACGGTGGTCGTGGCCCTCCCCAGCGACGTGCCGAACGCGATCGCCGGCCGCCGGCGCGTCTTCTACCGCACGGTGCTGGGCGATAGCCTGCCGCGCGTGGCCCGCCACCTCGGGGTCACGCAGGCCGAGCTCGTGCGCTGGAACGGGCTCGATCCACGGGCCCGGCTGGTGTCGAGGATGGTGCTGCAGGCCTTCGTCGCGCTCGACTTCTCCGACGCGCGGGTCCAGCTCCTGCCGGCGGAGCGGGTCGCGCTCGCGGTCGCTGGCAGCGAGGCCTTTCTCGACGCCCACGAGCAGCGCAAGGGTCGCCGGCGGCAGGTCTACAGCGCGCGCCCGGGCGACACGCTGCTGCGGGTGGCGCGGCGCTTCGGCCTCAGCCTGGGCGATCTGATGCGGATCAACGGGCTCGGCGCGACAGCCCCACTGCTGGCGGGCCAGCGCCTGCTGGTCTACCTGCCCGGCCCGGCGGCGACCGAAGGGCGGACGGCCCGACCGGCCACCGCGACGTCGGCCCGCGTGGCCAGCAACGCCGCACCCTGACGGCGCGCGGCGCGTCGAAGACGACCCCGTGGAGTCACCGCTTCCGCCACTGCGCTGGATCGTCGGCCCGGAGCGGGCCGACCAGCGGCTCGACCACTTTCTGCGCGAGCACCTGCCGGCGCTCGGTCGCCACGCGCTGCGGCGCCTGCTGCAGGCCGACCGAGAGGCGCTGCGGGTCGACGGTCGGCGGCCTGCGCTGGGGCTGCGACTGCGCGCCGGCCAGTGCGTGGAGCTGAGCGAGGCGGCGGCTCGACCCACCCCGGCAGCGCAACCCGAGCTGCCCCTGGTCGTGATCGCGACGACCGAGCGCTGGGTCGTGATCGACAAGCCGCCGGGGATGCCCACGCACCCGCTGCGACCGCTCGAGACGGGGACCGTGGCCAACGCCCTGCTCGCCCGCTTCCCCGAGTGCGCGAGCGCCAGCGCGTACGGGCGCGAGGCGGGCCTGATGCATGTGCTGGACAGCGGCACCAGCGGCGTGATGGTGGCGGACCGCGATCGGGCGACCTACGAGGCGCTGCGCGCGCACTTCACGCGCCACGCCGTGACCAAGGGCTACCTGGCGCTGGTGGCGGGCGCCCTCGCGCAGGAGACGACGATCACGCTGGCGATCGCGTCGCTCCCCAGCGATCGCCGCCGCGTGCAAACCGTGGCCACGGGGGGCACCGAGGGCCGACCGGCGCGCACCGAGGTCCGGCCGCTGGCGCGCCTCGGCGGTTGGACGCTGGTTCAGGCCACCACCTGCAGCGGGGCGCGCCACCAGATTCGCGTCCATCTGGCCGCGCTCGGCCACCCCCTGGCCGGCGACGTGCTCTACGGCGGAGCGCCGCTCGCCGGCCTGACGGGGCCGCTGCTGCACGCCCAAGCGATCGCCTGGGACGACGTCCGCTACGAGGCCCTGCTCCCCCGCGCTTGGCGCGCGCTGCTGCTCCAGCTGCCGGGGGCCAGCGACGACCGACTGCCGCCCTAAGGAGGCTGGCCGCCTCCTGGGCGCGCGGGAGGCTGCTTTCAACCGTGGCCATGGTCAATCGAAGCCGCGCGCGAGCACGGGTGCTAGTATCGGCGACTGATGGCCGTGATCGTCGAGTATCTGAGCGAGGAAGAGCTCGCCACGGGGCAGGTCGCCGAAGAGGACGCCAAGCGGCTCCAGGTGCGCGACGTGCACGGGCGCGTGCAGCGCGTGGCCCCCGACAAGGTGCTCTTCCGCCACCACGCGCCCTCGATCGCGGCGCTCTTGACCCAGCTCGAGGCGCTGCAGGCCTCGGTCGACGTCGGCCTGCTGTGGGCCGCGCTGGAGGACGACGACGCCTCGCCACGGGAGGCGTCGCAGCTCGCGCGGCTGTTCTTCGAGCGCGACGACGCGCTGCATAGCTCGGCGGTCTACCGCGCGGTCCTCACGGATCGGGTCTTCTTCCGCCGGCGTGGACGGCAGCTGACGCGACGCTCGCCAACCGAGATCGAGCAGCTGCGCCAGATGCGCGCTGCGGAGCAGCGCAGCGCCGCCGAGCTGGCCACCACGCAGGCCGCGCTGAGCGCTCGCCCGCTCGACGCCGCGCTGGCGCAGCGCCTCGAACGCTGGCTGCGCGGCCAGCCCGACCGCGCCCTCGATCCCGGGCTGGCCACGCTCGGCGGCGATCCTGCCGAGCAGGTCTTCGAGCTGCTGCTGCGCGATGGCCGCTTGCCGCCGACGGCCGACCTCGAGGTGATCCGCGCCGACCTGCGCGAGGCGCACCCGCCGGCGGTGCTGGCGCACGCCGAGGCGCTAGAGCTGACGGCGCCCGACGCGCCGCTGACGGCCGAGCTCGCGATCGACGACCCCGACACGCGCGAGGTCGATGACGCGGTGTCGATCAGCGCCGACGCCGGACTGTGGCGGCTCGACATCGACATCGCCGACGCGACGGCCTACGTGCGCCCCGGCGATCCGATCGACCAGGAGGCCGCGCGACGCGCGACGACGGTCTACCTGCCCACCGGTCGCTACTACATGCTGCCCGAGCGCATCAGCTGCGAACGCGCCAGCCTGCTGGTCGGCGCGGCCCGGCCGGTGCTGCGAACCTCGGTGTGGCTCGACGAGGACGCCAACGTCGTGCGCAGCAGCTGGCAGCGCGCCTGGGTCACCCTGCGGCAGCGCCTGAGCTACGAGCAGGCTGATGCGTTGCTCGCCGACGCGTTGAGGGCCGACGCGTTGAGGGCCGACGCGTTGAGGGCCGACGGCCACCGACGGAGCCGCCACCGACGCGTTGGCGGGTAAGCTGCGCCGACTCGAAGCGCTGACCCAAGCCCGCCGTGAGCAGCGCCGGAAGCGCGGCGCGCTGGTGCTGCAGCGCCACGAGTGGAAGATCGTCGTCCAGCGCGAGACCGCGGCGATCGAGGTGCGACCGATCGAGCCGGCCTCGCCGGCGCGCCGCATGGTCGCCGAGCTGATGATCCTGACCAATGAGCTGGCTGCCCAGCTCAGCCGCGAGCGGCAGCTGCCGACGATCTACCGCGGGCAGGCCGCGCCCACCACGCCGCTGCCGACGCTCGACCCGACCGACCCGCTGGCGCTGGTGCTGCTGCGCGGGCTGATCACCCCGGCCTTCCTCTCGCTGCGACCCGAGACGCACTGGGCGCTCGGCCTCCCCGCCTACACTCAGGTCACCTCGCCCCTGCGCCGCTACGGCGATCTGGTGCTGCAGCAACAAATCGTCGCCCACCTGGCCGGCGATCCCTTGCCCTACGATGAGACCGCGCTGCTGACCGTGCTGGGGACGCTCGAGCGCAGCGAGCAGGCGATGCGGCGCCTCGAGAGCTCCGTGACGCAGCGCTGGGCGCTGGAGTACGTCGCACGCCAGGACCGCGCGCTGCCGCGCCGCGGCTGGATCGTCGGCGAGGTCGGCGGCGGCTACAAGGTACGCCTGGCGGAATGCGGCGCCGAGGGCCTGCTGAACGCCCGTCCCGGCAGCTACCGCCTGGGGCAAGAGCTGCTGCTGCGGGTCGAGCGCCTGATCCCCCGCCGCGGCACGATGCGATTGGTGCCGGCGGCCTGAGCGGGCGGCCGCGGCCGGCTGACCAACCGCGCGCGCGGGGCGACCCGGCGATGCACGCAAGGGCCGCGCAGGATGCGGCGGTCCTTGCTAAGATGTCAGGCGCATGCGCTGGCCTCGCCTTACCCTCCCTCTGCTCGCCCTGCTGACCGCGCCGGCCGCGCTCACCGCGACCCCGGCGGCTTGGGCACGGCGAGCCCGGCCGGTGCTCGTCCTGCTCGAGTTCGGCGGTAACGGCGGCCCGGCGGCGCGCGGGCGCATCGTGGCGGCGCTGCGGGCCCGCTACACGGTCGAGAACGCCGCCGCGCTGCTGGCCGCCTGCGAGGAGCTGGGCCTGACGCTGCAGCGCGGGCCGAACCTCGCCCGCTGCGCCAAGCAGCTCGGGGCGCGCGCGGTGATCGGGGGCAAGCTGGGCGCCGAGGGCCTGGGGCTGGCCGTTTACGGCGGCAACAAGGGCGAAGCCATCGTCAGCGCGGTCGTGCCCTGGAGTCGCCGACCGCGGGCGCGCGAGATCGAGCAGGTGGTCGAGCTGATCGAGAGCGGGGTGGCGCAGCTGCCCGCGCCGAGCGCTGGGCGCACCCAGCGCTCACGGCGACCCGCCCCCGCGGACGAGGGCGAGGACGAGGACCTCGGCGAGGACGCGGGCGACGGCGACGCGGGCGACGAGGAGCTGAGCTTCGACGGCGAGACCGGCGGCGACGCGCAGGTCGACGGCTCCGACCAGGGCACCGCGGGCGGCGACGACGACACGCCGAACGGCCTCGGCCCCGCGCCGCAGCCCTCTGTGGCACCCTCGACCAGCAGCGGCGGAGCGCGTCGCGGGCCAGCCGACGACGAGCCGCGGGCCCGCGCCGAGGTCGGCATCGGCACCTGGATGCGCAACCTCACCTTCACCGATCCGCAGCAGACCACCAACAGCTACCAGTCGGGCGCCGCGATGGCGCTGCGACTGGCGCTCGAGGGCCGCCCGGCGGCGTTCTTCAGCACCGGGCATCTGGCGCAGCTCTACGCGCGGCTGCGCTATCAGACCACGCTGGGCCTCAAGTCGAAATCCGCGGCCACGGGCGCGACCCTGATCGACTCCGGCTTCAATGAGCTGCTGCTCGACCTGGGCTATCGCTGGCGCGTCAAGCCCGAGCGCCCGCGCGGCCCGCACGTCGACTTCGGGCTCGGCTACGGCCTGCTCGACTTCAGCGTCAGCTGGCCCAAGACCGCGACGCAGGCGCTACCGAACAGTAGCTATCGCTTCGTGCTGCTGAATGCCGCCGGCGCCTACCCCTTCGGCGATTGGATCGGGGGCTACGCGCGAGCCGAGTATCGCCTGGTGCTCGATGCTGGTGAGATCAGCAGTGAGCAGTGGTTCGGACCGGGCTCGGTGGGCGGCCTCGTGGCGGCGCTCGGTCTCGACGCGCACTACCGCCGTTTCGTGGCGACGGTCGAGTACGGTTACAGTCGCTACTTCTTCGCCTTCGACGATCCGATCAAGCGCAAGGGCGCGGGGAAGCTGGCTGCGGGCGGCGCGCTCGACCAGTACCACGCCTTCCTGCTCAGCGTCGGTTATTCCCTGTAGCCGCTATTTCCTGTAGCCGTTATTCCGGTAGCCGAGGCGGAGGGCACCGAAACCTCGGGCGCCGGGGGCAGCTTCGCGCCGCCGTCGCGCGGCCGAAAGGTCCATTTGTGATTGGCGACGTAGTTGAGCAGCGTCGCCAGCCCGATGCCCGCGAGCTGCGCCAGCAACAGGTAGGGCGACCCCAAGAGCGCCACCAGCAGCATCGCCACGCCGAACTGCACGCCGGCGCCCACCGACGAGACGCCGTAGAAGCGCAGCAGCCGTGCCCCGAGCCCCGTGCCTGGCTGGCGGCGGTCACCCCAGGTCCAGAGATCGTTGAGCAGGAAGTTGCTGCCGATCGACACGCCGATGCCGAGCAGCGACGCGATCGCCACCGCGCCGCGCGCCGGCAGCACTCCGGACAAGATCCGGTGGGCCAGCCAGGTCAACACCAGGTTGACGGGGACACCCGACGCACCGACGACGCAGAACTTGATGAAGCGGCGCTGCTCGCGACTGAGATAGCGTCGCGCCAGGCGTGTCACCCATTCCATCTTGACCTCCTGCCCCCCGCCATCCCGCGCCCGGGCTCATACCCTGCCGCCCGGGCTCATACCATCGGCCGCCCCCCGGACGCCAGCGGCGACCAGGACCGGGACGCCTGGGCCGGGTGAGCCCTCAAACGCGAGCTTGCCCACGGCGCCGCCTCTGGGCTATCCCGACAGGCATGGGAGTCGCTAACTTCAAGGGCCGCGCCAAGGCCTACGGCATCCTCGCCGCCTGCGCCGCGCTCGGCATACCGACCACCCTGCTGCTCCCGCTGCCCCTGACGCTGGCCCTGACACGCCGCTATCGGCGCGAAGCGCTGCTGCACCGCCTCCACCTGCTGGGACCCTGGGCTCGCTTCTGTGCCCGGCGGCTCCTGGCGCTCGAACTGGACGTCGTCGGGCAAGAGCACCTGCCCCGTCCCAGCCGCGGCCATCTCTTCGTCTGCAACCATCAGAGCTACGTCGATATCGTCGCGCTGGCGGACGTGCTGCAGACCGGCGCTTTCCTCTCCAAGAGCATCGTGCGCTGGTTCCCCTTGATCGGGCTCGCCGGCTACGGCGCGGGGTCGGTCTTCGTGCGGCGCAACGACGCCGCCAGCCGCCGCCAAGCCTTGGCCGAGACGCTGCGCATGTGCGCCGAATCCACCGCCGTGGTGGTGTTCCCAGAGGGCACGCGCTCGACCGACGGGGAGCTGCGCGGCCGCATCCACCCGGGGACGATCCTCGGCGCCTTCGATCAGGGCCTGCGCGTGGTCCCGGTCGGCCTCGACGGCACCCACCGCGTGACCCCCAAGACCAACGACCGCGTCAATCGGCACCAGCCGGTCGCCGTCACCATCGGCGCAGCGATGACGCCATCGGACTTCCCCGACCACGAGCGCTGGACCACGGCGGTCTGGGCGCGCGTGGGCGAGCTCTTCGCCCAGAGCCGCAGCCGACTGGCCGCGCGCTGAGCCGCGCCTCGTAACAGAAAGAGAGCACCATCGTGTCGATTTCGAAGCACCGCGGTCCAGCGGATCAACGGCCTTCCCCTGGGCCCCGCGGGTGGCCCTCGCTCGCCACCGCCACCGGCCTGATCCTGCTGGCGGGGCTCGCGAGCGTCGCGCCGGCACATGCGGCCCGCGACCTGCTGACCACCCGCGCGCTGAGCATGGGGGGTGCGCTGCGCGCGGCCGCCACCGGTACCTCGGCTCCGCTGCTCAACCCGGCGACCCTCACCGCGGCGCGCGTCTACGTCATGGACACGCTCTACCAGTTTCGCTCGACCGACGACGCCAGCCACTTTTTCGCGGCGATCGCCGACTCGGTCACCAGCACCCTGGGCGCGGCGCTCTACTACAGCTACGGCAACGCCAGCCCGCGGCGCACGCTGCCGCAGGACGGGGCCCCCGCGCTCTCGCTGACGGAGAAGCACCAGGAGCACGAGCTGGGTGGGGCGCTCGCCGTCCCGCTCGGGGAATGGCTGTCGATCGGGGTCACTGGTCGCTATCTCCACTACCGCGTCGATCCCCCGGCCAATGCGCCCAGCGACGCGCTCAGGACGCGACTGAGCCGGTTCACCATGGATACCGGCGCAGCGCTGCGCCTGGGGGAGATCTTCCGCTTCGGCGTGATCGGCTACAACCTGATCGCCGTCGACGACCAGCTCTGCCCGCGGGCGCTCGGCCTCGGCGTGGCCCTCACCACGGGAAAGGCGCTGACCCTCGCCTTCGACAGCGTGCTCGACTTCACCTCCGACCCGAAGGCGCTGTCGGCCACGCTGCACGGCGGTCTCGAGCTGCTGGCGGGCGAGTCCTACGCGCTGCGGGCAGGCGCCCAGCACGATACCTTCCTGCAGGCGTCGTATGTCACGGCGGGGGTCGGCCTGCTCAGCAGCCGGGTCGGCCTCGAGCTGGGCCTGCGGCAGCAGGTCGACGGCGGCACGGGCACCCTGATCAGCACCGCGATCAAGGTCTTCGTGCAGTAACAGCCCAGGGGCTGCTCACGACGTGGCAACCCGGGGGCCGGTCGGCGGAGCACCGCCGGCGAGGCGCGGCAGAGCGCGCTTGCCTCGCGCGGCGTCCCGCGCTAAGGACCCGATCGGGAATCAACGAATCATCGGAGCGTCGAGACGCCCGCCGGGCAAGGCGCAGCGACGCAGGAATACTTTGGGTATTCTGAGGAGCTGCAACGCCGTCCGGCGGGATGGATCGGCGCCCCGAGGGATAGGTGATTTCCGATCGGGTCTTCAACGACGGCCCTGCTCGGAGCCTGTCGGAGATTGTCGCGAGCCGGCCGAGCACAAGGCGCGGTAAGGATGCTGGCGGGTGCATCCACGGATGGCGGGGGGCAGCCGGCCTTAACGGGTGGTGTCAGGACGAGGTCAGGGGCAGATGACGAGCCAAAGCACAGCAACCGACGATCGGGGCACACGCGCTCGCTTCAATGGCGTCAAGATCTTCTCGGCGACGATGGCCCAGGAGCGCGACCGCCTCGGCGAGCGCATCACCGAATGGATCCGACAGAACCCCTCGTTCGAGATCGTCGATACGATCGTCACCCAATCCTCGGACGAGGCCTTCCACTGCCTGGCGATCACCCTGTTCTATTGGGAGCCGCTCGGAGGCTGAGACGGGGCGGCGCGTCGGACCCTCGCCGCCGTTACGCGCCGTCCGCGAGCGTCCGGCGCGCCGCTATCACGCGTGGATCGTCGGCAGCCAGCCGTTCGGCCACGCCCAGCGCGACCCGCGCCTGATCCGGACGCCCGAGTCCCTCGCGGTAGAGCAGCGCGAGGTCGACCCACAAGCCGACCGCATCGAGGCCGCTGCCCTGCTGCACGGCGCCCAGCACCGTCCGATAGAGCCGCTCCAATGCACCGAAGTCGCCCAACGCGGTCAGCGTCTCGCGGGCACGACCCAGCAGGTCGAGCCGCAGCGGCGCCTGCTTCAACGCGGCCGTCAGGTGCTCGGCCGCGCGGCGATGGTCGCCCAGTCGGTCGGCGATCCGCGCCGTGAGCTCATGGCTCAGCACCGACCCCGGGTGCAGCGCGAAGGCCTGGGCCAAGGGCGCCGCCGCCTGGGCTGCGGCCTCGCGCGTCGCTCCGGCGCGCACGAAGAGCGCCCAGCCCAAGAGCGCGTGGTAATCGGGCTGGGTCGGGTCCCCGGCCACGGCGCCGCGCAGCGTCGCGACCGCCGCCTCGGCATCGCCCGCGCCCAGAGCTGATCCGCGCCTCGCGGTAAAGCAGCTCGGCGCCGAGCGCGTCCGGGATCGCGGGCGGTGCAGCGAGCGCCACCGGCTCGGCGGGGGCGGGGGCGGGGGCCGGGGCGGGCGCCGAGGCTTGCGCGGCTGGCGCGGCCTCGACCACCGTCGCCTCGACCGGCGCTTCCGCCGGCGAAGGGCCCACCGCGGCGGGGGCATCGACCCGCTCCACCAAGCCGCTCTGCAGCAGCGCTACCAGGCGCACCACCCAGCGCTGGCGGTCGCCCACGACCTCGAGCAGCAGGCGCAGCGGGCGCTGGCTGCTCGCCACCTCGACCACCGGCTTGCCGTAGGCCGCGACGATCGCCGCGACCTGTGACCGGCCTGTGCTCGTGAGCCGGATCGTGCTGTCCCCAAACGCCTCGAGCTGGGATCCGGCCTCGTCGGCCGAGAGCAACCGCTCCAGGGCCACCAGCACCCAGGACACGGTCTCGACCGGGTAGCGGGGGATACCCTGCAGCGCACTCGCTCCGGGCGCGAAGCTGGCCTGTCCGTCGTCCCAGCGCAGGGCGCCGGCCAGCTTGACCTGGACCTGCGCCGCCAGCGCGCGTTCGAGCGCCGCACTGTCGATCGCGCGCTGCGCCAGGAGGGCCTCGCCCAACCGGCACTTGTCGCGCCGGGCCACGCGCAGCGCCCCCTCGAGCTGCTCTTCCGTAATCGCGCCGCTCTCGACCAGGTAGGCGCCCAGGGTCTCATGGCGCAGGTTGGAGTCGACGTAGACCGGACGTCCCGCCTCTAGATAGACGATCTTCCGCAGCTTGGCGCGACCGAGGGTCAGCACCCCCGTCGCCCGCTGCTCGGCGGCCGCCACCAGCACAGCGGCGAGCGCCACCGGCCCGAGCTCCCCGTGCCAGGCGCGCCCCAGCGCGATCGCCGCCGGTGCAGGCACGCCGCGACTCCGCAAGGCTGGCGCGGGCGACGCGGCGACGGCAGGAGCCGGGGCGGCGGCGGTCGCGACCGGCGGCGGCGAGGGCGTGCTCACGGGCGCCACGACCGCGGCCCTGGGCTCACTGGCCTGCAACCAACGCCGCGCCCCCTCTGGGTCGCTCTCCTTGCGCCGACCGAGCAGCGCCAGCAAGCGACCGGCGAAGCGCTCGAGATCGAGCGGCTTGGTCAAGAGCTCGACCCGCGACTCGTCCCATAGTCGACGCGACACATGGGCATCGCGGTAGGCGCCGCTGATCGCCAGCAGTACCGCCTCGCCGCCCCGAGGCTCGGCCCGCAGCGCCTTGCACAGCGCCACACCGTCGAGCTTCGGCAAGAGCAGGTCGACGATCACCACGTCGAAAGGCGCGGCGCGGAAGCATTCGAGACCGGCCGCGCCATCGACGGCCTCGTCGATCTGTAGCTTGAAGGCAGCGAGCGCTCGCGCGCGGCGCAGGCAGGTGCGCAGCACCTCCCGTTGATCCGCGTCGTCCTCGACGATCAGCACCCGCAACGACATCGCGACACCCGAGTTCCGGCGTGCCCGCCCGCGGCTCGGCCCCGGTCGGCGCAGCGCGCTGGAGCTTGGCCGCAGGAACCGGCGATCGTCAACTTACCGGCCGTCGCGTCGCGCGCGCCGTGAGCCCCCTAGCAGCTAGGGGCAAGCACCGCCGTGCCACACCCCGTCCGCGCAACAAGCGCCGTGCGTGCCAGAGCACTGGAACAGCGTGCCGATCGGATAGGTGGCCGAACCGCATTCCGCGTAGGTGATCCACTCCCAGGGGCCATCGTTGATCTTGCGGCAAGACTTGGAGGCGCCATCGAGCGAGCAGGTCTCGTCGCAGGGTGTCGTGGCGGTGCAGGCCCGAGTGCGCGCGCAGCCGGCGCAATTCGGGTAGCCCCACTCGCCGTTGGTGCAACAAACGTGCGTCTTGCCCTGGCACTGGTAGGTCGCCCCCAGCGGCTGCGCCGCGCTGCCGCAAAGGAGCCCCCCGGTGACCCAGGCATAGGCGCCAGCACCCAGCTTGCGACAGTACTTCGTGCCGCCCTCGACCGTGCACATCGCCTCGCAAGGCACGGTCTCATCGCAGGGCTGGCTGGCGGCGCAGGTCGTATCCCAACACATCCCCGCCGCGCAGCGGCCGCCGCCGGCGCAGAGGTGAGTCGCATCGCAGGCGACGCAGCCGCTGCTGGTGCACCACCTGGCATTCGCCTGACAGGCGCTCGTGTGCACGCAGCGCCCCTGAGCGTTGCAGGTGTCCGTGGTGCAGCTGAGCGCATCCGAGCAGTCGCCATCCTTGAGACAGCGAGCGCACGAGCCGCCCGCGCCATCGCAGCCCGCATCGCCTGCGCCGGGAATCACCAGCGCGTCGCGCCCCACGCTCCGATCGGCGACCGCGCGGCTGTCCCCTGCGCTGGGTCCCGCGATCAAGAAACCTCAGGCGGGCGTCGCCCTGGCCACCGCCTGCCTCATCGCTGCAGCCGGCAGGTGAGCCCGCAAGCGCCAGCAGCAGCAGACCGACGGCCTTTGATCGACAACCGGCCTGACCTCCCGGCAGGAACCCGCCACGCGCGCGCGGAAAGAACACGGAAGCACCTCGCATCACACCTACCTCCTGCAACAGGAACCTTGAGGCGAGTCTAGCGGCGTTCCCCCAGCTCGCGCCCACCCGCGTCACTTTTTTTTTGCGCACCCCGCAGCGCGGGCGCCGCGACCACGGCACCCCGCGCCTGAATCCCTGGCGGCGCTTCGCCGGCAACCCGGACATCTTTGTCGCAGCCTCCCGCAGCCTCCCGCGGCCTCCCGCGGCGCGGACCCAGCCCCGCGGTCGACCGGCGCTCCGATGATCCGCGAGCAAACACGAACACCTCTCTACGGGTTTGCGCAACGGTCCGCGCGCGGCTGCCGTGGGGGCGCGGGTCTTGCTGTAGCCCGCTCACCGCAGCCCAACACGGGCGCCAAGCTCAACCCAATCGATAGGAGACCACGATGGACCCAAGGGAGACGCGATCGAGACGATGGCTACCCGCACTCGTGAGTGCGACCGCGCTGTGCGGGCTGGCCTGCCCGAGCCCAGAGACCGATCCGGGGCCGACCGACCGCTGGAGGACCAGGGCGGGCGAGCAACGCCTGCCCTCGAAGCACAGGTCAGGCGACCTCGACCACCGCGACCTCGACCACGACCCGGGCGCCGACGGATCTGCGCCTTGTGGCGCCTGCGTCGGCGAGCCGCGCGCCGTCTCGCTACCCTTGCAGTGCGACTCCCCCAGCGTCCGGGGCAAAGCGCACGCCGAGCGTGAGCCGAGCCCCGGCGAGACCGAGCTGCACGTGATTCAGATCTACGAGGCACAGTCCAGCGGGAGCTGGACGATCGATGCCGAGGGCACACCGCACGCGCCCCCGCACCTGCGTGGCGAGGTGCTCGTCGAGGTCGATCGACCCGGCACCCACGTGCTCGCCCTGGCCGCCTATGAGCCAGTGCATTGGCGTATTCACGCCAGCAGAGGTGCCACGATCGAGGCCGTGCTGCTCTCGGGCTTCTATCGGCAAAGCGTCGACGCCCCGCCTGGCGCCGCGGTGGAGAGCCTCTACCTGGCCGACGAAGAGGGGAGCGCGCGCGGCCGGGACCTCGACGAGCCCGGCGCGGGCCTCTACCTGCAAGGGGACTGCCCGGCCGGAAGCGCGGGCGCCTGGCCTGACCCCGGCGCGAATTGTCTGGTCACCAAGATCGAGCAGCGCACGGGCCTCCGGACGGTCTCGTTTCGCGGCGCCTACCAGGCGAACCGCTTCACCATCGAGCCCTGCCACGCGCGGGTCGTGCCGCCCTACCCCACGCGCACGGGCCGCAGGGGCCTCCTCGAGCGCTGTGGCCACCTTCAAAGGCAAGCCCACTGCGCCACCCTGGCACAGGGCGTTCCCGCGCTGATTGGGCTGGAGAGCGGCGAGCTCTGCGTGGCCGAGGACGACGCTCCGCCCGCCTTCGGCGGCGGACCGGTCTCGCTCGGCTGGATCGGCGACGCGCTCTACGGCTGCGGCAACCACGAGCTTCCGCTCAGTCGCCTCGACCTCCGCACGGGCCGACTCGAACGCACGAGCGTGGACTGCGCGGCCGCCACCGACCGCGCCGGCAAGCTGCTGCTCGTGCCCTGGCCGGCCTCGCATGGCACTCAGCTGAAGCTCTACGACGACTTCACTGCGGCCCAGACGCTACCACCGGTGAGCTGTAGCACCGTCGGTGGACCCTTCGTCGATCGCATCAGCGTACACGGCGACAAGGTCTACACCGCCTGGCACGCCACGGACGCGATCACCGAGACCTCGCTGCGCGACGGCGGCCAACGGACGATTCAGCTGGAGGGCTTCGAGAACTGGGTGATGGGACTGAGCGCGACCGACACGGGAGAGCTGCTGATCCTATCGCCCGCCCACGGCGCCGCGGGTGGGTCGCCCACCGCGCTGCACGTCTTCGACCTGCAGAGCGGCCAGCGCCGGCGCACCCTTCCGCTCAACGGCGTACTCTCCGGCTTGAGCTGCCGACCGGCCGCGGGCTGCTGATCCACCGCGCCCCCCTGCCCTTCCACCACGGGCTCGCCCCTGGCTCGCGTCGGCGCGCACCCCTGTGGCACCATGGCCACGCCTCCCAGGCCCACCAGCCCTGAGGGGGGTAGCGCCCCAGCACCCCCAGCGCGGGTACCTGCCCCGCACCGGAGCCTGATCACCATGCCGCCCCTCGCGTGTTTGGAGTCAACAGGCCCCGGAGGCCTCCGGAGGCCCTCGCGAGGCCCCTGCGGCGCAGCCGTCCTCGCCGCCACCGGGCTGCTGGGGCTGCTGCAGCTCGGCGCCTGCCTGCCGCTGACCCGCCCCTACCCGCCCCCGCGGCCGGCCGAGCTGCTGCGCGCGCTCGAGCTTCGCGCGCTGCGCCTGCGCACGCTGCGCGCCGAGGCCCGTCTGCACTGGGAGAGCCGCGGCGAGGCGCTCAAGGCCACGCTGCGGCTGATGGCGGCGCGGCCGGGGCAGCTGCGCTTCGACCTGATCTCGCCCTTCGACACCACGCTCGCCACCTGGGTCTGCAGCGCGGGGCGCTTCGCGCTGCGCGACGCCCGCGCCAATCGTCACTACTGGGGCTCGGCCTCGCCCTGCACCCTCGCGCGCGTGCTCGAGGTCGCGCTCGATCCCGGCGACCTGCAGCGCGTGCTGGCGGGCAGCACGCCGGTGATCGACCACCAGCGCAGCACGCTGCGTTGGGATAGCCGCAGGGCGAGCGAGCTGCTGACGCTCTACGGCGCGGCGCTGACCCAGACGATCGCGCTGCGGCGCCAGCGCGGCGACTGGGATGTCGAGCAGAGCGCGATCTACGCGGCCGGCGGGCAGCTGCTGCTCCGGCTGAGCTTCGCCGAGCAAGAGGAACGTGACGGGCTGCGCCTGCCGTCATCGATCACGATCGAGCAGCCGCCGCGGCAGACCACCCTGGCGCTGGCGATCCGCGCGCGGGAGGCCAACCTGACGCTGCCACCACGCGCCTTCGAGCTGCCCGCCGCGCGCGGCCTGCCGAGCGAGCAGGTGGACTGCACGACGCAGCCAAGCGCAGCGCCGCGCTGAAGAGGTGTCCAGAAATCGTCGCGAGCAGGCCCGAGCGCAAGGCGCCGCGAGTACCGAAGCGGAACGTACGGGCTGGTACGTGAGCATCGGAGCGCAGCGGCACTTCGGCCCCTCAAATGCCGAAGAACGAGCCCCCGGGGCGAGAGCGGCGGGCGCCCAGCGCGTGCCGCGGTAACGCAGCGGTCGGGCCGCGCAGCAGATTTATGGACACCTCTTCAGCAGCGCACGACTAGGCCCGCCACGATCAGCACGATCCCCAGCACGATCAGCAGTGGGCCCCAGGCCTGCCGGTCGAGCGGGGCGGCGCTCCAGGCGCGCAACCCGCGCCACAGCTCCACCCGCACCGCCGAGCCTCGCAGCGGCGGCGGGCGCGGCAGGCGCAAGATGGCGGTCAGCCGCCGTGGCTGCTTACCGGCCGCCGTGCGGTCGAGCGCGGCAGGACCGGGCCCGAGCTCGTTGTCGCAGAACACGCAGCGACGCTGGCTAGCCCCGTTCCACTGGCTGCAGACGGGGCAGTTCAAGGCGCACCTCGGACAAAGAAGGCGCTGTCGTAGCGGCCACCGGTCAGGAGGTTGACCAGCTCGCGCCCCTGCTCGGCAAAGGGCACATACCAGAGCTGCGTGTGCTCGAAGACCAGCCGCAACGAGCGCAGGCGGTGCGTCACGGCCCCCGGAAGCAAGCCGATCCAGACCGCGTAGCCGAGCGCGTGCGCATCCTCCGGGCCGAAGAACGAGCCCATCAGCTGACCCGCGCTGTAGGGACCGGGCTCGAGCGCCGGCTGCAGCCGCGTCATGTCGCGCGCGGCCACGTCCAGTCGGCAGGCCCGCAGGCTGCCGTAGGCCGGCGCGAAGTAGGTCAAGGGTGTATCCGGCGGCGCCAGCCGCGCGCGGGTCCCGGGGGGCGCTCGAACCTCGAGCACGGCACGCAGATCGCCGGCGCGACGCGCCAGACGGCCGCAATACTGCACCCGCACGGAAACCTGCCAGAAGGGCAGCCAGCGCAGCGGCGCCGCGGCAGCCGGCGGTGGGAGCTGGGGCCGGGCGAAGTGCGCGGCGAAGGGCTGCAGTCCCTCGCGGCCGGCCACCCAGGAGGTGTGGCACTGACGGCAGGGCAGCACGACCGCGCGCTGTCCGGTCAGCAACTCGCCGCCGCAGCGCTCGCAGCGCAGCTCGATCACCTTCACCTCGTCGAACACCGTCGGATTCGCCGCCGCCTGCGCCGGCTCGCGCGCGACCGCCGCCAGGGGCTCGGCCGCGCCGGTCACCGCGTCCCAGAGGCGCAGCTCCCGAGCGCCGGGTGCGACCCAGAACGGGTAGTAGAGCAGCGACAGCGTCTCGGCGAGCAGATCGGCGCGCTGGCAGTCGACGCTCAGCTCGGCGGTCGCGTGCCGCGGATCGATCGCGCGCTCCCAGAGCTCGCCTCGGGCCGCGGCGATGTCGTGCGTGGGTGGCACCACCCGCCCGAGACGCTCGTGCTCGAGTCGAAAGGGCTCGAGCGGAAAGACCGCCGCCCGCAGCCGCAGGCTCTGCACCCCGAGCTGGCGTGCGGCGGGGTCCGGCAGCGCGAGCTGGACCACCCGAGAGCGGAACTGCTTCTGCGGTCCGCGGTCACCTGGGTTGGCGCGGGGCAGGGCGTCCTCCGGGGCGGCCGACCCGCCCTCCAGCTCGGGCACCAACGCCACGTGCTCGCGCTGCTTGCCGATGTCCCAAGCGAGGACGAGCCCCGAGAGCCGCCAGAACGGCAGCCACACCAACTCGCCATCCACTGCGCTCGGCGGACGCTCGACCCGCGGGGTGATCGCATAGCGCAGCAGCCGGTCGCGCGTCAGGGCCAGCAGGCGTGCGGCGCAGTAGGGGCACTGTCCGGCCAGCGCGCCGTCGACGTAGCAAAAGTTTCCCGAGCAGCTCGGACACTGCAGCGCGACCAGATTGGCCTCGGCGTCGATCGCCAGGCCACCACCGCAGTAGTCGCAGCGCAGCTGCGTCGTCCCCGCCGACCAGCTGAGCGGGGCGCTGCAATCGGGACAGACCCCGCCGACGGGCAGCGTGGGCGGCTGCGGCGGGCTCAAAGCGCGCGACCTTTCCGCCGCGGACCGCCGCCTGGCGCCTGCGGCAGCCAGGATTGACCGAGCACGGGCGCGCTAGCTATGATTTCCGCTGAGTTGATGTTTTCCCCTCTTAGAGACCAGTCGACAGGTTTGCTGACCCATCCGCCGGCGTTCACGCGCCAGCGCTGCGGCGGGCGTTTCATTGCGGTCGAGGGCCCCGACGCCGGGGACTCGGTCGAGCTCGGCCCACAAGAGCCGGTCACCTTCGGATCGAGCCCGAGCTGCTCCTTCCCGCTCACCGACACCACCGTTTCACGCCAGCATCTACAGGCCCGCTGGGAAGAGGGTCGCGGCATCGTGCTGCGCGACCTCGGCTCGACCAACGGCACCTTCTTCGCCGGATCGCGCATCACGGAGATTACCATCTCCGTCGGCGCCCAGTTCACCATCGGCCGGACGCTGATCAAGCTCGTCCCTGACGAGGAGCCCGTCGAGCCGACCGCCAGCACCACCCCGCAGTTCGGCACGCTGCTGGGCCAAGACGAGACGATGCGGCGCTTGTTCGGCCTGCTCGGAGACGTCTCGCCCACCGAGGCCACCATCATTATCGAGGGCGAGACCGGCACCGGCAAGGAACTCGTCGCGGGCGAGATCCACCGCCACAGCCGCCGCGCCAAGGGGCCCTTCGTCGTCTTCGATTGCGGCGCCGTGCCGCGCGAGCTGATCGAGAGCGCCCTCTTCGGCCACGTCAAGGGGGCCTTCACCGGTGCGGTGAGCGACCGCGCCGGCGCCTTCGGCGAGGCGGACGGCGGCACGATCTTCCTCGACGAGATCGGCGAGCTCGCGCTCGACCTCCAGCCGGCGTTGCTGCGAGCGATCGACCGCCGCATGGTGCGCCGGGTCGGCGACGGCAACTACCGCAAGGTCGACGTGCGCATCATCGCCGCCACGCACCGCGACCTGCGGCAGGAGGTGGCGGAGCGGCGCTTTCGCGAGGATCTCTATTACCGCCTGGCCGTGGTGCGCATCCGGCTGCCGCCGCTGCGCGAACGCGGCGCCGACGTCGAGCGGCTGGCGCAGCTCTTCGTCGAGCAATTCACGCCCGCCGGCCGGCAGCTGCGCCTCGACCCCTCCGACGTGGCGCGTCTGCGGCAGCACAGCTGGCCTGGCAACGTGCGCGAGCTGCGCAACGTGATCGAGCGCGCCTGCGTGCTAGCGCCGCGCGACGAGGTGATTCGCGTCGATCCGGGGACGCTGTCGGACGCCTCCAGCAGCCCCGCGCTCGGTCTGCGCACGGATCTGCCCTTCAAGGAGGCGAAGGGGCAGCTGGTCGAGGTGTTCGAGCGCGAGTACGTGCTCGACCTGATGCGACGGCACGAGAACAACCTCTCGGCGGCCGCCCGCGAGGCCAAGCTCGACCGCAAGCACCTGCGCGAGCTCGTCCGCAAACACAGCGGGCGCGACCCTGAATAGCAGCGCTCCTCCGGCCCCCCGCCGTCGCCCGCCCCCGCACGCCACCCCGAGGTCACACCCATTTTGCCCCAGGCGGGAGACGTGCGGTATGCTGGGCGGCACGAACACGCCACGAGGCGAGGGCTCGGCTTCGGGGGGCTGACGACAGCGACCAGGGGCCCTTGCGGCGACGTTAGCGGCCCGCGCGGCTCGAAGGGATCGGGATGGGCGACCAGTCGCAATTCGCTTTGCGCTTCATCTCGGGCAAGTATCAGGGCGGCGAGTTCCTGATCAAGATGGGGCGCGAGATCGTGATCGGCCGCGCCAGCGACCTCGACATGGTGCTCGTCGAGGACATGGTCTCGCGCAAGCACGCCAAGATCTCGACCCTGAACGACCAGATCGTGATTCAGGACCTCGGTTCGACCAACGGCACCTTCGTCAATGGCGAGAAGGTCAAGCGCTCGCGGCTGCGCGAGGGCGATCGGATCCTGATCGGCACGAGCATCGTCAAGCTGGTCACGGTCGACGAGAACCGACCGGAGAGCTCGTTTACGCCGACGACGGACTTCCCGCCGGGCGCCCAAACACGCGAGCCCGAGGTCAGACGCCCAGCGGGTGCCACCCGCTCGATGGCGGGCACGATCGACGAGATCCCGCTACCGGATCTGCTGCAACTGCTCTCGACGAGTCGCAAGAGCGGCGTGCTCGAGATTCACAGCGCTGCCCACGTGGGACGCATCTTCCTGCGGGAAGGGCAGATCTACTACGCCACGATCGACGAGAACCTGGCGATGCCGCCGCAGAAGGCCGTGTATCGCATGCTCGTCTGGCAGAGCGGCGCCTTCGAGCTACGGCCGGCGGACAGCCGCACCTTCGAGGGCGAGCTCTCGGAACCGACCGAGGGTCTGTTGATGGAGGCGATGCGCCAGCTCGACGAGATCAACCGGATGCGCGAGGAGCTGCCGGCGCTCGGTGCGGCGCTGCAGCTCGCGCGTCCGCTCCCCAAGCCACTGCGCGAGCTGAACCCGGGTCAGCTCGACATGCTCCAGCTCGTTCACGAGCACGGCACCTTCACCGGCGTGCTGGACCATATGACCAGCACCGACCTCGACACCTACGCGGCGCTGGCCGAGCTGTTCAAGGCGCGCTGGATCACGGCCGCGGATACCGCCACCGACGGGCCCACCGAAGAGGTCTGAGTCGCTGCCCGAGCGGCTCGGCCCTGTGCTCGCGCTGCTTTTTTTTTTGGGGGGGGGTGCGCTGGCGCCGCTGAGCGCGACGCCAGCCCGAGGCAGGTGCGCGCTGTCAGCGCGCGAGCACTTCGATCGTGTACTCGACGTCCTGCGCAAAGGTGAAGTCCGGGAAGACCGCCTTCGCGGCCAGCTTGATCGTGTGACGCCCCGGCGACAGCGGCGGAACGAACGCGTAGTAGCCATCGCCCACCGAGGGGCTGGGGTTCGGCAGCGGGTTGACCAGCCCGAGCGTGTTGCCCGGCGGCAGGGCCAGGTAGACGAGCGGTGACACCACCCGGCTGAGCGGCAGGCGCCGACCGTCGAGCTTGGCGGTCGCCTCCGTGACGTGGTCGATCAGGTCGATGGCGCAGGCGCGCAGCGCCCGCGGGGTCGTCAGCTCGGGCGACTCGGCCGTCGAACACTCGGCATTGAGCGCCGGAATCAGCAACGAGACGCCGGGCGGCACGGTGCAGCTGCGGCGCGCGGGGCTGCCGTCGAGCGTGCCGCCGAGAAACCACACCGGCCCGCTCTGGCCCACGCCGCACAGCTTGCTGTCGTTCGGGTCCGCCAGCGGATTGCTGACCGCTGGAATCGACAGCGCCCACTGCCACCACTGACCGCTCAGACCGCTGAGCAGGCCGAACCCTGGGTCGGCGCGCACCTCGCGGGCAGCGAAGGCCACGCCGCTGGCCACCAGCACCAGCGACAGCACGACGTTTCGTCTCCAGTTTCTCATCGGTCCCTCCTTGGGTTGCGGAAGCGAGCGGCGATGGTACGCCGCGCGCGATCGTGGTCAAGCGTCGTCGCCCGTTAGCGGCCGGCGTGCCTCGCGTTGCTCCGGCGTCAGCGCCGCGGCACGGCGCGCGTGCTCGCGCGCGCGCGTGCGCCACAGGGCGGCCTGCTCCGCATCGCGGCTCGCATTCGCGCGCTGCGCCAGGATCTGCGCCAGGCGCCGGTGGGCCAGGTAATCGTTGGGCACCCGCGCCAGCAGCCGCTCGTAGTGCGCCTGCGCCGCAGCCGGTTGACCCGCGGCGAGCCAGGCCCGCGCGGCCGCTCGGTGGGCCTCGACGCTGCCGTCGAGCAACACCCAGCGCTCGTAGATCCGCGCGGCCGACGGCTGCTGCTCCAGCTGCTCGAGCAGGCCGCCGAGCTCCCGCACCACCGGCACGGCGAAGGGGTCGGCCTCGAGCGCGGCCCGCAGCTGGGTCAGCGCCTCGGCGGTCGCACCGCGCTCACGATAGATCGCCGCCGCGTAGCGCGCGCTCGTGGCGTCGAAGGGATCGAGCTGGCGCGCGCGCAGCAGCGCCAGCAGCGCCTCCGCGGTGTTGTCCGCCCGCAGCTCTGCCAGCCCCAACAGTCGCTGCAACGCCGCCACGCGCGGGGACTGCGCCGTGGCCCGCCGCAGCAGCTCGACCGCTAGCTCCGGCCGCCCGCGGGTCAGCGCGGCCACGGCCTCGCGTTGCACCCGGGCCAGCGTCCCAGCAGCCGCCGGTGCCGACCCCGCGCGGCGCCGCGCCAGACGCTGCAGCAGGGCGCGTGCGTGGGCGATATCGACGGGGCGCGGAGCGGCCTCCAGCACCCGACGCACGGTCGCCAGCGCGGCCTGCTCGTGGCCCAGATCGAGCTCGGCGTGGGCCAGCGCGGCCCAGCAGGCCGCACGCGCTCGCAGCGCGCAGGCCCGCAGCAGGTGCTCACGCGCCACCGCGGCCTGTTCGTTCGCCAGCGCCAGCAGCCCCTGCCGGAAGGGGATCTCGGCCTCGCCCGGCCAGGCGCGCGCGGCCTGCGCGAGCCACCGCAGCGCGGCGTCCAGCCCGCCCGGCGAGCGGCTGACGGCGGTCAGCGCCCGCCCGTAGCTCAGCAGCGCCGGCGCCACCGCTGGCTCGCGCTCACGCCGCGCCAGCCAGCGATCGGCCTGGTCGAGCGCTCCCAGTCGCCCCAGGCAGTCGATCCACAGGCGCAAGCCGTCGAGCTGCGCCGCAGGTGGCGCGCCCCGGGGAGCCTCGTCGACCAGCCGCGCCGCCAGCTGGCAAGCCGCGGCGACCCGACCGGCGTCGAGCTCCGCCCGCACGCCGACGAGCGTCGGCACCGGCCGCCGACAGCTCGTCAGCCCGAGCAGCAGCGCTGTCAGGCGCCCCCAGCGCCTCCAGGCCGCTGGCGCACGCCGCCACGCGGCCCGCTCGTTCGCGCGCGCCCCGCAGCCACCGCTGAAGCGAATCATCGGCAAGCAGCACCCACGTCAGAAGACCCGCTGCGAATCGAGCAGCAGCGTGACCGGACCGACGTTGCACAGCTCGACGTTCATCTGCGCGCCGAAGCGCCCGCACGCCACGCTGGCCCCGAGCTCGCGACAGCCGGCGACGAAGAGATCGCACAGCTCGGCCGCGCGCACGGGCTCGAGCGCCGCGACGAAGGACGGGCGGCGTCCCTTGCGGCAGTCGCCATAGAGCGTGAACTGGCTGACCACCAGCAGAGCACCGCCGACCTCCAGCACGCTGCGGTTCATCAGGCCCGCGGCGTCCTCGAAGACCCGCAGCCCGACCACCTTCTGCGCGAGATAGGCCACGTCGGCGGGGCCATCCTCCGCGCCCGCGCCGAGCAACACGAGCAACCCCTGCGCGATCGCGCCGGTCGTCTCGGCGCCGACGGTGACGCGCGCGCTGCTGACCCGCTGAACGACCGCCCGCACGAGAGGGCCCCGCGGCCGTCCCTAGGAGCCGTCGCGCGCGCCGCCGCCGCCATCGACGACGACCGCGGCCGGCACCCGCTGGCCGCAGAAGCGCCGCGGCGCACTCGCTGGGCGCTCGGGATCGCGAACGGCCTCCGCCCCGAGCAGGCCGGTAGCGCGACAGGTGTAGTCACCGCGGCAGTCGCCATCCCCGCGACAGGACTTCATGCAGAAGCGCTGAGCCGCCGCCGACAGGCCGCAGCGTCCGCTGCTGAGACAGGTCTCCTCGGCGTTGCAGTCGTCGCTCGGCACGACGGCGCCGCCGACCGCGTCCTCGGTCAGCGGATTGCACGGCGTGGTCAAGAAGCTCGCGGCGTAGAAGGCGACGCAGACGCCGTTGTCGGGGCAGCTCCTCGCCGAGCAACCGATGACCGTGCAGTAGCCGCCGGGCTGCGTGAGGTCGCAGACGCGCGTGCCGTCGGTGGCGCAGGTGACGTTGTCGCTGCAACCATCGCCGATCTCGGTGCCACAGCCGGCCAGGGCCGCACACCACAGCACTCCGACGCCGAGCGCGCCGCACCTCGCTCGCCTCATGGCTCTCCTCCAGCGTCCCCGTCGGGCGCCAGCGCGCTCGTCAGCAGGGCCCAGACGGCGGCGAGGTGTTGTCCCTTCGTCGCGACCCACTGCCGCCCCTCGTGCAGCGCCGCGCGGTAGTCGTGCAGGTCGAGCGCCCCCGGCGCCCCGAGGTGACAGCGCGCGCGCCAGAGCTCAGCGCCCTCGCTGCCGACGGCGCCGGCCGGATCGGCCGCCACCTCGCGGTAGGCCAGCCGGAAGGGCTGACCGGCCGCGACCCGCCGATAGACCTCATCCGTCGCGGCGGTGGCCGGCAGCAAGGCGGCCCGGCACCGCTCCGCATCGACCTGCAGCGTCTCCAGCACCCGCCCCATCACCGCCACCAGATCGATCACGCCGCTCAGCCCCTCGAGCAACGGCTCCTTGGTCAGCTGCAGATCCCGGTGATAGCCCGAGGCGAGCCCGCCGTAGATCGCCGCCACCTCGGCCTGTCGCTGGCGCAGCCGCGCGGCCTGCGCGCGGATCAGCTCCAGCACGTCCGGATTGCGCTTCTGCGGCATGATGCTCGACCCCGTGGTCACGGCCGCGGCCAGCCGCACGTACCCCAGCTCATCGCTGGAGAACCCGATCAGGTCGGTCGCCAGCCGCCCGAGGTCGGTGGCGATCAGCGCCGCCACCGCGAGCAACAGGTACTCCGTGCGGCCACGATCGTTCTGCACCGCCAGCGTGTTGGCCTGCGGGCGCGCGAAGCCGAGCAGCTCGGCCACCAGCACGCGATCGAGGGGCAGCGCGACGCCGTAGCCCGAGGCGCTGCCGAGCGGGCTGCGGTCGACGTGCGCGAAGGCGGTGCGAATCCAGGGCAGCGCGTCGAGCAGGCCCTCGGCGTGCGCGGCGAAGAAGTGACCGAGCGTCGAGGGCATCGCCTGCCGCGTGTGCGTGTAGCCCGGCATCGTCGTTTCGCGCTGCGCCTCGGCCAAGCTCAACAGCTGCTGCACCAAATCGAGCAGCCGCCCGGTCAGCTCGACCAGCCGCTCGCGCGCCCACAGCCGCAGCGCGGCGATGACCTGGTCGTTGCGGCTGCGACCGGTGTGGACGCGGCGACCGGCGTCGCCGAGCCGCGCGGTCAGGCGGTTCTCCAGCGCGGTGTGACCGTCCTCCTCGTCCGCGGCGACACCGAACTCGCCGCGGCGGGCCTCGGCCGCGCAGGCCGCCAGCTCGCGCAGCAGCCCGCTCAGCTCCTCGGCGCCGAGCACGCCGATCTTGCGCAGCATCGTGGCATGCGCGGCGCTGGCCAGCGCATCGTAGGCGATCAGTTGGCCATCGAGCTCGGGATCGCGGCCGACGGTGAAGCGCGCGACGCGTGCGTCGAGCGGCTCGCCCTTGTCCCACAAGCGGGTGCTCGCGCTCATCGCGGGCTCGGATCGCGCAGAATCAGCTTGTGCGCGCGCAGGCGCAGCGCGTTGAGGCGGATGAACCCCTGGGCATCCGCCTGGTCGTAGCCGCCCGCCACGTCCATCGAGGCCAGCTCGCGGTTGTAGAGCGAGCTGCGCGACTCGCGCCCCTCCACCATCACGTTGCCCTTGTAGAGCTTGAGGCGCACGCTGCCGTCGATCAGCCGCTGCGACTGGGCGAAGGCAGCGCGCAGGAAGTCCGCCTCGGGGCTGTACCAGAAGCCGTTGTAGATCAGCTCGGCCAGCTTGGGCGCCAGCATGTCGCGCAGGTGCAGCACCTCGCGATCCATCGCGATGCCCTCCACGTCACGCAGCGCGTGGTGCAGGATCGTGCCGCCCGGCGTCTCGTAGACGCCGCGCGACTTGATGCCGACGAAGCGATTCTCGACCATGTCGACCCGCCCGATGCCGTGCTTGCGCCCCAACTCGTTCAAGGCGCCGAACAACGCCAGCGGCTCCTCGTAGCTCGCCCCGCCCTCGCGCAGCGTCAGTCGTACCGGGCGCGCGTCCCTGAACTCGAGCTCGAAGTGCTCGGCCCGGTCGGGTGCTTGCTCGGGGGCCACCGTGCGGCGGAACATGCCCTCGTCGGGCGTCCAGCTCGGATCCTCGAGCACCCCGGCCTCATGGCTGATGTGCAGCAGGTTCTCGTCGTTGCTGTAGGGCTTCGCCAACGTGGCCTCGACCGGGATGCCCTGCTCGCGCGCGTAGTACAGCAGGTCGCTGCGTCCCTTGAAGCGCTCGAGGAAGGTGCGATCCTTCCAGGGTGCGATCACCTCGAGCTGCGGCGCCAACGCGGCGAAGGCCAGCTCGAAGCGTACCTGGTCGTTGCCCTTGCCCGTCGCGCCGTGAGCGACGCTCTCCGCCCCCTCCTCCAGCGCCACTTCGACCTGGCGGCGCGCGATCAGCGGCCGGGCGAGCGAGGTGCCGAGCATGTAGCGGTTCTCGTAGAGCGCGTTAGAGGCGATCGTCGGGTAGATGAAGTCCGTCACGAACTCGCGCCGCAGATCGTCGACGCGCACGGCGCTCGCGCCGGTGGCCTTCGCTCGGTCCACGAGCTGGGTGAAGTCATCGCCCTGTCCGACGTTGGCCGCGAAGGCCACCACCTCGTAGCCCTGCTGCACCAGGACCTTCAGGATCACCGACGTGTCCAGCCCGCCGCTGTAGGCGAGCACGACCTTCTTCTTGTGCGCCATCGTTCACCCCTCACGCCCGGCTGGGCCGCGCCCCTCTTACCACAAAAACCGCGGCCGCTGGACCCGCGGCCCGTTGCCACGGGCGGCCCACTGCCACGGGGGTCCCGCCGTCACAGGAGGCCCGCTGTCGCCGAGATCCGGCCGGGCGCCGGTGCTCCGGACCGGGTCTCCGGCGGCCCGGAAGCGAAGGCGTGGCAGTACGGGCGGTTCCAAGCGCCGGACGGTCGGCCCGGCGCTTGCGAGTGGAGCACGGCATGCAACCCTCCACCGCATCCTTGCACCCCCTCTTGGTCGTCCTGCTACTGAGCGTCGCGCTCGCCGCCAGCGGGCGCTTCGCGCCGGCGCGCGCGGCGCCAGCGGCCCCCCGCGGGGCGTCCCCACCGCTCGCGTCTGCGACGGTGCCCGTCGTCAACGTCAACACGGCCACGCCCGAGCAATTGAGGTTGCTGCCCGGCATCGGCCCCGCCCTGGCCGAGCGCCTGCTCCGCGCACGCACGCGGCGCGCCTTTCACAGCCTGGGCGCGCTGCGGCGGGTACGCGGCATCGGTCGCGCCACGCTGCAGCGACTGGCCCGCCATGTCGTGCTGGCCGGGCCCACCACTGCCGCCGTCAAGCTCCGGGCGCCGCGGCCCGGGCGCAGCCACGCCCCTCGCCTACGGCGCGCGCGCAGACCGCCGGCCCGCCCCCGATGATCCGACCGCCGCGGCAGCGCCCCACCGTCGCAGCCGCGCTACAGCGGCATGTTGCCGTGCTTGCGCGGCGGGTTGGCCTGGCGCTTGTTGCGCAGCATCCGCAGCGCCGCGATCAGGCGCGGGCGCGTCGTACGCGGCACGATCACGTCGTCGAGATAGCCGAGCTCCGCCGCCCGATAGGGGTTGGCGAAGGCCTCGCGGTAGCGGGCGACATACGCGGCGCGCCGCGCGTCGCGCTCGGCCGCGCCCACCGCGGCCAGCTCCTGGCGGTAGAGCACGTTGACCGCGCCGGCCGGGCCCATCACTGCGATCTCGGCGCCGGGGAAGGCCAAGTTGAGGTCGGCGCGCAGGTGCTTGGAGGCCATCACGTCATAGGCCCCGCCGTAGGCCTTGCGCGTGATCAGCGTGACCTTCGGCACGGTGGCCTCGGCGAAGGCGTAGAGCAGCTTGGCCCCGTGCTTGATGATCCCGCCGTACTCCTGGTCGCTGCCCGGCAGAAAGCCCGGAACATCGACGAAGGTGACCAGCGGGACGTTGAAGCAGTCGCAGGTGCGCACGAAGCGCGCCGCCTTGAGGGAGGCCTTGATGTCGAGGCAGCCCGCCAGCACGGCCGGCTGATTGGCCACCACGCCGACCGCGCGCCCGCCCAGTCGCGCGAAGCCCACCACGATATTGGGCGCGTAATCCGGCTGCACCTCGAAGAGGTAGCCCTCATCGACGACATACGCGATCAGCGTCTTGATGTCGTAGGGGCGCGTCGGGTCCTCGGGTACGAGCGTGTCCAGCTCGGGGGCGCAGCGATCGACTGGGTCGTCGCTCGGCGCGCTCGGCGGCTCCTCGGTGTTGTTCTGCGGCAAGAACGACAAGAGCTCGCGGATCGCGCGCAGGCAGCTCGCCTCGTCCGCGCAGCTGAGGTGCGCCACGCCCGAGTCGCGGCTGTGCGTCGTCGCGCCGCCGAGCTGCTCCTTGGTGACCTCCTCGTGGGTCACCGCCTTGATCACGTCGGGGCCGGTGATGAACATGTGCCCCGTGCGCTCGACCATCAGGATGAAATCGGTGAGCGCCGGCGAGTAGACCGCGCCCCCGGCGCACGGTCCGAGCACGGCGGAGATCTGCGGTACCACCCCCGAGAGCAGCGTATTGCGCAGGAAGATCTCCGCGTAGCCGGCGAGCGCCGCCACGCCCTCCTGGATGCGGGCGCCGCCGGAGTCGTTGAGTCCCACGATTGGGGCGCCGGCGCGCTCCGCCAGATCCATCAGCTTGCAGATCTTGCCGGCGTGGGCGCGACCGAGGCTGCCGCCGAAGACGGTGAAGTCCTGGGCGAAGGCGAAGGTCAGCCGCCCGCGCACCAGGCCGTGACCGACCACGACGCCATCGCCGAGCGGACGCTCTTCGGCGGTGGCGAAGTCGGTGCAGGTGTGGGTGACGAAGCGGTCGAGCTCGGACGAAGCTGCCCGGATCGAGCAGCAGCTCGAGGCGCTCGCGCGCGCTGAGCTTGCCGGCCGCGTGCTGCCGGGCCAGCCGTTCCTGACCGCCGCCTTGCAACGCCTCGGCGCTGAGCCGCTCGAGCTGCTCGAGCCGCGACGGCCCAGGCGGGGCCGCGCCCTGCCCGCTCAAGGCTCGCCCCCGGCCGCCACGTAGGCCTCGATCGCCGCCTCGTGCTCGGCGCTCAGCGACCATAGCTCGGCGGTGCTGCCGCGCTCGGGGCGCTCGGGATCGAAATGCAGCCGCGCGGCGCAGGCGATCGGCTCCTCGTCGCCCGGCAGCGCGAACACCACGCTCCCCTCGCCCGCCCCCTCGATCGGCAGCGCGCCCGCGAAATGCAGCCGCGCTGGCGGCCAACGCAGCGCGTCGCTCAGGCGCTCGCGCCGCTCGCCTTTCGCCGGCCCGGTGGCCAGCAGCACGCGCACCGTGACGCGCAGGGGCAGCTCCGTCGCCATCAGCGTGGGCCCGCCGCGCTGATCCCACCCGCCTCACTCGCCACGTCCACCGCCGCGATCGGTCGGGACAGCGCCCGGGCGACCAGCTCGAGGAAGTCGTGCTCGCTGGTCACGGCCGCGACCTCGGCGCTCGACACGCTGTAGCCGTAGCGCGCCGCGATCGCCTGGTAGCGCGGCAGGCGCGAGCAGAACAGCCGCGGAAAGATCCAGCGCACGAAGTCGTCCGGCTCGATCGCCTCGACCGTCGGCAAGCGGCGCTCCAGCAGGTAGGCCGCCAGCTCGGCCTCGAGAAAGGCCTCGCGATAGTAGAGCGGCTTGGGGTCTTGCTCGGCGCGCGCGATCAGCGCGCGCGCATCGTCCGTTGTCGCCTCGACGTAGAGCACCAGCGTGTGGCGGTCGAGCAGCTCGAGCACCTGGGGGTCGTCCAGCTCGCAGAGGCTACCGCCGGCGTCATTGACGAAGTGCTGGTAGCCGTAGATCGCCTGCGCCTTGCAGATGAACTCCGGCACGTCGGTCATCGCCGCGATCTCCGCGCGGTGATGCAAGCCCTGCCGGCGCTTGAATTCGGCCAGCGGCAGGCCGCCGCGCGTCACGTCGCCGAGCTTGCCGAGGAAGGTCGAGAGCGGCTTCAGATGGTCGACGGTGATGTTGTTGGCGATGTAGATCGAATCCGAACGCAGCAGGTCGCGTAGGAACGGCACCTGCATCGCCTGCTGCTTGATGTTGTCGAGGATCGGCTCGTCCAGATAGCGGGTGCCGATGCGATAGTCGCCCGAGTAGTGAAACCAATTGTGACGTCGCAGCAGCGCGGCTAGGCGGGTCTTGCCGACGCCCGACATGCCCAGCAACGTGACGCACTTATTCTCCCAGGCACGGAACTGCTCGACGCTCAGTCTCACGGTGGCTCCCGCGCAACCGGCAACCGCGCGACCGCGGACCCGCCCGCGTTCGCGCCCCACCCCGGCTCTCGCGCGCGCCGATTGTACGCGGGAGCGCGGGGCCCGCCAACGACAGGGCGACTACAGGTAGCCCCAGCCCTTGAGCGTGCGCGCGACCGCGTCGTGCAGGCGGGGGCGCAGCGGCTTCATCCGGTTGGGCTCGCGACCGTAGTAGACGCGGTTGGTCAGGAGAATCGCCCACCACGGCCGGTCACGATCGATCCACACCGACGTGCCGGTGAAGCCCAGGTGCCCGACGCTGCGGCCACCGAAGGCCCGACCCGCGCTCGGCCGCTCGCCACCCGGCGTGTCCCAGCCCAACCGCCAGCTGCTGCCGCTGACCAGCTGCGTGTCGAAGCAGCGCCGCACCACGGCGCCGTCGAAGATCGAGGCCTCGCCGCGCGCCGCACTGACCAGCTGCCGCACGATTTGGTGCACGTCGTGCGCCGTCGAGAACAGCCCGGCATGCCCCGCGACGCCTTGCATCGCGTGACAGTTGTCGTCGTGGACCTCGCCGCAGAGCCGGCCACGGCGCGGGCAGCGCTCGGTCGGCACGAAGCGCCAGTGCTGCTGCAGCCGAGCCGCGCTCCGCCGCGCGGCCAGGTCGACGAAGCCCGTGCGGGTCAGCGCCAGCGGCGCGAACACCAGGCGCTGGGCCAGGTGATCGAGGCGTTCGCCGGTCGCGGCCTCGAGCGCCCAGTCGAGCAGCAGGTAGCCGAGGTCGCTGTAGCAGGTCGTGCTTCCCGGCGCGTACGCCAGCGGGGTCGCGGCGATCAGCTCTCGCGCCCGCTGTCGCGCCCGCCGCGCCGGCCGGGTCACGAGCTGCTGGTAGAGCGGCAGCCACTCGGGCAGCCCTGCCGTATGCGCGAGCAGCTGAGCCAGCGTGACCGCGCCGAGCGCGGTGCCCTGCAACGCCTCGATCACGGCGCCGAGCCGCGTCTCCAGCGTCAAACGCCCAGCGGCCACCAGCTGCATCAGCGTCGCGGCCGTGGCCAAGGGCTTGGTCAACGAGGCCAGATCGAAGACGCTGTCGAGCCGCGCCCGTCCGTAGGCGCGATGCACGACGGGCTGGCCCTCGACCGCCACCAGCAGGCAGGCGGCAGGAAAGACGCGCTCCGCCACCGCCCGCTGCACGGCGCGGTCGATCGGATCGCGTGGAGCCCGACGCGGGGCGTGCGGTTCGAGCGCTGATGAGGGCGACCGCTGCGCCCTCACAGGCGAGGTCACAAGGCCCCCGCCTGCTCCAGCTTGACCTTGAGCTCGCCGCTCTGGAACAGCTCGGTGACGATGTCGCTGCCCCCGATCAGCTCGCCCTCGATGTAGAGCTGCGGCAGCGTCGGCCAGCGCGAGTACTCCTTGATCGCCTCGCGCAGCTCGCGGTCCGGCAGCACGTCGAAGGCGGCGAACTGCACGCCGAGCCGCTCCAGACACTCGGCCGCCCGCGCCGAGAAGCCGCACTGCGGGAAGTCCGGCACCCCCTTCATGAACAGCACCACCTTGTGCGACCTGATCGCGGTCTCGACGCGCTGCTTGGTCTCGTCCGTCATGTCTCAGCTCCCTTCACTCAAGCGACAACGAGGGGAAACGGTACCCGATCTGTCCCGATTCGTCAGCCCCCACCACGGCCGCGCCCCCTCACGGCGCGGCGACGCCCTCGACCACCAGCAGCTCGTGCTGCGCCAGCAAGGTCTTGAGCGGCGGCTCGTAGGGCCAGAGCTCGATCGGCTGGCGTTGCCCGTCCGCGCCGTAGCGCAACACGCGCAGCTCGGTGCCGGGCGCGAGCGGCAGATCGACCTCGAGCTGCGTGTCGCCGAGCGCGAGGAAGGCCGAGCGCCGACCGGTGAAGCCGACGCCATCGAAGCTCAGGCGCGCGTTGCGCCGCAGCAGCCGATTGATCCAGAACGCCGCGGCGGCGGGCACCGCGCTCGCGTTGATCAGCAGCTTGTTGCCGTTGCCGACCAGCAGCGGTGTGCGAGCCCCCTGCAACGTCACGCTGGCCAGCAGCTGTCCACTCACGGCGCGCTCGGGAAGCAGCGCGGCGCGCAGCGCGACCTCCCCCGTGGCCGCGCTGCCGCCCTGCCAACCCGGATCGGCCAGCTCGATGCGCTCGATCGTGCCCTGCAGCTCGACCCGCGGCCAGCCCGGGCGCAGCCCGAGCAGCGGCAGGGCCCGACGCCAATTGCCGCCGTCGCTCAGCCCATCGACGATGACCAGCACCGGCTTGGGCCCGCGGAGCAGCTCCAGCACGACCTCCGGCAGGTCCGGCACCCCCTCGGAGAGGCGCCCCGAGGCCAGCACTACATAGGCGTCGGCCGCCCCCGGCGGCAGGCCTCCGCTGGCCCCTAGCTCATACCCCGACAGCGCCAGGCCGTTGGCCACCGGACCCAGCGCCTGCGCCAGGAACGCGAGCGCATCGATCCGCAGCGGATCTTCCGTCGGCAACGCCAGCACGATCTCGGCGCGCGGCGGGCGATCGCCCGCGGGGCGCCGCAGCCACTCGAGGTCCTGGAGCGTCGCCTCGGCCTCGCCCCGCAGATCCTCGTCGCGCCAGGGCAGCTCGTCCACGGCGCGCGCGCGCCAGAGGTAGCCCGTGGCGCGGTATTGCGCGCCCGCCAGCAGCAGCAGGTTGTGGCGCAGACCCGCGCGCTGGCCCGTCTCCCCGACCTCGACCCACAAGCGCTGACGCCGCGCCCGGGCCTGAGCGGCCACGAGCGCCATCACGCCCAGCTCGGCCACGAGGCGCTGCCCCGCCGATGCCGCGCCGAGCACCACGGCCGAGGGCCCGGTGAGCGCCGCCAGCGACGCCAACAGGCCGCCATCGATCGACGCCAGCAGCACGTCGGCCCGCTGCGCCTGCGGGCCGAAGGCATCGACGTAGCGCCGTCCCCGGGCGTGGGCGAGCGCGTAGCTCGCGGCCGCCCAGGCAGCGACCGGGCTGGTGAAGACCAACCCGTCGAAGCCGCCCCCGTCGAGCAGCTCGCCCTCGGCCCGCGCAAACTGGGCCAGGGTCAAGCCCGGCGACGCCGCGCTCGCGGCGCGGGCCAACGCCGTCGCGTCGAGATAGACCGGCACGAGGCGACGATGCGCCTGCTGCACCCAGGCCGAGATGGCGCGCGGCGGCGCGGACCAGCCTTGCGCCAGCGCCAGCAGCGTCGGGCTGGGCAGGAGCAACGACGCACGCTTACCGTCGACCGCATCGACGACGAGCAGGTTCATCCGCCAGGCCAGCAGCTGCTCGAGGTTGCGCCGCACCAGCGGCGCCGCGGGACCGCGATCGAGCGCCCCGCTCGACCAATCGCGACCGGCGAGGAACGCCCCGCTGAGGTGGAGGCCCCAGCGCAACACGTCGGGCTGGCGAGCCTCCAGCGAGGGCCCGGGCGCCTCCGCCATCGCGGTCGACTGCGCGCCGGCGGCCTCGCTGCCCGGTCGCGCGCGGCGGCGACAGCCGCTCGTCGACACGAGCAGCACCCCCAGCACCAGCGTCAGCCGCACGACGGCCATGAGGAAAGGAGGTTGCATCGGGTTGGCACGGGCTCCGGCGCTGACGACGGCGCCGAGCATAGCGGGTCGCCGCGAACCTGCCCACTCGAAGTGCCCACGCGGAGGTCCTCCGGCGCTGCGCTGTGTGCTAAGTAAGGCGTGCTCTGGCAGAAGCCCACCAGGAGCTGGCCCATGTCGACTTGCCCCGCGAAGCGCTCCGCCGAAGATGCTGCCCGGCTCGGTCTCGAGCCGATGCAGCGCCTCGACGTCACAGCCCCCAAGAACACCGCCGAGCTGCTCGCGGCGATGAGCAAGACCGCCTTCACCGGGCGCACGCTCGGCGAAGCCGTCGCCGTCAGCGAGGCGATGGTGCGCGACGGCGCCTGGGTCGTGCTGACGCTGAGCGGCGCGATGACGATGGCCGGGCTGAGCCTGCTGGCTGTCGAGATGATCGAGCGCGGCTGGGTGCACTGCGTCGTCGCCACCGGCGCGCTGGTCGGTCACGGCCTGACCGAGGACATCGGCATGCACCACTACAAGGCCGATCCCAACATCCCCGACGAGGCCTACTTGGCTGCCCGGCTGAATCGCGTCTACGACGTGATCGAGCCCGAGTACAACCTCGACCAGCTCGCCGAGCATGCGCGCGAGCTGCTCGGCCGCCTGGCCGACAGCCGCAGCGAGCCGGTCGGCACCCACGAGCTCCTGCGCTTCTTCGGCGAGCAGCTGCCGGGCCGTGGCGTGCTGCAGGCCGCCGCCCAGCATCAGGTCCCGGTGATCATCCCGGCCTTCAGCGACTCCGAGCTCGGCCTCGACTTCATGGTCCACCGCTATGCGCGCGAGCGCCAGGGGCAGGACTACCTGCGCTACGACGCGTTTCGCGACCTCGTGCACTACGCCGAGCTCTGCCAGCAGCAGACCCGGGAAGGTCGCCCGCTGGGGATCTTCACGGTCGGCGGCGGCGTCCCGCGCAACTGGGCCCAGCAGGTGGCCCCCTACGTCGACGTGCTCAACGGTCGCCTCGAGCTCGAGCTGCCCGTGCCACGCTTTCGCTACGGCGTGCGCATCTGCCCGGACCCCGTGCACTACGGGCATCTCTCGGGCTGCACCTATTCCGAGGGGGTGAGCTGGGGCAAGTTCGTCCCGCCCGCCGCGGGTGGGCGCTATGCCGAGGTGCTGCTCGACGCCACCGTCGGCTGGCCGCTGATCGTGCGCGCGCTGCTCGAGCGCAGCGTCTAGTCCCATAACAAGCGCTTCCCGCGCCCTACTCCCCCGGGGGCCCACCCACGGGCGTACCGGGCGAGCTGACGCCCCGGTGCAGCCCCGACCCGCGCTGGGCGAGCTCCAGGAAGCGGCCGTAGATCGCGTCACCGATCACGATCGCCTGCTCCGGGTCGACCAGCAGCGGCAGCTCGCGCGCGAAGTAACGCTGGAGCCGCTCGCGCACCAGCGGCATCCGCGAGACCCCGCCCGTCAGCACGACGCGATCGACCTGCGCCGGTGACACCCCGGCCTCGCGCAAGCAACCCTCGACGATCTCCAGCGAGCAGCCGACCAGCTCGCCACAGAGCTGCTCGAAGAGCGCGCGGTCGAAGGTCGTGACCAGGTCGATCGGACCGCGCACCGAGAGCGCGATGGCGCGCGCCTTGAGCTCGACCGATGGCTGCAGGCTGAGGCGCCGCTTGGCCACCTCGGCGAGAAAGAGCAGGCGCTGCCACTCGACCTGGCGTTGGCGCAGGTCGACGTGCCAGCGCTGCCAGAACTCCGCGGCCGCGTGCTGGGCCAAGGCCGTGTCGAAGTCGTCGCCGCCGAGCCACGCATCGCCAGCCTGACTGAGCACCGACAGGCGCGCGTCCGCCAGCCGCAGCAAGGAGAAGTCGAAGGTCCCGCCCCCGAAGTCGTAGACCGCGATCAGCTGCTCCTCGTCGCGCCCCACGGCATAGCTCATCGCCGCCGCCACCGGCTCGTCGACGACGCCCAGCACCTGCAGCCCCGCCAGCTCGGCGGCGCGTTGGATCGCCGCGCGCTGGGCCGGCGCCCCCAGCGGCGCCGAGAGCAGCACGCGCTCGACCGGCAGTCCCGTCGCGCGCTCGCCGATCTCGCGCAGGCGGCGCAAGACCTCGCTGGCGACCTGCGTCGTGCTGATGGGCTGACCGTAGATATCGAGCAGGGTCTCGCCCTCGACCCCCGCGCTGCCGCGCAGCGGCGAGGAGGCCCAGAAGGCCTCCAGCGCCGGATCGTCGTAGCGGCGGCCGACCAGCCGCTTGATCGAGCTCAGCGTCGTGGTCGGGTGCGTCGCGATCCGCTCGCGCGCCGGCCAGCCGACCAGAGGCGGCCCCTCCTCCGGATAGCAGACCACCGAGGGCGTGAGGGTGTTGCCGTCCGCGTCCTCGAGCACGACGACCCGCTCGCCGAGCACGACGGCAATGCTGCTGTAGGTCGTGCCGAAGTCGATGCCGAAGACACAGGGCTCCGCCTTCGCGACTGCCAGCTCGGACGCACTGGCTGCGAGCTCGGGCACGCTGGCTGCGACCGCGGCCAGCGGTGAGTCGTCGAGCCCGACGGTCGTCGCCGGCGGCTCGATCAGGTGGTGCGCCGTGGTCCATTCGGGCTCGGCCGTTTCACCGGGCTGGCCGACCGGCGCCAGCGTCGCCTCGAGCGTGGCAAAGCCCAGCGGGTCGAAGGCGTAGGCATGCGCCAAGCCCCCCGCCTGCCCCGCCGCGGCGGTCTCGAGCAGATAGAGATCGACGGCGTGGCGCGCATCGAAGCGCACCCCGATCCCCGCGGCGACCCCCTCGGCCCGCGCCCGCTCCGCCGCGATGCAGTGAATGACCTCGCCGTCGGCCGGAAACACCGTGCCGTCCGGCAAGGTGAGCTCGATCTGCAGCCGGGTCCCAGGAGCCGCCTGGCTCCGGGTGCGGATGAACAAGCCTCCCCGGCTGACGTTCTCGGTGCTGAGCTGCTGCACCTCGAGCCAGTCGGCGGCGCGGATGGACACCGCCCACGTCACCGGATAGCGGGGATCGCGGCGCTCTCGCTGGTCACTCATCGGAGCACCGATTCTCGCAGCAAACGCCGCCAACTCCAAGTTGCGCGCTGCACAGCGGGCGGCGGCGGGCACCGGGCGGGCGCGGTCCGTGGATCAGTGGTCCGTGTGCAGGCGCGCACTCGGCAGCCCGCGACGGGTCAGCTCGGCGCGGAGCTGCGCCACCATCGGGCTATGACCGCACAGGTAGGCCCGGGCCTCGCCCAGCGTCACCGGCAGCTCGCCGAGCAAGGCGTCGACCCGACCGACCGCTCCCTGCCACGCATCCTCCGCCTGCGGCCGGCTGACGATCGGCCGATAGTGAAAGCGGCCCCCGCCCTCGGCTGCCAGCGCCCGCCACTGCGGATCGAAGAGCAGCTCGACCGGCCGACGCGCGCCGAGCAGCAGGTAGATGTCGGCGCGCCCGGCCAGCTCGCGGAGCTGGTCGAGCATCGCGTGGAAGGGCGCCACCCCCACTCCCGTGGCCACCAGCACCAAGGGGCCGCTATCGGCCGCCTCGAGCACGAAGCGGCCCAGCGGCGCGACGGTCTGCAGCAGCGCGCCGGGGCTCGCCTGCAACAAGGCCTCGGCCACGCCGTGGGCCCGCTGTTGCTTGACGCAGATTGCGTAGCGCCCGTCGGCCCGCGGCGGCTCGCAGAGCGAGTAGGCCCCCGCGTGCTCTGCGGCCCCCTTCGTCGCCGGCAGCACGAAGCGCGCGTGCTGCCCCGGCAGGAAGTCGAGCGTGGCGCCCTCCGCCCGCTCGAACCACAACCGCCGCACGGTCGGTGTAAGCTGCTCGGCACGGACCAGGCGACTGTCGAAGGTCTGCATACGCTGCTCCTCGGCGCGGACGCCGGCGCGTCCCCGCGCAAACGAGGCCTTCTCATCGCACACAACGGCGCCCAGCGCGAACCTGACCCGGCCGGCGGCGTGGCGCTGCCGATCGACGCGCTCCTGCCCGAGCTGGTCGCCGCCGCCGGCGCGCGGGGCAACCTCGTGGTGGTGGCGCCGCCGGGCACGGGCAAGACCACGCGCCTGCCGCCAGCGCTGCTCAGCGCAGCGTGGCTCAGCGGCCAGGTCTGGCTGCTCGAGCCGCGGCGCCTGGCCGCGCGCGCCGCCGCCGCCCGCATCGCCGAGGAGCGCGGCTGGACGCTCGGCCACGAGGTCGGCTTTCACGTGCGCTTCGAGCGCCGCTACCACGCCGCGACGCGGCTGCTCGTCCTCACCGAGGGCATCCTCACCCGCCGCCTGCTCGACGACCCGGCGCTCGAGGGCGTCGGCGCCGTCGTGCTCGACGAGTTCCACGAGCGCAGCGTCCACAGCGACCTCGGCCTGGCGCTGCTCAAGGAGGTGCAGCGCGAGCTGCGCCCCGACCTGCGGCTGATCGTGATGTCGGCCACCCTGCAGGCCGAGCCCGTCGCGGCCTACCTCGGCGGCTGCCCGATCCTGCGCCTGAACAACGAGCCCCACCCGCTCGAGACCTGCTATCTCCCCGCGCCGCCCCGCGACCCGCTCACCGCCGTCGCCGCGCGCACCGTCCGGCGCGCCCTGCGCGACGACCCCCACGCCGGCGACCTGCTGGTCTTCCTCCCCGGCGCGGGCGAGATCGCGCGCGCCACCGAGCTGCTCGCCGACCTCGCCGACGCCGAGGTCGTCCCCCTGCACGGCAGCCTCCCCAGCGCCGCCCAGGACCGCGCCCTGCGCGCGGGCGAGCGCCGCCGCGTCGTCCTCAGCACCAACGTCGCCGAGACCTCGGTCACCGTCGCCGGCGTCCGCACGGTGATCGACAGCGGCCAGGTGCGGCTGCCGCGCCACGACCCCCGCACGGGCCTCGATCGTCTCGAGCTCACGCGGATCAGCGCCGCCTCCGCCGACCAGCGCGCCGGTCGCGCCGCGCGCCTCGGCCCCGGCCGCGTCTACCGACTGTGGACCGCCGCCGAGCAGGCCTCGCTGGCCACGGCGACTCCGCCCGAGCTGCGGCGCATCGACCTGGCCCCGGTGGTGCTGACCTTGCGCTGCTGGGGCCGCGACCCGCAGACCTTCGACTGGCTCGAGGCGCCCGAGCGTGGCGCGCTGGCCAGCGCCGAGCAGCTGCTCGTGCGCCTCGGCGCGCTCGACCCCCTCAGCCGCCACCCGACGACGCTGGGCCGCGAGCTGCTGGCGCTGCCGCTACACCCACGCCTGGCGCGCTTGCTCGTCGCCGCGCGCGCGGCCGGCTGCGCCCGCGAGGGCGCCACGCTCGCCGCGCTGCTCTCCGAGCGCGACCTCCTGGCGCCCGCCGCGCTCGCCGGAGATCCGACGCGGCGCCGCCCCGCGGCCGATCCGATCAGCGCCCGCTCCGACCTGCTCGAGCGACTCGAGCGCTTCGAAGAGGCCGAGCGCCGGGGCCAGGCGGCGGCGCCCCTGCTGCGCCTCGTGCTCAGCGCCTTCCCCGACCGCGTCGTGCTGCGGCGCGAGGGCGAGCGCGACCGCGGGCGCCTCGTCGGCGGCCGCGGCGTCGTGCTCGACCCGCGCAGCGCCGTGCGCGACGAGCCGCTCTATGTGGCCGTGGAGGTCGACGGCGCCGGCCGCGAGGCCCGCGTGCTGGTCGCCAGCGCGATCGACCCCGCCTGGCTGTCCACGCGCGAGGAGCAGCAGCTCAGCTTCGACGAGGCCACCGAGCGCGTCGTCGCTAGCCGCTGCCGCCTCTACGAGGACCTCTGCCTGCACCGCGCACCGGTCACGCCCGACCCGACGCGCGCCGCCACCCTGCTGGCCGAGCACGCCGCCCGTGATCCGCGCCGCGCGCTGCAGCCGAGCCCCGCGGTGGACACCTGGCTCGCACGCCTGCGCTGGCTGCGCCGGGCCCTCCCCGAGCTCGAGCTCCCCGCGGGCGACGACACCCTGCTCGCCCGCTGCCTGCCCGCGCTCTGCCACCACCAGACCAGCTTCGCCGAGCTGCGCCGCGCCGACCTCCTCGCCGCCCTCGGCCAGCTCCTCAGCGCGGAGCAGGCGCGCGCCCTCGCCCGCGAGGCCCCCGAGCTGCTCCAGGTGCCCAGCGGCCGCCACGTCCCCCTCGCCTACCGCGACGAAAAAAGCCCCCCCGTGCTGGCCCTGCCCTTGCAGGAGCTCTTCGGCTGCACCCAGACCCCACGCCTCGCCCGGAACCGCCAGCCCGTGCTGCTGGAGCTGCTCGCCCCCAACGGCCGCCCCGTCCAGGTCACACAAGATCTCGCGAGCTTCTGGCACCAGACCTACCCCCAGCTCCGCCCCGCCCTGCAGCGCCGCTACCCCAAACACGCATGGCCCGACGATCCCCTGAGCGCGCGGCCGGTGGCGCGCGGGCGGCGGTGAGGGCGGGAAGTCCTTGACCGCATGTAGCCCAGTGGATACACTCGAGTCCGTGGTCGAAATCCTCAAGACGCAGGTCCCCCCAGGGCGACGGATGCGCCCCGGCACGGGCGCCGTGTCCACGGTGCGCATCTGAACGCCCCCGGCGGGAAACGCTGGCGATGCCAAGCCGGTCGGAGAGGGCGTCTTCGAGCTTCGCATCGACTACGGACCGGGCTATCGGGTGTATTTCACCAGGCGCGGCCACCGCGTGGTGATTCTGCTCGCCGGCGGCAGCAAGCGATCGCAGGCCGCCGACATCAAGACCGCCTTGCGCCTGGCGCGAGCGCTCTAGGAGGAGCCAATGCCGAAAACGCGCACGACTCGCTACGACGTGGCCGAACACCTCCGCACGCCGAAGGAGATGGCGGCCTACCTCGATGCCTGCCTCACGGACCCCGACACGGATGCGGCCTTCATCGCCAAGGCCCTCGGCGACATCGCCCGCGCCAAAGGCATGGCCCAGGTCGCGCGCAACGCCAACCCCCTCGCGCGCCCACCCCCCCGCCCCCCCCCCCCCCCGGTCGCCGGCCCCCGCCCCGCGCACCCCCCGCGGCTGAGGCCTCAGCGCCCGGACCACTACGCCCCGACCCCGGGGCCCCCAGCGCTGCTGGCAAGCAACCGCCGAGCGACAAGTGATTTCGAAGGCGCGCCTCGGCGACGAGAGAAACCCGCCCCGGGAGTGCTAGAGTGGTCCCATGCTCGCGCCGATCCAGCACCTGCCGCCGGAGTGGCTGCACCGGATCAGCGTCGTTCAATACCATCGGATGATCGCGGCAGGCGTCTTCGACGAGGACGCGCGGGTCGAGCTGCTGGAAGGAGCCATCGTCGAGGTGAGCCCGCATACTGTCGCCCACGCCCGGATCATCACCAAGCTCACCCGGCTCTTCGTCACCCACGCCCCCGCGACGCTGGTCGTCCGGCCGCAGCTCCCGCTGACCCTACCGCCCTACGGCGAGCCCGAGCCCGACCTCGCCCTCGTTGCCGCGGACGAAGAGGACCGCAACACGGGTCATCCCGAGCACGCGCTCCTCGTGGTCGAGGTCGCCTCGCACAGCCTGGCGAAGGACCGGGGCATCAAGACGGCGATCTATGCGCGCCATGGCATCGAGGAGTACTGGATCGTCAACGTCGCCAACCAGCGCCTCGAGGTCCATCGAGACCCGCTCCCGCAGGAGGAGCGCTACCGCACCATCATCGTCGTGCGCGGGAGTGAATCCCTCGAGCCGCTCGCGCTGCCGGGAGCGAGCGTGGTCGTCGAGGAGCTGCTGGGCTGATGCGTTCGACCCACATGCGACCAATCTGCAACGACGCTGCATATTGGTCAGCAGGCGACTGATATGACGAGGTGCGTGACTTGGGACCGGGTGCACCATTCACCCGATCAGAACCGGGTGCCGGAGGCAGTCGCGGGGAGCCGAGTTCCGTGCTCGGCGCCAGAGGCGGTCCCGGCCGGCACGAACCCACGACCCGTGAACCGCCCCCTCTTCTTCTTCTCGGGGCCTGGACAGCACGGGGTGGCTCAGCTAGTGGTCTAGTACGAGCTTGTTGAGCAAGGGGGCAGCGGGACCGGGAGCGCCCGGCCAGCCACGGCACCGGACGTTGACCGCGCGCGAGATAGGTCGAAGGCCGTGGGACGCCGAGGTGTCCAAGGCCGCCGATCGGGACTCGCAGAATGCGCGCGATGCTTGGACTCGTGCGGGAGGCCATCTCGGTGATGGTGCGGGAACGAATGCCGGGTGGGGAATCCGCGGGATCTCGGTGATGCTGCGGGAACGAACCCCGGTTGGGGAGTCCGCGCGGGGCTACTGCCGCGGCGGGAGGTGCGCCGGTCCTCAAGACCGCCGGGGGGGCTTCGCCGGGCGCTTTGGGCCGGGGGGGAAAGCTCGAGAAGGCACGCGCGAGGCGCGGAGGCTGCCCTGCCGGTGTCGTCACAGTCGGTGCGCGCGGTTCAGGCGCGACTCGTTGCAGCCGGAGGGACTTGTCATGGCAGTGATAGAAATTGATTTCCCGAGCGAGGCGGCGGCCCAGCAGTTCCTGAAGGGAAATCTCGGAGCCAGCTTCAAGGGTGGGCAAATCACTC